>NZ_JBSKHU010000007.1:0-402858 GCF_057128705.1 Pseudomonas salicis
GGTTTCCCCATGTGAGAGTAGGTCATCGTCAAGATTAAATTCCAGAACCCCATTTGCGAAAGCAGATGGGGTTTTGTCTTTATAAGTGAAGGTCACTCATTTTCGCTGACACGTTACCTGGTAACGGATCGGCTACAGAATTTCTTGACGACCATAGAACATTGGAACCACCTGATCCCATCCCGAACTCAGAAGTGAAACGATGTATCGCCGATGGTAGTGTGGGGTTTCCCCATGTGAGAGTAGGTCATCGTCAAGATTAAATTCCAAAACCCCATCTGCTCGCGCAGATGGGGTTTTGTCGTTTCAGGGGGCAAATAACAGAACCCCAGCCATCAAACGAAAAGCACGCTCAGGCGAAACCGAAGCTGGCCGTGTATTCAGAGCAGATCAGCCAAACAGCTTCTGCACATTGCTCATCGCGTCATCTGCGAAGCCTTGCAGGAATGTCTGAAACTCCATGGCGCTGGCTGTATTCCCCTCACCCGGCTCGGCAATGATGGTCCAGGTCGCAACACAGCTACTTTCGCCAGCGGGCAGCACGGTCATTGAGGCCCACAGATTTCCAACGCCCAGATTGTTATAGATCGTGGTCCACGTCATCGAATACGCCTTTTCATTACGCGAGTTGAGCTGCTCGACCACTTCCAGCCCTCCCTCTTTGAAGCACTTGTGCCGGATCGAACCAACACCGCTACCAATCACTTTAATGCTGCCCAGGGCCGGAATGAATTTCGTGAATCCTCCGAAGTCGCCAACGACTTGCCATACCTCGTCCGCTCGCGCTGCGACCTGGACTGACGACACCACAGGCGTGCCAGTCGGATTGGCGATCAGGGTGTCGGGTTTCAGTGCGTCGATTTTGTTGGTTGCGTTCATGTCGATCTCCATTACGTACGTGGGTGTTGCGGTTAGATGAAGTCAATTTCTTTCAGGTAGTCGCAGCCTTTACGCAGCAGCGCCGGGGTTTTTTGCGGATAGCGTTCGCCCATTCGCTGCACGCCGGCGAGAGCGTTTTGATAGGCGATCATTGAGATGTCGCCGATGTCCTCTTCGAAGCCGTCGAGATAGAAGCCGAGCACGCCGAACAGCGCGTTCTGGCTGTCGACCCGATTGAGCTGGGTCTGCCAGTGCGCCACGCTGACCATCTCGAATTCGCGACCCGCTTCCCGAAACGCATCGACGTAGCCGCTCCAACTCAGAGGTTCAGGGTTGTGGAGATTGAATACGGCGCGAGCAGGCTGATAACGGCTGCTATGAAAGCTGATGAAGCGGGCGAGGAAGTCGACGGGCATCAGGTCGAAGGTCATCGAGAAATCAGGTACTTGTCCCAATTGCATCGAGCCCTTTAGCATGAGCATCAAGCGGTTCTTGTGAGGCTGGCAGACGCCGGTCAGGCTGTTGAACGCGATGTTGCCCGGCCGGTAGATGTTGACCCAAACCCCCTGCTCGCGAGCCTTTTGCAGGACGCGTTCCGCGACCCATTTGGAGAGGTTGTAGCCATTCTTGATGTAGATCGGCGGTGTGTCAGCAGCAGGCGCCTCCAGCACGCTGCCATCGGCGTCAACGGCACTCGATGCTGACAGCGTTGAGACGAAGTTGAACACCTTCTTGCTGCGTCCTTCGCACAACCGCAGGCATTCAAAGATTGGCGTGACGTTGTCCTTGGCCAACGTTTCGTAATCCTGCACGTGGTTGACGTTAGCCGCGTTGTGCACCAGCGCGCCAAAGTCGCGGTCGAGCCGTTCGTACACCTCATCGCTCAATCCCAACTGCGGTTGGGTAATGTCGGCGGCATAGACACGCACCCGGCTCAGGTCCAGATGCTCCAGTCGATTTTCACGCAAGGATTCGACGAATCGATCCTGGGCCGTCGACCCATTGCCCTCGCGCACCAGACACGCCACCTCCGTCGCGCCCCACGCCAGCAGCGCCTCGACGATGTGCACGCCGAGAAAGCCGTTGGCACCGGTGACGATGACTTTGTGCACGTCTCCGAGCTTGCCCACGGGTAACACCGGCAGATCCAGTGGCCTCATTGCATCCTTGATCGCCTGCGGGCTGACGGTCCAGGAGGACGTACCGTCGTTGTCGATCAACGAGGCCAGAGTGATCAGGGTCGGGGCTTCGATGAAGCGGTTGATTGGAATACTCCGCCCAAACTGCTCGCGGATGCCCAACAACATCTGCGACAGCAAAATCGAGTGTCCTCCGAGATTGAAGAAGCTTTCTTCGGTAGAAATATCCCCCGGCGGCAGCTCCAGCAGATCAGCCCACAATGTCAGCAAGAGGCGTTCGTTCTCTGTGTCCGGTTGGCGACGTGGCACCTGCTCGATCATGTTCACCGGCAATTGCAGCAACGCTTTGCGATCAACCTTGCCGTTGTTGGCGAAAGGCATGATC
Source organism: Pseudomonas salicis (assembly GCF_057128705.1). Taxonomy (NCBI): domain Bacteria; kingdom Pseudomonadati; phylum Pseudomonadota; class Gammaproteobacteria; order Pseudomonadales; family Pseudomonadaceae; genus Pseudomonas; species Pseudomonas salicis. The sequence continues at coordinate 2,404 of NZ_JBSKHU010000007.1, forward strand.
GCCAGTTCGGTGTACGCCGCAGGTCGCATGTAATCGGGCAGCAAACGTTCTACATGGGTTTTCAACAGGGCGCGTGCAGCATCGGGTTCGGCGCCATGAGGCTGGGCCAGAAACGCCAGGATTCGACGTTGCTCATCGACGACCACCGCGACTTGGCGATACAGCTGGCTGTCGCGCAAACAATGCTCGATCTCTTCAGGCTCGACGCGGAAACCCCGAATCTTCACCTGATTGTCACGGCGCCCCGCCAGCTCGATACCCGCCTTGGTCCATTTACCCATGTCGCCGGTGCGATAGGCGCGCAGGGTTTTTCCGTCACCCAGTGGAATCTGCACGTAACGCTCGGCCGTCAGAGTCGGGTTGTGGATATAACCCAACGCCACGCCAGGCCCGACAATGTAAAGCTCTCCCGCCGTCTGCTCGGCTACAGGCTGCATCTGCTCGTCGAGAATCAGCAACTGGCTGTTGGCGATCGGGCGTCCGAGGTTGCGATTGCTGCTGCCTGGCTGAAATTGCCCGGCAGTGATCAGCACTGTGGCCTCGGTGGGGCCGTATAGGTTGTGGAACTGACACTGCGCAGCTAGACGCTCGATGACATAGGGTTCGCAGACATCACCCCCGGTGCACAAGTGTTCAAGGTTTAGCGGTTTTTCAAGAGGTAGAATGCTCAGCAGTGCGGGCGGCAGAAAGGCGTGGCTGAGGTTTTGATCCAGTAGCTCCACCAACTGCAGTGGATCACGTCGCTGATCCTCACTGGCAACCACCAGTTCAGCGCCGCTGAGCAGCGTCGGGAAGATGTCGATCACCGAGGAGTCGAAGCTTAAGGTCGAGAACTGCAACACCCGACTGCGCTCGGACAGGCTGACATATTCGGCGTACCAAGCCGTGAAGTGGCTCAGGTTGCGCTGACTGAGCATCACGCCCTTCGGATGCCCGGTAGTGCCCGAGGTGTACAGCGCCATGCAGGGCGCATCAGGGCCGACCGTCTGGCGCATCAGTGATTGAGGCGATTCAGCAACGTCTATCTGGCTGATATCCAGCCCCGGCACACACGGTCCGGCAAGCGGGTGCTGGCCGTCATGCAGCAACAGCACCGCTTTGGCATTCTCCAGGATGTACTGCTGACGCGGAGTGGGCTGGCTGGGGTCAAGCGGCAGATAGACCGCCCCATATCCCAGAATCGCCAGAATCCCGGCAAACAACGCTGCTGATTTCGGCAGGCAGATGCCAATGACCGGCGGCTCGTTGCCTGACACACCCGGCAAAAGCCGTTGCATCAGTGCCTGGATGGCCACGCTGTGAGCGCGCAGGGTGTCGTAGCTGATGTGTTCGCCGTCGATGCTCAAGGCTCGACGGTCAGCGAACGTAGCGAAAGCGCGGTCCAGCCGCGCTACCAAAGGCTGTTGCGCAATGCCGAGCAGGTGCGGCTGTGCCGTGCGATTGAAGCGATGCTCGAAGGCCAGCCGATCCAGCGCGTGCAGGCCCTCCTGCCATTCGCTTTGGGGCGGTTCGATCCGTACACCTCGCTCGAAATGTTCGGGATCACGGGAGAAACGACTGACCAATAGCGCCACATGATCGATCAACGTCGCCACTGCACGGTCGCGTAGCATGCGTCCATTACCAGAGGGCTCGGTGGGCACGGTATCGCGCACGATCAGGCGCTGCGCAACGGCCGACCCGTACCAGCAGAGCAATTCGACCTGCGACAATCCGGATTGCACATCGGGAGTCAGCCCCGCGCGAAGCCCCAGATGCACGCTTGTCTGGAACGCTTGTAGGCGCGCGCTCGCCAGATCCAGCGTGCCATCCTCAATGAGCATCGATGAGCCCGTCGGCTCACTGTCTTCCAAAGCCTGAGCATCAATGATTCGATGAAGCAGATGGCCATGGCTGTCGAGTTCCCCGCCTAGCTCGTTGAGGGCCTGACTGTGGCCGATGAGCACAATGTCCAGACGTTTCATTGCACTCCCCCCACTGGCAAGTAGTCGGCCAGAGCGTGTTGCACGCAGGGTGAATCAAGCATTGAGCTTGTCTTGAAGAAACGCACGATGTTGCCCACCAGCGGGTGGTGGCGATTGATCGGGAAGCTCATCGCCTGGGTTTCGTCCCGAAGGGCTTGCTTGACCGGCTCGGACACCGGCAGATGCTCGATCAACACGAAATCAAAGGATTTCTGAATGTCGTTGGTCAAATATTGAGCAATGAACACCGGCATGATCTGTGCGATGGTCTGGCGGTCTTCTTCGGGCGCGGCATTCCAATAGATGCGCACCAGGCGCGCCCAGAACCCGGAATGCCGGCCTTCGTCGAGCAAGTGATCGGCCATCAGCCCCTTGATCGATTGCTTGACCGTGTCGTCCTTGGCGAACGCCGCGACATCATTGGTCACGGTGTTCTCGGCGATGGCCACGCAGATCAGTTCTACGGCGCTGCGCAGAGGGTCAGGCGCGAGGGCCAGTGCAGCGGGAATCGCTCGGCTCAATTCGATTTCCAGCGGCAGATGGATCGGCTGAATACCGGTCAGGGCGATGGTCTGCTGCATGAAGTCCATGGCGACCAGCGCGTGGTAGTCCTCATCGACCACCACGGTCATGGCGTCGTAGCGGCAGGCGAACGGGAAGCGGATCGCGAAGTTGTCCTTGGCGATGCTGCGAGCGGTCTTGTCGACGATTTCAGTCTCGAAGATCACCACGTCGTTGATGAACTTGTACAGGCTCTGGATGAGCGCAAAATCTCGGAGGTGCGAGCATTCGCGGGTGAAGGTGTCGCTGAGCACCAACGGCTGGCGGCTCAGGGGATAGATGAGTTTTTCGTCGTTTTCGACGATGCGGCGCGGGCGGGTGCGGATCGTCGCACGGCCTTCCCAGGCATCGGCAAAGGATAAATAGTCTTCGGCTTTCATGATGTCGTCCTTGTGTGGGCTGAAGGGGATTCGAGGTGCTGCGACAGGCTCATGCACTGACCTCCAACGCCGGTTCGCGCATGCTCACGCGCAGGGCATCCCACAGCGCGATGCGGCTTTCCACGGCCGCGATGGCGGCTTCGTAGACTTGCTGCTCGCGTTGCTCGTCGCCATCGACCAGGCGGGCCAGCAGTGATTCCGCAGCCGGACCGTGGTCTTCCGAATCGACTTCGATGTGGCGCTCCAGGTAGTAGCGGAAGGTCGGCGCCTGGTTGGCCGTGATGCCCCAGTCGTCGAGGATGCGTTGGAACATCTGCGGGATGACGCTTTCACGGCCATGCAGGAAGGCAGCGGCGACGCTGTGAGCGGGTGCATTCAGGGCGATGTCGAGGGTGTCCCGCACGAAACCTGCTTCGGCGCTACCTGCGTTAACGCGGTTCAGCGCTGCTTCGTACGGAACGCCATCTTTTTGCAGCTCGACGAAGCGTTCAATGCGCGTCGTGCTGGCGCCGACTTCGCGCATGGCATCCAGATACAGCTCGAAATGGCTGTAGTGGCCATGATCGAGTCGATCGTCTGATTCCTCGCCCAGCACGATCTCGTTGATCAGGCGAGCGGCCTTCGGGTCTTTGGGCGGCAGCCACGGAAGCCGGGTACAGGTCAGCTCCTGTTGCAGTCGCTTGGTGAGTGACATGAAGTCCCAGACCGCGAAAACATGAGCCTCCATGAAACGTCGCAATACATCCAGAGAATCAATTTCAGAAAATATCGGGTGAGCGCTTAGTTCTGATTTCTTGCGGTTCAATAGTTGTTTTTGAATGTTCATGATGACGTCCTTGAAATGTGTGAGTTCGAACGCTGTGTTCTAGGCGTGGTGCGAAACTGCACCGGTGTGACCGGTGTTTGTTTCACGCCTAGTTGAAAAACAGGCAAGCACGGGCCGTGAACAAAACGTCGTCCAAGAGTGAAGCGTGTTGGGGGCAGCCGCCCAGGCTGCGGGGGCTGTTCGCTTTGTTGCCCTTGAAAATCGATGCCTTTGGCGTCGATCAAGCGGCAACGAGAAAACGTTAAAGCACTTTTTAATTGGGGCGCAATTACTTTTTAAGAATATTTACTTGCACTAAAAACGGAACGTGACGTGGCCTGATAAAACACGCGCTCAATGTTTTATTTGGATGCAAGCAACCCTTCCAGCTCAATAGAGTCAGAATCGATAATAATGAACGAATGCCTCGTTCAGCGTTGCTCTTACACTGAATAATCGGTTAGGAAGAATTTTGTGGGCGACGTTGATAGAAGTCCGTCATTACGTCTCCGCCCTGTGCACAACTCCTTTCGTTGCTCCATGAGAATCGCGTTTACGAAACCGACTGTAGGCGTGTTCTTGAGCCGAGTTTGCCTGAAACACAGCAAAGTGCTGCGTTAACGCAGAGAGAATTACAAGCGTGAGGAGAGGGGGTTTATGCAGGCAGGAAGGGCGTGAATACGATCACGCCCCCAGCAATCCCAGGTGTGTATTGATGATGTGCAGCAGGCGGTGGCGCTGCGATTTTAGAAAGTCATGACGGCCACAGACTTCGATGAGCTCGAATTCGCGGCGGGTGAAGGCGCGCCAGTTCATCATGCTGACGGCGGTATCGACCGGATCATCGCTGCCGTAGAGGGCGGTCAACGGGATGTTCAGCCCGCCGTCGGGACAATGCGACCACAATTCCGAGAGCTTAAGGTCGCTGCGCATCACCGGTTCAAAGAGGCGCATGAGTTTTTTGTCGTGCAGGATCGAGTCTGGCGCTACGCCGAGCTTGATCAACGCGTCGATGAAGTCGTTTTTGGGGAGCGTGTGCAGATAGGGCTCTGGCTGCTGGCTGTCAGGACTGCGGCAGCCGGAAATGAACAGGTGGCGTGTCAGGTCCGGGTAATGTGCCTGGGTTAATCGGGCCATCTCGTACGCGACACGGCCACCGAAGCTGTGGCCATAAAAAGCATGGGGCTCGGTCAGGTAAGGTTCTAACGCAAGAAAGGCGTCTTCAAGCAAGGGCGCCCATTGATCGTACGGCGTTTCCTTGAGGCGGCTGCCGTGCCCCGGCAGACGGAGGGTGACCAGTTCGATGTGATCCGCCAGGCCCTCCGACCAGTCACGAAATTGCTCTGGATCGCCGCCCGCATGGGGAAAGCAGATCAGGCGTGTTTTGATGGGTTGCCCGGAATTGACAACCATCAGCCATTTGTTTTTCTCGGCGTACACTCAGGTTTTCCCAAGCCTGCAAGCGCGGGCTACTGATAACCGTGGGGCCGGGTCCTTCGGCGCTGGCATCGCACATTACGATGCTCGATCAGCCCCATGCCTCGTCTGCTCGCTTGCGGCGAACACAGGCAGGGGTGCGAATGCTGGACCGTGCACAGTCGCTATCCACGGTCTTTGAAACCTCACTCAACGAGGGCGCGCTTCCTTGACGCCGGGGCGGAGTTGGCGACTTCCGCTGGACGGCTTTTCAGATATCCGTTGATGGCTTCGACGCCACGGTTCAAGTGGTGTGCGAGGGCGCTGACGGTCGACTCGATGGCGCCAGCCTCAGCCATCTGCAACAGTTCCAGGTGATCGTGCTGGGACAGCTTGCCCAGCCCCATGTACTTGAGGTTGAAACGCAGAAAACGTTCTTCCTCGTTCAGCCCGTCCTCGACCAGCTTGAGCAGGCGTTTGTTGGACGCACGGGAATAGAGCGTCATGTGGAACATTCGGTTGAGCGTGCCGATCCGCGTGTAGTCGGTTTCAACTTCAAGCTGTTCGATGAAGTCCCGGGCAGTTGCAATGTCCTGGGCGGTGAGGAGCGGAATCGACTGCCGCAGGGCTTCAGACTCCAACAAAATGCGCAGCGCGTAGGCGTCGGTCGCGTCCTCATTGATCAGTGGTGCAACGACGGCGCCTTTATGGGTTTCGACGCGCAGTAGCGATTGAGCCTCAAGCTGGCGCAACGCTTCACGTACAGGCATACGGCTGACACCGAACAGTGTGGCCAGCTCCTGCTGGCGCAAGGCAATCCCGGCTGGCAAGCGGCCATCGAGAATCGCGCTACGCAGTTTCGCTTCAATAACGGCGCGCGCCATGTGCGCGGGCGGTTGTTCATTCCCTAGAATTTCTCGGAGAAACTGCTCTTTCTCTGTCCTGCGCATCGTTATTTCTTCTTCACTGATCGGGCATTGGATCCAATGGAACACTAGAGGCCGTGTCTGGCGTTGTCAAACTTTGCAAAGTCTTTGACTCGGCCGAGGCGGCCCGCATTCTACAAGGCTTTCTGACATTCATGTGCGTACGGTGATCTATCCTGACATCGACACGGGGCGTCGGAAAACGGTCGCCTGGACAAGGCATTTCCACGCGCATGCCAGCAGTCGATCGAAGTCGTTGAATCGCAAGGCAATGATCGCCAGATGCCATTATTTTCCTCGGTTGGAGGCTCGACAGCGAGTACCTCCGGTCGATCCCATGGACTGACTGCCTTGGCGATCCGATTCGTCCTCGACCGCCCTCTACGCACGCTTTGTCAGATTCTGCTGACGGGTGTCGTGTTGGCGAGTCTGGCGAGTACCGACTGGGATTTCTCGCTGATCACCCGCCGGGCGACTGCGCTGTATGGCGCTTCGATAGAGGGGCGCCACCGGGTCGATGAATGGCGGGCGATGCTCGATGGGCGCAGGCCTGCCACCGACCTGGAGCTGCTGCAGCGGGTCAACCTCTTCTTCAATAGGGAGCTGCATTACGTCGAAGACATCGATTTATGGGGCGTCGACGATTATTGGGCCACGCCTGTCGAGGCGCTGTGGAAGGGCGCTGGCGACTGTGAGGATTTCGCCATTGCCAAGTATTTCAGCCTGCGGCAATGGGGTTTGCCCGCCGACAAGCTGCTGATCACGTACGTCAAGGTCCTCAACCCCGAGCGCCCGCATATGGTGCTCACGTATTACCCGGACGGGGATGGCGAGCCGATCGTGCTCGACAGCCTGACCGACAGCCTCGAACCGGCCGACGCACGCAAGGACCTGCTGCCGGTGTATGCCTTCAACGGTGAGGGCGTTTGGTTGCCGGATGCCACGGACGCCACCATAGGGAGCAACAGTATCGCGGGGGATATCAAACAGCTGTCCCGCTGGCAGGACGTGTTGAACAAGATGAAAGCCGAAGGTTTTCCGGTCGAGGGCAACACGCCCTGATCCATTCGACAGAACAAGGAATCGCCCATGACCCTGTTCAAACAGCTGTTGCTCGCCATCTGCGTGTTCATGCTTGTCGCGTTCAGTGGCGGCTTCATGGTCAGCCTGGAAAGCTCCCGCGACCAATACGTGAACCAACTGCGCTCCCACGCACAAGACGCAGCCACGGCGTTGGCGCTGTCCCTGACACCGTCGGTGGATGACCCGACGATGATGGACCTGATGGTCAGCTCAATCTTCGATAGCGGCTATTACGCGCGAATTCGCGTGGTAAACCCTGCAACGGGCAAAATCCTCGTCGAGCGCAGCGCCGTGCCTGCAGCGACCGCGCCGGACTGGTTCATCGAACTGATCGCCTTGCAGCCCGCAGGAGCCAGCGCAATTGTCAGCCGTGGCTGGCGGCCTGCGGCCCGGGTTGAAGTGGTCAGCCATCCCATGTTCGCCATCGGCAAGCTATGGCAGTCCGCGCTGGGCAATCTAGGCTGGTTGTTGCTGTGTGGGGTGGTGAGTTTTCTGTTGGGGGCGTGGCTGCTGCTGCGTCAGCTCAGGCCGCTGGATTATCTGGTCGAGCAGTCTCAGGCGATTGGCCGCCGCGAATTTCTCAGCGTGCCGCAACTGCCAATGACCCCTGAGCTGCGCAGGGTGGTGCAGGCCATGAACCAGATGGTCGACAAGCTCAAAGCGCTGTTTCTCGAACAGGCCGAGCGCACCGAAAAACTGCGCATGGAATCCTACGAAGACAGCCTGACGGGGCTCGCCAACCGCCGCTATTTCGACATGCGTTTGCACGCGCACGTCAGTCAGGTCGAGGACGCCCGCTCGGGCTATCTGCTGCTGATGCGGGTCAACGACCTGACAGGGCTCAACGAGCGCTTGGGCAGCCAGAAAGCCGATGCGCTGCTGGTGGCCGTCAGTGATGTGCTGGTGCGCCAGTGTTTCAATCATGCCGAAGCGCGGCAGCTGATCAGCCGGATTCGCGGGGGCGAGTTTGCCGTGCTGGCGCCGGGGCTGGTGAAGGAAGAAGCGCTGCAATTGGCCTATGAACTGGAAACGGCGTTGTGCAGCCTGGCTGGCACCGGCGCGTCGGACGTTAGCCCCGCTGCGTATATCGGCCTGGCGCCGTACAGCCCTGGCGATTCTGCGCAGACCTTGCTGGGCCTTGGTGATCAGGCGCTGTCCCAGGCCGAAACCCAGACTGATTGCATCTGGTACTGCATCGAGCACAGCGCGGTCGAGAGTCTGGAGGACGATCACCACGCCTGGTATGAGTTGCTGGATCAAGCCCTGACCGAACGCCGCTTTCAGCTGTTTTTCCAGCCGGTGATGGACGCCCGCGACGTGAGCCGCGTGCTGCATTTCAAGGTGTTGTCGCGGGTGATCGACGACGAATCGCAGACCCTGCCCGCCGGGCGATTCCTGCCGTGGATCGAGCGCTTCGGCTGGTCGGCGCGGCACGACCGGGTGATGCTCGAAACGGTCTTCGACCAGCTCCCTCGACATGACCAGAAGCTGGCGCTGAACCTGTCCGCTGCGACGCTTTCCGACGCGGGCGCGTTGAACGAGGTCATGGACCTGCTCAAGCGCCACGCGCATCTGGCCCCTCGATTGATTCTGGAAATCGGTGAGGAGCAGGTGCCTGATCAGCAGGCCCTTGAAGCACTGACTCGCCGTCTCAAGGATTTGGGCTATTCGTTGGCGCTGCAGCACTTTGGTGGGCGGTTCAGCATGATTGGCAACCTGTCGAGCCTGGGATTGGCCTACCTGAAAATCGATGGCAGCTACATTCGGGCCATTGATCAAGAGCGGCACAAACGGTTGTTCATCGAGGCGATTCAACGGGCGGCGCACAGCATCGATCTGCCGCTGATTGCCGAGCGGGTGGAGACGGAAGGGGAGTTTGTCGTGCTGCGGGAGATGGGAATTCAGGGGGTGCAGGGGCAGTTGTTTGGTGATCCTGCGCCTTGGGAATGAGGCGCTCGACCAGAGCTCGCCTAACAAACTGTAGGAGCGAATTCATTCGCGAGAGGCGTGCTCAGTCGACATGAATGCGTCGCCTGTACACATTTTCGTCGGGATGCCGCCCAGAATGAATGTGCTCCCACAGGGATTCAGAAAGCCGGAGGAGTTACAGATACCGACCCGTCACGAAGTGCTGCACATCATTGAACCCCGGCGTCGAAGCATGACCCGGCGTGACCAGCGAATCGATGAACGCCTCATCTTCCGCCGTGATCTTCACGCTCAGCGCTTTGGTGTAGCTGTCCCACTGTTCTTCGGTGCGCGGGCCGACGATGGCCGAGGTCACTGCCTGGTTGTTCAGCACCCAGGCAATGGCGAACTCCACCAGGCCGACGCCCTTATCCCTGGTGTACTGCTGCAATTTCTGCGCGATGTGCAGCGACTCGGTGCGCCACTCCGTTTCCAGAATGCGCTTGTCCTGACGCCCTGCACGGGTACTGCTGTCGGGCGTAACGTCTGGCGCGTATTTGCCGCTGAGCACGCCGCGCGCCAAGGGGCTGTAAGGGACCACGCCCAGACCGTAGAACTTGGCGGCGGTGATCTGCTCAAGCTCTGCCTGACGGTTGACGATGTTGTACAGCGGCTGGCTGATCACGGGTCTGTCGACGCCCAGACGCTCGGCGACATTGACCACTTCAGCGATGCGCCAACCCCGGAAGTTGGACACGCCCCAGTAACGGATCTTGCCCTCGCGAATCAGGTCGCCAATGGCGGAAACCGTCACTTCCAGCGGGGTGCTGTGGTCTTCTTTGTGCAGGTAATGAATGTCGATGTAATCGGTGTCGAGGCGGCGCAGGCTGGATTCGATTTCATTGAAAATGTGCTTGCGGTTCAGACCGCTGGTGTTCGGCGCAGTGTTGCCTGAACTGCTGCCGACCTTGGTGGCCAAGACCCATTCGCTGCGACGGGACGCAATGGCTTCACCGACGATTTCTTCGGAGCGACCGGCGTTGTAGACGTTGGCGGTGTCGATGAAATTCACGCCTTCATCCCAAGCCTTGTCGATGATGCGCAGCGACTCTTCGGTGCTGGTCTGCACGCCGAACATCATGGAGCCCAGCGTCAGTGTCGAAACCTTGAGGCCGGATTGGCCAAGAATGCGGTGGTTCATTGCTCGATATCCTTTTCGTCAGGGAGATAGAAATAAGGACAGCTCTAGGCCGGACATACTCGCCTGTTTATGACGGATTTGAAAAGTGACAATTTCGGCACGGCGAGGTAGACGCTTATTGCCGCACGGGTTTCACAGGAATGCCTGATGTACGCCATCCACTGTAGGAGTGAGCTTGCTCGCGATCGCGATTTACCAGTTGATGTATTCGTTTCTGACACTCCGCAATCGCGAGCAAGCTCACTCCTACAGGTATTCATTCGCATGAGGGCGAGGGGCAACGAGCCGCTGGTTCAGGGAGCGATGTCAGCGGTTGTGAGCCTCGCATTGTGCCCCGCCAAAAAGCACAGCGTTCCACCCACCGCCGTCAGCCCCGCCAGCATGTAAAACATCGTTGGCGCAGGCGAGTTGATCAATAAATAACCACAGATCACCGGGCTCATCGCGCCACCGAAGGCCGCGAGGTTTTGTGCGCCCAGGTAGCTGCCCCGCAGGTGTTCCGGGGCGATGGTGTCGACGAACAGGTACTCGGCGGGGTAGATGATCATCTCGCCCAGCGTGAACACGAACATTGCCGCACACCACGCCACCGTCGTCTGGGCGAAGCTGAAGCCGAACAGGCCGACGGCGAACAGCGCCGTGCCGAGGCAAATCCAGTACGGCAGCTGTTCGCGCTTGAGAAAACGGCCGATCTGGTACTGCATCAGGATCACCGTGATCGCGTTGCAGGCCAGCACCGCAGAGAGGATTTTCAGGGCTTGCGCCGGGGTGTGGGTGACCAGCAGAAACTGCGAGAGGTACAGCGTGTAGCGGCCGTGAACGATGGTGCTGAGCAGGCTGCCGCCGGTGAACAGGATCAGCGTACGGTCGCTCTTCAGCGTGGCGAGGGTGTCGAGAAAACTGCGCGGCTGGTTTTGATTGTCCGCCACGGTCGGCGGGATGCCGATCATCAGAAACATGCTGCCGAACGCGATGGCGCTGGCAATCAGAAACGGCGCCAAAGGCAGTTGCCCGGCAATCAGCACGCCAAGCATGGGGCCGGTGGCGTAGCCGATGTTGGTCAAGGTGTAGCGCAACGAAAACACCTTGGCGCGCTGACCGATGGGGAGGTTTTCGCTGATGATCGCTTTGGAGCCGATGAGGAACAGCGCCGAGGCGGTTTCGGTGATCACCAGGGTCAGGGTGGTCAGGTAAACGTTCTGGGCGAAGGTCAGCAGCGTGAAGCCGATGGCACTGGAGAGCATCGCCAGAATGAGCAGCTTGCGCTTTTCCAGCCGATCGATGATGTACCCGCCGTACAGCCCCAGCAGCGTCGCGAGGAACACCGCGATGCCCATCAACAGCCCGACGTCCTGCTGATTCAACCCCAGCTTGGTGCTCAGAAACAGCGTGAGTAACGGGCTGGTCATCGCGCGACTCATGACGATGGTCAGCGAACAGACCATCAGGCGACGGATGACGAGGGAATAGGTGGCCACTGTTGTTTTTATGTCCTTGTTTGATCGTGACCCGGAGCCTGTAGGAGTGAGCTTGCTCGCGATGTCGGTCGAACAGCCATAGGGATGCTGACTGACAGATCGCAATCGCGAGCAAGCTCACTCCTACAGTTTGTCGGCGTACCTATACAAAGCGGCGATCATTTGCCCTGATCCATCCCGACCTTGGCCACTGCACCCTGTTCCAGCTCCCACTTCTTCAGGATCTTGCCGTAGGTGCCGTCATCGACCATCGCTTGCATCGCTTCGGCAATCGCCTTCGCCAGCTCAGGATTGGACTTGTTCACGCCCAGGCCGGTGAACTGCTTGGAGATCGCCAGGCCGATGGGCTTGTAGGTGTCCTTCTCCTGCGACATCAGGTAAGGAATGGTTTCGCTGCCTTGCATCGCAGCATCCAGACGACCTTGGCGCAGTTGCGCACGGGCATCGGCCGAGCCTTCGGAGCCGCTGACGACGATGGCGGGTTTGCCTTTGGCCTCGCAGTTTTCCTTGCTCCACGCCGCGATTTCCGCAGGCCAGGTGGTGCGGCGGCTGGTGCCGACTTTCTTGCCGCACAGGTCTTCAGGCTGATTCAGCTCGGTGTTTTTGGTGAGTGTGTACAGCTGTGGGCCGCTGGTGAAGTAATCGATGAACGTCACCGATTTCTGGCGTTCGGCGGTATCGGTCATGCCCGACAGAATGATGTCGAAGCGCTTGGTCACCAGGCCGCTGACCATCTGTTCGAAAGCCGTTTCCTGCCATTTGATTTTCACGCCAAGACGCTCGGCCAGCGCGTTGCCGAGGTCCACGTCAAGACCGGTCAGCGTGTTGGTGCTGGTGTCTTTGAAGTCCATCGGCGGGTAGTTCGGCACGATGGCGGCGGTGATTTCGCCTTTTTCCTTGAGGCTGGCGGGCACGTCAGCGAAGACCGCGGAGGAGGCCATCAGGCCTGCGAGTAACGTCGGGAGGATCATTTTTTTCATGGTCGTTCTCGTTTGTTCTGGTTTAGGTGCGAACGGCAGAAATGAAGCTTTGGGTTCTTGGGTTTTGTGGGCTTATTAGAATGTCTTCCGGGCTGCCGGCCTCCACAATCTGGCCCCCGTCCATGAACACCATGCGGTTGGAGACTTCGCGAGCGAAGCCCAGCTCATGGGTCACGACGATCATGGTCATGCCGCTGTGCGCCAGGTCGCGCATCACCGACAACACTTCGCCCACCAGCTCCGGGTCGAGGGCGGAAGTGGGCTCGTCGAACAGCATCAGCTTGGGCCGCATCGCCAGCGCACGAGCGATTGCCACGCGCTGTTGTTGGCCGCCGGACAGTTCGACGGGATAGGAATGGCGCTTGTCCGCAAGGCCGACGCGAGCCAGCAGTTCGACGGCCTCTTCGTTGGCTTCCTTGGGCGAACGCTTGAGCACCTGGATCGGGCCTTCGATCACGTTCTGCAACGCGGTCATGTGCGGGAACAGGTTGAAACGCTGGAACACCATGCCGGTGCTCAGGCGCTGACGGGCGATCTGCGCGTCGTTCAGCTCATGCAGTTTGTTGCCGACGATACGATAACCCACCAGCTCGCCATCGACCCACAGGCCGCCCTTGTCGATCTTTTCCAGCTGATTGACGCAACGCAGCAGCGTGCTCTTGCCCGAGCCCGAGGGCCCGATGATGCACAGCACCTCGCCCTGCTCGACCTCGATGCTGACGTCCTTGAGGGCGTGAAACTGGTCGTAGTATTTGTTCAGGCCAACGGCTTTGACGATGCTTCTCATGCTTGATCTCCCTGGCCTTGCTTACGAACGCTTGCCGGCGCCGCGAGCAAAGCGCAGCTCCAGACGGCTTTGACCGAACGACAGCACCGTGACCACGGCCAGGTACCAGATACCCGCGACGATCAGCAGCTCCATGACGCGGGCGTTGGCGTAGTAAATGTTCTGAGCGTTGTGCAGCAACTCGGAGTATTGGATGACGCTGGCCAGGCTGGTCATCTTCACCATGCCGATGAATTCGTTGCCCACCGGCGGAATGATCACGCGCATCGCCTGGGGCAGAATCACCCGACGCAGCGCCTGCAAACGCGGCATGCCTATGGATTTCGCGGCCTCGTACTGGCCGGTGTCCACCGACAGCAGACCCGCGCGCACGACCTCGGCGGTGTACGCGCCCTGATTGATGCTCAGGCCCAGCAGCGCGGCCACGAAAGGCGTCATCAGGCTCACGGTATCGAGCTGAAACAGGCCGGGAATGCCGATGACCGGGAAGATCAGCGCCAGGTTGAACCACAGCAGCAATTGCAGAATCAGCGGCGTGCCGCGAAACAGCCAGGTGTAGGTGATCGCGACGTAGCGCAGAATCGGGTTGGCGGACATGCGCATGATCGCGGTGATCACGCCGATCACCACACCGAGCGCCATCGCCAACACTGACATGATGATGGTGTTGAGCAGCCCCCAAAGAATCGCTTCGGAGGTCAGAAACTGGCCGATGTAGCTCCACTCGATCTGACCGTTGGCGAACGCCCGGGCAAGACCCGCCAAGGCAATGACGATCAGCGTGGCGAAGAAAATGCGCCCGTAGTAGCGACGCGGGACGTGTTCGTACTGAGTGATGTCGAACTCGTTTTCGGCCTTTTTGCGCTCGGCTTGCAGACGCTCTGCCGGATTCTGGTTCATGGTGTCTCTCCGAAGCTGTTCAGGCCGCGCATGTTCGATTTCAGCGAGTGCACTTCAGGCGGATTGGCGAGTGTTCGGGCACGCATCCGAGGCTGGGTATTCGCTGAGAGTGAGGGGCAGTGTCGCGTTAAAAGTCCTGATCGAAGTGTCAGGTTTTATTCTCTGATTGCAGCGACCGGGTCACTGATCAGGGCGTCGTGCAGATGGTTGCCAATCGCCATTTTCTGTGTTCATTATTATCAATCGGGCATGTTTTTGTTGTGGGTCAAAGCCTGTTGAATATGACGGGCGAGGTAAATAAGCATTATGGAAACTCCACTTTCCACTTCTGGAAACGTGCCGCCGAAACCGGGGATTCGTCCCCCTTTATCGCTCAGTGGAATGGACTTCAAGCTCCTACGGGTTTTTCAGGCTGTGGTCGAGGCAGGCGGCTTCAGTGCCGCGCAAAACGAGCTGAACGTGGGGCTTGCAGCCATCAGCAAGCAAATTTCCGACCTCGAAATTCGTATCGGCATGCGCCTCTGCACACGCGGTCGCGAAGGCTTTCATCTGACCGAAGAGGGCAAGCTGGTCTATCAGGCAGCCATCGAACTATTTGCCTCGGTGGACACTTTTCGCGACCGGATTAGTTCGGCACAAAATGAACTGATCGGCGACCTGAGTATTGGCGTTATCGACAACACGATGTCCGATGAAAGTTCGCCGTTAATTGCAGCGCTTCGAACAATGCACGACGACGCGCCCAAAGTAAGACTGCGCCTCCATGCCTCGCAACTCGACGAAATAGAGCGGGGCGTGGTCGAAGGACGATTGAGCGTCGGCCTCGTGCCGGTGTATCAGCGCCGCGAAGAGTTTGATTATTTTGAGCTGTATGAAGAATTGTCCCACGCATATTGCGCGGTCGGGCATCCGCTGTTCAACGTCGATGACCGAGAACTGGACATCGACAGCCTGCGTCATTCCCAGGTGGTGAACCACCGCTATGCCATTCACCGCGACAAGGCCAGTTTCGTCAATGACGACAGCCAATCGGCGTCGGCCTCTCAGGTCGAAGCGGTCGCGATGCTGATCCTCACCGGGCGCTTCGTCGGTTTCCTGCCCGAACACTTCGCGCGCAATCTGATCCGCGACGGCAAGCTCCGCGCACTGCGTCCCGACCTCATTCACCTGCGCACCCCCTTCAACCTCATCCTCCGCCAAAACGCCCCGAGAAGCCCGCTGGTCAAGGCGTTTGCGCAGGCGTTGGGGGTGGATTTGAAGCGGGTGGTTTAAGGCGCTGGCTGACACACCCGAGATGCAAAAGCGTATGCCTTAACGGCGATACCCCGGTAAACCCCAATCTTCCAACGGAAACTCTGCCAGCGACCCCAGTATCAGGTCCGCATGGGCGTATTGCGCCACTGGCATGTGCGAATCCGGGACAGCCACTGCGTACATTCCGGCTGTCTTGGCAGCGGTCACGCCAAACGGCGAATCTTCGAACACCAGGCAGTCTTTCGGATCGACGCCCAACAACCGGGCAGCCGTCAGGAAGATATCCGGCGCCGGTTTGGCGGCCTTGACGTCCTGATGGTCAGCGGTCACCACGTGGCGGAACAGCTCGAACCACGCGCCATGATTATCCGTCTTCACCTTGAAATAGTGCAGCGACGAACTGGTGCCCACGGCAATCGGAATATTGTGCTCGGCGAGATGACGCACCAGCGCTTCGGCACCCGGCATCGGCGTTGCGTGAGGGAAGCGCTCGTCGAGCATTGGCTGACGAACCGTGAGAAATTCCTCGGCGGTCATCGGCAGTTGCAGCGCGCTGATCACATACTCGGCGAAATCCTGCGAGCCACGGCCGATGGAGTGCTGCTTCACCGCCCAGTCGAACGTCTTGCCATGCCATTTGGCGATGGTGTCAGTGACTTCGGTGTAGATGCCCTCGGTGTCCAGCAACAGGCCATCCATGTCGAAAATCACGGCCTTGATCGGCCCCTTCGGCGTTTGCACGTTGCTCATTTCATCGATCCCGTTTGCAGAGTGACGCCCAGCCTAACGCCTCGGCAAAGGCCGTGGCTAGGCGCAACGGCTGCAAAATGACCTCGTCAGGTGCTACTCTCGCCGGGCTCTGGGCAGCGCAAGGTGCTGCTCGGCGCCCCTGTTGTGGCGCCGGAACCCTCCGGGGTCAGGGACGACATCACCTCTCTTCAAGAACGGACATCTTCGAGTCGACACATGAAAAAATCAGTCAACATTGCCGTAGGCGTGGTCATAGTCGCAGGCGCTCTCATCACCGCTGGCGCCTGGTACACGGGCACCCGCCTCGAAGGCGAGCTCGGCGATGCCGTTCAGCAGGGCAATCAACAGATCCAGACTGCCTTTGCGGGCCACGAAGGCAGCGCGAGCGTGCAGCTGCTGTCGCTGGATCGGCATTTTTTCACCAGCACCGCCCATTACAAGTTCACGATCCAGAATCCCAGGCTCAATGAAGGCGCGCCCATCGAGTTGCTGTTTGTGGATAACATCGAACACGGGCCGTTCCCCTGGAGCCGCGTGAAATCGTTGAATCTGGTGCCGGTCATGGCCGCCAGCAACACTGAACTGGAAAAGAACGTCTTCTCCGAGAAATGGTTCGCCATGACCAACGGCCAACCGCCGCTGACCGCCCATTTCAGCGTGGGTTACGACCGCGCCGGGCAGGGCCGGATCGACTTCCTGCCGTTCCAGTTCGACGATCAGAACGGCTCGTTCAAATTCTCCGGTTTCACCCTGAACGCGTCGGGCACCGCCGACGGCGAAAAGCTCGAAGCCAACGGCGTGCTGGGTAGCCTGGACGTGACCGCGACCTCCGAAGAGGGCCCGGTTCACTTGACCCTCAACGACGTGACCTTCAACACGGGCGGCACCAAAGGCAAGTCCGGCTTCTATCTGGGTCACAGCGACGCGAAGGTGTCCTCGGCCACGTTCCAGGCCGCTGGCCAGCCTCCGATCCAGTTCAAGGATTTCGTCAACACCAGCCTGTTGCAGGAAGTCGAAGGCAGCCTGAACGCGCAAGTGAGCTACGACATCGGCAACATCAGCGTCGCGGGCAAAGCCATCGGCTCGTCGCAGATGCTGTGGAAATTCGCCAACTTCGACATCGCCTCCACCAAGAACCTGCTGCAGATCTACAAGGACAAAATCCAGCCGCAAGCCCAGGCGGCTGCTGCGATGGGCGAGTCCTACACCCCGCAATTGAGCGCGGCGGATCAGGCGCTGGTGCAAGCGGAAGTCGGCAAAATGCTGGCCGCCAAACCCCATATCGAGCTGGAAAAACTGTCGTTGAAGACGGCCAATGGCGAGAGCCATTTCAGCCTGATGATGGACTTGGGGAACCCGACGTCCTTCGACCAGCCAGGCGCTGCGTTGCTTAAACAATTGCTGACCCAGGCCGACGCCAAGCTGGTGCTGTCCAAACCGATGATCCGTGACCTCGCTTCGCTGCAAGCGCAGTCGGCCGGCCTGACTGACCCGGCCGCCATCGCGCAACAGGCGCAGGGCGCCGCTGAAACGGTGGGCGGCATGGCGATCATGCTGCAAGTGGGCAAGGTCGAGGGCGACAACATCGTGTCCAACCTGCACTACGCCGACGACGTCGTAGACTTCAATGGCGAAAAAATGACCGCTCAACAATTCGCCGCCGCGATGATGGGCAAGGTGGTGATGTTCAATCGCGGGTATTGATTTCTCGTTGCCTGACAGGCCGCTTTCGCGGCCGTCGCACAGCTCCGGCAGCTCCCACAGGTTAAGCGTCGGCCGCCTTTTCTGGGGTCGACCCGCATCCCGGATTTGATGTCAGTCGCAACGCTTCGGCGTGCATCAAATCCTGTGGAAGACGCCGGAGGTACGACGGCAGCGAAGCGATAGTCCAGTCGTCCAGCGGATAACTGACGCTACAGCGCACGCGAACTTGTAAATGCTGGGTAAGCACCGCCCCTCGGTCGCGTCTCCAGCAACTGCGACAGCAACTGATCAATGAACAGGGCGCCAGAATCCACGCGGGTGTCCACCACATACTCTGGTTCAATCGGCGGTTCGTACGGGCTGTCGATCCCGGTGAAATTGCGGATCTTTCCCTCGCGCACTGCCCGATACAGCCCCTTGGCATCCCGTCGCATGCACTCGAGCAACGACGTACTGACATGCACCTCAATGAATTGCCCTTCGGCAAAATGACGTCGGCAGGCATCGCGGTCTTCGCGATATGGCGAGATCGCCGACACGATCACGATCAAGCCCGCGTCCACCATCAACTTGGCGACCTCACCAATGCGACGGACATTTTCTCTCCGACCCTCTTCGCTCATGCCAAGGTCCTGGCACAGCCCCTTGCGCAACCGGTCGCCGTCGAGCAGGTAGCTGTGCAGCCCGTGCGCCACCAGCGTCTGATCCAAATGATTGCCCAGCGTGGTCTTCCCCGCGCCCGACAGCCCGGTAAACCAGATGCAACAGGCACGTTGCTGCTTGAGCGACTCACGCTCCTGTTGTCTGACCGCGAGCGGTGCATCGATGATCAGCGGGCGGGATTCGTAACGGACGTCAGTCATAGGAAAACAGCTCATAGTCGCGGGCGTACACCTCTCGGATACGCTTGCGCGAGGCATCGGAACACAAACCGTTCGTTCGATAGTGGGCACCAGGCGAGCGATTGAGATGGCGCAACGGGACGCTGATCCCGAGGTGTTCGCACAGTGCTGTGAAGTCTGACTCCAGATGCTCCTGCCGCCCGATGAAATCCACTGCAATCTGCCCCATGCCGTTTTGCAGAAAATGATATTGAGGCGCGAAGTGTATTTGCTTCGACACATTCTCTGCGTGCAACCAGCCATCGACGAACGTATCGAACCGAGAATAACGGCTGACCAGTTCGAAAGCCGCCCTGTCTCGCGGCTGCGGGTTTTGCAATAAATAACGATAAGCCGACAATGCTCTATGTAATGGATCACGTACAAAGCCAAACTTGAAATACTGCTCATAACGCTCTTTGAATTGCTTCTCGTACCAATACAACGGCAAATGACCGGTCGGCGTATCGCCAAAGATCGACATCGCCACGCTGCTGCCCGCGCACTTGGGCACGTGAATGAAAATGCACTCAAAATGGTCGAAGGCCTCGGGAAACCGGGCCTTTCGCGACAGCGTCTTGTTCACCACCTGACGGTCCACGACGGAGAGCCGCTCTAACAAAAACTCACGCTGGGTCTTTGGAAATAACTTCCACAGTAAATGATTCATAGGGAGTGACCTGTAGCTGGGGATGAAGCGATGTTCAGACTACAGGCAGTTAGAAACGGACAGGGTAAACTTTGCAAATAATTTACGCAGACGCGAGTGTCGTCGAATCAATGTATCCATTGCTCTATAAGTGGATACATTGCCGAAATAAAAAATGAAAGAACTGCTGTAACTACGCGATTTTAAACAGGGTGTTTAGTACGGTTTTGAAACAGGGGAATCAAGGGCAGACTGCGCACGCTGATCCTGATCCAACCCTCACGATTCAGCCCATCCCCAGCATCCGCTTCAAGCGTTGCAGAAATGCCTCGCACGCGACGTCCTCCCGGTCGAACGACTGCTCCTCAGTCCGGAGGCCCCGTTCGCTGTAGAAAATCTTCCATACCCCGCCCTCTTCGATCAGACACAGCGCTTCATCGCGGACGTCGCCGATGGCGTAACTGTCGGCGGGGGCGTTCAGGGCTTTCAGCTGTTGGCCCAACTCAAGGCGATCCACATTTGCCTCCTTTTTTGACTTCTCTCAAATGTCCGGAGTCGAGGTACGACTGGACTGATTTCTCAAGCTCGAATTGCTGTCCGTAACCCAACTCGCCGAACCACGGCGCGATCTTGCTGGAGGATACGTTAGGAATCGGCTTCATGACCTCATAAACCGTGTAGGGCTTGAGGTTCGTGCCCGGCGGCAGTGCGCGCATGGTGTAAGGAATGCCCACCGGCGACGTGAATGTCCCGCCCGGATAGCCGTAACGGTCGATGATCGTGCCCGGTTGTAGCGTGATGTTGTCGATAGGGCCCAGAGCGCCCCGGTTTGGCGGCCAGTAGGGGACGAGCGCAGTGCTAAGGCCCAGCGGGTCAATGTACGTGATGGGGTTCGGGGCATAGGCATAGAGGTTGAAACCACCCTGGAGGCCAATCGGGTCCTTGGTCGTGAAGCGCCCGATGTCTGGGTCATAAAACCGAAAGGTGTTGTAGTGCAGGCCCGTTTCACGATCCAGATATTGCCCCTGAAACCGCAGATTCTGCTCTTCCAGAAAATGCGCCTCACGGACCTCTTCAACGGTGTTGCCCCAGGTTCGATAGCGGGCGCGCCAGAGGGTCGTGCCATCCGGCTCCAGAAGCTGTTGCGGCGAACCGTTGAGATCGTTCTGGTAGTAACGAATGCGTTGTTGAGCGCCTGTCCCGTCCACGCGCGCCAACGGCTCTTGGCCGTTGTCAGCGTAGACATACAGGCTGCTCAGCCCGTGCTTGTGTTCTTGCAGCAGGCGCAAGCCGTCCCAGACAAACCGCGTTTCTCCCAGCAGGGTGCCTTGGGCGTTTCGCTCGACCTTGGCGATGCGCCGCCCCAATGGGTCGTACTGCATGTGCACGATCGTTTCACGCACACCGTCGCGCGTGCGGACCTCTGTCAATCGATGCTCGGCGTCGTAGCTGAAACGCTGCACCCGCGCTGAGCCGCTGCGTTTTTCGACCATTCGGCCAAAGGCGTCGTAGCGATAACGCTTGTCCTGATAGGTGAGCAGTCTGTTATGCAGCACATGGCGACTGCCCGATTGCGTGGCATCGAGCAGGTTGGCGGCCGGGTCATACGCAAAGATTTCATGCTGGCCTTGAACGGCGCCCTGACTGGCCAGAATGCGGCCTGTAGCGTCGTAATGCAGCAACTGGCGATGATCCTGACCGGCTTGCCGTTCGGTCTCGCCCACCAGGTTGTTGCCGGGGTCGTACTCGAAATGCTGCTGGTCGGGCGCGGGCAATTGCGCGGGCTGATCGCTGCGCCGACGCAGGCGTGTGTGCAGACGCCCGGTGCGGTCGTAGCGTTGATACATCGTGCTTTGGCCTTGGGTGCGCAGCACTTCGCGATGCAAGCGGTCGCGCTCGAAGTCGCTGATGACGACGCCGTCCAGGTTGATCTGGTGTAGGTGACCGCTGCCGTAATGTAGGCGATTCAACCAGCGGCCATCGGGCAGTTGCGTTTGCGCCAGGTTTCCCAGCTCGTCGTAAACGTGGGTCAGAGAGCCCGCGTCATTCTGCTCTTGCAGCAGCCGTCCTGAAGCGTTGTAGGCAAAGTTGAGGGACTGTCGCACGCCATCAGTGTCCGTGAAGCTGGCCGAACATATCTGGTCACGCGCGTTGTACTGGTATTCGGTGCGACCGTCATCAGTCACTTTCGCGATCAGCCGCCCCACCGAATCCCGCTCAAGCTCGTGCACGATGGGCGCGGGCGGAGATTCGGGTACCAGCGCCAGGCCCTCCCCAAACGGAGCGGGCCAATAGGCGACCTGCGTGACGTTACCCAATGCGTCGTAGCGGTAGCGACGGGCGCTGCCGTCCAGATCGAGCTGCTCGGTCAGACGGTCATTGGCGTCCCAGGTGAAGCGATAATGTTCGCCGTTTTCGTTGGTCAGAACGTTCAACCGACCAAACGCGTCGTGCTCAAAGTCGAGTCGCCGACCCTGTGCATCGACACGTTGGCGAATGGTGCCGCGCCTGTCGTAGTGGTACTGGCTCAGATGCCCAGCCGGGTCGAGATAACCGATGAGCTGGCCGCTGGCACTGCGTTGGTATTGCTGAGTGCGGCCGTCCGCGAGTGTGCAGTGGTTCAGATGCCCCTGAGCGTCGTAGGTCAGTTGCGTTCGCTCGCCGAGGGCGTCGGTGATGCTGGTCAACTGTCCACGTGCGTCGTACTGATAGCGGGTCGGGTAGCCGGAGCAGTCGATGAGTTCGAGCAATTGTCCGAAGTCGTTCCAGCGCAGCGTCTTGCTCCTGCCGCTGGTATCGATGATCTCGACCACCCTTCCGAGCGCGTCGTGTCGATAACGGGTCGCGTGCCCCGAAGGGTCGACTTCCTCTGTCCGGTTGCCGCGCTGATCGTAGCGGTAACGCCATGTGCTGCCCGCGCTGTCGGTTTCGGCCAGCGGCAACGCCCAGTGTTCCAGCCACACCGTCGATTCCCTGCGCCCTAGCGGATCAAGGGTGGAGCACAGATTTCCCGCCTCGTCATAGCCGTACTCCCACCGGCCGTTCTGCGGATCAGTGGCGCTCAACAACTGGCGTTCGTCGTTCCATTCGAAGCGCCAGAGGTGGCCCAGGTTGTCGCGGTATTCAGTGATTTGATGCTGCGCGTTCCAGCAGCGCGTGCTGACCCGGTTCAGGTTGTCGGTGATGCGCGTCACGCCCGCTGCCACGTCGTAATCGAAGCGGTACTCATCGCCCTGATCCGTCCAGTGATGCGCCACCCGCCACTCGCCGTCTACGCATGCCCACTGGTAGAAACAGCGCAGACCGGCCGCGAGTTGGTGCTCGCACATGCGCAAGCCTTCGTCGTAAGCGAAACGGCGTAGCGCAGTGCCCGACGCATTGCGAACCTCGATCAGTTGACCGTGCGCGTCGTAGTCGTAGGACGCCAGCAGTTCCCGCGCTTCGTGGGGGATCACCCGCTCAATACGCGCGACGCGGCGAGGGTGAGTCGCTGAATAACCCAGCACCAGACGAGGCTGCTCGAACGTGTCGCGCAGTTGGGTCAGGCGTCCCGCGTCGTCATAGTCGAGGTAAATGCGGTTGTCGTTGCGGTCGCCCAGTTGCGTCAATCGAAGACGGGCCGGGGTCGAGGGCGTCGGTTCAAACAGTCGGTACAGGCCGTCCTCGCTTTCGATCAACAGCTGGCCGTTGCCGTGGCGCCTCACGCTCAACCCTTCACCGGCGCTGAATACCGCGCCACCCAATGGGATCAAGCCCATGTCGATGCGTCGGCCTTGCTCGTCGGTGTAAATCAGGCACTGGCCGCCATCGGGATGAGGCTCAAGCTCGACGCTAACCTCAAAGCGAACGTTCCAGCCCACGCCGAACAGCCCGTCGATTCGTTCGTCTCGACTGTTGTAGACGCGTTGCCAGTGGATGGGCAGCAAGGCAGGCAGGACGGCGTCCAGCTCGTCTTCGCCACCCAGCACCTTGGCGCCGGTGGCGGCGTGAACCGGGTTTGGCGCGCCGCTGCTGGCGCGAGTCAGGGCGCTGACGGCCATGCTGGTGACAAACGATGTCGCACCGGCCAGCAGCATGCACGGCAGATTGCTGACAAATTTGCCCTTGCCGCCCTTGAGCATCATCAACGCCGCGATCGCCAGGCCAATACCCGGCGTCTTGCCGCTGCGAATTTCCCGCACCACCACCTTGCCGCCGCCAATGCGCACGTTGGGTGAGATCAATCCGGACGAAACGACAGTGGCATCACACGTGCTGCGGTCGCCACTGCGAACGGCTGGTTGCCCGTTGATGGTGACCTTGTCCGACCCTTCGGCAAGAAACTGCGGCGGCATGGGCGGGTGCCGTGTGCAAAGCACCAAGTCCAGCGGTTTGGGCACGACGCCCGGCGCGGGAACGGCCACTGTGGGGCGCCACATTTGGGCGAAGAACCCCTTGGTCATGTCCAGATAGGTGGGTTCGGCAGCGGGCTCCGCAGTCTCGGGCGTACCGCTGGCTTCAAGGTCGGACGGCACAGCACCCGCGGCGCGCGCAGCGGGAATCCCGTTGATGAAGGTGTTGGTCGATCCGGTGAGGATGTTGGCCTGTACCGTCGGCGGGAACAGGCCATTGCCGATGTCCTCGCATAACTCGCTTAGCCCTTTGTCCGCCCCGGTCTTGCTCATCGCCACGCCGACCACCACGCCGACCACGACCCCCAGCACGCAAGCGCCGAGTCCGCCGGTGGCTACGGTGATGCCCGTCGCGGCCACGACCGCCGCAGTGGCGAGGGCAGTGATTGCAACGTTGGCCGCAACTTCAAGCACACCCCCGAGGATGTCCGCCATCATCGAGGTGTGGGAAAGGGCGTCGCCGAGGCGGGCTGCGTAGAGGGGGTCAGACATTTGACTGCATCAGATCCGTGCCTTGAGTTCAGATGAGCCCCATCGTTAGAACGGTAATGTTCCTTTGATGGGACTTAATTTGTTGATGTCCGCTCCCTTACCTTCCAAATACTGCAGGGCGTCTTTCAAGGTTGAAAATGTGAGGATTGTTTCATCGGCATAGTCTTCAAATACGTCATATTTGGACTCCTCAATTTTCAAGAAATAGGTGACATAGTTCTCCTTCTCTTTCTTTATGGCGTACTGAAATAGATATTGAATTGAGTCGAGTGGGCGGACTTCGTCATATCCACGCCTCTTTCCCGAGTCGAGAGCTTTGATCAAGTGGTCCATACGATATTCTCAGCCAGTGACATCGATGCGTACCATCGTGCCATCCGCGCGTTTGATGTTGATGTGCGGGAGCTCTCCGTGTCCTGTCCCTTTTGGATCATCGTGTCCGAACACCCGTCCGGTCGCTTTGTCAATGGGATAGTCTTTTCGATAACGAACCGTCCCGTCTTTCTTTTTGAACTGTTCCATTTTGTGTTTCTTTCTTATTCCCGCCGCATCCTGCGAGCCAATGCCACGAACTTTTTGCGCGCCGGGGAACGCTTCCGTGACCAGCTCGTGAGCCTCGGTTTTGGATTTCACACTTACGACTGTTTTTTGTGGCCCATTACGCAGCGCTTCGACTTTCCTCCCGCAAGCGGCTAAACCAAGTGGGTCGATCCATTCAATCGGATTCGGCGCATACGCATACAAATTGATCCCACCCGCCAGCCCAATCGGGTCTGGCGTGGTAAACCGGCCCACGTCCGGGTCGTAGAATCTGAAGGTGTTGTAGTGCAGTCCCGTCTCGCGATCAAGGTATTGGCCTTGAAAACGCAGGTTCTGCTCTTCAATGAAATAGGGCTCGCGCACCTCTTCGGCCGTTTTGCCCCAGACTTGGTAATGCGCCTGCCAGACGATGTGGCCGTCGGTCTCGGTCAGTTGTTCGGGTAGGCCGTTGAGGTCGTTGTGGTAATAGCGGATTTTCTGAAAGTCACCGCTGCCATCGACCCGCGCGACAGGCTCGTGGCGATCGTCCGCGTAGACATAAAGGCTGGTCTGGGCGTGACGATACTCCTGTAGCAGACGCAGGCCGTCCCAAGCGAAGCGGGTTTCGCCGATCAGCAAACCCTTCGCGTTGTGTTCGCTTTTGCCGACGCGTCGACCCAGCGGGTCGTAGGTCATGCGCACCACATGGCCATTCGGGTTGTGAACTTCGATCAAACGGCTCTCGGCGTCGTAAACGAAGCGCTGAGTGCCCAGTCGCACGCTGTGTTTTTCGATCATTCGGCCGAAGCCGTCGTAGCGATAGCGTTTGTCCTGCCAGGTCAGCAGCTTGTTATGGCGGACCCATCCAGCGTTGGGAGAGGGACCGTCCAGCAGGTTGGCCGCTGCGTCGTAGGCGAAGATTTCATCGCGACCGTGAGCGCTTTCCTGGGTAGCGAGAATTCGCGCCGTGGCATCGTAGTGCAGCAGTGTGCGCTGATCGCTCTGACGATTCCGCTGCAGGCGGCTGATCAGATTGTCTGCAGGATCGTATTCATAGTCTTTTGCGCTCTCAGCGGGCAATTGAACCGGCTGACCGGCGAGCCGTTGCTGGCGCGTGCGCAACCGGCCGCTGCGGTCGTACTGGCTGCGGGTATTGATTTGGCCTTGGGTGCGCAGCACCTCGCGATGCAACCGGTCACGTTCAAAGTCGCAGATGACTTCGCCGTCCAGATTGATCTGGTGCAGATGGCCGCTGCCGTAATGCAGACGATTGAGCCAGCGGCCATCCGGAAGCAGGGTCTGAGTGAGATTGCCCAGTTCGTCGTAATGATGCTCAAGCGCCCCGGAGGCAGAGTTTTCAGTCAGCAATTGGCCAACGGCGTCGTAAGTGAGGCCCACCCTTTGCTGCGCGCCGTCCGGATTGGTGAAAGTGATCTCGGTGAGTTGATCCCGCGCGTCGTAGTGGTAATCCGTTCGACCATCGGCGGTCGTCTTGGCAGTCAACCGTCCCGCCGCATCGCGTTCCAGCAGATGGCTCATCGCGTCAGAAGCGGGAATGCCCGCATCCAGTGAGGGATGTTGCTCGATTCGAACCGGATTGTTCAGCGCGTCGTAGGTGTAGCGCTTTTGACTGCCATCCAGATCCTGCTGTGCGACAAGCCGATCCCCTGCATCCCACGCAAATCGATAGCGCTCGCCATTCTCGTTGGTCAGCGCGTCCAGCCGACCATAGCCATCGTAATGAAACTGCACCTGACGCTGATGAGCGTCGAGGCGTTGCCGCGCCCGGCCACGGCGGTCGTATTGATAACGGGTGGTATGGCCTGCGGGATCGGTGTAGCCGGTCAGCCGTCCGCTGCTGTCTCGCATGTAATGCTCGACGCGCCCTTCGGGCAGCTGGCGCTGCAGCAGCCGTCCTTGAACGTCGTGCTGATACACCGTGCGCTCACCCAGCGCATCGGCGATGAAGTGCAGGTGGCCGCGTCGGTCATAGCCGAACGCTGTGCGGTATCCGGAGCAGTCGATGTGTTCGGTCAACTGCCCGTGTTCGTTCCAATGCAGCCGTTTGATCTTGCCTGTGGCATCGACGATTTCTCGGACCTGTCCGCGCTCGTCGTGGCGGTACTGGGTGAGATGACCGAGCGGGTCGGTCTCGTGGGTGCAGTTGCCGCGTGCATCGTAACGGTATTGCCAGCTATGGCCCGCCGCGTCGGTTTCGGTCAACGGCAGCGACCAGTGCTCCAGCCAGAGTGTTGAGGTGATGCGCCCCAACGGGTCCTGGCTTGAACAGAGATTGCCTGCCTCGTCATAGGCGTACTGCCACTGTCCGCCTTGGGGATCGATGGCCCCCAGCAACTGACGCTCATCGTTCCACGAAAATTGCCAGGTATCGCCCAGATTATTGGTGTACTCGGTGATCTGGTGCTGCGCGTTCCAACGACGAAAGCTCGCTCGGTTCAGGCCATCGGTGATCCGCGTCACGCCTGCACTCAGGTCATAGTCGAAGCGGTACTCGTCGCCTTCATCGGTCCAGTGACGCACGACGCGCCACTCACGATCATTGATCAACGCCCAGTCATAAAAACAGCGCAGCCCTGTGGGCAATTGATGCTCGACCATGCGTTGAGCGCTGTCGTAGGTGAAGCGGCGCTGCACATGGCCTAATGCATCACGGACTTCGGACAGATCGCCGCGCGCGTCAAAACCGTAGGTGGCCAGCGTTTCCACGGAATGATCATCGAATACCCGGTCGATGCGTTCGACGCGCCCCGGCCATTGCGCCGAATAGACCAACGTCACCCGTACAACATCGAAGGTGTCGCGCAGCTGGATCAGCCGCCCGTCAGCGTCGTAATCCAGATAAAGGCGGTTGTCATTCCGGTCGCCCCATTGCGTGAGACGCAGGCGGGCTGGGTCGGCCGACGTAGGCTCGAACAGACGATAAAGACCGTCTTCGCTTTCGATCAGTAACTGGCCGTTGCCATGACGCCGCACGGCCAAACCTTCGCCTGCGCTGAACGTGGCGCCGCCCAGCGGAATCGATCCTACATCAATCCGCCGCGCCTGTTCATCGATGTAAACCAGCCGTTCGCCGCCGTCGGGATGCGGTTCGACCTGCACGCTGATTTCATGGGCGACACTCCAACCCGCACCGAACAGGCTGTCACGTCGCTCGTCCCGGCTGCTGTAGAAGCGTTGCCATGCCAGCGGAAGGATGCCGGGCAAGGCGAAATCCAGCTCTTCGGCGCCTCCCAAGACTTTCGCCCCTGTCGCCGCATGGACGGGGTTCGGCGAGCCTGCGATAGCGTGGGTCAGCGCGCCCATCGCAGAACTCACGACAAAAGAATTCACCCCACTCATCAGCATGCACGGCAAATTGCTGAGGAATTTGCCTTTGCTGCCTTTGAGCATCATTAACGCGGTAATCGCCAAACCGATGCCCGGCGTTTTGCCGCTGCGAATCTCGCGGACCACGACTTTGCCGCCGCCGATGCGCACGTTGGGCGAGATCAGTCCTGAGGACGCAACTGTGGCATCACAGGTGCTGCGATCCCCGCTTCGAACGGCGGGCTGGCCGTTGATGGTGACCTTGTCCGAGCCTTCGGCAAGAAACTGCGGTGGCATTGGCGGATGCCGAGTGCAAAGCACCAGGTCCAGCGGCTTGGGAACGGCACCCGGCGCGGGGACGGCCACCGTGGGACGCCACATTTGCGAGAAGAATCCTTTGGCCATGTCGAGAAAGCCCGGCTCTTCACCTTGAGCCTCCTCGGGAATTGCCTCGGCCGAACCGGTGGGGGCGAGCATTGACGGCACCGAGCCTGCCGCTCGCGCTGCCGGAATGCCATTGATGAACGTGTCGGTAGAGCCTGTCGAAATCGTGGCCTGCACCGTGGGCGGGAACAGCCCGTTGCCGATGTCTTCGCATAACGAGCTCAGCCCCTTGTCGGCGCCGGTCTTGCTCATGACCACGCCCACCACCACGCCGACCACCGCCCCCAGCACGCAGGCACCGAGACCACCCGTGGCGACGGTGAGGCCTGTCGCCGCCACCACCGCAGCCGTGGCCAATGCGCCTATTGCTACGTTGGCGGCCACTTCGAGCACGCCGCCAAGAATGTCCGCCATCATCGAGGTATGTGACAGCGCGTCGCCTACCCTGGCCGCCCATAACGCGTCAGACATCCGTTTCCCTCATCCGCGGCGACCTCACTGAATGCCGTCGAACGTCAGGGACAGTTTTATGCGCGTCCAGTGTTCAGCCTCGGCTTCGCCCAGCGGCTGAGCCTTGACGTAACTCAGCGCGAGCATCTTGCGGGTGCCGGGCAGCACCAGCGCCAGTTGGTACTGATACACCTTATCCGTGGCCTTGCTGAATTGGCTGCGCAACTCCAAGGCCTCGATTTCGTGCGCCGGACCCACGCGGACGGCCTGCGGGGGCTGATAACGCAGGCCGCTGACCTGCTGCTCCAGGCGCTTGAGCTGTGCATCGAAATTGCTGTGCAATGTTTCGTCATCGGCCAGAAAGCTGCGGCTGATAATCAGGCTGGTCTCAAGCGCCGGAAACTTGAGAATGTTGATGGAGCTGTCTTGCAGCTCGGGATCAGGCAGCGCGAACTGGAATTCATTGATGCGGTAAGTCATGACAACGGCTTCTCTTTAAATAGGGTCACTGGCTGGATTTGGGTTCGGGAAACATCCCTTTGACGGCGGCATCGATGCTGCCCTTGTCGCCCTGGCCATCGGGCGTTGCGCCCGGGCCACCGCCGATGTTCAAGTGCAGCTTGCCGCCGGTGTTGATCTCGGCGCTGCCTTCAGTATTGAAATTGAACTGCACGCCCGTCAGGTTGATCTGGCCGCTGGCGTTGAGCTCCAGCACGCTCTTGCCACACACCAGACGCAGGTTGTCACCGACCTCGATCAGATAGCTGCGGCTGATGCTGTCGGTTTTGCTCGACCCCACCAGCAACACATCGTCCTGTTTGACGGCGCGAACCCGGTTTCGACCAATCGTCACCTGCTCGTCATTACCAATGCTTTTATGCCGGTCATGCCCCACCGAATGGCTCTCATCGACCTCGACCACGATGTCCTGATTACGCTCGGCATGGATGTACAGCTGCTCCTCGCCCTTTTTGTCTTCCATGCGGATTTCGTTGAAGTTCGCGGGCGTGCCGCCTTTGCTCGAACGGCTTTTGGTGCCGCTTTGCGTGGCGTTGGCGGGGAGGTCGTAGGGCACGGTCTGTTCGGCGTTGTAGACGCGGCCGGTGATGATCGGACGGTCGGGGTCGCCTTCCAGAAAACTGACAATGACTTCCTGGCCGATGCGCGGAATTTGCATCGAACCCCAGTTTTTACCGGCCCAGGCTTGGGACACCCGAATCCAGCAGGAGCTGTTTTCGTTGGACTGATCGTGACGGTCCCAATAGAAGTGCACTTTCACGCGGCCAAAGGAGTCGGTGAAAATTTCTTCTTTCTCGGGGCCGACGACGAGGGCGGTCTGCGGGCCTTTGACGATTGGGCGCGGGGTGGCGGGCAGAGGACGAAAACTCTGGTGCGCGTCGATGCAGGTGAGGTCGCTTTCGAATTGCAGTCCGCCATTGCCCTGACCGGTTTCCAGGCTCTCCTGGGTGACCGTGTATTCAGCGCGGACAATCAGGTATTCCCGGTTCTGATCCTGACGGCTGAAACCGCTGAGGCTGAACACATGGCCGGCGCTAAGACCGCGTGCGTTGCTGTTCAGCTCGACCCGTTCGTGCAGGCTCTGAATCGCTTCGATGCGGGTGCGCGCGTAGTGTTCGCCGTCCTCACTCTGCACGTAAGTGCTGGGGTAGTCGAACAGCGGATAGTCGCCCGCGCTGTGTGGACGGGGCATGGCGGAGCGCACGTCAATGCGCGCGCTGGGGCGCTGGAAATCGTAGTCGTTGAGTTCAAGAGAACCGGGCTGGACTTCCTGCGCGAGTTTCCAGCCGCTGATGTGATCCCGTTCCCGATGCTGGCCGTCAGGGTGGTAAAACGGCACGGATTCGTAACCGGGCGCAGGTGCATGAGCGCCGTAGGCATCGGCCAGGACCAGCACGTGACGGTCCTTTTCCTGGCGGAAGAAGTAATAAATCCCTTCCTGTTCCATCAAGCGGCTGACGAAATCGAAGCTGGTTTCCCGGTACTGAACGCAGTATTCCCACTCCCGATACGGGCGGCTGAGAGCGTCTTCGAAATCTGAAAAGCCGAGGTCGCGAAACACCTGCTTGATGATCTGCGGGATCGTCAGGTGCTGAAAAATCTTGCAGTCGGACGTGCGGGTCAGCATCCACAGCCAAGGGCGCAAGGTGACTTGATAGCTGGCGAACTGGCCCGTGTCCACGCCCTGACCGCACCGCGCGACCAGCCCGTGAAAGTGACGGCTGCCGCCACCGTCCAACTGCACCGACACGCTCATGGGCTTGCCGAGCAGTTGGTTGAGGTCAATGGCGTCGTCGAGGGAGGTCAGTTGAAGCTCGTAGGTGAACAGCCGACCCAATTCGTCCGTGCCGGCCAGGCTTTTGAGCAGCAGAACATTCGTGCCGAGCGGGCTGCTGACTTGCGCCAAGCGGGTGAGTTGCGTGAATAGCATGGGTTATCTCATAAGTTCGGGAGCGGCGTTTTTTCGCGAATGAATTCGCTCCCGCAGAGGCGCGTGATGACCCGTGGGAGCGAACTCATTCGCGATGGCGTCGGATCAAACCCCGACATCGCTAAATCGATAATCCAACTGGTTATCCCGCTCGCTGATCCTGACCCCCGCCATGGGCTTGCCGTCGAGCATGCGCGTCAGGAACTCGCGGCTCATGTCCGGCAGCAGGGTGTTGGTCAGAATGGTGTCGATCATTCGGCCGCCGCTTTCGGTTTCGGTGCAGCGCGAGACGATCAAATCGACCACCGCGTCGTCGTAGTCGAATGCGACCTTGTGCGTGTTTTCCACGCGTTTCTTGATGCGGTTCAGTTGCAGGCGGGTGATCGCCTTGAGCATGGTGTCGCTCAGCGGGTAATACGGGATGGTCACCAGCCGCCCGAGCAGCGCGGGCGGGAAGATTTCCAGCAACGGCTGACGCAGGGCTTTGGCGATCTCTTCCGGATCGGGCACGTTTTGCGCGTCTTTGCACAGATGTGAAATCAGCTCGGTACCGGCGTTGGTGGTGAGCAGGATCAGGGTGTTCTTGAAGTCTATCACCCGGCCTTCGCCATCTTCCATGACGCCCTTGTCAAACACTTGAAAGAAGATTTCGTGCACATCCGGGTGAGCTTTCTCCACCTCGTCCAGCAGCACGACGCTGTACGGTTTGCGACGCACCGCCTCGGTCAGCACGCCGCCTTCGCCGTAGCCGACGTAACCGGGCGGGGCGCCCTTGAGCGTCGAGACCGTGTGAGCTTCCTGGAACTCACTCATGTTGATGGTGATGACGTTCTGCTCGCCGCCGTACATGGCTTCGGCCAAGGCGAGGGCGGTTTCGGTCTTGCCCACGCCCGACGTGCCCGCGAGCATGAACACGCCGATGGGTTTGCTCGGGTTGTCGAGGCCTGCGCGAGACGTCTGGATGCGTTTGGCGATCATCTGCAACGCGTGGTCCTGGCCGATGATGCGCTTTTTCAAGTGCTGGTCGAGGTTCAGCACGGTTTCCAGCTCGTTGCGCGCCATGCGGCCGACGGGGATGCCGGTCCAGTCGGCGACCACCGAGGCGACGGCCTGATAATCGACGGTGGGGAGAATCAACGGGCTTTCGCCTTGCAGGGCGCTGAGGCGTGATTGCAGGTCGGCCAGCTTTTCCCGCTGCGCGTGACTTTGCCCGGCCTCAACGTCCTGATCGACGACGCCCGCGATTTCGCGCAACTCGGCGCGTGTGGCGAGCAGCTCGTCCACCAGCGATTTTTCTTCCTTCCAGCGGCTTTCCAGTTCTGTCAGCCGTGCGCGCTCGGTGTTGAGCAGCGCTTCGCTGTTGGTGCGGCGTGCGCCCGTGTCGATACCAATCGCATGCTCGCGCGCAATGATCTGCAACTCGGTTTCCAGCGCTTCGATCCGACGACGGCTGTCGTCCACCTCCGCAGGCACCGCGTGCAAGCTCACGGCAACGCGGGCGCAGGCGGTGTCCAGCAGGCTGACGGATTTGTCCGGCAACTGACGCGCCGGAATGTAGCGGTGGGACAGCTTGACCGAGGCCTCCAGCGCTTCGTCCAGAATCTGCACCTGATGGTGTTTTTCCATCGTCGAGGCGACGCCGCGCATCATCAGCAGGGCCTTGTCCTCCGAAGGCTCGCCGACCTGCACCACCTGGAAACGTCGGGTGAGGGCGGGGTCTTTCTCAATGTGTTTTTTGTACTCGGCCCACGTCGTCGCCGCGACCGTGCGCAAGGTGCCCCGCGCCAGAGCGGGCTTCAGCAGGTTGGCGGCATCGCCCGTTCCCGCCGCACCGCCCGCGCCCACCAACGTATGGGCTTCGTCAATGAACAGGATGATCGGCTTGGGCGAGGCCTGAACGTCTTCGATGACTTGGCGCAGACGCTGTTCGAACTCGCCTTTCATGCTCGCCCCGGCTTGCAACAGGCCGACGTCGAGGCTGCGCAGTTCGACGTCCTTGAGTGCAGGCGGCACGTCGCCAGCCACAATGCGCAACGCAAAGCCTTCGACCACGGCGGTTTTGCCGACGCCCGCTTCACCCGTGAGGATCGGGTTGTTCTGCCGACGGCGCATGAGGATGTCGACCATTTGCCGAATCTCTTCGTCGCGCCCGACGATAGGGTCTAGCTTGCCGCTGCGGGCCTGTTCGGTCATGTCCACCGTGAAACGTTTGAGGGCTTCCTGTTTACCCATCGCGCTCGGCGCGATTGCGCCGCTGGCTTCGCCGGGTGTCGAGGCGGCGTTGAAACCGTCGCTGGCGCTGAGGGCGTTTTCCGGGGAGTCGCCGACGTACTCGTCAAAGCGCTCACTCAGGGCCTCGATTTTGATCTTGTCGAACTCGCCCGACAGGCCGAGCAACGCGTGACGCAGGCTCGGCGTCTTGAGGATGCCGATCAGCAGATAGCCCGTGCGCACCTGGCTTTCACCAAACATCAGGCTGCCGTAGACCCAGCCGCGCTCGACGGCTTCTTCGACATGGGAGGACAGATCGGTGATCGACGTCGACCCTCGTGGCAGGCGGTCCAGCGCTTCGGTCAAGTCGCGGGCGAGGCGCGCCGGTTCGACGTTGAATTGGCGAATAATGCGATGCAGGTCGGAATCTTGCAGTTGCAGTAACTGATGAAACCAGTGCGCCAGTTCCACGTACGGGTTGCCCCGCAGCTTGCAAAAGACCGTGGCGGCTTCGATGGCCTTGTAACCGACGCTGTTCAGTTTGCCGAACAGCGCCGCGCGACTGATTTCACCCATGTTTCGTGCTCCTTGCGAATTGGTGTAGTGAAGGCGCGACGTCAGGTTGCGCGGCACTCGCCTGATCGGCGTAATGTCGGGCGAGAATCAGGTCGTCGGCGTCTTCTTTCGGCTGTCCCAGCCAGGTGTTGAACCCTAGGCGGAACTGGCCGTTGAGTTGCAGTGTGGGAATGTGTGGTTGTTGCAGGATCAGGTTCAGGTCCCAGTCCAGTTCATGGCCCAGGTATTCAGCGACCCACGCCACCAGGTGCTTGAAGGGCTCGCCGTCGGGCAGCATGCCCATGTACTCGTCGAGCGTGAGAGGGCCGAGGCGGATGCGAAATTTATGCTGGCGATCCCAGACGTGGCTGCCCAGACAGAAATCGATCCCCAACTGGTTGGCGCTGACACCCACGCGGCTCCGTTCGGGCAATTCGAGCCACTGACCCACGTACTCCTCGATCGCCACCGGCAGGCCGAAATAATCCTCAAGGATCGCTTTCAGGCCATCGGGGTAGCGGGTTTGCGCGGACAGGTGACCGCTGAAGTGCAGCTTGGCGGTGTCGGGAATCAGCCCCTGATGCAGCAGGCTCGGCATGCCTCTGCCACTGAACGCGGCGAGCCGGGCGGACCAATAGTCATCGTCGGGCCGGTCGTGGCTGACGGTGGGGCGAGCCTCCGCCCACGCCCGATAAAACAGGCTGAGCAGGCGATGATGGAACACGTCAAGAAAGCGCTTGCTGGTGCTGTCGGCGTTATTGCGCTCGCGCTCGCGGACGTACTCGGTGAGGTGCAGCGGCAACGGGCCGTTGGGGCCGCCCAGACCGAAGAAATACTGTTCGAGCCGCGCTGGCCGTTCGTCGTCAGCAGGCGTCAGCGCTGCCAGGGTCGAAGGCGCGAAAGCGCAGTCGGGCTGCTGACCCAGTCTCAACGGGTCGTCGGCCAGTCGCACGGAATGCCCGAAGCGCGGCAGCTCCGGGGATTCGCACTCGATGCGCCGCAGCGCCTGGAAGAAATCGTACTCCCACGGCGCTTCGTGCATGTCGGTGAGCGTACTCACAATGTCGGACGCCGACCGGGCTGAGCTTTCCAGCGCATGATCTCGCCGCGCTCGCGGGTGCGAATCACGGTTTCGGTGAAGCTGTTGATGGACACGTAACGCGCCAGAAAGCGCTGAAACACCGAGCCCATCAGAAAGACGCCCGTGCCGCGAAAGGCGTTCTCGTCGAACTCCAGGGTGATTTCCAATCCACGCCCAAACACAATGGGCCCCGGCATCGGCAGGCGTCGGGTGCAGGGCTTGCTGCTCACGTCAATCAGCCCCTCGATCTGCAATTGCAGGGCAGCGTCTTGAGCGTCGCCGTAAAGACGCAACAACTCACGCAATGCCGCAGCGCCTTGGCCCTGCTCGCTGAGTGACAGGTAATTCAGCGAGAGTTGGCTGATCAGGCGCCAGGCTTTCTGATCGTGGGCGTGGCTGGCGCGAGGACGGCTTGGGCCTGCCAGGCAACGAATCGATGTGACCGGTGCACTGTCGGCGAGGGTGAAATCGGTCTTGCCGCCGCCCACGTTCATGAACAACGGCAGGTCGCGATTGGTGCACAACGCGCTGACGCCCAGCTGACGCAGATCATGACGATGCGGGGCCTGTTGACTGTCCACCAGACTGACAAAGGTTTCGCTGCCGACGTAGGTTGAGCGCGTTCCAGTACGGCGTTGTTCACTGGACAGCACGCGAGGTTCGCGACGTAGTGTGTAATAGGCTTTGTCACGGCCATAACGCGATGGATCGCGCACCGCGTAGAACGGCAAAAACGCTTGTTCGGGACCGGTGCCATGGCCTGTCACGCCAGTCAGCGAATGAATTTCAAAATCCATCGGGCGCGTGCGATCAGCGATCACGTGGTGTTCGTTGACCCGGTCAGACAGGTGAATCCGATCGACACGACGCGGAAACAGATTGATCGCCGGGGTGCAGAACGGCACAAACTGCTGAGACCCGACGCTGCCTTCAAGGCTCTGATCAAGGCGCTCGAACAGCACGATCAATTCCAGCTCTTGGCCTTCGCAACGTTGCACCGCACGACTCAGCCCGGTGAAGTCGACGAACAGGTAGCGCTGGGGCAGGGCGAAATATTCCTGCAGAAGCCGATAGCCCTGAAACGCCTGCGCGACCACGGGCATTGCGGCTTCCCGGTCGTCGAATCCACGAGGCTTCAGCGCGTCACTTGGCAGGCGCTCCACCCAATCGCTGCCGGGCTGTCGTGCAAACACCGCGCAGGCATTGCCCAACAACTGCTCGTAAAGACGAAACGGCAATTCATCCGCGCCGTTGAGGTACAGCGGTAGGTTTTCCAGATTCAGTGAATTGAATGGCAGTTCGGCGCCGGTCTTCAGCGTGATGCGCAACCCGGCTTTCGCCTTGGATTCGCTGGCGGCGAGGCGGCCCAATACGGTAGCCGGGTTGCCGAAATATTCAGCGTGGCTGACCTTGAGCGGCCACAGGGTGACGGCATGGGCGCTGCGGTATTCACAGGATGTCTGAGAGTCCCGACCCAAGGTGGCGCGCAACACGCTGTCACGGGGCAGGGTAAAGCCGCTGCTCAGCGAGCCTTCGTTGGGGTCGATCTGCATCTGCACCACCGTCATCGACGGCGTCGGTGCGAGGTAATGCGGGTAGGCGATTTCCAGCAGATTGTGGGTGAAGGTCGGGTACTCGGCGTCGAGCTTCAACTGCACTCGCGCCGTGAGATAAGCAAATCCTTCCAGCAGACGCTCGACATACGGGTCGGCGCAGTCCAGCCCGGACAGCGTCAGGCGCCCGGCGATCTTCGGATATTCCTTGGCAAACTCCGCCGCGCTTTCGCGTACGTGTTGCAGTTCCTGGTTGTACAGCTCCAGCAGACGCGGGTTCATGTGCGTCTCCGTTGTTCGGCTGGCACAACCTGCACATGACCGGATTCCAGATCCAGATCGGTGCGCAATAAGAGCGGCAACGCCACTGGCTGCGCCCACAGGTCGCCCTCGATCTCGAAACTCAGGGCGTTGTGGTTCATCTGGTCGGGCAAGGTCTGGGCGCGGACACGCAAGGTATGGCGCAGGATGCGTGGTTCAAATGTGGCGATGGCCTGATGAATCAAGCCCTCCAGGACGCTGACATCAATGCTCGACGCGCTGTTGCCGGCCAGCGCAGGCAGACCGTAATTAATCACTGACGTACCGGCAGGGGTGTGCAATGTGGCGTCGGCATCCAGCAACGACGTTGTATTGAGCAGCCAGGTCAGGTCTCGTAATACCGACGCCTTGAGCTGAGTGAGCGACAGCACGCGTTTGTCCGCGCTTTCCTGCAGATTGCCGGGTTCATCATCGATCAGACGGTCGAGCAGCGAGGGCTGCAGGCGTTCGCGAGAGGTCAGGGTGTTCACCAGTCGAACTGCCCAACGAAGATTTTCTGGTCCCACTGGCGGATATTGCATCTTTCCACTTGGTGTACCGGAGCAAGTTCCACGTGGCCTTTGAAATAGCGGATGGCCTGCAGATCCGTCGTGCAGTTTGTGTCGGGAGATGCTGCGCGATCGCTGTGCTGAACCATAAATATGTCTGCCGAAAGGTAGTTTTCGAGAACTGCCTTACCTAGAAAGTTTTGGCTGAATTGGCAAGGCCATTTCACGTCAAGGCGCAGCAACGAATCGTCTGAGCGTGCCAAGGCGCACTGACCTTCGTCGTTGATCAAGCTGATGTTCCGGCCATCGAAAGCGAGTTTGCGTATTTCCTTCTGATCTTGGGGTTTAGTGCCAGCGTACGCTGCGAAGGTCAGCAGGCTCAGAAGGATGACAGCAAGAGATTTCATCACGCGAGCTCCCAGAACCAGACGCTTTTGGATCGATGGAAGTAGTCGCTGCCCCTTGTAGCGGTAATCCCGCGGTCCCACAGATCAATGTGATCTCCGCTCGGATGTCCTTCTGCATCATTGGGCTGATAAAAGAAATCCTTGAAGAAGATGATCCCCACCTTGTTCAGGATTTTGTCGCGATCAGATGCGCCATTCGTATAAATCGCCGGACGCCCGAGCTGGTTTTTCCATAGCCAATTGGCCAGGGACTCTGCCCCTCTGGCGTGCTCATGGGCGCATTTGGGTTCGCTGTAGGTGGATTTGTTTACCTTTATCGTATGCTCTGCATTGAGCGTGATGCTCATGCGAATCGCACACTGGTTGAGCCAAGGCCCATCACATGGATCGCCGGCGGGATGATCGGCCATCAACCTTTCGTAGGCATTCCACAAATTGATAAACGACGGCTTGGCCACGGCTATGGCTCCCTGCAAAAAATGTCCATTTGGGCCACGCGCCTGCCCCGAGACGGGCAGGCGCATGGAGACAATCACAGCTTGGTGTTGGTGCGGATGTTCCAGCCGTACTTGATCAGGCCGCCATCCTTGGTGCCGTCAGCTTTCTGAGGCTGGTAGTCGACACGAACCTGGGCAAAGTTCAGCGTCAACTTCTCGGTCAGGCGATCCTCTGCACCCGAGCCACCGGTGTCGTAGCCGGTCACGATGACTTCCTCCAGCGTGATCACCAGATACTCGACCTGGCTCTCGCCACCGGCCTTGCGCACGGTCAAGGTGACCTTGTCGATGTGCTTGCCGCTGGAGCACACCATCATCAGATTCGGCGTTGCCTTGTCGATGTACTTGGTGAACGACAGGTCCCGAACGCTGACCTTGCCTGCACCACCGCCACCGCCGGTGTGCATGTTGCCGGACTGGGTCATGCCCCAGCTCCAGTTCAGAACATCGATTTCGTCCTTGTGGGCCTTGTCCTGCGACTCGCCCTTGATGTCGCCAATCTTGATGAAGATATCAACAGCCATGTTTTCTCCAGTGTGGTCTTCACCACGATGTTGATGACCCGAATGCCCGGATTCGGTGGGCATTCAGGATTCGGGATTCAATCTGTAGGCGCGAATTCGTTCGCGAAGCGGTCTGACGGGCGATACATTTTCGGCGCCTGCCAGTCAGTTCCCGAATAAATTCGCTCCCACAGTGTCGAGATCAGGCGCCCTTCGCCGAAGGCAGCTTGGACACCAGGCGCAGTGACACTGTCAGCCCTTCAAGCTGGTAGTGCGGGCGCAGGAAGAACTTCGAGTTGTAGTAACCCGGATTGCCCTCGACGTCCTCGACCACCACCTCGGCAGCCGCCAGCGGTTGCTGCGCCTTCGTGGTTTCGGTGGAATGCGCGGGGTCCCCATCGACGTAGTTCAATATCCAGTTCTGCAACCAGCGCTGCATCTCGTCCTTCTCTTTGAAGGAGCCGATCTTGTCGCGCACGATGCACTTCAGGTAATGGGCGAAGCGGCAGGTGGCGAAAAGGTACGGCAGGCGCGCCGCCAGATTGGCGTTGGCCGTGGCGTCCGGGTCGTCGTATTCGGCCGGTTTCTGCAAGGACTGCGCGCCAATGAAGGCGGCGAAATCGGTGTTTTTCTTGTGCAGCAGCGGCATGAAACCGTTCTTCGCCAGCTCGGCTTCGCGACGGTCGGAGATCGCGATTTCGGTCGGGCACTTCATGTCCACGCCGCCATCATCGGTCGGGAACGTATGGGCAGGCAGGTTCTGCACTTCGCCGCCGGACTCCACGCCACGGATTCGCGAACACCAGCCGTAATGCTTGAACGACCGGTTGATGTTCACCGCCATCGCATAGGCTGCGTTGGCCCAGGTGTACTTGGCGCTATCGGCACCGTCGGTGTCCTCTTCGAACGCGAAGGCTTCCACCGGATCAGTTTTGGCACCATACGGCAGGCGAGCCAGGAAGCGCGGCATGGTCAGGCCGATGTAGCGCGAGTCTTCCGATTCACGCAGCGAACGCCAGCCTGCGTATTCCGGGGTGGTGAAAATCTTGGTCAGGTCACGCGGGTTCGACAGCTCCTGCCACGACCCCATGCCCATCACGGTCGGCGAGGCCGCTGCGATGAAGGGCGCATGCATCGCCGCGCAGGTTTTCGACAGCTCGGTCAGCAGCTCGACGTCCTGTGGCGACTGGTCGAAATAGTAATCGCCGACCAGACAGCCGTAAGGCTCGCCGCCGAACTGGCCATATTCTTCCTCGTACATCTTCTTGAAAACCGGGCTTTGGTCCCACGCCGTGCCCTTGAATTTCTTCAGGGTCTTGTGCAACTCCGGCTTGGAGATGTTCAGCACGCGAATCTTCAGTTGCTCATCGCTTTCGGTGTTGTTGACGAGGTAATGCAGCCCGCGCCACGCGCTTTCCAATTGCTGGAATTCCGGGTGATGGATCACCTGATTCACTTGCGCGGTGAGCTTGGCGTCGATGGCGGCAATGATCGACTCGATCGAGGTAATGGCGTCGTTGGAGACGAGATCGGTCTGCGCCAGTGCCTGCTCGGCAAGGGTGCGAACGGCGGTTTCAACGGCTTCGCGGGCGCGCTCGGTCTTGGGTTTGAACTCTTGCAACAGCAGCGACGCGAACGCGTTGGCGTCTTCGGTCTGGGCGGCTGGGGCCTGGGTGTCACGCAGCAATTCAGTCATGGTCGTTCGTCCTGATCAGGCCTTCGGCTCGGTGTCTTGGGGCTGAGCGCCTTGCGGTTTCGGGGCGCTGGCCAAGGCCTGCAACAGGGCCGGGTCTTTGATCGCCTTCATGATGATTTCTTCTGCGCCTGTCTTGCCGTCCATGTAGGTCAGCAGGTTGGCGAGTTGAGTGCGCGCTTCGAGCAATTGATTCAACGAATCGACCTTGCGTGCCACGGCGGCAGGGCTGAAGTCGTCCATGCTCTCGAACGTGATATCGAGGCTGAGGTTGCCTTCGCCGGTCAGTTCGTTCGGGACATGAAACGCGACGCGAGGCTGCATGGCCTTGAGACGCGAGTCGAAGTTGTCGACATCGACTTCCAGAAACTTGCGATCCGCCACGGCGGCCAGCGGTTCGGCGGGCTTACCGGCGAGGTCCGCCATCACGCCCATCACGAAAGGCAGCTGGACCTTCTTCTCGGCGCCGTACAGCTCGACGTCGTATTCGATCTGGACCCGCGGGGCGCGGTTGCGCGCAATGAATTTCTGAGAACTGGTGTTCGCCACGTTGCTCCTCCTGGTCGCTGCTGCGACGTGATTGGCGTCATCGGTCGAGGCCGGTAACGGGGTTGCGTGATCCTGATCGGTATCGGTTCGCTGCCTGAGCGAACCGGGTTACTCGACGTCGGGCCCGCGCAGGTTTTCGAATTGGGACATGCCGTCGGGAATCAGATTGCGCACGATGGTCGCGAAGTCAGCGTGCACCAGATTTTTCGCGCGATTCAGCAACACTGGCAGCGGGCTGGAGGGCTCGCTGCGGGCGTAGTAACTCAGAATTTTGTCGAGGCTGCGGACCACGTCATCGCGGTTGTTCACGTCCCCGGACATGCGCGGTGCGGCGAGTTCAGCCCGTTCTGGTGACGGCTCAACGAACGTCTCGGTTTCGCGTGTTTCGCGGGCATGGGGCTCGGTCACGATGCCGCCCGGCGCGTACTCGGCGAGGATGTGCAGCGCCTGTTTGAGCGGTTGCTTCAGGGCGGACAAATCCACGCCCTGCGCCGAACCCACTTGGCTGGACACGTAATGCTCGATGGCGTCGGCAGCACTGTGGGCTTCCTGCAATGCGGAGCGCACGGCGGACAACTGCTCGGCGTCGGTGTCGCGCAGTGCACCTGCCAATTCGTCGGCGGTGAGGTGTTCGTCTGCGAAACTCTGCAAGCCGCTGGCGTTCAGCGCAGCTCGCAGGCTGACCGAGCCGAGCGCACGTGAGCGGGTCAGCAGGCTCTCACGCAACAGCCGAACGTTGGTGTCGCAGGCGATTCCGGACAGGGCGTTGATGCGTACGGTGGGATCGTTGTCGTCGTCCGCATCGAGCTGCGGATAGAGCGTTGGCCAGTACTGCCCCAACAGGTCGTTGATCAGCGTCAGGGCGTTGGCCAGCCCCGAAAATCCGTCGAGGGCCAAGGCGCTTTGCAGGAGGAAGTGGGTGATCCGCAGGTCTTTGCTGCGTTGCAGAAGTGCAATGCTGGACTGTTCCACAAGTCGCCAATCAGGCGGCTCTGCCGGGTGAACGGCATCACCCATAATGCGCTCGGGCTTGCCTTGGGCGTCGCGCTCCAACTGCAAAAAGTCCGCGTCATACTCCAGGTCTTCGCCACAGGGAGAGTTCGCGGAAACTGCAGCGAGCAACAACGGAACATCCACCAAAATCGATCTCCTTATCGGGTGCGGATAACTCTGATAGTTAACGAGGAAATTTCCTACGCTAACTACGGAACATTCTTTGTTTTATACGATCTGTGATGTCACATGGACATCATTCATGTTCAGAAAGTTGTGCATTTTTGGTGTGGAAGTTATCCGTTGTCAAGGTAAGCTATGCGCCCTCTGTGACAGTTGTGATGTATGTAACAGCCAGCAGGACTGGCGAGTCAGTCTCTGTATGACTGTCACGGATGTGTGGTTAGAATCTTGAAAAAGCCACCGTTTGACCCGTTTAAAACTGTTTTTTGAGCGTTTTTGCACGACATTCCCCTGTCAGGCGTAGACCCGCGTGTCTGTGTCCGGAGGCCCAAAGTGCAAGCAAGGAGGCACAGTGTCGCTCTGTCTGACTATCACCAGTTATCACAAGATAACCCCTGGCCAAGTTCCCGAAAAAACACTGGGAACCGGGGTGATGGCAATTGGCCGCAGTCAAGAAAATGACTGGGTACTTCCCGATCCCGAACGCCTTGTTTCTTCACGACATTGCGTCATTCAATATAAAGACGGCCGTTACTACATTACCGACAACAGCACTAATGGTGTTGAGCTCGTAAACGCGGGCGTCCGGCTTCGTCGTGGAAACAGCGAACTGCTCGAAAACGGCGAAGTTATCCGCATTGGCGATTACGAGATT
The DNA here is from genome assembly GCF_057128705.1 of Pseudomonas salicis. Classification (NCBI taxonomy): domain Bacteria; kingdom Pseudomonadati; phylum Pseudomonadota; class Gammaproteobacteria; order Pseudomonadales; family Pseudomonadaceae; genus Pseudomonas; species Pseudomonas salicis. Next base: position 45,732 of record NZ_JBSKHU010000007.1, read on the forward strand.
CAAGCGCGCATTGATTCAGCAATGAAAGAGCCTGAAGTGGGACTTTCAAAAGTTGACTATTCCGACAGTTTCGAAGCGTTGATGGGGCGTCAGAACAGCTCTGCGCCGGTCGCGCTGGACATTTCTTCTGCTGCGCATTTTCAAGGCGGCGCGGCTCAGGACACGTTCCCCGATTTGTTCGATTTCCTGACCCCGTCCAGCGTCCCGCCAGCCACCCAGTCGGATCATGTCCCGGCGGAACGTCATGATTTTCGGCCGCCCATGCCCAACATTCCGCCCGCACCGCCCAAACAGGCTTCGGCACCTGGCGTCATTCCCGAAGACTGGGACCTTTTCGCTGACACGCCCAAGGTCCAGGCGCCTGCTCCTGTCGTGCAGCCCGATCCTGTTCCCGTTGTTTCAGTGATTCATTCGGAGCCTGTTTCCATGGTGCCAAGCCCTCCTGTGGACAACCCACAGGAGTCTGCTTCCTCCGTGTCAAATCCGGATCTGCTCAAGGCGTTTCTGCGCGGTGCGGGTCTCGATCACCTGCGGATCGATCCGGCACAGACCGAGACGCAGATGGAGTCCATCGGGCGCAGTTATCGGCTGATGGTTGAGGGGCTGATTGACGTGCTGCGGGCGCGCAGCAGCCTGAAGGGTGAGTTTCGCTTGCAGCAAACCATGATTCAGCCCGTGGAAAACAATCCACTGAAATTCGCGCCCAATGCCGACGAGGCGCTGATGTTGCTGTTGCGTCACGGCAATCAGGCGTTCATGGCCCCGGATCACGCAATTGCGGACAGTTTCAACGATCTGCGTGCCCACCAGCTTGCCGTGATGGCGGGCGTTGAGGCGGCAATCAAAGCGCTGCTCAAGCGTTTCGAACCTGCGGAGCTTGAGGCGCGGATGGGCAAGCCCGGCGCCCTGTCGAACCTGTTCGGCTCACGTCAGGCCCAGCACTGGCAGCAATTCACCGAGCTTTACACACTGATTTCCCGCGAAGCCGAAGACGATTTTCAAGTGCTCTTCGGCCGTGAATTCAGCCGCGCCTACGAGGAACACAGCACGCGACTGCGCCGCTCTTGAGCGACACACCAGGAAAAACGGATAGACAGTCAGTACGTCACGAGGACGAAGGATGTTTCGAAGAATGGTATCGGCAATGGCCATGGCGCTGTTGCTGGTTTCTTGTGCCAAAAACGCGGAACCGCCGCAGCCGGTCGACACGACCCCTGATGCTTCCACCGTCACGCTGCATTTCAGCGCTGCCTCAGGGCTGAACCCCGGTAGCAATGGCCAACCTGCGCCTGTGCGGGTGCGGATTTTCGAATTGAAAAACGCTGCCAGTTTCGGTCGTGCGGATTATTTCGCCCTGGCCGAGCGTGCTCCGAGTGCATTGGCCGCCGACCTGATCGATCAGGATGAAGTGCTGTTGCAACCGGGCCAGGACTTGACCCTGGAGCGCCACCTCAACGAAGCCACTCGTCAGGTCGGACTCGCCGTGGGCTATCGCGAAATCGATCAAGCCCAATGGCGCGCATTGCTGAGCGTCACCCCACGTCAGGCCAGCGAATACCAGATCCACCTCGACACCCACGCCGTCAGCGTGAGCCGCGCATCTGCCGCTCAATCTGTCCGCCCTGCCCAATAGACAATCGGAGAACCCATGGCCTGGAACAATCGTGTGGTCTGGTCGGAAGGCATGTTCATCGGAACACAGCACTTTCAGCAGCATGACCGCTACCTGGAGAATCTCATCGATGCTCGAAGCCGTCCGCTGTCGGCGGGAGCGTGGGGCTTTTCCGAGCTGTCGCTGGATCACGGACTGCTGGCGCAGGGCAAGCTGGCAATCACCTCTGCACGCGGACTGCTTCCCGATGGCACGCCGTTCAACATTCCCCATGACGACCTGGCGCCCAGCCCGCTGAACGTCGAGGACGGTTTGCGCGATGGCGTGATTTACCTGGCCCTGCCGCTCAAGCGTGCGGGTCAGCGAGATACGGTGGACGAAGGGGAAACACCGGGCGGGGCGCGCTTCGTCAGTCAGGTGCGCGAAGTCCGCGACGACAACGCGCCATTCGAAAATCGCGCACCCGTTGCCGTTGGTGCGCGGGCCTTTCGGTTGCTCACCGAGAAGGACGGCTTGAGCGACTACGCTGCCGTTGGACTGGTGCGGATCAAGGAAAGACGCGCCGACCGCGCACTGGTGCTGGATGACAGTTACATCCCGCCGGTCCTTGATGTGGCGGCGTCGGCCTCGCTCACGGCCTTTCACAGCGAATTGTCGGGCCTGCTCCACCAACGCGGCGAGGCATTGGCGGGACGGGTGGTCGCGTCGGGCGCGGGCGGCGCTTCGGAAATTGCCGATTTCATGCTTCTGCAACTGGTCAACCGCGCTCAACCGTTGATCAGTCACCTCAGCCAGTTGAGTCCGCTGCACCCTGAGCGTCTTTACAGCGAACTGGTGAGCCTCGCGGGGGAGTTCGCAACGTTCTCGAACGCGGGACGCAGGCCGGACGCGTTCGTGCGTTATCAACATGACGATCTGGCGGCGAGTTTCGCACCCGTGATAGACGCGTTGCGCGAAGCGCTCTCGATGTTGATCGACAGCAAGGCCACGCCGATCCCTATCCTCGAAAAGGCGTACGGCATTCACGTGGGTATGCTCAAGGATCGCACCTTGATCGACAACGCCAGCTTCATTCTGGTGGTGCGCGCCGACATGCCCAGCGAGACGCTGCGTGGCCGCTTTGCACAGCAGAGCAAGATCGGTTCGGTCGAGCACATTCGCGATCTGGTGAACCTGCAATTGCCGGGCATCAGCCTGTTGCCGTTACCCGTGGCGCCTCGGCAGATTCCGTTCCACGCAGGGTCGACTTATTACGAACTGGATCGTGGCAGCGAGCACTGGAAGCTGCTGGCACAGTCGGGCGGTTTCGCGTTCCATGTCGCCGGCGAATTTCCCGGGTTGAACCTGGCTTTCTGGGCCATCCGAGGATAACGCGCGATGCCTTCCCACGACGAACCCCTCAACCCGCCGATGCCCGGAAACGACCGCACGCAGTTCATGCCGCGTCCCGGTGGCCGCTCGCCGCAACCCGCTGCTCAAGCGAATCCGGCGCCGCCGCCACTGTCCGTGCCCGCTGCGCCGTTGCCGTTGGGGCAGGCGCAAGGTTTGAACCCGCTTGAAGCCGCTGCCGGTCCGTTGCTGGCGCTGCTCACCCGTCTGCGCAGCACCATCGCCCACCCCGCGCCCGCGAGTCTGCGGGCACAGCTGTTGGGTTATCTGCGCCAGTTCGAAGAGCGCGCCGAGGCAGCAGGCGTCGTCCGCAATGAAGTGCTGCTTGCGCGCTACGCCCTCTGCACCGCACTGGATGAAGCCGTTCTCAGCACGCCGTGGGGCAGCACCAGCGAGTGGGGCAAACAGAGTCTGCTGATCACGGTGCACAACGAATCCTGGGGCGGTGAAAAGGTCTTCCAACTGCTGGAGCACTGCCTGCAAAGCCCCCGCGAGCGTCTGTATCTGCTGGAGCTTTTGTACCTGTGCATGTGTTTGGGATTCGAAGGCCGTTATCGGGTGATGAACGACGGTCGTAGCCAGCTGGAAGCGCTGCGTGAACGGACCAGCGCTGCGATTCGCACGGCCCGTGGGGAATTCGAGCGGGAGCTGTCGCCGCACTGGCGCGGGCTGAGCGTTGTTCGTGACCGGCTCTCGCAGTTTGTGCCGCCGTGGGTCGGATTCGCGGTGGGGTTGGCGCTGTTGCTGATGCTGCTGTTTGGCCTGCGTCTCAAGCTGGCCTCCGACGCCGAACCGGTGTTCAAGAACATTCACGCGCTGGGCGAAATTCCGGTCCAGGCCATCACGCCGGCTGTCGTCCAGCCGAAGGTCATCGAACGGCCTCGTCTTGCGGGTTTTCTGGTGGAAGACATCAAGGCCAACCGGGTCGCCGTGGAGGACGCGGTGGATCGCTCCGTGGTGACGATTCGCGGGGACGAAATTTTCTCGTCAGGCAGCGCCACCATCGTTGACGATTTTCAGCCGCTGATGCTGCGCATCGCCGATGCCATTCGCAACGTCAAAGGCCAGGTGCGGGTTACCGGCCACAGCGACAACCGCCCCATCGCCACCCTGCGTTTCCCCTCTAACTGGGCGTTGTCCCAGGCACGGGCCGAACAGGTCCTGCACATACTGGCGGCCAAAACCGGCCAGCCTGAGCGTTTTTCTGCCGAAGGGCGCAGCGACACCGAGCCTGTGGCTTCCAACGCCACGGCAGAAGGGCGCGCGAAAAATCGCCGGGTTGAAATCACTGTGTTGGCGGAGGGGGTCGAGTGAAGGCGTTTTTCGGTTTTGTGATTCGCTGGGTCGTGCCCATTCTTGGGCTGATCGCGCTGAGCCTGATCATCTGGTTCGTCGGCCCGGTGCTGGACGTGCTGGTGCCCGAAGGCCGGCGCTGGGCGTTGATCGTTCTGTTGTTCGCCATCTGGATAGCGTGGCGGGTCATTCGCATCGTTCAGGCCCGTCGCCACGCGGCGAACGTCATGGCCAGCCTGGCCGCGGAAACCGCGCCTGACCCTGCCAGCGTCGCCACTGCGGAAGAGTTGGCCACCTTGCGTCAACGCATGGACGAAGCCCTCACGCTCCTGAAAAAAGCGCGCTTGGGCGGGGATGAACGTCGCAACCTCTACGAGCTGCCGTGGTACGTGATCATCGGCCCGCCGGGTTCGGGCAAGACCACCGCGCTGGTCAATTCCGGGCTGCATTTTCCGCTGGCCGCACAGATGGGCGCGGGCGCGATTCGAGGCGTGGGTGGCACGCGTAATTGCGACTGGTGGTTCACCGACGAGGCCGTTCTGCTCGACACTGCAGGCCGCTACACCACGCAAGACAGCCACGCTCAAGTCGACAAAGCAGCCTGGCTGGGCTTTCTCGACCTGCTGAAAAACCAGCGCTCCCGTCGCCCCATCGACGGCGCATTCATCGCCATCAGCCTGTCTGATCTGCTGCTGGGCAGCGAGGCCGAGCGCGCTGCTCATGCGACGGCAATTCGTGCGCGGATTCAGGAGCTCTATAGTCAACTGGGCGTGCGCTTCCCGATTTACGTGATGCTGACCAAGCTCGACCTGGTGCCCGGCTTCATGGAGTTCTTCGATGCGTTGAGCAAGGAAGAGCGCGCGCAGGTCTGGGGCATGACCTTCGCCCTCGACGATGGCAAGCAGACCGACGGCCCGCTGACGAACTTCCTCAGCGAATTTGCCCTGCTGGAACAGCGCCTGAATGCACGGCTGGTCGAGCGGTTGCAGCAGGAGCGCGACCCAGCACGACGGGATCTGATTTACGGTTTTCTCCAGCAATTCGGCGCGCTGAAAGAAACCCTGCAAGGCTTTCTCGAAGGCGTTTTCAAGCCTAATGCGTTCGAAGACCGGGCGTTGCTGCGCGGGGTGTACTTCACCAGCGGCACACAGGAAGGCAGCCCGATCGATCGGCTGATCGGCGCCATGGCCCAGAGTATGAATCTGGACCGCCAGCACTTGGCACGCCAGACCGGCACGGGTCGCAGTTACTTCATCGAAAAACTGTTCACCGCCGTCGCCTTCGCCGAGCGCGGGTTGGTGGGTGTGAACCCGAAAGTCGAACGTCGTCGCAAATGGCTGACCCGTGGCGCGCTGGCGGCGACCGTTGCGGTGGTGTTGGTGGTCGGCACCTTGTGGGTGATCAGCTACCGCGCCAATCAGGCGTACATCGCGCAGGTCGATCAGAAAGTCGCGCCTCTCGGCCAAAGCGTGCAGAGCCTGAGCCCTGCACAGCGCGATGTATTGGCCGTGCTGCCGCTGCTCAACGCCGTGCGTCATTTGGCGGGTGATCCTCCGGGCATGGCGCAAGGGTTGGGGCTGTATCAGGGCGACATGCTGGAAGCCGAATCCGGCAGCGTGTACCGCAAACTGCTGATCGCAGTGTTCGCGCCGCGCCTTGTGACTCGCGTGGAAGAGCAATTGCGCAGCGGTGGCAGTTCGGATTTTCTCTATGAGGGTTTGAAGGCTTATCTGATGCTGGCTGACAGCGAGCATTACGACCCGGATTTCATCAAGGCATGGGTCGCGCTGGATTGGGATCAAAGCCTGCCTCGCGATCTGCCGCCTGATCAGCGTCAGGCACTGGGCGAGCACTTGCAGGCATTGTTCGAACGTCATCCGCCTGATGCGCGTCTGGATCAACGGCTGATCGATGATTTACGTCGGCAATTGCAGCAACTGCCAGTGGCTCAGCGGGTCTACGACCGGGTCAAACGCCAGAAACTGCCTGACAACGTGCCGGATTTTCGCCTGACCGACGCTGCGGGGCGTGATGCTGCACTGGTCTTCGCGCGCAAGAGCGGCAAGCCATTGGGCGAACCGCTGAGCGGCTTCTTCACGGCCAAGGGCTACCGCGAGGTGTTTCTGGCCACCAGCCTGAGCCAGGCCGGAACCCTGGCGGAAGAACAATGGGTCTTGGGGCTGGATCGTGCCGATCAACAGAACGTCGCCAGCCTCGCCGGCGATGTCCGCCGTTTGTACTTTCAGGATTACCAGCGTCAGTGGGATGCGTTGCTGGCTGACATTGATTTTGTGCCGATCACCAGCGTGGCGCAGGCGGCTGACGTGTTGCGGGTGATTTCCGGGCCGACCTCGCCGTTGAAAAAACTGCTGGTGGTGGTGGCCAAGGAAACTGACCTGCAACAGGAAGACAAGTTGCTGGCCGATCAGGGCAAGAAAGTCGAGGGCGGTGTCGATCAGCTCAAGCAACGCTTGGGCTCGATCCTGGGTCAGGAACAGGTCAGTCAGACAGCCGCGCCTGCCGCTGTTGAAGATCCGGTGAGCGCGCACTTCGCTGAACTCAACGCGTTTGTCACGAAGGGAGAGGGTGAACCGGCAGCTGTCGATGGCCTGCTCGCGGACATGAACGCGCTGTACGTTCAGGTCAGCGCGATGGTCGGAGCCAGCGGCGATGCGTTGTTGGGCGAAGCGAAAAACTCCGCCAGCGCTGCGGCGACGCGAGTGAATCTGAACGCCGACCGGGAACCACCGGTGGTGCAGAGTCTGGTGAAGTCAGTCGTCAGTTCGACCACCAACACGATGATGGGCGGCGTGCGCAATCAGCTGAATGCGGCGTGGGTCAGCGATGTGGTGAACGTTTATCGCCAGTCCCTGAGCGGCCGTTACCCGCTCACACCGGGCAGCGCACGGGACGCCACGTTAGACGACTTCGGTCAGTTCTTCGGCGTGGGCGGAGTGATGGACAATTACTTCCGCAAATACCTTCAGCCCTATGTCGACACTTCGGCTTCAAGCTGGCGCTGGCAACCGGGCGCCGCGCAGAAGCTGGGCATCAACGCCTCGGTCTTGCAGACCTTCCAGCGCGCAGCCGCGATTCGTGATGCCTTCTTCCGTTCCGGTGGCGTGCAGCCGACCGTGCGTTTCGAGCTGAAACCTGTCGCGATGGACGCTTCAGTCACCCAGTTCCTGCTGGACCTCGACGGGCAGCAGATCAGCTACGACCACGGCCCCAGCCGCCCCGTCGCCATGCAATGGCCGAACCCCGGCAGCATCGGCGTGGTGCGCCTGTCGATCTCGCCGCCTGCGGCCAGTGGTCGTTCCGGCATCACACTCGATGGTCCTTGGGCGTGGTTCCGTTTGCTGGAGCAATCGGACCTCGTCGCCGGTGGATCGCCCGACCGCTTCAACCTGCGATTGCGGGTCGACAACGCCAGCATTTCCTACGAGTTGCGCGCCAACAGCGCGTTCAACCCTTTCAAAAGCCGTGTGTTGAGCGGTTTCAGCCTGCCGGAGCGGTTATGACGACGCTGGGTTTTTACGGCAAGTTGGCCAGTCGTGGCGATTTTGTCAGCCGCGGATTGCCGCAGAGCTTCATCAAACCCTGGGACGCGTGGCTGGCGGCGGGGTTGCAGGTCAGTCAGCAGCAGCTCGGCGAAGACTGGCTCAACGCTTATCTGGTCAGCCCGTTGTGGCGTTTTGCGCTGGCGGCGGGTGTATGTGGGCCAGATGCGGTCGTCGGCGTGTTGATGCCGAGCATTGATCGGGTCGGACGGTATTTCCCGCTGACGATGGCGCAGACGCTTGAACCCGACCAATCGCTGGCGGCGCTCACCGCTGCGCCAGACGCGTGGTTTGACCAGGTCGAAACGCTGCTGCTGGGGACGCTGGAAGAGGGTGCGGACTTTTCAGTTTTTGATGACCGCGCGTCCACGCTCGGCTTCCTGCCCACCATACACCGCGAGTCCATCAGCCGCTTTGCCGGCTTGCAGCGCACCAGCGCGAACGACCCGGATAGCCGCCATCGGATGCTGGCCGAGTTGGCCTGTGAGGGCGCGAGCCTGTGGTGGGGCAAAGGGTCCGAGCGTATTGCGCCAGGGTTGATGCGCTGTCAGGGCTTGCCCGATCCGGCCGAATTCGGCAGCTACCTGCTGGGACAAGGAGCGTCGATCTAGATGCCTGCATTACCCCAAAACCCTCTTTTACGCTCAGCCAGCAAGACCCATGTCGGCATGGTGCGGCAGATCAACGAAGACGCCTTTCTCGAATTGCCGGAAAACGGTCTGTGGGCCATCGCCGATGGCATGGGCGGTCACGCGGCTGGGGATTACGTCGCCAGCCTGATCGTCGACAGCTTGCGCCGTTCCCTACCCTTCACGCCGCTCTCGCTCTACTCCGACGGTATTCGCACGACCCTGGCTGAAGTGAACGCCGCCGTACGTGAAGAAACTCGCCGTCGGGGCTTGAGCATGATGGGCAGCACCGTCGTAGCGCTTTTGGTACAGGGCGATCAAGGCGTGTGCCTGTGGGCCGGTGACAGTCGGCTTTATCGCCTGCGCGACGGCGAATTGCAGGGCCTTTCCCGCGACCACAGCTACGTGCAGGACTTGCAGGACAGCGGCTTACTCAGCGAAGCGGAAGCGCGGGTGCATCCGCGCGGCAACATCATTACCCGCGCCATTGGCGTCGAGGACACGCTGGACCTGGCCATGATCCACCTCGACATCCTGCCCGGCGACACCTACCTGCTGTGCAGCGATGGCCTGAACAAAATCGTCGAAGACCACGAAATTCGCGACGTACTCGGCCACCCCGACCCTTGGCAAGTAGTTCGCAGCCTCGTGCACTTGGGACTGACCCGGGGCGCCCCCGACAACATCACGGCTATCGTCGTCAAGGCTGCCTGAAGACAGATATGGACATACAGATTCCCGGATTCGACATAGAAGGTGAGATTGGCGAAGGCGCCATGGCCACCGTCTATCTCGCCACCCAACGCTCGCTGGAGCGCAAGGTCGCTTTGAAAATCATGGCGGCAGCGCTGGCGGCCGACGCCACGTTCTGCGAGCGTTTTTTGCGCGAAGGCAAAACCCTGGCGCGCCTGTCGCACCCGCACACGGTCACCATCCACGACATCGGCAATGTCGGCGCGCTGTATTACATGGCCATGGAATACCTGCCCAACGGCACGCTGAAAGAACGCGTTGCGGCGGGCATGAGTGCCGAACAGGGCCTGACCTACATTCGCCAGATCGCCTCGGCGTTGGGCTACGCCCACGCGCAGGGGTTGGTGCACCGCGATGTGAAGCCCGCCAACATCCTGTTCCGCGCCAATGGCTGGGCGGTGTTGTCGGACTTCGGCATCGCCAAATCGCTGGACGACCGCACACAGTTCACCCAAGCCGGTTTCGCCGTCGGCACCCCGAGTTACATGAGTCCCGAACAGGCGCGCGGGCTGGAAATCGACGGTCGCGCTGACCTCTATGCGCTGGGTGTCGTGCTTTACGAAATGCTGGTCGGAAAGCTGCCTTACAACGGTACCGATGCGCTCTCGACAGCGCTCGCGCACCTGACCGAGCCACTGCCGGAACTGCCGATTCATCACGGGCGTTATCAGCACATCCTCACCAAATTGCTGGCCAAGAATCGCGATGACCGGTTCTCCGACGCCGCCGAGCTGATCGCCGCGCTGGATAACCTGCCGCCTGACAACATCGACGCGACGCAGATTCGTGTCTTGCCGCTGCCGCCAGCGGACTTGCACGTCGAGCCTGCGCCGAAAACCGATTTGGCTGGCCTGACGCCTGTCTCTATCGAAATACCCGATTTGCCTCCTCAGCAGCCTGAACCACCGGTGAGACTCACGCCTGTGGGCGAAGCGTCGAGTCAGTCCGGACAGCGCAAAGGTCCCGTGCTGGCTTTGCTGGGCGTGGCGATTACGGCAGCACTGGGATTGGGTCTTGGCGGGTATTGGTGGTTGAGCGACGGCAAGCCCTTGGTGGCTTCAACCGCAACCGCTTCAACGATCCCTGCTAATAAGCCACCTGTCGCCAGCCCACCACAGACGCCCCCTGCATCGCCTGAAAAAACACCTGTCACACCCCCTGCACAAGCCTCAGTGGTGGAGGCTGATGGTGGGGATCGCCCATTGTTGATGGCGAACAAAAAAACGCTGTTCCAGCGTGTGCTAAGCAAGCCGGGTGCGAAGTTTTCCGCAGACGCCGGGGCAATGGGCGATCAAGCGCTCCCAGCGTTTTCGGTGCTGTACGTCTATCAGCGCAAAACCGTGAATGGTAGCGAGTGGCTGCGCGTCGGCGCGAGCAGTGACGGTCATAGCGAAGGCTGGCTGCCAGCGGATCAAGTCAGCGACTGGAAGCAAAGTCTGGTGCTGAAATTCAGCGAACGTTCAGGGCGCGCTCCGGCGATGTTCATGCGTGAGCCAAAGCAACTGGAGAAGCTGCTGAATGACCCTGCGGCCGCGAAAAAACTGCTGCTGGACGCGCAGAAAAACGCCGACACCAGCCATCAAGTGCTGGCGCTGGAACCCGCAGCGAGTGCAGTGCCGCAGAACCAGTTCTACCTGCTGCCGATCTTCGACGCCAAAGAGACCTTTGATCAGAACGGCCAGCCGGTCCAGTTGCTGAACGTCGCCTCCATTGATCCCGGCAACACCCCGCAACGCACGGCCTCGGGTGAACAGATCAAGACGGCTGCCAGCAAAGACGCCTTCCGCACCGGGGTGGTGCTGGTGGTGGACACGTCGGTGTCGATGCAGCCCTACATTGATCAGGTGCGTGATGTGGTCGCCGAGTTGCAAAACCAGATCGGCAAGCGCGGCGAGCTGGATAACGTCAGCTTCGGGCTGGTGGGCTTTCGCAATAACGTCAGCAAGACGCCGGGCCTGGAATACCTCAGCAAGACATTGGTCACGCTGGAGCAAGGCCGCGACCCGCAGCGCTTTCTGGAGCTGGCGCGGCAGGTCAAGGCCACCCACGTTTCGAGCCACTCCTTCAACGAAGATGCCTTCGCCGGAGTGATGCAGGCGGTCAATGGCATGGACTGGTCGGGGTACGGCGGACGCCTGATTCTGCTGGTCAGCGACGCCGGTTCCCTGCGCAAGAATGACCCTTACAGCAGTACGCAGATGAACGAGGCTGAAGTGCGGCAGGCCGCGCTGGGCAAGCAGATCAAGATCTACGCGCTGCACCTCAAAACCGATGCGGGCAAGAAAAACCACGCTTTCGCCGAGCAGCAATACCGCACGCTGACGGCCGACGCGAACCCGCAGATTGGCGATTTGTACGTGCCCGTGCCGGGCGGCGATGTGCAGAAATTCGGTGACCGCGTGGCCGAGATCGGCTCCGTCTTCGCCGATCTGGTGCATCAGGTGCGCAGCAATCAACCCCAGGTCGCGCCAACGCTTCCAGCGGCCCCGACTGTCGCCGACAAATCGGCCGCCATCGGCTACGCGATGCGTATGGACTTCCTCGGTCAGCAGACCGGCGTGCGCGCGCCGCAACTGGTCAGCGCCTGGACGGCGGATCGCGATCTCACCAATCCGACGCTCCCCGCGTTTCAGGTCTGCGTGATGCTCAGCAAATTGCAGCTCAATGACCTTCAGCAATCGCTGAAACTGATCGTCGATGCCGCGCGTAAAACCCAAAGCTCACCCAAGGACTTCTTTCAGGAAATTGCCAGCGCCAGCGCCTACATGAGCCGCGATCCGTCAGCCTTGCGCAAGGGCGGCAACCTCGCGCAGAGCGGGGTGCTGGGCGAGTATCTGGACGGCCTGCCGTATCGCAGCAAATCCCTGAGCATGACCCAGGATCTGTGGTTGTCGCTGAGCGTGGCCGAACAGGAAGATTTTATCGACGAGCTGGATTCGAAAATTCGCCTCTACGAGACCTTCCACAACGATCTGGCGAATTGGGTCCGTTTCGGCGACGCCGAGCCGGGTGATGCGCTGTACCGCGTTCCGTTGTCGACGCTGCCGTGATGATGAGTCTGCGAGACGTGCGCAAGACGCGAGGCGAAGGCAGCCAGCGTTACAGCCTGGTGATTCCGCGACTGGAGTTGGCGGCGGGCAGGCAGTTTGCGTTGGTCGGCCCCAGCGGGTCCGGCAAAAGCACCGTCCTCGACCTGCTGGCGCTGGTTCTCTCGCCCGATGCGGCGCAGCGGTTTGATTTCGTCAGCGAGCGGGGGCATGTCGATGTCTCCGGGCTGTGGCGTGAGGCGCAACAGAATCAGCTGGCGCAGCTGCGCAGTCAGCAGATTGGCTATGTGCTGCAAACCGGTGGACTGCTGGGCTACCTCGATGTTCGAAGCAACATCAACCTACCGCGTCAATTGCTGGGGCTGGCCGACGACGGCTCAGTCGAACGATTGGCCGCGCAGTTGGAAGTGAGCGAACACTTGCACAAAAAGCCCCACACGCTCTCTGTCGGGCAGCGGCAACGGGTCAGCTGCGCCCGGGCGTTGGCTCATCATCCGCACTTGCTGCTCGCCGATGAACCCACGGCTTCGCTCGACCCGCTGAACGCCTTGCGTGTCATGCAATTGTTGTTGGGCCGCGTACGAGAGCAGGGCGCCTGCTGCGTGATCGCGACCCATGACGAAGGGCTGGCGCGTAATGCGGGTCTGCATCCACTGCGGATTGCGTGTTCACGTGATGACGATGGTGGCGTGACCGCAACGCTGGAGGACGCACGCTGATGCGTATGGCTCTGGTGATGTCGCTGGCCTGGCAGGATTTTCGCGCCGATGCGCGACTGTCGGCGTGTGCGGTGTTGGCGCTGGTCGCGGTTATCGCGCCCTTGCTCGTCCTGTTCGGGCTGAAGTTCGGACTGGTGGGCAGCCTCACCGAGCGCCTTGAACGTGACCCCACCGTGCGTGAAGTGATCCCCATGGGCGGCGGTCGTTTCAATGCCGAATTCATCAATGCGTTGGCGAAACGTCCGGACGTGGCATTCGCGTTACCTCGCACTCGGCAGATTGCGGCGACGGCGGACCTGTCGATGCCTGCGCAAGATTCAGTGCTCAATGTCGAAATGATCCCCACTGCCGTGGGCGATCCGCTGCTGGGCACTGCCTTGGCGCCGAACGAACTGGACCGCGTACTGCTGACCCAGACCGCGGCGGAAAAACTCGGCGCCAAAGCCGGGGATTGGTTGGACGCCACCTTCACCCGTCAGGTCGCAGGACAACCACAGGCCCAGCACACCCGATTGCAGGTCACGGGGATCTTGCCGCTTGAGGCGTTTGGCCGTGATGGAATCTTCACCTCCCTCGCCCTGTTGGAGGCTGTGGAAGATTACCGCGACGGGCGCGCCGTGGATGCCATGGGCTGGGTGGGCGAGAGGCCCGAAACCGTTCAAACGCGCGTATTTCCAGCGTTTCGGCTTTACGCCCGCAACCTTACTGACGTCGAACCGCTGCGTGTGTATTTCGCTGAGCAGCACCTGTTGGTGTCGACTCAGGCACAGACCATCGCTCAGGTTCAGTCCCTTAGCCGCAACCTCACGCTGGTCTTCTGGATCATTGCTGCGCTCGCGGTCGCCGGTGCCATCGCCGCGGTGTTCGCCGGGTCCTTGGCGTCGGTCGAGCGCAAGCGTCGCGAGCTGTCGGTGCTGCGCTTGATTGGTTTCAGCACCGGCGCGCTGTTGCTGTTCGTCGTCCTGCAAGCGATCTACAGCGGGGTGCTGGTCGCGATCATCAGCTTTGCGCTCTACGGCTTGGCCGAGCGCGGCCTCAACCATCTGTTCGTGCAGGTGCCGGGCGAATACGCCAGCCATCTGCTGATACGTCATTACTGCGTGGCCCTGCTGGCGGTGCTCGGTGCCAGTGCGATGGCGGCGGCATTGGGTGGCTGGCGTGTGGCGCGCATCGAAGCTTCGGAAGGAATACGCGATGTTTAAGTGGTGCAGCGCGTTCAACATAAGGGCCGCCGCAATGATCTGCGCGTGCCTCGGCCTGTCTTCGGGACTGCTGGCAGCCGACGAAAACACGCTGGATAACCCCAAACCCTTGGCCGACGATGTGGTGCTGCCGTTGCCGTGCGATGGCGAGATGGTGTTCCGCTACGTCTATGTGTTGGCCCAAGGCACGCTGGATGATCGCGAAGTCAGCCTCGGCTACCCGTTCAGCGAGGGCGAGGCGGGGTATAAGCAGTCGTTCATTTCCGGTTACCGGCGTGATTTCATCAACGGCCAGTTCACCCTCAACGACCTGCCCGGCGACTGGCGCAAGAGCATCAGCCCGCAGTTGCCGAAGACCGACGCTGCCACGCCGCTTAAGCCGATGCTGTATTTCATCGGTAAGTACGAAGTCACGGCTCGACAATTTGCCCAGGTGATGTCACAGGCTCAGTCCTTGGCCAGTGGCGAGCCGGGCCCCGCCTGTGAGGCGCCGGAAGGCATGGCGGGCCGCTTGCCCAAGGTCAAGCTGTCGCGCTTCGAAGCCGAACGTTTTTCGGCGGTTTACAGCGCCTGGCTGATGAAATATCACCGCGATCTGCTGCCCGTCAGCGGACGGGGAAAAACCGAAGATGACGGCGGCGTAGGTTTCGTGCGCCTGCCGACGGAGGTCGAGTGGGAATACGCCGCCCGTGGTGCTCAGGCCGTCAGCCGTCAGGAGCTTGAAGGCCGGTTGTTTCCACGTCGCGTCGAAGGCAGCGAAACGGACGGCCCGCTGGGCGACTGGGCAGTCTTCAACCAGGTCGCGGGCGGCACCGGACAGGCCGCACGCCTCATGCCCATAGGGACCAAGTTGCCCAACCCCATCGGCTTGTTCGACGTGATCGGCAACGCTGCGGAAATGGTTCAAGAGTCATTCCAGCTCGTGCACGCAGGACGGCGCCAAGGGGCGTACGGCGGCTTCGTGGCCAAGGGCGGCAATTACCTGGAAGGCGAGGGCACGCTGTTCACGGGCATGCGCCGCGAGTACCCGCTGTTCGCCGCCGACGGCACCGAGCAAAGCAACGAAACCACCGGGTTCCGAGTCGCCATTGGGGCGCTGTCTGCCCCGCGCTCCCGCTATAAAGAGCTGTTCGAGCAATGGCAGAAAGAAGGGCGACTGGCCTCGTTGACCGACGCCATCGACGACGCCCAAGACCCGACCAAGCGCCTCGACACCATCATCGCCGCCAGCACCGACCCTCGCCTGCAAGCCGAACTGGGGCTGGTCAACGAAGAGCTCAAGCGCAACGTCTCACTCATCGCCCAACAACGCGAAGAAGCAGCCGGCAACCTGATCCAGTCCTCGGCCCTCGTCGCTGAAACCATCAACAACTACAACATTCGCCTCACCAATCTGCGCAAGAGCCAAAAACAGGCCGCCGATGCCAAGGATGAAGCCAGCGCCAAGCTGTTCGCAGTGGCCATCGAAAACGGCAGCAGTGCGCTGGACGGGGCCGTCGCCATCTACATCGACAACCTTGCCACCGGCACGCGCTACACCGACGCGGTGATTCAGGCGCAGTTCCAGCGGGTCAAGGAAGAACTCAATCGCAAACCGGTGCTGGGCAAGAGCCTGGTCGCCCGCGCCACGTTATTCGTTCGCCATGTGAGCAACTACCGCCAGCAAAACCGCGCGGACCCACAAGCGATTCTGAAGGAATTGCTCGCTTCGACCGCTCAACCATGACGGTCGTTGTCCAGCGAGCTTAAAGGGAGTCCGGACGGTCATTCGCCTCCGGCGTTGTAAAACCAAAAAAGAGAGCATCACCATGCAGTTATCCCGTAACCCTGCTGTTAACACTGTGGTTTCGAACTCCAAATGCCGTGGGCTGTTGTTGGTCGCCGCAGGATTTGGCTTCGTACTGATGGCGGGATGCGCCAACTCGCCTGTGTCCAAGGTCGGCGCCAGCACCAAGGTCGAGTACTACCCGACGTGCTACGAGCCGGTGCAGCACTTGCGTCAGACTGACTCTGATGTAAGCAAATCCGTGATCGGCGGGGCTGCTGTGGGGGCGCTGGGCGGCGCATTGGCCGGGGCCTTGGTCGGCAACTCCCAAGACCGCGCGCGCAACGTCGCCATTGGCGTCGCCGGTGGTGCTTTGGTAGGTGGCGCGGCTGGCTATTACACCGAGAAACAAAAACAGATCACCGACGACAACCAGCGCATCGGCTCCTACGCCACCGATATCGACAAGAGCGCCGCCGACATCGACCGCAGCGTCGGTTACGCCAAAGCGTCGCAGACGTGCTATCAGGGCGAGTTCACCAAACTCCTCTCCGCGCGCAAAGCCAAGACCATGAACGACACCGAAGGCCGCAAGCGTCTGGCTGAAATCGTTGCAGGCCTCAAAGAGTCCAACGACCTGATCACCGCCGTAAACGGCCGCACCGGTGAAAACCTCGACAACTACACCCAAGCGTACGAAAAAGACCTGCAAACCGTAGGCGTTCAACGCGCCGACGTGGCCACCGTCGCCGCTGCAGACACCACTCCTGCCACCCCTACAACCAGCAAAAAGAAAGCACCGGCGAAGAAAAAACTGCCAACCGTACCTCAAGAAGCAGTCGCCACCGAGAAGACCATCCAGGACGCGAAAACCAAACAGGCCGCAGGCCAGCAGGTCGCCGCGACCGGCCAGTCCCAGGTCAACGCCATGTGCAAAAACCCGGACCTCGGCGACTGGGCACCGGTGCCTTGCCCGAATGTCTGATTAGGGCATAAAGGCGGGTCAGATAGTCTTTTCCATCTGAAGCAGTTGTAAACTTCTGGTTTACAACTGCCCCTTCAGCCAGCTCTCCATCAGTAATCACCGCTTGAATGTGCTTACCGATATTCTGCTTGCTGGTCTGATAAAGCTCAGCCATTGCCAGTTGCGTCAACCAGACTTGACCGTCCATTTGGCGCAGCGTGAATTGCGCCAGGCCATCTTCCGTGCTGTAGAGGATCAGGTCGCTACCTGTCATTGGGCATTGCCTCCGCGTCTTGCCTCAAGTGCCGACTCTGGCTAATCAAGCCATCGTTAAGAGAAGGCGCAAGCTTAAACTTTCGCCCTGAACAGGACGCCCACAAAAAAGCCCGCGCATCGGCGGGCTTCTTTATAAAGCGGGTCCCGGTCTGCTGTGCATGACTCAGGATCGAAGATGGCGCACCTGGCGGGATTCGAACCCACGACCCCTGCCTTCGGAGGGCAGTACTCTATCCAGCTGAGCTACAGGTGCA
Organism: Pseudomonas salicis; assembly: GCF_057128705.1. Lineage (NCBI taxonomy): Bacteria > Pseudomonadati > Pseudomonadota > Gammaproteobacteria > Pseudomonadales > Pseudomonadaceae > Pseudomonas > Pseudomonas salicis. The sequence goes on from NZ_JBSKHU010000007.1 coordinate 63,195, forward strand.
ACGCGGGCGCCATGATACCCATCTCGGTCCAAAGCGTCCATTGCATTGACTTGCCGTTTGTTTCGCCCTGACAAATGAACCTCGGGCTTTCGTCGTTCTGGTCATGCGCGGTCAGATTACCCCAGTGCCCTTCCTCTTCTGCGATAGCTATGTACCGCATCCCTTCACGCGCCAGCTGCTTCCTTGACGGTCTTTCAATCAGCAAGGACTTTCAGGATGGCGATCGACCTCGAACACTTTGAACGCAGTCTGCATTCGATGGCGGATGCGCGGGCGGTGATGGCGAAGGCACGTGGCTATTTAGAGGCGTGGCCTGATCTTTATAAGCTGGCGCGCAAGACGGCGGGTGAGTACCTGCTCAAGCACACCGGCAAGCCGCTGGACCCGGATCGGGTGTGGTGGAACGTGTTCGACGGTGCAGCCAGCGCGCCGACGTTTACCGGTTGGCGTCACAGCGGGCCGCCTAAACAGTCGATGACGTTCACGCAGTTGCTTATTCACCGTTTCAACGACGGTTTTCAGGTCGCCCCCGATGTGTTGCCGGTTTATGGCGGTTTCTATAACCGAAGCAGCGAGGCTCGTGAATACGGTCAGCACAATGAGGTTCCGCTCGAACCGGGCAAGGTGATGGGCGATTTGTGGGCGATGGATTTTGCGTCGCTTCTGGCGCAGCGCACTGAACGCTTCTGGCGTGAACATGGCGATGATTTTGCGCTGCTGGCGAAAGTGCGGCTCCTCGCGAGTCTTGATGAGGCGGTAAATCAAGGCGCGCTGTTGGCTTCCGACCGTCAGCGCCTGCGCGCGTGGCTGAGAGTAGGGCAAGGCGGTGTGACGCTGACGCAACTCCAAATGCCGACGCCTGCCCACGCGTTCCACATTCGGCATTACCTCGCAACGGGTGGGGGGCATCTGATCACATTGCGTGCTGACGATGGCCGCACCGTGTTGTATTGCCCTGGTACCGAGTGGCTGCCGCGCGCGTTCGCCAACCACGGCGATCTGGTGCATTGGCTGAGCCGTCAGCTTCGCTCGCGTGAAGCCTTTGATGCGCTGTTTCGCGTACATCAGCAGTCAGGCGCTGAGGCTCATCAGCAGGCGATGAGCAACCTGTTGAAGCGGTTTGGGCCCGCGGAAGCGCCGGCCTGGCCATTCGGGGTAGGTCGGCGGGTGACGGGCGATCTGTTTGCCGAAATGCGGGATTGGGCCAAGACGGATCTTGCCGTCAGCCACACGATGGCCGTCAGTAACGCCGATTTGCGCAAGTCGCTCTGGCGCGGGTATCTCGGAGCATTTCTTGGGGTGTTCGGAGGTTTTCCCGTATTGGCGTGGCCGCTGGGACTGGTGGTGCTGGGAGCGGGCGTGGCGCGCCTGTCGCTGGACATTGACGCAGCGGTGCGCGCTCGGTCTGTGGTCGAGCGCACGCAGGCGGTCATCTCGGCGGTGGCGGACACGGTCGCTGCGGTGTTCTCGATCATCGATGTCGGGCTGGGCGTCAAGGCGCTGCATTTCCAGGCCCCGCCCCATGAGCGGCTAATCGCCACTCGGGTGTTAGAGCCGACTGACCGGTTGAATGACGAGCTGGAGAGTCTGGACGGCAATCGCATCGTTCCAGAGCCGATGACCACGCCGGGAATGCTTGATGGCGTGAGCATCGATGATGACGGTTCGACCTGGATCGAGATGAACGACCTGACCCTCCGGGTTCGGCACAGCCCCGAGGCCGAGGGATGGTTGGCGGTGGATGATGACGATCCGTACGCCTTCCTGCCGAACACCCGGATGCAAGTGGTGACCGATTTCATGTGGACGCCGCTCGAAGTCGCCCAGCCCGAACTGGCGGTGTCCGGCCAATTGGAAACGGCCGCTTCGGGATTCTGGGACACCTACATGCAGGCTAACTACGAGTCGCACTGGGAGATGTCGCAGGCGTTGCTCGAACGCCAGCGCGAAACGTTATCCACAATCGCGCTGCCCAGCCCTTCGATGAGCAATCCGTTGTTGGAGAACCCGCGGCAGTTTCGTTATCTGCTCAAGGACGGCAAGCCGTTTTACACCTGGGTCGACGAGGAATACTTCAACAATGATCTGGTCGCTGCGTACACCGATGAGTTGACGCAGGCCAACGGCGTGTTCCGCCATGGCGTGGAGATCGACAATGAGATGGTCGCTTACCTGAATGACCTGTTCGATTCGCTGGAGCAGTTGCCCCGCAGCGAAGCCGTGCGTTTATGGCGCGGGGGCAGTGGTGCGCGAGCGACCGGCGGCGGGCAGTTCCGTAATGGAGAGCTAACCGTGGGCGACGTACTGGTCACCACGGACATTACGTCGTTTACGGAAAACCCCTACGCGTTACGCGATTTTGTAGCACCGAAGCAGGTAAAAGGGTTGAAGCGGGTCAACGTCTTCGACGACACCTCGGTGGTCTATGAACTGATTGGCAAGGGCATGAACAGTGGCGTTCCCATCGGGCCAATGTCGCTGAGCACCGCAGAGGCGGAGGTCGTGTTCACCCCCGGTCGCTATCTGCGCATCGAATCTGTGCGAGAAGTGCGAGGAGAGCACTATCACTTCGTCAGGGTAAGGCTGCGTGAAGTGGACAAACCGGATGTAGGCAGTGTCTATGACTTGCGTACGGGGGAACCCTTCGACCGTGTGGCGTATGTCAACCGCGTGCGGCATGCATCGTTGGTCGAGCGGTTCTTTCCCGCTGCCCAGTGGCCTTGATGAGGACCCACTGATCCGGAACGTTTCGTAAATCGGGCGCGTTTGTTCTTTTTTTCGAACACCCTATTGTCCTTTGTTGTTCTTGAACCTAGGATTCGTTTGAGATTTCAAACGCTCCCGTTCGGTCACCCGCGCTTTTCGCGATCCGTGCGTGCGGGGCCCGGCGAATGTTTTCCTGACGGCAGCCTCGGCAGAGGCGCCTTTGAACAATCAATAATTCGCTCCGCCTTGCGCGGTGCTGTTTAGGAGGCCGACATGCAGCTCAAAGATTCGAAGTTGTTCCGCCAGCAGGCGTACATCAATGGCGCCTGGGCCGATGCCGACAGCGGCCAGACCATCAAGGTAAACAATCCGTCGAACAACGAGATTCTCGGCACCGTGCCGAAAATGGGCGCTGCCGAAACCCGCCGTGCCATCGAAGCTGCCGACAAGGCGCTGCCCGCCTGGCGTGCACTGACCGCCAAAGAGCGTGGCGCCAAGCTGCGTCGCTGGTTCGAGCTGATGATCGAAAACCAGGACGACCTCGGTCGCCTGATGACTCTGGAGCAGGGCAAGCCGCTGGCCGAAGCCAAGGGCGAAATCGCTTACGCGGCATCCTTCATCGAGTGGTTCTCCGAAGAAGCCAAGCGTATTTATGGCGATGTCATTCCGGGCCACCAGCCTGACAAACGCCTGATCGTGCTGAAGCAGCCAATCGGCGTGACCGCTGCGATCACCCCGTGGAACTTCCCGGCTGCGATGATCACCCGCAAAGCCGGCCCTGCGCTGGCCGCCGGTTGCACCATGGTCCTCAAACCTGCTTCGCAAACCCCTTACTCCGCACTGGCGCTAGCTGAACTGGCCGAGCGAGCGGGCATTCCCGCTGGCGTGTTCAGCGTCGTCACCGGCAGCGCGGGCGACATCGGTTCCGAGCTGACCAGCAACCCGATCGTGCGCAAACTGTCGTTCACCGGCTCGACCGAAATCGGGCGTCAGTTGATGGCCGAATGTGCCCACGACATCAAAAAAGTCTCGCTGGAACTGGGCGGCAACGCGCCATTCATCGTGTTCGACGACGCGGACCTGGATAAGGCCGTCGAAGGCGCGATCATCTCCAAATACCGCAACAACGGTCAGACCTGCGTCTGCGCCAACCGCATCTATGTGCAGGATTCGGTCTACGACGCGTTCGCCGAGAAACTGCAGGCGGCAGTCGCCAAGTTGAAAGTCGGCGACGGCCTGGCTGAGGGCACCACCACTGGCCCGTTGATCGACGAAAAAGCGGTCGCCAAGGTCAAGGAGCACATCGCTGATGCGCTGGGCAAAGGCGCGAAAGTGCTGAGCGGTGGCAACAGCCTGGAAGGCAACTTCTTCGAACCGACTATTCTGGTCAACGTGTCCAAAGACGCCGCTGTGGCCAAGGAAGAAACCTTCGGCCCGTTGGCGCCACTGTTCCGCTTCAAAGACGAAGCTGAAGTGATCGCCATGGCCAACGACACCGAGTTCGGTCTGGCGTCGTACTTCTACGCCCAGAACATGAGCCGCGTGTTCCGTGTGGCCGAAGCGCTGGAGTACGGCATGGTAGGCATCAACACCGGCCTGATTTCCAATGAAGTCGCGCCATTTGGCGGTGTGAAGGCCTCGGGCCTGGGTCGTGAAGGCTCGAAATACGGCATCGAAGATTATCTGGAAATCAAATACCTCTGCCTCTCTGTTTAAGGCAGCGATATCCGACCCGCGCAGCGCGAGAGCGACGTTGCGCGGGTGTTTGTAGCAGCAAAACCCATTCGCTGGCCGGGAGGCCGCGGCAGTCGATCATCGTATGCTGCCGCTGTTGACCCCCGCCGCCTGATCCTTGAACCACGCCGCCCGATGAGCGGTGAATGAGGAAGACATGAGCAAAACAAACGCATCCTTGATGAAACGCCGTGAAGCCGCTGTACCCCGTGGCGTTGGTCAAATTCACCCGATCTTCGCCGAATCCGCGAAGAACGCTACCGTAACTGACGTTGAAGGTCGTGAGTTCATCGACTTCGCCGGCGGTATCGCTGTGCTGAACACCGGTCACCTGCACCCGAAAATCGTCGCTGCCGTTCAAGAGCAACTGACCAAGCTGACTCACACCTGCTTCCAGGTATTGGCGTACGAGCCCTACGTTGAGCTGTGCGAAAAAATAAACGCCAAGGTCCCAGGCAATTTCGACAAGAAAACCCTGCTGGTCACCACCGGCTCCGAAGCCGTAGAGAACGCCGTCAAGATTGCCCGCGCTGCCACTGGCCGTGCTGGCGTGATCGCATTCACCGGCGCGTACCACGGCCGCACCATGATGACCCTGGGTCTGACCGGTAAAGTCGTGCCGTACTCGGCTGGCATGGGCCTGATGCCAGGTGGCATCTTCCGCGCCATCTACCCGAACGAACTGCACGGCGTGAGCGTTGACGACTCCATCGCCAGCATCGAGCGCATCTTCAAGAACGACGCCGAGCCAAAAGACATCGCCGCGATCATTATCGAGCCGGTGCAGGGCGAAGGCGGTTTCTACGTCGCGCCTAAAGCGTTCATGGCTCGCCTGCGCGAACTGTGCGACAAGCACGGCATCCTGCTGATCGCTGACGAAGTGCAGACCGGCGCTGGCCGTACCGGCACCTTCTTTGCCATGGAACAGATGGGCGTCACTGCCGACCTGACCACCTTCGCCAAATCCATCGCTGGCGGCTTCCCGCTCGCAGGCGTTTGCGGCAAGGCCGAATACATGGACGCCATCGCACCAGGCGGTCTGGGCGGCACCTACGCCGGTAGCCCGATTGCCTGCGCCGCTGCGCTGGCGGTGATGGAGGTGTTCGAAGAAGAGCATCTGCTGGATCGCTGCAAAGCAGTGGGCGAGCGTCTGGTCACTGGTTTGAAAGCCATCCAGGCCAAGCACCCGGTCATTGGCGAAGTGCGTGCATTGGGCGCGATGATCGCGGTCGAGTGCTTTGAAAACGGCGACACCCACAAGCCGAACGCGGCGGCTGTGGCGTCCGTCGTGGCCAAGGCTCGCGAGAAAGGTCTGATCCTGCTGTCGTGCGGCACCTACGGCAACGTTCTGCGCGTGCTGGTCCCGCTGACCTCGCCTGACGAGCAGTTGGACAAAGGCCTGAAGATCATCGAAGAGTGCTTCGCTGAGATCGCCTGATGCGTCCTTGAAGAGGGTCACATTGATCAAAATGTGACCACTTCGTCAGAAAAAACCTGCTTCGGCAGGTTTTTTCGTTTATTGACGTCAGAAAAGTCGCTTAAAACCTGTCTCGCACGCCGCTCTTTGACTAAGGTACGAAGACTGATGCCGGAGAGTCATGATGACCGTCGTAGAGGCACCTGCTGTTCCTCGTATTTTGATTGCCGAAAGCGATCCTTGGGCACGTGAGATGCTCAATGAGCTGGTTCTGGACGTGCGCTGCGACGCGCAACTGGATGTGTGCTCGGACGGCAAGCAGGCGGTGGAGCTGATGCGTGGCTACATCCCGGATCTGGTGATCGCTTCCCGAGAGCTTCCGGGCGTTGATGGCCTGACCCTGCTGCGTGGGGTGCGCCTGCTAAAACGCCAGCCACCGGTGCGTTTTATCCTGCTCAGCAACCGTAACGACAGTGCCAGCGTGCGCGAAGCCGTGCAGTTGGCGCCGACAGCCTATCTGACCAAGCCGCTGAACATTGAAAGCCTGCGTCAGCGGCTGGAAAATCTGTTGCTGAAGGACGGCGCACAGGTCGCCTGCGAGGTGCCCGCGCTGGCGCCTGGCGTCGGGCTGGATGCGTTCTTGGAAAAGCGTCGAGAACTGGCGGACGGCGGCCCGTTGTACATCGATGTGCGCGAAGCGCTGACTCGCTGTCGCACGCCTGCCGGCATCGACCTCAAACGTCTTGAACAAGAATTGACCGACGACCCTCACGTTACGGCGGTGTTGATTGCCGCGGCGAACAGCGCCTCGCAGCATCAAGGCAAGCCCCAGCAGACCCTCGGACAGGCACTGACAGTGCTGGGCGCGACTCAGAGCGCCAATTTGATTCAAGGGCTGGCGCTCAAGCGGGGCGCGATCCTGACGGACCCGTCGCTGATCATTCAGGCCAGTCAGGTGTGGGACGTTTCACGGCGAACAGCGGGATATGCGCGGATTCTGGCGCGCACATTGGATCTGGACCACGAGCGCTGCTATTGCGCGGGCTTGCTCAGGGGGTTGGGGGATCTGTCGGTGATTCGCTGCCTTCAGGAATGGCTACAGGCCGGAGGCGTGCTAGACGATGCGACCATCGCCCACGCGCTGGACCAATATGCGGCGGCGTTCGGCTCAGCCCTGCGTACTCGCTGGCGTATTCCGTTGGAGCTGCGCGAATTGATCGCAGCGGTGTATCAGTACACCACCGGGGTCTACACCCGCGAAGTGCTGGCCATGAACCTGGCGGGGCAGATGGGCCGTCTCGGTCAGGAAGACCCGCTGGAGGCGCTGGCCAAGAGCAAATCGGCGCGGTTGCTGAAGGTCAACGCGTCCGATCTGGAGCGGGTGCGAAACAAGCTCGTCGCCTGATTCACCCTCAGAAGGCGCTTCCACACATCTGCGTCCGCGCCGCAAAGGCCGGCCAGACTCGGGCTGAACTGTGGGAGCGAATTCATTCGCGAAAGATCGGGGGCCGCTGGAGATGTATCGCCGGTCCCGGCCTCTTTGCGAATGAATTCGCTCCCACAGGTATTTTTACGGCGACAGCGAGCGCTACACCAACACAATCTGATTCTTGCCCTGACGCTTGGCCTGATACATCGCCGCATCCGCGCGGGCGAAGAGGGCTTCGAGGCTCTGGTCGTTGCTGCCCAGGTTGGTCAGGCCCTGGCTGGCCGTGATGCCGAACGTTTTGTCATCCCGCTGAAAGCTCAGCCGTTGGATTTCCCGCTGCAGCCGCTCCGCGATCTGCTTGGCCATGTCCGGCGCGCAGCCAATGAACACCGCCGCGAACTCTTCCCCGCCAATACGCCCGAACAGGTCGCCCCGACGCAGCGTCGTGCGGCCGCATTCGGCAATGCGCTGGAGCACGATGTCGCCTTCCTGGTGGCCGTAGGTGTCGTTGACCAGCTTGAAGTCATCCACGTCCAGCAGCAGAAACGCCATGGGCGTGCCTTGCAAACGGGCCTGTTCGAACTCGCGCTGGGCACATTCGAAGAAATGGCGACGGTTGCTGCTTTGAGTGAGGACGTCGGTGGTGGCCAAGCGTTGCAGCTCGTCTTCAAGCTGCTTCTTCTCAGTGATGTCTTCCGCGATGCCCACCACGACCAGACGCTGCCCGTGCTCGGCCTGATGGCTGACGAAGCATTTGTCGCTCAGCCAACGAACCTGGCCGTCGGCTCGGATGATCCGGTATTCGCGGTCTTCAATGGAGCCCTTTTCCAGCACTTCACTCAGGCTGCGCTCGGCGTAGTCGAGGTCATCCGGATAAATGCTGTCGCGCCATTCGTTGTAATCGGCCAGCAGCAGGCCAGCCGAACGACCGAAGATGCGCTCGTAGGCGGGGCTGACGTAGATCATGCGCTGGGTTTGCCAGTCGAATGCCCAGAGTACGGCGTTGACACTCACCAGCAGCGAGCTGAACAGCTGTTCACGTTCGCTCAGTCGGGCAACTTCCGCTTGGGCGTGCATCAGCGCCAGAAGGGTTTCTGCTGTGGCGGGTGTGTCGATAGAAGGCGTCTGGTTGTCCATGAGCACTGCATCTCAATATAAGGTGCGGCGCACAGCCACAACATGTCACACAGCATAGTGCGAAGGTGATAATGAGATCGGCGTAGTGGCACGAAGTTCCGACGGGCGCCCATCCGGATGGATGGGCGCCGATAAGCGGCCTAAACGTGAGAGGGGCGTAGCGAGTAGGTTTTCAGCTGGTCTGCGAAGTCGCGCAGGGACTGGATGCCGCTGGCTTCCGCTTCGTGGACCCAGTCTTTGATGGCGGCGAGCATGTCGTGGCCGTTGCTGCTGGTGCGGGCCCAGATCTGTTGCAGCGCGAGGCGTTTTTCGTAGATCACTTTCAGCGCCTGGCTGTGTTCCAGCATGGTCTGGATGCGCGCCTGATGCTTGTCTTCCAGCAGGCTGGTTTCGCGAGACAGCAGCCGTTTGGCCCGACGGAACTGATGACGGACCGACTCGTCGGCTTTGGCGAGTTCCTGTTTTACCAGCGGCGCGATCACCAGCTTGCGGTATTGGGCCATGATCTGGAACCGGTTGTTGAGGATGGCCATGGCGGTGTCCATGTCCACATGGCCCTTGCCTGCGACCCGGTGGGCAATCGGCGCCACGCGCTGAACCTTGGCCAGACGCAGCCAGCAGAACACCTTGATCCACGCCCAGCCCATGTCGAACTCCCAACGCTTGACCGACAGCTTGGCCGAGTTCGGGTAGGTGTGGTGATTGTTGTGCAGCTCTTCGCCGCCGATCAGGATGCCCCACGGCACCAGATTGGTCGCGGCGTCCCGGCATTCGAAGTTGCGATAGCCGACCGCATGACCCAGGCCGTTGACCACACCAGCAGCCCACACGGGAATCCACATCATCTGGATCGCCCAGACAGTGATGCCGATGACACCGAACAGCGCAAGGTCAAGGACGCCCATGATCGCCACGCCCAAAAGCGGGTAGCGCGAGTAAAGGTTGCGCTCGATCCAGTCTTCCGGGCAGTTCTTGCCGTAAATGCGCAGTGTCTCGGGATTTTCTGCCTCGGCGCGGTACAACTCGGCGCCTTTGCGCAAGACCGTAGACAGGCCTTTGATGACCGGGCTGTGCGGGTCATCTTCGGTTTCGCATTTGGCGTGATGCTTGCGGTGGATGGCCGTCCACTCGCGGGTGTTCTGCGCCGTGGTCAGCCACAGCCAGAAACGGAAAAAGTGCTTGAGCCCGGCGTTGAGTTCCAGCGAGCGGTGAGCAGAGTAGCGATGGAGATAAACCGTGACGCTGACGATGGTGACGTGAGTCATCGCCAGAATGACTGCGACCAATTGCCAGACGGACAGGTCGAGCAGACCGTTGTTCCACATAGGCTGAGTTGCCCTCGGTTGTAACGCATGCGGGGTGCAGGGCGGTGAACACCGACCCTGAGACGACAGCGCGCATTATCACTTAGCCACCAGATAAAACCAGTCGGTGTTTTAGATAAGCGTCGCAGGATGTTTCTTACTCTATAATCCCGTCCTTTCGTAAGGTTTCTGGTTTTCCATGTCAGTGATTACCCGAGATGCGCTCAAAACCGCGCTGTTGTATGGGCTGCTGTCGATTTTCTGGCTGGCGTTCACCGACTACGTGCTCCCGCTTTTGATCGAAGATTCGGTTCAGTTGGCCCGTGCTCAACTGATGAGCGGTTATGCCTGGCTGGCAATGAGTGCGCTATGCGTCTACTTCGCACGATTCCGGCTGCTGAGCTTCATGGGCGTCAAGGCCCGCCAACGCCGAAAAGAGGACATTCAACGCTTGCGTCTGGCGGCAGCGGTCTTCGACAGCACACTGGAAGGGGTGTTGGTGACCGATGCCAAGGGCGTGATCGTTCACGTGAACCGCGCCTTCATGGAAATCACGGGCTATCAGCAAGACGAAGTGCTGGGCCTGACGCCGCAGAAGTTCAAGTCCGGGCGGCACGGCCCCGAATTCTACGCGCGCATGTACAAGACCATTTCCAGCGCGGGCCAGTGGAGTGGCGAGATCTGGAACCGGCGCAAAAGTGGCGAAATTTACCCGCAATGGCAAAGCATTCGTTCTATCAAGGATGATCAGGGCGCCATTACGCATTACGTCGCGGTGTTTTCCGACATCACCTCCATCAAGCATTCCGAGCGTGAATTGGTCCACCTGGCCCATTACGACGCACTGACTGAACTGCCCAACCGCTTGCTGTTCAGCGACCGGGCCGAGCAAGCGCTCACCCATGCTCGGCGCAAGAAAGAAAATCTGGCGCTGCTTTTGATCGATCTGGACCACTTCCAGCACATCAACGACAGCCTCGGGCACAACCTGGGTGATGAAGTACTCAAGGCGGTGGGTGAACGGTTGGCGAGTTTTCTGGAGAAGGGCCTCACGCTGGCACGCTTGGGTGGGGACGAGTTCGCCGTATTGGTCGAGAACCCGAATCAAGCTGTGCAGGCGGCAGAACTGGCGCAAGGCATTCTCGACGGGATGCGCGAACCGTTCGTCATCGACGGCCAGCCGCTGTTTCTCTCGGCGAGTATCGGCATCAGCATTTTTCCCCACGACGCGATGAGCGCCGAGCAATTGTTGCGCAACGCCGATGCCGCGCTGTTTCTTGCCAAAAGCCAAGGGCGTGAACGCTACGCCCTGTACACCGAAGAACTCACGGCGCGCGCCCAGCGTCGAGTCGAGCTGGCGGTTGAATTGCGGCAGGCGATCGTGCAGAACGAACTGCGCGTGTTCTATCAGCCGATCCACAATCTGCGCACCCGCCGCATCGAGGGCGTCGAGGCGCTGGTGCGTTGGCAGCATCCGCAGCGCGGGATGGTCTCGCCCGGCGACTTCATTCCCGTTGCCGAACAAAGCGGACTGATCGCGGAGATCGACAACTGGGTGCTGACCGAAGCCTGTCGGCAAATGCGCCAGTGGCTCAAGGACGGAGTGGCCCTGTCGTTTGTGGCGGTCAACGTGTCCAGCCGCCTGTTCGGCCGCGGCGATCTGGATCGGAGGGTCGCTCAGGTGCTGCATGAGGCCGGGCTGGCGCCGGGTTATCTGGAGCTTGAAGTGACTGAGAGCGCGATCATGGACGATCCCGAGCAAGCGATTGAGCAGATGCATCGCTTGCGGGAGTTGGGCCTCAAGCTTTCCATCGATGATTTTGGTACGGGTTATTCGTCGCTGCTGCGGCTCAAGCGGATGCCGGTGCAGAAGCTGAAAATCGATCAGGGATTTGTTGCGGGCCTTCCGGAAGATGAAGACGACATCGCCATCGTTCACGCGGTCATCGCGCTGGCCCAAGCCATGGGCATGCGGGTGTTGGCTGAAGGTATCGAGCAGGCCGATCAGGCAAATTTTCTGCTGAACAGCGAATGCGAGTTGGGCCAGGGCTACTGGTTTGCCCGGCCTATGCCTGCGGCTCAGATCGATTGGCAGCATGCGCCGGTGTTTGCGTTGAGCTGACATTCCGGTAGTCAGGCATCGACCTGTAGAAGCGAATTTATTCGCGAAATAGCAGAGGCGATGGAGTTGTATTGTCTGTAGCGACCATTCGCGAATGAATTCGCCCCTACAGCGAAAATCGTGGTGATCTTGTAGGAGTGAGCTTGCTCGCGATGTCGTTGGGTCTGTCTGTCGTTTGCTGACGGAAAAACGCTATCGCGAGCAAGCTCACTCCTACAAGGTTTCGGGCCACTCAGAGCACCAAATTCACTTTGGTTATATCTGCATTCTTAAATAGTATTTTTAAGAATAACCCTCCCTCTCTAATATCGCGCTTACGCCACGAGCAGCCGCCTTCCCACCGCCGCTGCGGGCAACTCTTTCAAGGAGCACGATAATGAGCGCATCCCTACGTAGCGTCGACGGCCAGGACGAAGCAAGCATTCTGCGAGAAATTCAGAGCGCGCTGCGTGACCTGCGTTTCGGCGCGGTTGAAATCACCGTGCACAACGCGCAGGTGGTCCAGATCGAACGCAAAGAGAAATTCCGTTTGCAAAACCCGGGCAAGCAGCAGGGCTGAGTATTGCGAACAACCGAACACCCTGTAGCAGTCCGGCTTGCCGGCGGCAGCGATGTTGAGGGCGCGTCCGCCGGAAAGCCGTGCTGTTACAGACAACGTTTGACCCCAAAAACTAGAAAAAGCCAACAACGCACAATTTCCAGGAGCTTGATTCATGTCCATTCGTCGTTACGCGCTGGCCGCACTCGCCAGTGCCGTGTTTGCTGGTTCCGCCGTTGCCAAGGACTACACGCTGTTGAACGTGTCCTATGATCCGACGCGTGAGCTGTATCAGGACTACAACGCTGAATTCATCAACTACTGGACCAAGGCCCACCCAGGCGACACGGTCAAGATCAACCAGTCCCACGGTGGTTCGGGCAAGCAGGGCCGTTCAGTCATCGACGGTTCGCCTGCTGACGTGGTGACCCTGGCACTGGCCGGTGACATCGACGAAATCTCGAAACTGGGCAAATCCATCCCGGAAAACTGGCAGACCAAACTGCCGGACGCCAGCACCCCGTACACCTCGACCATCGTGTTTCTGGTGCGCAAAGGCAATCCGAAAGGCATCCACGATTGGGCTGACCTGATCAAGAAAGACGTCGCGGTCATCACCCCTAACCCGAAAACCTCCGGTGGGGCTCGCTGGAACTTCCTGGCCGCCTACGCCTATGGCCTGAAAGCCAACGGTGGCGACGAGACCAAGGCCAAGGCCTACATCAAGACCCTGTTCGAACACGTGCCTGTGCTGGACACCGGTGCTCGCGGCGCCACCATCAGCTTCACCAATAACGGCTTGGGCGACGTGCTGCTGGCGTGGGAAAACGAAGCCTTCCTGTCGCTGAAAGAAGACGGCGGCGCTGACAAGTTCGACATCGTCGTGCCTTCGCTGTCGATCCTCGCCGAGCCTCCAGTTGCGGTCGTCGAGAAGAATGCCGAGAAACACGGCACCACCGAAATCTCGACTGAGTACCTGAAACACCTGTACAGCAAGGAAGGTCAGGAAATCGCCGCGAAGAACTTCTATCGTCCTCGCGACAAGGAAATCGCGGCCAAGTACGAGAAGCAGTTCCCGAAACTGGAGCTGGTGACCATCGACAAGGATTTCGGTGGCTGGAAAGAAGCTCAGCCCAAGTTCTTCAACGACGGCGGCATCTTCGACCAGATCTATATTCCGAAGTAACAAGCCCCATAACCTGTAGGAGTGAGCTTGCTCGCGATTCATGCCGCCAGACACCGCCATTGGGCCTGGTAGATCGCAGATCGCGAGCAAGCTCACTCCTACACGGGGTGTCGCGGAATTTGATAAATTTCGCAGCTTTCCCATGGCAAAAACCGACCCGGACCCGCTCCGGGTTCTGTGTATCAACCAAGGACCTTTATGTCTCGACGCATATCCCCCGTCATACCCGGCTTCGGGCTGACGCTGGGCTACACCTTGGTGTACCTCAGCTTGATTGTGCTGATACCGCTCGCGTTCATGTTCATCCATGCGTCGCAACTGACCGCCGAGCAGTTCTGGAACATCGTCACCGCGCCTCGGGTGCTGGCGGCGCTGAAATTGAGCTTCGGCACTGCGTTCTACGCAGCCATCATCAACGGCATCATCGGTACGCTGTTGGCGTGGGTGCTGGTGCGTTACACCTTTCCGGGCCGCAAGATCATCGACGCGATGATCGACCTGCCGTTCGCGCTGCCCACGGCCGTTGCGGGCATCGCACTGACCGCCCTATATACCCCGGCCGGTCTGGTAGGCCAGTTCGCTACCGACCTGGGCATCAAGATCGCTTACACCCCGTTCGGTATCACCCTGGCGCTGACCTTTGTCACCATGCCGTTCGTGGTGCGGACCGTTCAGCCGGTGTTGGCGGACATTCCCCGTGAAGTCGAAGAAGCCGCCGCTTGCCTGGGCGCTCGTCCGCTGCAAGTGTTCCGGTACATCCTCGTCCCCGCTCTGCTACCTGCCTGGCTGACCGGCTTCGCGCTGGCCTTTGCCCGAGGCGTGGGCGAATACGGCTCGGTGATTTTCATCGCGGGCAACATGCCGATGAAAACCGAAATCCTGCCGCTGCTGATCATGGTCAAGCTCGACCAATACGACTACGCAGGCGCCACCTCCATCGGCGTGCTGATGCTGGTGGTGTCGTTCATCCTGTTGCTGCTGATCAACCTGCTGCAACGTCGCATCGAAACCCCGAACTGAGGAGGCGCACTATGTCTGGTCCATCGCTCATTGCCGCTTCCTCCGCCAACGCTGCCCGTCGTGGCAGTGCGGTGTCGCGGCGTATTCTGATCGGCCTTGCCTGGCTGGTTTTTGCCATCTTTCTACTTTTGCCGTTGTTCGTTGTTGTCAGTCAGGGCCTGAAAAACGGCTTGGGCGGCTTCTTCACGGCGATTCTTGAGCCTGATGCGTTGTCGGCGTTGAAACTCACGGTGTATGCCGTGCTGATTTCCGTGCCGTTGAACGTCGTGTTCGGCGTCTCGGCCGCCTGGTGCGTGAGCAAATATTCGTTCCGGGGCAAGGCGATCCTGGTGACCCTGATCGACCTGCCATTCTCGGTTTCGCCGGTCATCGCAGGTCTGGTTTACATCCTGATGTTCGGCGCCCGTGGCGTGTTTGGGCCGTGGCTTCAGGATCACGACATCCAGATCGTCTTCGCGCTCCCGGGGATCGTGCTGGCGACCATCTTCGTGACCGTGCCTTTTGTGGCCCGCGAGCTGATCCCGCTGATGCAGGAGCAGGGCACGCAGGAAGAAGAAGCGGCGCGTCTGCTGGGGGCCAACGGTTGGCAGATGTTCTGGCATGTGACTGTGCCGAACATCAAATGGGGTCTCATCTACGGCGTGGTGCTGTGTACCGCCCGTGCGATGGGTGAATTCGGCGCGGTGTCGGTGGTGTCCGGCCACATTCGCGGCGTGACCAACACCCTGCCGCTGCATGTCGAGATTCTCTACAACGAGTACAACCACGTGGCTGCATTTGCCGTGGCGAGCCTGTTATTGATCCTTGCGCTGTTCATCCTGCTGCTCAAGCAGTGGAGCGAAGCGCGCATTAGCCGTCTGCGCCAAAGCGCGGCGGAGGAATAATTCATGTCGATCGAAGTCCGTAACGTCAGCAAGAATTTCAACGCTTTCAAGGCCCTCAACAGCATCAATCTGGACATCCAGAGTGGCGAGCTGGTGGCTTTGCTGGGGCCGTCCGGCTGTGGCAAAACCACGCTGCTGCGCATCATCGCGGGGCTGGAAACGCCGGATCAGGGCAGCATCGTGTTCCACGGCGAAGACGTCTCCGGTCACGATGTGCGTGATCGCAACGTCGGTTTCGTGTTCCAGCACTACGCGCTGTTCCGTCACATGACCGTGTTCGACAACGTCGCTTTCGGCCTGCGCATGAAGCCGAAAAACCAGCGCCCGAACGAAAGCCAGATCGCCGCCAAGGTTCATGAACTGTTGAACATGGTGCAACTGGACTGGCTGTCGGATCGCTATCCCGAGCAATTGTCCGGTGGTCAGCGTCAGCGTATCGCCTTGGCGCGTGCCTTGGCGGTTGAGCCGAAGGTGCTGCTGCTGGACGAGCCGTTCGGTGCGCTGGATGCCAAGGTGCGCAAGGAGCTGCGTCGCTGGCTGGCGCGCTTGCACGAAGACATCAACCTGACTTCCGTGTTCGTGACCCACGACCAGGAAGAGGCCATGGAAGTCGCCGACCGCATCGTGGTGATGAACAAGGGTGTGATCGAGCAGATCGGCTCACCGGGCGAGGTGTATGAGAACCCGGCGAGTGACTTCGTCTATCACTTCCTCGGCGACTCCAACCGCCTGCATCTGGGCGAAGACAACCACGTGCTGTTCCGTCCCCACGAAGTGTCGCTGTCGCGCCATGAAGTGGAAGGGCACCACGCAGCGGAAGTTCGGGACATTCGGCCACTGGGCGCGACCACGCGTGTGACGCTGAAAGTCGAGGGCCAGCCGGACCTGATCGAAGCGGAAGTGGTAAAGGATCACGACAGCCTGATCGGCCTGGCGCGCGGCGAGACGTTGTTCTTCAAGCCGAAGGTTTGGCAGAAGGTTGAGAACATTTGATCGCTCTTTGTAGCAGCACGGCTTGCCGGCGGTGGCGTTTCTGAAAACGCTGCCGCCGGCGAGCCGTGCTGCTACCGAGGCGTGTTGTGCGGGCCGGTTGTTTCGCCCCGGCGGCACGGGGCGTCTACTTAAGCCGCCGCCTTCTTCAAATTCCGCTTGTGCGTCCGCCCCACTTTCCCTTCGATGCTGTTCTGCAATTTCTTGCGCATTCCCATCAAAAACGCCGCCTCAGCCGTGACGAACAGCGGGCCAATGATCAGGCCTGTGACGTCGTCGACGAACGCCGGTTTACGACCTTCGTAATAATGGCCGACGAACTGGATCGCCCAGCCGATCACGAACAGCCCGACGCCCGAGCCTAGCCAGACCAGCGTGCTTTGCTGCGCAAGGTGCGCGCCGATCCACAGAAACAGCGTCAGTACGATGCCCAAGGCGATCCCCAACGACTTGTCGAGGCGCAGGTAAAACAACGTAGCCGCGACTGTTGCCAACAAGGCCGGTGATAGCCAAAGCTCGCCCAGCGCCCAACTGCTCCAGCCCGGCCGCGACAGCAGCACCGACACGGCGAGGACGATCAGCGGAACACCCACGAAGTGCGTGGCAATGTTGCGGGTATCGCGGTGGTAAGCCGCGTACTGGCTGAGATGATCGATGAGGTTTTTCATTGTTATTCCTCCTGTCTGCGTTGATCATGCCGCTGCTTTTTGGGCCGGGGCCTGCCCGTTGGCTCAGCCTGCAATAAAACGCCTACGAGAAAAAGGAGATTCACGTGACGAATGGAACGCAATGGCGCTCATGGTTGGACAACGACCACTGGTTCAATGATTTGCCCGCTGCCTTGCAGGATAGCCTGCTGACCGGCATGCGGCAGCGGCGGGTCACCCCCGGCAAACTTATCCTCAAGCGTGGCGAGCCTGCGTGTGGGCTGTATGCGCTGCTTGCAGGCTCCGTCCGCTTCAACGACGTCAAACAGCAACGTCACTGGCTTCCTCAAGCGCCCTCGAAACGCCCGTACTGGTTTGGTGAAGTCTCCCTCTTTGATGAGCGGCCCCGCCTGCACGATGTCTACGCGGAAGACCAGGTCATCCTGCTGCACATGCCGCAGGCCCCCCTTGATCACATACTCGACCATAACCCTCGCTACTGGCGCTTTTTCCGGCAACTGCTGGGAAGCAAGCTCGGCCTGGGCGTTCCTACGCGGGATGAAATGACCCTCCTGCCCACCGACGAGCGCGTCGCGTTCCGGCTGCTCATGCTCAGCGAAGGCTACGGCGAACTTGACCGCTCCGTGCGCATCGTCTCCGTTCATGACATCCCCTCCAGCCGCTGCCTGGGCCTGACCCCGGACGTCATCGAACGCGTGCTGATCGATTTCGCATCGCGGGGAATCATTCGTCGGGATCATGATTTCATCAGCGTGCTGGATTCGGAAAAGCTGCGTAGGGCAGCACGGCATCGGTTGACGCAGTGGCAGGCTTGACGCATTCCAAGGAGGCATTGGATCAGTGTCAAATCGGTCCGGTGCTTGCGTGCGTGGCTGCAATAACGCTCTTGCGTCCGACAATCTCCTTCTAGGTATTCCAGTCCGCCAGCGTCGTCGAAACCCGATCGTGAACTTTCATCCAAGTGCATAACGCCGGGTCGATCACCGCGACCATTGGCGATGCAGCTCGCCATGTTTTTTACCCTTCGGAACGCTCGCTGCTGCAGGGGTTGACGTCACAACCGAGGCTGATAACCTCAGCTCGCAGCCCTAGGAACCTCCACTCCCGTGCATCAAGAAGCGGTGATGAGACTAGGTTATGTGACGGCCCCGCTTTGCGGGGCCTCCTCGTTTCTGGAGGGCATCCGTTGCGCCCCCCTGTCCAAATAGCATATGGCCGGTGGTGTTTTCGTTTGGACGCGTGGCATAGGCCGTTGTCACCGCTCGCCTGAATTTTTCCGCAGATAAAAAATTCTGTAACAACCCACCCGTATTCTTTCCTTATCCCCGGCGAGCTGGGGGCAGACAGCGTGATTATCAGGGCTACTCCTTAAGGCAGGGGGTGGCCCTCTTTTTTGGTCGCGTGATTGACTGTGTTTGCGACATATGAATTTTGGGTATTAATAAATATCTTCTTATTCTTTTTCGAATATATGTCCCTTCCCTATACTCGCCGCCATGAACGCAAAAAGTGCAGGAGGCGAAGGCCGTGCATAACGAATCGATCCGTTACTTGATCGTGCCAGGCTGGCAAGGATCTGCCGAAGACCATTGGCAAACTCATTGGCAGAACAGCCTGCCCAACAGCGTGCGCGTGGAGCAGGCCGACTGGCTGAAACCTCGCCGCGAAGATTGGGTCGGTGAGTTGCAGCGAGCAATTGCCGTCGACAGTTCACCGGTGATTCTGATCGCCCACAGCCTTGGCTGTGTGACGGTGGCTCACTGGGCGCAACTGGCGCCATTGGAAACCTTGCGACAAGTGCGCGGCGCTTTGCTGGTGGCGCCTGCGGACGTCGAGCGACCGAACTGCCCGCCGGCGATTCGTAACTTTGCGCCTATCCCTGAGCACATGCTGCCGTTCCCGGCACAGGTGGTCAGTTCCGACAACGACTCCGCCGTCAGCGCCTTGCGTGCGATGGAAATGGCCCGCAACTGGGGAGCCGAGATCGGCATTCTGAGCGGCGCGGGTCATATCAACGTGAAATCCGGCCATCAACGCTGGGAACAGGGTTTCGCTTACCTGTATCGCCTGCAAGGCCGTATCGAACAACTCACACGACGTCGCGCATGAAGCCATGTTGCGTGGCGATGATCGCGTCAGAACGCACGCTGATCACGACCTTTTTCGCCGCAGTGAACCGACAGGCGCTGCGGCCTTTTTTTTAACGCTCAGGCTTCGATGGCTTGGGCGGGAGCCTGCCATGAGCCCATCAGACGTACCTCAACAACCCCTCCTGACTTTTCCCGACGCTGAAAAAAGCCCCCTGAGCATCCGTGCCAAGGCGCTGGTGTTTTTCGACCCACGCTCTCGTCGCTTGCGTGAAGAAATGGAGCAGCTTGCCCCCTTGGATTTGCCGGTCTTGATCCGTGGCGAACCTGGCACCGGCAAAGAACTGTTGGCGCGGCATATCCACCGTGGCAGTGATCGTTCGGGGTTGTTCGTCTCGGTGAATTGCGGTGCGATCAGTCCGACCTACGCCGACGCCGAGCTCTTCGGTTACGCGGCCGGCGCGCACAGCGGGTCAGCGAGTAGCAGGGCGGGATGGTTCGGTTCGGCGACAGGCGGGACGCTGTACCTCGACGAGATCGCGGACCTGCCGTTGCCGATTCAGATCAAATTGTTGTCGGCGCTGGAAAATCACGAAGTCACCCGGGTCGGCGCCTCGCAGCCGAGCCCTGTGGACGTACGTTTGGTGGCGGCGACGAGCATCGACCTGAAACTGGCCGTTGCCGCCGGGAAGTTTCACGAGCGGCTCTATAGCTACCTGAGCGAGGGGCGGTTGGACCTGCCATCCCTGCGTGAGCAGCCGGGCAACATTTTGCCGTTGGCCGAGTATTTTCTGGGGATCTATAGCCAGCGCCTCGACTTCGACATGCCCCTTATCAGCGACGCCGCGCAGAAAGTGCTGGAAGCGCACTACTGGCCGGGGAATACACGGGAGCTGGAGAACGTCATTCATTTTGCATTGCTGGTCAGCAGCGGGGCGGAGATTTTGCCGGAACATCTCAACCTTCCTTCCCGCTGACGGTTGAGCCGACCATCTGTGGGAGCAGCGCGACGGCCGCGAGAGCGCTGACGTAGAGCCATTTGGAGATCATGAGAGATGGCCAAAAGCCTCCTGAGAACCAAAAAGCATAACGATTCGCTTAAAAAGTATTGTCTCGGAATAAAAAATCTCGGTAATGTCCGCATCAGCCGCCACCCATGGGGTCGTACCCGCGGCACTATCTCGACAGAGTTGCCCACAAGGCGACCGGATTTTAAGGACATCGCATGAAAAAGACGTTGTTGTTCACCGCACTGGCGGCTGCCCTCTCCTTTGGCGTCAACGCAGCCCAGGCTGCCGAGAAACTGGTCGTCGGCGCGACGGCCGTTCCCCACGCCGAGATCCTGAACCTGATCAAGCCTGAACTGGCCAAAGAAGGCGTGGACCTGGAGATCAAGGTGTTCACTGACTACGTGCAGCCAAACGTGCAGCTGAACGAAAAACGTCTGGACGCCAACTACTTCCAGACCAAGCCTTACCTGGATGGCTTCAACAAAGGTAAAGGCGCGACGCTGGTGACTGGCGTGGGCGTACACGTTGAACCGTTCGGCGGCTACTCCAAGAAGTGGAAGTCCATTGACCAATTGCCTGAAGGCGCCACCGTTGCCATTCCGAACGAAGGCAGCAACGCCGGTCGTGCGCTGCTCCTGCTGCAGAAGAACGGTCTGATCACCCTGAAAGACCCGACCAACGCGCTGGCGACCCCGAAAGACATCGCCACCAACCCGAAAAAACTGAAATTCCGCGAGCTGGAATCCGCTCTGCTGCCACGCGCTCTGGACCAGGTTGACCTGGACCTGATCAACACCAACTACGCGCTGGAAGCCAAACTGAATCCGAAGAAAGACGCGCTGATCATCGAAGGTGCCGATTCGCCTTACGTGAACTTCCTCGTCACCCGTACCGACAACGCCCACACCGACGCGATCAACAAGCTGTCCAAGGCGCTGACCAGCCAGGAAGTCAAAGACTTCATCAACAAGAAGTACGACGGCGCGGTATTGCCAGCGTTCTGATGTTGTAGGGGCAGCTGATATCTCTGTAGGAGTGAGCTTGCTCGCGATGGCGGCTGATGAGTCATCATTGCAGTGCCTGACCTAACGGTTCGCGAGCAAGCTCACTCCAACAAAGTCCGCCGTATGCCGGAAAAGAGTCGAGCTCACTGCCCCACGTTTTTCACGCCGACGGCTCGTACATGCGTCGGCGTTTTTGCATCTGCGCTCAAGGCGCGCCGTAAGGCAATGAGCAATTTAACGTTGTCGTCCTGCACTTTGTCGGACGAGTGATCGTTGAAGCCTGCGCGTTCCGGCATGATCGTTCCTCTTTTTCTTATCTCTGAAAAGCGCCTCGGATCGCAGCGAGCAACGCTGCGAGGCAGGAGATAGACACGCATTTTGCCTTTCGGGTTCGTGGCTAAAGATAAGAATTTGGTATCCGGACCGTTACCGATACTGGCATTGCGCCGTCGCTAGTTCTTTCAGCGCTATCCATATGCTCTAACGATATTTAAATTTCTCTTCTTATATCTATAAAGTCCCGACTTCTCAGTCACACCTATTCTGGAGTCGGAGTTCTCATGCCAGCAGCCTCCCAAGCTTCCACGTCCGCTCAAGCACCGAGTCAGCAGTTCGATGTGCGTCCATTCGCCGAAAAGGTGGGCGCAGAAATCGTCGGACTGGACCTGTCCCGGCCGCTGAATGACGCAGACTTCGCCCGCGTACACCGAGCGCACCTGGATCACCACGTTGTTGTGTTCCGCGATCAGCAGATCACGCCGCAGCAACAGATCGATTTCAGCCGCCGTTTCGGCGTGCTGCAGATTCACGTGCTCAAGCAGTTCCTGCTCGCCAACCACCCTGAAATCCTGATCGTCTCTAACATCGTTGAAAACGGTCAGCCGGTGGGTCTGGGCGATGCCGGTAAATACTGGCACTCGGACCTGTCCTACAAAGAGCTGCCGAGCCTCGGTTCGATGCTGTACGCCCAGGAGCTGCCGAGCGAAGGCGGCGACACGTTGTTCGCCGACATGCATCAGGCATGGGAAACTTTGCCTGAGCACCTGCGCAAAGCCGTTGAAGGCCGCAAAGCCGTTCACAGCTACACCTCGCGCTACAGCCACGGCAAAAACGCCGAGAACTGGCGCCCGACGCTGAGCGCCGAGCAATTGGCCCAGGTCGCGGTGGTCAGCCACCCGATCGTGCGCACGCACCCGGAAAACGGTCGCAAGGCTCTGTTCGTCAGCGAGGGGTTCACCACGCACATCGTGGACATCCCGGAAGACGAAAGCCGCGCGATTCTCGAAGAGATCTACGCCCACAGCGTGCGTCCGGAAAACGTCCTGCGCCACAAATGGCAGGAGAACGACATGGTGTTCTGGGACAACCGTTCCCTGATCCACCTGGCGGGCGGCACGCCTGACCATCTGCGTCGTCGTCTGCACCGCACCACCATTCAGGGCGATGCTCCGTTCTGATTCACACCGATTGAGGGAGCCCGCTCCATGAACGCTGTTCTGCAAAGCCACACGGCTAGCAATCGCTCGAACGCGCAAGAGGCCAATCAGCCTACCGCTGAAGCGCTATTGCAAGTCCAGGGCGTCAGCCTTGAATACCGCACGCCGGAACGCGTGGTGCGGGCCACTCATCAAGTCAGTTTCGAAATCGACCCGGCTGACCGCTTCGTCCTCCTCGGCCCGTCGGGTTGCGGCAAATCGACGTTGCTCAAGGCCGTTGCCGGTTTCATCACGCCCAGCGAAGGGCAGATTCGTCTGGCCGGTCAGCAGGTCACAGAGCCGGGGCCGGACCGAATTGTCGTGTTTCAGGAGTTCGATCAGCTTCCGCCGTGGAAGACCGTGATTGAGAACGTCATGTTCCCGCTGCTGGCCTCGCGCACCCTCAAGCGTCGCGAAGCCGAAGAGCGGGCGCGGCATTATCTGGAAAAGGTCGGCCTGAGCGCATTTGCCGACGCCTACCCGCACACCCTGTCGGGGGGCATGAAGGCGCGTGTGGCGATTGCCCGTGCGCTGGCAATGCAGCCGAAAATTCTGCTGATGGACGAGCCGTTCGCCGCGCTCGATGCCTTGACCCGTCGCAAGATGCAGGAAGAACTGCTGGAGCTGTGGGAAGAGGTGCGCTTCACGCTGTTGTTCGTGACCCACTCCATCGAAGAAGCACTGGTCGTGGGTAACCGGATTTTGCTGCTGTCGCCGCATCCAGGCCGCGTGCGTGCCGAGATCAACAGCCATCAGTACGACCTGAAAAGCCTCGGCGGCGTGGATTTCCAGGCCTCCGCGCAGCGCATTCACCGGCTGCTGTTCGACGAAGGCGAAGCGCCTGCGGTCGAGCAGGATTTGCGGTTTCAGGATATTCGGATCGCTTACTGATCGCGCACTTGATGCATGACTTGAACATCACCGAACGCCCGGATTGAACGCGCCTTGTAGGAGTGAGCTTGCTCGCGATAGCGGTGTGTCATTCACCACACCACTGTGTGATCTGACGCATCGCGAGCAAGCTCACTCCTACAGGGGTTGGGTCGAATTCAAAAGAGATTTCCACCATGAGCCTTTCACCCCCCATTCGCGAGGAATACGAAGT
This sequence comes from Pseudomonas salicis, assembly GCF_057128705.1. Taxonomy (NCBI): domain Bacteria; kingdom Pseudomonadati; phylum Pseudomonadota; class Gammaproteobacteria; order Pseudomonadales; family Pseudomonadaceae; genus Pseudomonas; species Pseudomonas salicis. The sequence goes on from NZ_JBSKHU010000007.1 coordinate 87,011, forward strand.
CGCGCTGGAGCCTTTCACTCAGGAAGACCTGGCCCGCGACATTCCGCTCGTGCAACGCATCTGGCAGCAGAGCTGGGTGCGCAAGACCGTGATCCTGATCGCCCTGGCGGTGATCTGGGAAATCGCCGCGCGCATTCAGGGCAATGACCTGTTGCTGCCGAGTTTCATCGACACCGCCAAGGCCTTCATCGATGGCATCGTCACTGGCGAGCTGCTGGCCAAGGTGTGGATTTCCCTGACCGTGCTGGTCAAGGGCTACCTGATCGGCATCGTGCTGGCGTTCTTCATGACCACGCTGGCCGTGTCTACGCAATTGGGGCGCGACCTGCTCGGCACGCTGACCTCGATGCTCAACCCACTGCCCGCCATCGCGCTGCTGCCGCTGTCGCTGTTGTGGTTTGGGTTGGGCGAAAACAGCCTGATCTTTGTGCTGGTTCACTCGGTGCTGTGGGCTTTGGCGCTGAACACCTACGCTGGCTTTCTTGGCGTGTCCGAAACCCAACGCATGGCTGGCCGCAACTATGGCCTGAAGGGTATTCGCTTTGTCTGGCACATCCTGATTCCTGCAGCGCTGCCGTCGATTCTGGCGGGCCTGAAAATCGGCTGGGCGTTCGCCTGGCGCACCCTGATCGCCGCCGAGCTGGTGTTCGGCGCGTCCTCGGGGAAAGGCGGTCTGGGTTGGTACATCTTCCAGAACCGCAACGAGCTGTACACCGACAAGGTGTTCGCGGGCCTCGCGGCCGTGATCATCATCGGGCTGCTGGTGGAAAACCTGCTGTTCAGCAATGTGGAGCGCCTGACCGTGAAGCGGTGGGGCATGCAGCGCTGAGACCGGGATATAAGACTCATCCAACACTTTTCGCTTCTTTTGTGAGGAATTTATGGGGACTTCTTTCAAACGCCCGACGCTGACTGCGCTGGCCGTCACACTCGGTCTGACCGGCGCGCTGCTGAGCAGTGGCGCACACGCCGAAGGCAAGATCAGCATCGCCCAGCAGTTCGGCATCGGTTACCTGATTCTCGACGTCGTGCAGCAGCAGAAGCTGATCGAGAAGCACGGCAAGGAAGAGGGCATCGACATCAAGGTCGACTGGAACAGCATTTCCGGCGCCACCGCGATGAACGAAGCGCTGCTGGCGGGTGCGCTGGACGTTGTGTCGGCAGGCGTTCCGCCGATGTTGACCATCTGGGACCGCACCAAGGGCAAGCAGAACGTCAAGGCCATCGCCTCGCTGGGTTCGATGCCGAACTACCTGCTGAGCAACAAGCCGGACGTGAAGACCGTGAAGGATTTCACCGACAAAGACCGCATTGCCGTCCCGGCAGCGGGCGTGGGCTTCCAGTCGCGCACCTTGCAGATCGAGACCGCCAAGCTGTTCGGTAACGCCAACTACAAGAAATTCGACGACATCTCCGTCAGCCTGCCGCACCCGGACGCCACCTCGGCGCTGATCGCAGGCGGTTCGGAAATCAGCGCGCACTTCTCCAGCCCGCCGTTCCAGTATCAGGAGCTGGAGAACCCGAACGTGCATAAAGTGCTGAGTTCGTATGACGTGCTGGGCGGTCAGGCCACGTTCAACGTGCTCTACACCACCCAGAAATTCCACGACGAAAACCCGAAGACCTACAAAGCCTTCTACGACGCGCTGGCGGAAGCCGAGAAGATCATCAAGGCCGACAAGAACGCCGCAGCGAAGACCTACATCGAGGTCGAGAAGTCCAAGCTGCCGTTGCCGCTGGTTGAAAAGATCGTCAACGACCCGGAAATCGACTTCACCATCGTGCCGCAACGCACTTACATCTATGCCGAGAAACTGAATGAGATCGGCGTGCTGAAGAACAAGGCCGACAGCTGGAAGGATTTCTTCTTTGAAGAAGCTCATGGTGGGGCGGGTAGCTGATCCGCGCTCGCAGGGTTTTTAGCCGACATCTCCTGACCGGTCACTGCGCGCTCCTACGTTTTTTTGGTGTTTTCCATGATCTGCGCCAACCCGCGATCCCTGTAGGAGTGAGCTTGCTCGCGATTGCGTCGTGTCAGACGCTATTAATGGTTCTGATACTCCGCCATCGCGAGCAAGCTCACTCCTACAAAACGGTGATCGTCTCCATGCTCTGCGTGGGATTGATCAAGCGTTCTTCAATCCGGCCAATGCCAGGCCGGTTGATCCAGCATCCCCTGACCGACAATCCTGGTCTGTCCCAATTCTTTCTCCAACACGATGCTGTTGCATTCTGGGTCCTGCTCCAGCGCGGCGATCAAACGGCTGGCGTGTGACACGACCCACACCTGACAACGCTGCGATGCGCGAATGATCAACCTTGCCAACGCAGGCAGCAGGTCGGGGTGAAGGCTGGTTTCCGGTTCGTTCAGGACCATCATGGTCGGCGGGCGGCGTGTCAGCAGGGCGGCGATCAGCAGCAGATACCGCAACGTGCCGTCCGACAGCTCGGACCCGGACAGCGGCCTCAATAACCCCTCTTGATAAAACTCCAATGAGAATAACCCGCCACCCTGCGCATCGATGGCCACTCGCGCCCCCGGAAAGGCGTCGCTGATCGCGGCGTCCAGCGCCTCCGGTTCTCCAATCTCCCGAATGGTCTGCAAGGCCGCTGCCAGGTCTCGCCCGTCGTGATGCAGCACCGGCGTGCGCGTACCCAGTTGCGGTTTGCGCGCAGGCGCGTCGGAATCGCTGCGGAAGTGATCATAAAATCGCCAACCACGAATGCTCTCTCGCAGTTGCAGCACTTCCGGCGATGAGCGCAGGTTGCCCACCTGATCGAACAGGCTGTCGAAGGTCGGGGTGTGTTGCGCCAGAACCTCCCAACTGCGGCCTTCGCGAGTCCGAACCATTGGCCCGGCGCGGTCCACCAGCAGACTGGCAGGGCGATACAGCGGCCCGGCCCAGATGCATTCGCGCTTGATCTCCGGGTCCAGGGCGAACGCCGTGGGCGCGTTCGACGGCGGAGGCAGCCCCAGCGAAATCGCGTAGCTGAAATCCTCGGCCGCAAACCCCAGGCGCAATCGAACGACCTCTTTGCGCGGCCCGCCCTGCACTTCGACTTCACCGTTGCGCATGCGTCGGCTGATGCTCTCCGGTCCCGCCCAGAACGTGGACTTCAACCCGCCCTCACGGGCCAGCGCATTGATCACCCCGCCTTGGGCCGTTTCGGCCAGCAAACGCAGGGCGCGGTAGAGGTTGGACTTGCCGCTGCCGTTGGGTCCGGTGATCAGGTTCAGGCGTGCCAGCGGCATCACCAGCGTGTTGATCGAGCGGTAATTGGCGACGGCGAGGGTGGTCAGCATCGGGCCTTCCTTGCGATGAACGTGTGCGACGGACGGGTCAGGTTTCGCCGAGTTTAGCGGCCAAAGGAACCCTGATCTACGCTCACAGTCGCATGATCACACCACGACGACGCTCGGTGGCGCGGTGTACGCAACGGCAGTGGCACAAGGAGCTTGCATGCCCGCTCAACCCTCGGTTCTTCACACTGGCCTAACGGCCCTCGCGCTCGGCATGTGCCTGGCGCTGCTGTCTGGCTGCGGCAAGGAAAAGCCCAAAGACCCCGTGCTGCCGCGCGTGCAGGTTCAACAGGTCAAAACCGCCGAGTTCGCGGCGGCCGTCGCGCTGACGGGCGATATCCAGGCGCGGGTGCAAACCCAACTGTCATTCCGCGTCGGCGGCAAGATCATTCAGCGCATGGTGGATGTGGGCGACCGTATTACGGCCAAGCAGGTGCTCGCCAAGCTCGACCCTAAGGATTTACAGACCAACGTCGATTCGGCCAACGCCGCTGTCGCCGCCGAGCAGGCTCGCGTGAAACAGACCGCCGCTGCGTTCGTGCGTCAGGAAAAGCTGCTGCCGAAAGGCTACACCAGCAAAAGCGAATACGATTCCGCGCAAGCCCAACTGCGTGGCAGCCAGAGCGCGCTGAAAGCCGCCCAAGCCCAGTTGGCCAACGCGCGCGAACAACTGGGCTACACGTCGCTGATCGCCGATGCGCCGGGCATCATCACGGCGCGTCAGGCCGAAGTGGGTCAGGTGGTTCAAGCGACCATGCCGATTTTCAGTCAGGCCCGGGATGGCGAACGCGACGCTGTGTTCAACGTCTACGAGTCGTTGTTCGTCAACCCGCCAACGGATCAGCCGGTCGAAGTCACGCTGCTTGATAACCCGCAAATCAAGGCCACCGGCAAGGTGCGCGAAGTCACCCCAGCGGTGTCGGCGCAGACCGGCACGCTACAGGTGAAGATTGCACTGGAGACTCTGCCTCAAGGCATGCAGCTCGGCTCCGTCGTCAGTGCCGCGCTGTCGGTGCCTGCGAAACAGAGCGTCGAACTGCCATGGTCGGCCCTTACAAAAGGGCTGGGCGATCAACTCGGCCAACCTGCCGTTTGGGTGGTCGATGACCAGAACAAGGTCAGCCTGCGTGGCGTAACGGTCGGGCGTTACCTGACGGGCAAAGTCATCATCATCGACGGTTTGAAGAACGACGAGAAAGTCGTGGTCGCTGGCAATCAACTGCTGCACCCGGACATGAAGGTCGAACTGGCTGACGTCTACAAGAACCCGACAGGAGCACCGCAATGAAGCGCCTGACGGGAGTGACGTTGATGGCATTGCTCATAAGCGCGTGCAGCAAGGAAGAGCCACCACCGGAGCCCGTGCGCCCGGTGTTGTTCGTCGAGGTGAAACCTCAGGCGGAGGAAAGCCTCGGACGTTTCGCCGGCAACATCGCGGCGCGTTATGAAAGCACCTTGGGTTTCCGCGTCTCGGGCCGCATCGCCCAGCGCAGTGTCGATGTGGGCGCTGAAGTGAAGAAGGGTGACATGCTCGCCGTACTCGACCCGACCGACCAGCAGAATCAGGTGCGTTCGACCCAGGGCGATCTGGCCCGCGTCGAGGCGCAGTTGATCAATGCCCAGGCCAATGCGCGGCGTCAGCAGGAGCTGTTCGACCGAGGCGTCGGCGCGCAGGCGGCGCTGGATGTCGCAGTGACCGACCTCAAAACCTCCCAGTCTTCATTCGATCAGTCCAAGGCTGCGTTGCAACAGGCCAAGGACCAATTAAGCTACAGCGAATTGCGCACGGACCACGACGCCGTCGTGACCCAATGGAAAGTCGAAGCGGGGCAAGTGGTCAGCGCGGGCGAGCAGGTGGTGACGCTGGCACGTCCGGACATCAAGGAAGCCGTGATCGACCTGCCGGGACCGCTGGCTGAGCAATTGCCCAACGACGTGGTGTTCAAGGTCGCCAGCCAACTGGAACCAGCCATCAACACCACGGCCACCCTGCGTGAACTCGAACCGCAAGCTGAAAGCACGACGCGCACCCGTCGCGCACGCCTCACCCTGGCCGACACGCCGCCGTCATTCCGACTGGGCACGGCGATCAGCGTAACCCTCAGTTCGGCCATCGAGCCGCGCATCGAATTGCCGCTCACGGCGTTGCAGGAGATCGACGGCAAGCAGCAGATCTGGATCGTCGATACCCAGAACCAGACCGTGTCGCCGCGTCCGGTCCATGTGGTCAGTCGCGACACCGACAGCATGGTGCTGGCCGGTGGCGTGAAGGGCGGCGAGCGCGTGGTGACCGCCGGTGTGAACAGCCTCAAACCGGGGCAGAAAGTCAAAGTCGATAAGGACAGCCCACGATGAAAGGGAAGTTCAACCTCTCCGATTGGGCGCTCAAGCATCAGTCTTTTGTCTGGTACCTGATGTTCGTCGGCTTGCTGATGGGCGTGTTTTCGTACATGAACCTGGGCCGCGAGGAAGACCCCTCGTTCACCATCAAAACCATGGTCATCCAGACCCGCTGGCCGGGCGCGACCGTGGACGAAACCCTGGAGCAAGTCACCGACCGCATCGAGAAAAAACTCGAAGAGCTCGACTCCCTCGACTACGTGAAAAGCTACACCCGACCGGGCGAGTCCACAGTCTTCGTTTACCTGCGGGACACCACCAGCGCGGCCGCGATTCCGGAGATCTGGTACCAGGTCCGCAAGAAAATTGATGACATTCGCGGGACCTTTCCTCAAGGGTTACAAGGCCCGGCGTTCAACGACGAGTTCGGTGACGTCTACGGCTCGATCTACGCCTTTACCGCTGACGGGCTGACGATGCGCCAGCTGCGGGACTATGTCGAACAGGTCCGCGTGCAAATCCGCGATGTGCCAGGGCTGGGCAAGGTCGAGATGATCGGCCAGCAGGACGAAGTGCTGTACCTGAATTTCTCCACCCGCAAGTTGGCGGCGTTGGGGCTGGATCAGCGCCAGGTCGTGCAAAGCCTGCAATCGCAGAACACCGTGACGCCTGCGGGGGTGATCGAGGCCGGGCCTGAGCGCATTTCGGTGCGCACGTCCGGCCAGTTCGCCTCCGAGAAGGATTTGGAAACGGTCAACCTGCGCCTCAACGACCGTTTCTATCGCCTGACCGATATCGCCGACATCAGCCGGGGTTACGTCGATCCGCCCAAGCCGCTGTTTCGCTACAACGGCAAGCCGGCTATCGGCTTGGCGATTGCGATGAAAAAGGGCGGCAACGTCCAAGAGTTCGGCAAAGACCTGCATGCGCGGATGGAGGCGGCGACCGCCGACCTGCCCATCGGCGTGGGCGTGAACAACGTCTCGGATCAGGCGCAGGTGGTGGAAAAAGCCGTCGGTGGCTTCACCAGCGCGCTGTTCGAGGCGGTGGTGATCGTGCTGATCGTGAGCTTTATCAGCCTCGGCATGCGCGCCGGGCTGGTGGTGGCGTGCTCGATCCCGCTGGTGCTGGCGATGGTCTTCGTGTTCATGGAGTACAGCGGCATCACCATGCAACGGATTTCGCTGGGCGCGCTGATCATCGCCCTCGGCTTGCTGGTGGACGACGCCATGATCACGGTCGAGATGATGGTCTCGCGGCTGGAAATGGGCGATTCCAAAGAGCAGGCCGCGACCTTCGCCTACACCTCGACGGCGTTCCCGATGCTCACCGGTACGCTGGTGACGGTGGCCGGTTTCGTGCCCATCGGCCTCAACGCCAGTTCGGCGGGGGAATACACCTTCACGCTGTTCGCGGTGATTGCCGTGGCGATGCTGGTGTCGTGGGTCGTGGCAGTGCTGTTCGCGCCAGTCATTGGCGTACACATTCTCAGCGAGAAGGTGAAAAAGAAAGACGAACACCACAAGCCGGGCCGCATCGCCCGAGCCTTCAACACCTCGATGTTCTGGGCCATGCGGCATCGCTGGCTGACGATCATCGTCACGGTGCTGCTGTTCGCGACCTCGGTGTTTTGCATGCGCTTTGTGCAGAACCAGTTCTTCCCGTCGTCTGACCGACCGGAAATCCTCGTCGACCTCAATTTGCCGCAAAACGCCTCGATCAACGAGACGCGCAAGGCTGTGGACAAACTGGAAGCGAGCCTCAAGGACGACCCGGACATCGTGCGCTGGAGCACCTACATCGGGCAGGGCGCGGTGCGTTTCTACCTGCCGTTGGACCAGCAACTGGAAAACCCGTATTACGCGCAACTGGTGATCGTCAGCAAAGGCCTGGAAGAGCGTGCCGGGCTGATGGACCGCCTGAAAAAACGCCTGCGTGATGAGTTCGTCGGCATTGGCACCTACGTGCAGCCGCTGGAAATGGGCCCGCCAGTGGGGCGTCCGATTCAGTACCGGGTCAGTGGCGATAACATCGACAAAGTGCGTCAACACGCTATCGACCTCGCGACGCTGCTCGACAAGAACCAGCACATCGGGGAAATGATTTACGACTGGAACGAGCCGGGCAAGGTCCTGCGCATCGACATCAATCAGGACAAGGCACGGCAACTCGGGCTGTCGTCGGAAGACGTCGCCCAGCTGATGAACAGCATCGTCACCGGTTCGGCCGTGACCCAGGTGCGCGACGACATTTACCTGATCAACGTGGTCGGGCGCGCTGTGGACGTTGAACGCGGCTCGCCGGAAACCCTGCAAAACCTGCAAATCGTCACGCCGCAGGGCACATCGATTCCGTTGCTGGCGTTCGCCAATGTTCGGTATGAGCTGGAGCAGCCGCTGGTCTGGCGCCGCGACCGCAAGCCGACCATCACATTGAAGGCCGCTGTGCGTGACGAGATGCAGCCGACCGATCTGGTGAAAGAGCTGAAGCCCGAAATCGACAAGTTCGCCTCGGCGCTGCCACCGGGCTACAAGATCGCCACCGGCGGTACGGTGGAAGAGAGCGGCAAGGCCCAAGGGCCAATTGCCAAGGTCGTGCCGCTGATGATCTTCCTGATGGCGACCTTCCTGATGATTCAGCTGCACAGCGTGCAGAAGATGTTCCTCGTGGCGAGTGTCGCGCCGCTCGGGTTGATCGGCGTGGTGCTGGCGCTGGTCCCGACCGGCACGCCCATGGGCTTCGTGGCGATCCTTGGGATTCTCGCGTTGATCGGCATCATCATCCGCAACTCGGTGATTCTGGTGACGCAAATCCACGAATACGAAGTCGCCGGTTATCTGCCCTGGGATGCTGTGGCCGAAGCCACCGAGCATCGACGACGCCCGATTCTGTTGACGGCTGCTGCGGCGAGTCTGGGCATGATTCCGATTGCCCGCGAAGTGTTTTGGGGGCCGATGGCCTACGCGATGATCGGCGGGATCATCATCGCCACCCTGCTGACGCTGTTGTTCCTGCCTGCGCTGTACGTGGCCTGGTACAAGATCAAAGAGCCGACGCAGGAACAGCGGGATAAATCCGAACAGGAGAAAAAGCGCAGAGCCGAGGGCCACGGCGCGGACGATGAAGACGAGGACGAAGAGGGTGAGCCCGCACCTACACGCTAAGTCTCATCGGCCTACGTTGCCGTGGGAAACGTCTGAACGACGTTTGTAGGCTCCCTGAGTACGGTCGACAGCCTTGATCACTCAGTGGGTTGTCGTCATGTGTAGTTTCATTTTGCGTGCCGTGGGAGTGCTGTGTGCGTTCGTTTGCGGGTCTGTTGTCGCCAGTGAAACGTTGGAAAATGAATTCTGGCGGGTCGAGCTTGAGCCGAAGACGATGGCGATCAGGGTGCATCCCATTGGCCAATCGGCGATTCACGTGTCGTCGGGCGTTGCGTCGCATGCCGTCGGTCACATCGAACGGACTTCGGATCGCCTGAATTGGCAATGGGATGACGGTGCCTGGGCGCTTGAAGCGCGCCTCGAACGGCGCGAATTGTTGCTGACTGTCACCGCCCGTGAGGCAGGCACGCTGGCGTTCCTCAACCAACCGGCGAACGCCATGGGTCGCGCCTTGATCTGGCCGCTTGCCGAAGGGCATTACGTGCCCCGAGGTCATGCGGTGTGGCAGCGGTTTCTGGTCGATCAAGGTTCACTCAATACTACGCAGGACTTGAGCCTGCCGCTGTGGGGCATGGACCACGGCGCGTTCAGCCTCACCTGGCTGATGACCCAGCCATTCAATAATCAGCTGACACTCAAGGCTCAGGGCGATGGGCTGGCGTTGACTGCGGCTCACGAATTCACGTCCCTCGATCCCCATGCGCCCCTGACTTTTCGCCTTTACCTTGGGGATTCAGATCCGCTGGCGGGTGCGCGTCGCTACCGGCAATGGCTGATCGACAGCGGCGCCTATCAGACACTCGACGAGAAACTCGCCAAAACCCCCGAAGCCCGCAAATTGAGCGGGGCGGCCCATGCGTACCTATGGGGCAACGATTTGCTGGGGTTGAAAGATGTTCGATCCTGGTCGCGGCTGATCGACGCGCTGAACTCTTCTGCACCGCTCGCCGTACGGCTCAAGGGGCACATGAATGCCGAGGCGCGCGCGATGCTTGACCCTTCGCGTCCGCCATTGCAGCGCTGGGAGCAAGTCGTGGTGCTGCGCGATTTGAACGGCGCGTTCAACACAGCGGCTCGCGCACGTTGGCGCAGAGGTGCTCAACCAGACATGGACGTTCTGGCGTCGAGTTACGGTGAGTGGCGAACTGAAATCGCCCGGTTTTTCGGGGATGCACTGACGGATGACCCCTCGCGCTGGGGCGGCATGCTCACAGCGAAAAACATCGAGTTGTTCCGAGCGGCGGGTCTCACGCGGTTGTGGCTTGGTCTTGGTGACGGCTGGGAAGGCGGGCTGTGGCATCCCGAAGCGGTGCGTGCAGCCGTGAAGGCGGGCTACCTGATTTCCCCCTACGACTCGTACGAAACGGCGCTGGCCGATAGCGAAAACCCGGACTGGACCACCGCACACTTGGGCAGCAATGCGCACCGCGACTGCGGCATCGTGTTGAAGAACGGCACAGCGAAGAGCGGCTTTCAGCAGTCCGGGCATTACACCGATCCTCGTTGCGTCAGGCCATTGCTCGAAGCCCGCGTTCAGGCCGTGCGCGGGGTTGCCGGTTTCAACAGCTGGTTTCTCGACGCTTACGCCACGGGCATGGTCTTCGACAGCTACCGCTCTGGTGCGACCTTGACCCAATCACAGAATGCCTCTGCAAACGAAGACGCAGCGCGTTGGGTGGGCGAGTCTCAGGGGCTGGTCGTGGGCTCAGAAGACGGCCATGCCAGCACCTCGCAGGGCATCTTCTTCGCCCACGGCATGCAGACCCCGGTGATCGGTTGGGGCGATGCGGACATGAGCACGCTCGCTCAATCGCCCTGGTTCGTGGGCAATTGGTATCCCCCGGAAAAACCTGCCGTGTTCTTCAAATCCGTGCCCATCAAAGAGCGCTATCGCGCCGTGCATTTCGACCCGACGACACGCCTTCCGCTGTACCAGGCAGTGTTCCACGGCTCGGTCATCACGACCCATCATTGGCTGTTCGACAGCTTGAAACTGAACAACGTCAGGGCGGAGAACGAGCTGACTCAACTGCTCTACAACGTGCCGCCGTTGTACCACCTGAGCCAGGACACACTTCAGGCCCGGTTGAAGATCATTCAAAAGCAGGACGCTTTCTTTCGCCCACTGCATGAGCGATTGGCGACACAGGCCATGATCGGATTCGAGTGGCTGACGGCTGACCGGTTGGTGCAACAGACCACGTTCAACGACGGCACGCGGCTGGTGGCGAATTTTGATGAAAGGGTGCGAGAGGTGGGCGGGCGTTCGTTTGCTGCTCATAGCGTGACGGCGATCAAAGGAGATAGCGACGTGACCGCTTATCAAGCGACTCTGGACTAATCGCGGAATGCTCGGTCAATGCGTGAACCCTGTGGGAGCGAATTCATTCGCGAATAGCGTTCAGGCGATAGAGATGCATCGACTGTACTGCCTATTCGCGAATGAATTCGCTCCCACAGGTCTGTCATTTGCCGTGAGATCGGTGGTGCTTCAAACCCTACGCCACACACTCGCCAACCAAGGCTGCTGCTCCCTCGGCAGCCCTTCCGGCCGGTAATAATGCTCGACCTCTACGAACCCCGCTTCGGTCAGCAGCGCGCTCCAGGATTCCAGGTCATGGAACGAGCCATACCGCTCGCCCTTCCAGCCTTCCTGATTGTTGCCCCGAGGGTTGGAGCTGAACAGCACGCCACCCGGCTTCAACGCATTGCGCAGCTCGCCCAAGACACGCGGCAATTCCTGACGGGGAACATGAAAGAGTGACGCGTTGGCGAAAATGCCGTCGAAGCGCTCGGCAGGCAGGTCCAATGCGAGAAAGTTCTGGTGGAAGACTTCACAGCCACTGTCGGCACGGGCCATGTCGGCAAAACGCTCCGAGCCGTCCAGCCCGGTCGCTACGTGACCCAAGGCGGTAAACGTGCGCAAATCCCGCCCCGGCCCGCAGCCAAAATCGAGAATCTGAAACGGCGCAACGCCCCGGATATTGCGCAACAACGCGTCGATGTTCTGGCTGACATCATGATCCCGCGTGCCCTCACGAAAGCCCTCCGCCACATCGTTGTAATTGCCCAGCGTGGTGGCGGTGATCTGAGCGAGGTCCTGCGGGTCGAGTTTCATGGGGGCGGATTCTGAGCGGAGGGAGTGGGCAATATACCCTTGCTCGCCGTAGACGACGCAAATCTGTAGGAGTGAGCTTGCTCGCGATGAGGGTGTATCAATCGCAAACGACGTATCTGAACCTCCGCGATCGCGAGCAAGCTCACTCCTACAGGAGGGGGCGTGCCAGGACGATGATTTCATCGATACCGCAACCCCCGACAAGACGTTCTGCTTTAGTTGAGGACCAGCCCCCGGATCAAATCACCGTTTATTCAACCGCAACGCCAACCGATCCCCGCCCAGTTGAATCACCGCCACCAACACCACCAACAGCACGATCACGGTCAGCATCACTTGCGTATCGAACCGCTGATACCCGTAGCGGTAGGCGATGTCGCCGAGGCCGCCTGCGCCAATTGCGCCGGCCATGGCCGAGGAGTTGATCATGGTGACGAGGGTGATGGTGAAGCCGCCAACGATCCCCGGCAGGGATTCCGGTAGCAGGACGTGCCAGACGATGTGCCAGCGGCGGCAGCCCATGGCCTGGGCCGCTTCGATCAGGCCGTGGTCGACTTCGCGCAGGCTGACTTCCGCGATACGGGCGAAGAACGGTGTGGCGGCGATGGTCAACGGCACGACGGCGGCCCACACGCCATAGGTCGTGCCGACGATCAGGCGCGTGAAAGGGATCAGCGCGACCATCAGAATCAGGAACGGCACCGAGCGAAAGATGTTCACGAACGCGCCCAGCACGCGATTCACGTTCGGCGCTTCGAAGATCCCGCCTTTGCCGCTGGTGACCAGAATCACCGCCAGCGGAACACCCAGCAGCAGCGCAATCAGTGAAGAGACGCCGACCATGAGAAACGTGTCGAGCGTGCCTTGCCACAAGCGTTCAAACCACATAACCCAGTACCTTTGCGTGTTGCGCCTGTTTGCGGGCGCGGATGAGCAGTTCTTCGACAGACAACGGCGAGTGGCTGATGGCGAGCAGCAAATGCCCCAGCGCACGTCCCTGAATGCGCTCGACGCCGCCGTGCAACAGGCTGACGCGACCGCCAAACGCACTGAACAGCGACGACAAGTCCGGTTCGCTGCCGTGGCTGCCGGTGAATTGCAGATCCAGCACCACACTGGCATTTTCGTCTGCCGGCTGAGGCTGCAGACGGGCCTGTAGATCGTCGGGCAGCGCATGTTGCAGCGGCGCCAGCAGGGTTTTGCTCACCTCGTGTTGTGGATCGCCGAACACCTGCCACACCGGGCCTTGCTCGACGATCTGGCCTTTTTCCAGGACCACGACGCGGTCGCAGATTTCCCGGATCACGGCCATTTCGTGGGTGATGAGAATGATCGTCAGCCCTAGCCGCTGATTGATCTCGCGCAACAGGCCGAGGATCGATTGCGTGGTTTCAGGATCGAGCGCCGAGGTGGCTTCGTCGCACAGCAGAATTTCCGGGTCATGAACCAGCGCGCGGGCGATCCCGACGCGCTGTTTCTGGCCGCCGGACAACTGCGCCGGATAGGCGTTGTGCTTGTCTTGCAGGCCTACCAGTTCCAGCAATTCGGCGACCTTGCGCTGACGCTGTTCCCTGGGAACGCCTGCCACTTTCAGCGGCAGTTCGACGTTCTTCCAGACGGTCTTGGCCGACATCAGGTTGAAGTGCTGAAAGATCATGCCGATCCGTCGGCGCAGCTCCACCAGCTTGTCTTCGTTGAAGGCCGCAATGTCGATCTGATCGATCAACACCCGACCACTGCTCGGCTGTTCCAGCCGGTTGATGGTGCGGATCAGCGACGACTTGCCCGCGCCGCTGCGCCCGATGATGCCGAAGACCTCGCCGCGCTGGATATCCAGGTCGATGCCTTGCAGAGCCGCGACCGGCCCCTGCTGCCCTTCATACACCTTGCCCAACTGGCTGAAGCGCACGTGGGCGTTGGCTTTTTCCGGGTGCAGACGCGCCTGTGCGGCGGAATGCGGCGTGAGCTCTTCCAGTGGCAGGGAGCGTTGCACAGTGGCGCTCATGGTCAGTTCTTCCAGCCAGGTTGATAGAGCGTGCCGTTGGCTTTATCCAGCGCGGCGCGGACGACAGGGGAGTGTTGGTAGATGTCGATGAACTTGGCCAGACGCGGGTCGTCCTTGTGGTCCGGCTTGATCACAAACTGAATCACGTATTCCGGGTGATCGAGGCCGTCGAACAGAATCGCCGAGGTGGCATCGAAGCTCTTTGCCGAACGAATGTAGGCCGGGTAGCCCTGCACCAGATCGGCGTCGTCATAGGCGCGGACCAGTTGCACGGCTTCGACCTGGATCAGCTTGATCTTCTTCGGGTTGGTGAGGATGTCGTCTTCAGTGGCCTTGTAGCCCACGCCTGGCTTGAGGGTCAGCAGACCGGCCTTGGCCAGCAGTTGCAGGCCGCGTCCGCCGTTGATCGGGTCGTTGGCGATCGCCACGCTGGCGCCAGTCGGCAGTTCATCGAAGCTTTTGTATTTCTTCGAGTACAGGCCGACGTTGTTGATGATCCCCGGCGCGTACGGCACCAGGTTGAAGCCCGACGCAGCTTTGGCGTTTTCCAGAAAGGGAATGTGCTGGAAGTAATTCACGTCGATGTCGCCCGCATTGAGGCTGACGTTAGGCGCGATCCAATCGGTGAATTCCACCAGCTCGACTTTCAGGCCTTGCTTCTCGGCTTCGGCGACAGCCGTTTCCAAAGGAATGGCGAACGCGGCGGTGGTGCCGACTTTAAGCGTCTCGTCGGCCGCTTGAGTGAAGCCGGTGAACAGCCCGAGGGAAAGGGCCAGGGTGAGCAGGGTTTTTGTCATGGTGTTGTGTCCGGTTCGGTGTCAGTGGTCTGGTGTGAATTATTTGGATTGACGCAGGCCTCCTGTAGGAGCGAATTCATTCGCGATGCGGGTGTTCAAGCGACGAATCTCCATCGGCTGTACCGCCCAGAATGAATTCGCTCCCACAGTTGGGGCATCGTTCGTCGTTAAGTCGGTGTCGCCTTATCGAGCGTGTTTGCTGCTCTGTATCCCGCCCCCGCATGCCTCTCAGGCAACCGCGCATCCCCGTCGGCAAACAGCTTTTCGCGCAGGGTCCCGTGCTCGTAAGCGGTCTTGTACGAACCGCGCCGTTGCAGCTCGGGAATCACCAGATCGATGAAGTCCTCATAGCTCTCCGGGGTGACGATGCGCGTCAGGTTGAAGCCGTCGAGGCCGGTCTCGGCGATCCAGGATTCCAGCTCGCCCGCCACCTGCTCGGGCGAACCGATAACGTTGATGTAACGCCCGCCCAGCGCGTGCTGATCCAGCAGTTTTTGCCGGGTCCAATCATTGTTCTTGAGAATTTTGGTCGCCGATTGAATCGCGTTGCTCTTCACGTGCTGGATCGGCTCATCCAGTTCGTAATCGGCGAAATCAATGCCGGTCGAGGCCGAGAAATGCGCGAGCCCCGCTTCCGGGCTGGCGTACTTGAGGTATTCGGCATGCTTGGCGCGGGCAGCCTCTTCCGTCGCACCAACGATGACGTTCAGGCCCATGAAAATCTTGATGTCGTCCGGGTTGCGACCGGCCGCCACGGCGCTGGCGCGCACTTTATCCACCTGCTCGCGAGTCGCCGGTTTGTTCTGGCCGCTGATGAATACGCACTCGGCGTTGCTGCCCGCAAACTGCAGGCCGCGATCCGAGCTGCCTGCCTGAAACAGTACCGGCGTGCGCTGTGGTGACGGCTCGCAAAGGTGGTAACCCTCGACCTGATAAAACTCGCCGTGATGCCGTACGTAGTGGACTTTTTCCGGCTGCGCGTAGACCCGCGCTTCACGGTCTTCGATGACCGCGTCGTCCTCCCAACTGCCTTCCCAGAGCTTGTACAACACCTCCATGTATTCGTCGGCCTGGTCATAACGGCGGTCGTGTTCGATCTGCTCGCTCAGGCCCATGGCCTTGGCCGCGCTGTCCAGATAACCGGTGACGATGTTCCAGCCGACGCGGCCTCGGGTCAGGTGGTCGAGCGTGGACATGCGACGCGCGAAGAGATACGGCGCTTCGTACGTCAGGTTGGCGGTCAGGCCGAAACCGAGGTTTTTCGTCACCGCTGCCATGGCCGACACCAGCAGCAGCGGGTCGTTGACTGGCAGTTGAATCGACTCTTTCAGCGGGACATCAATGGACTTCTGGTACACGTCGTACACGCCGACGATGTCGGCGATGAACAGCCCGTCGAACAGTCCGCGTTCCAGCAACTGTGCAAGATTTGTCCAGTATTCGATCGTCTTGTACTGGGTGGACGTGTCCCGAGGGTGCGTCCAGAAACCATGATTGATATGCCCGATGCAGTTCATGTTGAACGCGTTGAGCAGGATCTTCTTCTTGCTCATCAGATCGTCCCCCGGCGCGGCGGATTGACGTCGTTCAGGTAAAAGTTGCCGATGGCGTGGTACTTCCAGCGCACCGGGTCATGCAGCGTGTGAACCCGTGCGTTGCGCCAGTGACGATCGAGGCCATGCTCGGCCAGCGTCGATTGAGAACCGGCCAGTTCGAACAACGTGCTGCCAGCAGCAAGCGAAATCTCGGTGCTGATGGCGCGGGCTTCGGCCACGGCAATCGAAGCTTGCGCGACGTTCTGCGCGCTGCTGTCGGCCCGGGCGCGATCCAGAAATTCACCGGAGCGTTCGAGCAAGGCTTCAGCGGCGTGCAGGCGAATGCCGAGCTTGCCGAAGCTGTGCAGCGTCAATGGGTCATCCACGGCTTTTTCAATGCCGGAATCGATCCACGGACGGGTGCGGGTCCGCACGAAATGCAAGGCGTCTTCATAGGCTGCGCGAGCGATCCCCGTGTCGATGGCGGCGTGAAGAATCTGCGCCAGCGGGCCGACAGTGGTCGGGCGTTCGAAGGCGGTCTGGAACGCCACCACGTCTTCATCGCTGACGTAAACGTTGTCGAACACCACCGAGCCGCTGCCCGTGGTGCGCTGACCGAAGCCGCTCCAGTCGTCGATGACGGTCAGCCCCTCAGTGTCGGCGGGAACGAATGCGAGCTGCTGAATGCCCTCGTCATCGATCACCGACGTCGGAATGCGCTGGGCGTAGATCGCGCCGGTGGAGTAGAACTTTCGGCCGTTGATGCGCCAACCTTTGCCGTCGCGGCTCAGACGCGTGGTCCGGTCATGGGCCATACGGGTGCCGAGTTCCGCCAGCGCATTGCCAAAGCGCTGACCAGCGAGCACTTCGGCATACAGCCGCTTTTGCTGCTCAGGGCTGCCGTTCACGCGCAGCACTTCGAGGGCGTAAAAATGGTTCTGCGGAATCTGGCCCAGCGAGCCGTCGGCCGCCGAGATGATGCGAATGACTTCAGCCAGCGTGACGTACGAAACGCCCGCGCCACCGAAGGCTTTGGGTACGCTGATGCCCCACACGCCCGAGCGGGAGAACTGTTCGAGTTCCGCGTGGGGCAGGCGGCGTTCGCGGTCGCGTACAGCACTCTCTTGTTTAAAACGTTCAGCCAGCGAATGGGCGACTGCCAGTGCCTGGGCGTCATCTTTGATGATCGCGGTCACCGCCTGCGTATCATGCGGCAAGGATTGAAGACTCATATGTATGCTTCCAGTTGTCTGGTTCAGATCCAGGAATGGCGGGCAGGCAGGGTGCCGTTGAGGTTCCAGGCGCCGACGGCGTGGACTTTCCAGCGCACGGGATCGTGCAAGGTGTGCACGCGGGCGTTACGCCAGTGCCGGTCGAGGTTGAATTCGGCCAGGGTGGCGCGGCTGCCGGAAAGTTCGAACAGCTTCTCGCTGGCCTGAAGGGCGATTTCGGTGGTCAACACCTTGGCTTCGGCGACCACGATGGAGGCGCGGGCCGCGGATTGCGCGTCGATGGGCGCCGCCGCAATTTCATCGAGCACACGACCGGCCTTGTTCAGCAGCGCTTCGGCGGCGTGAAGTTCCAGCTTCAGTTTGCCGATGTCGGCAATCACATACGGGTCATCGCTGGCGCGTTCTACATTGGCCTCGATCCACGGACGCGAACGTTCACGCACGAAACGGATGCTCGCGTCGATGGCTTCTCGGGCGATGCCAGCGTCGATGGCAGCTTGAATCAGTTGAGACACCGCGCCCTGAATGCTCGGCGCGAGGGCCAGCTTCCAGTTTTCGATGACCAGATCGCCGCTGACTCGCACGTTGTCCAGCAGCACGCTGCCGCTCGCGGTGGTGCGCTGTCCGAAGCCGGACCAGTCGTCGATGATGTGCAGGCCCGGTGTGCCACGGGGCACGAACACCAGCACCTGCTTGCCGTCGTCGTTGATCGCTTTGACCGCGACCCAATGGGCGAACAGCGCGCCGGTCGAATAGAACTTGCGACCATTGAGCAAAAATTGATCACCGTCGGCGGTCAGGCGCGTTTTCACGTCGAGGGTGTTTTTAGTGCCGCGCTCCGGCCCTCCGTTGCCGATGCGCGCGCCGTTCAAAATGCTGTCGAACAGCACTTTCTTCTGTGCGTCCGTGGCGCTGCCGACCAGAGAATTGAGAATGCCGAAATGGTTCTGCGGAATCTGTCCCACAGCGGGATCGGCGGCGGACAGGATGGCAAACACCTGCGCCACCGTCGCGAACGACACTTGCGGGCCGCCATACGCACGGGGCACGGCAATGCTGCCGAGGCCACTGCGGGTGAACTGCTCGATTTCAGCCCACGGCAACTGACGTTCGCGATCACGAAGGGCAGCAGTGGGGCGGACGAATGCCGCGAGTTCATGGGCGGCGGCGATGGCTTCGGCGTCGCTGCGCAGCACCTTGGCAGGCAGCAGAGGAGGAGCGATGTCCAGGGGATGCTGGACAGAAAGTGCGTTCAGATCAGTCATGGTGGCGACCCATCCTTCCGCGCAATGCCCTGGCGTTATGCACTGGGGTAATTGTGTACGTGACCATTGGAACCTCGATTCAAGACCGCAAGGGCGGCAGGAAAACTAGCGATGGTCCGGTGGTCCGGTGCATATACCCTAAGCGTGTATAAAAATTAAATAAACTTGCATTTAGGAATAAGCATAGAAGGCGAAGAGGGCCTGCGGGCTGCTCGTCAGCGGGTCGGTCCAGACGAGGCAGGAATTGAAGACCAGAAGCAGCGTGAAGTACTTGACAATATGTTTGCAGTGCATGGCGAACGTCTCGTAAAGGGTTTCCACGAGGCTAGCAGCGAGCAGCGGGGCGTCCCGGGCGGGGTTTGTAGGAAGGGTTATTCCGAGCTGTCGGACTTTTCGCAAGAGGCCTGAAGTTGCAGACCGGCTCACATTTCAGTCGGGCCGCCATTCTGGAGGGCCGTCGCGGCAGGGGCCGAAACCGCGACGGAGCGTTGAGTGACAAGCGTGTCTTACCCCTTCGACATTGGAGCCTCGCCGGTGCTGACCCGGATGGATCGTACAGGCGCCCACCGTGAGTTGTTGCCGACACGGTCAATGACGCAGTAAGTGACTTCCTGATGTGAGTCATCCCCGGCTTCCTGAATCAGTGTGGCAGGCACATGAACGTCGATGTCCTGCCCGACTTGTTCTTCGGTCAGTGCCGGAAGGTCCATCCGGATATCACCCCAACGCAGGGTGATTTCGTCGTAGACCTCCATGTGTGGGTAGCACTCGATTGAAATGTGCACGCCGTTCACCCATTGTTCGGCGCTCAGTCCGTGACGCATGACCGCTTCGTCAAACATGACGGGTGCCAGGCCTTGATTTTCTTCACCGTCGGTACTGACCAAATGACCGCCGGGAATCTCCAGTTTGACCCACACCTTGCAACTTGGTGATCGCACCGATTCGCTGCCTATCTTCGTGACGCGATAGTAGGTTTTAACCTTCCCGCTTTGTAGGAAACTCTCAGGAATATGTAGGACTGTTGTGTATCCGATGTCGGACTCAGATAAAAGTGTTGACGCAACATAACAGTCTCCCCAGAACAGTTCGATCAAGTCACCGCTCTCCATTTCTGGATAAGGATCGATATTCACCCGCAAATCGCTTGCGGCCAAGGCACCTATTCCTTGTTTGTTCAACTGCGGTAAATAAGGGGCGAAGAGCTTGAGAGGCATACAGCTGATGGGGGTGTAAATCATTTTGGGTTCTCACTGAATGATGGACTTGAACAAAGCATGCACCGGTTTTTCTCGATGCAAGCCCTCTCTGGAAACGATGTCGTTAGTACACGCTCGATGCGCAGTGTTGGCAAACCATACAAATAGTGCCAAATACCAGCTTGCTAATTTTTCAAGGCGATAGTTAGTTTTCGATTCGAGCTAATTGTGTTACTGCATATCTGTCAATGGCTCAGGAGGCTTAACGGCGTTTGTGTCAATTAAACAGACCCTTCCTACAAAGTATCAAAGGGTAGGGGCGGGGAACCGGCATGATGCCTTACATGAATTGGGTAGCGTGTTTATCGCGATAAAGACGAGTGAGACCACAGAGAGAGCTGGCTTTATTTGTAGGATGTCAGGAAGTCAATCGACGTTATAAGAAGTGAAGCGAATTGTTGAACGAAACATTGGATAAGCTGATGGAAAGCGCGCGAAGGTACGGAAAAATATTGGGGATGTTCGCTTGGTCCAAACTTTTCCAAATGTTGGACCCAAAGAAAACGGCGCCCAAGGGCGCCGTTCGATACTGCAAGCGTTGTAGGACTAATTCCTGCTGCGCTCCAGAAACTGCCGAGTGCGTTCTTCTTTAGGGTTGGCGAACAGTTCCTTTGCGTCGCCCTGTTCGACAATTACGCCCTTGTCGATGAACACCACGCGATTGGCCACGTCACGGGCGAATTTCATTTCGTGGGTGACGATGACCATCGTGCGTTTTTCTTCGGCCAGGGCACGGATGGCGCTCAACACCTCGCCCACCAGCTCCGGGTCCAGCGCAGAGGTCGGTTCATCGAAGAGAATGACTTCCGGCTCCATCGCCAAGGCCCTGGCAATGGCCACGCGCTGTTGCTGGCCACCGGACAGACGACGCGGGTAGGCGTCTTCCTTGCCCGCCAAGCCAACCTTGGCCAACAGCGAGCGCCCCAATTCGATGGCTTGGGCACGTGGCATCTTCTTGACCACGGTCGGGCCTTCGATGACGTTTTCCAGCGCCGTGCGATGAGGGAACAGGTTGAAGTTCTGGAACACGAAACCGACATGCTGGCGCAGTTGCCGGATCAACCCCGCCTGCTGGGTCAGCGGTCGGCTGCCATCGATCTTGATGTCGCCCACGACGATCGTGCCGCTGGTGGGTTCTTCGAGGAAATTCAGGCAACGCAGAAACGTCGTCTTGCCTGAGCCGCTGGGGCCGATGATGGCCACCACTTCGCCCGGCTCGACTTTGAGATCGATGCCCTTGAGGACCTGATTGCCCTTGAATTCCTTGGTCAGT
Organism: Pseudomonas salicis; assembly: GCF_057128705.1. Lineage (NCBI taxonomy): Bacteria > Pseudomonadati > Pseudomonadota > Gammaproteobacteria > Pseudomonadales > Pseudomonadaceae > Pseudomonas > Pseudomonas salicis. The sequence goes on from NZ_JBSKHU010000007.1 coordinate 108,300, forward strand.
TTTTCAACGGTGATCATGGCTCAGGACTCCACGTCGTGGCGGTTGGCCCGGGCTTCCAGACGGTTCTGGAAGTGCGCGAGCACGGTGCACAGGACCCAGTAAATCACCGCGACGGTGAAATACATGGTGAAGACTTCCAGGGTCCTCGACGAAATCAGCTGCGCCTGACGGAACACTTCCGGCACCTGAATGGTGGCGGCCATGGCCGTGTCCTTTACCAGCGAGATAAAACTGTTGCCCAGCGGTGGTAATGCGGTTCGCGCAGCTTGCGGCAGAATCGCCCGACGCATGGCCTGAGCGCGGGTCATGCCGATGCTGGCGGCGGCTTCCCACTGACCCCGATCCACCGCACCGATGGCGGCACGCAGGATTTCACAGGCGTAAGCCGCCATGTTCAATGACAAACCGATAAGCGCTGCCGTGATCGCATCGAGTTCGATGCCCAGATCCGGCAGGCCGTAATAAATCATGAAGAGCTGAACCAGCAGGGGCGTGCCGCGAAAGAACGACACGTACACCCTGGCGATGGCGCTGATGAGCCAGACTTTCGACAAACGCATCAGTGCCAGGCCGAAGCCCAGCACCAACCCGAAAAACATCGATCCGAGACTCAGACCCACCGTGTAATACGCGCCCTTGAGCAGAAAGGGCGCGGAGTCCAGCGCGAGCTGTAGGCTCTCTGGAATCATTTGGTCACGTCAGCCTTGAAGTATTTCTGCGACAGCTTGGCGAGGGTACCGTCAGCGCGCAGCTTGTCGATGGCCTTGTTGATCGCGGCCAGCAATTCAGGCTCGCCTTTGCGCAGTGCGATACCCGCTTCCTGACGGGAGAACGCTTCGCCGGAAACGGCCAGTTTGTCCTTGGTTTTCGCGACCAACTCCAGTGCCGCGAGGCGGTCGACCAGAATGGCGTCGATACGGCCTACGCGCAGGTCCTGATATTTGGTCGGATCATCGTCGTAGGTTTTGACGATGGCATCAGGCACGTTGGTTTTCAGCCATTCTTCGTAGTTGGTGCCCAGGCCAACACCGACTTTTTTGCCTTTCAGGTCGGCGGCGGTCTTGATCACGCCAGCGTCCTTGGTTTGCACCAGGGCCTGGATACCGGAGACGGTGTACGGCTCAGAGAAGTCGTATTTTTTCTTGCGCTCGTCGGAGATGGTCACCTGGTTGATCACCACGTCCAGACGCTTGGACTCCAGTGCCGCCAGGATGCCCGCCCATGGGGTGGCGGTCAGCTTGACCTTGACGCCCAGTTCCTTGGCCAGCGCTTCAGAGAACTCCACCTCGAAACCGGTCAGCTTGCCGTCTTCGCCCACGAAGCTGAACGGTGGATAAGTGCCTTCAAGGCCGACGTTGAGGGTGCCGTTCTTTTTGATGGCGTCCAGCTGTTCACCTGCGACGGCGTGAGTCACCAGGCCAGTGCCCAGCACCAGGCTGAAGGCCGACAGCAAGAAAGTGCGGCGAATTGCAGACATGTTCATGTGAGTCCCCTGTTTTAATTGGAATGTCAGGTGCGATTCAGACCTGACGAAACTACTGTGACATCGCCGCTTTATCCAGCTTTTTCAGAGGTCTGCCGGATTTTGTAGGAGCGGGTTGCGGCGATGATAAAAGCGGTTGTTTAGTTTTAAAAATAATTAAAAATCGACTGCTTAGTTGATGTTGTTCTATGTGCCCCGGGTTGCCTGCACTGCTCTACCTGTAGGAGCCGGCTTGCTGGCGAATGCGTGGGGGCAGCGCATGGAGGGTGACAGACCTGACGCTTTCGCCAGCAAGCCGGCTCCTACGCCTTTGGCAGAAGCCAGCGCCAAGCGTAACGTTCACTGCCCCGAAAAAACACCTGGATACGCAAACAAGGCAGGTCCACCGCCGGTGTGCAGGAAGATGACCGGGCCGTCGTCCAGACGCTGCCGACCGATGCCGTCCAGCAAGCCGGCCATTGCCTTGCCGGTGTACACCGGGTCCAGCAGCAGCCCTTCCTGACTGGCAACCAACCGGATCGCTGCGAGGGTGCCAGCGTTCGGTTCGCCATAACGCGGACCGTAGTATTCATCCCACAGGTTGACCTTGAACGCTGAGGGCAGTGCCTCGCCCAGCAGCTCGACGGTGCGTTCGGCCAGTCCTTGTACCTTCGGCGCCTGGGTTTCCTCAGGGCGGGAAACCGTCACGCCGATCACCGGCAAATCCGGCAAGGCCTCTGCCAACGCCAGACCAAGGCCGCTGTGGGTGCCTGCACTCCCAGAAGCCAGCACAACGGCGGCGAATTCCAGTCCCGTCTGATGGATCTGTTCCGCCAGTTCAAAGCCCGCCCGCACATAACCCAGCGCACCCACCGGACTGGAACCGCCAATCGGCACGAGATACGGCTTTTTGCCGCTGTTGCTGAGGCGAGCGGCCAAGGCCTGAAGAAGCTCGTCCGCGTTGTCCAGGATTTCTACCAACTCGACCTTGGCGTCGAACAGGTCCAGCAGCAGACGGTTGCCGTTGCCGAGGTAATTGCTGTCTTCGGTGCCAATCGGATTTTCCAACAGCGCGATGCAACCCAGCCCTAGCTTGGCGGCCAGCGCGGCGGTCTGGCGCACGTGGTTCGACTGGATGGCACCCGCCGTGATCAGGGTGTCAGCGCCTTGGGCCAACGCGTCGGCGGCGAGGTATTCGAGCTTGCGCAGCTTGTTACCGCCCATGGCGAGCGGTGTGATGTCGTCGCGCTTCACGTAAATGTCGCGACCGGCCCAGGCCGACAGGCGTTCCAGCTTCTCCAGCGGCGTTGGAGCACCCAGCAGGTCCAGGCGATTAAAACGGTCGAGCTGTTGTTTGATCATGGTCGTGTCGAGGTATCCGCGAGTGAGTCGCTGGACTATAGGCAGACGTTTCCCACAGGGCAACCTGATGCTTTCCTGCGCTCGGCGGATGAAAACCTCACGAAAATTGTTATTTTTTTGCGGCAACGCTCGCCGTAGAGTGGTTTCACTTTCGGCCATGTCCAGCCTGACGAGCCGTTGAACTGAGGAGAAATCTGCGTGAGCACTATTCCCGAACTGTCTCCGAAAGACTGCGCGGAGGGGTTGACCGGCCACTGGCAGTTGCAGCGGATCGTGGGTGAGCTGCGCGCCGCGCGTGACGACTGGCGCACCCGCAATGGCCGTGTCAGCGGAGAGAAGGGCGGCCGCGAACTGCCTTCCCGCGAGGCCATGCGCGACATTCTTGAAGCGTTGAGCGGCGCACTGTTTCCGATGCGCCTGGGGCCGGTGGACCTGCGCGAAGAGAGCGAAGACTTTTACGTCGGCCACACCCTGGACGTGGCACTCAACTCGCTGCTGGATCAAGCTCGTCTTGAATTGCGCTACGTCGCCCGCCAGCGAGGCGAAGATGCCAGTTGCGCTGACGTGCATGCCGAGCGCCTGATTCAGGATTTCGCCAGTGCCTTGCCCAACATTCGGCGCGTGCTCGATACCGATGTGCTCGCGGCCTATCAGGGCGACCCGGCGGCGCGCAGCGTCGATGAAGTGCTGCTGTGCTATCCGGGCATTCTGGCGGTGATCCATCATCGTCTGGCGCACCACCTCTATAACAATGGTTTGCCGTTACTGGCGCGGATCAGTTCCGAGTTGGCGCATTCGGCTACGGGCATCGATATCCACCCTGGCGCACAGATCGGCCTGAGTTTTTTCATCGATCACGGCACGGGCGTGGTCATTGGTGAGACGGCCATCATCGGCGAGCGCGTGCGCATCTATCAGGCCGTCACATTGGGGGCCAAGCGCTTCCCGGCGGACGAAGATGGCCATCTGCAGAAAGGTCATGCGCGGCATCCGATTGTCGAAGACGACGTGGTGATTTACGCGGGTGCGACCATTCTGGGCCGTATCACCATCGGCAAAGGTTCGACCATCGGCGGCAACGTCTGGCTCACCCGCAGCGTGGCGCCTGACAGCAACGTGAATCAGGCGAGCCTGCAACACGACGACGGGACGCAGAAGTAATCATCCCCGGCCCCTGTAGGAGTGAGCTTGCTCGCGATGGCGTCAGAATGGTCACCTTAATGGGGCCTGACCCACCGCGATCGCGAGCAAGCTCACTCCTGCAGGTCAGCATTTAAGCGGGGTTGATGTGTGCCTGTCGGTCCCTGCAATTGGTCCTTTCACCCCTATCCATGTTTTAATTGAACGTTCAATCAAGTTAAACCGGTGGTTCGCTGCCCGCTTGCAACAGGAGGCCTACCCTTGCCGTATCCGCTTCAGATGAACGTTTTCACCCCGCTCACGGCGGTATTCGCATGAGTGTCCCGAGCGCGCAAAGCAACGCGCCGGCGCGCATGAACGCCCCCGTTTTCTACTTCGCCGCCAGTTTCATTCTGATCTTTGGACTGGTTGTCATCAGCTTCCCCGAGGCGTCCGGCCAGTGGCTCCTGGCCGCGCAGAACTGGGCCGCCAATACCGTTGGCTGGTATTACATGCTGGCCATGACCCTGTATTTGCTGTTCGTGGTGATCACGGCGCTGTCCGGCTACGGCAAGATCAAACTCGGCGCCGATCACGACGAACCCGAGTTCAGCTACCTGTCCTGGGCAGGCATGTTGTTCGCAGCGGGGATCAGCATCACGCTCTTCTTTTTCTGCGTCTCCGAACCCTTGACCCACATGCTCCAACCGCCACAAGGCGAGGGCGGGACTACAGAATCGGCCCGTCAGGCCATGCAGCTGCTGTTTCTGCATTGGGGCCTGCATGGCTGGGGCGTTTTCGCCTTTGTCGGCATGGCGCTCGCCTATTTCGCCTATCGCCACAACCTGCCGCTGGCCCTGCGCTCGGCGCTGTACCCGTTGATCGGCAAACGCATTAACGGCCCTATCGGCTACGCGGTGGACGGTTTCGGCATCATCGCCACGGTCTTCGGCCTCGGCGCCGACATGGGCTTCGGCGTGCTGCACCTGAATTCGGGGCTGGACTATCTGTTCGGCGTGGCCCATACCCACTGGATTCAGGTCGGGTTGATCACGCTGATGATGGGCGCGGCGATTCTCGTGGCGGTGGCGGGTGTCGACAAAGGCGTGCGGGTCATGTCCGACATCAACATGTTGCTCGCCTGCGCGTTGTTGCTGTTAGTGCTGTTTGCGGGGCCGACTCAGCATTTGCTCAATACGCTGGTGCAGAACATCGGCGACTACCTCGGCGCGCTGCCCACCAAAAGCTTCGACGTGTACGCCTACGACGCGCCCAACAACTGGCTCGGCGGCTGGACCGTGTTCTATTGGGCCTGGTGGATCGCGTGGTCGCCGTTCGTCGGTCTGTTCATCGCCCGCATTTCAAGGGGGCGCACGATCCGCGAATTCGTCTTTGGCGTGTTGTTGATTCCGCTAGGGTTCACCCTCGCGTGGATGTCGATCTTCGGCAACAGCGCCATCGACCAAGTGCTCAACCACGGCATGACCGCGCTGGGACAGTCGGCCATCGACGACCCGTCCATGACCCTCTACCTGATGCTGCACAACTACCCGTGGAGCAAAACCGTCATCGCCGTCACGGTGTTCATCAGCTTCGTGTTCTTCGTCACTTCGGCGGATTCGGGCACGGTCGTGTTGTCGACGCTGTCTGCAAAAGGCGGCAGTCCCGACGAAGACGGCCCGAAATGGCTGCGGGTGTTCTGGGGCGTGATGACAGCGCTGATCACCAGCGGGCTCTTGTTCTCGGGCAGCATCGATGCGTTGAAATCGGCGGTGGTGCTGACCTCGCTGCCGTTCTCGTTGATTTTGCTGACCATGATGTGGGGGCTGCACAAGGCATTTCATCTGGAGTCGCAACGGCAGATCGCTCAGCTGTATTCGCTGGCGCCTGTGTCGGGTGCAAGGCGTGGAGGCTGGCGCCAGCGTTTGAGTCAGGCCGTGCACTTTCCGTCTCGTGACGAGGTGTACCGGTTCCTCGACCAGACCGTGCGCCCGGCGATTCAGGACGTGACGGAGGTATTCGCCGAGAAGGGGCTGAGCGTGATCACTCAGCCCGATCCAGCGAATCACACTGTCGGCCTGGAAATCGGCCATGGTGAGGAACGGCCTTTTATTTATCAGGTGACGATGCGTGGCTATTTCACGCCATCGTTCGCCCGGGCGGGGATGGGATCGAAACAGCTCAACAACCGCCGCTACTACCGCGCCGAAGTGCATTTGAGCGAGGGCAGTCAGGATTACGACCTGGTGGGCTACACCAAGGAGCAGGTGATCAACGACATCCTCGACCAGTACGAACGGCACATGCAGTTTTTGCATTTGGTGCGGTAGCCCGAAGTCCGCCTGATGAGTTCTGTGGGAGCGAATTCATTCGCGATGCAATCGTATAGTCGATACACCTGTGTCGCCTGATGCATCTTTCGCGAATGAATTCGCTCCCACAGGTGAGCTCCGTTTCTTACGGAGCGACAGCGGCGTCCAGAGTAGCAGCACCCTGCAAATGCCCGTGCAACAACCGCAGCGCTGGCACATCCAGTGCCTGCGCCGCGTAGCACAAGCCCACCCGACGAATCAGGCTGGGCATGCGCGCTGGACGGGAAATGACTCCCGCGTGGTGACTCACCATCGACTCCGGCAACATCGCCAACCCCGCCCCAGCCGCCACCAAACGCAATGCCAGCGTCATCGAACCTGCGGTCGCCACCACTGAACCCGAACTGCGGTTGTACAACTCCATTAATCGCTGGTGGGAAGGGTGAGAAGGGCAGGTGATCCATTGCACGTTGGCGAGGTCGGCTTCATCCAGATGAGGCCGATCTGCCAATGGGTGGCTCGCTGAAAGGGCTAGCACGAAAGGCTCTTCCCACAGCGGCAAGAACAGTTCGTCCTCGCAACAATCCTCTTCCACCGACAACCGCGCATCGCCGCTGCACCCATCGTGCAAGGTAAGGAGCAGGTTGGGCACGACGCGATAGGCTATCGCCAAAAACGCCTCAAGATGGCTGGCAGCGATCTCGCTTTCGACGCCCATTTCCAGCGTCAGCCGATCATTGCGCTGGCGAAACTGATTGCTCAGCGCCTGGGCTTCCGCCAGCAACCGACGGGCCTGCGGGTAAAGCGTGCGCGCATCGTCGGTGACCTCGACGCCCCGTGGCAGACGTTGAAACAGCGTCGTCCCCAGCGCGTCTTCGAGCTGGCGAATGGTGACCGACAGCGTAGGCTGGCTGGTGAACAGACGCTGCGCCGCCGAGGTAATGTTGCGCTCTTCGAACACGGCGATGAACGCATTGAGTTGACGCATATCCATATCAGAAACCGATGTCAGCGAGAGGAATAAAGCATTTTTCGAGCGTCACGAGGGCTGAATATACTCGCTTTATCGCTTCTGCTATGACGTATCCATCGACACTTCTTATCGCTCCCTGCCATTCAAAAAGAAGAGAGGACTGCATGACTTACATTGCTGCCGAAAATCGCTACGAGCGCGTTCCGTATCGCCGCGTGGGCCGCAGCGGCCTGGTGCTCCCAGCGCTGTCCATGGGCCTCTGGCACAACTTTGGCGACAGCACGCCGATGGAAACCCAGCGCGCCATGCTGCGCACTGCGTTCGATCTGGGCATCAACCACTTTGACCTGGCGAACAACTACGGCCCGCCCTACGGCAGCGCCGAGGTCAACTTCGGTCGTTTGCTGCGCGAAGACTTCAAGCCATACCGCGACGAGCTGATTATCTCCACCAAAGCCGGTTGGGACATGTGGCCAGGCCCTTATGGCCAGGGCGGCGGTTCGCGAAAATACGTGCTGGCCAGCCTCGACCAGAGCCTGCAGCGCATGGGCCTCGATTATGTGGATATCTTTTATTCGCACCGCTTCGACCCTGACACCCCACTGGAAGAGACTGCCGGTGCGCTGGCCACGGCGGTTCAGCAAGGCAAGGCGCTGTACATCGGGATTTCGTCTTACTCGGGCGCCAAGACCCGAGAAATTGCGGGTTTGCTGAAAGAGTGGAAAGTGCCGCTGCTGATTCACCAACCGGCCTACAACCTGCTCAACCGTTGGGTGGAAAAGGACCTGCTGGACACGACAGACGAGCTGGGTTCGGGCGTCATCGCCTTTACAGCACTGGCCCAGGGGCTGCTGTCGGACAAATACCTGAACGGTATTCCGAAGGATGCGCGGGTCAATCGCCCAGGCGGTGGTTCGTTGCAGGCGTCGCACCTGTCCGAGAAGAACATCGAACACGTCCGTGCGTTGAATGAGATCGCCAAACGTCGCGGCCAAAGCCTGGCGCAAATGGCGCTGGCGTGGACCTTGCGCGACCCTCGCGTGACCTCCGCGCTGATTGGCGCGAGCCGTCCGGAGCAGATCATCGAGAACGTCGGCGCGCTGGACAACCTGGTGTTCAGCCAGGAAGAACTCGCCGAAATCGACCGGTTCGCGGTGGAAGGCGGGATCAACCTGTGGGAAAAGCCGTCGTCGGCTGAATAACGCACAGATCCGCTTGATTTGAAATGCGGACCCTGTAGGAGTGAGCTTGCTCGCGATGCGTTGGCTCAGTCACCTCGAAGGCGACTGACAGATCGCGAGCAAGCTCACTCCTACAATGGCAAGGTGTTCCCGATGATGAGGGCAGGGCTTAACCCTCATCCCCCTCATCATCATCCCCACCATCGATCTTCATTCCCAATTCCTTGATCTTGCGGGTCAAGGTATTGCGGCCCCAGCCCAGCAATACAGCAGCGTCGCGACGACGGCCTGCGGTGTGCTTGAGGGCGGTTTCGATCATGATGCGTTCGAACGTCGGCACGGCGCTGTCCAGCAGGCTGGACTGTCCGCGTGCCAGCGCTTGATCGGCCCATTGACGCAGCGCTTGTTCCCAGTTGGTCACAGGGGCGGCGTCTTGCGGCAGGCTCAGCAGCTCCGGCGGCAGATCGCTGATGTGCACTTCACGGCCCGAGGCCATGACTGTGATCCAGCGGCAGGTGTTTTCCAGCTGACGCACATTGCCCGGCCATGGCAGGTGCTTGAGGTATTCCTCGGTCTCGGCCTTCAACAGCTTCGGCTCGACCGCCAGCTCCTGCGCGGCGCGGCTCAGGAAGTGCCTGGCCAGGGTCGGAATGTCCTCGCGACGGTCGGACATGCGCGGAATGTGGATGCGAATCACGTTCAGACGGTGGAACAGGTCCTCACGGAATTTCCCGGCCTGAACCAGCGTTTCCAGATTCTGGTGAGTCGCCGCGATGATGCGCACGTCCACCTTGACCGGCACGTGGCCGCCCACGCGGTAGAACTCGCCATCGGCCAGTACGCGCAACAGGCGGGTCTGGGTGTCGGCGGGCATGTCGCCGATTTCGTCGAGGAACAGCGTGCCGCCGTCAGCCTGTTCGAAACGTCCGCGACGCAGGTTCGCAGCGCCGGTGAAAGCGCCTTTCTCGTGACCGAACAGCTCGGATTCCATCAGGTCTTTCGGGATCGCCGCCATGTTCAGCGCGATGAACGGCGAGGCCGAACGCGGGCTGTGGCGATGCAAGGCGTGAGCTACCAGTTCTTTACCGGTCCCCGATTCGCCGTTGATTAACACCGTGATGTTGGAATGGCTCAAACGCCCGATGGCGCGAAACACTTCCTGCATCGCCGGGGCTTCGCCGATGATTTCCGGGGTGCGGGTCAGGGTTGGCGCAACGTCCATGCCCTGTTGTTCCTGAGCGTGCTGATTGGCGCGCTTGACCAGCGAAACCGCTTCATCGACGTCGAAAGGCTTGGGCAGGTATTCGAAGGCGCCGCCTTGATACGAGGCCACGGCACTGTCCAGGTCCGAATGCGCGGTCATGATGATGACCGGCAGGCGCGGGTGCTGTTCGCGAATCCGCGCCAACAGGTCCAGCCCGCTGGCGCCGGGCATGCGGATGTCGGAAATGATCACGTCCGGCTGTTGGCGCGCAAGACGACTCATCACGCCATCGGCGCTGTCGAAGCTCTGCGTGGTCATGCCTTCTTGCTGCAAGGCCTTTTCCAGTACCCAGCGGATGGAACGGTCGTCGTCGACGATCCAGACAGTTTCACTACGGCTCATGTCGAAGCTGCTCCTTGTTCCAGCGGCAGGAAGATCGAGAAAGTGGTGTGGCCAGGATGGCTGTCACACTCGATCAGCCCCTGGTGCTGACTGATGATGTTCTGGGTGATGGCAAGGCCCAGCCCGGTACCGTCCGGACGGCCACTGACCATGGGGTAGAAAATCGTTTCCTGAAGTTCCGGGGGAATGCCGGGACCGTTATCGATGATTTCAATCTTGCTCACCAGCCGATGGCGCACATGGCCGATGGTGAATTGACGCATCGCACGGGTGCGCAGGCTGATCCGACCCAAGCGCAGTTCGTTCTGCCCGCTGATGGCCTGCATCGCGTTGCGCACAATATTAAGCACCGCCTGGACCATTTGATCCCGGTCGATCAACACGTCAGGGATACTTGGGTCATAGTCGCGCACCAACGTGATGCAACCCTGGCTTTCGGCCTCGACCAGGCTGCACACACGCTCCAGCACTTCGTGGACGTTGGTCATCGCCAGTGACGGCAGCTTGTTCGAGCCCAGCATCCGGTCGACCAGATTACGCAGGCGGTCGGCTTCTTCGATGATGACGTTGGTGTAGTCCTTAAGGCTCTCTTCCGGCAGCTCACGCGCCAACAACTGCGCGGCCCCACGAATTCCACCGAGGGGGTTCTTTATTTCATGCGCCAAGCCACGCACCAGCATTTTGGTGGTTTCCTGCTTGGATAGCTGGGCCTCTTCCTTGGTGATGCGCAACAGGCGATCACGGGGGTGAACCTCAAGCAGCAGCATGGTCTCGCCTTGCGACAAAATCGGCGTCACGGCGTAATCGACGGTCAGCGTTTGGCCGGTCAGCGCAGTCAGCATGGCTTCACGCTTGGTGAACGGGTGCGCCTGTTCCACCGCTTGGCGCAGTGAACTCAGAGCCTCGGCGGACTCGGTGAACAACTCACTGATGAACTGCCCGTGACTACGCTGGCCACTGATCGCCAGCAGCATTTCGGCAGCCGGGTTCATGTACTCCAGACGCAAGTCCGAGTTGAGCAAAATCGTGGCAGTGGTCAGGTTGTCGAGTAACAGTCGGTGCAACGTGTCGCTGATTGTCATGAATCTCGTTGACCTCTTTTGGCTCATTGCACAAGGGAATAGGCCCAGACGTGCAGGCGCTGATTGGTCTTCGCCAGCGGTGGAAGACGGCGGATGGCGCTAAAATTCCTGCTGATTGTGTGGAAAATGCAAAAACCAAACCAAGCTCCGAAAAGAAGCGTCGAATGGAGTGTTTCGGTCGTTTTTTGGACGGCAGGCGCGCAGATTGAGCAGCGGCTTGCGAATCGTGAACCAAAATGGGGTTTTAATCGGAGCGCCTGTTCAGGTTGTGCACCATTATGGAGCTTAGCCGCTTTAGGGAGGCGTTAGAAAAAAGGCAGGATGCTGCTCTCTTCAGGTGGCTTGTCCTTGATCGGACATTCTGGGCGCACGCCGTACTCCTCGTTCTTGCAAGGATTGGCGAGGCGCTTCTGTGCGAGTGAAATCCGCATCATGTGAAACGGCTGGTTGGGCGTGCGTTCGGCCACGCGACCATACTGATCCACGATCTCGATCGACAGCTGGTGCGTTCCGCGATCAATGTTGGTCAACGGAAACACCGGGCTGCGCCCCGCATCGCCATAAACCTTTCCGTCGAGCAGCAGCCGGTAGACGTGGCCGGGTTGCAGTTCAGGATCGTTGGTGACCGTCACGATCAGGTTGCCCTGGATGTCGCGAATCGTGCTGTCCGGCTCCGGCGCGAGAATGCGCAGCAACTGGTAGTGAAATAACGGTCCCGGTTTGGGCTTGGCGCTGGAGGCTTGGCTGGGCTTTTTAGGGGCTGACCTGATCTGGTTGCTCGGGGCAATATCGACCTTTTTCGCATTCTTGTGCGGCTGATCGGTGAAGACCCGATTCCCCTCTGCATCAATGTAGGTATAAACCTCGGCGACGGCAGAGTGGCCGATGAGCATCAGCACACAGATCAGCGCCCAATGCAGCCAGACGTGTTTAGGGTTTGCCGACATGAACTCGCTGCACGGTCAAGTTAATGGTCTGGCTCTGCTGAATGACCTGGGCGCCTTGCAGCACCTGAACGGACAGGCTGTGTTCGCCCCGGTCCAGGTCGGTGACCTGAATCCGCGGCACGTTGGTCGGTGCGCCGTAAGGTCTGCCGTCCACCAGCAATTGCAACTGATGCCCGGCTTGCAGACGTGGCTGAATCATCACACCGACCAGAAACGAGCCGTTATTGGCCCGCAAGGCTTCGTCGTTTGGCAGATCGGTCAGTTGCAGCGTCTGGTAAGACGCGCTGACCGGCTGCGCCTGATTCTGGACGGGTGATGAGCTCGCGGGTGGTGCGGTGGTCCCGACTCTGTTCAACGGAGGCAGGTCCACCGTCTGGACCTTCGCCCCGTCGGGCGGCTGGTTGGTGAAAGCCGTATTGCCGTTGGCGTCGGTGTATTTGTAGATCTGGGCAGCTGCGGGCAGTGCCAACAACAGCAGCACAAGGGCAAGGCTTTGACGCATGAAAACTCCGTTACCACGATCAGGAGAACGACAACTGGCGCAGCGCAGACGAGGCTGCCGGGCACAGGCGCCAGCATAGAGCAAAACCCGAAGGGCAGTGTCACCCGCTGAGTGTGTCGAAACGTTAATCCGTCAGGTTTTCGGCTGTGCCTTGCACAACCCGTCAGTCGCCTGTTCCAGTGCCTTGAGCATGACGGGATCGGTGGTCTGGCGCTGAATCTCGGCGAGCAGCCAGCTTGAGCAGGCGCTGTCGTTTCGACGCGGCACGAATGCAGCCAGGTTTTTCATCATCTGCGGTTGCAGCGCATCCAGTTGCGTCCGGATTCCCGCCATCTGACTGGCCGCCGGTTGCGCCGGTGCCCGCCCGGTTTCCTGCCACTGCGCAATCCGCCCGTACTGCACGACCTTGTTCGCTTCGATTTGCGCTTTCATGAATGCGCGGACATCGCCTGTGTCGAGGCGATAGGTGGCAGCCTGGGACTCGGCATTGGCGATCACCTGGCGCTCACGCTCAGAGTCCTGCACTGGCTTGCCGCTGTAGAACTTGCTCAGGGCTACGTCGTTGGCGATGTTGAGGCGTTGGGTGACGACTTCGATCAAGGACTGCAACTCTCGAGGTGCAGCTGTATCGGATGTCGAACTGGCGCAGCCTGCCATGAGGCCTGCCATTAGGGTGATTGCCAGCGTCTTGATCATTTTTGATTCCTTCCATAGTGGAGCGTCGTCGACGCTTATCGGGTCGAGGATTGTCCGGAATAAATGGAGGGAAACGCGATACCGGGATACCACCGACTGCTGCAATTATTGTGTTACGTGCGGAGCTGTATGGGGCGTGATGCGAGGAAGGCCAATCTGTCTCCCGCGGTTTCAATTGGCGAAACATGAGCTTGCAATCGCAGCGGGAAAAACGCTGCCGCCAAAAATAAGATGGCCCCGCTGAGCGGGGCCATGGATACGTACCTAGCGTCATCACCAGCATGACCAAGTGGTCTTCTGGGAGAGGAACATGCCTAGGGCTGCGTCGACAAATATATGAGCTTCAGCGGGGTTAATCAAATTTGAGTCAGCAACCTTTAGTGGCTGTCCTTGAGGATGCTTTTTCGAAACCGCGCTTTGCGCGGTACTCGCTCAATCCTCTTGGCGCGGAAGCTTCCTCTGCGTACATGCACAATCTGCTGCTTGCTGAGTCGATCATGCCGTGTCTGCATGTCTTGGAGATGGCATTGCGCAACGCCATCCATCGCCAGCTGACATCCAAATACGGACGGCCAGACTGGTGGGAAAGCGTCGGCACATTCAACGTGGATGATCAGAAAGTCATCGGCGCCGCAAAGCGCAAGATCGCATCCAAGTCGCACGTCATCACGCCTGATCGGCTGGTTTCGGAACTGAGTTTCGGGTTTTGGACGTCGCTCTTCAACGCCAGGCATGAGACGGAGCTGTGGAAAGCGCTTCGCCTGGCATTTCCTCGGTGTCCCAAGCATCTCAGGCGGAGAAATGAGGTTTCCAGAGCGTTGACCGTTGCCCGAAATCTTCGCAACCGGGCGGCGCACCATGATGCGCTTCTTTGGCTGCAACCCTCGATGTTGAGCGCTTACCACGTGTGCATCGAGATGGTGGGCTGGTTGGCGCCTCATCTCAAGCTGTGGCTCGCGGCATTCGACCGGTTTCCTCAAGCCTGGCGAGCGTGGATGGCGTGCTCCAATGACAACACTGCGGCCGAATGTACGGTTCCTTCGGCACCCGTCACAGCGTCGTGATTGGCTTGAACATCGGAGATGATCGGTAGCGACGCTAAAAACGCAGGCACAAAAAAGACCTCCCGAAGGAGGCCTCTTTTTTCAAGCCGCTGTCGCGACCCTCCGGGATCAGACGCTGTAGTACAGGTCGTATTCCAGTGGGTGTACGAAAGTGCGTACTTTGATTTCTTCTTCCGATTTCAGGTGGATGTACGCGTCGATGAAGTCATCGCTGAATACGCCGCCTTTGGTCAGGAACGCACGACCTTTGTCCAGCTCTTCCAGGGCTTCTTTCAGGCTGCCGCACACTTGTGGGATCTCTGCAGCCTCTTCAGGTGGCAGGTCATACAGGTTTTTGTCAGCTGCGTCGCCAGGGTGAATCTTGTTCTGGATACCGTCCAGACCGGCCATCAGCAAAGCTGCGAAGGCCAGGTACGGGTTGGCTGCCGGGTCCGGGAAACGTGCTTCGATACGACGGCCACGTGGGCTGGAGACGTAAGGAATACGGATCGAAGCGGAGCGGTTACGGGCCGAGTAGGCCAGCATGACTGGCGCTTCGAAGCCTGGGACCAGACGCTTGTACGAGTTGGTCGCCGGGTTGGTGAAGCCGTTCAGGGCCTTACCGTGCTTGATGATACCGCCGATGAAGAACAGCGCTGTTTCGGACAGGCCGGCATAGCCTTCGCCTGCGAAGGTGTTCTTGCCATCTTTGGCGATGGACATGTGGACGTGCATGCCCGAACCGTTGTCGCCGTACAGAGGCTTCGGCATGAAGGTCGCGGTGCGGCCGTAGGCGTCAGCAACGTTGTGGACAACGTATTTCAGGGTCTGGACTTCGTCAGCCTTTTTAACCAGCGTGTTGAATTTCACGCCGATTTCGTTCTGACCCGCAGTGGCCACTTCGTGGTGGTGCACTTCAACGATCTGGCCCATTTCTTCCAGAGCGTTGCACATTGCGGTACGGATTTCGTGGTCGTGGTCGACCGGTGGCACTGGGAAGTAGCCGCCTTTGACGCCTGGACGGTGGCCTTTGTTGCCGCCTTCTACGTCCTGGTCGGTCATCCACGAACCTTGTTCGGAGAAGATTTTGAACATGGAGCCGGAGATGTCGGACTTGAACTTGACCGAATCAAAGATGAAGAATTCTGGCTCTGGACCGACGAATACAGTGTCACCGATACCGGTGGACTTCAGGTATTCCTCAGCGCGGTGAGCGATGGCGCGCGGGTCGCGATCGTAGCCTTGCATGGTCGAAGGTTCGATGATGTCGCAAACCAGGATCAGGGTCGGCTCTTCGGTGAACGGGTCCAGGACGGCGGTTTCGTCGTCTGGCAGCAGGATCATGTCGGAAGCTTCGATGCCTTTCCAGCCTTCGATGGAGGAACCGTCGAACATCTTGCCGACTTCGAAGAAGTCATCATCCAGTGCGTCACGCGCTGGCATGGTGACGTGCTGCTGCTTGCCTTTGGTGTCAGTGAAGCGCAGATCAATCCATTTAACGTCATGATCTTTGATGAGTTGAACCGACTTCGACATGTTGTCCTCCGGGGTGGATTAGGGCCGGGTAGTTGTTAGCCCCTAAATATGGGTGATGCCGGGCGCGATAGTCGGCCAAGGCAACCTGCCTCACAAGGGAGCAATTTGCATGCCAGTGCCCCGTGTTGGGTTTTCATCGGAAAATGCCGGATTTTGGCGCGTTAAACGTCGCATTTGTGAAAAACAGCGCACCCTTATGGTGCTCTAGGATTGTATACAGTCCTATTTTGGTGCGCTGATGATCGGCTATACGATAACTGGTTAAACCTTGAGCAATTTCCGCTATAATCCGCGCCCCCCTTTTTCGACCGGCTCCTTGCGCGCTGTTTTCATGAAACTAATCGTTAAAGTTTTCCCGGAAATCACCATCAAAAGCCGGCCTGTGCGTAAGCGCTTCATCAAGCAGCTGGCCAAGAACATCCGTACCGTGCTCCGTGATCTGGACCCGGCGCTGGTGGTGGATGGCGTGTGGGACAACCTTGAGGTCGAAACCAAGGTCGAAGATGCGAAAGTCTTGCAGGAAATGACCGAGCGCCTAAGCTGCATGCCGGGCATCGCACATTTCCTGCAGGTCGATCAGTACCCGCTGGGCGACATGGATGACATCTACGAGAAGTGCAAACTGCACTTCGGTGACGCCTTGCCCGGCAAGATTTTTTCGGTGCGCTGCAAGCGCGCCGGTCACCATGACTTCAGTTCGATGGACGTCGAGAAGTACGTCGGCAGCAAGCTGCGTCGTGAATGTAATGCCGCCGGTATCTCGCTCAAGGCGCCCGAGGTCGAGGTCCGGATCGAGATTCGTGATCAGCGCCTGTTCGTGATCCACAGCCAGCACGACAGCATCGGCGGTTATCCGCTGGGCTCGCTTGAACAAACGCTGGTGCTGATGTCCGGTGGTTTCGATTCCACCGTGGCGGCCTACCAGATCATGCGTCGCGGCTTGATGAGCCATTTCTGCTTCTTCAATCTCGGCGGCAGGGCGCACGAGCTGGGCGTGATGGAAGTCGCGCACTTCCTCTGGAAGAAGTACGGCAGCTCGCAGCGGGTGCTGTTCGTCAGCGTACCGTTCGAGGAAGTTCTGGGAGAAATTCTCGGAAAAGTCGATAACAGTCATATGGGCGTAGTATTGAAGCGTATGATGTTGCGCGCTGCGACCAACATTGCCGACAGGCTGGAAATCGACGCGCTGGTGACCGGCGAAGCGATTTCCCAGGTGTCCAGCCAGACGCTGCCCAACCTGTCGGTCATCGATTGCGTGACGGAAAAGCTGGTCTTGCGCCCGCTGATCGCCAGTCACAAGCAGGACATCATCGACCAGGCCGATCAGATCGGCACCGGCGATTTTGCCCGGCACATGCCTGAATACTGCGGTGTGATCTCGGTCAATCCAAAGACTGCGGCCAAACGCCACCGCGTCGAGCATGAAGAAAAAGAGTTCGACATGGCCGTGCTTGAGCGTGCGCTCGAAAACGCCCGTCTGGTGCCCATCGATCGTGTGATCGAGGAATTGGGCCAGGACGTCCAGGTCGAAGAAGTCAGTCAGGCGCTGGCCGGGCAAGTGGTCATCGACATTCGGCATCCGGATGAAGCCGAGGATCGCCCGCTGGACCTGTCAGGCGTCGAAGTACAAACGTTGCCGTTCTTTGCATTGAACAGCCGTTTCAAGGAACTGGATGACACGCGCCAGTACCTGCTTTATTGCGACAAAGGCGTCATGAGTCGCCTGCATGCTCATCATCTGCTCAGTGAGGGGCATGCCAATGTGCGCGTTTATCGACCGAGCTAAGTGCCCGGGGCTGTTTGCCTGTGGCTTGCGTCACCGGCCCCCCGACACCAGTCGTCAGCCGTAACGGCTTTCGCCGGCTCCATTGTTCATAGCTGTCTAAGATTATTCAGCTGACCGAATCCTCTGATCGAGATACACAAGTGATCGAAAATCTACGCAACATCGCCATCATTGCTCACGTTGACCACGGTAAAACTACCCTCGTTGACAAGCTTCTGCGCCAGTCCGGCACCCTTGAGCGCAACGAGCTCAACGACGAACGCGTGATGGACTCCAACGACCAGGAGAAAGAGCGCGGTATTACCATTCTCGCGAAGAACACCGCGATCAACTGGAATGGCTACCACATCAACATCGTGGACACCCCGGGCCACGCCGACTTCGGCGGTGAAGTAGAGCGCGTGATGTCGATGGTTGACTCCGTTCTGCTGCTGGTCGACGCTCAAGACGGCCCTATGCCGCAAACCCGTTTCGTGACCAAGAAGGCGTTCGAAGCCGGCCTGCGTCCAATCGTGGTGATCAACAAGATCGACCGTCCGGGCGCGCGTCCGGATTGGGTTCTGGACCAGATTTTCGACCTGTTCGACAACCTGGGTGCGACCGAAGAACAACTGGACTTCCAGGTTGTTTACGCTTCGGCCATCAACGGCATCGCCGGTCTGGACCACACCGACATGGCCGAAGACATGACCCCGCTGTACCAGGCGGTCGTCGATCACGTGCCTGCTCCGAAAGTTGACCGTGATGGCGCTTTCCAGATGCAAATCTCGGCACTGGACTACAACAGCTTCCTGGGCGTCATCGGTGTTGGCCGTATCGCGCGTGGTCGCGTCAAGCCGAACACCCCGGTTGTGGCGATCAGCGCTGATGGCAAGCGTCGCAACGGTCGTATCCTGAAGCTGATGGGTCACCACGGTCTGCACCGCGTCGACGTCGAAGAAGCAGCGGCCGGCGACATCGTCTGCATCAGCGGCTTCGAAGAGCTGTTCATCTCCGACACCCTGTGCGACCCGACTGCCGTTGAAGCGATGAAGCCGTTGACCGTCGACGAGCCAACCGTTTCCATGACCTTCCAGGTCAACGACTCGCCATTCTGCGGTAAAGAAGGCAAGTTCGTGACGTCCCGTAACATCAAGGACCGTCTGGACAAAGAGCTGCTGTACAACGTTGCACTGCGCGTTGAAGAAGGCGACTCGGCTGACAAGTTCAAGGTTTCCGGCCGTGGTGAGCTGCACCTCTCGGTTCTGATCGAAACCATGCGTCGCGAAGGCTTCGAGCTGGCCCTGGGCCGTCCTGAAGTGATCATCCGTGAAATCGACGGCGTGAAGCAGGAACCGTTCGAAAACGTCACCATCGACATCCCTGAAGAATCCCAGGGCAAGGTCATGGAAGAAATGGGTCTGCGTAAAGGCGACCTGAGCAACATGGTGCCGGATGGCAAGGGCCGTGTTCGTCTGGAATACAACATCCCTGCTCGCGGTCTGATCGGTTTCCGTAACCAGTTCCTGACCCTGACCAACGGTGCTGGCATCCTGACCTCGATCTTCGACCGTTACGCTCCAGTGAAGTCGGGCCACATGTCCGGCCGTCAGAACGGCGTTCTGGTTTCGGTTGAAACCGGCAAGGCGCTGACCTACTCCCTGGAAACGCTGCAGGCTCGTGGCAAGCTGTTCGTAGAACACGGTCAAGAGATCTACAACGGTCAGATCGTCGGCCAGAACAGCCGCGACAACGACCTGGGTGTCAACCCTACCAAGGGCAAGAAGCTCGACAACATGCGTGCTTCGGGTAAAGACGAAACCATCGCTCTGGTCCCACCTGTTCGCTTCACCCTGGAACAGGCTCTGGAATACATCCAGGAAGACGAGCTGTGCGAAGTCACGCCGAAGTCCATCCGTCTTCGCAAGAAGATCCTGGACGAAAGCGAGCGTACCCGCGCTGCCAAGAAAGCCAAGGTGTAACTAGCCCCGGCTGAACGAAAACGCCCCCGGTCGAAAGGCCGGGGGCGTTTTTGTTTATGTACACGTTGAAATTGAAAACTCTAACTGTGGGAGCGAATTCATTCGCGAAGGGCCGCAACAGCCGACACATCTTCATTGGCTGTACGATTTTTCGCGAATGAATTCGCTCCCACAGGGGTTACCGGGCGCCTGTGGATTAGAACTTCAACGGCACCCGACCTGAGTTCGAGCTCAGCGTGCCGCTCTTTTCGCGCACGACTTCTTTCGGCTTGTACGCGCAATAACCAGGGCGCGGGCCGATGCGTGGATGATTGCGGCAAGTATCGGGACGCTTGTCGTAGATGGTGCACAGTCGGCTCTTGCGATCCAGATACAAGCAGTCGTTGTTGCTCATGCGCTGCAACGTGAAGATCCCCGACTTCTGGTTGAAGCGCTCGACAATGCCTTCCTTCTGCAAACGCTTGGCGATGTTCTTCGGGTTATCGCCCTGCTCGAACTCGTCCACGATGCCGATGCGGATCAGGTCCTTGATCTTCGCTTCCACAGGCAGGGTGCAGCAGCTGGACACACAGCCTCCGCACATGTGGCTGGAATATTTCTGCCAGGTTTCGAGACGGTCGATTTCGGCGGCGGCGATCAAAGTGGGCTTCATGAGCGTGGGGTTCCGGGTGTATCGGGCGCGCGATCATACCGGGCCGCGGGCATTTCCCCTATCGCAATTTGATCGGCGCGACTGTCGGCAAATCGCGCCGTTGCCACGACTCGGCAACACAGCGCGGGTAGCGTGGGTGGTCAAGCGAACGAGGCTGAATCGAGGAGGGCTCATGCAACAGGCACAGCACGTGGTCAACGAGGTCTTTGATCTGTACCTGCAACGGGGCAGCGACGATTACATCGGCGAACCGGTGTCGCAGATTGAGCACATGTCCCAATCTGCGCAACTGGCGCTGGGTGAGGGGTACGACGACGAAGTGGTGCTGGCGGCGTTCTTTCACGACATTGGCCACATCTGCGATCACGATCTGGACGCGTCGAGCATGGGCGGCTATGGCGTGGCGAGTCATGAGCGTGTTGGCGCCGATTACCTGCGCAAATGCGGGTTCAGCGAGCGCGTTGCCAAGCTGGTGGAATACCATGTTCAAGCCAAGCGCTACCTGACGTTGCGCCAACCCGGCTATTACGCGCAACTCAGCGAAGCGAGCCGCCGCACGCTGGAATACCAAGGTGGCGTGATGAGCGAGGCCGAGGCGACCGCCTTCGAACAAGACCCGTTGTGTGGTGTGAGCCTACGGATGCGGCAGTGGGACGAGAGGGCGAAAGAGATGAATGTGCCGGTGATCGATCTGAAAATTTTGAAGGAAAAGGCGCTGGCGCTGCTGGTTAATGCTTGAGTGAGTGACGCGGCTTTCTCTAGGAGCGAATTCATTCGCGATTGGCCGGTACATCCGCGAGATATGTATCGGATGTAAGATTTTTCGCGAATGAATTCGCTCCCACAGGGTTTCGGTGACGACAGGACCCCGTGCACCCGTTCTCAACAGGTTGGGTCAGCGAATTAC
Organism: Pseudomonas salicis; assembly: GCF_057128705.1. Classification (NCBI taxonomy): domain Bacteria; kingdom Pseudomonadati; phylum Pseudomonadota; class Gammaproteobacteria; order Pseudomonadales; family Pseudomonadaceae; genus Pseudomonas; species Pseudomonas salicis. The sequence continues at coordinate 129,427 of NZ_JBSKHU010000007.1, forward strand.
TATTTCGGCTAGGCCTTCAACCTGCTCCTGCCGCTCCGCCTGATTCAGCTTCGCATGCGGATTCAGCGACGACCATTGCGGGTGCGCCCGTGCTTTGCGCAGCGCGTCTGGCAGTTTGCGTTCGCGCCAGGATTTGTCCTGCGGCGCATCCAGTCTGATGCTGTCCATCGCTGCGTGGCCCCGCGCCTCCAGCGCCAGCAGCAGTTGCCGTTGACGCAGGGCCAGCAGTCGCAGCACCGCGTCATCTACCGTCAATTCACGTTGGCCCTTCAGTTTGCCGAGCAAGCGCCCGCCATAACTGCGCGCCGTCTGCAGGGCGCCTCCGGCAATCGCTCCGACCAACGCCGCCGCACCCAGGGTGATGCCCCCGACCAGCAGGTCTACGCCTGCGCCCGCCGCTGCACCGGCCGCGATGCCACTGCCAACCCGCACGCCCAACAGCTTCAGGGTTTCCGGGTTGAACAGGTCATCGCCCCAGCGTCCGTCCAGCAACGGTAGATCGCTGGCCAACGCATCTTCGCGACGAAACGCATAAAGCTTCAGCAGCGCCTCGACACATCGTTGCTCGCGCTGGCGGACTGACTGGCGAAGGTCGTCAATGGCGGCCTGCACGTGATCGGCCTCTGTCGAGACGCTGCGCCGACAGGCCGCGCAGTCGATCAATAACTCGGCGATCAGACGTGCGGCGCTGTGGCGACGAAGCTCGCGTTGAGCCTGCTGATCAGTGATCAGCCGCTCCAGTTGTGGGCGCGAATTTTCCAGCAGCAGAGCCAGGCTTTCATACAGCCGCCGCTCGCCGTCTTCCGGGGGCGCCACGCTGTCGAAACGCACCAAAGCATGAAGGCCCAGCCGAGCAAGAGCTTCGCGCCAATCCAGCTCACGATGCTGCGAACTGCTGACGAAATTCAGCACCGGCAACAGCGGTTTGCCGCAACTGGCCAGGACTGCCAGTTCATCACGATACTTAGCGAGGACCGGTTCGCGAGCGTCGATCACGTAAAGCCCCGCGTCCGACGCCAGCAACTGGCGCAACACCTTGGCTTCCTGTTCGAAGCGCTGTCGGGCTTCGCTCCCTTCGAGAAATCGGGCCAATCGCGCAGGGCCGTCGAGGCGCTCGCCAGGACGATCCAGGCGCTCCAGAAAGTCGAGCAGGGCGATGGCGTCTTCCAGGCCAGGTGTGTCGTACAGTTCCAGCAACGCTTCGCCGTCCACCGACAAGCGCGCCCCTTCCACGTGCCGCGTCGTGCTGGGGCGGTGGGATACCTCGCCAAAGCCGACGTCGCGGGTCAGGGTCCGCAGCAGTGAAGTCTTGCCGACGTTGGTGTGCCCGACGACGGCCAGTTTCAGCGGGCGCGCTTTTGATCCTTCAGTCATGTCCGGTCTCCAGCCAATTCAGTGGCGCGCTGTCGGTCCACGTCAGCTCCAACGGTCCCAGCGCGACGTGCCAGTCGTCCAACCGGTCGGCGTCCAGCGCTTCACCGTCGGGCGGGGGCAGCAGCCAGACCCGCGTGGCTGTCGCGCAGCGTGCCATTTCGGCGATAAGCGCAAGACTGCCGCGATCAGGCGAGCGGCGGGGGTCGCAGGCAATCACGAGGCGTGCGGGCGGGTAGCGGGTCAGTTGGTCAAGCAGATTACGGCGGGATTCGCGGCTGTCGAGGATGCCTGCGTCGGCCACGTTTCCGGGCAGCGTCGGCGGCCAGACGCGTTGATCATCCAGCTCGATGGCGACCAGCAACGCGCCCTCGCTGTCAGTGACCGAAGGGCCGGGTTGCACCGAGTGCAACGAGGCGGGCGCGGCGTCGTTGATCCCCAGCCGCTCGCTGCTCGGCATCAAGCGTTCGCGTAGCTCGACGAAGCCAGGCTCGCTCAGGTCCAGCGCCAATTGCTTGCGGCCTGCACGCCAGCGGCCATAGCAGAACAGGGCCAGCAGTAGACGAGGGGCAATGCCGTACACGACGAGAACGCCCACCAGCCAAGCTGCCCAGGCCTGTCGGGCGTTCTCGATCATCAGCACGTTGTCGCCGCTGGCACGGATCATGTCTTCGGTCGGCACGCTGAAGCCCAGCAGCGACGGCAGCGTACCGAGACTTTGAGTGAGATTGACGAACGTATCGCTGCCGAGAATCGTGGTTTCCCAGACAAACCCGTAGCGCCGGGTGGCCATCAGCAACAGCAGCAAGGTGAGAGCGCTGAGCAGGGCCAGCAGCCAGAGCCCGTTGACACAGGCGCCAAGCAGCCAGCGATTCAGTCGTTTGCGTTGCAATAGCAGGATCAGGGCGGGGGCCAGTTGCGCTGCTTGAGCATCGCGGGCGAGTTTTTCGCTGAGCCACCACCACAGCCTTCCAAGGCTGGCCGCGCTTTCCCCGGCGAACAACAGGCCCAGCAGCCAGCTGATCAACAGAATCAGGTTCACGCCCAACAAACTGCCCAGGGCCCAGAACACGTTGACTGGGGCTTGGCCGTTGCCCAGCGCTGCGAACGCCAGGCCGGCCCCGCTGATCACCGCGAAAATGGCCAACACGATCAGCGACAGCCGCGCGCCCTGTTTCCAGTGGCGCAGCGCTGCGAGCATGCCGTCGCGCTCGGCCAGCCAGCGGGCTCGGTGTTTGATGCGGGTCAACAAGTCGCCCCCTGTCACGCGGGCGCGGCGATTGGCTTCGTCGTCATCAAGCGGGCCTGCGTGTTGCTCGCGCAGGCGCACCGCTTCGGTCAGCCAGAGTTCATCGAGTGGGGTCAGTGCAGTCACACGGCGTCTCGTTGGTGAAATCAGAAGTGAGCATAACCGCTGAGGCTGACTCGCGCAGTCAAGCAGTTGCAACTTAGGACAACCGCTGTCGCGAGCAAGCTCACTCCTACAACCGATCGCATCTTATGCATCCGTGCATACCTGCATGCGTGTGTGCATGGGTACTGCTATCCTCGCCGCCATGAAAAAACATCTCCCCCTCAGCCTGATTGCCGCCCTCGGTGAAAACCGGGTCATCGGCGTCGACAATTCCATGCCCTGGCATTTGCCGGGGGATTTCAAATATTTCAAGGCCACCACGCTGGGCAAGCCGATCATCATGGGGCGCAAGACCTGGGATTCGCTGGGCCGTCCGTTGCCAGGCCGGTTGAACATCGTGGTGACTCGCCAGGCGGACCTTCAATTGGAAGGCGCCGAAGTGTTTACCTCACTGGACGCCGCCGTTGAGCGTGCCGAAGCGTGGGCGACCGAGCAGGGTGTGAGCGAAGTCATGTTGATTGGCGGCGCGCAGCTGTATGAGCAAGGGCTGGCGCAGGCAGATCGTCTGTACCTGACTCGCGTGGCATTGAGCCCTGAAGGGGATGCGTGGTTCCCCGAGTTCGATCAGGCGCAGTGGCAGTTGGTTTCCAACACTGAGAACCCGGCGGTGGATGACATGCCTGCGTACAGCTTTGAGGTGTGGGAGCGAAGGTAGAACAAATCCTGCGCCTGCCCCTCATCCAAACTGTGGGAGCGAATTCATTCGCGAAAAATGGATCAGGCGACAAAGATGTGCCTACCTGCACGCCGATTCGCGAATGAATGAGCTCACAGGTTTACGTCGCCATTGCCACAGGCTTGTAACAAATATGTCGCTTTTGCGTCATCTGTCGTGATCGGCAATGAACATGACGCCATCAGAACGCGCACCGTCGCTGACGCATTAAAACAGTCATTACTTTTTGTTACGGTCCAGCCTCGAATTTATAAAGGGGAGGATACCGTTATGAAGCTCGCACCAAAATTGTTGGCCGTTGCGGTCTGTCTGGGCCTTGCCGGTCAGGCGTTTTCGACGGAATTGAAGCACTGGCCGGAGCCAGCGGCCAAACAGCTGGATGCCATGATCGCGGCGAATGCCAACAAGGGTAATTTCGCGGTGTTCGACATGGACAACACCAGCTACCGCTACGACCTGGAAGAGTCGCTGCTGCCGTATCTGGAAAACAAAGGTCTGCTGACCCGCGAAAAGCTCGACCCTTCCCTCAAGCTGATCCCGTTCAAGGACACCGCTGAACACAAGGAAAGCCTGTTCAGCTACTACTATCGCCTCTGCGAAATCGACGACATGGTCTGCTATCCATGGGTCGCGCAGGTGTTCTCCGGCTTCACGCTCAAAGAGCTCAAAGGCTACGTCGATGAGCTGATGGCCTCGGGCAAGCCGGTACCGAGCACCTATTACGAAGGCGATGTGGTCAAGACCATAGAAGTGCAGCCGCCGAAGGTCTTCACGGGCCAGGCCGAGCTGTACAACAAGCTGATGGAGAACGGCATCGAGGTCTACGTGATGACCGCTGCGTCCGAGGAACTGGTGCGCATGGTCGCGGCCGATCCGAAGTACGGCTATAACGTCAAACCGCAGAACGTCATCGGCGTGACCACGCTGCTGAAAAACCGCGAGACCGGCGAGCTGACCACCGCACGCAAGCAGATCACGGCAGGCAAGTACGACGAAAAGGCCAACCTCAATCTTGAGCTGACGCCTTATCTGTGGACCCCCGCGACCTGGATGGCGGGTAAGCAGGCGGCGATCCTGACCTACATCGATCAGTGGAAAAAACCGGTGCTGGTGGGCGGCGACACCCCGAGCAGCGACGGCTACATGCTGTTTCACAGCGTCGACGTGGCCAAGGGCGGCGTGCACTTGTGGGTCAACCGCAAGGACAAATACATGACCCAGCTCAACGGCATGATGAAGTCCAACGCCGAGGCACAGGCCAAGGAAGGGTTGCCCGTAACGGCGGACAAGAACTGGGTGATCGTCAAGCCGGATGAGATTCAGTAAGGCGATCGGCGTCGGTGACGCTGTAGGAGCGCGCTTGCCCGCGATGGCGTGGTGTCAGTAGGCACATTTGGTAGAGACAGACGGCAATCGCGGGCAAGCGCGCTCCTACGAAGCACCATACCCATAAAGCAAAAAACCCGGCATCGCTGCCGGGTTTTTTCATTCGCAACGTCAGCCGCCGATCACGGCACCAGCTTGTCCAGCAGCGCCTTGTCACGCACGGCGCCTTTGTCGGCACTGGTCGCCAGCAGGGCGTAGGCCTTGAGGGCGGTGGTCACTTTGCGCGGACGCGCTTCGACCGGTTTCCAGCCTTTCTTATCTTGCTCGGCACGACGGGACGCCATTTCTTCGTCGGAGATCAACAGATTGATCCCACGGTTCGGGATGTCGATCAGCACTTTGTCGCCATCACGCACCAGACCAATCGCGCCACCCGCCGCCGCTTCCGGCGAAGCGTGGCCGATGGACAGACCGGAAGTCCCGCCAGAGAAACGGCCGTCGGTCAGCAGTGCACAGGCTTTGCCCAGGCCTTTGGATTTCAGGTACGACGTCGGGTACAGCATTTCCTGCATGCCCGGGCCGCCTTTCGGGCCTTCGTAACGGATGATCACGATGTCGCCAGCCTTCACTTCGTCGGCGAGGATGCCGCGCACGGCGCTGTCCTGGCTTTCGAAAATCTTCGCGTTGCCTTCGAACACGTGGATCGACTCATCCACACCGGCGGTTTTCACCACGCAGCCGTCCAGCGCGATGTTGCCGTACAGCACAGCCAGGCCGCCTTCTTGCGAGTAGGCGTGCTCAACACTGCGGATGCAGCCGTTCTCGCGGTCGTCGTCCAGGGTTTCCCAGCGAGTGGACTGGCTGAACGCGGTTTGCGTCGGGATGCCAGCAGGACCGGCCTTGAAGAAGTGATGGACCGCTTCGTCGTCGGTCTGGGTGATGTCCCACTTGGCGATGGCTTCTTCCATCGACTTGGAGTGCACGGTCGGCAGGTCGGTGTGCAGCAGTCCGCCACGGGCCAGCGAACCCAGGATGCTGAAAATACCGCCAGCGCGATGCACGTCTTCCATGTGGTACTTCTGGATGTTCGGCGCCACTTTGCACAGTTGCGGCACTTTGCGCGACAGGCGATCGATGTCGCGCAGGTCGAAGGCGATTTCGGCTTCTTGAGCGGCGGCCAGCAAGTGCAGGATGGTGTTCGTCGAGCCCCCCATCGCGATGTCCAGCGTCATGGCGTTTTCGAACGCTTTGAAATTGGCGATGTTGCGCGGCAGTACCGAGTCATCGTTGTCGCGGTAGTAGGTTTTGCACAGCTCGACGATGGTGCGGCCAGCCTGCAGGAACAGCTGCTCGCGGTCGCTGTGAGTGGCCAGGGTCGAACCGTTGCCTGGCAGGGCGAGGCCTAGGGCTTCGGTCAGGCAGTTCATCGAGTTGGCGGTGAACATGCCGGAGCACGAACCGCAGGTCGGGCACGCACTGCGCTCGTATTCGGCGACTTTCTCGTCGGAGGCGCTGGAGTCGGCGGCGATGACCATCGCGTCAACCAGGTCCAGACCGTGGCTGGCGAGTTTGGTCTTGCCAGCTTCCATCGGGCCGCCGGACACGAAGATCACCGGGATATTCAGCCGCAGGGCAGCCATCAGCATGCCGGGGGTGATCTTGTCGCAGTTCGAGATGCAGACAATGGCGTCGGCGCAGTGGGCGTTGACCATGTACTCGACCGAGTCGGCGATGATCTCGCGGCTTGGCAGCGAATACAGCATGCCGTCGTGGCCCATGGCAATGCCGTCATCGACCGCGATGGTGTTGAATTCCTTGGCCACGCCGCCGGCTTTCTCGATCTCGCGGGCAACCAGTTGACCCAGGTCTTTCAGGTGCACGTGGCCCGGAACGAACTGGGTGAAGGAGTTGGCGATGGCGATGATCGGTTTCTTGAAGTCTTCGTCTTTCATCCCCGTCGCACGCCACAAGGCACGCGCGCCGGCCATGTTGCGGCCGTGGGTAGACGTTTTCGAGCGGTAATCAGGCATTGGAGCACTCCGGGCGGCTAATCAGGTTCAGTAAGGGAGTGAGCTTCTCTTGGTCCATTGCAACGGCGACAGGTCGCTGCCGTTACGGATGAGGTCGGCGACGTCACAGGATCACTGCGCGCTCGACCGGAGCTCATAAACCCGCCGGGGGATGATTGGCGATGAATAGGGCGATTCTACACCCCTGACCGCGGGATGGAATGGTTGGGATCGAAGCATCGTAAGCGTCCTGTGGTAACCCTGTAGGAGTGAGCTTGCTCGCGATGGCATTTCAACAGACACATTCTGACTTTCTAATATGGGAAGGGGTGACGTGCGCCTCCTAACCTGATTCATACGGTTTTGGATGAGGTAAAGGAATGTCGGATCTCCCACGTTATAAATCTCTACGCAATGGTCGATACTCCGAATCAGGAAGAATCTACCTCATCACCTCGGTCACTCAACACCGTAATCCTGTGTTCAACGATTGGCGTTTAGGACGGTTGGTTGTAAGCGAACTGCGCATGGCTCACGAATCCGGCGCCGCAAACTCATTGGCTTGGGTCGTAATGCCTGACCACATTCACTGGCTGTTTGAATTGAAAGACAGCCAGCTAACGTCGCTCGTTCAACGAATCAAGTCGTGCAGTGCTCGCGCGGTCAATCGCGCGAGGGGGGAGCATCAGCAGCTTTGGCAAAGAGGCTTTCATGACCGTGCCCTTCGACGAGACGACGATATTGTGAAGATGGCGAGGTACGTCGTCGCCAACCCACTGCGTGCCGGGCTGGTGAAAAAACTAGGCGATTATCCGCTTTGGGACGCTGTGTGGCTGTGACACCAGATCGCGAGCAAGCTCACTCCTACAGGTCTTACGCTAACCCGGTAGGAGTGAGCTTGCTCGCGATAGCGTCATGTCAGACGCCGCTTACTCAGCTGTTCGGCAACAACCGGCAGGTGATGCTCTTGATATACCGTGTTTCCGGGATCGCCGGGTGGACCGGGTGATCCGGGCCTTGGCCGCCGCGTTCCAGCAGCTGGATGTTGCGGTCAAGGTGGCGGGCGCTGGTCAGAAGGATGTTCTGCAGGTCGTCTTCCGGCAGGTGCATCGAACAGGAGGCGCTGACGAGGATGCCGTCTTTGCTGAGCAGGCGCATGGCCTGTTCGTTCAGGCGGCGGTAGGCGCCTTCGCCGTTTTTGAGGTCTTTCTTGCGTTTGATAAAGGCGGGCGGGTCGGCCACGATCACGTCGAAGCGCTCTTCAGCGTTTTTCAGCTCTTTAAGGGCTTCGAACACATCGCCTTCGATGCAGGTGACTTTCTCGGCAAAGCCGTTCAAGCCAGCGTTGCGCTCAACGCCATCGAGGGCGAAGCCCGACGCGTCGACGCAAAACACTTCGCTGGCGCCGAACGCACCCGCTTGCACGCCCCAGCCGCCGATGTAACTGAACAAATCCAGCACGCGCTTGCCTTTGACGTACGGCGCCAGGCGCGCGCGGTTCATGCGGTGGTCGTAGAACCAGCCGGTTTTCTGGCCTTCCATCACCGGCGCTTCGAATTTCACGCCGTTTTCTTCCAGCGCGACCCACTCCGGTACCAGCCCGAACGCCGTTTCTACATAGCGGTTCAGGCCTTCGGCGTCACGGGCGGCCGAATCGTTTTTCAGCAGAATGCCGCTCGGCTTGATCACTTGAATCAGCGCAGCCAGCACGTCGTCCTTGTGTTGCTCCATGGTGGCCGATGCCAATTGCACCACCAGAATGTCGCCGAAACGGTCAACCACCAAGCCTGGCAGCAGGTCGGAGTCGCCGTAGACCAAGCGATAGAACGGCTTGTCGAACAGGCGCTCGCGCAGGGACAGGCAGACGTTCAGGCGGTGCACCAGCAGGGATTTATCCAGTGGCAACTTGATATCGCGAGACAGCAGTCGCGCGCAGATCAGGTTGTTCGGGCTCATGGCCACGATGCCGAGCGGCTTGCCGCCTGCCGCCTCAAGAATGGCTTGAGCGCCTGGAGCGAAGCCATTGAGCGGGGTGGCGGCAACGTCGATTTCGTTGCTGTAAATCCACAAATGACCGGCGCGCAGGCGACGGTCGGCGTTGGGCTTGAGGCGCAAGCTAGGCAGGGACATGACGTCGCTCCGGGGAAAAAAGAGCGGGATTATACCGCTGCGCGCTCGCTCGGGTGAATTTACCTGTAGGCGGTCTGTCGGGACCGAAGAGTGTTTCAACGGTTGTCGAAGCATGGGCGGTAAGGGTTAGAATCGCCCCCTGACCTTGAGTGTGTACTTATGTCCCAAGAGCTTACTTCCGAGCAGATTCAGCAGGCGTTGCAAGGCATCAGCGTGCCGCCCCAGCCGCAAATCATGGTCGATTTGCAGATGGAGCAGTACATGCCCGACCCTGATCTGGGTGTGATCGCCCGGTTGATCGCACAGGACCCGGGGCTCTCCGGCGCCTTGCTAAAGATCGTCAACTCGCCTCACTACGGTCTCGCGAACAAAATCGCGTCGATTCAGCGTGCAGTGAACCTGCTGGGGAGCCGCTCGGTGATCAACCTGATCAACGCGCAGTCGATCAAGGGCGAGATGACCGACGAGACGATCGTGGTGCTCAATCGTTTCTGGGACACCGCCCAAGACGTCGCGATGACCAGTCTGACGCTGGCCAAGCGAATCGGCTCGCAAACTGTGGACGAATCCTACGCGCTCGGTCTGTTTCACGACTGCGGTGTGCCACTGATGCTCAAGCGCTTCCCCGAGTACATGAATGTGCTGGAAGAGGCTTACGCCAAGGCGGGGCCGGACCGGCGCGTGGTGGATACGGAAAATCACATTCTCAACACGAACCATGCGGTTGTCGGCTATTTCACGGCCAAATCCTGGCGTTTACCTGAACATGTGAGCAATGCCATCGCTAACCACCACAATGCATTGGCGATTTTCCAGGAAGAGTCGGGCCGTAACGCGCCGCTGAAGAACCTGCTGGCGATCCTGAAAATGGCCGAACACATTTGCTCATCGCATCGGGTGTTGGGTAATCAGGCGGTGGACCATGAGTGGAACAGCATTGGTCACCTGGTTCTGGATTACGTTGGCCTGTCCGACTACGACTTCGAAAACCTCAAAGAAAGTATCCGAGAACTGAGCGCACACTGAGTTTGCGCGCTCGCGTTTCACCCGCCATCGAGCCGCCCCATGCCTGAATTACCTGAAGTCGAAACCACTCGTCGGGGCATCGCGCCCCATCTCGAAGGCCAGCGCGTCAGCCGCGTGATCGTGCGTGATCGCCGCCTGCGCTGGCCGATTCCAGAAGACCTGGACGTACGGTTGTCTGGCCAGAAGATCGTGGTGGTCGAGCGACGCGCCAAATACCTGCTGATCCAGGCCGAAGTCGGCACGTTGATCAGCCATTTGGGCATGTCCGGGAATTTGCGGCTGGTCGAGGCGGGGTTGCCTGCCCTCAAGCATGAGCATGTGGACATCGAGCTGGAGTCGGGGCTGGCGCTGCGTTACACCGACCCGCGGCGTTTCGGCGCGATGCTGTGGAGCCTCGACCCACACAACCATGAGTTGTTGATTCGGCTGGGGCCTGAGCCGTTGACCGATCTGTTCGACGGGCTGCGGTTGTATGAGCTGTCGCGTGGCCGTTCGATGGCGGTCAAGCCGTTCATCATGGACAACGCCGTGGTGGTGGGCGTGGGGAATATCTATGCGACCGAAGCCTTATTTGCGGCGGGCATCGATCCGCGCCGTGAGGCCAAGAGTATTTCAAAGGCCCGCTATATAAAGCTGGCGATTGAGATCAAGCGCATTCTCGCGGCGGCCATCGAACGCGGCGGCACCACGTTGCGGGACTTCATTGGCGGCGATGGGCAGCCGGGGTATTTCCAGCAGGAGTTGTTCGCCTATGGCCGAGGCGAGGAGCCGTGCAAGGTCTGCGGGACGATCATGCGCGAGGTGAAGCTGGGGCAACGGGCGAGCGTGTTTTGCCCGAAATGTCAGAAGTAAAACGAGACGGAAATTGTGGGCAGGGTCTGCATGGCCCCCTTGCTTAACCCCAATCCCTGTTTATAGTGAGCAGCATCACTTTTCCGCTGTGCCTGAAGGATCACGCCATGAGCCCGTTTCGCATTCTCGCTGCCACCCTGGCCTTGTTTTTCGGCTTGCAGATGACCCCGGCGATGGCGCAGGTCGAAGCCTCAGGCAGCGGCGACCCCGTTTATGAAATCCAGAACCCACCGGCGTACGCCATGATCGGCGACCTGTTGATCGCCCGCCCGCTGCTGATCGTCGCCACGGTCGCGGGTGCGGCGCTGTTTGTCGTGGCCTCGCCATTCGCGGCGGCAGGCGGCAATTTGGGTGCCACCGGCAAGGCTCTCGTGGTCGATCCCGGCAAGGCCGCCTTCGTTCGCTGCCTCGGCTGCACCACCAGCGGCTACGGCAAACACGACTGATCCGCGCAGGTCCGCACCAGACTCAGCGGTGCATCGGGCCTGAAAATCGCTGAAATCCCTACGCCGCGAGGATCGCTCGCGGCTTCGACGTTGGCGCTGTTCTTGTGCCACAGCAGCACTTGCTGGTTACCGAAATCGCGCTTCGTTTCCCTGAGCTTGTAGCCTCGTTCGCGCAGGTCACTCAATTCTTCGGCGGTAAACGCCCCCGGCTCGTACTCCATCACATCCGGCATGTACTGATGGTGGTAACGCGGCGCCGACACCCATTGGGCCACTGGCCGGTCGTCCAGGTATTCCAGCATCGACAGCAGCACAATGCTCGGGATCCGGCTTCCTCCCGGAGTGCCGAAAGCGGTGAAGGTATGCGGGCTTTCGATGAAACTGGGGCTCATGCTCGACAGCGGCCGTTTGCCCGGTTCGATGATGTTGGCCTGACTGCCCACCAATCCGTACGTGTTGCTGCCTTTGGGATCGACAGCGAAATCGTCCATTTCGTCGTTGAGGATCACGCCGGTGCCGGGCACCGTAAACGTCGAGCCGAACGGAAGGTTCAGAGACAGCGTTGCCGCAACGGCATTGCCTTCGTCGTCGAGCACTGAGAAATGGCTGGTGTTGTCGCCTTCCCGCCAGCGGGGCGCCGGTGGCAACGCAGTGTTCGGCGTCGCCATGTGAGGGTCAACGCTAGTCGAGAGCTGGAGCAGATAATCAGGCGCCAGCACTTGGGCAATGGGATTGGGTACAAAGTCGGGGTCGCCAAACAACACCCGATCACGGTAAGCGCGGCGCAACACTTCGACGACGTAATGGGCGCGTTGCACCTTTTCGGATTCGCGCCACGGCAGCTGTTGCAGCATGTACAGGCTCTGCGCCAGCGCGATGCCGCCCGCCGATGGGGGCGGGGCGCTGATCAATTCGCGCTGATCCGCCAGTTGAAAGCGTAGCGGCGTGCGGGTGACGACGTCGTACTCTTCGAAGTCGTGGTAATTCCAGATTCCGCCTGCCGCCCGATTGCCATTGACCATCGATTGCGCCGTCAGACCGCTGTAGAAACCAGCGCGGCCTTTATCAGCCAGGCGGTCGAGAGTTTGGGCCAATTCCGGTTGCTTGATGACTTCGCCCAGGTCCGGCACATCGTTGTTGCGCAAGAACAACCGGGCGCTCTCTTTGTTGGCCCGCAACGCGAAGAGTCGCCAACTGGCGCGTTCACGATAGATCTCATCCACCTTGAACCCGCGATAGGCGATGCGAATGGCGGGTGCCATGGAAATGCTGAGGGGCAGTCGCCCATAACGTTCTGCGAGTTCGACCAGCGCGGCGGGCAAACCCGGAATGGCAGCCGCCAGCGGGCCGTTCAGGGACAAGTCCGGCTGCACGATGCCGTTGCGGGTGAACATCTTGAGTCTGGACTTCAAGGGCGCTTTTTCTCGCGCATCGAGAAACTGGTACTGCACCGGCTCTCCGGCCTGGCGGAGCAAAAAGAAACCGCCGCCCCCCAATCCAGAACCGTAAGGCTCAACCACGGCGAGGGTGGCGCTGATGGCAACGGCGGCGTCGAACGCGTTGCCGCCATCGACCAGGATTTCTCGGCCGGCGGCGGTGGCGATGGGGTGTGGGCTGGCAATGGCGGCCTGCCGGGGATGGTCAGGGCTGCCGTGAGCCGAGAGGGCGCACAGAAAAAGTGTGGCGCCAAACGAGGACGGTATCCACGTAAGCTTCAATGTCATGCGTATCTCGCTCGCTCAGGTCAACAGGCATTACAGCCAGTGTCTTCGGCGAAAGCGCGTATGCCGACAGGATATGCCTTCGTTTATGCCTTGCTGGTAATCAACTGGTACTTGGCCATCAGCTCGTCTTTGCTCTCGACGTGGTTTTCATCCAGTGGGATGCAATCCACGGGGCAAACTTGCTGGCACTGCGGCTCGTCATAGTGGCCAACACATTCGGTGCACAGGTTCGGGTTGATCACGTAGATCTCTTCACCCTGGGAAATCGCTTCGTTCGGGCACTCGGGTTCGCAGACGTCGCAATTGATGCAATCGTCGGTGATGATCAGGGACATGGAAACTCCAGCCGCGGCCAATGCCGGGGCATAACTAAACTAATGCGGCGAATTGTGCCGCATTAGCGCTCGGTATGCACCTGAACATAGCTCACGTACCCGGCTGAAACCTCTCCTTGAGCGCCTGGGCGACAGCCGGATGCACGAACTTGGTGATGTCTCCCCCCAATGCAGCAATTTCCCTGACCAGCGTAGATGAAATGAACGAATAGCGTTCGGACGGCGTGAGAAAAAGACTCTCGACGTCCGGCGCAAGTTGTTTGTTCATGTTCGCCAGCTGGAATTCATATTCAAAATCGGAGACAGCACGCAGGCCACGCAGCAGGATGTTGGCGTTCTGTTCCTGGGCGAAATGCGCCAGCAGGGTCGAGAAACCCACCACTTCGACGTTGTGCAGGTGCTTGGTCGCCTCGCGCGCAAGCTCGACGCGTTGCTCCAGCGAAAACAGCGGGTTTTTCTTGGGGCTGGCGGCTATGGCAATGACCACTTGGTCGAACATGCGCGATGCGCGCTCGACCAGATCGCCATGACCCTTGGTGATAGGGTCGAAGGTGCCTGGGTACAACACTCGGTTCATCGCGTCGTCCTGGTCGGAGTCCGAAGGGATTCGGATGGTAGCGCAGCGGGGCGAGGCGGCCAAGTCGCGGGCGTTTCCACAGGAATCGCGGGCGTGCCGACATTCCGCGACGCCACCAACCCCGTGCATGGCTGCGGCCTACCGAATGAACAGCTTGTAGATCAATTTCTGAATCGCTTTCCCGTAAGGCGGATAAATCAGCCGTGCTGCGTTGAAACGCTGTTTGATGAACACACCTTTGGCCTTGCTGAATGTCAGAAAACCTTCGTGGCCGTGGTAATGGCCCATGCCGGAGGGGCCTATACCACCGAAAGGCAAATCGTCCTGCGCAACGTGGAGCAGCGTGTCGTTCAGACAGACTCCGCCGGAATGAGTCTGCTCCAGCACCCGATTCTGCTCGGCCTTGTCGTACCCAAAGTAGTAAAGGGCCAGCGGCCGAGGCCGGCGATTGATGTAGTCGAACGCTTGTTCGATGCGCTCATACGGCACGATGGGCAGCAAAGGGCCGAAGATCTCGTCCTGCATCACCCGCATGTCGTCGTTGACGTCGAGCAGCAGACTGAAAGGCATACGTCGCCCTTGGCCCTGCTCATACAACGAGATGATCTGCGCACCTTTGCTGCTGGCGTCGGCGATGTAACCGTTCAGCCGTGCCATTTGCCGTGGATTGATAATGGCGGTGTAGTCCGGATTGTCCGCCAGTGTCGGATAAAACCGTTTGACGGCCTGACGGTAGGCGCCGACGAACTCATCGATCCGGTTCGCGGGTACCAGCACGTAGTCAGGCGCCACGCAGGTCTGTCCGGCGTTCATGGTCTTGCCAAACGCGATTCGCTCGGCGGCGTCCATGATCGGCACGTCCTGCGAAACGATGGCCGGAGACTTCCCGCCCAGTTCCAGCGTAACGGGCGTCAGGTTTTCAGCGGCGGCGCGCATCACGTGCCGTCCAATGCTAGTGGCCCCGGTGAACAATAAATGATCAAAAGGCAGCTTCGAAAACGCTATCCCCACCTCGGCTTCCCCCAGAACCACGGCCACCAGATCCTCTGGAAAAATCCTGGCGAACAGCGTTTTGAGCAGTTCCCCGGTCGCAGGCGTTGACTCGCTCAGCTTGAGCATCACCCGATTACCTGCCGCCAGCGCGCCGACCAAGGGGCCAATGGCCAGATACAACGGATAGTTCCACGGGACGATGACACCGACGACGCCCAACGGCTGATAGATGACTTTTGCTGACGCGGGCTGAAACGCCATGCCGACGCTGCGTCGAGACGTGCGCATCCATTTCTTCACGTGGCGGCGGGCGTAGCGGATGTTGTGTAGGCTCGGCATCAACTCGGCGAGCAGCGTTTCATCAGCGCTGCGATGGCTGAAATCCGTGCTGATCGCCTCGATCAACGCCTGGCGTTCGTCGCTGAGCAATTGATGCAGGCTGTCGAGCCATTGCAGGCGCTGCCCGGCAATCGGCATGGGATTGGCCGCAAAGGCCTGACGTTGCAGGTCGAACAGGCGTTCGAGCGTATCAGGCGGTGTGGATGCCGCCTTGAGCGTTGGCCTTTGGACGGGTTCGACAGGCATTGCTGCGGTTCCTTTTGAAGTTATAGAGTGTTTCTAGAGTTGTAGCTCTACAAAGTCAAATGCCGCCTGCGAGCTTGAGTTTGGGCAGGATTACAGCGTTTCTGGTCACATACGCGGCCAAATATTTTTCCGGGCGAGATTTCATTTAAATCCCGTTCCGCCGATAAGGCTTTTAGTGCGTTCGCGGACCGTTTAGCGGGTAGATCATGCAAAGCTGCGTAAAGAATCTGATTGAACAAGGCGCCCACCTGTTTGGTGAAATGCTGAATGTCGAGCAAGTCCAGGCGCTCTACCGCGCCATGGTCGCTGCACGTGCGTTCGATGGCAGCCTGTTCATGGACGAAGCGGAGTATCTGGCCCAGGAAAACCATTTCAACGCCAACCCGACCAAGGCGTTTAATTTTCTGAATCAGTTCGATGAGCAGTTGCAGTTCATCGAGCAGGACCCGCGCTTGACGGGCGTACTCAGTGAGCTACTGGGCGACGATTATGAAGTGGTGATCAAAAAGGCGGTTTGTGGCGTCCCGGATTCGTGGCTGCCAGACTGGATTCGCGAGCGGATTCGCGACGTGAACGTGGCCAATCTCGGCCCATACATCAAGAAGCCTTACCGCGACATCACCTATTTTCGCGGCATCGACTTTCATCAGGACATCATTGATTGGCCCCAAGGGCGGGTCGAACTGGACCCCTCTACGTTTCTGACGCTGTATGTCTATTTGCATGACGTGACGGAGTACGATTCGCCACTGCACCTGATTCCTGGCTCCCACCAGTTTGGCGCCACGCTGTTTCCGCACAGCCTTGAGCCGTTGGGGGGTGATCAATGGATGTACGCCGATGACCACGGCAACGCGATCCGCTGCGAGGATCGCACCCTGCTGGGCGGTCCCGGCTATGTCGGGTTGTGGCACAACTGCACCTTGCACGGCACGCGACCCGTTGCGCACGAGTCTGAGCAATTTCGTTTGTCACTGCGTTATCTGGTGGGTAAGTCGAACGGCAATCAAACGAAGACCGCCATTGATGAGATCAACGAGACGCTTCAAGGGGATCTCAAGCCGATGCACACGCGCCGGGACCTGGACGACAGAGGGGCTGCGCGGATGCGCGGCAATATCATCAATGCGAAAGGTTGAAGCGGCCAGATCCGGAGTTCGACTCTCCGGCAGCCAACTTCGGTACATCAACAGGTTGTCGACAGGCTGCAAGGGATTGCGCGAGTTCGCGAGCAAAACGTTATGAAAATCCAATTCCTGCAGTTGCAGACACATGGCGATGAGCGCGGCTCATTGATCGCACTGGAAGAGGGCAAGAACATCCCCTTCTCGGTCAAGCGTGTCTACTATATGTTCGAAACCGGGGAGGGGGTCCGTCGTGGCTTTCACGCCCACAAGTCGCTGAAACAGGTGGCCGTGGCCGTACGAGGCTCGTGCCGTTTCATGCTGGATGACGGGACGGAGAAAATCGATATCCGTCTTGATCACCCGCAACAGGGGCTGCTGATCGAGTCCTTCATCTGGCGGGAAATGTACGATTTCTCCCCAGACTGCGTGCTGATGGTGCTGGCCGACAATCTCTACGATGAGGCCGATTACGTCAGGGACTACGCCACTTTTCAGCAGATGATTTCAGACGAGATGGCCCCGGATGCGTATCGACCTTTTTTGACCGCGGCACGAGGTTAGTGAATGGATATCCCGTTTCTCGATTTGAAAGCGGTCAATCATGAATACGCCGACGAGTTGAAAGCGGCTTGCGCCAGGGTCATCGATTCAGGCTGGTACATCGGTGGCGCCGAGTTGGCCCGGTTCGAAAAAGCATTTGCCGAATACTGTGGTGTCCCCTTCGCTGTCGGCACCGGTAACGGCCTGGACGCGCTGATACTGGTGCTTCGCGCCTGGAAACAACAGGGCAAACTCAAGACCGGGGACGAGGTGCTCGTCCCTGCCAATACGTTCATTGCCACGGTATCTGCGGTGACCGAAACCGGGCTCGTACCCGTGCTGGTCGATATCGACCCCGCCACGCACAACCTCGATTGTGCAGCCGTCGAAGCCGCTATCACTCCTCGAACACGCGTGCTGCTGCCGGTTCATCTCTACGGCCAACTGGCGCCGATGCCACAGCTCATGGCCCTGGCGGAGCGGCACGGGTTGCTGGTGCTTGAAGACTGCGCCCAAGCGCATGGTGCTCAGTTGAACGGTCGCAAGGCCGGTAACTGGGGGCATGCCGCCGCCTTCAGCTTCTATCCAGGAAAAAACCTCGGCGCGCTCGGGGACGGTGGCGCCGTGGTCACGTCGGATGAAGAGCTGGCACGATTGGTCAGGGCATTGGGTAACTACGGCTCCAGCGTCAAATACCGGCACGACTACCCCGGCGTGAACAGCCGGCTGGACGAAATCCAGGCCGCGATGCTGTCGGTCAAACTGGCTTATCTGGACGCCGATGCCGAGCGTCGTCGGAAAGTGGCCGAGCGCTACCTGCGAGGGGTCAACAACCCGCTGATCACGCTGCCTGGCGTTAGCGAGCGCAACGCTCATGTCTGGCATCTCTTCGTGGTCGAATGCGTTGAGCGCGACGCCCTGCAACAGCATTTGGCGCGGCGTGGTGTTCAGGCCGCCATTCACTACCCACTGCCAATTCCTGATCATGCACCGTACAAGACCTTGAAACTGAGCCTTCCCATGGAGAAGGCGCGCTTGCATGAGCGAATTCTGTCGCTGCCGATTTATCCGACACTGACCGAAGGCGAGCAAGAACGGGTCGTGGCGGCGCTCAACGAATTCAAGCGGGAGAACGCGTCCGGACACGTTTGAAGAATGTGCTCTTCACGCCGGGGGCGTGTGATGTGCTGCCAAGACGCACCGAGTCGCGACCGCATGCGTTAAGATCCAGCACATCACTGTGACAACCACACGTTCGAGTCGAACATGGCGCCGCGCATCAAAACCCTACGCATCAAAACCCGTGAACGCATCGTGCAGAGCAGTCTGGAGCTGTTCAATCTGCAGGGCGAGCGTAGTGTCAGCACCAACCACATCGCCGCGCACATGGAAATTTCGCCGGGCAATCTGTACTACCACTTCCCCAATAAGCAGGCGATCATCGCCGAGCTCTTCAGCGAGTACGAAACGCTGGTGGACAGTTTTCTGCACCCGCCGAAAGGGCGTTTGCCGGATGTCGAAGACAAGCGCCATTACCTGATGGCGATCCTCGACGGGATGTGGCGCTACCGTTTCTTGCACCGCGACCTTGAGCACCTGCTCGACGCCGATCCAGAATTGGCGACGCGCTATCGCCGGTTTTCCCAGCATTGTCTGATCAAGGCCATGGCCATTTATGGCGGCTTTGTCGAGGCCGGGATCTTGAAAATGGACACCGTGCAGATCGAATCCTTGACCCTCAACGCCTGGATCATCCTGACGTCCTGGGTACGTTTTCTTTGCACAACGCGGGAAAACGCCGCGCACCTGAACGAAAACGCCATTCGGCGCGGTGTCTATCAAGTCTTGGTGCTGGAACTGGCCTACGTCACGCCGCTGGCGCACGACGCGGTCCACGCGCTGTGCACCGAATTTTACGTGCCGCTGAACAAGGCACTGGAGGAGGCGACCCCATGAGCGTCTCCTTCAATCCAATGGTCTTATCGCTTTAGCCACTTTCACTGTCTGCAGGAGCCCGTCATGTCCATCGCGCAATTGATCAGCCCGCAACAACTGGCCGAACGCCAAAAACAGCCCGGCCTTGTGATTCTGGATTGCCGTTCCTCTCTTGAGGATCTGGACTACGGCCAGCGCAGCTACGCGGAGGGCCATATCGAAGGCTCGTCCTACGCCGACTTGCTCAATGACCTGAGCGGCCCGATCACCAAGGGCGTGACCGGTCGACACCCATTGCCTGACCCCAACACGCTGATCGACCGTTTGCGTTTCTGGGGCGTCAACAATGACAGCGACATCGTGCTGTACGACGACGGCCCAGGCGCCTATGCCGCGCGTGCATGGTGGCTGCTGGCGTGGCTGGGCAAACGCGAAGGCGTGTTCATTCTCGACGGTGGCCTCAAGGCCTGGCACGCGGCGGGCTTGCCGTTGAGCCTCGACCCGCCGCAGCACGTCGAGGGGCGATTCGAAGGCAAGCCTGACGATGCGCTGGTGCTTAGCGCGGCCGATGTGCAGAAGAAGCTCGATAAACCTGAAGTGACCCTGATCGATGCCCGTGCCCCGGCGCGTTTCCGCGGGGAGGTCGAGCCAATCGACCCTATGGCCGGGCACATCCCGGGCGCGCAATGCGCAGCGTTCACTGACAACCTTGGGCCGGATGGCCGGTTTTTGCCTGCCGATCAGCTCAAGCAACGTTTCGCGGAAACCCTGAACGGCCGCCCGCCCGAAAAACTGGTCGCCTACTGCGGTTCGGGCGTGACGGCCTGCCACAACCTGTTTGCGCTGTGCCTGGCCGGCTATCCATTGGGACGTCTGTATGCGGGGTCGTGGAGCGAGTGGATCAACGATCCGCAGCGTGGCGTGGCGAAAGGGGAGTGATGCAAATGGCGCCGTTACGAGCAGCGGCGCCAGATGTCCCGTATCAGCGGACGAGTTTCTGGTCGGGCACTACGAAGCCTTTGTAGTTGGTCTCGATGAACTGCTTCACTTCCGGCCCGGTCAGGTACTTCGCCAATAGGGTCAGTCGAGGATCGTCCAGCATCTCGTTGCGTGCGTAGATGAGGTTGGCGTACGGGTTGTCGGCCGTGTGTTCCCGCACCAGCGCACGTGATGGATCGACGCCGTTCGACAGGGCAACGTCCCCGTTGATGAAGCTGGCATCGGCATCAGGCAAGGCTTTGGCCCGCAACACTGTGTCGGTCGGGATCAATTGCAGATGGCGCGGGTTGTCGATGATCGATTTTTCGCTCACCGAAATCGCCGCTGGCGAGCTGTCGAGCTTTTCCACATTGAGCTTGATCAGCCCCAAGTCCTGAAGAATGAACAGTGAGCGGGGCAGGTTGGTTTGCTCGTTGGGGACCAGGATTTTCGCGCCGTCCGGCAGGTCTTTGGGGCTGGTGTATTTCACCGAGTACAAGCCAAAGGCGTTCAGCAGCACTGTCGCTTTGCCATCGAAGTTGTTGAGCTTGGGGTGCGCCGCTTTCCAGGCGTTGACGTAGGGTTGGTGCCCCGTGAAGTTCACGTCCGTGTCGCCGCTGGCGAGCAATTCGTACGAGTCTAGCGCGCCACTGCCGCCGCTGGTGGTCAGCTTGAGCTTCAGCCCGGAACCGTCAGCGTCCGCGAGTTTCTGTACGAAACGCACAATGTCGCCCTGAGGCGAAGCCGTCGCGTAAATCTTCAGCGGCGTGTCTGGGACGGTCGTGCCCTTGTTGGCGGTGGCCGTCACCTCGCTGGCCGACGCAGTAGCGCCCATGAAGGCCGGAATGACCATCGCAATACTGGCAGCGATCGCGGTAAAGGCGGCGGCCAATGCCACCGTGCGTCTGGATGTGGCGCGTGTGTTTTCCATGATTTCTCTTCGACAAGGTTGAGCGGGGCAGCAGGCCTGGCGACCTGCCGATGAGTGTTTGCGGCTATCGCTTGTGGCTACGGGCACGAATCCACACGTCGCCGGTGATCTGGATGAACTGGACGATGATGACCATCGAAAACACCGAGATGAACATCAGCTCGCCGTAGAAACGCTGGTAGCCAAACTCGATGGCGAAATCCCCGACGCCGCCTGCACCCACGGCGCCCGCCACTGCGGTGCCTTCCACGGTGCCCACCAGAATGATGGTCATGGCGTTGAGCAATCCTGAGAAAGACTCGGGCAGCAGCACCCGGAAAATCAGCTGAAAGCGGGTCACGCCCATGGAACGTGCGGCCTCGATTCGGCCCTGATCAATCTCCCGCAGCACCGACTCCACGAGCCTTGAGAAGAACGGCGTGAAACCCAGTACCAGTGGAATGATGGCCGCCACCGGCCCAAGCGTTGTGCCCACGGTGGCGCGGGTGACGGGGATCAGCAGCACGATCAGAATCAGGAACGGAATGGAGCGACCGACGTTGACGGCGGTGGTCAGCAGGTAATACAGCGCAGGTCTCGGTGAAATGGATTGTGGCGCGATCAGGTACAGCGTGGTGCCAACCGTGAGGCCAGCCACGATGATGCAGGGGCCCGCGATGGCGATCATGTAGAGGGTCTGCGCCAGGGCGGCCCAGAAATCCGGAAGGTAGGTTTGCCAGGTCATGGGGTTCATGGGGCGCTCGAACGGGAATCAGAGGTTGACGGTGATCATCTGGTCGGTCAGCCATTGCTTGACCTGTCCCACATCGAGGTGGGTCTGCGGGTGGCGTGGGCGAAAGCGCACCTGAAACCGGGCGACCGGGGTTTTGCCAAGGTTGTCGACCCGCCCGGACAGGATCGAGAAGTCGAGACTCAGCGCCCCCGCGAGTGTGGACAGCAAGTCGGTCTGGGTTTCGGGATGCTCGAAAATCAGGTCAAGGGTGTCGGGTCCGTTTTGCCAGGCGGCATCTTTGTTCAGGGGCAGAAGGTGGTCCTTGAGGACCGAGTGCTCCCGCTGAATCACGTCCTTGAGCGTTCCCGCTTCGGTGATACGCCCGTGTTCGATCAGCACGGCCGCATCGCAGGCGTAGCGAATGACATCCCATGAGTGAGTGATCAGGATCACGGTGAATCCGTAAAGGCGCTTGAGCTCCCCCAGCAGATCAAGAATGGTCTGAGTGGTTTGTGAGTCCAGCGCGCTGGTGGCCTCATCGCACAGCAAGACTTGGGGGTTGGTGATCAGGGCGCGGGCTATGCCGACGCGCTGTTTCTGCCCACCTGACAGCTGTGAGGGGTAATGCCCTTCGCGATCTTGGAGTCCGACTTTTTCGATCAACGCCCTCGCGCGCGCATACCGCTCAGCGGCCGGTACGCCGCGAATGGCGAGCGGAAACGCGACGTTGTCGAGGACGGTCTTGCCGTGAAACAGATTGAAGTGCTGAAAAATGGTCGAGACTTTCGACAGGTATTCGCGCTGACCCCGAGCATCCAGCGATGCCAGGTCCTGGCCGTCGAACTCAACGGTGCCCGCCGATGGCGCTTCCAACAGATTGAGCAGACGCAGCAGCGTGCTTTTGCCAGCGCCCGATGTGCCGACGATGCCGAGAAACGCGCCGCGCTCGATTGTCAGATCGACATCGTCAAGCGCGGTGGTGGCGGTGTTGTCGCGGTTGAAGGTTTTGCTGACGTGGGTCAGACGGAAAATCGGATCACTCACTGCAGCTGTCCTTGGTGATATTCGCTTGCGCGACAAATCAGACGTCGAAAACCGCCGACATCAGACGTGCCGCCAATCATTCAAGAACTGCATAATCAGTGCTGCTGGTTATAGCTGAAAGGAATTTTTAATTCTTTGCTTATAACCTCGTTCAAATCTGTCCCATCGCCCAGCGCAGCAAAAAGAACACCGCTAGGCCGCCGCCGATTGTTGCCAGCAGGTTGCGGCTGAAGGCAGCGATGGCGATGGCGGCGATCCCCGCCAGCAGATACGCGTTGTGCCATGACACCTGCCAGTGCTGGCCGTCCGGCAGGAGCATGCCCGGCACAACGATCGCAGTGAGCACCGCAGTCGGCACGTAGTGCAGCCCTTGGCGAACCACCGGCGGGAAACGCAGATTCGGCCAGGCGAACAGGCTGTAGCGCATCAGAAATGTGATTGCGGTCATGCCGAGAATCAGCCACCAATAGCTCATGAATGCACCTCATTGCTCGGGGCGTCCTGCGCGTCGGAAGACTGCCGGCGTTCGAGAAGTACGCCCACGGCGATGCCACTGAACGCCGCGGCCATCAGCCCCAATTTATAGGGCCACGACCAGGTCATCAGCGCGACAGCACCGGCCGCCAGCGCAGCCGCGACCTGCGGTCGGTTGCGCAGAAGCGGGACGACGATGCCGATGAACGTCGCCAGCATCGCGAATTCCAGCCCCCAACTCGCCATGTCCGGCACGGCTTGGCCGAATAAAACGCCGACCAGTGAACTGCTGACCCAGCACGCATAGAGCGCGACGGTGACCCCCAGCCAGTACCAATGCGCCAGCGAGGTACGGCCATGAACGAGGTAAAAGCGCTGGACGACCGCGAAGGTTTCATCGGTCAGCCAGAACGCCAGCAGCAACCGCCAGCGCTGGGGTAACCCCTGAACTTGAGGCTGCATCGTGGCGCTGTACAGCACGTGGCGAAGGTTGACGATGAACGTGGTCAGCAAGATCACGACCGCGCTGGCGCCCGCGCCCATCAAGCTGACAACGATGAACTGCGCCGATCCGGCATAGACAAACATCGACATGCCGACCGCCTGCCACAGCGACAAGCCGCCAACGCCTGCGAGGGTTCCAAAGATGATGCCGAACGGTGCAATGCCGACCAGCATGGGCACGCTGTCGCGAAGACCGCGAACGAACAGTTGATTACGGGACATGGTTCTTCTCCTTATGTCCCGCAGGGTAGGCGTTCGGGGTGGGAGTGTCTTGAACGATCTTGCACGATGCCGCACTGCTGTTTGGCCGCGGATCGGTTTGCGAATGGTTTATTCGGGCTACCACACATCCTGTGGGAGACGCCGGAGGAACGACGGCAGCGACGAGGGTTTTTCAGTCAACGCATAGGTCTCAGTCTTACGCCCCATGCACCTCCACCAACCACTCCGGAATCCGCTGTTCCAGGTAATAGGTCGGTGTTCTGATCGTTCCGCCAACGAACCCGACATGGCCACCCTGAGCCTGAAAGTCGAATCGGGTGCTGTCAGACAACTCGCCAGGCTCGGGCAGGCTGTGGCGAAACACGAACGGATCGTCCAATGCCTGCACCAGCAGCGTCGGTGTGCGAATCGCGCCGAGGTAATAGCGGCTCGACGCTTTCCGGTAATAGTCGTAGGCGTCGAGGAAACCGTTGAGCGGCGCGGTGACCTTCCCGTCGAAATCCCAGAACGTGCGCAGGTTGTCCAGCGAACCCAGTGCTGCGAGGACCGCGAGCCCGTCGCTCAACCCTTCGTGTTGAAAACGGCGTTGCTTGTCCCGGATGTAACCGACCATCTCGCGCATGAAGTGGCGCTGATACACCTTGGAAAAACCCAGCCCGATACGGTCCGCGCACTCGTCCAGCCGAAACGGCACCGACACCGCCGCAGCCCCTTGTAACTGGCTTTGGAGGCCGGATTCGCCGAGGTATTTGAGCAAGATATTACCGCCCAGCGAATAACCGACGGCATAGAGCGGCGCCAAGGGGCGGGCGGCTCGCAAGTGATCGATCACGGCGGCGAGGTCTTCCGTGGCGCCGGAGTGGTAGCTGCGAGGCAACAGATTGGGCTCTCCTGAACAGCCACGCCAGTTCACCGCAACGCTGGACCAGCCGCGCTTTTCCATCGCCCGCTGCAAACCTGCAACGTAAGGCGAATTGGAAGACCCGGTCAGGCCATGCAGCACAATGACGACCGGCACTTGGGCGTCATGAGGCCCATGCCAGTCGAGGTCGAGGAAGTCGCCGTCTTCCAGCCAGATGCGCTCGCGACGACGGTCGAGATGAACGGTCTTGCGCCACAGCGGCCCCCACAACGTTTGCAGGTGGGGGTTGCCGAGGCCGGTTGCCGGAACGAAGGCCCGGCTGTCAGCTGGCGACGGCACTTCGTTCCCACAGCGCGTAATACACCTGCCCGGCCTTTTTCTCGCGGTGCAGTCGCCAGTTGCCCGGCATGGCCAAGGTGGAGGGCGCAGTTTCGCTTTCGGTGTAGATCCACGCGTTGTCCGCCAGCCACTGACGTTCTTCGAGCAGCGTGCAGGCCGGTGCCAGCAGGTTTTGGTGGAACGGCGGATCGAGGAAGATCACGTCGAACTGCTCGGCGGGCTGGGTCTCCAGATAACGCAGGGCGTCGCCGGTCGATGTCCGGCCCACTGTGCAGCGCAAAGTGCCGAGATGCTCGCGCAGGTTGGAAATGGCGGCGGAGTTGGTGTCCAGCGCCAGGCCCAGACTCGCGCCACGGGACAGTGCTTCCAGATACAGCGCGCCGCTGCCCGCGAACGGGTCGAGCACGCGGGCGCCTTCGATGTAAGGCGCCAACCAGTTGAACAGGGTCTCGCGCACCCGGTCCGGCGTCGGGCGCAGGCCAGGGGCATCAGGAAAGCTCAGACGCCGACTGCGCCATTCGCCGCCGATGATCCGCAGTTGGCCGAGGCCCGTATGGACTTTGTGCCCTTTGTGTATGCGCGGCGGCTTGGAAGTCGAGGTCATTAGTGCTCCGGAACGCCGAGGGGTTGCTCGGCAGGTCGATCAGTAGGGGGCGGCAGAGGTTTCTGCGGGACAGTAGGACCAGCCGTCACGATGACCAGCTTGTCCACGTCCAGATGCTTGTTCATCACCGTTTTGATCTGCTCGACGGTGACGCTCTGAGACTGCGTCATGAAGTCTTCGATGTAGCTCAGGGGCAGATTATAGAAGCCGATTGCCCCCAATTGGCCAACGATTGCCGAGTTGCTCGCCGTGGACAGCGGGAAGCTGCCCGCGAGTTCGCGCTTGGCGTCGTCGAGCTCTTTCTGGGTGGGGCCGTTCGCGAGGAAGTCACGGGTGACGTCCTTGACCAGCTTCAAGGTGTTTTCGCTGAGTTCGGCACGGGTTTGCAGGCCGATGATGAACGGGCCTTGGGCCTGCATCGGGGTGAAGCCCGACGAAATACCGTACGTCAGGCCACGCTTTTCCCGAACTTCGGTCATCAAGCGACTGCCAAAGCCGCCGCCGCCGAGGATCGAGTTGCCCAGCGAGAGCGCTGCGTAATCCGGATCGGCCCGGTCGATGCCCAGCTCGGCCAGCATCAGGTGAGTCTGCTTGGAAGGAAACTCAATGTGAGTCTCGCCAGATTTCGGCTCGGTCGGCGCAACGGTCTTCGCCAATGCCGGGCCTTTCGGCAGCGACGCCGACACCTGAGCGGCAACCGCTTCGGCATCTGCGCGAGAAAGATCGCCCACCAATGCAATCACCGCGTTCCCCGCCGCGTAGGCCCTGGCGTGAAAGGCTTTCAGCTGCGCGAGCGTGATTGGCGTGATGCTTTTGGCAGTGCCCATGCTTGGATGCCCGTAGGGGTGATTCCCGTACAGACGCGTGAACAGCTCATCGCCCGCCAGTTTGCCGGGGTTTTGCTTTTGATATTCAAAGCTGGCGAGAAGCTGGTTTTTGATCCGGGCCAGCGAGTCACTAGGGAACGTGGGCTTGCCCACCACTTCCGAGAATAGCTTGAGTGCCGGTTCGCGTTTCTCGGGCGCGCTCAGGCTGCGCAGCGAAACCAGCGCCATGTCGCGGTAGGAGCCGTTGCCGAAGTCGGCGCCCAGCCCTTCGAAACCTTCGGCGATGGCGCTGACATTCTTGCCTTTCACGCCTTCATTGAGCATGGCGTTGGTGACCAGCGCGATCCCCGGGGTGGCGCCGTCCTGACTGCTGCCAGCTGCGAACAGCAAGCGCATGTCGAACATCGGCAGCTCATGAGCTTCGACGAACAGCACGCGGGCGCCTTCGGCGGTGTTCCACGACTGAATGTTCAATGAGCGACGGGCCGGGGCCTTGCCGTCGAGCTCCTTCAGGGATTCGAGGGTGTTGGCAGCTTTATCGATGGCCTTGGGCGCTTCGGCGGCCGTGTCGGCCATGACCGGTGCAGCGCTAAACAGCGCGAGGGTCGCTGCCAGCAGCATCGAAGGGGCCCGCGTTCGCCCCAGGCGTGTTTCGTTGCGCGGGGTCATTTGGCTTTCTCCTCAGGCAGAACGTGCGCGACGGCGAGGCGTTCGCGGGTGAAATAGGTGCGAGCGGCTTTCTGGATGTCTTCCGGAGTGACGCTTTGCAGCGCCGCCAGTTCGCCGTCGATCAGGCGCCAGGACAGCCCCACAGTTTCCAGCTCGCCGATGGTGCTGGCCTGACTGGTGATCGAATCACGCTCATACACCAGACCGGCGATGACCTGCGCCCGAACCCGCTCAAGCTCTTCTTTGGTCGGCGGCTTGTTTTTCAGCTCGTCCAGTAGACGCCAGATACCGGCTTCGGTGTCGGCGAGGGTTTTCTTCTTCTGCATGTTGGGCGTGGCGCTGATGGTGAACAGGCTGTCACCACGGGTGTAGGCGTCGTAATCGGAGGAGGCGCCGGTCACGAGTTCTTCACCGCGCTCCAGACGCGTCGGGATGCGCGCGCTGTAGCCGCCGTCCAGCAGCGCCGAGATCAGACGAAGGGCATTGACTGACTGTGGATCGGTCGCGGTAGACAGGCTCGGCACGTTGAAGCCGTACATCAGGCTCGGCATCTGGGTCGCCACATGCACGGTGATCTGGCGCAGGCCCGGCTCAGGCAGCTCCAGCGGCTTTTTCGATGGCGGCACATCACGCCGTGGAATTGGCCCGAAGAAGCGTTCGGCCAGCGCCTTCACTTCGTCGGGTTTCACGTCGCCCACGACGACCAGCGTGGCGTTATTCGGCACGTACCAGGATTCGTACCAGTGGCGCAGCTCTTCGACCTTCATGCGGTCGAGGTCCGCCATCCAGCCGATGGTCGGCGTGTGGTAGCCACTGGCCGGGTAGGCCATGGCCTTGAAGCGTTCGTAAGCCTTGGCGTTCGGCTTGTCATCGGTGCGCAGGCGGCGCTCTTCCTTGATGACTTCAATCTCGCGAGCGAATTCTTCAGGCGGCAGGCGCAGGCTGGCCATGCGATCGGCTTCCAGCTCGAAGGCAACGCTCAGGCGGTCGCGAGCCAGCACCTGGTAGTACGCGGTGTAATCGTCGCTGGTGAAGGCGTTTTCTTCGGCGCCAAGGTCGCGCAGGATCAGCGAAGCCTCACCCGGACCCGCCTTGGAGCTGCCCTTGAACATCATGTGTTCCAGCGCGTGGGACAGGCCGGTCTGGCCGGGCGTCTCGTAACTGGAGCCCACCTTGTACCAGACCTGCGACACCACCACCGGCGCGCGATGATCTTCGCGCACGACGACTTTCAGGCCGTTATCCAGCGTGAATTCGGAAGTGGGTTGAGGGTCGGCGGCGAGAGCAGCAAGGGGCAAACACAATGTGCCGAGCAGAAGGCCTGCGGCACGGCGGGCAATAGCATTCATTCGTCATTTGAACCTTCGAGACGGCCTGCTTGAACTTAGCGTCGGCGGGCGCGGGGGTGTTAGGATAGCGGCCAGTTTGCTTGCCGACCACGACTAAGATGTAGGAGTTTTCGGATAAGCCATGGCCTTAAGGCTGATTGGGGCGACAGTGGCTGAACGCTATGAAGCGGATTCACTGATGCCACGTGCCGGGGCAACTGATGAACAAGCGGACATAAAAGCAGTCTGTTTCGCATACAGAATTTTTCAGAGGCGCCGCTCTGGCGCGTCGCTACCTTGAGATAGCCGTCCTCCATGTTTGGTTCCAACGACGACAAGAAGACCCCAGCCCCGGCTGGCGAGAAAAAAGGCCTGTTCGGATGGCTGCGCAAAAAGCCGCAGGAAGCCGTTGCCGAGCCGCCACAGGATTCAACCGCCGCAGCGCCCGAGCCTGTCGCCGAACCGACGCCGCCTGCTGCCGAGCCGCAAACCCCTCCGGCGATCCCGCCTGCTGCGCCACATGTCGCCACGGCTTTCGAAGCACCGACGCCGATCATTGAACAGCCAGCTGGCGAGCCTTGGCTGAAGCTACCGGTCGCCGAAGAGCCGGTGGCGCTGACGGATGAACACGAGCCGCACGTCACCCCCGAGATTCCGGTGTACACCGCGTCGCACGTGCAATCTGAGATCGCCATTCCGCATCCGCCAGCTCAGCCTGCGGTGGTCGATACCACGTCTTTTGAAGTGCCACCGTCCATCGAGCCGATCCCGGTTGCCCTGCCGGACCCGGTCGCTGGCGATGATTTGCCTGCCTTGTCTCAGCCTTCGCCTGTTCCTGAGCCAGTACCGACTGTGCCGGTTGCACCCGTGATCGAGACCCCGCCAGCGCTAGTCGTCCCTGAAGCTCCGGCTCCCGTCGTGGAAGCCAGGCAACCCGGTTTCTTCGCCCGCCTGAAACAGGGTCTGTCCAAGACCAGCGCCAGCCTTGGTGAAGGCATGGCCAGCCTGTTTCTGGGCAAGAAGGCCATCGACGATGACATGCTCGATGAGCTGGAAACGCGCTTGTTGACCGCCGACGTGGGTGTTGAAGCCACGTCGTTGATCGTGCGCAACCTGACCCAGAAAGTGGCGCGCAAACAGTTGACCGACAGCGACGCGCTGTACAAGTCGCTGCAAAGTGAACTGACGGAAATGCTCAAGCCGGTGGAAGCGCCGCTCGTCATTACCGCAGAACACAAGCCATTTGTGATTCTGGTCGTTGGCGTCAACGGCGCGGGCAAGACCACCACCATCGGCAAGCTGGCCAAGAAGCTTCAGCTTGAAGGCAAGAAAGTCATGCTGGCGGCAGGCGACACCTTCCGCGCTGCGGCGGTCGAGCAGCTTCAGGTCTGGGGTGAGCGCAACAAGATCCCGGTCATCGCCCAGCACACCGGCGCCGACTCGGCTTCGGTCATCTTCGACGCCGTGCAGGCCGCCAAGGCCCGTGGTGTCGATGTGCTGATCGCCGACACCGCCGGTCGTCTGCACACCAAAGACAACCTGATGGAAGAGCTGAAAAAGGTGCGCCGCGTGATCGGCAAGCTGGACGAAGCCGCGCCTCACGAAGTCTTGTTGGTGCTGGATGCCGGTACTGGCCAGAACGCCATCAACCAAGCGAAGCAATTCAATCAGACGGTGAGCCTGACGGGCCTTGCCCTCACCAAGCTCGACGGCACGGCCAAGGGCGGGGTGATCTTCGCGCTGGCCAAGCAGTTCGGACTGCCGATTCGTTACATCGGCGTCGGTGAAGGCATCGACGATTTGCGGACATTCGAGGCCGAACCGTTCGTTCAGGCCCTCTTCGCCGAGCGGGAGCGCACATGATTCGTTTCGAACAGGTCGGTAAACGCTATCCGAACGGACACGTCGGCTTGCATGAGCTGAGCTTTCGAGTGCGTCGCGGCGAGTTTCTGTTTGTAACCGGCCACTCCGGTGCCGGTAAAAGTACACTGTTGCGCCTGCTGCTAGCGATGGAACGTCCCACCACCGGCAAACTGTTGCTGGCCGGGCAAGACCTCGGGCAGATCAGCAATGCGCAGATCCCGTTCCTGCGGCGGCAAATCGGCGTCGTGTTCCAGAACCACCAGTTGCTGTTCGACCGCACGGTGTTCAACAACGTCGCCCTGCCGCTCCAGATTCTGGGGCTTTCCAAGTCGGAAGTGACCAAACGCGTCGATTCGGCGTTGGAGCGTGTGGCCCTGTCTGACAAGGCCGAGCTGTACCCTGGCGACTTGTCCACCGGTCAGCAGCAGCGCGTCGGTATTGCACGCGCCATCGTTCACCGCCCGGCCTTGCTGCTGGCGGACGAACCCACCGGTAACCTCGATCCACGGCTGGCAGCGGAAATCATGGGCGTATTCGAAGACATCAACCGCCTGGGCACCAGCGTGCTGATCGCCAGTCACGACCTGGCCCTGATCGCACGCATGCGCCACCGCATGCTGACCCTGCAACGCGGCCGACTGATCGGTGACGGGGAGGCTGGCGTATGAGTGCCACTCGCAGCCCCAAGGTTTCCGAACGCGTGGCGCCAAAGGCCGCCGAGCCGGGCCCGCAGAAGAAAAAGAAACACGACGATGATGATGGTCCAAGCTTTGGTCAGCTGTTCAACGCATGGATCGAAGCCCATCGCTCCAGCTTGGCCGACAGCTTGCGGCGTCTGGGCAAGCAACCAATTGGCAGCTTCTTTACCTGTCTGGTGATGGCCGTTGCATTGAGCCTGCCGATGGGCTTGTCGTTGCTGCTGAGCAACGTCGAGCGGCTGGGCGGTTCGTGGCAGCGCGCGGCGCAGATCTCTCTTTATTTGCAACTGAATGCTTCGCCGAGTGAAGGCGAAGGGTTGGTCGCTCAGATCAAAGAGATGCCCGGCGTCGCCGAAGCAGAGTACATCTCCCGCGATCAGGCGCTGAACGAGTTCCAGCAGCAATCAGGCCTGGGCGAAGCGCTCAAGGAATTGCCTGAAAACCCGCTGCCCGGCGTCGTGCTGGTGACTCCACAGGAAGTTGACAAGCCGGCGCTGGAGGCATTACGTACGCGTCTCGCTGAATTACCGAAAGTGCAGCAGGCGCAGCTGGATCTGGTCTGGGTCGAACGTCTGGCGGCGATTCTGAAATTGGGTGACCGCTTCGTGTTCGGCCTGACAGTGCTGTTGGTGGTGGCATTGTTATTGGTGATAGGCAATACCATCCGTCTTCATATCGAGAACCGCCGCACCGAGATCGAAGTCATTAAACTAGTGGGCGGTACCGATGCCTACGTGCGCAGGCCCTTCCTTTATATGGGCGCGCTGTATGGCTTCGGTGCCGGGATTCTGTCTTGGGGTGTGCTGGCGTTCGGCCTGGACTGGTTGAACGAGGCGGTGGTGCGATTGGCTGGTCTTTATGGAAGCAATTTCGCACTGGCTGGTGTGCCGGTTGCCGATGGTCTGTCCCTATTGCTTGGGGCGGTGCTGTTGGGGTATATCGGTGCGTGGATTGCCGTTGCACGCCATTTGAGAGAGCTGGCACCTCGTTGAGTTTTAATGTTCGGGTAATCTTTTAAGCGTAAATTTTGTTTCATCTATTGACTTTTCAGCTAAGGGAACTTGTTTAGCGGCTCCCGGTCAATTTCGCAGTGCTGAACTGCACGAGTCATGTGTCGGAGGTTTTTTCGTATGACCAATTCTTTGCAACCTGCTTATGCCTTGGTTCCGGGTGCAAACCTGGAAGCCTATGTGCACACGGTCAACAGCATTCCATTGCTGACGCCCGAGCAGGAGCGTGAACTGGCCGAGAGTCTCTATTACGAGCAGGATCTAGGGGCGGCTCGGCAGATGGTGCTCGCCCACCTGCGTTTTGTCGTGCATATCGCACGCAGTTATTCCGGTTATGGACTGGCTCAGGCTGACCTGATCCAGGAAGGTAACGTCGGTCTGATGAAGGCCGTGAAGCGTTTTAACCCAGAAATGGGCGTGCGTCTGGTATCGTTCGCCGTGCACTGGATCAAGGCTGAGATTCACGAGTTCATTCTGCGCAACTGGCGCATCGTGAAAGTCGCGACCACCAAGGCCCAGCGCAAGCTGTTCTTCAACCTGCGCAGCCAGAAGAAACGTCTGGCGTGGCTGAACAACGAAGAAGTGCACCGTGTGGCTGAAAGCCTCGGTGTAGAGCCGCGTGAAGTGCGCGAGATGGAAAGCCGCTTGACCGGTCACGACATGGCGTTCGACCCGGCTGCTGAAGCCGACGACGACAGCGCGTTCCAGTCTCCGGCCAACTACCTGGAAGACCATCGTTACGATCCGGCGCGTCAGCTGGAAGATTCCGACTGGACTGACAGCTCGACCGCCAACCTGCACGAAGCCTTGAACGTGCTGGACGACCGTAGCCGCGACATCCTTTACCAGCGCTGGCTGGCTGAGGAAAAGGCGACGCTGCACGACCTGGCCGAAAAGTACAACGTCTCAGCCGAGCGTATCCGTCAGCTCGAAAAGAGCGCGATGAACAAGCTCAAGCTGTCGATTGCTGCGTAAGCGGTCAGCTGAAATGAAAAACGCCCCGAGATGATCGGGGCGTTTTTGTTTGTGAGCCTGATGATGACCTGTAGGAGTGAGCTTGCTCGCGATAGCGGCCTTTCAGTCACTGCCTGGGTGTCTGGTATGACGCCATCGCGAGCAAGCTCACTCCTATAGGTTTTGCGTGTGGCTCTAAAAGGTTTGGTTTACCACTCTCGCCGATTGTTTATCCCCACCAGATACTCATCCCCACCCAACTGGCGCATCTGCTGGCGAATCCAGCCGGCCCGTCGCGAGACGTAGCTGCTGGGGTGGCTGGCGCTCCATTCGCGAGGGTTGGGGAGCACCGCGGCAAGGTAGCTCGCTTGCTGGGTCGACAGCTGATTGGCGTTGACGTGGAAGTGATGTTGCGCCGCAGCTTGGGCGCCGAACACGCCGTCGTCCCATTCCACGCTGTTGACGTATACCTCAAGAATCCGTTGCTTGGACCAGAGCACCTCGATCAGGCCGGTGAACCAGGCTTCCAGGCCTTTGCGCAGATAACTGCGGCCGGACCACAGGAAGAGGTTTTTCGAGACCTGCTGGCTCAGCGTGCTGGCGCCGCGAATCGAGCCGCCACGTTCGTTATGAACCAGTGCGGCCTGAATGGCGTCGATATCGAAACCCCAGTGCTCGGCGAATTTCTGGTCTTCACCTGCGATGACGGCAACTTTCAGGTCGTCGGAGATTCTCTCCCACGGTTGCCAGTCCCGTTGCAAATCGATGGGTTGGCCGTCGAACCAGGACTCGACCTTGCGCTCGACCATCAACGCGGTGAACGGCGGAGGCACGAAGCGAAAGATCAAAACCAGCACGACACTGGCCGCTGCGAACCAGAGCAGGCCTTTGGCGACACGATGGAGAAGGAAACGCAGCATAGGGATGGCTTGGCCGAACCGGTTGAGCGGGCCATTATACAGACCACGCGTCATTGAACGACTTTGCCTGGAGTTTCACATGTTACGAACCTTTCTGATGTTGGCGGCTTTCTTCGGATTCACCGGCGTCGCCCTTGGCGCATTCGCGGCCCATGGCCTGAAAAACCGCCTGACGCCTGAGTACCTGGCGATTTTTCACACCGGCGTGCTGTATCAATTGATCCACACCCTGGCAATCTTTGGTGTGGCGATTCTGGCAACGCAGATTCAGGGGCGGCTGGTCAGCTACGCGGGCATCGCCTTTGTGCTGGGTATCTTGCTGTTCTCGGGCAGTCTTTACCTGCTGACCCTCACCGGCATCAGCAAATTGGGCATCATCACGCCGATTGGCGGGCTGTGCTTCCTCATCGGCTGGTTCATTCTGGGCTGGCTCGCCTGGCGTCTGGGGCTCGATACGCTCTAAAGAGAACCTGACCCGGCAGTCCGATGTGAGACGAATGGCACTGCTTTGCCTTGGTCCCATCGGCTGATCGGGCTAGAATGCTCGCCCCTAAAAATGATGGCTGCCTTTCGCATGCGCATTCAGTTGAACGGTGAATCCTACGAACTGCCCGATGGCGAGACCGTCGCGGCGTTGCTGAACCGTCTGGAACTGACGGGGCGTCGAATCGCGGTGGAGCTGAATCTGGATATCGTCCCACGCAGCCAGCACGCTGCCACGGCGCTGAACGAAGGCGATCAGGTCGAAGTGGTCCACGCCATCGGCGGCGGCTGATTCGCAGCGCTGCAGCCGGCCCGATCCAGAAGAACTGCAAGAACCTCAACCGTAAAGAGGATTTCCGATGAGCAATGTTCGTAGCGACAAGCCGTTTACAGTGGCCGGTCGTACTTTCCAGTCGCGCCTGTTGGTCGGCACGGGCAAGTACAAGGATATGGAAGAAACCCGTCTGGCCATCGAAGCCTCCGGCGCCGAAATCGTCACCTTCGCTGTGCGCCGCACCAACCTCGGCCAGACCGAAGGCGAACCGAACCTGCTCCAAGTGCTGTCACCGGATCGCTACACCTTCTTGCCAAACACGGCTGGCTGCTACGACGCCATCGAAGCCGTGCGCACCTGCCGCCTGGCCCGTGAACTGCTCGACGGCCACAACCTGGTCAAGCTGGAAGTCCTGGCTGACCAGAAGACCCTGTTCCCCAACGTGATCGAAACCCTCAAAGCCGCCGAAACGCTGGTCAAGGAAGGCTTTGACGTGATGGTGTACACCAGCGACGACCCGATCATCGCGCGTCAATTGGCCGAAATCGGCTGCTGCGCGATCATGCCGCTGGCCGGTCTCATTGGCAGCGGGCTTGGCATCTGCAACCCCTACAACCTGCAGATCATCCTCGAAGAATCGAACGTCCCGGTGCTGGTCGATGCCGGTGTCGGCACAGCCTCCGACGCCACCATCGCCATGGAGCTGGGCTGCGAAGCGGTGCTGATGAACTCGGCCATCGCCCACGCGCAACAACCGATCCTCATGGCCGAAGCCATGAAACACGCCATCCTGGCAGGCCGCATGGCTTACCTGGCTGGCCGTATGCAGAAGAAACTCTATGCCAGCGCGTCCTCGCCGCTGGATGGTCTGATCAAGTAAGAGCCTGTTGATGATTGATTCGCAAACGCCTGACCCACTTCCGGACGACGAAGTGATGAACGACGAAGACGGTAAAGCCCAAGGCGATGACAGCCACCATCGGCGCATCAAGAGCTTCGTGATGCGCGCCGGTCGCATGACCGAAGGCCAGCAACGCGGTCTGGACCAGGGCAAGCCGCTGTTCGTGCTGCCGCTGGCGGATGCGCCGGTTGATTTCGACAAGGTGTTCGGTCGCTCGGCGCCGCGCACCCTGGAAATCGGTTTCGGCATGGGCCACTCGTTGCTGGAAATGGCCGCAGCCGCGCCGGAGCAGGATTTCATCGGCGTTGAAGTGCATCGCCCAGGTGTTGGCGCGTTGCTCAATGGCGTGCTGACGCAAGGCCTGACCAACGTGCGGGTCTACGATTGCGATGCCATCGAAGTGCTCAACCGTTGCGTGGCCGACAACAGTCTCGACCGCCTGATGCTGTTCTTTCCGGACCCGTGGCACAAGGCGCGTCATCACAAACGCCGCATCGTACAAGCCGAATTCGCTGAACTGGTGCGCACCAAGCTCAAGCCGGGCGGCGTTCTGCACATGGCCACCGACTGGGAACCGTATGCCGAGTACATGCTGGAAGTGATGAACGTCGCGCCGGGTTATCGCAATCTGGCCGAAGACGGCAAATGCGTCCCACGCCCTGCGGAGCGCCCGATCACCAAGTTCGAACGCCGTGGTGAGCGTTTGGGGCACGGGGTGTGGGATTTGAAGTTCGAGAAGCTGGCCTGATTCAACCGCGTCCCACCCAATAGGGTCGGACGCGGATTCAGAGGTTGGCATGAACCTGTGGGAGCGAATGAATTCGCTCCCACAGTCCGTTTAGCGCCGGGGTTCAGGATCACTTCCTGTCCGCAACCACCCCGATCAACACCAGCACCACCAACAGCACGGGCGCCAGGCTGTAGTTGTTGAACTGGCTCAGCCCGCGCACGACCCAAGGTGTGGCGTAAATCAGCGCGGCGCCGCTGCCGATGGTGCACAGGAGGGCCATGACCGGTACGCGCAAGGCACCGGCAAAGCTGCTCAGGCGACCTTCAATCCAGCCTTTGATGTCTGCGCCGAACAGGATCAGCAGGCAGCCTACCAACGCCAGTGCGATTTCCGACAGGTTGCTGCGGCTCCAGCGTGAGACAGTGGCCAGCAGGTCGAGTACGAGGTCCATTCAGTTTCCTTTGCGTTAAGCCTTAAAGAAGAAAGTACTGCAGCAGGTCATTGAGGAACAGTTGACCTCGGGCAGTGGCCGCCAGACGCGTTGGATCGGTTTCCAGCAAGCCCCGTTGTTCGGCCTGCTGACGCGCGCTGGCGAGCGAATCGACGCTTAGACCCGTGCGACACTGAAATAATGCAGCGTCCACACCATTTGTCAGGCGCAGTGCGTTCATCAGGAATTCGAACGGCATTTCGTCCAGTGGCAGCAGCTTTTCCCCCGCCTGAAACGGCTTGGCCGGATTAAGGTAATCCTTGGGCAAGCGGGTCTTCCACGTGCGCAGGATGCGACCATCGGGGTGACTGAGTTTGCCGTGAGCGCCCGCGCCAATGCCGATGAAATCGCCAAAGCTCCAGTAATTCAGGTTATGCCGCGCAGGACGGCCTGGTTGCGCATAGGCCGACACTTCGTACTGCGCGTAGCCGTTTTCCCTGAGCAGCGTCTGCCCCGCCTCCTGAATGTCCCAGAGGATGTCGTCCTCTGGGAGCGTTGGCGGCTGATTCCAGAACACGGTGTTCGGTTCCAGCGTCAGCTGATACCACGACAGATGCGTCGGGGCGAGGGCGATGGCCTGGCGCAAATCGCCCAGCGCGTCGTCCTGCGACTGATCGGGCAAGCCGTGCATCAGGTCCAGGTTGAAGTTATCAAAACCGGCCTGACGCGCCATGTCCGCCGCCCGCACAGCTTCGTCGCCGTTGTGGATGCGGCCAAGCGCCTTGAGTTTGGCTTCTTGAAAACTCTGAATACCAATGGACAGGCGATTGATCCCCAGGCCGCGATAGGCGCTGAACTTGACCTGCTCGAACGTACCGGGGTTGGCTTCCAGCGTGATTTCAATGTCTGGTGCGAAACGGATGCGTTGCTCGACGCCTTTCAGTAATCGCCCCAATGCGTCGGCGCTGAACAGGCTGGGCGTACCGCCGCCAAAGAAGATCGAACTCAGCTCGCGTCCGTAGACGTGGGGCAGGTCCTGATCCAGGTCAGCCAACAGCGCGTCGACGTATTCCTGCTCGGGCAGAACAGGGCTGGCGGTGTGGGAATTGAAGTCGCAGTACGGGCATTTGCGCACGCACCACGGGATATGGATGTACAGCGACAGCGGAGGCAGCACGGGCAAGGGGCTTCGAGGCTGTTCGGAGCTGAAACCGGCCGCGCCAAGGATCAGCGGCCGGGTGGCTGAATCTTGGGTCATTTCCCCGTCACATCCAGGAGCAGGCGCTGACGCAGAATGGCCATGGCGCGGGCGCGGTGGCTGATCTGGTTCTTGTCGGCGGGCGTCAGCTCGGCGCTGGACAGGCCGCGCTCAGGCACCCAGAACAGCGGGTCATAGCCAAACCCATGCTCGCCACTGGCGGCGGTCAAAATGCGGCCATGCCACAGCCCTTCACAGAGGATAGGCAGCGGATCGTCGGCGTGACGGACCAGCGCCAACACGCACACGAACTGCGCGCCACGCTGCTCTTCCGGCACGTCTTTCAAGGCGTCGAGCAGCTTGGCGTTGTTCGCCGCGTCGCCTTTGCCATCGGCGTAACGCGCTGAATAAATGCCCGGCGCTCCGCCGAGGAAGTCCACCGCCAGCCCTGAATCGTCGGCCAGCGCGGGCAGGCCGGAAATGCGCGCGGCATTGCGGGCCTTGAGGATCGCGTTCTCGACGAACGACAAGCCGGTTTCTTCTGGCTCGACGCTGCTGAACTCGCCAATCGAGCGCAGCTGCACGCTGCCGCCGAGCATGGCTTGGAGTTCTTTAAGTTTGCCGGCGTTGTGGCTGGCGAGTACGAGTTGGGAAAACGTCATCATTCGTCCGAGAAAATCTGTTGGTTGAAGCTGAGCGTGTGCGTGTCGTCGTCCCCGGTCTTCACGTTGATGGTGAAGACATAGGTCGCCGAGCTGTCGGGCTCAACCGCAAATTGCGCGAGATAATTCACCGCGCTGTTTTCGTTGAAGGGCTTGAAGGTCAGCGGCTTTTCGCGGCCCGTGAGGTCCTGGATCGTGCCGCTCACAGTGGCCGGAACGGTCTTGCCGTTCTTGACCGCCGTAATGTTGATCACGCCTTGGCCTTTGCTGCGAATCAGCCCGGCTTCCTGCGCGATGGTCGGTTGCAACAGGCCGGAGGCGAAGGCGTTGTAGTGAATGATCAGGTCGCCGAACTGTTCCTGTCGGTTCGGGCTGGCGCTGTTGGCGGCCATCAGCGGCGTCGCCAGCGTCATCAGCATGCCCAGCAGTGCAATCAGACGAGCCATGATCGTTCTCCTGTGAATAGGGATCACACGGCGATCTGGTGGTCCTGCAAGCCGGGGCTGCTGACCCGATAGATGCCGATCTCACCCAACAGATTAGGCCAAAGCTTGCTCGCCCAACCGTGACGATGCTGTTGATCGACAGCCAGCCGATCAATGACCTTCGCCGAGCGGCCCCGGCACAACTCTTCGAAGTCTTCGAAGGTGCAGAAGTGAATGTTCGGCGTGTTGTACCACGTGTACGGCAGGAACTCGGAAACCGGCATCCGGCCCTTGCTTGCCAGGTACCAGCGGCAGCGCCAGTGACCGAAGTTCGGGAAGGTGATGATGCACTGGCGACCGACGCGCAGCATTTCGTCGAGGATGCGGTCGGGGTAGTGCACGGCTTGCAGCGCCTGCGTCATGACCACAATGTCGAAACTGTTGCTGGCAAAGTTGCCCAGCCCCTTGTCCAGGTCCTGCTCGATGACGTTGACGCCACGGGCCACGCAACGCGCGATGTTCTCGGCGTCGTTTTCCAGGCCGTAGCCGGTCACTTGCTTGTTGTCCTTCAGCCAGGCCAGCAATTCGCCGTCGCCACAGCCGAGGTCGAGCACGCGGCTGCCTGCCGGTATCCAGTCTTGGATGATTTCCAGGTCGGCTCTCATGGTGTCCTCAGAGTGCAATTCGGTTCATGTAGCTGGAGAAGGCCTGCAGGTAGCGCGGGATCGGCATCAGGAAGGCGTCGTGGCCCTGCGGTGCGTCGATTTCCAGGTAGCAGACGTCCTTTTTCGCCGCCATCAGCGCATCCACCAGCTCGCGAGAGCGGGCCGGGGAAAAGCGCCAGTCGGTGGTGAACGACATCACGCAGAACTTCGACGTGGCACTGGCGAAGGTCGCCGCCAGGTTATCGTCGAAGTTAGCCGCTGGATCGAAGTAGTCCAGCGCCTTGGTCATCAGCAGGTAGGTGTTGGCGTCGAAACGGCCAGAGAACTCTTCGCCCTGATAACGCAGGTAACTTTCGACCTGAAACTCGACGCTGTGGAAGTCGTAATTGAGGTTTTCGTTCTTCAGGCCACGGCCGAATTTCTCGCCCATGGAGTCGTCGGACAGGTACGTGATGTGCCCCACCATGCGCGCCAGCATCAGGCCGCGCTTGGGGATCACGCCCATTTCCTGGAACGAGCCGCCGTGGAATTCCGGGTCAGTGAGGATCGCTTGTCGCGCCACTTCGTTGAAGGCGATGTTTTGCGCTGACAACTTGGGCGCCGAGGCGATGGCCAGGCAATGACGCACGCGATCCGGGTACGTGATGGTCCATTGCAACGCCTGCATGCCGCCCAGACTGCCGCCAACGATGGCCGCCCATTGCATGATGCCGAGGGTGTCGGCCAGACGGGCCTGACTGTGGACCCAGTCCTCGACCGTCAGCACCGGGAAGTTGGCGCCGAAAGGCTTGCCGGTTTCCGGGTTGATGCTGCTCGGGCCAGTGGAGCCATTGCAGCCGCCGAGGTTGTTCAGGCTGACGACGAAGAATTTGTCCGTGTCGATAGGCTTGCCGGGGCCGATACAGCTGTCCCACCAGCCGGGCTTGCGCTCATCTTCGCTGTGATAACCCGCAGCGTGATGATGGCCGGACAGGGCGTGACAGATCAGCACCGCGTTGCTCTTGGCAGCGTTGAGTTGACCGTAGGTTTCGTAGATGAGGTCGTAATCGGCCAGCGAACGCCCGCAGGCCAGAGCCAGTGGCTCGCTGAAATGCGCCGTCTGCGGCGTGACTAGACCGACAGAATCTTCGGGAAAGACCGTGGACATCGACCCTGCTCTCACTGAAATGAGGCGTAAGTCTAAAGATCGCGGGGGGTAGCGGCAAGCAAACAACGGGGCGGCTGGTAGATGAGTACCTGTAGGAGTGAGCTTACTCGCGATTGCGGTGTATCAGACGCCATCTACGGTTCTGACATACCGCCATCGCGAGCAAGCTCACTCCTACAGGAGGGTGGCGGGTTTAGATCAACCGCCACAACTCCTGCGGCATACCGGCGTAGGCTGCCAGCTCAGGCATGACATACGACTGAAGCACCTGGATCGCCAGGAAGGCGAAGATCGGTGAGATGTCGAGGCCGCCCAGGTTCGGGATGATGCGGCGGAACGGCGCCAGGATCGGTTCGCTGATCTGGTAGGCCAGTTCGGCAGCCGGGTTATGGGTGCCCGGCGCGATCCAGGACACGATCACCATGATGATCATCGCCACCCAGAAGATTTTCAGCAGCAGCGAGGTGATGCCGATGATCGACCACATCAGCAGATGCGGCACGTCGCCGATGGTGCCGTAGGTCATCATCAGCACGAACGCCATCAGCAGCGCCTGAATCACAATGGCCAGCAGCAGGGACGAGGTGTCCAGCCCCAGCACGCTTGGCACGATGCGGCGGATGGGCTTGAGCAACGGCTGGGTCGCGCGCACGGCGAACTGGCAGAGCGGGTTGTAGAAGTTGGCTTTGACCAGTTGCAGCACGAAGCGCAGCAGGACGATGGTCAGGTACAGGCTGATCAGCGTCTGGATGACGAAAATCGTGGCGCCAGTGAGTGCATTCATGAATTGCTCCTTTATTTGCCCAGCAGTTCGGCAAGCTCGGCCGAGCGATGCGCGGCGGCGCCCAGCGCTTTCTCGACAATCGCTTCAAAGCCATCGGCCTGGAACGATTTGATCGCGGCTTCCGTGGTGCCCGCAGGCGAAGTGACGCGACGACGCAGCTCAGCCGCATCGACATCGCTGGTGGTGGCCATGCGGGCGGCGCCGAGCGCGGTTTCCTGGCTCAGCTGCTTGGCAACGTCCGGAGACAAGCCCAGC
This sequence comes from Pseudomonas salicis, assembly GCF_057128705.1. Classification (NCBI taxonomy): domain Bacteria; kingdom Pseudomonadati; phylum Pseudomonadota; class Gammaproteobacteria; order Pseudomonadales; family Pseudomonadaceae; genus Pseudomonas; species Pseudomonas salicis. The sequence goes on from NZ_JBSKHU010000007.1 coordinate 171,386, forward strand.
TTCACGCCTGCGGCGGTCATCGCTTCGATCAGCAGGAAGAAATACGCCGGGCCGCTGCCCGATACGGCGGTCACAGCATCGATTTGGGCTTCGGTGTCCACCCACAGCGCGATGCCGACGGCGGACAGCAGGGTTTCGGCCTGCTGACGCTGGGTCTGGGTCACGTCATCTGTGGCGTACAGCCCGCTCACGCCCTGACGCAGCAGCGCCGGGGTGTTGGGCATGCAGCGCACCAGCGGCTGATCGCCCAGCCAGGCCTTCATGCTGGCGCAGGTGATACCGGCGGCAATCGAGACGATCAATTGGTTCGGCTTCAGGGCCGGTTTGATCGCTTCGCAGACGGCTTTCATCATCTGCGGCTTCACCGCCAGCAGCACCACGTCGGCGCCTTCGATGGCTTCGGCGTTATCGGCCACAACGGTGATGCCGTGCTCTTTGGCCACGCGCTCACGGGTTTCCTGGCCGGGGTCGCTGGCACGGATCAAATCAGCTGCGACGCCCTGCGCGCGCATGCCGCCAATCAAGCTGGCGGCCATGTTTCCGGCGCCGATAAACGCGATACGGGTTGTGCTCATGAACGGCTTCCTGTGAGGCAAGAGTTAAGGCTGCCCATAATTGCGGGCGCCAAAGAGGGCAGTGCCGATCCGCACCCAGGTCGCGCCTTGTGCAATGGCGGCTTCCAGGTCGTGGCTCATGCCCATTGAAAGAGTGTCCAGCGGCAGGTTCAGTTGGTCTTGCAGGTTGCGCACGGTCGCGAACGCGGCGTTCTGTTCGTCGCTGTTTTCGGTCGGTTCGGGAATTGCCATCAAGCCGCGCAATCTCAGATTGGGCAGGGCGCTGATGGCGTGTGCCAGCGCAGGCAGATCTTCAGGGGTGCAGCCGGATTTGCTCGCCTCGCCACTGACGTTGACCTGAATGCAGAGGTTGAGCGGAGGCAGTTCGGTGGGGCGTTGTTCGGACAGGCGTTGTGCGATTTTCAAGCGATCCACGGAATGTACCCAGTCAAAATGCTCGGCGATGGCGCGAGTCTTGTTTGACTGGATGGGGCCGATGAAATGCCAGATCAAGGGCAGGTCGCTCAATTCGGTCTGTTTGCCGAGAGCTTCTTGCAGGTAATTCTCGCCAAAGTCGCGCAGCCCGGCGTCATACGCTTCGCGCAGATCGCTGGCGGGCTTGGTCTTGCTCACGGCCAGCAGCCGGACGGACGACGGGTCGCGTTGGGCCACCTGAGCGGCGTGACGAATTCGCTCTGCGAGCGTTGAAATGTTCTCTGCTATCGTGGACATTGATTTGCGCCAGCAGGGCTAAAGTCTGCGGCATTCTATGTGATGAGGAGCTGTATGGATATTACCGAGCTGCTTGCCTTCAGTGCCAAGCAAGGCGCGTCGGACTTACACCTCTCGGCTGGCCTGCCGCCGATGATCCGGGTCGATGGCGATGTGCGGCGGATCAACCTGCCAGCGCTGGACCAGAAAGAAGTCCAGGCGCTGATCTACGACATCATGAACGACAAGCAACGCAAGGACTTCGAGGAAGATCTGGAGACGGACTTTTCCTTTGAAGTGCCTGGCGTTGCGCGGTTCAGGGTCAACGCGTTTAACCAGAACCGTGGCGCAGGCGCCGTGTTTCGGACCATTCCGTCGAAGGTCCTGAGCATGGAAGACTTGGGCATGGGGGAAGTGTTTCGGAAGATTACAGACGTACCCCGTGGACTGGTGCTGGTCACCGGGCCGACCGGTTCGGGTAAATCGACGACGCTCGCCGCGATGGTCGATTACCTGAACGCCAACAAGCACCACCACATCCTGACCATCGAAGACCCGATCGAATTCGTTCACGAGTCCAAGAAGAGCCTGATCAACCAACGCGAAGTCCACCGCGACACCCACGGTTTTGCCGAAGCTCTGCGTTCGGCACTGCGGGAAGACCCGGACGTGATTCTGGTGGGTGAGCTGCGGGACCTGGAAACCATTCGACTGGCGCTGACCGCTGCGGAAACCGGGCACTTGGTGTTCGGCACCCTGCACACCACGTCGGCGGCGAAAAGTATCGACCGGATTGTGGACGTGTTTCCGGCTCAGGAAAAATCGATGATTCGCTCGATGCTGTCCGAATCGCTGCACGCCATCGTGTCGCAGGCTTTGCTGAAAAAGGTAGGCGGCGGTCGGGTCGCGGCGCACGAAATCATGATCGGCACGTCGGCGATCCGTAACCTCATCCGCGAGGACAAAGTGGCGCAGATGTACTCGTCGATTCAGACCGGGGGCGCGTTGGGGATGCAGACACTGGACATGTGCCTGAAAGACCTGGTGACCAAAGGGCTGATCACGCGGGAAAGCGCTCGCGAGAAGGCGAAGACGCCGGATAACTTTTGATTCAAAAGCCCTAAACGACTGTGGGAGCGAATTCACTCGCGATTGGCCGGTGCATCCGATAAAACTCTATCGGCTGTACCACCGTCTCGCGAATGAATTCGCTCCCACAGGCATTGCATTCAACAGGCTGTTCCGGCGTCAGACAGAACGTCGCAGATCAGCGTTGAGCGATCCGCACGGTGCCTTTCTTGCTCGGTGGCTGCTTCGGCAGTACACGTTTGGCCACGACGTAGTGGCTGTCCCAGTACGGCTTTTTCAGCGTGTCGATCGTCACGGCCTTGCCACGGCGAGGCGCGTGGACGAAGCGGTCATCACCCAGATAAATCGCGACGTGATTCACCTGACGGCTCTTGATGTTGAAAAACAGCAAGTCGCCTGGCTTCAAGTCCTTGCGATCGACCTTTTGCCCGTGTCCTTCGGACATGGCATTGGAGGTGCGCGGCAAATCCACTTCACTCACGTCGTTGAACGCGTATTTCACCAAGCCGCTGCAATCGAACCCTTTTGTTGGGCTAGTACCGCCCCAACGATAAGGTGTACCGATGGCCTTGACGGCCCGGTTGACTACATTGCTGCTTTGCTTGGTGCCCATCTGCCCCGTTGTGGCGAGGGCGACGGTGTGCTGCGAAATCTTGTGAGAACCGGCCTGGGCTTTTTTCCCTTTGGTGGTTCGGCTTTTCTTACCAGAGGTTTCGAGCGGCATTGCCGTTTCTTCGAGGGCCTCTTGGGTGACTTTTTTACTCGCTACCGATGTTGGCGAAGGATGACTGTTCGCTGTAAATCCGGTGAAGCTTGGAGGTAGCGGTTGCTCACGATTGGTGGCGTGGGCGGCCAGTGGCATAAATAGACAGATAGTCAGCCATGTCTTCAAAAATGGACGCATTAGGCAGGGCTCATGTGGGTCAGCGCGCAACTTTATAACAGCTTTTTCAAGGATTCTGATCCCACTTGTCGAACAATTTACTGCCCTTGAAGTCAGAATTGACCGCAAAAATGTCACATCGCTGTAGCCTCCCCCTTGCAGAACAAGGGTTTGCAGGGATGGACAGAGGTTCAAGCCATACGTCGGACGGCATCACTAAAGTCACAAAACTTACGCATATTTTTTTCTATTGCCGCAAAAGAGGTACCCAATGAACACCTATTACCCGGACGGCCAGCGGCCAGACACCCACAGCAAAGTCATGGGATACCTGTTGTGGATTTTCGGTTTTACCGGCTCTCACCGGTTCTATTACGGCAAGCCGGTGACCGGTACGATCTGGTTTTTCACGTTGGGGCTGTTGGGGATTGGCTGGTTGATTGACCTGTTCCTGATCCCCTCGATGGACGAACAGGCGGACACGCGTTTTAGCGACGGACCGACCGATTACAGCGTCGCGTGGATTCTGCTGACGTTTCTAGGCGTGTTCGGGCTGCATCGGATGTATCAGGGCAAATGGATCACCGGGATCATTTACCTGCTCACCGGAGGCCTGTTCTTCGTGGGAATTTTGTATGACTTCTGGACGTTGAATGACCAGATTTCGGAGAAAAATGCCCGACGTCGTTGAAACGAACGTCGCGAAACCCTGTAGCAGTCTGGCTTGCCGACGGTAGCGATTTTGAAGGCGCCACCGTCGGCGAGCCGTGTTGCTACGGGGGTTAACTACGCAATATAGCTCATCCGCCCATCCACGAAGGTGTACCTGACGGCGCCCGGCAAGCAGTGGCCGAGGAACGGGCTGTTTTCGCCCTTCGACAGCCATTTTTCGCCTGCCACAGTGGAAGCCGCAGGATCAAACAACACCAGATCTGCCGCCGCACCCGTTGCCAGCTGGCCCGCAGGCAAACGCAGGGCCGCTGCAGGGCCTGCGCTGAGACGCGACAGGAGCGTCGGCAGGTCCAACAGGCCGTCTTCCACCAATGTCATCGCCAGCGGCAGCAGCAGCTCGACGCTGCTGATCCCCGGTTCGGTCGCGCCGAACGGGGCCAGCTTGGCGTCACGTTCATGAGGCTGGTGATGGCTGGAGATCGCTTGAACCACGCCCGATTTGACCGCCTCACGCAGCGCGTCGCGGTCGGCGCGGGTGCGCAGGGGCGGTTGCACGTGATAGAGGCTGGAGAAGTCGATCAGCGCTTCGTCCGTCAGAATCAGCTGATACAACGCCACGTCGGCCGTCACCGGCAAACCACGGGCTTGCGCCTGAGCGATCAATGCCACGCCCCGCGCGCTGGTCAATTGCGTGAAGTGCGCGCGCACGCTGCTTTGTTCGACCAGCAGCAGGTCGCGGGCCAACGCCACGGTTTCAGCGGTTTCCGGAATGCCCGGCAGGCCGAGGAACGCTGCCGTCGGGCCGTCATGAGCCAGACCGCCTGCTGCCAGATCGTGGTCCTGCGAATTGAAAATCACGGTCAGGTCGAAGGTCGCGGCGTACTCCAGCGCGCGGCACAGCGTGCGGTTGCTCCTGAAATTGGTCAGGCCGTTGGTGAACGCCACGCAACCGGCATCGCGCAGGGCGATCAGTTCGGCCAGTTGCTCGCCTTCCAGACCCTTGCTCAGCGCGCCGATGGGGAATACCTTGCTGTGACCGGCTTCGCGGGCGCGGTCCAGAATCAACTCGGCGACTGCCGAGGTATCGAGGACCGGCTTGGTGCGCGGCGGGCAGCACAGGCTGGTCACGCCACCGGCCGCAGCGGCGCGGGTTTCACTGGCGATACTGCCTTTGCGGCTATAGCCCGGTTCGCGCAGAGACACGTTCAAGTCAACCAGGCCCGGCGCAGCCACAAGGCCTTTGCCGTCGATGGTTTGCGAAGGCGAGAAATCGGCGGGGGCCGCGCCCAGAGCGAGGATTTTGCCTGCCTCAAGGTGAACGTCGATGACTTGATCCAGACCGCTGACAGGGTCGATGACGCGAGCGCCGAGGATGCTGAACTTCACTGGGCGTTCTCCTGCTCGAACTGACGTTGGGCGGTTTGGCCACTCATGGCCATGGACAGAACGGCCATGCGGATTGCGATGCCGTAGGTCACTTGATTGAGGATCACCGAGTGGGCGCCGTCGGCCACCGCCGATTCGATTTCCACGCCCCGATTGATCGGGCCGGGGTGCATGACGATGGCATCAGGCTTGGCGCCGGCCAGGCGAGCGGTGGTCAGGCCGAACAGGCGGTAGAACTCCCCTTCGCTTGGCAGCAGGCCGCCGGACATTCTTTCCCGTTGCAGACGCAGCATGATCACCACGTCCACGTCTTTGAGGCCCTCGGTCAGGTCGGTGTAGACCTTTACGCCATACTGCTCGACGCCAATCGGCAGCAGGGTTTTCGGCGCGACCACGCGGATGTCCGGGCAGCCCAGCGCCTTGAGCGCGATCATGTTCGAACGCGCCACGCGGGAGTGCAGGATGTCGCCGACGATGGCCACCGACAGGTTCTTGAAATCACCCTTGTGGCGGCGGATGGTCAGCATGTCGAGCATGCCTTGCGTCGGGTGTGCATGACGTCCGTCGCCGCCGTTGATGATCGCCACCTGCGGGCAAACGTGCTCCGCGATGAAGTGCGCCGCGCCTGAATCGCCGTGACGTACGACGAACATGTCGGCGGCCATGGCCTCAAGGTTGCGCAGGGTGTCGAACAGCGTCTCGCCCTTGCTGGTGGAGGACGTCGACACGTTCAGAGTGATGACGTCCGCTGACAGCCGCTGTGCCGCCAGTTCAAAGGTAGTGCGGGTGCGCGTCGAGTTCTCGAAGAACACGTTGCACACGGTTTTGCCGCGCAACAGCGGGACTTTTTTCACCGCCCGGGCGCCGACTTCGAGGAACGAATCAGCGGTGTCGAGGATTTCGGTGAGCAGTTCGCGGGGCAAACCGTCGAGCGAGAGGAAATGTTGCAGCTGACCCTGATGGTTCAGTTGCAGCGGGCGCTTGGCGTCGAGAGGCGTCATCGCAAAGGACTCTTAGAGGGCGGCGGAATCGGTGGAAAGGTCTTGCAGCTCCAGCGTGAGCGGCGTCGGGCCGGACAACTTGACGCGTTCGTCTGGAGACAGATTCAGCGTCGCGCCGGTCACATTCGGACGAATCGGCAGCTCGGCAGCGTCCAGGTCCAGCAGCGACACCAGCGTCACGCTGGCGGGGCGGCCATAGTCGAACAGTTCATTGAGGGCCGCGCGAATGGTGCGGCCGCTCATCAGCACGTCATCGATCAGCACCAGATGCTGGCCTTCGATCTCGAACGGCAGCTCCGACGGCCGCACTTGAGGGTGCAGGCCGTTCTGACTGAAATCGTCGCGATAGAAAGAAACGTCCAGCGTGCCCAGCGGCGACTGGCTGCCCAGGGCTTCTAGCAGGGCCTGCGCGACCCACACGCCGCCGGTACGGATGCCGATGAAGCGGGGTTCGCTGATGCCACGTTTGCTGAGGTGCGCGTTCAGATCGATTGCCATCTGGCTGATCAGGGCGGCGGGGTTGGGCAGGGTCATAGTGGCTCCTTCAAGAACCCGGCCGTGGGGCTTCGGACGGCAGGGCTAAAACTCGGATGTCGTGCAGTGTAAACCGCTCAGGTTTCAAACAGCGCGCCGTTGGCGTCCAGCCAGCCCTGCAGCAGCAATGCAGCCGCGATGGCGTCCACTGGGTTGTCACGATAACTGCCACGCTGGCCGCCACGGGCCATGCGCTCGCCTTTGGCTTCGAAGGTCGTCAGACGCTCGTCGTGGGTATAGACGGGCAGGTTGAAGCGGCCATTTAGCTTGCGTGAGAATTTTTCGGCGCGGGCGCTCATCTCGCTGGGCGTACCGTCCATGTTCAGCGGCAAGCCGACGACGATAGCGTCAGGCTTCCACTCAGTGATCAGGGCCTGCACCTTGTCCCAGTCGGGAACACCGTTTTGAGCTTTCAAAGTACAGAGTTCCCGGGCCTGGCCGGTGATCACCTGGCCGACGGCTACGCCGATTTGGCGGGTGCCGTAGTCGAAGCCCAGAAGCAGACGCAATGCAGCCATCAGGCGTGGCCCGCCTGGCTGGTCAGCAGATTCAGGTTGATGCCGAGTTTGGCGGCGGCGGCGTCGAGGCGGAGTTCGCTGTCGACTTCGAACAGAATGGTCGGGTCGAACGCGCAGTTGAGCCAGGCGTTGGCCGCGAATTCAGCTTCCAGTTGGCCCGCATCCCAGCCCGCGTACCCCAGCGTGATCAAATTTTGATCAGGGCCGTAGCCGTCAGCGATGGAGAACAGCACGTCTTGGGAGGTGGACAGCGAGATGCCGCCCAGGTCGACCGTGGCCTGGAACACCTGGCCGGTGGGGTGCAGGACGAAGCCACGGTCGGTTTGCACCGGGCCGCCGACATGAATGGGGATGTGCTGACAACGGGCGGGCGGCGCCAATTCCGGTCGCAGCTGTTCGAGAATATCGGCCAGCGACAGGCTTTGCGGTCGGTTGATCACCAGACCCATGGCGCCATTGGCGTTGTGCTCGACAATGTAGGTCAAGGTCTGAGCGAAGTTCTCATCGTGCATGTGGGGCATGGCGATCAGAAATTGGTGCTTGAGGTACGACGGAGTGACGTTTTTCATGAGCCCTAGTGTGGCGCCGTAGGGCTGCTGTGACAACTGGCAGAACCGACGCAGCGGGGGATAAATCGCGACGTGGGTCAGGTTTCATGTGTTGAGTCACCGAGGCTGAAGCGATTTCACGGCGAATGACGCGCCTGTAGGAGTGAGCTTGCTCGCGATAGCAGTATGTCTGCACCCAAGATGTTGATTGATCAACAGCAATCGCGAGCAAGCTCACTCCTACAGGTGTTGATGTCTGGACTCAATTACTGGAAAGCTTGTCCCCACGGGCGAATTTCCAGGTGCGGATGATTTCCAGTCGGTCGATGTCCGACAGGTCGCCGGTGAATGGGGCGAAGGGCGCGGCCAGTCGGACGATGCGCTGGGCTGCCTGATCCAGCAGCGGCTGCCCGGACGACTCCAGCACCAGCACTTCATATAAAGAGCCATCGCGGTTGATCGACACCATCATCCGCAGGCTGCCGTAGATCTGCTGACGGCGGGCTTCTTCGGGGTAGTTGAGGTTGCCGATGCGCTCGATCTTCTTGCGCCAATCCTCTTTGTACCAGGCGCCCTTGTCGCGCATGGTCGAGGCCGCGCTCAGGCGATGAATCTTCGGACGCTTGGCGTACGCCTGCTGCTCGTCGGCCAGCTCGGCTTCGAGGCTGGCGATTTCGCTGTTCAGCTGCGTGCTGTCGAAGGTCGGCGCGGCTTTCTTCGGCTCTTCGGTTTTGACTTCGTCCCGTTTGGCGACGGTCTTTTCTTTCGCGGGTGCCTTGGTGGCGACGGCGGTCTTGGGCGCTTCCTGCTTCACCACCGGCTTGGCGGCAGGCGGTGGAGTCACCTTGTTGATCTGGGTGTCCTGATACGGGGCGATTTCAGTGGTCTTGGGCACCGCTTTCTTGTCGAGGGTGCCGCTGCCCTGCTGGTTTTCCTGGGCAAGGAAGTCTGCGTCCTTCGGCTTGGTGTCGCTTTTGAAGGGGGCGAGGGTGATTTCCAGGGTCTGGCTGATGGTTTCGGGTTTGACGTAGGTGAATCCCACCCCAAGGATCAGCGCCAGATGCACGAGGGCCGCGATCAGCAGGGTAAAACCCAGACGATCACGCGGGCGCACGTGGGTGCGGATCAGGGCCATCGGGAGATCACTGTCGACCGCCGCGTTCATCGGCGCTCCGGAATCACATGAACCAGCATTGCGAAAACCAACCTAAGGCGAAATTCAGGCCGCGCATGATAACGCAATGTCAGGGACGTCTTGGGGTTTGATGACGGCGGGCCGATTAGTGGGCAGAGCAATCGACGCATAGCACGTGTAGGAGTGAGCTTGCTCGCGATGTCGTTGGGCCGGCAACACATTCATTGACTGACACACCGCTATCGCGAGCAAGCTCACTCCTACAGTGGAGAGGGTTACTTGGCCTTCAGCTTCTTCTCGATCGCATCCATCAGCAGCCCACCAATATCGGTGCCGTACGCATTGTCAATTTCGCGGATGCAGGTCGGGCTGGTGACGTTGATTTCGGTCAGGTGGTCGCCGATCACGTCCAGACCTACGAACAACAGGCCTTTTTCACGCAAGGTCGGGCCGATTTCGGCGGCGATCCAACGGTCGCGGTCGCTCAGTGGGCGGGCTTCGCCACGGCCACCGGCGGCCAGGTTGCCACGGGTTTCGCCAGCCGCCGGAATGCGTGCAAGGCAGTACGGCACCGGCTCGCCATCGACCATCAGAATGCGCTTGTCGCCGTCCTTGATCGCTGGCAGGTAAGCCTGGGCCATGATCTGGTGCGCGCCGTTGACGGTCAGGGTTTCGAGAATCACCGACAGGTTCGGGTCTTCGGCGCGGTGGCGGAAGATCGAGGTGCCGCCCATGCCGTCCAGCGGCTTGTAGATCACGTCGCCATGTTCGGCGGCGAAGGCCTTCAGAATGTCGGCGCGACGGCTCACCAGCGTGGGTGGCGTGCAGTGCGGGAATTGCGTCGCGAACAGCTTCTCGTTGCAGTCGCGCAGGCTTTGCGGCTTGTTCACGATCAGCGTGCCCGCACGTTCGGCCTGTTCCAGCAGGTAGGTGGTGTAGATGAAGTCCATGTCGAACGGCGGGTCCTTGCGCATCAGGATCACGTCGAGATCGTCGAGGCCGTTGTCGATTTCGGCTTCGAATTCGAACCAGTGCTCCGGGTTCGCGAAGACTTTCAGCGGTTTCATGCGGGCGCGGGCCTGACCGGCTACCTGATACAAATCCTGCTGTTCCATGTAGAACAGCGACCAGCCGCGCGCCTGCGCCGCCAGGAGCATGGCCAGCGAGCTGTCCTTTTTATAGGAGATGCGCTCGATAGGGTCCATGACAATGCCAACGCGAACGCTCATGGGGTATATCCTCTGTCCGGTAATGGCCTGTGTGGGCCTGAAAATACGCGTCAGGGTGGCGCTGCGCTGGCTCGCGGTCAAGGGGCAAGCGTGGCGCATTTGCTTTATGGATTGCGCCTTTAGAGTGTGCTAAAAAGGCTCGGCATCTGACGTCAGGTCAGTTGTCATATACCCCTCTAGATGGGGGTTCAGCGATTCAAACAGCACCAGAAGCCAGGCAGAAGGCAAACCCATCTGAATCGCCTTGGCGATGGTAGAGCAGATATGGAACAGCATTCAGCCCCACTGAAAGTCATGATCATCGACGACTCGCGCACGATTCGTCGGACCGCCGAGACGCTGTTGAAGAACGTCGGTTGTGAGGTGATCACCGCTGTCGATGGCTTCGATGCTCTGGCCAAGATCGCCGATAATCATCCAAGAATCATTTTTGTCGACATCATGATGCCCCGGCTGGACGGGTATCAGACCTGTGCGTTGATCAAGAACAACCGGGCATTCAAGTCTACGCCGGTGATCATGTTGTCCTCCAGGGACGGGCTGTTCGATAAGGCCAAGGGGCGTATCGTCGGGTCCGATCAGTTTTTGACCAAGCCGTTTAGCAAGGAAGAGCTGCTCAGCGCGATCAAGGCTCATGTGCCAGGGTTCGTGGCAGTAGAACAACAACTATCTTGATGCCGTGCCTTCCGTGAGGGGCGGCTGTTTCTATGGGGATGCACCATGGCTCGAATTCTGATCGTCGACGACTCGCCGACCGAAATGTACAAGCTGACCGGGATGCTGGAAAAGCACGGTCATCAGGTGCTCAAGGCTGAAAACGGTGCCGATGGCGTCGCCCTGGCGCGTCAGGAAAAACCCGACGCGGTGCTGATGGACATCGTCATGCCCGGCCTGAACGGCTTCCAGGCCACCCGCCAACTGACTAAAGATGCCGACACCAACATGATCCCGGTGATCATGATCACCACCAAGGATCAGGAAACCGACAAGGTTTGGGGCAAGCGCCAGGGTGCGCGGGATTACCTGACCAAGCCGGTGGACGAAGAAACCCTCATGAAAACCCTGAACGCGGTGTTGGCGGGCTGAAGGCCGGCCAGCGTCCATGGCTCAGTCACAAACTGCCTTTCAACTGCTGCTCGACATCGACCAGCGGTGCCGCTCGTTGGCGGCCGGACTTCCGTTGCAGGAAACCCGGCAGCAAGGCTGGAGCGGCATCGGTTTTCGCATGGGCGAGCATTTGTACGTCGCGCCGATGGGCGAAGTCGACGAAATCCTGCATGAGCCTCGCTATGCCGCGTTGCCAGGCGTGAAGCCTTGGGTTCGGGGCATCGCCAACCTGCGCGGGCGGTTGTTGCCGATCATGGATTTGCACGCTTTCTTCGGCCATGAACTGTCGCCCTTGCGCAAGCAGCGCCGGGTGCTGGTGATCGATCATCAGGACGTGTTCGCCGGTCTGCTGGTGGACGAGGTGTTGGGCATGCAGCACTTCAATGAGCGCAGCCTGATGCCGGAATCCCCTGACGACAGCGACCCCGACATTGCGCCCTACCTCCAAGGCCGTTTCCTGCGCGAGCAGGCCTGGCGGGTGTTCAGCCCCAGAGCGTTGGTGCAATCGCCGGGCTTCTTGAATGTCGCCCTTTAATCCGGTTTGGCCACACAACCGAACGTCAGGCGGAGCCCTGAGCAATGAGTAATACCGGCAAGTCACTGGAAGGCGCATTCAGCCGCTCGCAAATCGTCGTGCTGTTCGTCTGCCTGATCATTTTCATCATGTTGCTGTTCGTCAACTTTGCGTACCTGAGCACGCAATCCAACTACGACAAACAGTACATCGGCCACGCGGGCGAGCTGCGCGTGCTGTCCCAGCGCATCGCCAAGAACGCCACCGAAGCGGCGGCGGGCAAGGCTGCGGCCTTCAAACTGCTGGCCGACGCGCGCAACGATTTCGACACGCGCTGGGAATATCTGAAAAAAGGCGACAAAAACACAGGGCTTCCTGCGGCGCCGATCGAAGTCAGCGATGAGCTGAAAGCCGTACAGAACGACTGGGAAAATCTGCGAAAAAGCACCGATGTTATTCTCTCCCGCGAGCAAACGGTGCTGTCCCTGCACCAGGTGGCTGCGACGTTGGCCGAGACCATCCCGCAATTGCAGATCGAGTCGGAAAAGGTCGTTGATATTCTGCTGCAAACCCGTGCCCCGGCCAGCCAGGTCGCGCTTGCCCAGCGTCAGTCACTGCTGGCCGAGCGGATTCTCGGCGCCGTGAACACCGTGCTCTCGGGCGACGAAACCGCGGTTCAGGCCGCTGACGCGTTTGGTCGGGATGCCAGCCAGTTTGGTCGCGTTCTCAACGGCATGCTGGAGGGCAACGCAACGCTGAAAATCACCCAGGTCGAAGACCGCGACGCCCGCGCACGACTGGCCGAAATCGCCGAGCTGTTCCAGTTCGTGTCGGGATCGGTTGACGAAATTCTGGAAACGTCGCCGGAACTGCTCGATGTGCGCGAGTCGGCTGGCAACATTTTTACCCTGTCCCAAACGCTGCTCGACGAAGCGTCGGTGCTGGCGAACAGCTTCGAACACATGGCCGGCGGGCGGAAAGCCAACATCTACGTGGGCTATCTGTTGGGGCTGTTGGCGTTGGGGTCGATCATCTTGATCGGCCTGGTGATGGTGCGGGAAACCAACCGCCAGTTGCGCGAGACCGCCGAGAAAAGCGAGCGCAACCAGACCGCAATCATGCGCTTGCTGGATGAAATCGAAGATTTGGCCGACGGCGACCTGACGGTGGCGGCATCGGTCACCGAGGACTTCACCGGTGCCATCGCTGACTCGATCAATTACTCCATCGACCAATTGCGCGAGCTGGTGGCGACCATCAACCTCACCGCCGAGCAGGTCTTCGGCGCGGTCAAGGACACTCAGACCACCGCGACCCAACTCGCCGCAGCGTCCGAGCATCAGGCGTTGCAGATTGCGGCAGCGTCCAACGCGATCAACGACATGGCGATGTCCATCGATCAGGTCTCGGCCAACGCAGGCGAATCGGTGGCCGTGGCCGAGCGCTCTGTGGAAATTGCCAACAAGGGCAACGAGGTGGTGCACAACACCATCAACGGCATGGACAACATTCGCGAACAGATTCAGGACACGTCCAAGCGCATCAAACGCTTGGGGGAGTCCTCTCAAGAAATTGGCGACATTGTCAGCCTGATCGACGACATTGCCGACCAGACCAACATCCTTGCGCTCAATGCCGCGATTCAGGCGTCCATGGCGGGAGATGCCGGTCGAGGCTTTGCGGTGGTGGCGGACGAGGTTCAGCGTCTGGCCGAGCGTTCATCGTCGGCGACCAAGCAGATTGAAACACTGGTTCGGGCGATTCAGAACGACACCAACGAGGCCGTCATCTCCATGGAGCAGACGACGACTGAGGTGGTGCGGGGCGCACGTTTGGCGCAGGATGCCGGTGTGGCGCTGGAGGAAATCGAAGGGGTCTCCAAAGTGCTGGCGGCGCTCGTCGAAAGCATCACCAACGCCGCGCAGCAGCAGGCCGCGCTGGGCCAGCAGATTTCGGCGACCATGACCGTGATCCAGCAGACCACCACGCAGACCACGTCGGGCACCGCAGCCACTGCGCAGAGCATGGGCAATCTGGCGAAGATGGCCAGCGAGATGCGCCGTTCGGTGTCCGGTTTTACACTGCCGCCCTCGCGGGACTCACATTGATCGTCAGGTCACAGGACTTGGGCAACTGGAGCCACCATGGCTGACCGTCACGACTACGTGGCCCTGGAGTGGGTCAAGGGCGAGATCGCCGACACCCTGAAGCACGCCCGGCAGGCACTCGACATTTTCGTCGCGCGTCCTCATGACCCTGCGGCCATGGACGTCTGCCTGGGCTTCATCCATCAGGTCCACGGCAGCCTGCAAATGATCGAGTTCTATGGCGCCGCGCTGTTCGCCGAAGAGATCGAGCAGCTCGCGGTGGCGCTGCAAAAGGGGCGTGTGGGGCAAGAAGCCGAAGCCGTACAGCTGTTGAACCTGGCGATGAGCCAATTGCCGGTGTACCTGGACCGCGTGTATTCCGCCCGACGCGACTTGCCGCTGGTGGTGCTGCCACTGCTCAACGATCTGCGCAGCGCACGAGGTGAAAGCCTGCTCTCGGAAACCAGCCTCTTTTCGCCGCAACTGCTGTCGATTCCGGCGCTCGACGAACAGGCGCTGGCTGAGCGCGACTTTCCCGAACTTCCCGTCAAATTGCGCAAGTGGCGCCAGAGCCTGCAAACCGCACTGGTCGGCCTGCTGCGCGAACAAGACATGCAGACCCAGCTCGGCTACATGAGCAAGGTCTTCGCCCGCCTCGAAGTGCTGTGTCGGGATGCGCCGCTGGAACCGCTGTGGCGCATCGCGTCCGCGCTGGTCGAGACCATGGCGGGCGGACATTTCACCAACAGCCCGGCCCTGCGCAGCCTGTTCAAGGATGCCGACAAGGAACTCAAGCGGCTGCTGGAGCAGGGCATCGCAGGCATCAATCAGCCCGCTCCGGATGAGCTGCTGAAAAGTCTGCTGTTTTACATCGCCAAATCGGACAGTCAGGCGCAAAGGATGATGGATTTGAAGGATCAATACGGCCTGGCCGAAGCCCTGCCTGAAAGCGCGCTGGTGGATGAAGAGCGCACCCGGCTGGCCGGCCCCGACCGGGACGCCATGCGCTCGGTGATCATCGCCTTGTGCGATGAGCTTGTCGGCACCAAGGAGCGACTGGACGTTTTCGTCCGTGGCGACCGGCAGCATGTGAGTGAGCTCAATGCTCTGCTGCCGCCGCTTCGGCAGATCGCCGACACGCTGGCGGTGCTGGGTTTCGGCCAGCCACGCAAGGTCATCATCGATCAACTGGCGGTCGTGCAAGGCATGGCCCAGGGCCAACGGGAACCCAATGACCCGACCCTCATGGACGTCGCGGGCGCGTTGCTCTACGTCGAAGCAACGCTGGCAGGCATGGCCGGGACCGTCGATCAGAGCAGCCCCGAAGAAAGCCGCTTGCCCACCACCGATCTGAGCCAGATTCATCAGTTGGTGATCAAGGAGGCCCGCGCCGTGCTGCAGCAGGCCAAGGACGCCATCGACGATTACGTGGATGGCGAACGGGATCGCGAGCGGTTGTCTCCACTGTCTGCGCAGCTGACGCAGGTGCGCGGCGCGCTGGCGATGATTCCGCTGGCCCGCGCATCGGGGTTGCTGGCAGCGTGCAATGACTACATCGTCGAGCACCTGTTGAAAGACGGTCAGCGTCCGGCCTGGTCGCAGCTGGACCACTTGGCCGACGTCATCATCGGCATCGAGTATTACCTGGAGCGCATGGCCGAAGACCCGGAAGCGCCGGGCGAGCATGTGCTGGACCTGGCTCAGGAGAGCCTGGCCAAACTCGGTTATTCGCCGGTCGCCGAGGCCGACGTACCGGTCCTCGAAGAGATCGTGCGTCAGGACGAACTGGACGAATCGGCGTCGCCCGATAACGGCCAGAGCATCGCCCAAGTCCTGGCCAGCCCGGTGTCCGCCGTCAACCCGCCTGCGCGCCATGTCCCTGCCAGCCTGTTGCCGCCGCCCAAGGACGAGCCGCCGGTGGACGACGAACTGCGCGACGTGTTCCTCGAAGAAACCGATGAAGTCATTGAAGCGCTGCACGAATACCTGCCGCGCTGGCTGCACGATGCCGAAAACGTCACGGCATTGAGCGAGATGCGTCGCGCGTTTCACACGCTTAAAGGCAGCGGGCGCATGGTCCGGGCGCTCATCATTGGCGAGCTGGCGTGGTCGGTGGAGAACCTGCTCAACCGCGTGTTGGAGCACAGCGTTGAACCCTCACCTCAAGTCCAGCAATTGTTGCGTGACGTGCTGATGCTGCTGCCGGATGTCATCCGGGACTTCGCCGAAGACGTGCAGCGTCAGCGCGACGACGTGGACCTGCTCGCCGCCCGTGCCCACGCGCTGGCCCAAGGCGAAAGCGAAGCGCCTGAGGTGACGGCACCTGTCCCGGTTGCAGAACCGGAAGACGAGGGTTTCGACCCGCAATTGCTGGAGATTTTCCGTCAGGAAGCCCAGACCCATCTGGACGTGCTGAATCGCTACCTCAACGCCGCTCAGGGCGAAGAATCGCCGTCGTTCAGCGACGAACTGCTCCGCGCGTTGCACACCCTCAAGGGCAGCGCCTACATGGCGGGCGTGTTGCCAATGGCCGAACTGGCCAGCCCGCTGGATCAGTTGGTGCGCGAGTTCAAGACCAACCTGATCGCCGTCGGCTCGCCTGAAATCGAGCTGCTGCGCTCAGCCGAACCGCTGTTTCATCAAGGGTTGGCGCAGCTGGATGTCGATCCGCTGATGCCCATCGAAGGCGCTGGCGCATTGATCGCCGCTGCTCACGAACTGCTCGACGACCGAATGGCCGCTGCCTTGAGCGCCGACAACAACGGCCTGCGTATTCGCCGTAATCCGCAACTGATCGCCAGCTTCCTGGCCGAAGGCATGGACATCCTGCTGGACGCCGAAAACCTGCTCAAACGCTGGCGGCAGCATCCGGGTGAGCGTCAGGAGCTCAACGCGCTGCTCGATGAACTGACCATGCTCGGTCACGGCGCGCACATGGCGGATCTGCCGCAGGTCGATGAATTGTGCGAAGCCCTGCTCGACCTGTATGGCGCGGTTGAAGAGAGCAGTCTGGCGGTCAGCGACCGCTTCTTTCATGAAGCCGAAAACGCCCATGAAGCACTGATCAACATGCTCGATCAGGTCGCGGCGGGTCAGCAGGTCCAGCCATGCCCTGAGCGGGTTCGGGCACTGCGCGAGTTGCTGGAAGAAGGTCTCGACCCGTCTGCCATGGGCGTGATCACGAGCGAAGGCGGGCTGGCGACCCGCGTGACGGAACTGAGCGAGGCCACCGGTCATCTGGAGGCTGAGCCGATTGAAGCCAAGTCCGAGCGAGACGACATCGATCAGGAAATCGTCGACATCTTCCTTGAGGAAGCCGTCGACATCCTCGACAGCGCAGGCCATGCACTTCAGCGCTGGCTGGACGACCCCGAAAACCCGATGCCGCTGTCTCCGTTGCAACGGGATTTGCACACCCTAAAGGGCGGCGCACGGATGGCCGAAATCGGCCCAGTCGGCGACCTGGGGCACGAGCTTGAATCGCTTTATGAAAGCCTGATCGACCGACGCTGCAGTCACACCCCGGCGCTGGCGGATTTGCTGATCCGCAGCCACGATCATCTGGCCTTGATGCTCGAACAGCTGCAAAACCGCAGCGAACTGGCCTCTCCCCAAGCCTTGATCGAATCAATCCGGTCGTTTCGACAATCCACAGGGCCGGTGCTGGCACCCGACGCCGAGCCGAGAAACGTCGGCTCGATGATCCAGCCGCTGGACGAGCGCGATCCCGAGTTGCTGGAAATCTTCCTCGAAGAAGCCGACGACATCATTGAGAGTTCCAGCGCCGCGCTGGTGCGTTGGCAGGCCGATCCGCAGAACACGCTCGAAGTAGAAAACCTGCTGCGTGACCTGCACACCCTCAAGGGCGGTGCGCGGATGGTGGAAATCGCCCCGATTGGCGACCTCGCCCATGAAATGGAGTCGCTGTACGAAGGCCTCGCCTCCGGTGCGCTCAAGAACAGCGCGCTGCTCAACGGCCTGCTGCAAAGCGGACACGACATGCTCGCTGACATGGTCGATGCCGTGCGCGGTTACGAGCCGTTGCCCAACCCGGCGCTGCTGATCGAGAGCATTGCGCACTATTCCGCTTCGGGCGGCGTTCAGGAAGTCGTCGCCAAACCGGCGGAGATTTCGCCCGTTGTAGCACCGTCAGTTGCAGAGCCAGCCCCCGCCGCGCCGGATGCCGAAGCCGAGCGCAGCGGCCCGGAAATGGTCAAGGTGCCTGCCGAGCAGTTGGAGGATTTGGTGAATCTGGCGGGTGAAACGTCGATCTTCCGGGGCCGCATTGAACAGCAGGTCAGCGACGCCCAGATCACGCTTGCCGAGATGGAAACCACCATCGAGCGGATGCGCGACCAATTGCGTCGATTGGACATCGAGACCCAGGGCCGAATTCTCAGCCGCGATCATCAGGCCGCGCGTGAGGGCTACGAGGAATTCGATCCGCTGGAAATGGACCGACATTCGCAATTGCAGCAGTTGTCCCGGGCGTTGTTCGAGTCCGCGTCCGACCTGATGGACCTCAAGGAAACCCTGGAAACCCGCACTCATGAGGCCGAAACGCTGCTGTCGCAACAGGCGCGGGTGAACACCGAGCTGCAAGAAAACCTGATGCGCACACGCATGGTGCCTTTCGAACGCATGGTGCCGCGCCTTCGCCGCATCGTGCGGCAGGTCTCGGGCGAGCTGCATAAAAAGGTCAAGTTCGACGTGGTCAACGCCGAAGGCGAAATGGACCGCAACGTCCTGGAACGCATGGTCGCGCCGCTGGAACACATGCTGCGCAACGCCATTGACCACGGCCTGGAAAGCACCGAAAAACGCCTCGCTGCGGGCAAGTCTGAAACCGGCCACATCACCCTGAGCCTCGCCCACGAAGGCGGCGATATCGTCATCGAATTGAGCGACGACGGCGCCGGTGTCGATTTCGAAGCCGTGCGGCGCAAGGCGATCAAGCGCGGCTTGATTGCCCCGGATGCCGAGCTGAGCGAACACGACACCTTGCAGTTCATTCTTCAGGCCGGTTTTTCGACCGCTGAGACCATCACGCAGATCTCCGGGCGTGGCGTCGGGATGGACGTGGTGCATGCTGAAGTGAAAGAGCTGGGCGGCTCTATGGTCATTGACTCGAGGTCGGGGCAGGGCGCACGGTTTCGCATTCGACTGCCCTTCTCGGTGTCGGTGAATCGGGCGTTGATGGTGCAGTGCGGCGACGAGCAATACGCGGTACCGCTGAACAGTGTCGAAGGCATCGTGCGCGTGATGCCCGGTGAGCTGGAAACGTATTACCAGTCAGCGCCCCCGCGTTATCAGTATGGCGAGCGCACGTATGAGCTGCGCTATCTGGGTGAGCTGCTTAACAATGGCCAACCACCGAAATTCTCGGGCCAGACCCAACCGCTGCCGGTGCTGCTGGTGCACGTGCATGACCAGTGGGTGGCCGTGCAGGTGGACGCTTTAATGGGGTCGCGGGAAATTGTCGTGAAAAACCTCGGCCCGCAGTTCGCGGGCGTGCAGGGGATTTCCGGCGCGACCATTCTCGGCGACGGGCGCGTGGTGCTGATCCTCGACCTGTTCGCCCACATCCGCCGCTTGCACGCACAGATGCTGGCGCTGCAGGTGTCGGGGCAGGCGCCGTCCCGTTATGTCGAACCCGAACAGACACGTCCGTTGCTGGTGATGGTGGTCGACGATTCGGTCACCGTGCGCAAGGTCACGGGCCGTTTGCTGGAGCGCAACGGCATGAACGTGTTGACCGCCAAGGACGGGGTGGACGCCATGGCGTTGCTTCAGGAACACACGCCAGACCTGATGCTGCTCGACATCGAAATGCCGCGCATGGACGGCTTCGAGGTGGCCGGCAAAGTGCGCGAAAACGAAGCGTTGAAGCACCTGCCGATCATCATGATCACCTCCCGCTCCGGGCAGAAACACCGGGATCGGGCCATGGCGCTGGGGGTCAACGACTACATGAGTAAGCCGTATCAGGAAGCGGCGCTGCTGGAGAGCATCGCCCACTGGAGCCACGTGCATGTCTGACACCACGACCCAAACCGCACGCCTGACCAGCCTCACCGGCCTGCTCATCCCCTTGAGCGACCGGCACCTCCTGCTGCCCAACGTGGCTGTCGCCGAATTGATCGACTATCAGGACAGCGTCGCCGACCCTGCCGCGCCTCCGTGGTACCTGGGCCCCATCAATTGGCGCCACCGCAGTCTCCCGCTGCTCTGCTTCGAAGCCGCCTGCGGCAACCGCGCCCGCGTTGGTGGCCGAGCACGCATCGTCGTCCTCAACGCATTGGGCGCAAGGCCTGACCTGAAATTCATCGCCCTGCTGACCCAAGGGATTCCTCGGTCCTGCAAACTGGACAGCCAGTTGAGTTACGTCGATGTGCCGCTGGCCGCGCTGGAACTGGCGGCGGTGCAGGTGGGCGAGACGGTCGCGAAAGTGCCGGATCTGGTGGGATTGGAGCAGTGGTTGGTGGATGCGGGGTTGGTGTAGGGAGCCTACTGGCAGGTAGTGGGCAAGACCTCTGTAGCAGTCCGGCTTGCCGGCTGCGACGATTTCCGTGACGCCGCCGTCAAGCCCGACGGCTACAGGGAGCGGTGCGTTCTACTTATCCTCACGCTGGACTATGAGCCGAATAAAACGCATATTCGGCTCAATATATGAGCCATATTTCCCCAATATTCGGCTCACGCACTGTGAGGATTTCTGTGAATCACTCTCCCGAATGGATCTGGCAACACGCCCGATGGCCCAATTTCAATTGGGACGACGGGCTGTTAGCGCCTCTGTTGCGGGCTTGTAATCAGGCCCAGGGAAGGCTACTGGGCATGCTTTGCGTCTCGGATATATCTGCCAATGCGCAGACTGAGCTCGATGCCATGCTGCAAAACATCCTCACCTCATCGGCCATTGAAGGTGAGCAACTGAATGTAGGCTCTGTGCGCTCTTCTCTGGCCAAGCGCCTCGGGCTCGCCAGCGATGAGCGAGTCACGCCGCGCAGTGAAGGCCTTGCGGAATTGATGCTGGACGCCACCCAGCATCACGACGCACCTCTGACGTTCCCCCGACTGATGCACTGGCATCGTTTGCTCTTTCCCGAAGTCGATTCACTGCTGGCCAAAGGTGCAAGCGTAGGAACGTTACGGGGAAGTGAGCCGATGCAGGTGGTGTCCGGGCGGATTGACCGGCCCATCGTTCATTTCGAGGCGCCGGGGCGAGAGGGGCTGGAAGGGCAGTTGAATGATTTCTTCGACTGGTTCAACGCCAGCCGCACGAACGATGCGCTGGACCCCATGCTGCGTGCAGGAGTCGCGCATTTCTGGTTTGTAACGCTCCACCCCTTCGATGACGGCAATGGCCGCCTGACCCGAGCGATTACCGATCTGGCGCTGGCGCAAGCCAATCATCAGGCCATTCGGTTTTATGCCATGTCCGCAAGCATCCTGAGTACGAGGCAGAGTTACTACCACGTTCTGGAGTCGAGCCAGCGCAGCGGTTTGAATATCACACCTTGGCTGACCTGGTTTCTGGAGACTTTACTCAGCGCGCTCGAACAGGCGATGCAACGTATCGACCGCGTGCTGGCGAAGGCGCGTTTCTGGCAAAAGCACCGGGATGCTGGCCTTTCTCCTGAGCAAACCAAAGTCCTCAACCGTTTGCTGAACGGTGACGTGTTGTCCGAAAAAGCCGGTGGGGGATTCGTCGAGGGGATCAGCGCGGCCCAATATCAGGCCGTCGCGAAGGTCAGCAAGGCCACCGCAACTCGCCATCTTTCAGACCTGTTGGAAAAAGGCTGCCTGATGAAACTTCCAGGTGGCGGCCGAAATACCCGTTATCAAATCAACGGGTGACGCACCCATCGTTACTCCAACCGTAACGATCCACGTCTCTGCTTGATTGATGCCCCCAACCCACTCGCCCTAATGTGACCCACGACAGCGAACTCGTGGAGTCAGCATGACGACTACAACAAAACTTGACCCGCGCTGGTCGCGCCGTCGCAGCGAAAAGCAGCGGCGGCTCGAACAAGTGCGTTGCCTCGCCGATGGCGTGGTTCTGCCCACCGACAAGATCGTCGCGGCACTGGAGGCGTTGATTGCGCCCGGTGATCGCGTGGTGCTTGAAGGCAACAACCAGAAACAGGCGGATTTTCTTTCACGCTCTCTGGTCAAGGCCGATCCCGGCAAGCTCCATGACCTGCACATGATCATGCCCAGCGTCGGCCGCGCCGAGCACTTGGACCTCTTCGAACGTGGCATCGCCCGCAAGCTCGATTTCTCTTTTGCCGGTACGCAAAGTCTGCGCATCAGCCAGTTGCTGGAAGACGGCCTGCTGGAAATCGGCGCGATTCACACGTACATCGAGCTGTATTCTCGCCTGCTGGTAGACCTGATTCCCAACGTCGTGCTGTCTGCCGGGTTCATGGCTGACCGCGCAGGCAACATCTACACCGGCGCCAGCACCGAAGACACCCCTGCCCTGATCGAGCCTGCCGCGTTCAGCGACGGCATCGTCATCGTGCAGGTGAATCAACTGGTGGACGACGTCAGCGACCTGCCGCGCGTGGACATTCCCGCCTCTTGGGTCGACTTCGTGGTGGTGGCCGACAAGCCTTTCTACATCGAACCGCTGTTCACCCGTGATCCGCGCCATATCAAGCCTGTTCACGTGCTGATGGCGATGATGGCGATTCGCGGCATCTACGAGAAACACAACGTTCAGTCGCTGAACCACGGCATCGGTTTCAACACGGCTGCCATTGAGCTGATCCTGCCGACCTACGGCGAGTCGCTGGGTCTGAAAGGCAAAATCTGCCGCAACTGGACCCTCAATCCCCATCCGACCCTGATCCCGGCCATCGAAAGCGGCTGGGTCGAAAGTGTGCATTGCTTCGGCACCGAACTGGGCATGGAGAATTACATCGCGGCCCGCCCGGACGTGTTCTTCACCGGTCGCGACGGATCGATGCGTTCCAACCGGATGATGTGCCAGCTGGCAGGCCAGTACGCCGTGGACCTGTTCATCGGTGCCACGCTGCAAGTGGACGGTGATGGGCATTCCTCGACGGTCACGCGGGGTCGGCTTGCGGGTTTCGGGGGGGCGCCCAACATGGGTCACGACCCACGCGGTCGCCGGCACAGCACCCCTGCCTGGCTCGACATGCGTCAGCAAAACCCGGACACCGACGCCTACCTCGAACGCGGCAAAAAGCTCGTGGTGCAGATGGTCGAGACCTTCCAGGAAGGCGGTAAACCGACCTTCGTCGAAACGCTGGACGCCATCGACGTCGCCAAGAAAAGCGGCATGCCGCTGGCCCCGATCATGGTCTACGGCGACGACGTGACCCACTTGCTGACCGAAGAGGGCATCGCCTATCTCTACAAGGCGCGCAGCCTCGAAGAGCGTCAGGCAATGATCGCAGCGGTCGCGGGCGTCACCTCGATTGGCCTGCGCCACAACCCCAAAGACACCGCCCGCATGCGTCGCGAAGGTTTGATCGCGCTGCCTGAGGACTTGGGGATTCGTCGCACCGATGCCAGCCGCGAGCTGCTGGCCGCCAAAAGCATCGCCGAGCTGGTGGAGTGGTCCGGTGGTTTGTACAGCCCGCCTGCGAAATTCAGGAGCTGGTGATGCGTGCACTCAACGTTGCATTCAACGACGCACCGCGTTCGCTGCCTCTGGCCGAGCGTCTGGCAGATCTGGCGGTGGACGCGCTGATCGACGAAGCCGATCTGTCGCCCAAACCGGCGCTGGTCGACCGTCGCAGCAGCGGCGCGCACACGGACCTGCACTTGGGCCTGATGCACGCGTCGGCCTTGTCGCTATGGCCTGCTTTTAAGGAAATGGCGGAAGCGGCCATTGAGATCGGCGAGATTGGCCAGCCTTTGCGTGAAGCGATTGGCCGCATCGGACGTGAAGGCGAAGTCGCGATGATGCGTACCACTGGGGGCGTGAACACCCACCGTGGCGCGATCTGGGCGCTCGGTCTGCTGGTCACGGCCGCTGCACTTGATGCGTCTGATCTGTCGCCTGCGGGGTTGGGACTGCGCGCTGGGTGTCTGGCCTTGATCGAAGATCGTAATCAGCCCGTCAACAACAGCCACGGCGCTCAGGTCGCGCGCAAATTCGGCGCAACGGGCGCACGCGAACAGGCGCAGATGGGCTTTCCGGCAGTCACGCAAACTGGCTTGCCACAACTCAAACGCAGCCGCTCGACAGGTAATGGCGAGCAGAACGCACGGCTCGACGCCCTGCTGGCGATCATGACCACGCTGTCCGACACCTGCGTGCTGTATCGCGCGGGCGAGCAGGGTTTGCAGGCCATGCAGCACGGCGCGCAAAAGGTGCTGGACGCGGGTGGCAGCGCGACCCTCAGCGGACGTCGCTCCCTGCATGAGCTGGATCAGCAGCTGCTAAGCCTGAATGCATCCCCTGGCGGCGCGGCCGATCTGCTCGCTGCCTGCCTGTTCATCGATTGCCTGGAGCCTGCGCTCGGCAATGAAACGAGGAAGAGCTGAAATGGAAACCTTGTCCTTTGAATTCCCCGCCGGTCAGCCGCCACTTGGCCGTGCGCTGGTGGGCTGCGTCGGGTCTGGCGATCTGGAAGTGCTGCTGGAACCCGGTGTGCCCGGCAAATTGACGATTCAGGTGCTGACCTCGGTCAACGGCAGCTCGGCGCGCTGGCAGCACCTGTTCGAGCGCATGTTCGACGGCCAGACCCCGCCTGCGCTGAGCATCGACATCCACGATTTCGGCGCGACCCCTGGCGTGGTGCGTCTGCGTCTGGAGCAAGGCTTCGAGGAGATCGGTCATGACTGACAGCACTCGTTTGTTGAAACAGCACAGCTTCGTCGAACTCGGCGCTCGGCAGCGCGCCCGCGCCTTGCTCGACGAAGGCAGTTTTCGCGAATTGATCGACCCGTTCGCCCGCGTCACGTCGCCCTGGCTGGCGAAGCAGGGCGTGGTGCCTCAAGCCGATGACGGCGTGATCGTCGCCAAGGGTTCGATAGGTGGCCAGCCGGTGGTGATCTGCGCCATCGAAGGCGCCTTCCAAGGCGGCAGCATGGGCGAGGTCGGCGGCGCAAAAATGGCCGGCGCGCTGGAATTGGCGGCAGAAGACAATCGTAAAGGCATCCCCACCGCAGCGGTGTTGCTGCTGGAAACCGGCGGCGTGCGCTTGCAGGAGGCCAATCTGGGTTTGGCCGCGATTGCCGAGATTCACGCGGCCATCGTCGATTTGCGTCGCTATCAGCCGGTGATCGGCGTGGTCGCGGGCAGCGTCGGTTGCTTCGGTGGCATGTCCATCGCTGCCGGGCTGTGCAGCTATCTGGTGGTGACTCAGGAAGCTCGCCTCGGATTGAACGGCCCGCAGGTGATCGAGCAGGAAGCGGGCATCGAAGAGTACGACTCCCGCGACCGGCCTTTCATCTGGAGCCTCACCGGTGGCGAGCAGCGCTTCTCCAGCGGCCTGGTAGACGCCTACGTCCCTGACGATATCGCGGCCATTTCGCAGCAGGTGGAAACGTTGCTGCAAAAAGGCACACCCGAACATGAGCGCAGCAGCCAATACGGCGTGTTCCTGCAACGTCTGTCGGCGCTGGACACCACGTCGCAGATCGACCCAGCCGCTGTGCGCAGCCTGTATCAAGGAGAACAGCCATGAGTGCATCGAGCCGTGGTTTGAACTGGTTCAACGCGCTGAGTGCGGGCGCTGCCGAGGTCGTCGGCCTGCCTACGTCGGTGAAGGCCGCTGACGGTCAACTGGGCGATCAGCCTGCGCGGTTCCTGGCCGTTGTCGCGGATGCGGACAACCGTTTTCCTCGTGCGCAAAACGGTGAAGTCGGACTGCTCGAAGGTTGGGGTTTGGCGAAGGCTGTGGATGCCGCCATCGAGCTAGACCGCCAAAATCCACAGAAACGCGCTCTGATCGCGGTCATCGATGTGCCGAGTCAGGCGTATGGTCGTCGCGAAGAAGCCTTGGGCATTCATCAGGCGCTGGCCGGAGCCGTTGATGCTTACGCTCGCGCTCGTCTGGCCGGGCATCCGGTGATAGGCCTGCTGGTGGGCAAGGCCATGTCCGGCGCGTTTCTCGCCCATGGTTATCAGGCCAATCGCCTGATTGCCCTGCGCGATCCCGGCGTGATGGTGCATGCCATGGGCAAGGCGTCGGCGGCGCGAGTGACATTGCGCAGCGTCGAAGAACTGGAAAAACTCGCCGCGAGCATTCCGCCGATGGCCTATGACATCGACAGTTACGCGGGGTTGGGCCTGCTCTGGGAAACCCTGTCGGTGAGCCAGATTGAACAGCCTTCCGCTGGCGATATCACCGCCGTGCAGGAATGCCTGATCGCCGCAGTGAAAGACGTTCGAGGCAGCGGCAACGACCTGAGTTCGCGACTGGGTGCGCCGAACCGTGCAGCGTCCTCGAAAGTGCGTGAACTGCTGCGGGCGCAGTGGTAATGAACGCTAATCTGCCCGTGCAGCCCCATGACTTGTTGTGGGGGCTGCCCTTGGCCGCTCTGCCTGCTGACGCTCCGGCGTGGGCGGGCGAGGTGATCGGCCTCGGGCATCCCGTCGTGATGCGCCGGGCAAAAGTCGTCGATGGTGGGGTGGCAGTGGGCGTGCGCGGGGGCTCTCGGGATCAGCGTTTTGCCACGGTTATGAAGCTGTCCGATATCACGCGGCAGGTTAAGCCTGAGCAGTTGGTGGAGGTTGTGGAAAAGGTCGAATCCGACTGGCCCGCCTTGCGTGCGCTGAAACAGATTCGGCCTTTCCTCGACGCCGTGGCGTTGCCATGGGGTGTCGCAGGCAGTGCGGGTTTTGAGCTGGCCACGGGCATCAACGTGCTGCATATCGACAGCGACCTCGACCTGATTCTGCGTACGGATCAACGCTTCAGTCGCGAACAGGCCGCTGAATGGGTGACCGCGCTGGACAGCGCGATATGTCGAATCGACCTGCAACTGCAAACCCCCTTCGGTGCCGTTGCCTTGCGTGAGTGGGCCGGGTCGGCGCGTCAGGTGTTGCTCAAGGCCGACGATGGCGCGCGATTGGTCAGCAACCCATGGCAGCCTCAGGAGCGCGCAGCATGAGCAGCTTGTGGGCATTTCCCGGTCAGGGGGCGCAGCAGGCGGGCATGTTGCACGCACTGCCGAGCGATCCGTTGATCGATGACTGCCTGCGCGAAGCCAGCGATGCGTTGAATGAGGACGTGCTCGATCTGGACTCCGCCCAAGCGCTGCAGTCGACCCGCGCTGTTCAGTTGTGTCTGTTGATTGCAGGGGTCGCTTGCTCGCGGTTGTTGATGGCTCAAGACATCAAACCCGATTACGTCGCCGGCCTTTCGATTGGTGCGTATCCGGCGGCGGTGATTGCCGGGGCGCTGAGCTTTGCCGATGCCGTGCGCTTGGTGGCGCTGCGTGGCGAACTGATGCAAAACGCGTATCCACAGGGCTACGGCATGACCGCGTTGATCGGCCTGGATCAGGGCGCGGTCGAGTCCTTGGTGCAGCAAATACACGGCGAAAGCACGCCGGTGTACCTGGCCAATATCAACGCCGACAACCAGTTCGTCATCGCGGGCAGTGATCAAGCGATGGGCAGCGTTGCGGCCTTGGCAAAACGGCAGGGCGCCGCTGCGGCCAAACGGCTGGCCGTGAGCGTGCCGTCCCATTGCGAGCTGCTGAGTGAACCGGCGCAAGTCCTGTCCGACGCATTCGCAGCGGTCTCGATTCAGGCCCCGACCGTGAAATACCTCAGCGGCAGCACCGCCCGCCCGCTGTTTACTGCCGACAAATTACGCGACGACCTGGCCTTCAACATGTGTCGGGTCATCGACTGGCGCAGCACCGTGCAAACCGCCTATGAGCGTGGCGTGCGCCTTCACATTGAAATGCCGCCCGGGACCGTGCTGACGGGGCTGGCGCGAAAAACGTTTGAACAAGGGTCGGTTGTCGCTTTTCAGGGCGCCCGGCTGGACACATTGAGCGCCCTGTCGCGAGAGGAGGACCTTCGCCACCCATAAACCGGCTGCTTTCGAAGAACACAAAAACAACAACTTCGACGATGCACAGTGAGGATAAGAACAATGGTGATTTATGGCGTTGCGTTACTGGCTATCTGCACCCTAGCGGGGGTGATTCTCGGTGATTTGCTCGGCGTGCTGCTGGGCGTCAAATCCAACGTGGGCGGCGTCGGGATCGCGATGATCCTGCTGATCTGCGCCCGTCTCTACATGCAAAAACGCGGTGGCATGAGCGAAGGCTGCGAAATGGGCGTCGGCTTCTGGGGCGCGATGTACATTCCGGTGGTCGTGGCCATGGCTGCCCAGCAAAACGTAGTCACTGCCTTGAAAGGCGGCCCGATTGCAGTGATCGCTGCGATTGGTTCGGTGATCATCTGTGGCTGCACGATTGCGCTCATCAGCCGCATCAACAAGGGCGAGCCCTTGCCCAAAGAAGACGACCCTGTTATTCCGGCGCCGGTAATCGTGCCGACCGTAACGCCAGCGGGAGGCCGTTGATATGTGGGATCTCATTCAGAAAGACCTGATCAGTCAGGGCCTCGTCACGGCTTTCGCGGTGGTCGGCGTGGTGATGTGGATTTCCGTGGTGCTGTCCAAGCGCCTGACCTTCGGGCGTATTCACGGCTCGGCCATTGCCATCGTGATCGGCCTGGTGCTGGCGTGGGTCGGCGGGGTGATGACCGGCGGGCAAAAGGGCCTGGCGGATTTGGCGCTGTTTTCCGGGATCGGCCTGATGGGCGGCGCGATGCTGCGCGATTTCGCTATCGTCGCCACGGCGTTTGAAGTGCAGGCGACCGAGGCGAAAAAGGCCGGTTTGATAGGCGCGTTTTCGTTGTTCCTCGGCACCGTTTTGCCATTCATCGTCGGTTGCTGCGTGGCTTATGCGTTCGGTTATCGCGATGCAGTGAGCATCACCACCATTGGCGCTGGCGCTGTGACGTACATCGTCGGGCCGGTGACCGGTGCGGCATTGGGCGCAAGCTCGGACGTAATGGCGTTGTCGATTGCCACCGGATTGATCAAGGCGATTCTGGTGATGGTCGGCACCCCGATGGCGGCGCGCTGGATGGGCCTGGATAACCCGCGCTCGGCGATGGTGTTTGGTGGGTTGGCCGGGACAGTGAGTGGTGTGACCGCAGGGCTGGCAGCGACGGATCGTCGGTTGGTGCCGTACGGCGCGCTGACGGCGACGTTCCATACCGGGCTGGGCTGCTTGCTCGGGCCTTCGTTGCTGTATTTCATCGTGCGCGGGATTTTGGGTTAGCAGCCCCAAGGATTTGCGGCATACCTGGGATGTTCAGTTGTGCTGGGTCTTCTGTGGGAGCGAATTCATTCTGGGCGGCAATCCGACGAAAGATCGTCCGGGCGATAGAGATGTATCGCCTGAAAGACCATCGCGAATAAATTCGCTCCCACAGGTTGGACCGCGCATGGCGCAGGAGGAGGCTAACCCTGCTCCAACCGATTCGAATACATCCGGCATTCCGCCAGCAACGCCAGCAGATTCGGGTCGCGCTCACGGGCTTTGAGGAACACCAAGCCAATGTGCTGCTGCATGCGGTAACGCGCTTGCAGCGGTATCAGGCGCACGCGGTTTTCATAGACGGCTGCAATTCGCCCCGGCAGCAACGCGTACCCGACTCCTGAACTGACCATGCTCAGCAGCGTGAAGATGTCGTTCACCTGCATCGCCACCTTCGGCTCAAAACCCGCCTGTTCGAACACTCGCGTGCCGTCGCGGTGAGTGGCGAAGCCTTGCGTCAGGGTGATGAAGGTCATTTCCCGCAGGTCAGCGAGGTCCACTTCCGCCTGTTGCGCAAACGGCGAATCAGCAGGGGTGGCGAGGAAAATGTCGTCGGAAAACAGCGGCAATTGCTCGCAATCCGGGTCGCTGACGCTTTCGTTCAGCGACACCAGAATCGCGTCCACTTCCATGTTCTTTAACTTGTAGAACAGGTCGATGTTCGATCCCAGAATCAGGTCGATATTCAGCTCGCTGCGGCGGAGCTTCAGGCCCATGATCAGCTGCGGAACAGTCTTCACCGTTAACGAATACAGCGCGCCCAGCTTGAACCGCGCCGCTGAAAACCCTGCCGCCGCGCGCGTCTGCTCAACCGTGCTCAACACGTCCTGCACCAGCTTCTGCGCCCTTTCTTCCAGCACGTAGGCGCTTTCCAGCGGCGTCAGGTTGCGCCCCTCGTGTTTGAACAGCGGGCAGCGCAAGGCGTTTTCCAGCGAGTGAATCGCCCGGTGAACGCTGACGGTGCTGGTCTGCAATTCCGCGGCGGCGCGGGCCAGATTGCCGGTGCGCATGAACGCCAGAAAAATCTCCAGCTTCTTGAGGGTCAGTTCTTCGTCGATCTGCATCGTGGCGCTTCCAGACCTTTCTTGTTGTTCGAGCCGCTGATTGTGCCCAAGTGACACCCGACTGGCTGCATTAAATTCTCATTAACACTGACACATGCATTGCGCTTTTGAGTCATAAGCTGGAGCCTTGTCGAGTGTCGTACAACTGAGAGAGGTTTTTTGCGGATGTACTACGGAGAGAAATTCAATGCCTGGACCCACCTCGTGGGTGCGGTGCTGGCGTCCATCGGCGCGGTCTGGTTGTTGGTGATCGCGAGCCTTGCCGGTGATGTGTGGAAGATCGTCAGTGTCGCGGTCTATGGCGTGGCGCTGGTGATGTTGTACAGCGCGTCGACCGTTTATCACAGTGTTCGGGGGCGGGCGAAGGTGATCATGCAGAAGGTCGATCACTTTTCGATCTACCTGCTGATCGCGGGGAGTTACACGCCGTTTTGCCTGGTGACGCTGCGCGGGCCGTGGGGCTGGACGCTGTTCGGCATCGTTTGGGCGCTGGCGGTGATCGGCATCCTGCAGGAAATCAAACCCCGCTCAGAGGCGCGGGTCATGTCCATCGTGATTT
This sequence comes from Pseudomonas salicis, assembly GCF_057128705.1. Taxonomy (NCBI): domain Bacteria; kingdom Pseudomonadati; phylum Pseudomonadota; class Gammaproteobacteria; order Pseudomonadales; family Pseudomonadaceae; genus Pseudomonas; species Pseudomonas salicis. Next base: position 202,313 of record NZ_JBSKHU010000007.1, read on the forward strand.
ACGCGGTGATGGGCTGGATTGTGCTGGTGGCGGTGAAACCCCTGATGGCCGCGCTGGGAACGGCGGGGTTTACCTGGCTGGCGCTGGGCGGCGTGCTGTACACCGTGGGGATTATTTTCTTCGCCTACGACAAGCGCTTTCGGCATTGGCACGGCATCTGGCATTTGTTTGTGATTGCCGGGAGTTTGCTGCACTTTGTGGCGATCACTCGCTACGTGCTTTAAGGGTCCGTATCCGCTCTCGCGGGCGGCCGCAAACCTGTAGGAGCGAATTCATTCGCGAATCCATGTTCCAGACGGCACATCACCATCGGATGTACCTCTTTCGCGAAGGAGTTCGCCCCCACAGGTTGGGGTATTGCTGCCGATGTCGGGTTTGACACCCGGCCCTTAAAAATCCCCCCACAACTGCTGCGCCACGCTCAACGCGACGACTGGCGCGGTCTCGGTACGCAGCACGCGCGGTCCGAGGCGAGCGGCGCGGAAACCGGCGTCTTGCGCCTGATCCACCTCGGTATCGTTCAAACCGCCTTCCGGCCCGATCAGAAACGCCAGGGTGCCGGGCTTCTCATGACTTACCAGCGGTTCGGCCACTGGGTGCAAGACCAGCTTCAGGTCGGCTTCGGTGTGCTTGAGCCAGTCGCTCAGGGTGACCGGCGGGTTGACCACTGGCACCACGGAACGCCCGCATTGCTCGCAGGCGCTGATCGCAATTTGTTGCCAGTGCGCCTGACGTTTCTCGGCGCGCTCATCCTTGAGGCGCACTTCACAGCGCTCGCTGACGATGGGGGTGATCTGCGTGACGCCCAATTCAGTGGCTTTCTGAATCGCCCAATCCATGCGCTCGCCGCGAGACAGGCCTTGGCCGAGGTGAATCTGCAAGGTCGGTTCGGCGAGGCCCGCGAAGCTTTCGGTCACCTGAACGCGGACCCGCTTCTTGCCGACTTCCACCAATGTGGCACGAAACTCCTGGCCTGAACCGTCGAACAGTTGCACCGCATCGCCCTCGGCCATGCGCAACACTCGACCGATGTAATGGGCCTGGGCTTCGGGGAGTTCGTGCTCACCAATGCTCAGGGTGGCGTCGATGAAAAAGCGGGAGAGTCTCATGGTTGTTTCTCTGTATTCGTTGAGTGCAGCGCTATCTTCTGTAGGAGTGAGCTTGCTCGCGATAGCGGAGTGTCAGTCAACATCAAGATGTCTGAAACGACGAATCGCGAGCAAGCTCACTCCTACAGAGTTATCCGCAGAAAAGCGTCAACCCGGATCACGAAAATCCGGATGGAAATTTTCTCTCACCGCCACGTTGATGCTGCTGCGGGTCGCGATGTCGATGCCCTCGCTGGCCACTTCGGCGAGGAAGTCGATCTGCTCCGGCGTGATCACGTACGGCGGCAGGAAATACACCACGCTCCCGAGCGGTCGCAGCAGCGCGCCACGGGTCAGGGCGTGTTCGAAGACTTTCAGGCCGCGACGTTCCTGCCACGGATAGGCCGTTTTGGTGGCCTTGTCCTGCACCATCTCGATGGCGAGCGCCATCCCGGTCTGGCGTACTTCGGCGACGTTCGGGTGATCCACCAGATGCGCCGTCGCGGTCTTCATCCGCTGGGCCAGCGCCTTGTTGTTTTCGATGACGTCGTCCTGCTCAAAGATGTCCAGCGTCGCCAGTGCCGCCGCGCAGGCCAGCGGGTTGCCGGTGTAGCTGTGCGAGTGCAGGAAGGCGCGCAGGGTCGGGTAGTCATCGTAGAACGCGCTGTAGACGTCATCGGTGGTCAGGCACGCTGCCAGCGGCAGGTAACCGCCGGTCAGAGCCTTCGACAGGCACAGGAAATCCGGACGAATACCGGCTTGCTCACAGGCAAACATCGTCCCGGTGCGACCGAAACCTACCGCGATCTCGTCATGAATCAGGTGCACGCCGTAGCGATCGCAGGCCTCACGCAGCAGCTTGAGGTAGATCGGGTCGTACATACGCATGCCGCCCGCGCCCTGGATCAGCGGCTCGATGATCACTGCCGCGACGGTGTCATGGTTGTCCGCCAACGTCTGTTCCATCAACGCGAACATCGTGCGCGTGTGTTCTTCCCAGCTCACGCCTTCAGGGCGGTAATAGCAGTCCGGGCTTGGCACCTTGATGGTGTCCAGCAGCAGCGCCTTGTAGGTTTCAGTGAACAGCGGCACATCGCCCACCGACATCGCCGCCACGGTTTCGCCGTGATAACTGTTGGTCAGGGTGACGTAGCGTTTCTTTTCCGGCTTGCCGCGATTGAGCCAGTAGTGAAAGCTCATTTTCAACGCGACTTCGATGCAGGACGAGCCGTTGTCGGCGTAGAAGCAGCGGGTCAGGCCCTCGGGCGTCATGGCGACCAGGCGTTCCGACAGCTCAATTACCGGCTGATGACTGAAACCGGCCAGAATCACGTGTTCCAGCTGGTCGACCTGATCCTTGATGCGCTGATTGATGCGCGGGTTGGCGTGGCCGAACACATTGACCCACCACGAGCTGACGGCGTCGAGGTAACGTTTGCCTTCGAAGTCTTCCAGCCACACCCCTTCACCCCGTTTGATCGGGATCAGCGGCAGGTTTTCATGGTCTTTCATCTGGGTGCAGGGGTGCCACAACACCTTGAGGTCGCGCTGCATCCAGTCGTTATTAAGGCCCATCGGTCATCTCCAGCTGGCGGCTCGCACTCGGCGAGGCAAAACAATCGCGCAAGCCTATGCAATGCACGGCAACGGGACAACCTTTGATGCCTTCTTTTCTCGGATGGCTGGCGCCAGAAATAACGCCGACGGACATTGCTGGCGGGCCTCTTCCGGCTGGCGTATTCTTCGCGCTCTTTGAAGAATCGAGCGATAAAGCCCGACAATTCCTACGTTTTATTCCGGAGTTTGCTGAATGCTTTCTGGTTGGCTGCGCGCCTGTGCGCTGGTGATGGTTGGGCTGGTCAGCGCTTCGGCGCTCGCTGTGGATAAACCCCATACGGCCATTGTGGTCGGTGGCGGTCTTGCTGGTCTGACGGCGGCCTACGAGCTGCAAAACAAGGGTTGGCAAGTCACGCTGCTGGAAGCCAAACCCACGGCCGGTGGTCGATCTGGCTTGGCGGGCAGCGAATGGATCGGCAATGCCAAGGCGCAGCCGGTGCTCAATCAGTACCTGGAGCGCTTCAAGCTCAGCCCGGTGCCTGCGCCAGAGTTCGTGCGCACACCGGGTTATCTGATCGAAGGCGAGTACTTCTCTGCTGCCGATCTGGCCACCAAACAGCCCGCCACGGCCGAAGCGATCAAGCGCTATGAAGCGGCGCTGGACGACATGGCGCGCTCGATCACCGACCCTCTGAACCCGGCCGCCAACAGCACGCTGTTTGCGCTGGACCAGATCAACGTCGCCAACTGGCTCGACCGTCTGGCCCTCCCGCCAACCGCTCGTCAATTGATCAATCAGCAGATTCGTACACGCTATGACGAGCCTTCGCGCCTGTCGTTGCTGTACCTCGCACAGCAGGCCCGGGTGAGTCGCGATATCGATGACCGCGACCGCCGTGCCGCACGTTTGCCAGGCGGCAGCGCGGTGTTGGCGGAGGCGTTCGTCAAACAGCTGAAAGTGATCAAGACCAACTCGCCGGTCTCGGCCATCAACCAGGACAAGGACGGCGTCACCGTTAAAGTCGGTTCGGTGGGTTACGAGGCAGAGTACGTGGTCCTCGCGGTGCCGCTGCGCGCATTGAGCAAAATCACATTGACCCCGGCGCTGGACGCTCAGCATCAGGGCGCGATCAAGAGCACCAACTACGGCTGGCATGACCAGATCATGCTCAAGTTCAAGACTCCGGTCTGGGACAGCAAGGCCCGCATGTCCGGCGAAATCTACAGCAACACCGGGCTGGGCATGCTCTGGATCGAGCCTGCTTTGAAGGGCGGCGCCAATGCCGTGATCAATCTGTCTGGCGACAATGCGCGCATCATGCAGGCCTTCGGCGACAAACAGATGGTGGATCAGGTGCTGATCCGTCTGCACGCTTTCTACCCTCAGGCGCGCGGTGCATTCACCGGTTATGAAATCCGTCGCTCCAGCGTCGATCCTTCCACGGGCGGTGCCTACCTGGCGTTCGGCCCTGGCCAGATCAGCAAGTACTGGCGCCTGTGGGAAAAACCGTTGCAGCGTGTAGCCTTCGCGGGCGAGCACACCGACAGCCTGTACCCGGGCACGTTGGAAGGCGCGCTGCGCACCGGTCAGCGCGCAGCCAGCCAAGTACAGGATCTGGCAGCCGGCAAATCGTTCGAACCTGTGAAAGTCGCCCCACCGAAGGCACCTGAGCCTGCGAAAGAAAGCAGCGGCGGCATCGGCGGCTTCTTCTCCAACCTGTTCGGCGGTTCCAAACAAGAGCCGAAACCGGCCGAAAAAGCGCCAGAGCCTGCTCCTGCGCCACCACCTGCCCCGGCTCCAGCGCCTGTCACGCCGCCGCCTGCGCCGGTGGTCGAGCCCGCCAAACCTGCCGAGCCTGCGAAAAAAGCTCCGGCGAAGAAAGAGCCGACCAAAAAGGAGCCTGCGAAAAAGGCCCCTGCGAAGCCAGCTGCCACCCACAAGGCACCTGCCAAAGCCGATGCCGCGAAGAAGGCCCCGGCCAAACCTGCCACCGACAAAGCGGCAGCCCCGGCAACGGACAGCAAAAACTGATCGTTGAGATGAGGCAATGAGAAAGGCGCGGTCTGATACCGCGCTTTTTTTTGCCCGCGAATAAAAGCGACGTCTAGAGTGTTGTACACCCGGTGGGCGCGAATTTATTCGCGAAGCATTGGGCCAGGCGATACGTCCCTTCACCCGCCAGATGTCTCGCGAATAAATTCGCGCCTACAAGAAACGGAGGCATGCTCTGGATAATGGACACGCCCATAACGTTCCGTTAATCCACCCAAAGGAAAAATACGACGACACATTTCTATCGTATTCCTTGATATTTCAAAGCAGTATTTTGCGCTTTCTTTCGATAGATAAACCGATAATCTTCCACTCAGCTTCTACAGGAAAGAAACCATGCAGTTACGCAACTCTTCTTCTCGATATGGCTGGGTCAGCATCGTTTTGCATTGGGGTGTCGCGCTGACTGTGTTCGGGATGTTTGCCTTGGGTTTGTGGATGGTCGGTCTCGGCTACTACGACACTTGGCGTAAAGCGGGACCTGATCTGCACAAGAGCATCGGCATCACGCTGTTTCTCTTCATGCTGATCCGCGTGGTCTGGCGTCTCATCAGCCCGCCACCGCCGTCACCGCCTAATCACAGCCAGTTCGTGCGTATCGCTGCCAAACTGGGGCACGCGTTCCTTTATCTGGACCTGTTCCTGGTGATGTTTGCCGGTTACCTGATCTCCACCGCCGAAGGCGTCGGGATACCGGTGTTTGGATTGTTTGAAGTGCCCGCGCTGATAAGCGGACTGCCCGACCAGGCGGACGTGGCTGGCGAAGTGCACCTGTATCTGGCCTGGACGCTGGTGATTTTTGCGGTACTCCACGGGCTGGCCGCCTTGAAGCATCACTTCATTGATCGTGATGCCACACTCATTCGCATGCTGGGCCGCAAGGCCTGAATTCGACTCACTAAACAGGAAGACGACGTATGTTGAAAAAGACTTTTGCTGCACTGGCTCTGGGTACCGCTCTGCTGTCGGCCGGTCAGGTCATGGCGGCTGACTACACCATCGACAAAGAAGGCCAGCACGCCTTCATCGATTTCAAGATCAGCCACCTGGGCTACAGCTTCATCCACGGTACGTTCAAGGACTGGAGCGGTAACTTCAGCTTCGACGCTGCCAAGCCTGAAGACAGCAAAATCAGCATCGACATCAAAACGGCCAGCGTTGACACCAACCACGCTGAGCGTAACAAGCACATCAGCAGCAAGGACTTCCTGGACGTCGCGACCTACCCGGACGCCAAGTTCGTGTCCACTAAAGTCAGCAACGTCGCCAAGAACGCCGATGGGAAAACCACGGCTGACGTGACCGGCGACCTGACCCTGCACGGCGTCACCAAGCCTGTCGTCATCGCAGCTGTCTTCAACGGCGAAGGCAAGGATCCATGGGGCGGCTACCGCGCAGGCTTCAGCGGTACCACCACGATCAAGCGTTCTGACTTCGGCAAGATGATGGACCTGGGTCCACAGTCTGACACCGTCACCTTCGACATCTCGTTCGAAGGCGTCAAAGCCAAGTAAAACGGGCTGCAGCACCGAAAACGCCGACCTCAGGGTCGGCGTTTTTGCTGGACCCCTCTCCCACACCGGCGACGTTCACGACAAATGAAAACGCCCCGAACCAGTCGGGGCGTTTTCGTTACAGCCTGTGCTTAACCTTCGCGGTTGCGGGTCAGCAGGGCGGGTTTCTCACCCCGTGGGCGGCTCGGCAACTGGTCGAGCAGCTCGGCGGACGGGAAACGGTCGCTCTTGGACTCTTTGTGCATGATCTTCGGGCCGGGCTGGCCGTCACGAGGACCACGAACGGCCGGCTCCTGACGAGCAGGCTGTTGATCGTCGCGAGCCGGACGACGGTTGCGTGGTTGGTCTTCGCGACGGGCCTGGCCATCACGACCGGAACCGTTGCGCGGGCCACTGCGCTTGGCAGGCGCGCCTGCACCTGCGGCGGCACCTGTGCTGGCGCCGCCACCGGAACCACTGCGAGGGCCGCTACGGCTCGGTGCCTGACCACGCGCTGCCGGAGCTGCGCCAGTGGCCGGAGCACCAGGACGACGGTTACGGCCCTGCTGGTTCTTGCCTTGATAAGGGCTCACGTAGTCAGCGCGGTTGCCGAAGTTATCGACTTCGTCATCCAGAAACTCATCCGGCGCGCGGTCCGCACGAGGGGCTGGTGGCTGTTGTGCCGAACGCGCTTCGTTCGACGGCGTGCCCTGACGAGGCTTTTGCTGACGGGCTGGACGCGCCGGGCGTTCGCCCGAGGCTGCGGCGGCTGCCGGTTTTTCCTTGCCCTTGTCTTTGCCTTTGTCCTTGCGACCGCCGCCACCACCGCCGCCGTTCGGACCGTCGCCACGCGGGCCACGGGCGTTGCGCGGGTTGCGCACGTCCGGACGCTCGCGAACTTCCGGCTTCTCGGCCTCGACGGCGTTGATGTCGAAGCCCATCAGATCACCGTCGGCGATCTTCTGCTTGGTCATGCGCTCGATGCTTTTCAGCAGCTTCTCTTCGTCCGGCGCCACGAGAGAGATCGCCTCACCGGTACGGCCTGCACGACCGGTACGGCCAATGCGGTGCACGTAGTCTTCGTCGACGTTCGGCAGTTCGAAGTTGACCACGTGAGGCAGTTGGTCGATGTCCAGACCCCGTGCCGCGATGTCGGTAGCAACCATGATGCGCACGGTACCAGCCTTGAAGTCGGCCAGCGCTTTGGTGCGGGCGTTCTGGCTCTTGTTGCCGTGGATCGCCACAGCGCTCAGGCCGTGCTTGTCCAGGTACTCGGCCAGACGGTTGGCACCGTGCTTGGTGCGCGTGAAGACCAGCACCTGTTCCCACGCGCCCTGAGTGATCAGGTGCGCCAGCAGCGAACGCTTGTGGTTGGCCGGCAGGCGGAACACGCGTTGTTCGATACGCTCGACCGTGGTGTTCGGCGGCGTGACTTCGATGCGTTCCGGGTTATGCAGCAGCTTGCCAGCCAAGGCGGTGATGTCGGCCGAGAAGGTGGCCGAGAACAGCAGGTTCTGACGCTTGGAAGGCAGGCGGGCAAGGACTTTCTTCACGTCGTGAACGAAGCCCATGTCGAGCATGCGGTCGGCTTCGTCCAGCACGAGGATTTCGACGTGGGACAGATCGACGCTGCCTTGGCCAGCCAGGTCCAGCAGGCGACCCGGGCAGGCGACGAGGACGTCAACGCCACGGGCCATCGCCTGAACCTGTGGGTTCATGCCGACGCCGCCGAAGATGCAGGCGCTGACGAACTTGAGGTTCTTGGCGTAGATCTTGAAGCTGTCGTGAACCTGGGCCGCGAGTTCACGGGTTGGGGTCAGGACCAGTACGCGTGGTTGGCGCGGGCCGTGACGCTGGGATTTGTCCGGGTGGCCGGCGGGGAAGAGGCGCTCCAGAATCGGGAGGGCGAAACCGCCGGTTTTACCAGTACCTGTCTGAGCGGCGACCATCAGATCGCGGCCTTGCAACACGGCGGGAATGGCCCGCTGTTGCACCGGAGTAGGCTGGGTATAGCCAGCAGCCTCGATGGCGCTGACTAAAGCCTCGGAGAGACCGAGGGAAGCAAAGGACATGAGTAATCCTGTCTTAAGTTGGGGCACTGTGGCCCGAATAGGAATGAGCTGCGCGGCGCGAATTGGCATTCAAATGGCGCGATCCCGGGGTCTGTAAGTTCAACTCGTGGCATGAGCGCGAGAAAGAGAATGCGCTGCTGACGTGATCGAGAAGTCTTCTGTGAGACCGAGCATCCGGGCGATAAGCCTAGCGGGAAGGCCGGAGTATAACAGAGCAATCACAACGCGCTGCGTTCATGCTGCTCAACGGTTTTTTCCACGCTGATCGCTGACGAAACTGTCGGCGACTGCTGTGGCGTCTGCAACGTTTCCCCGGTGTAGTGCGACACCAATTGCGCATACGCCGGTTCGCGCTTGAAGCGTTTCAACTCGGCACCGAAACGTTGTACCAGTAAATCCATGCCTGCGTTACGGCGCACTGCAAGAAATTGCTCTCGCGTGCTCAATACAGTGGGCAATTGGCTGACCTGATCCCGGAGCTTGAGTTGGTCGAGCATCTGCTGGCCCAGCCTGCGGTCGGTCACCAGCAGGTCGATGCGTCCCCGAATCAGCTTGCCGAAGTTCGCTTCGTGACTGGGGGCGGGCTCGCGGATGAAGGTCGTCGAGCTGTCGAATTCAGGCGAATACAGGTAGCCCGGCGAAACGCCCACCGTCAGTCCCTTGAGATCGTCGAGGCTGTTAAAAGGGTGCGGGCGGGCGTTGGCTTGAAACAGCACCCAGTTGACGTCGGACATCGGCTCGCTGGGGTACAGCAGCAAATCGTCGCGCTCGCTGACCTTGAAGATATCCAGCGCGCCATCGGCTTCGCCTTGCTGGAGCATCATCAGACAGCGCTTCCAGGGCAGGAACTGCCACTGCACGTCGATCCCCAGTCGTTGAAAGACGATGGCCGTAGTGTCGTAGTCCAGACCAGACGCCTTCCCGTTTTCCACCATCACATAGGGGGCCCACGGCTCGGTGACGATGCGAATCTTCTCACCCATTGCGCTGAAACTCAGGCAGGCGAGGAGGGCAGCGAACAATAGGCGGAAGGCTAGAGGCATGGCAGGAGATTACGACGCTCGACCCGCAAATAGAAGAGGTGGCACGTGCGAGGCGGCAAAACCCGAGCGCTCTACCTCAATACTCAGCGCGTCGATCGGGCTTGAACCAGGTGCCGATAAATCGCGACGCGCCTGCGTCCGAGTAACCGTTTCACCGCCCAGTGCTCCAGCCATTGATTCAGCTGTGATGGGGTAATCGAGCCTTTATGGCGTTTTTCAGCGTTGTGAAACGCCTTCTCCCACCAGACCGCCGAGCAGGCCCGGTCGAATTCGTTAGCGTGTTCGCAGCAGCCATAGAGCAGTTCACGGATGAACTGACGCTGGGTCTTGGGAACGGTCAGTGTCGCGCTTTTGTACAGCAAGCGCTGCCATGTGCTGGGGCGAGGAAGACGGGCAGACACGTTGCGCGTATCGGCCAATGCTTCATGACTCAAGGGCGCGTCTTCGTGTTTGCGCAGCCAGGCGCGAACCTTGGCGCGGAATACTTGCTTGCGACTCCAGTAATGATGAATCACGTCCGTGCACTGATCGATTTTCAGCGTCCGGTACGCGGCCACTCCCAGGCAGAACTCCTCCAGCGTCACGGCGCCCGGCGTGATGGGGTAGAACTCGTCCATCAGCGCGATGGACCGGTCGAGTATCGCGACGTTGGCGTGGGTCAGTCCGATCACACCTGAATTCACCAGGCGCATATGATCGTCAGCCAGATCCCGCTGTGCCAGCGTTTCGGCCAGCGCGGTGTAGAGCACGGTTTCCTTGCAGTCGTCGTAGCGTAACTGGAAGGCATTGCAAAGGAGTGTGTCGGGCTGGACTCTTTCGAACAGCTTCATGGGGCTGTCCTGGAAGAACGTGTCAGTGTCGATCAGCACGACTTTTTCCGACTCCTGCAGCACCTTGCGGGCGACGACATGCTTGCAGCGGAAAGCGTATTGATGAGGACCGCTCCATTCGCGACGTTGATCGGCGTCGAGTGCCCGGACACGGACCGGCAATGGGCGATAGGGCGAAGGATTGTCGGTGAACACCTGGATGTCGAATGAGCGCCCGTCGCCCGCCTGCGCCAAAGCGCTCGCGATGCTGAACACGGCTTCCTGATGGTAGGTGTCGGCGCCGAAAACCAGGTAGACAAGCTGGGGGCGCGCAAGGATGGGTCTGAATGCAGTCACTGGATGTCCGTCTTAATCAAGGCTACAGCAAGCCTCGTCGTGACGAAGCCTGCTGGAAAAACATTGCCTTAATGTGACCGGAGCATCCCGATGGGATTCCGACGATTTAGCGGGGCAGTTGCAGGTTATTCCAGATGGCGAGGCTCGGTTCGGCCTGATTCAGCGTGTAGAAGTGCAAACCCGGGGCTCCGCCTTGCAACAAGCGGTCACACATCTCAGTGATGACCTGTTCGCCGAATGCCTGAATGCTCGCCGAATCGTCGCCGTAGGCTTCGAGTTGCTTGCGAATCCAGCGTGGGATTTCAGCGCCGCATGCGTCGGAAAAACGCGCCAGTTTGCTGTAGTTGGTGATCGGCATGATCCCTGGCACCACCGGAATGCTCACGCCCATCTTCTGCACGCGCTCGACGAAGTAGAAATAGCTGTCGGCGTTGAAGAAGTACTGGGTGATGGCGCTGTCGGCACCGGCATTGGCTTTGCGCACGAAGTTCTTCAAATCGTCTTCGAAGTTGCGCGCTTGCGGGTGCATTTCCGGGTAAGCGGCGACTTCGATGTGGAAGTGGCTGCCAGTTTCTTCGCGGATGAAACTCACCAGATCGTTGGCGTGACGCAGCTCACCGCTGGCCATGCCCATGCCGGACGGCAGGTCGCCGCGCAGGGCAACGATACGGCTGATGCCCGCATCCTTGTATTGAGTCAGCAGGCCACGCAGGTCGGCCTTGCTGTCGCCGACGCACGACAAATGCGGGGCGGCGGGAATGTTCACTTCTTTTTCCAGCTGCAGCACGGTGTTGATCGTGCGGTCACGCGTGGACCCACCTGCACCGTAAGTGCAGGAGAAGAAGTCAGGGTTGTAGCCAGCCAGCGTACGAGCGGTGGCGAGCAGTTTTTCATGACCAGCGTCGGTCTTCGTGGGGAAGAACTCGAAGCTGTAGCGACGGTCTTGGGACATGGTCGTATCCTGGGAAAAGCCTACGCAAAACCCTGTAGGAGTGAGCTTGCTCGCGATAGCGTCGGGTCAGTCAATCATCCTTCTCAGATCTGACGCTATCGCGAGCAAGCTCACTCCTACAGGGGTAATGGTCGTTCTTGCAGGGGTGGCGTGCCCGAATCAACGGGCATGCCGTCCTGCAGGCGTATCAGTAACGATATGCGTGCGGCTTGAACGGGCCTTCGACGGTCACGCCGATGTAGTCGGCCTGAGTCTTGGTCAGTTTGGTCACGACGCCGCCGAAGCCACGTACCATTTCCAGGGCGACTTCTTCGTCCAGCTTCTTCGGCAGCACTTCAACGGTCAGGCGCTCGGCTTTCTGAGCAGGGCTCAGGTCAGCGTATTTCTGGCCGTACAGGAAGATCTGAGCCAGAACCTGGTTGGCGAACGAACCGTCCATGATGCGGCTTGGGTGACCGGTGGCGTTGCCCAGGTTCACCAGACGGCCTTCGGCCAGCAGGATCAGGTAGTCGTCGTTCTGCGCGTCGAATTCGCCAGCGCCGGTGCGATGAATCTTGTGCACTTGCGGCTTCACTTCTTCCCATGCCCAGTTCTTGCGCATGAAAGCGGTGTCGATTTCGTTGTCGAAGTGACCGATGTTGCAGACCACGGCGCGTTTTTTCAGCGCTTTGAGCATGTTCGCGTCACAGACGTTGACGTTGCCAGTGGTGGTCACGATCAGGTCGATCTTGCCCAGCAGCGCTTTGTCGATGCTGGCTTCGGTGCCGTCGTTTTCACCATCGATGAACGGCGAAACCAGTTCGAAACCGTCCATGCAGGCTTGCATGGCGCAGATCGGGTCGACTTCGGTGACCTTGACGATCATGCCTTCCTGACGCAGCGACTGAGCCGAGCCCTTGCCCACGTCACCGTAACCGATGACCAGCGCTTGCTTGCCGGACAACAGGTGGTCGGTGCCGCGCTTGATGGCGTCGTTCAGGCTGTGACGGCAGCCGTATTTGTTGTCGTTCTTGCTCTTGGTGACCGAGTCGTTGACGTTGATCGCAGGGATCTTCAGTTCGCCCTTGGCCAGCATGTCCAGCAGGCGATGAACGCCAGTGGTGGTTTCTTCGGTGACGCCGTGGATTTTTTCCAGCATCGCCGGGTATTTCTTGTGCAGCAGCTCGGTCAGGTCGCCGCCGTCGTCGAGGATCATGTTGGCGTCCCATGGCTGACCGTCCTTGAGGATGGTCTGCTCCAGGCACCACTCGTACTCGGCTTCGGTCTCGCCTTTCCAGGCGAAAACAGGGATGCCGGCAGCGGCGATGGCGGCAGCGGCCTGGTCCTGAGTCGAGAAAATGTTGCAGGACGACCAGCGCACTTCGGCACCCAGGGCAACCAGGGTTTCGATCAGCACGGCAGTCTGAATGGTCATGTGGATGCAGCCGAGGATTTTCGCGCCTTTCAGCGGTTGCTCACCGGCGTATTTGCGACGCAGGCCCATCAGGGCAGGCATTTCGGATTCAGCGATGATGGTTTCGCGACGACCCCAGGCTGCCAGGGAAATGTCGGCGACCTTGTAGTCGTTGAAATCGTTGGGCGTCAGTACAGCGCTCATAAGAGTCTCCATTCGTAGGGTGCGAATGGGCGCCGTTGTGCGTTTAAGGCTTGATCGGCGGAACGCCAGACCAAACAACGCCCTCTCCGAGCCTGACAGGTCTGACCTGCTGCAGCGCCCCTCGGACAGGTGGCGGGAAAACGGTATCAAGCGGTGATGACCGTTTTTTGAAGCGGTGCCGATTATAAGGGTTGAGCGGCAAGTGGCAAGCTGCAAGCGACAAGTGAAAGCGGATCTGCTTTTACTTGCAGCTTGTGGCTCGAAGCTCGAAGCTTGGGGGCACAAACGCCACGATGTCCCAAACGCCTTGGAGCCCCCCATGAACTTCCACACTCGCAAATGGGTAAAACCCGAAGACCTCAACCCGAACGGCACGCTGTTCGGTGGCAGTCTGCTGCGCTGGATCGACGAAGAAGCGGCGATTTACGCCATCGTTCAACTGGGCAACCAGCGTGTGGTGACCAAGTACATTTCCGAAATCAACTTCGTCAGCGCCTCGCGTCAGGGCGACATTATTGAACTGGGCATCACGGCCACCGAGTTTGGCCGGACGTCGATCACCCTGACCTGCCAAGTGCGCAATAAGATCACCCGCAAAAGCATCCTGACGGTCGAGAAGATGGTGTTCGTGAACCTGGGAGAAGACGGCCTGCCAGCGCCGCACGGCAAGACCGAGATCACGTACGTGAAAGACCAGTTCAAGGATGAAGTGATCAACGAGTGATGGATGCTTCCGGATGAAAGCCATGGGAGCCGGGGGTGACAGACACACCGCTCCCACAGGTAGATTTGCTGCGATCTGGCGTGGGGATCACTCCGGATTAGCCGCCTTCCAATCCCGCAACCACTGCAACCCTTCGCTGGTGTCACCACGCGGGCGGTATTCGCAGCCGACCCAGCCGGTGTAACCCAGGCGGTCGATCTCTTCGAACAGCCACGGGTAATTCACTTCGCCCATGTTCGGCTCGTGACGATCCGGCACGCCTGCAATCTGGATGTGGCCGACGCCTGCAAAGTCGCGGCGCAGTTTGCTGGTCACGTCACCTTCGACGATCTGGCAGTGGTAAAAATCGAACTGCACTTTCAGGTTGTCCGCGCCGACTTCCTTGCACACCGCCTGACCCTGATCCTGACGATTGAGGAAGAAACCCGGCATGTCACGGGTGTTGATCGGTTCGATCAGCACCGTAATGCCGACTTTGGCCGCTTCTTCTGCCGCGTGGGCCAGGTTCTCCAGGTACACGGCGTGGTGTTTCTGGCGCAGGTCTTCGCTCGGCAGCAAACCCGCCATCACGTGAATCCGGTCGTTGCCCAGTACCGCTGCGTATTCGAGCGCTTTCTGAAAGCCGCTGCGAAACTCGCTCTGCCGACCTGGCAGCGACGCAATGCCTCGTTCGCCCTTGGCCCAGTCGCCTGGCGGTGCGTTAAACAGCGCTTGGGTCAGGCCGAAGTCTTCCAGACGCAGCTTGATTTCGGCTGCGCTGAAGTCGTACGGGAACAGGTACTCCACGCCTTTGAAGCCGTCAGTCGCCGCAGCGCCAAAACGGGCCAGAAAGTCGTGTTGCGGATACAGCATGCTGAGGTTGGCAGCGAAGCGAGGCATAGCAATCTCCAAAAAATGCCAATCTGTCTGGAAGCGCCGCGAGCGCGGCAGCTTCCAGACAGGCCGGGTTATACGAAGGGCCAGAGCAGCAGTGTCATCAGGAAGCCGAGAGTCCCTAGAACGGTCACCAAAAAGGTCCAGGTGCGCAGGCCGTCACCGACGTTGAGACCAGCCAGTTTAGTGAACATCCAGTAACCGGCGTCGTTGATGTGCGACATGGCCAGACCGCCACCGCCCATGGCCAGACACAGCAGGGCCATGTGGTTGGCGCTCAGGTTCAGGGTCGCGATCAGCGGGCTGAGAATGCCAGCGGTGGTGACCAGTGCCACTGTGGTCGAGCCTTGAACGGCGCGCAACAGCAGGGTCAGGATGAAGCCCAGCGCCAGAACCGGCAGGCCGGTGCTGCGCAATGCTTCGGAAACGACCGCACCGATACCGGTGTCGACCAGTACCTTACCGAACACACCACCAGCACCGGCGATCAGGATCACCATCGCCACGCCCGGCAGCGCCGAACCAATCACGTCAGAGACCTGACTGCGGCTCCAGCCACGGCGCGAACCCAGCACCCAGGCGCACAGCAGGGTGTCGATCAGCAGCGCAACCAACGGTGCACCCAGCACGGTCAGGATGCTGCGCAGGCCGGAGTCGGCAGGCAGCATGGTGGTGGCCAGCGTGCCCAGCAGGATCAGGATGATGGGCAGCAGGATCAGAGCAACGATGAGGCCCGCACCCGGTGCTGGCGCCTTTGGCAAGCGAGCGGCCAGGCTGCTGGCGCTTTCTTCCAGCCCCAGTTCTTTAGTCTGAGTCGCTTCTTTGCTGGTTGAATAGTCGTTGTTCGCCCACGCCACCAGGTCTTCGTTGGTGATGTGCGGGCCGTAGACTTCACTGCGAATGTCGTCGGTCATCGGGTAGGTCTTGCGCGTCATGCGACCGGCAATCACATAGCCGATCAGGCACAGCACCGCGACGATCGGGATGCCGAACATCAGCACACGGCCCAAGTCCGCGCCCAATTGACCGGCAGCCGCGACGGCGCCCGGGTGCGGCGGCAGAAACGCGTGCACCGACAGCAGCGCAGCACACATCGGCAGGGCGAAAATCAGCAGGGGCTTGCGGGCCGCGCGAGCGACGCCATAAGCCAGCGGCATGAGGATAATCACGCCCACTTCGAAGAACACCGGAATGCCTACCATGAAGCCCGCGACCGTCAAGGCCAGCGGCGTGCGCTTGTTGCCGAAACGGTTGATCAGCGACTTGGCCAGTGCTTCCGCGCCGCCCGAGAGTTCGATGATCCGACCGATCATGGCACCCAACGCAATGATGATCGCGATGTGGCCGAGCGTCTTGCCCATGCCGCCTTCGATGGTTGCCACCAGATCTGCCGGTTTTACCCCGGCGACCAGCGCGACGATGATGCTGACCAGCATCAGGGCCACGAACGGCTGGAATTTGTATTTGAGTACCAGAAGCAGCAACAGCGCGATGCCGGCTCCGGCGATGATCATCAGTAATAGTGGGGTCATGTTATGTGTGGTGCCCTGTTGTTATTGTTTCCGGCAAAACCGGGTCGCCGGAGACCGCCGCGACAGTCTCCGATCAAAACGCTGAGTGGATTACCAGGTCACGCCAAAGGTCTGGCGCAGTTCTTCCAGAGCCGTTGCGTCCAGCGGCTCGGGTTTGGGGTTGCTCATCAGCCACAGCCTTGCGGTCTCTTCCAGTTCTTCCAGGGCGTAGGCCGCCTTGGCAACGGAGCTTTCCCAGACCACCGGGCCCAGCCGTTCAAGCATGACGCCGCGCACGCTGTTCGCCAGTTTTGCCACCTGTTCGGCGACTTTTGGCGAGCCGGGGCGCTCGTAGGCAATCAAGGGAATGTGCCCGACCTTCATCACCTGATACGGCGTGATCGGTGGCAGGATGTCGTTCGGCTGCCAGACGCCCGCAAGGGTCAATGCCACCAGATGCGTGGAGTGGGTGTGCACCACGCCGCCAACACCCGGATTGCGGTCGTAGACTTCGCGATGCAGCATCAGCGTCTTGGACGGTTTGTCGCCCGACACCCATTCACCGGCCAGGTTGACCTTGGCAATGGCCGTCGGATCGAGGCGACCGAGGCACGCGTCGGTCGGGGTGATCAGCCAGCCATCTTCCAGACGCGCACTGATGTTGCCCGCGCTGCCCACGGTGTAACCGCGACCGAACAGCAGACGACCGATGTCGCAGATTTCGTCGCGCAGTTTGTTTTCTGCGCTCCCTTGGCTGTTCATTGGGCACCCCCTGCCAACTGCTTCAGGGCTTTGTCAAAGAAGTCACGGCCGCCGAAGTTGCCGGATTTCAATGCCAGTGCCAGCGGTTGATCGCCGCTGCTGATGGTCGCCGGAACGCCCGGATCGATCTGCGCGCCGATTTTCAGCAGGCTCACGCCCAAGGCCTGAACCACCGCGCCTGAGGTTTCGCCACCTGCAACGACGAAGCGCTTCACGCCCGCGTCCAGCAGGCCTTTGGCGATCTTGCCCAGTGCATCCTCAACCATCGCGCCTGCGCGCTCGACACCCAGTTTTTGCTGCACGGCTTTGACTTCTTCCGGGCTGCTGGTGGCGTAGATCAGAACGGTTTGACCGGCATCACGGGCGAAGGCCAAGGCGTCTTCAACCACCGGTTTGCCGTCGGCCAGCGCCAGTGGGTCGATACGCAGGGCAGGGCGTTTGGCGTCCAGCCACGCTGCCACCTGGCCATTGGTCGCGACCGAAGCGCTCCCGGCGAGGACCACTTCGCCACCTTCGACTTGCTCCAACTGGGCCGCGTCGATGTCGCGCAGTTTGCCCGCTTTACGGAAGTTGCCCGGCAAGCCCAGCGCCAGACCCGAGCCACCGGTCAGCAGCGGCAGGTCGGCACAGGCTTCGCCAAGGGTGTACAGGTCGGCATCAGACAGCGCGTCGGCAATCGCCATGGTTACGCCATCGGCACGCAGCTCGGCGATGCGCGCCCGCACGCCTTCCACGCCCTTGGCGATGCTGTCGTAGCGCAGTAGCCCGACTTTTTTCTCGGTCTGCGACTGCAGCACGCGCACCAGGTTGGCGTCGGTCATCGGCGTCAGCGGGTGGTTCTGCATGCCGCATTCGTTGAGCAGTTGGTCCTGCACGAACAGGTGGCCACGGAAAATGGTCCGGCCGTTTTCCGGGAAGGCCGGGCAGGCGAGGGTGAAGTCGCTGTCCAGTGCCTTGAGCAAGGCTTCGCTGACTTGGCCAATGTTGCCTTTGGCGGTCGAATCGAAGGTGGAGCAGTACTTGAAGAAAATCTGCTCGCAACCGCGATCACGCAGCCATTGCAGTGCTTCGAGGGATTCCTCGACCGCTTCGGCAGCGGGTGTGGTGCGGGACTTCAGCGCGATGACGATGGCGTCAGCGTCCAGCTCAGACAGGCTGTCGGCGCTCGGAATCCCGATGCTTTGCACGGTGCGCATACCGCCACGAACCAGCATGTTCGCAAGGTCAGTGGCGCCGGTGAAGTCGTCGGCAATGCAGCCCAGCAGAGGGCGCGGAGTCGTGGTGCTCATGGGCGGTTCCTCAGTCGTTGGCGGCTTTGGCGACAGGCAGGGTGATGCCCGGGAAGATTTTGATCACGGCGGAATCGTCTTCGCGGCCAAAGCCTGCGGTCGAGGCCTGCATGAACATCTGGTGCGCGGTGGACGACAGCGGCAGCGGGAATTTGCTGGCGCGGGCGGTATCCAGCACGAGGCCCAGGTCCTTGACGAAGATGTCCACCGCCGACAGCGGCGTGTAATCGGCCTTGAGGATGTGTGGCACGCGGTTCTCGAACATCCACGAGTTACCGGCGCTGTTAGTGATCACTTCGTACAGCGCATCAGCGTCGACACCTTCGCGCAGGCCAAGCGCCATGGCTTCGGCGCTCGCAGCGATGTGTACGCCGGCCAGCAACTGGTTGATGATTTTGACTTTCGAACCCAGGCCGTGAACGTCGCCCAGGCGATAGACCTTGCCCGCCATGCCGTTGAGGATAGCGTCGGCTTTGGCGTAGGAGTCGGCGGGGCCGCTGGTCATCATGGTCATCTGACCGGCAGCGGCCTTGGCAGCGCCGCCCGAGATCGGCGCATCGAGGTACAGCAGACCTTTTTCGGTCAGGCGCTGGCCCAGCTCGATGGCGAAGGTCGGGGCGACAGTGGCGCAACCGATGACCAGGCTGCCGGGCTTCAGCGCAGCCACGGCGCCGTTCTCACCGAACAGCACGGTTTCAGTCTGCTCGGCGTTGACCACAACGGTCACGATCACATCGCAGAGCGCGGCCATGGCAGCAGGAGAATCACAGGCAACGCCGCCTTCGCTGGCGAATTGCTCCGTCACGGCAGCGCGGACGTCGCAGGCATGAACATTGAAACCGCTGCGCAGCAGGGAGCGGGCGATGCCCAGACCCATCGCACCCAGTCCAACGACGCCGACATTCTTGTTATTCATGAAGCTCTCCTCGGGTTGAGCGCCATCGTTGCGTCAGGCACTCGAACGGTGTTTGTTCTGATCTGTTAAAGATAGTGAACCCGTGAGCGGATAATGTGAAGTGATTTTTTGATTTAACAAATCTTAACATTGCTCGTTTTTTGATCAGACACAAAAAAGCCTCGGGGTTAGCCGAGGCTTTGCTATGTCGAGTGTAGGAGTGAGCTTGCTCGCGATTGCGGCGGATCTGTGACGCCTGCTGTGGCTGCTGCTAAACAATCGCGAGCAAGCTCACTCCTACAGAGTCTATCGTCGCTCAGCGCTTCTCCACCGACGCCAACATCAACTCCACCCCCTGCGCCCGAATGCTGTCAGCCGCTGCCTGCGCCAACCCGTCATCGCTGATGATTGCGTCGAACTGCTCCAGTCCCGCGACCTTGTACGTGCCGAACGTGCCGTATTTCGAGCTGGTGG
The DNA here is from genome assembly GCF_057128705.1 of Pseudomonas salicis. NCBI lineage: Bacteria > Pseudomonadati > Pseudomonadota > Gammaproteobacteria > Pseudomonadales > Pseudomonadaceae > Pseudomonas > Pseudomonas salicis. Next base: position 221,862 of record NZ_JBSKHU010000007.1, read on the forward strand.
TGAGCAGCACGCTACGAGAGGCGGCCTGCATCGCCGCCTGTTTGACTTCGACTTTCAACGCCGAGGGGGTGGTGGTGCCCCGTTGCAAATCCCAGGAGCTGGTGGACATGAAGGCGACGTCCGTCGCGAGTTGGCGCAACGTCGCCGCAGCCAGGCCGCCGACGCAGGAGCGGTTTGGGTGATCGAGTTGGCCGCCGGTGTGAATCACTGCCACGTGGGTCGCGTCGGCCAATGCATTCACCACGCCGAAGTCGTTGGTGACGACGGTCATCCCCGACAGCGCGACGATGTACGGCACGATTTCCAGCGTGCTGGTGCCCGCGTCCAGGTAAACCGTCATTTCCGGGTGCAGCAATCCGGACGCAAGTTTCGCCATTGCCTGTTTGTGCGGCAGCTCGACCACGGCTTTCGATTGGTGACTTGGCTCGCTGTGCACCTGGCTGGCGATGCGCACGCCGCCCGTTACAGAATAAGCTCGCCCGCTCTGTTCCAGCAGGGCGATGTCTCGGCGGATGGTCATGTGCGAGCAGTCGAACATCTCCATCAGTTGATGCACGCTCAGCACTTGGTGCTTACGCAACTGACGCAGCATCAACTCCCTGCGCTGGTCGGGAATCATGGGCGCTGCACCACTGACGGTGGTGTCTTCTTCGCTGGACATTCAGGCTCCTGAGGATCGGCTTACCGCGACGGTGGCAGGCATCTTAGCCAATCGTTCGGGTTGTGGCAGCAGCGAGAAACACAGGCACCCCCAAATGAGGCGGATGTCTTCTGTCATGAGAAATCCCTTATCCTCAACCGCCACGGGGCTTTGGCGGCTATCGATGACTGCGTTGCCCGGAAGAAAAATCGCTCGGCGCTTTCGCCAGGGCGGATAAGGAGAACACGTGCTCGCGACAATGCTGGTCCTGCTCGCAGCGGTGCTGCATGCCACTTGGAACACCCTCATCAAATTCAGCGGCGAGCGCCTGCTGGTCATCGCCAGCATGGACGTGGTCGCGTTCGGTCTGTCCCTGATTGCATTGGGTTTCGTGTCGCCGCCTCCGCCGCACATCTGGCCGTGGCTGGTGGCGTCGGCGTTGTTCGAGCTGCTGTATCGCGCGCTGCTGATCAAAGCCTATCGGGTCGGCGACCTTGGACTGGTGTATCCCCTGATGCGCGGATTGTCGCCTTTGGTGGTACTGGCGCTGACGCTGATCTTCGCGGGAGAGCATCTGAGCATTCAGCAGATTCTCGGGATTCTGCTGATCCCGTGCGGCATGGCCTGCTTGTTGTGGCAGGGCGGAGGAGGCGACCGTTTGCCATGGTCGATGCTGCCGGTGGTAGGGCTGATCGGGCTGTGCATCGGTTTCTACACGTGGATCGACGGTCAGGCGCTTAAGCGGGGTGTCGCGCCGCTGGATTATCTGGTGTGGCTGACGTTTATCAGCGCGTGGCCCTTCCCGTTGCTGGCGGTGGTCAACAAGCGTCCGGCCTTCATGCTGTTCTGGCGCGAGCAATGGAAACTCGGCTTGAGCGTCGGTTTTTGCGTGTTGGCCAGCTATGCCCTGGTGTTGTGGGCGATGCAGTTGGGCTCGGTCGCTGAGGCCGCCGCGTTGCGCGAAGTCAGCGTGGTATTGGTGGTGCTGTTCGGCATGCGCTATCTGAAAGAACCTTTTGGCCGGCCACGGCTCTTAGCCTGTGGGTTGGTGCTGCTTGGAATGCTTCTGATGAAGCTCAAATTTTAAAAGGAAGATGTTCATGACCGTTGCCTTCTGGTGCGTGTTGATCGTGATTTTGCTGCCGCTGGTGTGTACGTCCATTGCCAAGTTCAGTGGCGGAAAATTCGGCGCTCGGCAAAACCACAACCCACGGGACTTTCTCGACAATCTCGAAGGCCTGCCGCGCCGTGCCCACGCCGCACAGCAGAACAGCTTCGAAGCGATTCCAGGGTTCGCCGCAGGGGTTCTTATTGCCCACGTCGCGGGTGTCGCGCAGTTGGTGACCATTGATGTACTCGCGGTGCTCTTCGTTACCAGCCGTCTGCTGTACATCATTTTTTACCTCGCTGATCTCGCGGCCCTGCGTTCGCTCGCGTGGTTCATTGGCTTGGCTTTGGTGGTCGCGCTGTTCGGGGTTTCCGTTTGACGGACACCCATCTTGGATTTTTCATGGCGGACGCAGATACTGGCCGCCATTTTTCAGCCCAGAGCCGCCATGAAATCGAAGAGCGTTGCCGTGGAAAAACCGTGTGTACCCCCGACCCTGAAAGCCGTTGGCCTGATGCTGATGGTGGGCGTGATGCTCAGCGCGTGTAGCGGGGAAGATCCGAATTCGCCGCTGTCGCAACGCAAGGCGATTTTCAAGCAGATGCTCAAGACCAGCGAAGACACTGGCGGAATGTTACGTGGCCGCTTGCCGTTCGATGGACCTAAATTCGCCGAAGGCGCGCTGAAGCTCGATGCCCTGGCGCACGAGCCGTGGAAGCATTTTCCGGCAGTGAAAGAGTCCGAGCACACCAGTGCGAAAGATGCGGTCTGGGAACGCCAGGCGCGTTTTCAAGAGCTTGCCCGGGCGCTGGAGGCCCGGACCGGGGAGTTGGTAATTGCCACTCAAACCCTTCAACTGACCCCTGCAAACATGATCCCGCCGATGAACAACGTCGAGGACGCGTGCGACGCTTGTCATAAAGAGTTTCGCAATCACTGATGCTGAGCCTGCTTCTGGCCGCAGGCCGTAGGAGCCAGCTTGCTCGCGATCTGCCGGGAACCGGCAGTAAAACCTGCAAATGCGGTGTACCTGACCCAGCCGAGGTCGTTTGATCTTGCTGGCGCTGCGCACCAGATCGCGAGCAAGCTGGCTCCTACGGCCTGCGGCCAGAATCAAATGCGGTTTTTAGTCGTCTTCATCCGGCTGCAACTGCTCAAGCTTCTGCTGTTCGTCCTGCAATTCTTTGCGCGACTCAGCCAGTTTGTCTTTGCGCTTGTTGATCTTGTCGGGGTCTCCTTTTTTCATGGCCTTGTCGAGATCGGCCTGGCGGGTGCCGACTTCGCGCTTGGCGTCGAGCACTTTCTTTTCCTGTTCCTTGAGCAAGCCTGCGTCGGTGCAGTTGGCGGTCACCTCACTCAAGGCCTTTTCAAGTCCGGCCGTTTGATAACTGTTGCCAGCAGCCTTGGCGTGTTCAATCTGAGTGCTAATGTCTTGGCGTTTGGCCGCGCAGCCGGTCAGTGCGGGTGCCTGTTCTGCGGCGAACACAGGCGCGGCCAACAGACCGCATGCCGCGAACGCAATAAGAGATGACTGAAACTTCATGACGAATCCTCAAAATAAAGACCCGGCCAGTCGACACGGCTGACCGGGACACAATGCCTAAAATCCCTTGATACCTTGCTCCCGCAATTGCGTGCTTAATGCTTGCACCTGCGGGTCTTGGAAAAATGCATACAACTGCTTCGCACGAGCTGGGCCAATGCCCGGCTCGGACTGCCACTGATCGACGCTGCGAATCGCTAGCGTGTCCCACGAATCACCCAAATCCGCCCCTGCGGCGGGGGGTAAACTGATCGCTTTGAGCCAAGTTTCGAAGGATTGTTCGCGCGCGGCGTCAAAACTCTTCAATAGTTTAGCGCTGCTCAGCTCACCAAGGCCGGGAATGTTCGACATTAGTGCACTGTCCAGGTGCATCCAGTCCAGCAAGCCTTTCACCAGGTCGGCTTCGATCAGCTTGTCCCATGTGCCAGGTCCTACGCCCTTGAGCGCCAAACCCTTCTTGCCGCCTAGCCATTTCAGACGTTCGCGGAACTGGCTTTCGCACCCCTCAGTGGGCTGCCAGCAACTCAGCGCGTGAAACGCTTTTGCGTCTGGAACCTCCATGGACGCCCGTTCCGCGCTGCGTGAAACCACCCCGTCCAATCGGGGAATGGTCAATCCGGCCAAGCTGATCGCCACTTGATCACCCGGACGAATGTCCAGAGTTTGCCAGCGTTTAAGGGAGCCAACATTGATCCGGGACACGGTTCGGTCATCCAGTCGCACCGGTTCGATGTCCAGCACTGGCGTGATTTTGCCACTGCGACCGATGTTGAAATGAACCTTGCGCACATCGCCCAGCACCTGCGCGAATGGGTATTTCCACGCTGCGAGCCAGTAAGGCGTCTTGGCCTGCCAGCGATCCGCCGAGGGACGCTCACCCTGGCGCAGCACCACGCCGTCGGTCGCGAACGGCAGTGGGTGGGTGTACCAGTGCTCACGCCATTGCTTCGCCTGCGCGAAGGTTTCCAAGGGCTCGCTGAACCGGGCGCTGTCGTCGAATCCCAGCGTCTTTAGGCCTTCCAGCCGCTCCTTCATGTCGCGGGGCCCCCTCGGCCAGTCCCAGACGAACAGTCCGATCTGCGCACCCTCGACCTCATCAATGCGGTTTCTCGCCAGCAACCCTGCCACCTGGCTTCGCGCGTTCAGGCTTCCGGCTTCAGCCTGCACATGCTCTGAGAGGCGCCAATACAGCTCGCCTTGCAGCACCAGGCTTTCCTTTTCCGCAACGTGAGCGGGAATGCTTGAGATCTTCAAGGCGTGGGCCGTCCAGTCTTGCCCTTTGATTCCGTCGCCTCGGCTGATGGCTTGAACCAGCTTGCCATTCTCATAAACGAGGGTGACTGCGACCCCGTCCACTTTGGGCTGAATCCACAGATCGCTTTTTCCTTTGAGCCATTGCTCCACCGCTCGCTCATCTGCCAGTTTGGCGATGCCGGTGTGGGGCACGGGATGAAGGAGTTCACCTCTTGCTGTCTTGAGGGGATTTTGAGCAGGTCGGGACGAGGGCGCGAAGCAAGCCTTCAGCTGCCAAAGGCGTTGTACGGACTGGTCGTACAGCTCGTCGGCGACTAACGAGATGCCTTGGCGATGATAGCTGTCGTCCCACTGTGTGATTTGATTTTGCAGTGTTGACAGCTCCCGCTCGGCCCGAGCAGGAGGCCAGTCGGGGCAGCTTTGCGCATGGGCGAGGTTGAAACAGAGAACAGCCCATACACCTGCGACAACGCGTTGGGAGAGCAGCATCGAAGCATCCTTGCCGGGAAGTGAGACCCGCAAGGCTAGGGTTTGAAACGTTGCTGTTCTCCTGCGCAGCCGTTACCGGATTTGTCCGCCACCCGTACAGTCGAGGCCCTTTTCGCGCCATAGCTGTCCCTTGAGCGGATTTGGGACGAGTGCAAAATGATGTTTCAACCAGCGCCCAATAAGGACAACCATCATGGAGCTGTCGACCCTCGCCGTTTTTATCCCTGCCTGCTTCGCCCTGAACATGGCCCCCGGCCCTAACAACCTCCTGTCGATCAGCAACGCCTCGCGCTACGGATTCGTTCGCGCGTGCACGGGAGGCTTGGGCCGATTGCTGGGCTTCGCGATCATGATCGCGTTCGCTGGGGTTGGCTTGACTGCGGTCCTGCACACCTCGGAATGGCTGTTCCACGCGATCAAGATTCTTGGCGCGGCGTACCTGTTCTACCTCGCCGTTCAGCTGTGGCGTGCGCCGGCGGATTCCCATGTGGATGAAGGAGTGGTGGACGTCGGATCGAGCCGGCTGGCACGTCAGGAATTTCTGGTGGCGATGGGCAACCCCAAGGCGATCCTGCTGTTCACCGCATTTCTGCCCCAGTTTGTCGACCATTCCGCCCCCATCGGTGGCCAATTCGCACAACTGGGCGCGATGTTTCTGGCACTGGAATGCATTGCCATCGGCCTGTACTGCTACATGGGCATTCATGCGCGTCGGCTGTTCGCCAGACCGAGCGGCAAGCGCTTGTTCAACCGCACGTGCGCGGGGTTGTTGGCGGGCGCGGCGTCGTTTCTGTTAGTGGCGCGGCGGGGGTGATGAGTGAGTAAACGAAAAAGCCCCTGACGACTTACATCGTCAGGGGCTTTTCTTGAACGCGCTGTACAGCTAACGCGTATTACAGACCGGCAGCAGCGCGCAGGGCGTCGGCGCGGTCGGTTTTTTCCCAAGTGAACGTGGTGAAGGTGTCTTCGCCCACGGTCTTGGTTTGCGGCGTGCGGCCGAAGTGGCCGTAGGCTGCGGTTTCCTGGTACATCGGGTGCAGCAGGTCGAGCATCTTGGTGATTGCGTACGGACGCAGGTCGAAGTGCTCGCGGACCAGTTGGACGATCTTGTCGTCGCTGATTTTGCCGGTGCCGAAGGTGTTCAGCGAGATTGATGTAGGCTGTGCGACGCCGATGGCGTAGGACACTTGAATCTCGCAACGCTCGGCCAGGCCAGCCGCGACGATGTTTTTCGCCACGTAACGACCGGCGTAGGCTGCCGAGCGGTCGACCTTGGACGGGTCTTTGCCGGAGAACGCGCCGCCGCCGTGACGGGCCATGCCGCCGTAGCTGTCGACAATGATCTTGCGACCGGTCAGACCGCAGTCGCCGACCGGGCCGCCGATGATGAACTGACCCGTCGGATTGATGTGGAACTGGGTGTCTTTGTGCAGCAGGTTGGCTGGCAGCACATGCTTGACGATCAGCTCCATCACGCCTTCACGCAGGTCGGCGTAGGAGACTTCCGGGTTGTGCTGGGTCGACAGCACGATGGCGTCGATACCAACCACGATGCCGTTTTCGTAGCGGCAAGTGACCTGGGATTTGGCATCCGGGCGCAGCCATGGCAGCAGGCCGGATTTGCGCGCTTCAGCCTGGCGCTTGACCAGTTGGTGCGAGAACGCGATAGGCGCAGGCATCAGTTCTGCGGTTTCGTTGCTGGCGTAGCCGAACATCAGGCCTTGGTCGCCCGCGCCCTGATCTTCAGGCTTGGCGCGGTCCACGCCCTGGTTGATGTCAGGGGATTGCTTGCCGATGATGTTCATCACGCTGCAAGTGGCGCCGTCGAAACCGACGTTGGAGCTGGTGTAGCCGATGCCGCTGATCACGTCACGAACGATCTGTTCCAGATCGACCCACGCGCTGGTGGTGACTTCACCGGCGACGATGGCAACGCCGGTCTTGACCAGGGTTTCCACAGCAACGCGTGCGTGTTTGTCCTGGGCAATGATAGCGTCCAGCACCGCATCGGAGATCTGGTCGGCGATTTTGTCCGGATGCCCTTCGGACACGGACTCGGAGGTGAAAAGGGAGTATTCGCTCATCTCGACGATTTTCCTGAGTGTTACCGATGGTGAGTGTTGCCAGATGGCCGCTGAAAGTGGCGGACCTGAATCTGGAAACCATTACGTAAACCTACATACAGACTTTCTCCGGGGACCAGCCCCGCAGCGATGGCCCAACGGGCCAGGTCTTCCTGTTCGAACCCCAACCACAGATCGCCACAGGCCTCCCTGGCCCAGCTCTGGTCGTGGCTGCACAACTCTGTGATCAGCAGGCTTGCGCCCGGTTTCAACAGGTTGGCCAGTTGTTTCAATGCTTCGGCCGGTGCCGCGAAATGATGAAGCACCATATTCAAGACGACGCAGTCACCGAAAACATTAGCGTCCGACAACGCATCGGCCAGCTTCAGCTCGACGTTGTGCAGCGCCTTCTGCTCACAGATGTTACGCGCCAGATCAAGCATGGCCGAGCTGTTGTCCAGCCCCGTGACATGCCGAAAACGCTGCGCCAGATCCGGCAGAAAACCGCCGTCACCGGGGCCGACTTCCACTGCCGTGGCGTCAGGCGCGAAGCTGAGTTTGTCCAGCAGCGACAACAGGCTGTCGCGGTACTGAGGCAGTCCTGCGATCAGGTCCTGCTGGGCACGAAATTTTTCCGCAGTGCGTGCGAAAAAGTCCTGACTGGCGGTGGCGCGCTGGCGATGAACCAGACCGATGCGGGCCTGAACGTCTTCCGGCAGGGCGAGACCGTCGATCTCTTCAAGCAGCGCTGCGTGCAGCTTGCCGCCCACCTGTTCGGTGTGGGGCAGGGCGCGGCGGTAGAAGATCGCGTTGCCTTCGCGACGGGTAGCCACCAGATCGGCCTGGGCCAATACTTTCAAGTGATGGCTCATGCCCGACTGACCCATGGCGAAAATCTGCGCCAACTCCAGCACACCAAAGGAATCGTTGGACAGCGCGCGCAGCACATTGAGCCGCAGCGGATCGCCACCGGCCTTGCACAAGGCAGCCAGTTCGTCGCTTTGATCGTGGTCAAGGGCAGGCGCGTGGAGATTCATAGGGTTGGCAGTCTAGTTATCGACTAGGTCCGCTGCAAGACCAATATCAAAAAGTTTTGATATTGGTGACGAGTGTCAGACGTTGAGCGCCGCGATTACGCCGTTTCAAGGCGCAAGCCGCGCATGGTTGGACGAAAAACGCCTGCAACTCAGGAAAAACGCGCATCAGGCCGCATCTGTCATTGCCCCGAAGCAGTGCCTGAGGGAAAATGGCCGCCTTTTTCAGATCCCACTTCTTTCTGCCCCAGGAGATCAGCGATGCCAAGCCGTCGTGAGCGTGCCAATGCCATTCGTGCACTCAGCATGGATGCCGTGCAAAAGGCCAACAGCGGCCACCCAGGTGCCCCGATGGGCATGGCGGATATCGCTGAAGTCCTTTGGCGCGATTATCTGAAGCACAACCCGAGCAACCCGTCGTTCGCTGACCGTGACCGGTTCATCCTGTCCAACGGCCACGGCTCGATGCTGATCTACTCGCTGCTGCACCTGACCGGATACGACCTGTCGATTGAAGACCTGAAAAACTTCCGTCAACTGCACAGCCGTACCCCGGGTCACCCTGAATTCGGTTACACCCCAGGCGTAGAGACCACCACCGGCCCGCTGGGTCAGGGTTTCGCCAACGCTGTCGGTTTCGCTGTCGCGGAAAAGACCCTGGCGGCCCAGTTCAACCGTCCTGGCCACAATATCGTTGACCACCACACCTACGTGTTCATGGGTGATGGCTGCATGATGGAAGGCATTTCCCACGAAGTCGCTTCGTTGGCGGGCACGCTGCAACTGAACAAGCTGATCGCCTTCTACGACGACAACGGCATCTCCATCGACGGTGAAGTCGAAGGCTGGTTCACCGATGACACGCCGAAGCGCTTCGAGTCCTACGGCTGGCTGGTGATCCGCAACGTCGACGGCCATGACGCCGACGAAATCAAGACCGCCATCGATACCGCTCGCAAGAGCGACAAGCCGACCCTGATCTGCTGCAAGACCACCATCGGTTTCGGTTCGCCGAACAAGCAGGGCAAGGAAGAGTGCCACGGCGCGCCACTGGGCAACGACGAAATCGCCCTGACTCGTGCAGCGCTGAAATGGACCCACGGTCCGTTCGAAATCCCGGCCGACATCTACAAAGAGTGGAACGCCAAGGAAAAAGGCCTGGCGACCGAAGCCGAGTGGGACCAGCGTTTCGCGGCCTATTCCGCTGCATTCCCGACCGAAGCCAACGAGCTGATCCGTCGCATGAGCGGCGAGCTGCCGGCTGACTTCGCTGAGAAATCGGCGGCTTATGTCGCTGAAGTCAACGCCAAAGGCGAGACCATCGCCAGCCGTAAAGCCAGCCAGAACGCCCTGAGCGCCCTAGGCCCGCTGTTGCCAGAGTTCCTCGGCGGCTCGGCTGACCTGGCCGGTTCCAACCTGACCATCTGGAAAGGCTGCAAATCGATCACTGGTGAAGACGCCAGCGGCAACTACCTGCACTACGGTGTGCGTGAGTTCGGCATGGGCGCGATCATGAACGGTATCGCCCTGCACGGCGGCTTCGTGCCGTACGGCGCGACCTTCCTGATCTTCATGGAATACGCCCGCAACGCGGTGCGCATGGCTTCGCTGATGAAGCAACGCACGATCTACGTGTTTACCCACGACTCCATCGGTCTGGGCGAAGACGGCCCGACGCACCAGCCGATCGAGCAACTGACCAGCCTGCGCACCACGCCGAACCTGGACACCTGGCGTCCAGCCGACGCCGTGGAATCGGCGGTGGCCTGGAAGCACGCCATCGAGCGTAGCGACGGTCCTTCGGCGCTGATCTTCTCCCGTCAGAACCTGCCTCACCAGGCACGTGATGCGCTGCAACTGGAGAACATCAACCGTGGCGGTTACGTGCTGCGCGACTGCAACGGCGAGCCGGACCTGATCCTGATCGCCACCGGTTCGGAAATCGGTCTGGCCGTTCAGGCATTCGACAAGCTGACCGCCGACGGCAAAAACGTGCGCGTTGTCTCGATGCCATGCACCAGCGTTTTCGAATCCCAGGACGCTCTATACAAGCAGTCGGTCCTGCCGCTGGAAGTCAGTGCGCGTATCGCCATCGAAGCCGCTCACGCGGACTACTGGTACAAGTACGTCGGTCTGGAAGGCCGCGTGATCGGCATGACCACCTTCGGTGAGTCGGCGCCTGCGAACCTGCTGTTCGAAGAGTTCGGCTTCACGCTGGAGAACGTCATCAGCACGGCTGAAGAGCTGCTGGAAGACTAAGAAGCCTGCGCAATCACTGTAGGAGTGAGCTTGCTCGCGATAGCGGTTTGTCGGTGATGAATTCGTCGACAGATGTACCGCAATCGCGAGCAAGCTCACTCCTACAGGTTCTCTAAACATCACCAAATATTTGAGAACCCCCCCATGCCTCAGTCACGCCCTTATAAAGTCGCCCTCAATGGTTACGGTCGGATCGGCCGCTGCGTGCTGCGCGCGCTGTGCGAGCGAGGTGCGAAGGCGGGCTTTGAAGTGGTGGCGATCAACGACCTGGCCGACATGGCCAGTCTCGAATACCTCACGCGCTTTGATTCCACACACGGCCGGTTTCCCGGCGAAGTGCGGGTCGAAGGCGATTATCTGCACATCAACGATCACGTCATCAAAGTGTTCCGCAGCGCGACGCCGGAAGGCATCGACTGGAACGAGCTGGACGTCGATCTGGTGCTCGAATGCTCGGGCGTCTACAACAGCCGAGCTGATGGCGAACGTTTTCTGTCCGCCCGCGCGCCGCGTGTCCTGTTCTCGCAGCCGATGGCCAGCGAGGCCGATGTCGATGCGACGATCGTCTACGGCATCAATCAGGAAACGCTGACCGGCGACGAGTTGCTGGTGTCCGCAGCCTCCTGCACCACCAACTGCAGCGTGCCGTTGCTGGACCTGCTGAACCGCGAGCTGGGCCTGGAATACGTCACCATCACCACGATTCACTCGGCCATGAACGACCAACCCGTGATTGACGCCTATCATCATGAGGATTTGCGTCGCACGCGCTCGGCCTTCCAGTCGATCATTCCGGTGTCCACTGGTCTGGCGCGGGGCATTGAGCGGCTGCTTCCGGAACTTGCCGGCCGAATTCAGGCCAAAGCAGTTCGTGTGCCGACGGTGAACGTCTCTTGCCTGGACATCACGTTGCAGGTGGCACGTGACACCGACGCGGTCGAGATCAACCGCATTTTGCGTGCGGCCGCCACCAGCGGCCCGCTCAAAGGTTTGCTGGCTTACACCGAATTGCCGCACGCCAGTTGTGATTTCAACCATGACCCTCATTCGGCCATCATCGATGCCAGCCAGACACGGGTCTCCGGCCCGCGACTGGTCAACGTCCTGGCGTGGTTCGACAACGAATGGGGTTTTGCCAACCGAATGCTGGATGTCGCTGATCACTATCTGCGCAGTATCCATAAACAACAGTAAAAACAGGGAACGCCTCATGACCGTGTTGAAGATGACCGACCTCGATCTGCAAGGTAAGCGTGTACTGATCCGCGAAGACCTCAACGTTCCGGTCAAGGACGGTGTCGTCACCAGCGACGCACGCATTCTTGCTTCGCTGCCGACCATCAAACTGGCGCTGGAGAAAGGCGCAGCCGTCATGGTTTGCTCGCACTTGGGTCGTCCGACCGAAGGTGAATTCTCCGCCGAAAACAGCCTCAAGCCCGTTGCCGATTATCTGAGCAAGGCCCTGGGCCGCGACGTGCCGCTGGTGGCTGATTACCTGGACGGCGTCAGCGTCCAGGCCGGCGACATCGTGCTGTTCGAAAACGTGCGCTTCAACAAGGGCGAGAAGAAAAACGCCGACGAGTTGGCGCAGAAGTACGCAGCCCTCTGCGACGTCTTCGTGATGGACGCCTTCGGCACCGCTCACCGCGCTGAAGGCTCGACCCACGGCGTCGCCAAATTCGCCAAAGTCGCTGCGGCCGGTCCTTTGCTGGCCGCCGAACTGGACGCGCTGGGCAAGGCGCTGGGCAACCCGGCCAAGCCGATGGCGGCCATCGTCGCTGGCTCCAAGGTTTCGACCAAGCTGGACGTGCTCAACAGCCTGAGCGAGAAGTGCGATCAACTGATCGTCGGTGGCGGCATCGCCAACACCTTCCTGGCCGCAGCCGGTCACAAGGTGGGTAAATCGCTGTACGAACCGGACCTGCTGGACACCGCCAAAGCCATTGCGGCCAAGGTCAGCGTGCCATTGCCGGTGGATGTAGTGGTTGCCAAAGAGTTCTCGGACAAAGCCGAAGCGACCGTGAAGTTGATCGCCGACGTGGCCGACGACGACATGATCCTCGACATTGGCCCGAAAACTGCCGCCCAATTCGCCGACTTGTTGAAATCTTCCAAGACTATTCTGTGGAACGGCCCGGTGGGCGTGTTCGAGTTCGACCAGTTCGGTGAAGGCACCAAGACGTTGGCCAAAGCGATTGCCGACAGTTCGGCGTTCTCCATCGCAGGTGGCGGCGATACGCTGGCGGCCATCGACAAATACGGTGTGAAGGACGACATCTCTTATATTTCCACCGGTGGCGGCGCGTTCCTCGAATTCGTCGAGGGCAAGGTCCTGCCAGCCGTGGAAATTCTGGAACAACGCGCCAAGGCCTGAATTCCAGGCTGAGGTGAAGGGGAGTGAGATGGTCAAGCCATTACCGCTGTTGATCATGGCGGGTTTGCTGGTCGGCTGCGCGAGCAAGCCCGAAGCCCAGACGGCGCTGAACGCGGCGCCGGAACAGCTTCAGGTCAGTTGCTACCAAGCGGGCTGGCAGGCGGAAACCGTGCCGATCGTGTATAAGCGCGGCGGTCCTGAGGTCTGGGAAAAGTACGAGTTCATGCCCGCTGTAGGGCCGGTAGCCTGTCGCTGAATCTGAACTGACAGCGAACAGAAACATCAGAAACAGAACTGCCCCTGGGTATCGGAACGTTGATGGAAGTCGCGTCCCGCAGGGGTTCCAGGAGTGGTAATGAAAGGCTTGATTGCCCTTGCGACACTGATGCTGCTGGGCGGTTGCGCCAGCATGAAGGCTTCTGAACCCGCTACGCCCTGGACCCATTGGGTTTGTGACAGCAAAGCGGAGATTTACTGGCGCTACGCTGACCCTGCGAAGAAAGAGGTCGATGTGCGTTTGAACCAGAGTGAGCAGGTGTTCCGTTTGCAGGCCGCGCCCGGTGCTTCGGGTGCGCTGTACAGCAACGGGGTCCTGGCGTTCGACAACAAAGGTAGCGATGGCCTGGTCTATTGGGACGCTACCAACGATTTGATCGGTCGGGGCTGTACAGCGCTTTGATGCGCTAAGTGGTTCGACCGATGCAACACCGGGCGGTGATCAGCAGTAACGCCCCTATAATTTGAATAGCCGCCGTTACGGCAGGCACACGCGATTAACGACCCTACCGGGAGAGAGACAGACAATGGCACTTATCAGCATGCGCCAGATGTTGGACCACGCCGCCGAATTCGGCTACGGCGTTCCAGCCTTCAACGTGAACAACCTGGAACAGATGCGCGCCATTATGGAAGCGGCCGACAAGACCGATTCCCCGGTGATCGTTCAGGCCTCGGCCGGCGCGCGTAAATACGCAGGCGCCCCGTTCCTGCGTCACCTGATCCTGGCGGCAATCGAAGAATTCCCGCACATCCCGGTGGTCATGCACCAGGACCACGGCACCAGCCCTGCCATCTGCCAGCGTTCGATCCAACTGGGCTTCAGCTCGGTCATGATGGACGGCTCCCTGCGCGAAGACGGCAAGAGCCCGGCCGACTACGAGTACAACGTCCGCGTCACCCAGGAAACCGTCGCCATGGCTCACGCCTGCGGCGTTTCCGTTGAAGGTGAGCTGGGTGTTCTCGGTTCGCTGGAAACCGGCATGGCCGGTGAAGAAGACGGCGTTGGCGCCGAAGGTCAACTGGATCACAGCCAGATGCTGACCGACCCGGAAGAAGCCGCGGACTTTGTGAAGAAGACTCAGGTTGACGCCCTGGCCATCGCCATCGGCACCAGCCACGGCGCGTACAAGTTCACCAAACCGCCAACCGGCGATATCCTGGCGATCGAGCGCATTAAAGAGATTCACAAGCGCATTCCGAACACTCACCTGGTGATGCACGGTTCGTCGTCCGTTCCTCAGGAATGGCTGAAAATCATCAACGAGTTCGGCGGCGACATCAAAGAAACCTATGGTGTGCCGGTCGAAGAAATCGTTGAAGGCATCAAGCACGGCGTGCGCAAGGTCAACATCGACACCGACCTGCGTCTGGCGTCCACGGGTGCCATCCGCGAGTTCATGGCCAAGAACCCGAGCGAGTTCGACCCGCGTAAATACCTGGCGAAAACCGTTTCGGCCATGCGCGACGTCTGCATCGCCCGTTACGAAGCGTTCGGTACCGCTGGCAACGCCTCCAAGATCAAACCGATCTCCCTGGAGAAGATGTTCGAGCGTTATGCCAAAGGCGAGCTGAACGCCAAGGTCAACTGATCATTATTTGATCGGTCATCGACACGAAGAAGCCCGCAGCGATGCGGGCTTTTTTGTGGCTGGGTTTTGTCGGGCGCGCATCGATTCAAACTGTGGGAGCGAATTTATTCGCGAAGGGGTAGTACATCCACTGCATATCCGTCGTCTGTATCGGCCGATCGCGAATGAATTCGCTCCCACAGGTGAAGGGCACGGCAGCGTTCTGAAACCACACTCCGTGAATCGCCCTGCCACGGTTTGCACGTTGTTGGGGGACAGGGCAGGTCTAGGATGAGGATCACTACAAAAACAAAACCGAACCGGAGAAACACCTGATGAAGCCTCTGATTGGACTTATGCTCGGTGATGTCACAGGCATCGGCCCTGAGCTGGTGGTGAAGCTGCTCTCGACTCCCCTGGCGCGTGAACGGGCTGACGTGGTGATCATCGGTGACGAACGTGTCCTGCAATTGGGGATGCATGACGCAGGCTTGACCATCCCTTACACCGTTATCTCGACCCTCAGCGACGCCGATCACAGCGGCGAAGCCATTCCCTTGCTGGACTTGCACAACGTTGACCCTTCGTTGTTCGAACGCGGCCAGGTCAACGCCGAATCCGGTCGCCTGACCGGCGAAACCCTCAAAGTGATGACCGATCTTGCACTGGCTGGCGAACTCGACGGCATTTGTTTCGCGCCGCTCAACAAGGCAGGCCTGCATCGCGGCGGCTGGAATTACCACGATGAACATCAGATGTTCGCGGCCTGGACCGATCATGTTGGCTACTTCGGCGAAGTGAACATCATCCCGCAGTTTTCCACGTTCCGCGTCACGTCCCATGTCGCGCTGCGCAAAGCGGTCGATATGGTCCAGCCGGATCGCATCGAAGGCGCACTGCAACTGGCTCACGACACCTTGAAAGCGCTCGGTAATCCAGCGCCGCGCATCGGCGTTGCCGCGCTCAATCCGCACAACGGCGAGAACGGCCTGTTTGGCGATGAAGAGATCACGATCATCCGCCCGACCCTCGAAAAACTGCGTGCCAAAGGCTTGGCCAGCGAAGGCCCGTTCCCGTCTGACACTGTGTTCATCAAGGCCCGCAACGGGGACTTCGACGCGGTGGTGATCATGTACCACGACCAAGGCCAGATCGCGACCAAGCTGCTCGGCTTCTCCCAAGGCGTGACCCTGACCGGCGGATTGAAAACGGTCTACGCAACCCCCGCTCACGGCGTGGCCTACGACATCGTCGGCACCGGCAAGGCGGACGTGGGGGCTATGGCTGCGGCTTTCCGCGTCGCCACCGACAACGCGGCTGCCCGCAAACTCAAGCGCGAGGTGGCCACCGCATAAGGACAGGGAATTCACCCGGTTGGTAAAGGACGTTCGTACTCAAGAATAAAACCGATAAGAAAGAGGCTGGCGATATGTTCGAGAATTTCACCAAGACCACCGTCAAAACCAGCGGCGCCGAGATCGTCACCGTCGTCGGCGGCGAAGGACCACCCCTGTTGCTGATGCACGGCAACCCGTTCAATCACCTGTCCTGGCACAAGATCGCGCCGCGTCTGGCCAAGGATTTCACCGTTGTCTGCACCGATTTGCGCGGCTATGGCGACAGCTCCAAACCCGAAGGCGGTGGCGACCATTCGGCTTATTCGTTCCGCTCCATGGCGCAGGATCAGGTCGAAGTCATGCACTCGCTGGGCTTCGAACAGTTCAACGCCGCCGGGCATGATCGCGGCGCGCGTGTGCTGCATCGCATGTGCCTCGATCACCCTGAAAAAGTGCTCAAAGCGGGGTTTGTCGACATGCTGCCGCAGCATCATTTGCTCAATAACGTTACCCGCCAATGGGGCAAGTTCTCCTGGCACTGGTTCTTCATGGCGCAGGATTACCCGACCCCGGAAACCATGATGAACGCCGACCCCGAGTTCTTCATCCTGCGCAAACTCTCGAAAACCGCGCAGGGCACCGCTTTTTTCGGTCCTGAGGCACTGGCCGATTACATCCGCTGTATCAAGAACCCGGCCACCACCCACGCCATGTGCGAAGACTACCGGGCCACATTCGGCATCGATCTGGACATGGACACGGCGGACTTCGACGCAGGCCGCAAGGTGCAAACCCCGTCGCTGATCGTGTGGGGCGAAAAAGGCGGCGTCGGCCGCAATCACAACGCCGCCGAAGTCTGGGGCCGTTACGCGACCAATATCGTGCAGACGGCCACCGTGCCCTCAGGGCATTACCTGCAGGAAGAGTGCCCCGACGAGACCTACGAGGTGTTGCAGGGCTTCTTCAAGTAAGTCGCAGTTGTCAGCAGTAGCGACGCGAGCGGTCTGACCCAACCCGGGAAGGCCGCTCGTTCCACGATAAAGATAAGAACAGGTGGAAAAAATGTTACCGACTCATGCGCAAAAGCGCAGGGCGACACTGACCTTCGTGTTGCTTTGCGTCATGGCTTTCATCATGTATGTCGACCGCACCAACCTGGCGGTCGCCGCCCCCACCATCAGTAAAGAGCTGGGTTTCAGCAACACCAACCTCGGCATGATGTTCTCGGCCTTTGCGGTGGCCTACAGCTGCTTCATGATCCCCGGCGGCTGGCTCAGTGACCGCATCGGCTCACGCAAAGCGATGTTGTTGTACGGCGTGATCTGGTCGGTGGCGACGATTGCGACCGGCCTGGTCAGCGGGCTGGTCGTGCTGGTCATTGCCCGATTCGTGGTCGGTATTGGCGAGGCGCCGATCTACCCGACTGCCGCACGGATGATCGCGCGGGCCATTCCCATCACCCAGCGCGGCACGGCCCAAGGCGTGATGCATGCGTCAGGACGACTGGCCAATGCGCTGGCGCCGTTGATCGTGACTTTCCTGATCCTGCAGTTCTCGTGGCGTATGGCATTCATCATTCTGGGTGTGCTGACGCTGATCTACATGTTTGTCATGTACTTCATTCTCGGCGAGTCGAAGAAACAGGTCGAAGCCGTGGTCATGGAGCCGGTTCGTGCACCGACGCCGGTGCATTGGCCGACGATGTTGCGCAAAGTCTGGCCGGCTGCAGCGACCTGTTTCTGTCACGGCTGGGTGTTGTGGTTTTTTCTGAACTGGATTCCATCGTTTTTCACGCAGCGCTACGGGATGGATCTGTCGAAGACCGCGCTGTTTTCCACCTTCGTATTGCTGGGCGGGACGGTTGGTACGGCAGTGGGCGGAATGCTCTCGGATTGGCGGTTCAAGGTGACCGGCAACAAGCTGCGCTCGCGTCGTGATCTGATCATCTTTGGCTTTCTTGCGTCGATCATCGGGCTGATTCCACTGATGTTCACGCAAAACATCTACATCTGTGCGGCAGGCCTGAGCTTTTCGTTCTTCTGCTCGGAGCTGGCGGACTCGCCGTTGTGGGTGATCGGGACGGAGGTCTCTCACGAGCATTCGGCCACCTCCAGCGCGTGCACTTTCTTCGGCATGGCCGTGGCAGGGGCGGTGTCGCCGGTGGTGATCGGCTGGTTGCTGGACGTGACAGGCACCAACTGGATGGCGGCGTTCTCGGCGTCCATCGTCGTGGTGTTGCTGGGACCGGTGCTGGCGATGTTCATCAAGCTGGACGATGAACCGGCTGTCAGCGCCGTTTCACCGCCGACCGGGAAACGGGTGGTGGCATAGATCGTTCATGGCCGTACGGCTCGTAAGCGGAAGCGATTTCACCCATGCCACCGCCGGCGAGCCGCACGGCCACAGGCACATCAGCGTTTCGGTAGCCCGATCACTCGACCGACATACGTCGGAGCCGGTTGGTCGTGCTGCGCTTCACTGAGCAAGCGCAATGCTTCCAGCGATTGCTCACTGAACGGCGCCGATTTGGGACCTGCTGCGAGGTCCACATGCAGCAACATCTGATCGCTGGCCGCCAGTTCTTCGTCGCCCCCCGCTTTGTAGAGGCTGTGATAGAGCTGCACGCGTTTGAGGTCATGAGCAACGATCTGCGTACGCACCTCGACTTCTTCGCCGAGTTTCACTTCGTGCAGGTAGTTGATGTGGGCTTCCAGGGTGAACAGCGAGTTGCCGCTGGCAGCCCGGTCGTCGCTGGCCAAGCCGATACGGTCCATGAACGCGTCGGTGGCGTAGCTGAAGATCAGCAGATAGAACGCATCGCGAAGATGGCCGTTGTAGTCCACCCAATCCTGGAGGATCGGGGTTTTGTGGGTGATCAAAGCGGGCATGGCAAACATCCAGAAAGGTCACAGAGTGGCGGGCTAGCGCGGTCCCCTGTAGGAGCGAATTCATTCACGAGAGGCCGATACACCCGACGCAGATCCATCGTTTGTACCACCGCATCGCGAATAGATTCGCTCCCACAGGTTGCGCGTTATTCAATCAGGCGCTGATCAGTCCTCAAACGCCATCCCGTGCTTGGCCTTGGTGGCTTTCACTGCTTCCAGCACCGCCAGCAGGCAGTCATCGCGATAACGCTCCAGCGCCGAGATGCTGTGCGTGCCGAGCTGATCGCTGGTGCCATCGACCACATCGTCGATCAGCTTGTCGGTCAGCTCAGGCGCTGGCAGGTACGTCCACGGCAGTTGAAGGGCCGGACCAAACTGCGCCATGAAATGCCGCATGCCCGCATCCCCGCCTGCCAGGGTGTAAGTCAGGAACGTGCCCATGAACGACCACCGCAGCCCGGCGCCAAAGCGGATCGCATCGTCGATCTCACCCGTGGTCGCCACGCCATCGTTGACTAAGTGCAGCGCCTCACGCCACAGCGCTTCGAGCAGACGGTCGGCGATGAAGCCCGGCACTTCCTTGCGCACATGCAGCGGGCGCATGCCAAGGGATTCGTACACTTTGATCGCCGCCTGAACGGCTTCGGGTGCGGTGTTCTTGCCGCCGACGACCTCGACCAACGGCAGCAGGTAAACCGGGTTGAACGGGTGACCCACCACGCAGCGCTCAGGGTGGGTCGCGCTTTCGTAGAATTCCGACGGCAGCAGACCCGAGGTGCTGGAGCCGATGATCGCGTCGGGCTTGGCTGCGGCGCTGATCTTGCTGTGCAAATCGAGCTTCAGGTCCAGACGCTCCGGGGCGCTTTCCTGAATGAAATCGGCATCGCGCACGCATTCTTCGATGGTCGCGACGAACTTCAGGCGATCTTGAGAGGCGCCAGCGGCCAGGCCTTTCTGCTCCAGCGCAGGCCAAGCGTTGGCGACGCGTTTGCGCAGGGCGGCTTCGGCACCCGGTGCCGGGTCCCAAGCGACGACGTCCAGGCCGTGGGCAAGGGCGCGGGCAACCCAACCGCTGCCAATGACACCGCTACCCAGCGCGGCGAAGGTTTTGATTTCGGTGATGAAGGTCATGGTGATGTCCTGACAAGAATTCTGTGGTCGATGCGATCAACTGTGGGAGCGAATTCATTCGCGAAGGGGCGATTCAGCCAATACGTCGCCATCGGATGTACTGGCGTCTCGCGAATGAATTCGCTCCCACAGGGAGATAGATGAAACTCGGAGTCAGAAGCGCTTCTTCAGGCCCATCTTCACGCGGCCTTCAGCCGGGGTCATGACCCGAGCACCCATGCGGCTGAGGATTTCGCTGGCGCGTTCGACCAGTGCGCCGTTGCTCGCCAGCACGCCCTTATCCAGCCAGATGTTGTCTTCCAGACCGACCCGCACGTTGCCGCCCAGCAGCACCGCTTGCGCCGCCATTGGCATCTGCATGCGTCCGATCCCGAAACCGGCCCAGACCACGTCCGCTGGCAGGTTGTCGACCATGGCCTTCATTGTGGTGGTGTCCGCCGGGGCGCCCCACGGGATGCCCAGGCACAGCTGGAACAGCGGGTTGTCGAGCAGGCCTTCTTTCATCATTTGCTTGGCGAACCAGAGATGGCCGGTGTCGAAGATTTCCAGCTCGGCCTTCACGCCCAGTTCCTGAATGCGTTTAGCACCTGCACGCAGTTGCGCGGGAGTGGACACATAAATGGTGTCGCCGTCGCCGAAGTTCAGGGTGCCGCAGTCCAGCGTGCAGATTTCTGGCAGCAGCGCTTCGACGTGGGCCAGACGGGCCAGCGGGCCGACGAGGTCAGTGTTCGGGCCGAAATCGGTGGGACGCTCGCCCGGGCCGATTTCCAGGTCGCCACCCATGCCTGCGGTCAGGTTGACGATGATGTCGATGTCCGCTTCACGGATGCGGTCCATGGTCTCGCGGTACAGCTCGACGTCACGACTGAACTTGCCGGTCTGCGGATCACGCACATGGCAATGCACGACGGTCGCACCTGCTTTAGCGGCCTCGACGGCGGCTGCAGCGATCTGTTTCGGGGTGATCGGGACCAGATGGCTTTTCCCGGTCGTGTCGCCAGCACCGGTGAGTGCGCAGGTGATGATGACGTCGTGATTCATGAGTGAGGTTCCTTGCAGGCCAGGGTCGTGTGAGGCGCAGGCTTTTTAGCACCTGCTTTTGAGGTGCAAAGCTACGCAGCCCAAGGCCCCTCAAAACGCACAGCGGCGACAAGCTCTTGCACGGGAGCGACCTGTGTTATTGCCTCGGTGTCTGAACAGGCGTATCTGGTATAAGCACGATCCCTGTAGGCCTTCGCTTGCTCGCGATAGC
Source organism: Pseudomonas salicis (assembly GCF_057128705.1). NCBI lineage: Bacteria > Pseudomonadati > Pseudomonadota > Gammaproteobacteria > Pseudomonadales > Pseudomonadaceae > Pseudomonas > Pseudomonas salicis. Next base: position 243,081 of record NZ_JBSKHU010000007.1, read on the forward strand.
GATTCTCCGGACACATGTCAGTTGGCTGATACGCCGCTATCGCGAGCAAGCGAAGGCCTACAGGTTACGTGTCGTTTGCCAGATATTTTGCAGCCCCCGCCAAATCCCCAAGGAACGCGCCAACGATGTCCCAGGATTTCTATTTTCTGCTCATGCCCGGTTTCTCCATGATGGGCTTCGTCTCGGCGCTGGAGCCTCTGCGCGTGGCCAACCGGTTTGGGGGCGAGTTGTATCGGTGGCATGTGCTGAGCGCCGACGGCGGGCCGGTGATCGCCAGCAACGGCATGTCGGTGAACGCCGACGCCGCGCTGGAGCCGCTTAAAAAGGGCGCGACGTTGTGCGTCATGGCCAGTGTGGACCCGCTGAAGTGTTACACCTCAACGCTGGAGCACTGGCTGCGACGCCTCGATCTGGAAGGTGTGACGCTGGGAGCCATCGACACCGGCAGTTTCGTACTGGCCGAAGCGGACCTGTTGGACGGCTACCGTTTGACCCTGCATTGGGAAGCGCTCGACGCCTTCAAGGAAACTTATCCGAAGGTGCAAGCGACCCAGGAACTCTTCGAAATCGACCGCCGCCGCATCAGCTCGGCAGGCGGTACGGCCTCCATCGACCTGATGCTCGACCTCATCGGCCAGGCCCACGGCCCGGATCTGGCGATCAAGGTGTCAGAACAGTTCGTGCTGGGCCGCATCCGCCAGCGCAAAGACCACCAACGCATGCAGATCGCCACGCGCTACGGCATCAACAATAAGAAACTGGTGCAGGTGATTGGCGTGATGGAGCAGCACACCGAGCCGCCGCTGAGCACGCTGGAATTGGCCGAAGGCATTCAGGTGACACGCCGCCAACTGGAGCGGCTGTTTCGTCTGCATCTGAATGACACGCCAAGCAACTTTTACCTCGGCCTGCGCCTTGAGAAGGCCCGACAGTTGCTGCGGCAGAGCGACATGAGCGTGCTGGAAGTCAGCATTGCCTGCGGGTTTGAGTCGCCGTCGTATTTCACCCGCAGTTACAAGGCGCGGTATGTGTTGTGCCCGAGGGAGGATCGTGGGCGGGTGGCGCGGGAGCCCAAGGTCGTTTGACTCTGAATTATGGTCAATTATGGCCGCGGGTATAATTTATACCCGCGGCCATAATTGACCATAAATCCCGAATCACTTCCCGCCTTTCATCAACGCCGAACACGCCGCTTTGTACGCCTCATGCTGATATTTATTCAGTCCTGCAGGCAGTTCGAAGTTGTGCTTTTTCATCTGCGCGTTGATGGTCTGGGGCGACAACAGCACGACGTCGCAGTCATCCAGCAGCTGAAAAATCGTTTCGATCTTGAATGTGGTCGGGCCACCTGCGAATTCGCCTTTTTTGCTGCGCTTTTTGATGGCGATGTGGGTGATGGCGTTTTCGTGAATGAAGGTCGAGATTTGACGCCCGAACGCTTTGACGTTGGCGGCTTCGTCATCGTCTTCCAGGGCGATCTTTTTGGTTGCCAGTGGCAGATGTTCAGGCGCGCCGGAGGCGCGAGTGGCGACAGCGAAAATGGCTTCGCTGCCTTTGATTTCTACGCCGCAGATATTCATGTGCTGACCTTGAGTCTGTAAAAGGCGTCAGGGTAGCGCATTCGAACGTCATTCAGACTGGGCGATGCTTTCCAGATACTCAGACCGCTCGTCGCTCGTGCGCGCCAGGCAGTCGTTCTGGCCGATGTTGAATTCTTTGGTGCCAGGCTTGGCAGGGAAGACTTCCACGGCGCAGTCGGCGTCGCGCAGTTTTTTCCAGGCATCCTGGGCGGTTTTCAGCTTGGCGATGAATTCGTTGGCCTGTGCTTTGTTGGCGCCGAACTGGGTATTCACGCGCTCTTGCAGGTTGTCGAAGTTTTCGTCCAGCAGTTTCACCGCCGTGTCGCGGCTGTACACGGAGCATTCCAGGGTCTGTTTGTCCTCGTCCACGCCGTCGCAAGGGGTGGCGTCCGGATTTGCCGCTGCATGTGCGCCTGTCGCGAATAGAGCCAGAGCCAGAAAAATCGTCTTCATTGGGGTTTCCCGATTCAGTGATGTCGGGAATTCTCGCCCAACCCGGCGGCAAAGAACAGTTATCAAACGCAGGCGGCAGATGCATGCGGTCGCCCTTTGTCGTTTCTTGACGCTTTCGGCAATTCCCCTGTCGTTTTTGCACCCGGCTCGTCCGACCCTCAGGCATATGCTGGCCCCAAAGCGCCGGCAGACGTTTCGGCGCGTGATTAACCTAGAGGGGACAGCCTGATGAGCCCAGCCGAATTGCACGCAGACAGCATCGTTATTGACGGTCTGATCATTGCCAAATGGAACCGTGAGCTGTTTGAAGACATGCGTAAAGGTGGCCTGACCATGGCCAACTGCACAGTGTCGGTGTGGGAAGGCTTCAAGCAGACTGTCGACAGCATCGCTGCCAGCCAGAAGCTGATCCGCGAGAACAGCGACCTGGTCATCCAGGTGCGCAACACCGCTGACATCCGCAAGGCGAAAGAGCTGGGCAAGACCGGCATCCTGTTCGGCTTCCAGAACGCCCACGCGTTCGAAGACCAGATCGGCTACGTCGAGATCTTCAAGCAGCTGGGCGTGGGCATCGTGCAGATGTGCTACAACACCCAGAATCTCGTCGGCACCGGTTGCTACGAGCGCGACGGCGGCCTGTCGGGCTTCGGGCGTGAAATCGTCGCGGAAATGAACCGCGTCGGCATCATGTGCGACCTGTCCCACGTCGGCTCCAAGACCTCCGAAGAAGTCATCCTCGAATCGAAGAAGCCAGTGACCTATTCCCACTGCCTGCCTTCGGGTCTGAAAGAACACCCTCGCAACAAATCCGACGCCGAACTGAAGTTCATCGCTGACCACGGCGGCTTTGTCGGCGTGACCATGTTCGCGCCGTTCCTGGCCAAGGGCATCGATTCGACCATCGACGACTACGCCGAAGCCATCGAATACGTGATGAACATTGTGGGCGAAGACGCCATCGGTATCGGCACTGACTTCACCCAGGGTCACGGTCAGGAATTCTTCGAATACCTGACCCACGACAAGGGCTACGCCCGTCGTCTGACCAACTTCGGCAAGATCATCAACCCGCTGGGTATCCGTACCGTCGGCGAGTTCCCGAACCTGACCGAAACCCTGCTCAAACGCGGCCATTCGGAGCGCGTTGTACGCAAGATCATGGGCGAGAACTGGGTTCGTATCCTGGGCGATGTCTGGGGCGAGTAACCCTTTCTACTGAATTCCTCCCTCTCCCGTTCGCGGAGAGGGCATCCAACAAAATTTTCTGGAGTTAAGTTTCCATGGCCAAGATCGCCCCGCAATTGCCAATCGAAGTCGACAGCGAGACCGGTGTCTGGACCTCCGACGCCCTGCCAATGCTGTACGTGCCGCGTCACTTCTTCGTGAACAACCACATGGGCATCGAGGAAGTGCTGGGCGCTGAAGCCTACGCCGAGATTCTGTACAAAGCCGGTTACAAGTCCGCCTGGCACTGGTGCGAAAAAGAAGCCGAATGCCACGGCATCGAAGGCGTCGCGGTGTTTGAACACTACATGAACCGCCTGTCGCAGCGTGGCTGGGGCCTGTTCAAGATCCAGGAAATCGACCTGGATAAAGGCACCTGCAGCGTCAAGCTGGAGCACTCGGCGTTCGTGTACGTCTACGGCAAGGTCGGTCGCAAGGTCGATTACATGTTCACAGGCTGGTTCGCCGGCGCCATGGACCAGATTCTCGCTGCCAAAGGCAGTTCCGTTCGCACTGTAGCCGAGCAGGTTTACGGCGGATCGGAAGAGGGCCACGAAGATGGCCTGTTCGTCGTAAAACCGTTGTAAGCCGAGGACCGTGAGATGGCTTTCGAAGCAATGTTTCAGCCGATTCAAATCGGCAAACTGACAATCCGCAACCGCGTCCTCAGTACCGCGCACGCCGAGGTTTATGCCACCGATGGCGGCATGACCACCGACCGTTACGTGAAGTATTACGAGGAGAAAGCCAAAGGCGGCATCGGCCTGGCCATTTGTGGCGGCTCTTCCAGCGTGGCGATCGACAGCCCGCAAAGCTGGTGGAAGTCGGTCAACCTGGCCACTGACAAGATCATTCCGCACTTCCAAAACCTCGCGGACGCCATGCACAAGCACGGCGCCAAGATCATGATCCAGATTACCCACATGGGCCGTCGCTCCCGTTGGGACGGCGACCATTGGCCGACGCTGATGTCGCCATCGGGTATCCGCGAGCCTGTTCACCGCGCGACCTGCAAGACCATCGAGCCGGAAGAAATCTGGCGCGTGATCGGCAACTACGCCAGCGCTGCAGCCCGCGCCAAGGCCGGTGGCCTGGACGGCGTTGAACTGTCGGCCGTGCACCAGCACATGATCGACCAATTCTGGAGCCCGCGCGTCAACAAGCGTACGGACGAGTGGGGCGGCAGCTTCGAAAACCGCATGCGCTTCGGTCTGGAAGTGATCAAGGCTGTGCGTAAGGAAGTCGGTCCTGACTTCTGCGTGGGCCTGCGTATCTGCGGCGACGAGTTCCACCCGGACGGTCTCAGCCATGAAGACATGAAAGAGATCGCCAAGTATTACGACCAGACCGGCATGATCGACTTCATCGGTGTGGTGGGTTCGGGGTGCGATACGCACAACACCCTGGCCAACGTTATCCCCAACATGAGTTATCCACCGGAGCCGTTCCTGCACCTGGCGGCCGGTATCAAGGAAGTGGTCAAGGCCCCGGTTCTGCACGCCCAGAACATCAAGGACCCGAACCAAGCCACGCGTATTCTGGAAGGCGGTTACGTTGACATGGTCGGCATGACCCGCGCGCACATCGCCGACCCACACCTGATCACCAAGATCAAGATGGGCCAGGTGGACCAAATTCGTCAGTGCGTTGGTGCCAACTACTGCATCGACCGCCAGTATCAGGGTCTAGATGTGCTGTGCATCCAGAACGCCGCGACCTCCCGCGAATACATGGGTGTGCCGCACATCATCGAGAAAACCACCGGCGTGAAACGCAAAGTGGTGATCGTCGGTGCCGGTCCTGCCGGGATGGAAGCAGCGCGTGTGTCGGCCGAGCGTGGCCACGACGTGACCCTGTTCGAGAAGAAGGACGCCATTGGCGGCCAGATCACCACGGCGTCGAAAGCGCCGCAGCGTGATCAGATCGCCGGTATCACCCGCTGGTATCAGCTGGAACTGGCGCGTCTGAAGGTCGATCTGCGTCTGGGCACCGCGGCCGATGTCGCCACCATTCGCGACCTGCGTCCGGATGTGGTGGTGCTGGCAGTGGGCGGTCACCCGTTCATCGAGCAGAACGAGCATTGGGGCGCGGCTGAAGGCCTGGTGGTCAGCAGCTGGGACGTGCTGGACGGCAAGGTTGCGCCGGCCAAGAACGTGCTGGTCTACGACACCATCTGTGAATTCACCGGGATGTCGGTTGCCGACTTCATGGCCGACAAAGGCAGTCAGGTCGAGATCGTCACCGACGACATCAAGCCGGGCGTGGCCATGGGCGGTACGTCGTTCCCCACGTACTACCGCAGCATGTACCCGAAAGAAATCATCATGACCGGCGACATGATGCTGGAGAAGGTCTACCGCGAAGGCGACAAGCTGGTGGCGGTGCTGGAGAACGAATACACCGGCGCCAAAGAGGAGCGGGTGATCGACCAGGTGGTGATCGAGAACGGCGTGCGTCCTGACGAAGAGCTGTACTACGGCCTCAAGGAAGATTCGCGCAACAAGGGTCAGATCGACATCGACGCACTGTTCGCGATCCAGCCTCAGCCGTTGTTGAGCCAGGCGGGTGATGGCTATCTGCTGTACCGCATCGGTGACTGCGTGGCGCAGCGTAATACCCATGCCGCCATCTATGACGCGCTCCGGCTTTGTAAGGATTTTTGACGGCATAGCTGCGAGCTTTGAGCTGCAAGCTTCAAGTTAAAAGCGCTGCGTTCACCGTTGCTCTTTCTTGCAGCTTGCAGCTTGTGGCTTGCACCTCGCAGAGGTGAGTCTGATGTTGAGTACCCTTCTTCCAATCCTGCTGTTCGCCGCCTTGGGCCTTGGTGTCCTCGGCGCCTTGCGGCGGGTGGCCATGTGGCGCAACGGGCGTGCGTCCAAGGTCGATCTGCTGGGCGGCCTGCTGGCCATGCCCAAGCGCTACATGGTCGATCTGCACCACGTGGTCGCGCGGGACAAATACATCGCCAACACCCACGTCGCCACGGCGGGCGGCGCGGTGGCGTCGATCATTCTGGCGATTCTGGTCCACGGTTTCGGCCTGCATAACCGCATTCTCGGTTACGCGCTGCTACTGATGACGGCGGTGATGTTCGTCGGCGCGATCTTCGTTTATATGCGTCGCCGCAACCCGCCTAGCCGCCTGTCGAAAGGCCCGTGGATGCGCCTGCCGAAAAGCTTGCTGGCGTTCTCTGGCTCGTTCTTTCTGGTGACCTTGCCGGTCGCGGGCATCCTCCCGGAAAACTTCGGTGGCTGGCTGCTGGCAATCATCCTGGGGATCGGCGTGCTGTGGGGCGTTTCCGAATTGTTCTTCGGCATGACCTGGGGCGGCCCGATGAAGCATGCCTTCGCCGGTGCGCTGCACCTGGCGTGGCACCGTCGCGCCGAGCGCTTTGGCGGTGGTCGTTCGACCGGCCTGAAACCGCTGGACCTGGCCGACCCGACCGCGCCGCTGGGCGTGGAAAAACCCCAGGATTTCACCTGGAACCAACTGCTGGGCTTCGACGCCTGCGTGCAGTGCGGTAAGTGCGAAGCAGCGTGCCCTGCGTTCGCCGCTGGCCAGCCGCTGAACCCGAAAAAGCTGATTCAGGACATGGTCGTCGGTCTGGCGGGCGGCACTGACGCAAACTTCGCAGGCAGCCCTTATCCAGGCAAAGCAATCGGCGAACACAAAGGCAACCCGCATCAACCCATCGTCAACGGTCTGGTCGATGCCGAAACCCTGTGGTCATGCACCACCTGCCGCGCCTGCGTGGAAGAGTGCCCGATGATGATCGAGCACGTGGACGCCATCGTCGACATGCGCCGCCACCTGACCCTGGAAAAAGGCGCGACCCCGAACAAGGGTGCCGAAGTCTTGGAAAACCTCATCGCCACCGACAACCCGGGCGGTTTTGCGCCGGGCGGCCGGATGAACTGGGCGGCTGACCTGAACCTCAGCCTGATGAGCGACAAGAAGACCACTGACGTGCTGTTCTGGGTCGGTGATGGCGCGTTCGACATGCGCAACCAGCGTACGCTGCGCGCCTTCGTCAAAGTCCTGAAAGCGGCGAAAGTCGACTTTGCAGTACTGGGCCTGGAAGAGCGCGACAGCGGTGACGTGGCCCGTCGTCTGGGTGACGAAGCGACCTTCCAGATGCTCGCCAAACGCAACATTCAGACGCTGTCGAAATACAGCTTCAAACGCATCGTCACCTGCGATCCGCACAGTTTCCACGTGCTGAAAAACGAGTACGGCGCCTTCGACGGCAACTACCTCGTGCAGCACCACAGCACCTACATGGCCGAGCTGATCGGCGGTGGCGCGCTGAATCTGGGCCAGCACAAAGGCTCCAGCGTGACCTATCACGACCCGTGCTACCTGGGACGATACAACGGCGAGTACGAAGCGCCGCGCGACGTGCTCAAGGCGCTGGGTATTGAGGTCAAGGAAATGCAGCGCTCCGGTTTCCGCTCCCGTTGCTGCGGCGGCGGTGGCGGCGCGCCGATCACCGACATTCCGGGCAAACAGCGGATACCCGACATGCGCATGGAAGACATCCGCGAAACCGGCGCCGAACTGGTGGCCGTGGGTTGCCCACAGTGCACCGCGATGCTGGAAGGTGTGGTCGAACCACGCCCGATGATCAAGGACATCGCCGAACTGGTGGCCGACGCGCTGCTCGAAGACGCTGCACCGGTCAAACCGGCACCGACCAAACGTGAACCTGCGGAGGCGCATTGATGAGCGACATTATCCGCCGCGACCCTCGTGCCGAGTGGATCGCTCGCAACCGCTTGCACCCGCTGCACGCCGCCATGCAACCGGCGCAGTCCAGCTGGATGGGACCGAACGGTATCATCCGCAAAAACCTGCATGGCATTGGTTTCATTGGCCCCAACGGCATCAAGCGCATCGACCGCAGTGGCGCACAGCAGGGCGGGACCACGAAGCGTTCGGCTTCCGTTGAAGTGCAATTGCCGCTGCATCAAGTGGCTGATCCGGCGTTTTTCATTGCGGTCGTTCCTGACATGGTCGGCGGTCGCCTGAGCAGCCACGACCGCGACCTGCTGGGCCTGGCCCACAGCCTGGCGGGCAAGGACGGTGCAGTATTGGCGGTCGTCTTCGGTGAGCACAAAGAAAGCGCATTCGATACGGCGGGCGTTGACCGTCTGTTGGTATTGGAAGGCACGGAATTCGCCGGTTACTCACCGGAGCAGCGCGTGCAAGGTTTGCGGGCTGTGGATAACCAGTTCGACCCACGCCACTGGCTGCTGCCTGATAGCCGCACCGGTGGTGGCGAGTTGGGCCGTCGTTTTGCCGCCAGCTTGGGTGAACGCCCGGCCACGCGTGTCTGGCAGATCAAGGATCAACAGGCTACAGGCCGCGCTGGCGCTGGCCGTGAAGATATTTCGCGTGCAGTTTCTCGCCTCATCCTGGCCGCCGCCGAGTGCGCCGAACCGGTCAGCGAGACCCGCCACGAAGCCCTGCCGGTCGAGTTGTCCACAACCATCGCCCGCAGCCTACCGCGCATCGAAGACCTCGGCGCGGTGGCGGTTGACCCTGCACTTATCCCCATGGCCGAAGCGGAATTCATTTTCTCTGGCGGCAATGGCGTGAAAGATTGGGGGCTGTTCCACCGTACTGCTGCTGCGCTGGGCGCCACCGAAGGCGCCTCCCGCGTGGCGGTGGACGATGGCTTCATGACCCGCGATCGCCAGGTCGGCGCATCGGGCACCTGGGTCACGGCCCGGGTTTACGTGGCTGTGGGTATCTCAGGTGCGATCCAGCACTTACAAGGCATCGGCGCGTGCGACAAAGTCGTGGCGATCAACCTTGATCCAACCTGCGACATGATCAAACGTGCTGATTTGTCAGTGATTGGCGAAAGCGCTGAAATCCTCAACGCGCTCATCGAAGCCGTCGAGGCCTACCGGAACGAGGCGAAACGCGATGCAGCCTGACAAAAAACTGCCTGTGGATAAAGCCGCCTTGCACGTCATCAGCCTCGTTTCCATTGGCGCGCACCCGACCTCGGGGCGTCCACGCCGCGCCGAACAGGATGCCCGTGCGGTTGAGCTGGGCCTCCAACTGGCTGGGGATAACTTGCACGTGCTGCACGCCGGCAATGCCGAAGAGCCCGCATTGCGTGCTTACCTCGGCATGGGCCTGAAAGAACTGCACGTCCTCGACCAGCCTCAAGGTGCCGATGCGCTGCCGGGGCTGGCCGATTACGTCCGCGAATCCGGCGTACAGCTGGTGCTGGCGGGCACTCAAGCCGAAACCGGCGAAGGCTCCGGCATGCTGCCCTACCTGCTCGCCGAAAAGCTCGGCTGGCCACTGGTGGTGGGGATGGCTGAAGTGGAGTCCATCAGCAACGGCAGCGCTCAGGTGCTCCAGGCGTTGCCACGGGGTCAGCGTCGCCGCCTGAAGGTTCGTCTGCCGTTTCTCGCCACTGTGGATAACGCCGCGCCGAAACCGCGTCAAAGTGCCTACGGCCCGGCACAACGCGGCACGCTGGACGTGGAAGACATTGAAGTCACCATCGACGAGTTATTCACAGGCGCCGAACTGACCCCGGCCAAACCTCGGCCGAAACGCTTGAAAGTGATCAAGGCGAAGAGCGGAGCGGACCGGATGAAAGCGGCGACGGCAAAAGCCAGCGGCGGCGGCGGGCAAGTGCTTAAAGGCGTAAGCCCCCAGGAAGGCGCTGCGGCGATTTTGAAGCTGTTGGTAGAGGAAGGAGTGGTGCGTTAAGGGCTCTCTCTTCTCACGCAAAAGGCGCCTGTTTGGCGCTTTTTGTGTTTAGAGTTGCAGATCATCCACGGCAACTGTCGGCCCGCTGGACACGATATCGACGATGGTCACATCGAAAACCTTCTCTATCACGTGGCGAGGGCCTTGCTTGAGGCTCCAGGTGAAGAACACCAGACATCCGATCAAGAGGGTGAACGCTCCAGACCCCAAAACGCTCTGTGATGCACCTTTCCAGAATCCTGGTCTGGCCGAGCGGATCTCATTGCTGGCTTTCTCTGAATAAAATTGTCGGAGCCCGTCCACTTCGGAGGCTAGCGACGCCTCGGAAAACGCCTTTACAAGCTTTGCGGCTTGGGTGCGGTAGTTTTCCAGCTGGCAAGGCCCGTTGCTGATGTCGTGGAATGGAACAAGATCTTCGTCCTCTGGATCGGTGCCGTTCTTGTCTTTGAAAGCTTGAATGAACTCAATTTTTTGGCGCTTATAGGCGGCATAAGCCAATTGTCCAAGAATGTCGTCTTCGTCGGCGACCAGCGCGTTGAAAATGTGGTTGTAGCGCGCGTTCATTACGCTTGGGTCCCTTGTCTAAGCTTTCGAGAAGCCGCCCGGAATGCTTCGCTAAGTTCCTCGGTAGTCTTCGGCCTGAAGTTGAAGATTCCTGTCAGCTCCGCAGGCAGTGCGAAAGAGGTTCCTTGTTTACGCTGGGATAGCCGGCGATTCGCTTCGAGAATTACTTTGGGAGAAAAGGGAGTCCATTCGTACATGGGTGAATTCCTCTAGGTTTGCTGTATCGGCAGTCTATGGAATGTGAAGTCATTTGACTGTCAGACGCTTCCGATTCTTGCGCCCTCCAACCTGTCCACATACCCACAATCCCTGTTAACCCACCTGTGGATAAACTGTTCAGCCATTTCTGCAGGCCTTGTATTGCGTGGCTTACAAGTCGAAGGTTAAAAATTAACCGACCTATCTCGCGGTGTTTAAACGGTTTTTTCTCCACAGCCAACTCGAAATTGCGCGCAGTTCTGCCCACATTCTTTGTGCGTGTCTATGTGGATAAGATGTTCGCTATTCTCTACGGGCCCTATAAAACGGGGCTTTAAAGCAATTGTGCAAATATTGATCAATCCGACGTTTCTCTGACGATTAAGCTTTTCAGTTCTCTGGATCTCAGCAGTTAATACTCTTTTCCACAGTCATGAGCTTATTGCGCGAAGTTGCGCACAATCTCTGTTGGCGATTCTGTGGATAAGGTGTTCGCGACCCTCTGTGAGCCATATATTCCGTGCCCTTCGGAGGTTTGATCAAAATATAATCAGCCATGTCTCATTCCCGCCAGGTTAAATAAGTCACGGTTTTTCCTGGTTTTTTGCACAGACGAGATTTGACTTCCCCACAATTGCTGTGGGTTTTGCTGTGGATAAGTTGTTTGCGGATGCTGGAGAGGTGCAGCGGGATGGGTATAACCGAGCTTTGGTGTTTTTTTGATCAAATAAAGCCTGAAGATTCCACCAGGACGTGTAGCAGTCCGGCTTGCTGGCGGAAGCGAGTTGGAAATCGCCACCGCCAGCAAGCGGTGTTGCTATAGGACCACCGGTTTACTCGTGATTAACCGCCACACCCTTCAAATAAGGCGCAGGCTCTGCGCCCATGTTTTCCAGCAGCTTGGCGCTGTACCAGTCGATGAAGTTGACCACGCCGAACTCGTAGGTTTGCGAGTACGGACCTGGCTGGTAGGCGACGGAGTTGATGCCGCGCTGGTTTTCTTCCGCCAGACGACGGTCCTGGTCGTTGGTGGCGTCCCAGACTTCACGCAGGCGCGCGACGTCGTAGTCCACGCCTTCGACGGCGTCTTTGTGCACCAGCCATTTGGTGGTGACCATGGTTTCCTGTGCGCTCAGTGGCCATACGGTGAACACGATGACGTGATCGCCCATGCAGTGGTTCCACGAGTGCGGCAGGTGCAGGATGCGCATCGAGCCCAGATCCGGGTTCTTGATGCGGCCCATGAGTTTCTTGCTGCCTTGCTGGCCGTCCATGGTCATGGACACGGTGCCTTTGAGCAGCGGCATACGCACGATGCGGTTACGCAGGCCGAAGCTCTTGTGCAGGTAAGGGATCTTCTCGGCTTCCCACGCAGCAGCGGATTCAGCGACGTGATCCTTGAATTTCTGGTCGGCGCGCGGATCGTTGGTGTCGTCCCACTCCAGCAGGGTGTTCAACAGCTCAGGGTGCGAACCGCTGCAGTGGTAACACTCGCGGTTGTTTTCCAGCACCAGCTTCCAGTTGGCTTTCTCGATCAAGGTGGTTTGCACCGCCACCTTGGTGTTCTCCATGTCGTACGGTTCCATGTAGTGATTCAGCGTCTGCAGGAACTCGTCGATGGCCGGCGGGTTTTGCGCCAGGCTGATGAAGATGTAGCCGCCGGACACTTTGCAGTGCACAGGCTTGAGGCTGAACTTCTGCATGTCGAAGTCGGCGCCCATTTCGGTGCCCGCATACAGCAGGCGGCCGTCGAGCTCGTAGGTCCACTGGTGGTACGGGCACACCAGTTTGGCGACCTTGCCTTTCTCTTTGGTGCACAGACGCGAGCCGCGGTGGCGGCAGACGTTGTGGAACGCGGCGACGGTGCCGTCAGGCTTGCGCACGACCAGAATCGGGTTCTTGCCGATTTCCAGCGTCAGGAAGTTACCTTTGGCCGGAATCTCGCTGGTCATGCCCGCGATCAGCCATTCCTTTTGAAAGATTTCCTGCATGTCGATTTCAAACAGCCGCTCATCGCTGTAGAAAGGCTGCGGCAGCGAGTAAGTGCGCTCGCGGGTCTGCAGCATTTCGGCGGTTGCCTTGCGTGCGGGTTCCAGCGGATCGCCCAGGCTCAGAGTTGCGGTGACGTCCATCTTTCAAGTCCTCAGGTCGCGGTTTCAGCGGCCTACGAATGTGGCTAATACGGTTGTGTTGTGTGTCTGGCACGCGAGGCGACGGTCTTGGAAGTCGCTCATGTTTATTAGGTAAAAAATCTGTATTCGATTGACGGCGAGTGTGTAGCCGGTCGCGACACGAACCTTATCCATGGGCGACATGGCCGAATCCGTTTCCGACTACGCAGCCCCTATAGATCGGGGCTGGTCGCCATAAGTATGTGAATGTCGCTGATAGGTAAATAGGCGGCTCGTGCGTTACGCAGAATCGCCACCATAAGAGGCCGACAGTCGGCCGTGGAGAGTGAGTATGTCCCAGAGTTTCCTCAGCCCGGTTACCACGCAGACCTGGGCCAATGGCCGCCACCTTGTGCGCGTCGTCAAAGTGATCCAGGAAACCTGGGACGTTCGCACTTTTTGCTTCATGGCCGACCAGCCGATCCTGTTCTTTTTCAAGCCGGGCCAGTTCGTCACCCTGGAGCTGGAAATCGACGGCGTGCCGACCATGCGCTCCTACACCATTTCCAGCTCGCCCTCGGTGCCGTACAGCTTCTCGATCACCATCAAGCGAGTGCCGGGCGGCAAGGTTTCGAACTGGCTTCACGACACCCTGCATGAAGGCCAGGAGCTCGCGGTTCACGGGCCTGTCGGGCTGTTCAACGCCATCGACTTCCCGAACCCGAAGATTTTGTACCTCAGCGGCGGCGTCGGCATCACGCCGGTCATGTCCATGGCGCGCTGGTATTACGACACCAACGCCAACGTCGACATGGTGTTCGTTCACAGCTCCCGTTCGCCAAAAGACATCATCTACCACCGCGAACTTGAGCAGATGGCGTCGCGTATCAATAACTTCTCGCTGCACATCGTCTGTGAGAAGCACGGTCTCGGCGAACCATGGGCCGGTTATCGCGGCTACCTGAACCAAAAGATGCTGGAGCTGATGGCGCCGGACTTCATGGAACGTGAAGTCTTCTGCTGCGGCCCGACCCCTTACATGAACGCCGTCAAGCGCCTGCTGGAAGCCAACGGCTTCAACATGGCCCAGTACCACGAGGAATCCTTCGGAGCGACGCCGCCCGAAGCCCGCGCCGACGCCGTGGAACACGCCGAACAGGCCGCCGACGCGCCGGAAATCGATATTGCCGAACTGCACCAGGTCGAGTTCACCGACACCGGCAAGAGCATCCGCGTGGCGCCAGGCGAAACCGTTCACGCCGCCGCTGCCAAGCTGGGCCTGATGATCCCGAAAGCCTGCGGTATGGGCATCTGCGGGACCTGCAAGGTGATGAAGCTGAGCGGCGAAGTCGAGATGGAACACAACGGCGGCATTACCGACGACGACGTGGAAGAAGGCTACATCCTGTCGTGCTGCAGCATTCCGAAAGGGGATGTGCGGATCGAGTATTGATGAAATAGGTAGCAGCACGGCTTGTCGGCGGTGGCGATTTCGAATGCGCTACCGCCGGCAAGCCGGACTGATACAGGCTTTAGCGAACCAGACTGACCTACATCCACTGTTCCTGAGCTGCCCAACCCTCAGGGATTCCCATTGCCCTCAGTCTTGAGGCGTCTTGTTTTCGCAGCATTGTGATCGCTTTGGTTTTCCAGTGACTCTCAGGGCTGATCAGGCGGGTAAGGTGCGCGAGCATGGTCAGCACCACGTAAAGCCGCTGTGATGGCTGAGGTTGGCTATGTTGAGACCTCGCTATCTTCCAACTTTTAGGGAGCGACGGGCGATGTGCAGGCCGCGCTTTTTCAGTAGTTCCAATTGCTGATCGACGCTGAGGGCGGGTTTGACGAATGGCCTCATGCCACTTTTCTCCAGGCAAAAAAAACCCGCGCGATTTGAGCGTGCTGACCGGGTCAACCTAGGCTTGGCGGGTGTGTTGCGCTGGATCATAGGGACCTCAGGAACGCGGTCAACGTTGAGGTTTCAGCAAAGTGTAACGGGTGGTTTCTCCAGTTTCAGAGGGCGGGAATGTCGCGATGAGCAGCATTCCCTTTCTGGATCTGGAACCCATTTACACCCTGAACCGCGCCACCATCCCGTTCAAATCAACCGCCAGTCGCGACAGTTCGTTGCTGGCTGCGCTGGTCTGGCTGGCGCCGGTGGTGGATTGCGCAGAGAGGTCGCGGATGTTGACCAGGTTGCGGTCCACTTCTCGCGCCACTTGGGCCTGTTCTTCGGCGGCGCTGGCGATCACCAGGTTGCGTTCGTTGATCTCGACCACCGCGGTGTTAATGGTGTCCAGCGCAACGCCTGCGCCTTTGGCGATGTTCAGCGTCGATTCAGCGCGTTCGGTACTGCTGCGCATCGAGTCGACCGCTTTTTCGGTGCCGCCCTGAATACTGCCGATCATGCGTTCGATTTCGCTGGTCGATTGCTGGGTACGGTGGGCGAGGGCGCGCACTTCGTCGGCCACGACGGCAAAACCACGGCCGGCTTCACCGGCACGTGCGGCTTCGATGGCGGCGTTGAGGGCGAGGAGGTTGGTCTGGTCGGCCAGGCCACGAATGACGTCCAACACCTTGCCGATGTCGCGGGATTGCTCGGCGAGGTTGCCGATCAGGGTGGCAGTGCTTTGCACATCTCCGCTCATGCGTTCGATGGCGCTGACGGTTTCCTGCACCAGATCGCGGCCGTCGCTGGCCGAGGTGGTGGCGTTTTTCGATGCTTCGGAGGTGCTGACGGCGTTGCGGGCCACTTCTTCGACGGCGCTGGTCATCTCGTTGACAGCGGTCGCGGCCTGTTCGATCTCGTTGTTTTGCTGGGAAAGGCCACGGGCGCTTTCGTCGGTGACGGCGTTCAGCTCTTCAGCGGCAGACGCCAGTTGAGTCGCGGAACCGGAAATGCGTTGCAGTGTGTCGCGCAGCTTCGATTGCATTTTCAGCATGGCCGTCAACAAGCGACCCGCTTCGTCCGAACCGTCCGCGACAATCGTTGACGTCAGGTCGCCCTCGGCGATTTCTTCGGCGGCCTTGAGCGCAGCACCTATCGGGCGAGTGATGCTGTTGGTCAGCAGCCAGGCGAACAGCAACGTCAGGACCGTCGCAAGGATCAGCAACCCGACCACCATATTGAACGCCATGTTGTATTGCTCGCCCGCAGAGGCGTTGGCGGCGTCAGACTCTTTGCTGTTGATCTCCACCAGCTTCGACAGAACGGCATTCATCTTGTCGGAGTTTTCCTGCAAGTCGACGTTCAACAGCCGGGCGAGTTCTTCCGTTTTTCCGTCTTGGCTGAGGGCGCGCATGCGGTCTTCGAGCTGACGGTACTGGATCAGCAGCTGCTTGAATTCGGCATAGTTGGTTTTTTCGTCCGCGGTCGTCGGCAGCTTTTCATAAACAGCTTGGGCAATACCCATTTGCTGGAAGCGGGATGTCATGGCGTCGAGGGTCTTCTGTTGAACTGCCGGGTCACGGTTGACCAGCAGCCGGAAAGACAGGACGCGTAAGCGCACGCTGGTGTCGATCATCTTGTCCAGGCTGCGAATGCTCGGCACGGTGTTCTTTGCGATTTCGTTGCCTTCAGAGCGAATCTTGCTCATCTGCGTCAACGAGAAGATGCCGAGAAACAACATCAGGGCGCCTATCAGGGCAAAACTGAAAAACGCGCGTGGAGCGATGTTCATGTTGCGCAGTGACATAACCGATCATCCGAGAAATGGGCGCAGACCTGCGCCCTGGCCGTTTTTAAACGAGTCTGGTTACTGCCTATCGGTCGTAAATCCGGGGCCTTGAGCGGATTTGCATTATTTTGAAATAAATAGCTTGCTGTCGATCCGAAGGTTTTCAAACCAGCAGGGACGAAAAAAAGGGGAATACGCATAGGCGCATTCCCCTTTTTTCATTGCTGTCAGCGGCTTACAGGCGGAAGCGGGCGACCATGCCGTTCAGGTCCACGGCCAGACGCGACAGTTCGTTGCTCGCTGCGCTGGTCTGGTTGGCGCCCGTGGCCGATTGGGTCGACAGATCGCGAATGTTGACCAGATTGCGGTCCACCTCGCGAGCCACTTGAGCCTGTTCTTCGGCGGCGCTGGCGATTACCAGATTACGTTCGTTGATTTCCACCACCGCACCGTTAATGGTGTCCAGCGCAACGCCTGCGCCTTTTGCGATGTTCAACGTCGATTCGGCGCGTTCGGTGCTGCTGCGCATCGAGTTGACGGCCTCCTCGGTCCCGCCCTGAATGCTGCCGATCATGCGTTCGATTTCGCTGGTCGATTGCTGGGTGCGGTGGGCGAGGGCGCGCACTTCGTCGGCCACGACGGCAAAGCCACGGCCGGCTTCGCCCGCACGTGCAGCTTCAATGGCGGCGTTGAGGGCCAGCAGGTTGGTCTGGTCGGCGAGACCCCGAATCACGTCCAGGACCTTGCCGATGTCGCGGGATTGCTCGGCGAGGTTGCCGATCAGGGTGGCAGTGCTTTGCACATCTCCGCTCATGCGTTCGATGGCGCTGACGGTTTCCTGCACCAGATCGCGGCCGTCGCTGGCCGAGGTGGTGGCGTTTTTCGATGCTTCGGAGGTGCTGACGGCGTTGCGGGCCACTTCTTCGACGGCGCTGGTCATCTCGTTGACAGCGGTCGCGGCCTGTTCGATCTCGTTGTTTTGCTGGGAAAGGCCACGGGCGCTTTCGTCGGTGACGGCGTTCAGCTCTTCAGCGGCAGACGCCAGTTGAGTCGCGGAGCCGGAAATGCGTTGCAGTGTGTCGCGCAGCTTCGATTGCATTTTCAGCATGGCCGCCAGCAGACGACCGGCTTCGTCATTCCCGTCTACCTGAATGGTGCGGGTCAGATCACCCTCGGCGATTTCCTCCGCCGCTTTCAGCGCAGAGGAGATTGGGCGAGTGATGCTGTTCGTCAGCAGCCAAGCGAACAGCAGCGTCAGCAGAGTGGCAATGATCAACAGCGTGACCACCATCGTGAAGGCCGTCGAATACTGGTTCGAGGCGTCTTTGTTGGTGTCGTTGAGCTGCTGGGTGTTGATTTCCACCAGCTTGCTCAAGACCACGTTCATCTGGTCCGAGTTGGTTTGCAGGTCGTTGTTAAGCAAAGCCGTCAGCTCGTCCAGCTTGTTAGCGCTGCTCAACGATTTCATGCGGTCTTCGAGCTGGCGATAGTCGCCCAGCAGTTTCACGTATTGATCGTACGTCGCCTGCTCTTCAGGGGCGGAGATCAATTTCACATAAACGGCGCGTGCTTCTTCGATCTGCCGGTTACGGGTGGCCAGCAGGTCGAGCGTCTTTTGCTGGGTATCGGCTTCGCGGTTGAGCATCAGACGATAGGACAGGACGCGTAGACGAACGCTGGCCTCGGTCAGCTTATCCAGCGCCTTGATGCTGGGCATGCTGTTGGTGGCCATGACTTCAGTGGCGTCGTTGATCTTGCTCATCTGCGCGAGCGCGAAGATGCCAAGCACCAGCATCAGCAAGCCGATGATGGAGAAGCCGAGAAAAGCACGGGGCGCGATGTTCATGTTGCGAAGGGACATGACTGTTCCTGAATTAGGGCGCGATCCATGCGAAACAAAGGGGAGGTACGAAAAGGAATACTTGCTTATCGGTCAGGCATGCCAAGACTTGAACTGGTTGGTCCATAGTGCGCGCATCTGTCGCAGGCAGGTCGATCTGACGAACAGCAGGAACAAGAGGGGGAAAACGCAGTCAATCAGGTCCGTTATGCGTTTGCGGAATTGAAGCGGTATCTGTGCTTTTTGTGTCGGTGTTGTGGCGTGAATGCCCTGATTTCACTGGTAGCTGAAGTGACTTTTCTTTATCGTACGCGCCCTTTGAAATTTGCCTGAGAAATCAAAATGTTGGAAGCATCTCTAAGCCAGTTGGAAAAACTCGTCGGTGATCTGGTTCAGCAGAATCAGACGCTGCAGAACACGAATGTTCAGCTCGCCGAAGAATTGAAACAAGCCAGGGATGACAACGACAGTTTGCAGTTGAGTCTGCTGGAGCAGGAAGAGAAGCAGGGCGCCACGGCCGCCCGTATTCAGGCGTTGGTTGATCGCGCCACCAGCGCAAGTGCGGTCGGCGCATGATCCTTGACCGCGACACCACCAAGGTCATTTCCATTCTCGGCAACGATTACACGATCAAAGCGCCTGAAGGTCAGGAACAGACGCTGATGGATGCCGTGGTCATGCTCAAGTCGGCCCTGTCCGAGACCAAGCGCAGTTATCCGACGCTGATCGGTGATCGCCTCTTGGTGCTGGCGGCGCTGAACCTGTGTTCGAAGCAGATCGAACTCAAGCAGCAACACGCCGAAGCGCTGAGCCGCTATGAAGACAAGGTCAGTGCGACGGTCGAGGTGATTGAGAAGGTGATTGCGCAGGGGTGAATGCTTCTGCAGAGATTGATCGGTCTGATTGCAGTGATTCCTTGTGGGAGCGAATTCATTCGCGATTGGTAGGTACGTCCGACACATTGATGTCGGCTGTACCCTTTATCGCGAATGAATTCGCTCCCACAGTTATACGGCGCCGTTTCTCGGATCAGGCCCCCATCACCAGACGGATATCCGCGGCCAGCTCGCGCACGCGGGCCTCTTCGGTGTCCCACGAGCACATGAAGCGCGCGCCGCCGCTGCCGATGAAGGTGTAGAACCGCCAGCCCTTGGCGGTCAGTGCGGCAATGGCTGCCTCCGACAGTTGCAGGAATACGCCGTTGGCCTGCACCGGGAACATCAGCTCAACGCCCGGAATGTCCTTGACCAGGTCGGCCAGCAATTGCGCACAGGCGTTGGCGTGGCGAGCGTGTTTGAGCCACGCATCGTTTTCCAGCAGGCCCACCCAAGGAGCCGACAGAAAACGCATTTTCGACGCCAGTTGCCCTGCCTGCTTGCAGCGATAGTCGAAGTCTTCTGCCAGCTTGTGGTTGAAGAACAGAATCGCCTCACCCACTGCCATGCCGTTCTTGGTGCCGCCGAAGCACAGCACGTCGATGCCCGCTTTCCAGGTCAGCTCAGCCGGTGAGCAGCCCAGAAATGCGCAGGCGTTGGCGAAACGGGCGCCGTCCATGTGCAGGTTCAGGCCCAGTTCCTTGCAGGTGTCGCTGATGGCTTTCAGCTCTTCGGGCAGGTAGACGCTGCCGACTTCGGTTGCCTGAGTCAGCGTCACGACACGCGGTTTCGGATAGTGGATGTCGGCGCGCTTGAGCGCGACTTCACGAATCGACGCGGGCGTCAGCTTGCCGTTCTCGCTGCGAGCGGTGAGCAGCTTCGAGCCGTTGGAAAAGAACTCCGGCGCGCCACACTCGTCGGTTTCGACGTGGGCGGTTTCGGAGCAGATGACGCTGTGGTAGCTCTGGCATAACGACGACAGCGCCAAGGAGTTGGCTGCCGTGCCGTTGAAGGCGAAAAACACTTCGCAGTCGGTTTCGAACAACTGGCGGAATTGATCGGCCGCGCGCGCTGTCCATTGGTCGTCGCCGTAGGCACGCTGGTGGCCATGGTTGGCTTGCTCCATGGCCGCCCACGCTTCCGGGCAGATTCCCGAATAGTTGTCGCTGGCAAACTGCTGGCTTTGGTCTGACATGGCCGGTTCCCTGTAATCGAAGGTTGCGACTGTAACCAGATTTCAATGCAGAGGTCATGCATTCTTGCGTCAGAACATTCAGTAAAACGGAGGGCAGCAAATGAGTGAGGCTCGATGACCGAGACGATTTCAGCGGTGCGCCCCGAGCGCGACCGGGCCTTGGACCTGCTCAAGTGGCTGGCAATGCTGAGCATGGTGCTTGATCACCTGCGTTATGTCGGCTGGCATGTCGATGGGCTGTACGTGCCGGGGCGATTGGCGTTTGCGTGGTTCTGTCTGGCGATTGCGGCGAATGTCGGACGCAGCCTTTCGCGCGGGGTGACGCCTCGTCCGGACTGGAAATATCTGACGTGGCTGGCGGTTTTTTCCGTGGTCGCCGAGTTTCCCTATCGGCTGTACATGGCGGGTGAGGTCACTACGCTGAACGTCATGCCGACCTTAGTGCTGGGGCTGCTGGTGGCGCAGGGGGCTGTCGCCCGTTCATGGACGGCGCGCCTTTTAGGTGTCGCCGCGCTCGGTATGGGTGTCGCGTTTGGCCAGCAACTCATGTTCGGGGCCTATGGCGTGTTGCTGCCGACGGCCTTTCTGTTGGTGTTGCGTGGGCCGTTGTGGCTTGCAGTGGTACCGGGGGTGGTCTGCCTGTTGAGCAATGAATGGCCGAAGATCATCGACGGAATGATGTGGGGTGATCCGATTTCGATTGGGGCGTTGATCGCGTGTCTGCTGGGGCCGTTTCTGGGGGTGGCGCTCTTGCGATGGCGACCCGGATTCGGTGTCTGGCCGATGCGCAGGTGGGCGTATCTGATTTATCCGCTGCATTTTCTGGTGTTGCTCGGTGTCCGCAATTTGCTTGTCTGACGCCTTCAACCCCTGACCCCGATTTTGTGGCTGGCAGGTAACCTGTGGGAGCGAATTTATTCGCGAGGCGTGGGTACATCCAATGCGGATTGATCGTCTGCACCATTTTTCGCGAATGAATTCGCTCCCACAGAGGGAAATGCGACAAGGCTGAAGCGGGTATAGACAAACCGCCACCACCGCCCTTATCTTCCGCACCAGGCCACCGCAGTGGCCAGCGTCGCTCGGACGGTTCCGGGCGCTTACGTCTTCTTGAGGTTTCCATGGCTGACCAAGGTTCGCCGCGCCGTTTTGCGCGCATCGATCGACTCCCCCCTTACGTGTTCAACATCACTGCCGAGCTGAAAATGGCTGCTCGTCGTCGTGGTGAGGACATCATCGACCTGAGCATGGGCAACCCCGATGGGGCAACGCCGCCGCACATTGTCGAAAAACTGGTCACCGTCGCCCAACGTGAAGACACTCACGGCTACTCGACTTCGCGTGGCATTCCGCGTCTGCGTCGGGCGATTTCCAGTTGGTACAAAACCCGCTATGAGGTCGACATCGACCCCGAAACCGAAGCCATCGTCACCATTGGCTCGAAAGAGGGCCTGGCGCACCTGATGCTCGCCACCCTCGATCAGGGCGACACGGTGCTGGTGCCGAACCCCAGCTATCCGATTCACATCTACGGTGCAGTCATCGCAGGCGCACAAGTGCGCTCCGTGCCGCTGGTGCCGGGCGTGGATTTCTTCGCCGAGCTGGAAAAAGCCATTCGCGGCTCGATCCCCAAGCCGAAGATGATGATTCTGGGCTTCCCGTCCAACCCGACCGCCCAGTGCGTCGAGCTGGACTTCTTCGAACGCGTCGTTGCGCTGGCCAAACAGTACGACGTGCTGGTGGTGCACGACCTGGCCTACGCCGACATTGTCTACGACGGCTGGAAAGCCCCGTCGATCATGCAGGTGCCGGGCGCCAAGGACATTGCGGTGGAGTTTTTCACCCTGTCCAAGAGCTACAACATGGCGGGCTGGCGCATCGGCTTCATGGTCGGCAACCCCGAGCTGGTCAATGCGCTGGCCCGCATCAAGAGCTACCACGACTACGGCACCTTCACGCCGCTGCAAGTGGCGGCGATTGCGGCACTGGAAGGCGACCAACAGTGCGTGCTGGACATCGCCGAGCAATACCGCCAACGCCGCAACGTGCTGGTCAAAGGCCTGCATGAACTGGGCTGGATGGTGGAGAACCCGAAGGCGTCGATGTACGTCTGGGCCAAGATCCCCGAAGCCTATGCGCATCTGGGCTCGCTGGAGTTCGCCAAGAAGCTGCTGCTCGAAGCCAAGGTCTGCGTTTCGCCGGGTGTCGGTTTTGGTGAATACGGCGACGATCACGTACGTTTCGCCCTGATCGAAAACCAGGACCGGATTCGTCAGGCGGTGCGCGGTATTCGCGGGATGTTCCGGGCGGATGGGTTGCTGCCTGGGAAGATCTAGTTCCTTTGTTGGGGGATTGTCGTGGGGAGCACGGCAATCCCTCGTTGCTTCTACGCGTTATTCCACGTACGTCCAAATCGCATATTCGCTATCCGGGCGTGTTCCTCCCACGGTTCCATGGGTACTGATTTCCTTTCGGACAACATCAAGGTGAGCATGATTGTTGACGACGATTCGATCGCCTTTCGTCAAAGATGTGAACTCCCAATCATGCATCTGGACCACTGTGCCGTTGTCGTTTGGCCGTTTGATTGTCACCAAAATATTCGCCATAGCGCTATCTCCATACATTGCTAAAGGATATCGGATTGCTCGGACACAATAAGCGCTGAGGCTCAGGTCGAAAACTGTCAGAAATGACAGGTTTTGATACCGCTGGTCGGGAGCCTTCCGACCTAAATGATTCAGGGGCGCGATCCCGTGAAAAACATTTGGTCTGATTGCGACATTCGTTATTCCAGAATCCCCGGCTCAGGCTGGGGATTTTTGTTTTTGCACGCGCTCCCCACATACCCTGTAGCAGTCCGGTTCGCCGGCGGTCGCAGGCTCTAGATCGCTGCCGCCGGCAAGCCGGACTGCTACAGAATGTCGGTGTCGCATCCGCGCATCTGCCTCTCCCCGCAAAACCATGTCGTAAACGCGCCTTTGTGTGGCGTGCGTAGGCATCTGGCCTGTCTGCGTCGGCCCTACCATCGCTGCCAAGGGGTGATCCAAAAGCCCCAACACGACAATTCAGGCGCCGCGCCGCCGCTGGGAGAACCGCGATGTTCAGCAAGCAAGACCAAATCCAGGGTTATGACGATGCACTGTTGGCAGCGATGAATGCCGAAGATCAGCGTCAGGAAGATCACATCGAGCTGATCGCCTCGGAGAACTACACCAGCAAGCGCGTCATGCAGGCTCAGGGCAGCGGCCTGACCAACAAATATGCCGAGGGCTACCCGGGCAAGCGTTACTACGGTGGCTGCGAGCACGTCGACAAGGTCGAGCAACTGGCCATCGACCGCGCCAAGCAGCTGTTCGGCGCTGATTACGCCAACGTCCAGCCGCACTCCGGTTCGTCCGCCAATAGCGCCGTTTACCTGGCCCTGCTGCAAGCTGGCGACACCATTCTGGGCATGAGCCTGGCCCACGGCGGTCACCTGACCCACGGCGCCAAAGTCTCGTCCTCGGGCAAGCTCTACAACGCTGTTCAATACGGCATCGACACCACCACCGGCCTGATCGATTACGACGAAGTCGAGCGCCTGGCCGTTGAGCACAAGCCGAAAATGATCGTTGCGGGCTTCTCGGCTTATTCCAAGACCCTGGACTTCCCACGCTTCCGCGCCATCGCTGACAAAGTCGGTGCGCTGCTGTTCGTCGATATGGCCCACGTGGCCGGTCTGGTCGCTGCCGGTCTGTACCCGAACCCGATTCCGTTCGCTGACGTGGTCACCACCACCACCCACAAAACCCTGCGCGGTCCACGTGGCGGTCTGATTCTGGCCAAAGCCAACGAAGAAATTGAAAAGAAACTGAACGCCGCGGTATTCCCGGGCGCTCAGGGCGGCCCGCTGATGCACGTCATCGCTGGCAAGGCCGTGTGCTTCAAGGAAGCCATGGAGCCAGGCTTCAAGGCTTATCAACAGCAAGTGATCGACAACGCCCAGGCCATGGCGCAGGTGTTCATCGATCGCGGTTACGACGTTGTGTCCGGCGGCACCGACAACCACCTGTTCCTCGTCAGCCTGATCCGTCAGGGGCTGACCGGTAAAGAAGCTGACGCCGCTCTCGGCCGTTCGCACATCACCGTGAACAAGAACGCCGTGCCGAACGATCCGCAGTCGCCGTTCGTGACTTCGGGCCTGCGTATCGGCACCCCGGCCGTCACCACCCGCGGTTTCAAAGTTACCCAATGCGTCACGCTGGCCGGCTGGATCTGCGACATTCTCGACAACCTCGGCGATGCCGATGTCGAGGCCAATGTTGCCAGCCAAGTCGCCGCGCTGTGCGCCGATTTCCCGGTTTACCGCTGAGTCAGGAGTCGCACCATGCAGCATTACTCGGGCTTCGGCCTCTTCAAACACTCCCTCAGCCACCACGAAAACTGGCAGCGCATGTGGCGCACGCCGACCCCTAAAAAGGTCTACGACGTGGTCATCGTTGGCGGTGGCGGTCACGGTCTGGCGACCGCGTACTACCTGGCCAAAGAGCACGGCATCACCAACGTGGCCGTGGTCGAAAAAGGCTGGCTGGGCGGCGGCAACACTGCCCGGAACACCACCATCGTGCGCTCCAACTACCTGTGGGACGAATCCGCTCACCTGTACGAACACGCGATGAAACTGTGGGAAGGCCTGTCTCAGGACCTGAACTACAACGTGATGTTCTCCCAGCGCGGCGTCTACAACCTGTGCCACACCCTACAGGACATGCGTGATTCCGAGCGTCGTGTCAGCGCCAACCGCCTGAACGGCGTCGATGGTGAACTGCTCAACGGCAAGCAGGTGGCGGAAGAAATTCCGTACCTGGACTGCTCGAAGAACACCCGTTACCCAATCATCGGCGCGACCGTTCAACGTCGCGGCGGTGTAGCGCGTCACGACGCCGTGGCCTGGGGCTTCGCCCGTGCCGCTGACGCTTTGGGCGTGGACCTGATTCAGCAAACCGAAGTCACCGGTTTCCGTAAAGAGAACGGCGTGTGCATCGGCGTTGAAACCAACAAAGGTTTCATTGGCGCCAAGCGCGTCGGTGTGGTGACAGCCGGTAACTCCGGTCACATGGCCAAGCTCGCAGGCTTCCGTCTGCCGGTCGAGTCGCACCCGCTGCAAGCGCTGGTGTCCGAGCCAATCAAACCGATCATCGACAGCGTGATCATGTCCAACGCCGTTCACGGCTACATCAGCCAGTCCGACAAGGGCGACCTGGTGATCGGCGCGGGTATCGATGGCTGGGTTGGCTACGGTCAGCGCGGTTCGTACCCGGTGATCGAGCACACCATTCAGGCCATCGTCGAGATGTTCCCGGTGCTGTCGCGGGTGCGCATGAACCGTCAGTGGGGCGGCATCGTCGACACCACGCCGGACGCCTGCCCGATCATCTCCAAGACGCCTGTGCCGAACATGTTCTTCAACTGCGGTTGGGGCACCGGTGGCTTCAAAGCGACTCCGGGTTCGGGCAACGTCTTCGCTGCCAGTCTGGCGAAAGGCGAAATGCACCCGCTGGCCAAGCCGTTTTCCATCGACCGTTTCCATAACGGCGCACTCATTGACGAGCACGGCGCTGCCGCGGTCGCGCACTAACCACTCACAGGAGAAATCCCATGCTTCATATCTTCTGTCCTCACTGTGGCGAACTGCGCTCCGAAGAGGAATTCCACGGTTCGGGTCAGGCTCACATTCCGCGTCCACTGGACCCGGCTGCCTGCACCGACGAACAGTGGGGCGACTACATGTTCTTCCGCGATAACCCGCGTGGCCTGCACCACGAACTGTGGATTCACGCCGCCGGTTGCCGTCAGTACTTCAACGCCACGCGTGACACCGTGACTTACGAAATTCTCGAAACCTATCTGATTGGCACCAAGCCACAGTTCGTGAACCCTGTGCCTGCGGTCGGAAAGGGAGACAAAGCATGAGCCAGTCCAATCGTCTGCCCAATGGCGGCCGCATCGACCGCAGCAAGGTCCTGAACTTCAACTTCAACGGCCAGACCTATCAAGGCTTTGAAGGCGACACCCTGGCCGCAGCCCTGCTGGCCAACGGCGTTGACGTCATCGGCCGCAGCTTCAAATATTCGCGTCCTCGCGGCATCTTCGCGGCCGGCTCCGAAGAGCCGAACGCAGTGCTGCAGATCGGCGCGACCGAAGCCACCCAGATCCCGAACGTGCGCGCCACGCAACAAGCGCTGTACTCGGGCCTGGTCGCCACCAGCACCAACGGCTGGCCGAGCGTGAACACCGACATGATGGGGATTCTCGGCAAGGTCGGCGGCAAGCTGATGCCACCGGGCTTCTACTACAAAACCTTCATGTACCCGCAATCGTTCTGGATGACCTACGAGAAGTACATTCGTAAGGCCGCCGGTCTGGGCCGTTCCCCGACCGAAAACGATCCGGACACCTACGACAACATGAACCACCACGCCGACGTGCTGGTGGTTGGCGCAGGCCCTGCTGGCCTCGCGGCGGCACTCGCGGCTGCACGCAGCGGCGCCCGCGTGATCGTGGCTGACGAACAGGAAGAGTTCGGCGGCAGTCTGCTGGATTCCCGCGAAAGCCTCGACGGCAAGCCCGCTGCTGAGTGGGTGGCGACCGTCGTTGCCGAGCTGAAAGGCCTGGCTAACGTCGTTCTGCTGCCACGCGCTACCGTGAACGGCTACCACGACCACAACTTCCTGACCATTCACGAGCGTCTGACCGACCACCTCGGCGACCGCGCACCGATTGGCCAGGTGCGTCAGCGTCTGCACCGCGTTCGCGCCAAGCGCGTCGTGCTGGCGACCGGTACTCACGAACGTCCGCTGGTCTATGGCAACAACGACGTGCCGGGCAACATGCTGGCCGGTGCCGTGTCGACGTATGTCCGCCGTTACGGCGTAGCGCCGGGCAAGAAACTGGTCCTGTCCACCAACAACGACTACGCCTACCGCGTGGCGCTGGACTGGCTCGACGCCGGTCTGCAAGTGGTTGCTGTCGCCGATGTGCGTCACAACCCGCGTGGTGCACTGGTTGAAGAAGCCCGTGCCAAAGGCATCCGCATCCTGACCGGCAGCGCTGTGATCGAAGCTCGCGGCAGCAAGCGCGTCAGCGGTGCCCGCGTGGCCGCGATTGACGTGAAAGCGCACAAAGTCACCAGCCCAGGTGAATGGCTTGATTGCGACCTGATCGCCAGCTCCGGTGGTTACAGCCCGATCGTTCACTTGGCCTCCCACTTGGGCGGCAAGCCGGTCTGGCGTGAAGACATCCTCGGTTTCGTACCGGGTGAAGCCCCTCAGAAACGCGTCTGCGTGGGCGGGATCAACGGCGTTTACGCGCTCGGCGACGCGCTGGCTGACGGTTTCGAAGGCGGCGTGCGCGCAGCCACCGAAGCGGGTTTCCAACCTGTCGAAGGCGTGATTCCGAAAGTGTTGAGCCGCGTGGAAGAGCCTACGTTGGCGATCTTCCAGGTGCCGCACGAGAAGGGCACGTCCCGCGCGCCGAAACAATTCGTCGACCTGCAAAACGACGTTACCGCCGCCGCCATCGAACTGGCGACCCGCGAGGGCTTCGAGTCGGTCGAGCACGTAAAACGCTACACCGCGCTGGGCTTCGGCACTGATCAGGGCAAACTGGGCAACGTCAACGGTCTGGCCATCGCCGCCCGCTCGCTGAACGTCACCATCCCTGAGATGGGCACCACCATGTTCCGCCCGAACTACACGCCGATCACCTTCGGTGCGATTGTCGGTCGTCACTGCGGCCACATCTTCGAGCCGGTGCGCTTCACCGCGCTGCACGCCTGGCACGTCAAGAACGGCGCCGAATTCGAAGACGTCGGTCAGTGGAAACGTCCGTGGTACTTCCCGAAAGCCGGTGAAGACATCCATGCCGCCGTGCGCCGCGAATGCAAAGCCGTGCGCGACAGCGTCGGCCTGCTGGACGCCTCGACGCTGGGCAAGATCGACATTCAAGGCCCGGATGCGCGTGAGTTCCTGAACCGCATCTACACCAACGCCTGGACCAAGCTCGATGTGGGCAAGGCGCGCTACGGCCTGATGTGTAAAGAAGACGGTATGGTTTTCGACGACGGCGTGACCGCTTGCGTCGCTGACAACCACTTCATCATGACCACCACTACGGGCGGCGCTGCACGCGTCCTGCAATGGCTGGAAATCTATCAGCAGACTGAATGGCCGGACCTGAAGGTGTACTTCACCTCCGTGACTGACCACTACGCGACCCTGACCCTTTCGGGCCCGAACAGCCGCAAGCTGCTCAGCGAAGTGACCGACATCGACCTGGATCGCGAAGCCTTCCCGTTCATGACCTGGAAAGAAGGTCTGGTCGGTGGCGTACCGGCGCGTGTGTTCCGGATTTCCTTCACCGGTGAGCTTTCCTACGAAGTGAACATCCAGGCCGACTACGCGATGGGCGTTCTGGAAAAAATCGCCGAAGCAGGCAAGAAGTACAACCTGACCCCGTACGGCACTGAAACCATGCACGTACTGCGGGCCGAGAAGGGCTTCATCATCGTCGGCCAGGACACCGACGGCTCGATGACCCCGGACGACCTCAACATGGGCTGGTGTGTTGGGCGCACCAAACCGTTCTCGTGGATCGGTCAGCGCGGCATGAACCGTGAAGACTGCGTGCGTGATCAGCGCAAGCAACTGGTTGGCCTCAAGCCAATCGACCCGAACAAGTGGCTGCCGGAAGGCGCACAGTTGGTGTTCGACCCTAAACAGTCGATCCCGATGACGATGGTTGGTCACGTGACGTCGAGCTACGCGGCGAACTCGCTGGGTTACTCGTTCGCCATGGGCGTGGTCAAGGGCGGTCTGAAGCGTATGGGCGAGCGTGTGTTCTCGCCGCAAGCGGATGGCAGCGTGATCGAGGCGGAAATCGTTTCCTCGGTGTTCTTCGATCCGAAGGGCGACCGGCAGAACGTGGAGTAAGCCTGCGGGCTTGTTGAAATCCCTGTAGGAGTGAGCTTGCTCGCGATTACGTCAGATCAGACCCAGATGCGGTGACTGACACAATGCATTCGCGAGCAAGCTCACTCCTACAGGGGCCGTGTTCACCGCTATAACAGAATTCAAGACAGGTGCTCTATGACCACAGCCAACGTTTACCAACAGCGGCCAACGACCGACGCTAAAGTCGAGTCGCCTCTGTTTCACGCCGACCTGAAAAGCCTGGTCGGCAAAGGCCGCACCAACCCGGGTGTGGTGCTGCGCGAGAAAAAACTGCTGGGCCACCTGACCATTCGTGGCGATGCCCATGATCCGGCCTTCGCTGCCGGTGTTCACAAAGCGCTGGGCATGGAATTGCCAGGTGCGTTGACGCTGGTTTCCAGCGGCGAGAGTTCGATCCAGTGGATGGGCCCGGATGAGTGGCTGCTGATCGTGCCAACCGGCGAAGAGTTCGCTGTCGAGCAGAAACTGCGTGAAGCGCTGGCCGGCCTGCACATTCAGGTGGTCAACGTGTCCGGCGGCCAATCCATTCTGGAACTGACCGGCCCGAACGTGCGCGACGTGCTGATGAAATCCACCAGCTACGATGTACACCCAAGCAACTTCCCGGTCGGCAAGGCCGTCGGCACGGTGTTCGCCAAGTCGCAACTGGTGATCCGTCGTACGGGCGAAGAAAGCTGGGAACTGCTGATCCGCCGCAGCTTCTCCGATTACTGGTGGCTGTGGCTGCAGGATGCGAGCGCCGAGTATGGCCTTGGGATCGCAGCCTGATTCAGCTTTGATCGTTCCCACGCTCGGCGTGGGAACGCATCCCGGGACGCTCTGCGTTCCATGTGAAGGACGCGGAGCGTCCTGAACTGCATTCCCACGCAGAGCGTGGGAACGATCTGAGGAAAAACTATGAGCCGCGCCCCCGATACCTGGATTCTGACCGCCGACTGCCCCAGCGTGCTGGGCACGGTGGATGCGGTGACGCGCTTTCTGTTCGAGCAGGGCTGCTACGTCACCGAGCACCATTCGTTCGATGACCGGCTGTCCAGCCGCTTTTTCATTCGTGTCGAATTCCGTCAGCCGGACGGTTTCGACGAGGCATCCTTTCGCGCGGGCCTGACCGAACGTGCCGCAGCCTTTGGCATGAACTTCGAGCTGACAGCGCCAAACTACCGCCCAAAAGTCGTGATCATGGTGTCCAAGGCCGATCACTGCCTGAACGACCTGCTCTACCGTCAGCGCATCAATCAACTGTCCATGGACGTGGTCGCCGTGGTCTCCAATCACCCCGATCTCGAACCGCTGGCGCGCTGGCACGATATTCCCTACTACCATTTCCCACTCGACCCCAACGACAAGCCTGCGCAGGAAGCGAAAGTCTGGCAGGTGATCGAGGAATCCGGCGCGGAACTTGTGGTGCTTGCGCGTTACATGCAGGTGCTGTCGCCGGAACTGTGCCGCAAGCTCGATGGCAAGGCGATCAACATTCACCACTCGCTCCTGCCGGGCTTCAAGGGCGCCAAGCCGTATCACCAGGCCTACAACAAGGGCGTGAAGCTGGTCGGCGCGACGGCGCATTACATCAACAATGATCTGGACGAAGGTCCGATCATCGCTCAGGGCGTCGAGGTGGTGGACCACAGTCACTACCCCGAGGACCTGATCGCCAAGGGCCGCGACATCGAAGGCCTGACCCTGGCGCGAGCGGTGGGTTATCACATTGAACGGCGTGTGTTCCTCAACGCCAACAGGACAGTCGTCCTGTAGCTCCAAGCGTTAAGCCACAAGCTACAAGAGGAAAAGCTAGAAAGCTGTAGACCCGTTTCAAGTTGAGGCAGTGGTAGCAGGGCTTTTCTTGCTGCTTGAAGCTTATGGCTTGGAGCTTAGCTGTATCCATAACAACAATTCAGCGAGGTGAAAGCATGTCTGGTAATCGTGGTGTGGTGTATCTCGGCGCAGGCAAGGTCGAAGTACAGAAGATCGACTATCCCAAAATGCAGGACCCGCGTGGGAAGAAGATCGAGCACGGTGTCATCCTGCGCGTGGTATCCACCAACATCTGTGGCTCCGACCAACACATGGTTCGCGGCCGTACAACTGCCCAGGTTGGTCTGGTGCTGGGCCATGAGATCACGGGTGAAGTGGTCGAAAAGGGCACTGGCGTCGAAAACCTGAAGATCGGTGATCTGGTTTCCGTTCCTTTCAACGTCGCGTGCGGCCTGTGCCGTTCCTGCAAAGAGCAACACACCGGCGTGTGCCTGACCGTCAATCCGGGCCGTCCGGGTGGTGCTTACGGCTATGTCGACATGGGCGACTGGACCGGCGGCCAAGCTGAATACGTCCTCGTTCCATACGCTGACTTCAACCTGCTCAAGCTTCCTGATCGCGACAAGGCCATGGAAAAAATCCGTGACCTGACCTGCCTCTCCGACATTCTGCCGACTGGCTACCACGGCGCTGTCACTGCCGGTGTAGGCCCAGGCAGCTCGGTGTACATCGCCGGTGCCGGTCCTGTCGGTCTGGCGGCGGCCGCTTCGGCCCGTCTGTTGGGCGCGGCGGTCGTCATCGTCGGTGACGTGAACCCTGTTCGTCTGGCGCACGCCAAGGCTCAGGGCTTCGAAATCGCTGACCTGTCCACCGACACCCCACTGCACGAACAGATCGCCGCATTGCTGGGCGAGCCTGAAGTGGACTGCGCCGTCGACGCCGTGGGCTTCGAGGCCCGTGGTCATGGTCACGCGGGCGTCAAGGAAGAAGCACCGGCCACCGTGCTCAACTCCCTGATGGGCGTCGTGCGCGTCGCGGGCAAGATCGGTATCCCTGGCCTGTACGTCACTGATGATCCGGGCGCTGTCGATGCTGCCGCGAAAATGGGCAGCCTGAGCATTCGCTTTGGTCTGGGCTGGGCGAAATCCCACAGCTTCCACACCGGTCAGACCCCGGTCATGAAGTACAACCGTCAACTGATGCAAGCCATCATGTGGGACCGCATCAACATCGCTGAAGTGGTGGGCGTGCAGGTCATCAGCCTCGACGACGCGCCACGCGGTTACGGCGAGTTCGACGCAGGCGTTCCGAAGAAATTCGTGATCGACCCGCACAAACTGTTCAGCGCGGCGTAAGCCAGGCGGCAGAGCACCAAAAGGCGACCTTCGGGTCGCCTTTTTTGTGCGCGACGAATGGCGCAAAGCCTCGCGGTGACGCTGTATTCGGCAGATGTTTCATGGTATTAACACGCACCTATTCAACAAGGATGTGAGTGGTTTCATGGTGATCGACGCGCTGAAGATGTCCCTGCAGGGTTACGCTGTTCTCGGCTTCGTGTTGTACCTGATAGGCGCGGTAGCGATCTTTTCGCTCTTCGCCGTCGCCTATACCCGCCTGACCCCCCATGCCGAATTTGCGCTGATCCGCGAGGGCAACACGGCAGCCTCCATCGCGTTGTCAGGCGCGCTGATCGGTTTTGCGATTCCGGTCGCCAGCGTCATCTCCCATTCGATTTCCCTCCTCGACTTTCTCGTCTGGGCGCTGATCGCGTCCGTTGTGCAATTGCTGGTGTTCGGCGGCGTGAGCTTCGTGCTCAAAGGCCTTTCGCGCCGTATCGAAAGCGGTGAGATCGCCGCTGCGGTGTTCGTCGCCGCCATCTCCATCAGCATCGGGCTGCTCAACGCGGCCTGCATGACGCCGTCTGCCTGAGGAGTCGCCATGAAACGCAGCAAAAGCATTCGGCTGGCCGCGCTGGGCAGCCTTTCGCTGGCGTTGACCGCGTGCGACAGCGGCAAGCGCCCGATGAAAACCGTCAGTGAAACCAGGCAATACGAAAACCTCGAAGCCTGCACCAAATCCGGTGTGGCGACAGACGTTTGTATCGACGCGTACACCGCTGCGTATGAGCTGCATCGTAACCGGGCGCCGTCCTACGACAGCTACGCCGATTGTGAAGCGGACTACGACGTCGGTATGTGCACCGAGCGCTCGAACAACGGGCGGATCATGCCGGTCTCCAGCGGTTTTGCCGTGACGACGCAACGCGAAGTGCCCGCCGATGAGCCAGCGACCTCGTCCGGTGGCGGCAGTGGGGGCGGAGGCGGTGGGCATGGCTCGGGCGGCTTCTGGCGCTGGCTCAGTTACGGCGATGACGGTCCGCGTTATTACAGCGAGCCGCTGTACCGTGAGCGTGTCGGGATCGATCAATCGCGGCTGGTTTCGTTGAATCAGCAGCTCAGCGAAGGCAAGACGTTCCCCAAAGCCAAAAACGGGCGCTTCAAGGTCTCCAGTCCTGAGTCGTTCTCCACCAGCGTGAAGCTGTCCGGCGCGGAGCCCATTCGCGTGAGTCGGGGCGGTTTTGGCGCCCGTGGCGGCTCCGGCGGCTGAGGGGGCTTTCGATGAAAAGAATCCGAATCGCCCCGCGCCCGGACTGGCGAGAGACCGCTGAGCAGTTTGGCTTTGGTTTCCACACGTTCGACGGCGAGCCCTATTGGGACGAGTCTGCGTATTACCAGTTCTCGCTGGCGCAGATCGAGAACGACCTGGAGGACCCCACGCGGGAAATCCATGAGATGTGCCTGGACCTCGTCGCACGGGTGGTAGACAGCGAGCAATGGCTCGAAAAACTGGCGATCCCTGCGCAGTACCGCGACTTCGTTCGGCGTTCGTGGAAGGAACGGCAGCCTCATTTATATGGCCGCATGGACCTCAGCTACGACGGCCACGGTCCGGCCAAGTTGTTGGAGACCAACTACGACACGCCGACGTCGTTGTACGAAGCGAGCTTCTTTCAGTACCTGTGGCTCGACCAGCAGATTCAGCGTGGCCAACTGCCCTCTGAGTCGGATCAGTTCAACAGCCTGGAAGAAAAGCTGACTGATCTGTTTCGCGGCTTGCCCATCGAAACCCCGTTTTATTTCTCGTCCGTGAAAGGCTCGGTCGAGGATCGTGGCACGGTGGAATACTTGCGAGACATCGCCCGTGAAGCCGGGCTACAGACCCACCTGATCGACATCGAAGACATCGGCCTGGACACGCGCGGCACATTCGTCGATGAGTCGAACGCACCGATCCGCACGCTGTTCAAACTGTACCCGTGGGAGCACATGTTTCAGGAGGAATTCGGTGCTGCCATCGAGAAGAGTGGCACGCTGTTCATCGAGCCTGCGTGGAAGTCGATCCTCTCGAACAAAGGCGCGCTGGCGCTGCTGTGGGAATTGCACGAAGGGCATCCGAACCTGCTGCCGACCTTCTTCGACGCCGATCCGACTCAGCCACTGGCCAACGGCTGGGTGCGCAAACCGTTCTTCTCCCGCGAAGGCGCCAATATCGACATCCGCACAGACAATGGCCGCAGGGTTTATCAGAACGGCCCTTATGGCTCAGGCCCGAGCGTGCTGCAGAAATTTCACCCGCTGCCCTGTTTCGAGGGCCATTACACCGTCATCGGCAGCTGGATGATTGGCGATCAGCCTGCCGGGATCGGCATTCGCGAGGATGATTCGTTGATTACCAAGGACACCAGCCGCTTTCTGCCGCACATCATTCGATGATTGCGGATGACTGAACAGGGCGACCTTCGGGTCGCCTTTTTTACGTCTGGCGTAGGGCGAAGCCCTGGGCGATGTAAGGCGTTTCTGTGATTGCCTGGGGAATTTTTGATTTCTATTCCCGCTTGTTTCTAGAGGTGTGATCGCGTGCTATTTGTCTGCCCGGTTTTTTCTGGGTGCGGATGCAGCATGTCGATGGGGGCGTTGAAAGCGGGGTTTATCGTGGGGATTGGCATCGGGTTGATTGCCGTGCCCGCCGTGTTGGCCAAGGCGGATTCGGACGCGCAAGCGCCGCGCTGGATTTCCTCAGTGGTCTTCTTCGAAAACGCCAACGCCTGCCAGTGGGCGGGTGTGCCTGCGCAGATTTGCCAATCCGGTTATCGCTCTGCCTACCGCCAGCACGTTCGAATCGCACCGGCTTATCACGACGAAGCCAGCTGTGAGGCCGATTTCGTTCCGGGGGAATGTTTTGTCGGTGGCGTGTCACGTCTGTGGACGCCCTGGCTTTCAGGCTTCTCCCTGATCACCCAGGCGCAATTGCCGACCACCAAAGGGCATGAACCGTTCGCTAACGTCAGTCAGTCGTGGTCGCAGCGATTGCAAGGCGTCGGTGAGGCACCGGAGCCTGCGACACGGGTGCGTTACTTCAGTGAGCCGCTGTACTGGGAGCGTGATCATCAGGGCGGCGCTCGCCTGACGAGCCTGCGAGAAAAACTGCGCAATGGGGAGCGCTTCGCCAACGCCTTCAGCAAACGCCCGCCAGTCCAGTCGGGTTCGGTGTTATGGACCCGTCAGTTGGCGCGGTTTTTCGAGCCGCAACGCCTGATTGACGTTGCGATTCCCTAAGCCGCGCTTACAGCGACGCCAACTGGCCTTTGTACAGAATCGGTCCGGTTGGTTTGCCTGACGGCGAGCCTCCTTTCGGCTCCAGCGTAATCGCCATCGTCGTTTGCCCGCTCAGCAACTTGCGCTGAGCATCGCTCAAGTCCACGCGTCCTTTGCCGTCGTCGGGAATCACGCCCAGCGAGACAGGCACGCCATCCAGCGGAATCGCCCACAGCTCCAGACTGCGGCCCGGATCGACCGAGGCTACGGCCACTGGCTCGACTTTCAGATAGCGTTCGAACGCCTGAACGGTCAGGGCCGGCTGTTGGTCGTTGGCCACCAGTGTGGCGTTGAAGTCCGGTTTGTCGCGGGTGTAGATCACGCCCACGATGATCGCGACCAACAGCGAGCAGGCGACAGCGACCACGCTTATCCAGCTCCAGAACGAGCGTTTTTCCGGCACGTGCAGACGCTGCGGCTCGATGCGCGCGACGATCTGTTGCCACACGCGATCAGGCACCGGTTCTGGCCGCAACTCAGTCGTCAGCCCGATCAGGCTTTCCTGCCACTGAGCGACTTCAGCGCGCAGATTGGGGTCGTCCAGCAGCAGGCTTTCGAAGCGCCTGCGGGCGGTCGAGGGCATCAGGCCGATGGCGTAGTCGGCGGCGAGGGCACGGCGCAATTCAGGCTGAAGGTAATTCATGATTCAAGGCACCTGCGCAGACGCTCCATGCCGCGGCGAATCCACGATTTGACCGTGCCCAGCGGCGCGGCCAGTTGCGTGACCAGATCCCCGTGGGATGCGCCGTGAAAATACGCGGTGATAATCGACTGGCGCTGCATGCCTTCCAAGGTGTCGAGGCAGCGACGCAGCGCCGTGGCATCGCGCAGGCTTTCCATCTGCTCATGAGCCGATGGCGCCTCATCGAACAGGGCTTGCACTTGCTCGTCGGTCAGCGGGTCTTCACGGTGTTTGCGCAGTTGGTCGATGGCCTTGTTGCGCGTGATGCTGACCATCCAGGTCATCGGCGCCGAGAGGCTCGGCTCGTATTGCGACGCGCTGTTCCAAATCCGCACGAAGGCTTCCTGCAACACATCCTCGGCCTGATCGCGATGGCCCATGCAACGCAACGCCACTGCGAACAATTGGCCGGACACCTTGCGGTAGAGGGTTTCGAACGCCCGGCGATTGCCCAGCGAACATTGCGCCAGCAGTTGCCGGAGTTCATCGGCGTCGACAGAAGAGATAAGCGTGCTCCCGGCATGGGTTCGGCGACGGCCACGCAGGTGGCCAGAATGCTGGCAGATTAGTCCAGGTTGAGCCGCAGTTCCATTCACCGTTTTTACTCGCGAAAAGGAATCGGGAGCGCCACCGCCCATCGGGCAGGACAGTGCGCGCGTTTTCGTCCATGCAGGGGATACGTCGCGGCGGATCAACTGGATGCACGGCAAACGCAGATATTTCGCAGGCTCTGCGGATTCTGGCGGGTTTGAACTTCCATCGGGGCAGCGGTCCAACGCGGAGTTACGCCGGCCCCGGCCGGTTCTTTTGCATGCGAGGTTGGCTCAATGAACGTTTCACTGAAAAACGCACGCGGCGCTATTCTGGCGACCCTGATGGCACTGGCGGCAACCCCGGTTTTCGCTTTCAACCTGAACGACGCCGCCAACGCTGTTTCCGGCGCCACCGGCGGCCAGCAGAAAGCCACCGCAGCCCCTGAGGCTGCCGGACTGCTCAACACGCTCGGCACCCAACTGAACGTCACCCCGCAGCAAGCCGTCGGCGGCACCGGCGCACTGCTGGGTCTGGCCAAGAACAAGCTCTCTGGCAATGACTACTCGCAACTGAGCCAGTCCGTCCCCGGCCTTGATCAACTCGCCGGCACCTCTGCACTCGGCAGCCTCGGCGGGTTGGGCGGCATGCTCGGCAACTCCGGTAGCCAATCGGCCGTCAACAACGCACTGGGCAACGTGCAAAGCATGGGCGACGTGACCAAAGCCTTCGGCGCACTGGGCATGGACGGCAACATGGTCGGCCAGTTCGTCCCGGTGATCCTGCAATACCTGAGTCAGCAAGGCGCAAGCGGCTCGGCGCTGTCGGCGTTGGGTGGGGTGTGGGGGGCGAAATGATCGGATCAGTCCTGACCCGATTAACGCCCTGAAACAAAAGAATTTAACGATACGCTTCAGCGGCCGATACGGCTTGGCGATCAATGCGTTGGCTATTTCAGTGACGCCTGACCATTACCAGATTGGTCAGTTTGGCCGTTGACGTAACATGCTGCCAGCGTGAACATACGCCTCAATTGCGCCCGATCCTCTGGTGCTGGCTTAGTCCGGCATTACGTTCGGGCCTTCTTATTTTTGAGACATGGACGTTGTCGAAGCTAGCGCCTCCCAAACCTTTTTGTACGTATGCGCGGTTGGTTGAACTGTTGGCCGAGCGCGGCATGGTTATCAATGATCGGCATCGTGCGCACCGCAAGCTTGCTCAGTTGGGCTATTACCGACTGAGCGGATTCTGGTACCCCGCTCGCACCTTCAAGATGAACGGCTCCAGATCTGAAACATGTGAGGTAACAGGCAGGCCCGTCCGGCTGGAGGCGATGGGGTTCGCCAGTGAGGCCGGATTTCCGCGTTCATCGTTCGGGGGGTGATGCATCAGTTCTTAGCGTGATCCCCACGCAACTCAGCAATCCTCGCGTTTTTCTCGTTCCACAGCCGGTTCACCCAGTCCTGCACGTATTCGCGAAACACCGGGTCGTTTTCGTAATCGCCTCGCCACAGGGCGGGGTCGAGTTCGCGGGTTTTGATGTCGATGATGACCCTTGGCACTTGCCCTGAGATCAAGTCCCAAAAACCGGGAATGCGGTCGCCGGGGTACACGACGGTGACGTCCAGCACGGCGTCCAGCTGTTCACCCATCGCGGCCAGCACGAAGGCCACGCCACCGGCCTTGGGGCGGAGCAGGTAGGAGTGGGGCGACGCCTGTTCCGCGTGTTTGGCGGGTGTGAAACGCGTGCCTTCCAGGTAATTCACGATGGTGACGGGCTGGCGCTTGTACAGCTCGCAGGCCTCCTTGGTGATTTCCAGGTCTTTGCCTTTCAGCTCGGGATTCTTCGCCAGGAACGCCTTGGTGTAGCGCTTCATGAACGGGTAGTCGAGCGCCCACCACGCGAGACCGAGAAACGGCACCCAGACCAGCTCTTTCTTGAGAAAGAATTTGAAGAACGGCGTCCGGCGATTCAACGCCTGCACCAGCGCCGGAATGTCGACCCACGATTGATGATTGCTGATCACCAGATACGACGTGTCGTCGCGCAGGCCCTGGTCGCCGTTGATCTCCCAGCGCGTCGGAATGCACAGCTTGAAGATCAGCTTATTGACCTCGGCCCACGTCTCGGCAATCCACATCACCGCCCACGAACAGCGGTCTCGCATCTCGCTCTGGAACACCAGTTTCAGCAGCGCGAAGACCATCAATGGCCCGAACAGCACCAGGGTGTTGAGCAGAAGCAGGAGCGTGACAGCAATTCCGGTGAGCAGGTGACGCATAAATCACTCAGGGTCGAGGGCAGGGGTGGGCATGATAAGCAGCTTGGTTCAGGTAGCCAAATCCGGCCAGCGCTGACAAATGTTTCACTCGGTTATCTATAGCCTGACTTCTTTCTTTGTAAGCGAACGAACCCCAAAGTTGCGGTCTAAAATCGGGCTCGTGCAACGCCCACCCCATTGCGAGGAACCTGTTACGTGAAATCCCTTCTGGCGCTTCTGTCTCTGCTGGCGTTGCCTGTCATGGCCGCCGAACCGACGTTGTACGGTCGCTACGAGTACATTCAGGTTTCGGAGTTCGGCGAAACCTTCAAGGCCAAGATGGACACCGGCGCGCTCACTGCCTCGTTGTCGGCCAAGGACATCGAGCTGTTCAAGCGGGATGGCGATGACTGGGTGCGCTTCCGTCTGGCCACCAAAGACGCTGATAACAAGGTCTACGAACACAAGGTGTCGCGCATCAGCCGCATCAAAGGCCGGTCCGATGGCGATGATGACGATGAGCCGGTCGATCCGACCAAACGCCCGGTGGTGGACCTGGAGCTTTGCCTCGGCAACGTCAAGCGCACCGTCGAGGTGAACCTTGTAGACCGCAGCCATTTCAACTACCCGTTACTGATCGGCGCCAAGGCCTTGCGTGAATTCGGCGCGGCCGTGAACCCGGCCCGTCGTTACACCGCCGACAAGCCCGAGTGCTGATGAAGCCGTAGCGCCGATTGACGTGCGGACCTGATATCCGGCACCGTTCCGGCTTTACGCCAAGTGCTCGGATGCCATGCCCCACATTCTGATTGTCGAAGATGAAGCCGCCATCGCCGATACCCTCGTCTATGCCTTGCAGGGCGAGGGTTTCACCACCACGTGGCAGACGCTGGGGCTGGCGGCCGTCGAGTATCAGCGCGCGACCCCCGCCGATCTGGTCATCCTCGACATCGGTTTGCCCGATATCAGCGGCTTCGAAACCTGCAAGCAACTGCGCCGTTTCACCGAAGTGCCGGTGATGTTTCTGAGTGCTCGCGATGGTGAAATCGACCGGGTGGTGGGGCTTGAAATCGGCGCCGACGATTACGTCGTCAAGCCTTTCAGCCCCCGGGAAGTCACCGCGCGGGTTCGGGCGATTCTCAAGCGTATGTCACCACGCATCGATCCCTCGGCCTCCAGCAATGGTCATTTTTTGATCGACGCGGATCGCGTGCTCATCACCTATCGCGGGCAACCGCTTGGCCTCACGCGTCACGAATTTCGGCTGTTGCAGTGCTTGCTGGAACAACCCCAGCGGGTATTCAGTCGCGAGCAATTGCTCGACGCGTTGGGCGTGCCCAGCGATGCAGGCTATGAGCGCAGCATCGACAGTCACATCAAGAGCGTGCGCGCCAAACTGCGCATGATTGCGCCCGATGCGGAGCCGATCCAGACCCATCGTGGCTTGGGGTACAGCTACAGCCCGGAGCGTAGCTGATGCGCCTGAGCATCCGGATTTTTCTGGTCTATGCGCTGTTCATCGGCCTGACCGGCTATTTCGTGCTCAGTACCGTGATGAAGGAAGTCCGTCCCGGCGTTCGTCAGTCCACAGAGGAAACCTTGGTCGACACGGCCAACCTGCTGGCCGAAGTGCTTCGTGAGGACGTCAAGAACCGCACTTTGAGCCAGAGCCATTTCCCCGAGGTGTTGAAGGCCTACGGTCTGCGTCAGCCGGGCGCAACGATCTGGGGCTTGCCGAAGAATCAGGTCAACAACCGGGTTTACGTGACCGACGCCAAAGGCATCGTGCTGCTCGACTCCAGCGGCGAAGCGGTGGGGCAGGATTACTCGCGCTGGAACGACGTCTACCTGACCTTGCGAGGCGAGTACGGCGCGCGTTCGACGCGCCTCGATCCACACAACCCGGACTCGTCCGTGATGCACGTCGGCGCGCCGATTCGTGACGGCGGGCAGATCATCGGCGTCGTGACCGTCGCCAAACCTAACAGCTCGCTGCAACCCTATGTGGACCGGACCGAGCGACGCTTGCTCTGGTATGGCGCCGGGCTGGTGGTGTTGGGGCTGTTATTCGCCGCGCTGCTGTCGAGTTGGCTGAGCCACGCCTTACGCCGGCTGACGAGCTACGCGCAGGCTGTGAGTGAAGGGCGACGCGCCGAGCTGCCACATTACCGGGGCGGCGAGCTGGCGCAACTCTCACACGCAGTGGAGCACATGCGCACACAGCTTGAGGGCAAGGCCTACGTCGAACGGTATGTGCATACGCTGACTCACGAGCTGAAAAGCCCGTTGGCGGCCATCCGTGGGGCAGCGGAGTTACTTCACGAAGACATGCCCTCCGAGCAACGTCGGCGTTTCATCAGCAACATCGACAACGAGAGCGCACGGATGCAGCAGTTGATCGAGCGACTCCTGAACCTGGCGATGGTCGAGCAACGCCAGGCGCTGGAAGAGTCTGTCAGCGTACCTGTTGCGGAATTGATCGATGACGTTCTCGCGGCTCAAAGTGGGCGCATTGAGCGCAAACGGCTGAAGATCGAGCAGTCGATTGGGCCGGACGTCAGCGTCACGGGCGAACGTTTTCTGTTACGTCAGGCGTTCGCCAATCTGGTGGAGAACGCGCTGGACTTCACTCCGGGCGAGGGCACATTGCGCTTCTCTGCCGAGCGAGAGGGTGAGCGGCTGCGTGTCAGTCTGTTCAACAGCGCCGAAGCCATTCCCGACTACGCACTGCCTCGCCTGAGTGAGCGCTTTTATTCACTGCCAAGGCCTGACAGCGGCCGTAAAAGCACGGGGCTTGGACTCAATTTCGTTGAGGAAGTGGTGCAGCTGCACGGCGGTGAACTGCACATTGGAAATGTTGAAGGCGGCGTTCTGGTGAGCGTTCTTCTGTAGCCGATCTCCACACAAACTCCACATTCACCCCATCATTCCTCCACACGGGCTTCTCACACTCTTCCTATCGAAAACCGGGAGAGTCACATGAACAAAGGCGTGTCGTTGTACAAACTGGGGATGATCGGGCTGCTGATGCTGCTCTTGTTGATCCCGCTGATGATGATCAACGGGATCATTCAGGACCGGCAGAGTCGGCGCAACGTTGTGATCCACGACATCGCTCGCAGTTCCAGTTATAGCCAGCAACTGACCGGCCCCGTGCTGATCGTGCCGTATCGCAGGACCGTTCAGGCGTCTCGCCGCAGCGAGGTCACTCAACAACGTTACGAGGAGCCTGTCGAAGAGCGAGGGCGGCTGTATTTTCTCCCCGATGAATTCACCCTCAACGGCAAGGTGCAGACCGAGGTGCGCGCTCGGGGTATTTACGAGGCGCGGCTCTACCATGCGACCAACACGATCGCGGGCAATTTCGTTTTGCCTGAACGTTTCGGGTTAGGCGACGAATACAAGAATTACCATTTCGACGAGCCGTTCCTGGCGGTGGGTATCAGCGATGTTCGTGGCATCGAAAATGATCTGAAGCTGAACCTTGACGGCAAGACATTCGATTTCGTGCCGGGCACCGATGTTCCGCTGCTCGGCGAAGGCGTCAGGGTCATGCTACCGGCGGAAGACGGCGCTGAGAAAACGACACTGAATTTCGCCTTCGACCTGCGCCTGCAAGGCACCGGGCAGCTTCAGGTCACGCCCGTCGGCAAATCCAGCCGCGTGGAGCTTTCTGCGGATTGGCCGCACCCCAGCTTCATCGGCAATTTCCTGCCCAGCGCTCGCAACGTGTCCGACACGAATTTCAATGCCACTTGGGAAACCTCATTCTTCTCAACTAATTTGCAGGACATTCTTAATCGCTGCCCGGCGTCGAAAGTCTGCACTGAGCTCACGTCACGCAGCTTTGGCGTCAGCTTCATCTCGCCGGTCGATCAATACCTCAAGGCAGATCGCTCGATCAAATACGCGCTGCTGTTCATCGCGCTGACGTTTGCCGGTTTCCTGCTGTTCGAAGTGCTCAAGGGGCTGGCCGTGCACCCGGTTCAATACGCCCTGGTCGGTGCGGCGCTGGCGCTGTTTTACCTGTTGCTGTTGTCGCTGTCGGAGCACATCGGCTTTGGAGTCGCCTATCTGATCTCGGCAACGGTCTGCGTCGCGCTCATCAGCTTTTATGTCTCCCACGTGCTGGGTAGCGTGGCGCATGGGACGGGGTTCGGCATTGGGCTGGGCACGTTGTACGCGCTGCTTTATGGGTTGCTCAGCGCCGAAGATTACGCATTGCTGATGGGCTCGTTGCTGTTGTTCGGCTTGTTGGTGGTGTTCATGGTGCTGACCCGCAAACTTGATTGGTACGCCATCGCTCAGCGACCGGCCAAACCCGTCGTAGCCTCCTCGGAGGTGGCCCAATGAGTCACTGGCTAGGGTTGCGGGAGGATCAGCGGATGGGCCGTGGGCTTTCCAGGGAAATCGGCCGTTGGCTGACGCTGGATATCTGTGGGAGTGAATGTACACGCGAGAGGCGGGTACATCCGACGGGTTTGCGTGGACCCCACCTTACTTCGCGAATGAATTCGCTGCCACAGGGTCCGCTTGAGCTGCAGAAAGACTAAGCGGGTGGCTGGGTCTCCAGCATCGATGGACGCTGGCTGACCTCGTAATACCAGCTGGCCAGGCGGGGATAGGTGCTGCGCCAGCCCAGGTCGGGTTGGCGGAAGTCCAGATAGCCCAACCCGCTGGCGAGGCTGATCGACGCGATGTCGAAACGCGCACTCAGCTCAGTTACCGCTTCGGTTTCGAAATAGGAAAGCGATCGGGCGATTTTTTCGCTCTGGTTTTCGAGCCAGTCATTCCACTGTTTCTCCTCGGGGCGAAGAAAGGTCTCGTAGCGGATCAATACAGCTGCGTCGAGAATCGCGTCGGCCAGTGACGCCAGTGTCAAGCGTCGCCAGCGCGACGGGCCTTCGCGGGGGATCAGCGGGTTACCGACGTGTTGATGGTCCAGATAGTCGAGGATCACCCGGCTGTCGTGGATGACATTGTCGTCAGCGAGGACCAGCGCGGGGATTTTGCCGGAAGGGTTGTCATGACACACCTCGGCATTGGGATTGACGGGCGTGACATTGACCGGCTTGAGGTGAACTCTCCCTGTCTGTCCCGTTT
This sequence comes from Pseudomonas salicis, assembly GCF_057128705.1. Lineage (NCBI taxonomy): Bacteria > Pseudomonadati > Pseudomonadota > Gammaproteobacteria > Pseudomonadales > Pseudomonadaceae > Pseudomonas > Pseudomonas salicis. The sequence continues at coordinate 287,510 of NZ_JBSKHU010000007.1, forward strand.
CGTGGAGCAGAATCAGCACCTTGCGCGAGAACGGCGAGGCCGGGTTGAAATACAGCGTCATGCTGGGGGACATGGACATTCCTCTGAGCGAACTGGACCTAAGACTAGTCAGGGCCAGTGCCCCGCGCAATGTTCTACCGGGTTTCGCTGGATCGGCAGTCAAGCCCGTCGCCGCACCATCAATCCCTTGAGGCTTAACCAGGCCGGAATGCCCATGCCGACCCATGACAGCACGTCCCACGCGCCATCACCCAGCAGCGCGGCGAACAGGCCGGCGGCGGTGAGCGCGGCGATCCATGTCGGTTTGGCGAAAGTCTTCCAGAACCCCGAATGCTTCCTGTGCCGGGTCATGCTGCCTCCACTGCCTGACGAACATTAGCCGTTGTCGCCGCTTTGCGCCGCACCCACCACAGGTACACGCCGCTGCCCAGCACGATGATGGTCAGCACATCCAGCACGCCCCACAGGATTTTCATCGGCATGCCGCCGTAATCGCCGAAGTGGAGCGGTTGCGACAGCAGTAGCGCGTCCATGTACCACGGGCTACTGACGATGGCCGTGACGGTCAGGTCTTTCGCGTCGATCAGCACGGGTGTCAGCAAGTGCGAGGTCAGGTGCGTGTCGCCCTTCATGAACACTGAGTAGTGGTGCTCGCTGGAAAAGCGCGAGCCGGGAAACGCGATAAACGAAGGCTCAGCGCCCGGCACCGTGGTCTTGGCGATGTCCAGTAAGCGCGTGGCGGGTGCGCGGTCGGTCAGCGGCGGTGCGTCCTTGTAGGGCGCGACCATCGCGGCGAGTGAGTCGTTGCGCCATTGCGCGATCACCAGGTCTGCGCAGGCGTTGAGCACGCCGGTGATGCCGACCACGGTGGCCCACGTCAGGGTCACTACACCAATGAGGTTGTGCAGATCGAGCCAGCGCACGCGCGTCGATTTGTTCGGGCGCACGGTGGCGAAATCCAGTCGGCGCATGAACGGCGCATACAGCACTACGCCTGAAATAATCGCTAATACAAAAAGCAGCCCCATGAAGGCGAGTAGCAGCTTTCCGGGCAGCCCGGCGTACATGTCCACATGCAAACGCAGCATCACCATCATGAAACCGCCGTTGGCTGACGGTGTTTCAACCGCTTCGCCGGTGCGGGCGTCGAGCATGAAAGTATGGGTATCGTTGGGGTCGCCACCCGCTGTCTTGCCCATGTACGCATAGATGCCGTTGGGCTCGTCTTCGTCCCAGCCGAAGTATTGGACGACCTCGCCGGGGCGATGGGCTTCGGCGGCTTTTACCAGTTGCTGGAGGTCCATGCGCGGCGTATCGGCGGGCATTTCCTTGATTTCAGGGGCATCGCCGAGCAGGTGATCGATCTCATGATGAAACACCAGCGGCAGGCCGGTGATCGACAGCATCAGCAGAAACAGCGTGCAAATCAGGCTGCTCCACGTGTGGATGAACGACCAGCGGCGGATGGTTTGGCTCTTCATGGGGCGGGTACCGAGTTTAAGCGAAAGCAAAAGGGCCGCTGTTGCGAGCGGCCCTTGTTGTACAGTTTCGAGAGTTTAAACGATTACCATTTGTAGTCCACGCTTGCGAGCACGCTGCGGCGATCACCGAAGTAGCAATAGAAGCCGTCGCACGTGGAAATGTATTCCTTGTCGAACACGTTGTTCGCGTTCACCGAGACGCTCACGCCTTTGAGGGAGTTGTTCATGCGACCGAGGTCGTAATGAACGGCCGCGTCATAGACGGTGTAAGCATTGCTGTGACCGTAGTTCGAGTCAGCAACGAAGCCGTAGCTGCCAATGGCAATGTTGTCGGTTTCGCCGATGTAGCGTGCACCGAAGCCCAGACCGAAGCCGTCGAGCAGCCCGGTATGCCAGGTGTAGTCGCCCCAGATGGAAGCAGCGTTTTCAGGCGTCAGCGGCAGTGGACGGTTCTTGTCCAGCGGATCGGTAACTTTGGTCATCTTGCTGTTGGCGTAGGTGTACGACGCGGTCACTTTCAGGTTGTCGGTGACGTTACCGACGGCTTCCAGTTCGAAACCCCGTACTTTCGCTTCACCCAGAGGACGCTGCACGCCCAGTGTGTCGCTCAGCACGATGTCGCGACGGGTCAGGTCGTAAGCAGCGGCTGTGAACAGCAGGTCGGTGCCCGGAGGCTGGTACTTGATCCCCGCTTCGTACTGCTTGCCAGTGCCCGGCTTGAAGGCGTTGCCATTGGCGCCACCTTGTTCTGCCTGGAACGACTCGGCGTAGGAAACGTAAGGAGTAAAGCCCGAGTCGAAGACATAGCTCAGTGCCGCGTTGCCGGTGAAGGCGCTGTCGGTGCGGTCATCAGACTGATTGGTGTTGTAGAACTTGGACTCGGTCTTGAGCAGGTCTTGACGACCGCCCAGGGTCAGGCGCCAGTTGTCCAGGGCCATCTGGTCCTGAAAGTAGGCACCGACGTCGTCCGTTTTCTGGTTGTAGTTCTGGAACGCCGTGTAAGCGACTTTGCTGAAGTCCTGACCATAGATCGGCGTGATGATGTTGCTGTTTGGCGCGCTGCCGAACAACCACTTGTAGTTGTGGTTGATGCGCTGGTAATCCAGCCCCAGCAGCAAGGTGTGCTTGAGCGCGCCAGTGTCGAAGTCAGCCTGGAAGTTGTTGTCCAGCGCAAACTGGCTCATGTCTTCGTTCACGACGTTGGCGCCGCGGGAAAGTGTGCCGTCGTCCGCCACCGAGCCGAAGAAGCCGCCTGCGGTAATGGTGTGGAATTCCAGATCACTTTTCGTGTAGCGCAGGTTTTGCTTGAACTGCCAGACGTCGTTCAGGCGCGTTTCGAAGGCATAACCCAGTGCGTAATAGGTTTTGTCGTAGTTTTCCCAGTGCGGATCGCCCAGGTTCTCGTGGTATTTCACATGACCGGCGGCCGACGGGTATTTGGTGCCCTGGATCGGCAAGAACTGGCTGGTGCTGCCGGTATCGTCGCGGTTGAACTGGCTGAGGAACGTCAGCTTGGTGTCCGGGTTGATGTTCCACGTCAGGCTCGGCGCAATGTTGTAGCGCTTGTCGTCAATGTGATCGACGGTCGTGCCGCTGTCGCGGACCACACCGCTGACGCGGTATTCAAACGTGTCCGCGTCGTCGATTTTGCCGGTGCTGTCGAAGCTGATCTGCTTGCGGTTGTAGCTGCCGACCTGAGCCTGAATCTCATGGCTGGCTTCAGCTTGCGGGCGACGACTGACCATGTCGATCATGCCGCCCGGAGGCGTTTGGCCGTAAACCGAAGAGGCCGGGCCGCGCAGCACGGCAACGCGCTCCAGGTCCCAGGTTTCCATTTTCGGCATGACGTAGGCGCCTTTCGGCAGCGGCAGGCCATCGAGGAACTGAGTCGGCTCGAAACCGCGGATTTTCAGCCATTCTGCGCGGCTGTCGCTGCCGTAGCTGCTGGCGACCACCCCCGGCATGTAACGCACGGCGTCGTCGAGGTTTTGAACGGCGCGGTCCTGCATTTGCTGGCGCGTGGCAACGGAGATAGAACGCGGTGCCTCGGCCAGCGCGGTATCCGTTTTGGTGCCCGCAGCGGTGCGAGTGGCGGCATAACCCTCAGCCGGACCCCATGCGCTTTCAAACCCGTCCTGGCGACCTTGAATGCTGGTTTCCGGAAGCGCCATCACGCCTTCTGGCGCGGCGATCACGCTGTACGTGCCCGCTGACGTCTGGCTCAGTTGCAGGCCCGTGCCACGCAACGCCTGGGCCATGGCGCCCGGCGCATCGAACTGACCCTGAACCGGCGCCGACGTGCGACCCGCTGCCAGCGACGGGTCCAGCGACAGCGCGACGCCCGCCTGGCTGGCAATCTGGGTCAGAGTCGTGGACAGCGATGCCGCAGGCAGGTTGTACGGACGAACGCTGGCCGCCTGCGAGGCGGCCATGACGTGCGTGCTTGCCAACGGAACGGTCAGAGCAACGGCGACAGCCAACAAGCTCGGTCGCAGAAGGGTTTGAAGCGTGCGGGACATGGGCGGCTCCTGAGTGGAATTGTTCTCAATGCCTATGTGCCGCACGAGATTTCAAAAGTGATAGGGCCGAATCGAAAATAATTTAGATTTACAATTTCGCAGGTTCACCAGGTGTACAAAGGCTAAGCCCTGTGAAAGCGAATTGCCTTTGACCTACAGCTTGCGGGTCTGCCTCGCATCATTGGCCACCACCGTCACCCACCAGTGCGTGCGCGCTTCGATGGCCACGGGCAGGGTGGGCATCAGGGCCTTCAGGGCGAGGTCGGTGTCGTTCAGCGGGAAGCTGCCGGTGATTCTCAGATCAGCCACTTCCGGCGCCACGCTCAAAAAACCTGCCCTGTATCGGCCAATTTCCGCGATGACGTCCTTGAGCGCGGCGTTGTCCACTACGAGCATGCCGCGCATCCACGCGTCTGCACCGGGCGCAATCGCGACCATCGGCCCCAGGCTGTGGCGCTGGATCAGCATTTGCTGACCCTCACGCAAAATCATCTCGTTGTCGGACGCCTGGGGATGAGCCGCCACGGCGGATTGCAGCACGCTCACCAAGGTGCCGTCGTCCCGGCGCTTGACCAGAAATTTCGTACCCAGCGCCCGCATCTGGCCTTCGTCGGTTTCGACGATAAAAGGCCGTGGGTCTTCGTGGCTGCCGGTTTCGACGAAGATTTCGCCTTCCTGAAGAATGACCCGACGTTGTTTGGCGTCGAACTTCACGTCCAAAGCGCTATGGGTGTTGAGTCGAATGAGAGTGTTGTCTGAAAGCCGAATGGTGCGCTGCTCGCCGGTCGCGGTGCGTTGGTCCGCCAGCCAATAATTCATCGGTAAAAAGCGGTCACCCAAGAACAGCGTCAAACCAAGAGCAAGGACAAAACCCGCTACCCCGCGACCGACTTTGCGCATCTGTCGGCCAACGCCTTCACGCGAACGCAGAAGCGCCGAACGGGCAGGCCCGGTGGCGCGTACGAATCGCTGATCGAGCATGCCCAGTTGCGACCATGCCCGGGCGTGTTCTTCGCTGGCGGCGTACCATTTGGCAAACTCTTCCCGCTCGGCTTCGCTGCCTTGTCCGCAGTCCAGGCAAAGCTGCCAGGCGATCGCGGCGTCCAGCACGTGCGATGAAACCGGGCGCGTCGGAATGCTCATATCGGCTCGCCATAGAGGGCGACATAGCACTGACGCATGCCTTGGGCGAGGTATTGCCGGACGCGAGGAACAGAAACGCCGACCTTTTCCGCGATCTCGGCGTGGCTCAGGCCATCCAGACGGTTATAGAGGAACGCTGCCCGCGCCTTGCTCGACAGCTTGCCGAGCATGCGGTCGATGGCTTTGAGGTCTTCGAGGATGAGTTGCTGCTCTTCGAGCGAAGGGTGTTCGGCTTCGGGAATCAGCATCAACTCACTGAGGTAGGCCTGTTCCAGCGCTGCACGCCGGAAGTAATCGAACAGCAGACCCTTGGCGACCTGCACGAGAAATGCCCTGGGTTCGCGCGGCACTTCCAGTTGCTCGCGCCCCAGAAGGCGAATGAAGGTGTCCTGGCTCAAGTCCTCGGCACGGTGCGGGCAGGCGACGTTGCGCTTTAGCCAGGCCAGCAACCAGCTGCGATGGTCGCGATAGAGCGTTCCGACAAGCTGATGTTGAGGACTTTGGAGTGACGACACGTACGCACCGAAGAGAACAAAGTAACTAACGAGAATTATTCGCGATTGTGTCAGAGCGCGTCGGTGCTGGCAATTGGCGCCGATCGGATTGGGCTGAGCGGTTGCTGTAGGAAATGGCGAGAGAGGATGTGCGAAACGAACTGTAGGAGCGAATTCATTCGCAAGGCGGTGGTAGATCCGACCTTCTTTATCGTCTGAAACATCTTTCGCGAATGAATTCGCTCTCACAGGGAAGCACCTGTTCAGCCAGGCGACGTGTTCTCACTCAAAAAGAATGCGACTGCTGCCGACGCCGCCACTTCGCCAGACCTTGCTCAAGCAGCAATGGACTGTCCATTTCCTGCCGTCGCGCATGGCTCATCAGGATCAGCGCCAGTTCGGCCGTGACGAGCGCGTCGGCACTGGCGTGATGGCGCTCCTCGGCATGCAGTCCGAAAAAGCCGGTCCAGTCGTCCAGCCCCGCCTGCCGCAAACAGGCTTGGGGACAAAGCAGGGGTGCGATGTCCGCCACGTCTAAAAACGGGTGCTGCAGCTTGTAGCCGAGGCTTTCCTTTAATGCGCGCCCGAGCATGTGCTGGTCGAAGGGCGCATGAAACGCCAGCATTGGGCTGTCTCCCACGAAGTCCATGAAATCCAGCAGTGCTTCGACCGGCTCGCTGCCCGCCGCAATCGCACTCGGCCCCAAACCGTGGATCAACACGCTGGGACTGAGTTTGTGATCGGGGCGCAGCAGGGTGCGCTCGAATTGCTGACCCAGGTCGATGGCGCCGTCTTCGATCACCACCGCGCCAATCGACAGCACTTCATCGCGGCTCATGTTCAGGCCGCTGGTCTCAAGGTCCATCACTACCCAGCGTTGTTTGCGCAGCGAATCAGCCCTCAGCGCAGCAGCTCGGGGGAGGTTGCTCAACCGCTCTGTCTGTTCGGCAGTGAGATCAGGCGCCTTGGTGCGTTTGGGTGGCTTGAGCCACTGGAACAGGTTCATGGCAAGTCGCTTAGAGTTGGTAACGCAGGGTCAGACTGGATTGCAGGCGCTGTGCCTGTCGGAACGACTCGCGCAGGATGCGACGATCCAGATGATTGAGCACATCCGGGTCGATCCGGTTTGAATACGGCAGGTTTTGTCGGCTCTGCTGTTGGTGCTGCTGCATTCTGGTTTGCTGAATGAAGTGATAGGCCTCTTCATACGCCGCGCCGTCCAGGGGGTCGATCACTTCCTTCGTGACCAGTTGGCGCAGCCGTTCGAGGGTGTTGTTGGCGGCGATGCCGTTCGCCAATGCCAGCAGCCGTGCCCCGTCGACGAAGGGAGTCAGGCCTTGGGTCTTGAGGTCCAGCGTGTCCTTTTCGCTGCCTTTGCGCGCCACGACGAAATCCTTGAAGCGCCCGACTGGAGGCCGCTGGCGCAACGCGTTGTCGGCCAGCATGCGCTGGAAGAGTTTGTTGTCGGCAACCTGCGCCAGAATGCTCTGGCGCAATTGCTCGCCACCGCTTTCGTCGCCCCAGACCACCCGCAGGTCGAAATAAATGCTGGAAGACAGCAGGTTTTCCGGCGTTGCCTCGCGAATGAACGCGCCAAACCGCCGCGCCCATTCGACCCGAGACAGGCAAAGCTCGGGGTTGCTGGCCATGATCCCGCCCTTGCACAGCGCAAAGCCGCACAGCGCCAGACTCTGGTTGATGCGTTCGGCAATCGGCAGCAGACGCCCGCGTATTTCAGCGGCTTCGGCGGCGTCCTTGGCTTCGAACAGAATGCCGTTGTCCTGATCGGTGTACAGCGTCTGTTCGCGGCGGCCTTCGCTGCCGAAACACAGCCAACTGAACGGCACGCCGGGGTCGCCTTTTTCTTCCAGCGTCAGCTCGATGACCCGGCAGACCATGTGGTCGTTGAGCAGCGTGATGATCTGGGTGATCTGTGTCGACGAGGCGCCGTGGGCCAGCATGCGATCCACGAGTTGCACGATGTCGCCGCGCATGTTGCTCAGCGAATCGATACGCGGGGCGCTGCGAATGGTCCGCGCCAAGTGCACCAGGTCCACCCGTTGCAGGGAGAACAAATCGCGCTCGGAGACCACGCCGCACAGGCGCTGATCCTTGACCAGACACACATGGGCAATGTGCCGCTCGGTCATGGCAATGGCGGCGTCGAAGGCGCTGGCGTCGGGACTTAAGTAGAAGGGCGCCTGGATCATGCTGTGCCGGATCGGCCCGCCGAAGTCAGCGTTCACGTCGGCGACCACTTGGCGCAAGTCGCGCAGCGTGAAAATCCCCAAGGGCGCTTTGTCTTCATCAACGATCACGATGCTGCCGACCTGTTGTTCATCCATCTGCTTCACGGCTTCGCGCAGCGGGGTGTCCGGCGAGCAGGTTACGGGGTGACGCATCGCCAATTCGCCCAGGCGGGTGTTCAACGAGTATTGCGTGCCGAGTGTTTCCACGGCCTTCTGCTTTACTTGCTGATTCACCTGTTCAAGCAAGCTGCTGACGCCCCGCAACGCAAAATCTCGAAAGACGCTGGAGAGCGCGAAGAGTTTGATGAAAGCCTGTTTGTTCAGTTGCAGGCAGAACGTGTCTTCGGCCGCCAGATGCTCGGTGCGCGTGGCCCGTTCGCCCAGCAGGGCGGCGAGGGGGAAACATTCGCCGGTGGTGATTTCAAAGGTGGTTTCGGTGCCGCCCTTCGCGGAATGCGGGCGTTCCCCGACGACGCGACCCTGTTTGACGATATAGAAGTGCTCTACTGGCCCATCGCCAGGCTTGATGATGCTCTCATCCGTAGCGTAGAAACGCAGCTGGCACTGTTCCACCAGATAGGCAAGGTGGGCGCTTTCCATCTGATTGAATGGCGGGAATTTTTGCAGGAACTGCATCGTGCCGTGAATGTTTTGCAGCACGGCTGTCTTGCCTGCCTGGGTGAAAGCGTCCGCTTTGCTCATGACCGATACCGCTTGTTTTTATGGCTCCATGGTCGACCGCTTATCGGGCAGTGCCCATTGGACGTAAGTCTTAGGTCGCATAAAAGGCGTTGGAGTGCGAGGGAGCGTGGTGTAAAACCGCATCACGCAGGTGGCCGAAATGGCCAGGCATGAAGCCGACAAAGTGCGCAGCGTATTCAGTCTGTTTGCGCTGTCAGAATGAAGTCGACGGGAAAATGAGACGGGTATGTTCGATCACGACATTTTGAGTGATGAAGAGCGCGAAGCCCTCAATGAGGTCATGATGGCGCCGCCATCACAATCGCCACAACGGGTATTGATCGTCGATGACGACAAGGATGCTCGGGAAATTCTTGCCGAGATCCTCAGCCTCAACGACATCAGCTGCATTACCGCCGCAGGCGGGACCAGTGCCATGCACCTGCTGCAAACCCGACCGTCCATTGCGCTGCTGATCACCGATCTGCGGATGGCGCCGTGCGACGGGCTGGACCTGATCCGACAGGTGAGGGATTCCGACCGCGCTGCCTTGCCGATCATCATCGTCTCGGGCGACGCCCATGTGCGCGACGCCATCGACGCGATGCACCTGAGTGTCGTGGATTTTCTGCTCAAGCCGATTAACACCAAGCAGCTGTTGAGGCTGGTGAAGCGGGAATTGGGGATGTCGTGAAGGTGGAGAGTTCCCTCTGTAGGCGCGAACGACTCAAGTATTGAGGTGCTGCCGGACTTTGTGGGAGCGAATTCATTCGCGAAGCAATTTCACATTCGATGGAGATGCTTCGAATGTGCCGGCCTCTCGCGAATGAATTCGCTCCCACAGGTTGATCTGCATTCTTCAGAGCGACCGCGCAACGATGGGAATAAAAAAGGCGGTGTGTCCTGCGACACACCGCCTTTTTGGTTTGGCGCCCTTTTACAGCCCGTTCTTCGCCTTGAACTCCCGGCGACGGCGGTGCAGCACCGGCTCGGTATAGCCGTTCGGCTGTTTTGTGCCTTCAATCACCAGTTCGACCGCTGCCTGGAAGGCGATGTTGCTGTCGAAGTCCGGTGCCAGTGGGCGGTACAGCGCATCGCTGGCGTTCTGACGGTCCACCACCGGCGCCATGCGCTTGAGGCTTTCCAGCACCTGCGCCTCGCTCACAACGCCATGACGCAGCCAGTTGGCAATGTGCTGACTGGAGATTCGCAGTGTCGCGCGGTCTTCCATCAGGCCAACGTCATTGATATCCGGCACCTTCGAGCAACCCACACCCTGATCGATCCAGCGCACCACGTAGCCGAGGATGCCCTGGGAGTTGTTGTCCAGCTCGTTCTGGATCTCCTCAGGCGTCCAGTTCGTGTTCGGCGCCAGCGGGATGGTCAGAATGTCATCGACCGACGCCGGTGCACGTTGAGCCAGTTCGGCCTGACGGGCGAACACATCGACCTTGTGATAGTGCAGCGCATGCAGGGCGGCCGCAGTTGGCGACGGGACCCATGCCGTGTTGGCACCGGCCAGCGGGTGAGCGATTTTCTGCTCCAGCATCGCGGCCATCAAATCCGGCATGGCCCACATCCCTTTACCGATTTGCGCGCGCCCTTGCAGGCCGCACTTCAAGCCAATATCGACGTTGGAGTTCTCGTAGGCACCGATCCATTTTTCAGCCTTCATCTGCGCCTTGCGCACGACGGGGCCTGCTTCCATGGAAGTGTGAATCTCGTCGCCAGTGCGGTCCAGGAAGCCGGTGTTGATGAACACCACGCGCTCGCTGGCCGCTTTGATGCACGCCTTGAGGTTCACTGTCGTACGGCGTTCCTCGTCCATGATCCCGACTTTCAGCGTGTTGCGCGGCAGGCTCAGCACATCTTCGATGCGACCGAACAGCTCGTTTGTGAATGCCACTTCTTCGGGGCCGTGCATCTTCGGTTTGACGATGTACAGCGAGCCTGCGCGGCTATTGGCGCGCGAGGTGTTGCCCTTGAGGTTGTGGATCGCCGCGAGGCTGGTCAGCAGGCCGTCGAGAATGCCTTCCGGCACCTCATTGCCCTGATTGTCGAGGATGGCGTCGATGGTCATCAGGTGACCGACGTTGCGCACGAACAGCAGCGAACGGCCGTGCAGCGTCACCGGCTCGCCTTTTGGTGAGGTGTAGACGCGGTCCGGGTTCATGGTGCGGGTAAAGCTGGCGCCGCCCTTGGTGACTTCTTCAGACAGATCGCCTTTCATCAGGCCCAGCCAATTGCGGTAGACCACGACTTTGTCGTCAGCATCGACGGCCGCGATGGAGTCTTCGCAGTCCATGATGGTGGTCAGCGCGGCTTCCATCAGCACGTCTTTGATGCCCGCTGCGTCGGTCTGGCCGACAGGGCTGGTGGCGTCGATCTGGATTTCGAAGTGCAGGCCGTTGTGCTTGAGCAGGAGGGCGGTCGGTGCCGAGGCGTCGCCCTGGAAGCCGATCAGTTGCGCGTCGTCACGCAGGCCGGTGTTGCTGCCGCCTTTCAGGCCGACGATCAAAACGCCGTCGACGATCTTATAGCTGGTGGAATCAACGTGGGAGCCCGCGGCCAGTGGCGCCGCCTCGTCCAGGAAGGCTCGGGCGAAGGCGATGACCTTGTCGCCGCGGACCTTGTTGTAGCCTTTGCCTTTTTCAGCGCCGCCAGCTTCAGAGATGGCGTCTGTGCCATACAGCGCGTCGTACAGCGAACCCCAGCGGGCGTTCGATGCATTCAACGCGAAGCGGGCGTTCATCACCGGGACCACCAGTTGCGGGCCGGCCATGGAGGCGATTTCTTCATCGACGTTTTGCGTCGTGATCTGGAAGTCCGCCGCTTCTGGCAGCAGATAACCGATTTCCTGCAGGAACGCCTTGTAAGCAACGGCGTCGTGGGCCTTGCCCGCATTGGACTGGTGCCAGGCATCGATGCGCGCCTGGAAGTCGTCACGTTTGGCGAGCAGGGCTTTGTTCTTCGGTGCCAGCTCGTGGATGAGCGCGTCGGCACCGGCCCAGAACGCCGAGGCTTCAATACCGGTTCCGGGAATGGCTTCGTTGTTCACGAAATCCAGAAGGATCTTGGCGACCTTAAGGCCACCGACTTGAACGTGTTCAGTCATTGCTTGCCTCACTCTGCTCAGCTATCCGCGCCTCTTGGCGCTTTCTTGTTAAAGCCACCGACATCGCTGCTCACCCTCGCCAGAACATGCCTTCGCAGGCGGCTGGGCGTAAGGATTGACGAGCAGGAATGCCGAGTCAGGCATCATCCCAACGTTTATGTAGTGGACGCGGCGGAATACTACATGATGAGTTGCGGCGTGAAAATCAGACTAAATATGTCACCGAACGACTGGTTTTCCACAAATGGTCACGCTGGGGTTACATATGTTCTCAAAAAATAGGCGAATTGTTCCAGATAATTATAAAAACGGTACACAAATCGTTTCCCGAGGAAGCATTCAGGCGCTCCTCCAGCCCTTGCCTATACTTGCCGGGCAGCCGCGCAGGCGCCGAGGTTCGGCCAGCGGACACATAAAGCAGAAGGAGTTCACAGTGCATCAGCTTATCTTTACCGTCACTGCCCCGGACAAACCGGGGCTGGTCGAACAGATCGCCTCGTGCATTGCAAATCACGGTGGCAATTGGCTGGAAAGCCGTATGGCTCATTTGGCCGGTCAGTTCGCGGGCATTGTTCGCGTCGATGTGCCCGCTGAATCGCAAAATGATTTGAGGAGTGCGCTGCAGGGGCTCTCCCACGGTATTCGCGTGCAGTTCGCTGACGTCGGCGGCGAGCCTGTTTCGTACTCGAAACCCATCACTATGGAGTTGGTGGGCAATGATCGGCCGGGGATTGTTCGAGACGTGACTCGCCTGTTGAGCGAGCAGGGCGTTAACGTTGAGCGTCTAGTGACCAGCGTTGAACCGGCGCCCATGAGCAATGAAACGCTTTTCCGCGCCCAGGCACTCTTGGGTCTGCCGGTAAACCTGTCGCTCGATGCGTTGCAGGAACGGCTGGAAACACTGGCGGACGAGCTGATGGTGGAATTGAAGATCAAGTCTGACGACTGAGCCGTCGCACAGTTATCCAGTTTTTCCATGAGCCCGCCTGTGGATAAGCTGCGGATACAGGCGCACAGCCCTTGCCGGCCAACGCTTTGAGAGGGTTGATCAAAAAACCAGCAAATTCAGGGGCTTGTGCACAAATAACGTGAACCAGGCTGTGGATAACCTGCGCAAAAATCGCTGTAAGCCACGGAGGGCGTGGCTTACAGAGGTTTGTTTATTATTTGATCAGTTCGCGCGGGTGCTATCGACCGGTAGGGGCGCTGTTCAAAACAGCTTCAATGGCTCTTCGTTCAGTGCCGCTAGTTGCTCGCGTAGCGCCAGCACTTGATCGCCCCAATAGCGTTCAGTGCCGAACCAGGAAAAGCTGTGGGGGAATGCCGGGTCATCCCAGCGGCGGGCCAGCCAGGCGCTGTAATGCAGCAGGCGCAAGGCGCGCAGCGGTTCGATCAGCGCGAGTTCGCGAGGATCGAAATCGTGAAACTCGTTGTAGCCATCCATCAATTCCGACAGCTGACTCAGACAATCCTGACGGTCTCCGGCGAGCATCATCCAGACGTCCTGCACGGCAGGCCCCATCCGGCAGTCGTCGAGGTCGACGATGTGAAAGATCTCATCGCGGGTCATCATGTTGCCGGGGTGGCAGTCGCCGTGCATGCGGATGTTCTGGTGCGGCGTTGCGGCGTAGGCATCTTCGACACGTTTGAGCAGATCTTTGGCAACCGACGAGTAGGCAGGCAGCAGGCTGCGCGGGATCACGTCATTTTCCAGCAGATAGTTCAGTGAATCGTGGCCGAAGTTCTTCACGCCCAGCGCTTCGCGATGTTCGAACGGGCGAGTGGCGCCGACCGCGTGAATCCTGCCCAGCAGTTGGCCGAGGCGATACAGTTGGTCGAGATTGCCCGGCTCCGGTGCGCGACCGCCACGACGGGGGAAGAGGGTGAAGCGAAAACCGGCGTGTTCGAACAGCGTTTGCCCGTTGTGGATAAGGGGTGCGACCACCGGGATTTCCACTTCGGCCAGTTCGGCGGTGAAGCTGTGTTCTTCGAGAATCGCTTCGTTTGTCCAGCGATTAGGGCGGTAAAACTTGGCAATGAGCGGCTGGCTTTCATCAATGCCAACCTGATAGACGCGGTTCTCGTAGCTGTTGAGCGCGAGAATGCGAGCGTCGCTGACAAAACCGATGCTTTCAACGGCGTCCAGGACAAGGTCGGGTGTGAGTGTCGCAAACGGGTGGGCCATGCTGACTCCTGCGCGCAGCAGGCTGCCGCGTCGGGCCCGTCATGGTAACTCAGGCATGGGATGGCCGACACAACGCGTTATGTGTTCGGGATTGGAGGGCTGCACGAAATGTTGCCGACGCCTCAGTTGAAATTGTGGGAGCGAATTTATTCGCGAAACGGTGGTACATCCGACACTGATCTGTCGACTATCTACCTTCGCGAAAAATTCGCTCCCACAGGTGCGCCTTATACCGCTTGGGGATGGCGCTGCATCACGCGCCGATCACCCCGCCATCCTCGCGTGTGATCACCATCACCGACGACCTTGGTTTGCCATTGGGCAGATGTTCCGGGAAAGTCGAGCCGCCTTTTTCGCCGGGATGCTGAATCCCCACGAACAGCGCTTTCTGGTCTGGCGCAAAACTGATGCCGGTCACTTCGCAACCCACCGGCCCGACCATGAACCGGCGAATCTCGCCAGTGGCAGGGTCGGCGCACAGCATCTGGTTATTGCCCATGCCCGCAAAATCCCCGGTATTCGAGTAATCGCCATCGGTGAGAATCCACAACCGCCCGGCCTTGTCGAAACCTAAACCGTCGGGGCTGTTGAACATGTTCTGCGGGGTGATGTTGCTTGAACCGCCTTGAGGCTTGCCTGCGTGCACCACGGGATTGCCCGCGACCACGAACAGATCCCACGCAAAATCCATTGATGCCGCATCCGAACCTGCTTCCTGCCAGCGCAGTATCTGGCCGTACTGGTTTTTCTCCCGCGGGTTCGGGCCGCCCACTGGCTGGCCTTCCTCGCCACGCTTGACGTTGTTGGTCAGCGTGCAATACACCTGACCGTCCTTGGGGCTGACCACGATCCACTCGGGCCGATCCATTCGCGTCGCTTTAACCACGCTCGCCGCCAGGCGCGCATGAATCAGCACCTCTGCTTGATTGGCAAAGCCGCTCGACGCATCGACCCCGTTCTTGCCATGAGCCAGTTCCACCCACTTACCCTGGCCTTTCGGGTGATCAGGGTTGCTGTCGCCGTTATCGAACTGCGCAACGTACAAGGTGCCGTGATCGAGGATGTCGCGATTAGCTTTCAGGTTCTTGTGATTGACCTTGTCGCGGCTGACGAACTTGTAGATGAATTCGCCGCGCTCGTCGTCGCCCATGTAAACCACCGCGCGGCCATCTTTCGTTTCTGTGATCGCCGCGTTTTCATGCTTGAAACGACCCAGGGCCGTGCGTTTGACAGGCGTTGATTTCGGGTCGAACGGGTCGATTTCCACGATCCAGCCGTGACGGTTGAATTCGTTCGGGTTTTTGGCGATGTCGAAGCGCGGGTCGTGGGGATGCCAGTTCACTTCCTTGCTGGTGGCGACAACGCCGTAGCGCTTGGCAGCGGCATCGAATTGCTGCGCAGGATCACTGCTGCCGAAGCAGTCGGTGAAGTTCTCTTCGCACGTCAGATAAGTGCCCCATGGCGTCTTGCCATTGGCGCAGTTCTGAAAAGTGCCGAGAACGTTCTTACCCGTTTTATCGGCGGCCGTTTTCAGCCACTCGTGTCCCGCCGCCGGGCCGCTAAGGTGAATCGGCGTGTTGCCGTGCACGCGGCGGTTGAATTTCGAGCCTTGCACGAACTTCCACTGGCCACCTTCGCGCTTCACCTCGATCACCGAAACCCCTTCGCTGGCCAACGCCTTGTGCACGTCGTCGGTGGATTGTGGGTCTTTGCCGTGATCGAACAGGTAGCGGTAGTTGGTGTATTCGTTGTTGATGGCCATCAGCGCGCGGGTGGCGTTATTGGCGTCGTCACCGGGAAAGGTGAACAGGCTCATGCCGTCGTTGTTATCGCCGAATTGAAGTTCCTGCGCCTTCGCCGTGCCCTTGCCGGACGGGTCGAAAGCGGGACCGCCCGCGTGAAGAGGCTGACCCCAGCTGATCAGGACGGAAGATGTGTAGCCGGGCGGCAGCGCAATGCTGTCAGCGGAGGAGGAGGCGATGCTGTCGAAGCCAAGCAACGTGCGGTTGACCGCGCTGACACTGGCAGCCATCACACTGCGACTGAGCAGGTTGCCACCCAGGAACATCGCCGCGCCACACAGAGCGCCCGCGCTGATGAAGCCTCGCCGGGTGAGGCCGACGCTGTTTTGCTGCACCAGGGTTTCGAGGTCGGTGGACTGGTGTTCTTCTAATAATTTCATCACGGGCTTCCTGCGGTTTTTGCGCAGACCTTATTCCGCCCGGATGACGCTATTGTGTCCGTCCGATGACGACGCTGGCTCCCGTGTGAGCCTTTTTCAAACGATTTACAGCGGCGTTCCGATCAATACATAAGAGGGCGCGAACTGTACTTTCACGTCGCCCCCCACCTTTAATTTCAAGGTGTTGAGATGATCGGGCTCAGCCACCGCGCACAGAATCTGGCTGCTGGACAGGGCGATTCGTACCTCACTGGGCCCCTCTTCGCCGTCGAGAATCTCGTCGATTTTGCCGATCAGGCAATTGTGTCCAGGTGTTGCTGATTGGTCCGGCGGCAACAACTCCAGCCAACTGGCCTTGATCAGCGCGAACACGTCGGCACCTTTTTCCAGCTCCAGTCGTAGCGTGCTGTCATGGGTGATTTGCGCATCAATGGACAGGCCACCGGCGAGGGTCAATTCGATCATGTCATTGCGACCCGAGGGCGTGATGCTCGCGACCTGGCCGTGCAACTGATTGCGGGCGCTGGTGCGCAGCATCAAACGACTGAGCAGCGCCAAATCGCTCGACTCTTCCGGGGTTTCCAGCAACTGGGTCTGTAGCGCCTGCAAGCGCTGATAAAGACGCAACACTCGCTCGCCTTCCGCCGACAACTTCGCCCCGCCGCCGCCACGCCCACCGACACTGCGCTCTACCAGCGGCTTCAGCGCCAGATTGTTCAGCTCGTCAATGGCATCCCACGCCGCCTTGTAACTCAGCCCCGCACTTTTCGCCGCACGGGTGATGGACCCCTGCTCGGCAATATGCTGCAACAGCGCGATGCGATGGGGGCGACGGACCATGTGTTGCGAGAGCGAGGGCGGTAGGGACATGTCGGGCGGCGTTTGTCTTATGGTGATGAGGGCGGAGTGTAAGCGAAATCTTCAGGGGGATTTGTGGCGAAGAGAAATGTTGTGCAGGCCATCGATCTTGTAGGAGCCCGCTCGTCCGCCAAAGCTGCGCATCTGTCACACGAGAGGCATTGGATGTATCGGCCTCTTGCGAGTGGGTCTAAGGGTCGCGCTTGTGAAGGCAAACAATCCTGATATTCAATATCAGAAAGGCCACGGCAGCAGCTCCGCTTTGAAACATTAGGAATGTCTCAATACCCGGTCTGTCCAAGTGCAATGCGTACAGCAAGGGTACAAGTACCCCAAGCATGATGATGTTAACCAGCAACTGAGGTTTCAACGTCTCGCCTCTTGCGCGTAAATGCGCAACTGCCAGCGAAAGAAACGAGCTCGTGGCGATGAAAAGAATCACAGCCATAAACATCTGCCCGCTGTAATTTACCGTTTTGTCGCCGACAAGTTGGAAAACGTGCTCTCCGATGAGAGTAAATACCAACGCAGTAAGTAACAGCGTGCCGATAACCCATTTAAGCCCGGACCTGTAGAAAGTGCTGGACTGGGTGAGGTGCTGGCTCACTTGAAAACTATGAATTTGCGTCAGAGCGAGCGAAGGGATGAGCAGGATGCCTGTGATGGTCATGAATACGGACAGCTCGGCTACTAGCGAGCTTTCGATTCTTGCGAGTCTTTCCATCAATAAATAGAAGTAAATTTTCTGTCCACTCATCCCGGCGGCTATAGGAAAACCCGTACGGAGGAAGTAGCCAGCGAAGATTTTGCCGTAACGAATAGAAACATAGCGCTGTTGTCGCGACATTTTCAAAAGAAAGAGCAGTGTCATGAGCTCTGTAAGAAAAAAATAAAGCATGGCGCAGTACTTGAAGTCGTCGGTGTCGGAATACTCATACGACAGCATAAGGACCATCGAGCACATCAACGTAATCTTCAGCTTGGTGAGCGTGAAGTGAGTAGCTTTGCCGGTAGCTTCTAAAAACATCTGTAAGAAAGCGTTCGTTGCGATAATCGGAGTCGCCATCATGTACACGAGAGAAATTGACCAAAAGTCTCTTCCGTCCCATTGTTGGGTGCCACTTACTTCGCTTGCTAATTGAACCGCGAGTAAACAGGTGGTCGCAGTCAAAATGCCGACTATCAGAGACAGCGTGAACCCACCTGCAAAAAAATCATGCAAGTCAGAGGGCTGACCAATCAACGATGCCGCTTTATTGCCCGCAGTCGCTAGGACCAAAGGGAAAACAGTCGAGATCACGGACAGCAAGGCGAGTGTGTAGGAAAACATGCCCAAGTCTTCGGGGGCTTTGTGGGCAAGCAGTACGAACACCAGCGATATCCCGCTTAGAGGGATCAGTCGATTCAAGATGAAGGGGGCAAGCGAAGCCTGAACTGACTGGTTATATTTCACTGTTGTCACCCCAGATGGCGGACATCCTGCTGCCGAACTCTATCTCGTGCAGTTCTTGCGTAACGTCGAAAGCTAAATCAAGATTTTGCTTATCAGGCTCCCCACGTATCCCAAAGTAGGGGTAGTGGTGGAAGTAGTAACCGAAGATCTGGAGGCAGTCTCTGAAATATTGACGTGTGTCCAATATGTGATGGTGCCAGATCTCATCCACCTCCAGCATGGGAGGCAAAACGCGAAACTGAGATAAATATTTTTTGTTCAAATACAAAAAATTTTTGTAATACTGGATGGCTATCTCTGCTTCAGCCTCAGACCAAACTCTGCAAGTTAAAGGGTCTTTAGAACAAAGTTTTGTACGGATTAATGAGAAATCAATTTCATTGATGTGATGGACCGCCTCTTCCAAAGTCGGTATGGGAATTTCAGATGCAGGAGCTTTCATACTGTGAGGAAGGGTATTTTCGATCTTTTTGTACTGTCTGTCCACAGGGGCGTCCTTTCGTCGGAGCTGCCAGCAACCTGCTGGCAGCTTTAAACAAGCGGTTACCAGCTACCGCCACCTTGGCAGTGGCCGCCACCGCCACCATTGTTTTTACGAGTGCTCAAAAGTTGTTTAGCTTCTGCTGACAGTTTTTGATCTGGCTTGATGCTTGGTGCTGCTTTTTTAAAAGTTTTCATAGGTCACCATTTTGTTTTGTTGATCAGGAAAAATGCCTGACGAACAATTTATAATTCGGCGCGGAGTGAATCGCAACATCTAGCATTAAAATCAGAAATTCCCTACATACTTGTGTTGAATATACGTAGGGGTTTTCCCGAATTATGATATCGGGCGATTGGAACTATTAGTCAATGCCGGACGACTTGCACCCTTCGCGGGTTCTCTCTCAATCCCCAGGCTTCGCCGTCCGTGCCAGGCAGTACACATCCACCTTCTTCGCCCCGGCACTGATCAACAGCCTCGCCAGCGCATCGGCGGTCGCGCCTGTGGTGAGTACGTCATCAATGAGCGCGACGTGTTGGCCGACGATTTTCGCGGCGTCCGCCAAGGCAAATGCTTCACGCAAGTTACGCTTGCGGGCCTTGGCATCGAGGCCTTGTTGCGCTGGCGTTTCCTTTACGCGTTTGATCAGCCGCTCATCTATCGATAGCCCCAATTGCGACCCCAGCCAGTGCGCGAGCATGGCAGCCTGGTTGTAACCGCGCTGGCGCAGCCTCTTGTGGGCGAGGGGCACGGGAATCATGAAGTCGGGTCGGGCCAAACCTTCGTCGAATCGATGTTGCAAGGTCTGGCCGAGCAATTCTGCGAGCAGCCTGCCCAACGGCCATTTGCCTTGGTGCTTGAAGCGTGTGACCAACGCGTCGATGGGGAAGTCGTAAAGCCACGGCACGATGACTTCGTTGAAGGCCGGGGAGTGTTGCGTGCACTGCGCGCAGGTCAGGCCCTCCATCGGCATGGGCAGTGCGCAGCGGTCGCATTGATCGATCAACCAGGGCAGGTCGCTTTCGCACGGGGTGCAGATTGAGCTGTCTGAATCGGTCTGCTCATCGCATAATAAACAGGTTTGTACGTTTTTTAACCAGATGTAAACCTGATGCCCGTTGTGTGGTTGACAGCGCATGTCGCTTCCTTAACTATGCCGAACATCCGTGTTGCGCCTGTGGACTTTCAGGTTTGGTCGATTGCCGAACCGCCCGGGTACTTGCCAAATACATGAAGGAGCCGCCCATGAGCGCCAGCATCAATGCCACTTTGCGTCACGACTGGACCTTAGCCGAGGTCAGGGCGCTGTTCACACAGCCGTTCAATGACCTGCTGTTTCAGGCGCAAACCGTGCATCGCGCTCATTTCGACGCCAACCGCGTTCAAGTCTCTACCCTGCTGTCGATCAAGACCGGCGCCTGCCCTGAAGACTGCAAGTACTGCCCTCAGTCCGGTCACTACAACACCGGCCTCGAAAAAGAAAAGCTGATGCAGGTCCAGCAAGTGCTGGAAGAGGCCGCTCGTGCCAAGGCCATCGGCTCGACCCGTTTCTGCATGGGTGCTGCCTGGAAACACCCGTCCGCCAAAGACATGCCGTACGTGCTGGAGATGGTCAAAGGCGTGAAAGCCATGGGCCTGGAAACGTGCATGACCCTGGGCAAGCTCGATCAGGACCAGACCAAGGCGCTGGCTGATGCGGGCCTGGACTACTACAACCACAACCTCGATACCTCGCCGGACTTCTATACGAGCATCATCACCACCCGCACCTACAGCGAGCGTCTGCAGACCCTGGCGTACGTGCGAGATGCGGGCATGAAGATCTGCTCCGGCGGCATCCTGGGCATGGGCGAGTCGCTGGACGACCGCGCCAACCTGCTGATCCAACTGGCCAACCTGCCAGAGCACCCGGAGTCGGTGCCGATCAACATGTTGGTGAAAGTTGCCGGTACGCCGCTGGCCAATGCCGAAGACGTCGATCCATTCGACTTCATCCGCATGCTGGCCGTGGCGCGCATCCTGATGCCGCAATCTCACGTGCGCCTCTCCGCAGGCCGCGAAGCGATGAACGATCAGATGCAAGCCTTGGCGTTCTTTGCCGGTGCCAACTCGATTTTCTACGGCGACAAACTGCTCACCACCGCCAACCCGCAGGCTGACAAGGACATGCTGCTGTTCTCGCGTCTGGGCATTCAGCCGGAAGCCCGTGAAGAGCATTCGGACGAAGTGCATCAGGCAGCGATCGAACAGGCGCTGATCGAGCAGAAGAGCAGCGAGATGTTTTACGACGCGGCGGTTTAAGACTGACGCTAGTTCACTGCCTATATACGACCTGTGGCATGCACAAAAACTGTAGGAGTGAGCTTGCTCGCGATTGAGATTTGTCTGTAACACATAACGTGACTGACACACTGCAATCGCGAGCAAGCGCACTCCTACAGGGAAATGCGCATTGCATCTGACCCGAGGCCTGCATGTCTTTCGATCTGAGCGCACGTCTCGCTACCCGTCGTGCCGACCACCTCTACCGCCAACGCCCTCTGTTGCAGAGCCCTCAAGGCCCTGCAGTCGTCGTGGACGGCCAGCCCTTGCTGGCGTTCTGCAACAACGATTACATGGGCCTGGCCAATCACCCCGACGTCGTCGCTGCGTGGAAGGCAGGCGCCGAGCGCTGGGGCGTGGGCGGTGGGGCGTCGCATCTGGTGATCGGTCACAGCACGCCGCACCACGAACTTGAAGAAGCGTTGGCTGACCTCACTGGCCGCCCCCGCGCTCTGCTGTTCTCCAACGGTTACATGGCCAACCTTGGCGCCGTGACCGCGTTGGTGGGGCAGGGCGACACCGTGTTGGAAGATCGCCTCAACCATGCTTCGCTGCTCGATGCCGGTTTGCTGAGTGGCGCACGGTTTTCCCGTTATCTGCACAACGATTCCGACAGCCTGAACACGCGGCTGGAGAAGGCGGTCGGCGATACGCTGGTCGTCACCGACGGCGTGTTCAGCATGGACGGCGACATCGCTGACCTGCCTGCGTTGGCCAAGGTTGCCAAGGCCAAAAACGCCTGGCTGATGGTCGATGACGCTCACGGTTTCGGACCGTTGGGCGCCAACGGCGCAGGGATCGTCGAACACTTCGGCTTGAGCGTGGAAGACGTGCCCGTGCTGATCGGCACCCTCGGCAAATCCTTCGGCACGGCCGGTGCGTTCGTGGCTGGAAGCGAGGAGCTGATTGAGACGCTGATCCAGTTCGCTCGCCCTTACATCTACACCACTAGCCAGCCACCAGCGCTGGCCTGCGCCACCCTGAAAAGCCTTGAGCTGCTGCGTCGCGAGCATTGGCGTCGCGAGCATTTGCAGGCGCTGATCAAGCAGTTCCGAGACGGCGCTCAGGCTATCGGGCTTGAGCTGATGGACAGCTTCACGCCGATCCAGCCGATCCTCATAGGCAGCAGCGACCGAGCCTTGCGTCTGTCACAGATGCTGCGCGAGCGCGGCCTGATGGTCACCGCGATTCGTCCGCCGACCGTTCCCGCAGGCAGCGCGCGTTTGCGGGTCACGCTCTCCGCCGCCCACAGCGAAGCCCAGGTGCAGCTATTGTTGGATGCACTGGAGCAGTGTTATCCGCTGCTGGGAACAGGCGAATCGGTGGAGCCACAACATGCGTGATCGGTTGATCCTGTTGCCGGGCTGGGGGCTTGGCGTAACCCCTCTGGAGCCGTTGGCCGCCGCGTTGCGCGGTCTGGACGAACACCTGCACGTCGAGATCGAGCCGTTGCCGGATCTGGACACTGACGACCTCAATGAATGGCTCGACGAGCTGGACTCGACCCTGCCCGACAACGCCTGGCTGGGCGGCTGGTCCCTCGGTGGCATGTTGGCGGCAGAGTTGGCAGCGCGACGTGGCGAGCGCTGCTGCGGACTGGCGACCTTTGCCAGTAACGTCTGCTTCGTCGCCCGCAGTCAGTGGCCGAGCGCGATGCCGCAAACCGATTTCGACGCGTTCATCGCGGGCTGCGAAGCCGATCCCGAGGCCACCCTAAAGCGCTTCAGTCTTCTGTGCGTGCAAGGTGCTGAAGAGCCGCGCGCACTGTCTCGACAACTCAAGGCGGGTGCGCCTCATGGCACGAGCGTTGGCCTGATCGAGGGCCTCAAATTGCTCGAACAGATGGACACCCGCGCGGCGTTGCAAGCCTATCGCGGCCCGCAATTGCACCTGTTCGGGGGCCTCGATGCGCTGGTGCCTGCCGAAGCGTCGGCTGATCTGCTCAACCTCTTGCCGGACATCGAAGTCGGCGTGATCGAGCAGGCCAGTCACGCGTTTATCCTGGAAAACCCCCATGGCGTGGCTGCGGCGGTCCAGGCTTTTCTACATGAGTCCGGTGATGACTGATCTTTCCCACTGTGCGGTGCTGAAAGCTGTGAAACAGCAACAGGCAAAAATTGAAAACCCTCTACCTGACAAGCGTCAGGTGGCAGCGTCGTTCTCCAAGGCGGCGGCGAGTTACGACAGCGTTGCCGAATTGCAGCGTGCGGTCGGCAATGAGCTGATGTCGCGTTTGCCTGAAACGACGCCCGCTCGTTGGCTTGATCTCGGCAGCGGCACTGGCTATTTCAGTCGTGCGCTGGCTCAACGTTTCCCTCATGGCGAAGGCCTTGCGCTGGACATTGCCGAAGGCATGCTCAATCACGCACGGCCTTTGGGCGGCGCGGATCATTACGTGGTGGGTGATGCCGAAAACCTGCCACTGCGCGACGCCAGCGTTGACCTGATGTTTTCCAGCCTGGCCGTGCAATGGTGCTCGGATTTCTCCTCAGTGTTGTCCGAAGTCCGTCGCGTGCTGAAGCCTGGCGGAGTCTTCGGCTTTGCCAGCCTGTGCGTAGGCACATTGTATGAACTGCGCGACAGTTGGCAGGCGGTGGACGGCATGGTCCATGTGAATCGCTTTCGCGAGTTCGACGAGTATCAACGGTTGTGCGCGGCGAGTGGCTTGCAAGTGCGCAGCCTGAGTGTGTTGCCCCATGTGCTGCATTACCCCGATGTGCGCAGTCTGACTCACGAGCTCAAGGCGCTGGGCGCGCACAACATCAATCCGGGCAGGCCGGGAGGTTTGACTGGTCGGGTGCGGATTCAGGCGTTGATCGACGCCTACGAAACGTTTCGACAGGAAAAAGGCCTGCCTGCGACGTATCAAGTGATTTACGCCGTATTGGAAAAACCGGCGACTGTTTAAAAAGTGACCGGTTTCATGAGCGTCGTTCGTGTGAGCGCTATAGTGAGTGAGCAATAGTTTGAAAAAATCTGAACGGATGGTCGCCAAGATGAGTGCTGCGTATTTCATCGCGGGAACCGACACCGATGTTGGCAAAACCACCGTTGCCACCGGGCTGTTATATGCGGCACGCCAATCCGGGCTGAGCACGGCCGCCGGTAAACCTGTTGCATCGGGCTGCGATGTGAAGCCGAAAGGGTTGCGCAATCCCGATGCCATCGCGTTACGCGCTGAATGTTCGATTCAGTTGACCTACGACGAGGTGAATCCGGTCGCGTTCGAGCCAGCCATTGCTCCACACCTGGCCGCTCGCGAGGCCGGTGTTGCACTGACCGTTGCGTCCCTACTTGGGCCAATGCGCCATATTCTGGAAAAACAGGCTGATTTCACCCTAATCGAAGGTGCGGGTGGCTGGCGGGTGCCACTGGCGGATCAGGCCAATCTTTCTGATCTTGCGGTTGCGCTGGGATTGCCGGTGATTTTGGTGGTGGGCGTGCGTCTTGGCTGCATCAGCCATGCCTTACTGACGGCCGAAGCCATCGCCAATGACGGCCTGCAACTGGCGGGTTGGGTAGCGAACATCATCGACCCGAAGACGTCTCGCCTCGAAGAAAACCTCGCCACCCTGGCCGAGCGCCTGCCTGCGCCCTGTTTAGGGCGCGTGCCGCACATGAAGAAATCGACGCCGGAAATGGTTGCCGAGCATTTGCATTTGGAACTGTTGGATTAGCGGAAACAGCCCGTCTATACCGTGCTGTCTGTGACCTCTATCACAAGGCGCAATGCCATTAGTCTTTTTGCCGAGTGTTTCACGGCCTTTACTGGTTTAATGACGCTGTTCGTTTTATGAACAGAGGATTGTGATCATGCAAATCACGCTGAACAACACGCTGTACCCAGGCCTGAGCGCAATGCAGGTCGGGCAAGATCGTGTCGATCAAGCTGCCACTCAGTTGGCAAGCCCTGGCACCGAAGTGGCGGGTCGCAGCCAGTCCTCGGACTTTCAGCTTGAGCGACTGCGCTCAGTTGACCGCCCTCAGCGTTCCGACATGGCCACGAATGTCGTCGAGCTGACCCAAGGGCGCATTCAGGTTCAGTTGGGCGCGAAAGTCGAGAAAGCTTCCGACGAAGCGCTCGGCACGCTGATCGACACCTTCGCCTGATTATTTGCAAAACCGCTCTTCTGACGCGCACTTCTTGTGCGCGTTTTCGTATGCGCCCCCTTTCTGAATAACGCCCTATCACCCGACTGAATCGCGGCGCTCTGACGTCTGCGTCGCGGGTTTGCTCTACTAAACTCTACTCACTGAATCAGGGGCTCGGAGCCGTGCCGCATGTGCGCGCCCGTGACGACCGTCTCGGCGTCGATGAAAGGTTCGCGGTGCACCCTTGACATCAATTAGACGTAAACGTATGTTTCAAACATCTGTTTGACCATCGAATAAAAAGACATCTCGGTGGAGGGGTAAGTCCCTACAGTGACCCTACGGTCATCCAATTCCAGGATTCATCAGCAGAGGTTTATCGCTATGCCTGACTACAAGGCCCCCTTGCGTGATATTCGCTTCGTTCGTGACGAGCTGCTCGGCTACGAAGCGCACTATCAAAGTCTGCCAGCTTGCCAGGACGCCACGCCTGACATGGTCGACGCCATTCTTGAGGAAGGCGCCAAGTTTTGTGAGCAGGTATTGGCCCCGTTGAACCGTGTCGGTGACACCGAAGGTTGCACCTGGAGCGAGTCCGGCGTTAAGACTCCGACTGGCTTCAAAGAAGCGTACAAACAATTCGTCGAGGGCGGCTGGCCAAGCCTTGCTCACGATGTTGCACATGGTGGCCAAGGCTTGCCTGAGTCGCTGGGTCTGGCCGTCAGTGAAATGGTGGGCGAAGCCAACTGGTCGTGGGGCATGTACCCAGGCCTGTCCCATGGCGCGATGAACACCATCTCCGAGCACGGCACCCCTGAACAGCAAGAGGCTTACCTGACCAAGCTGGTTTCGGGTGAGTGGACCGGCACCATGTGCCTGACCGAACCTCACTGCGGCACCGACCTGGGCATGCTGCGCACCAAGGCCGAACCTCAGGCCGACGGTTCGTACAAAGTCTCGGGCACTAAAATCTTCATTTCCGCTGGCGAACACGACATGGCCGATAACATCGTCCACATTGTGTTGGCCCGCCTGCCTGATGCGCCTGCGGGCACTAAAGGCATCTCGCTGTTCATCGTTCCGAAGTTCCTGCCGGCTGCCGATGGCAGCGTGGGCGAGCGCAACGCGGTGAACTGCGGTTCGCTTGAACACAAGATGGGCATCCACGGCAACGCCACCTGTGTGATGAACTTCGACGGCGCCACCGGCTTCCTCATCGGCCCGCCGAACAAAGGCCTGAACTGCATGTTCACTTTCATGAACACCGCACGTCTGGGTACCGCACTGCAAGGTCTGGCTCACGCTGAAATCGGCTTCCAGGGCGGTTTGAAATACGCCCGTGAACGTCTGCAAATGCGCTCCCTGACTGGCCCAAAAGCGCCGGACAAAGCCGCTGACCCGATCATCGTTCACCCTGACGTACGTCGCATGCTGCTGACCATGAAAGCCTTCGCCGAAGGCACCCGCGCGATGGTGTATTTCACCGCCAAGCAGGTCGACATCGTCAAGTACAGCGACGACGCTGAAGCCAAGAAGCAAGCCGATGGCCTGCTGGCCTTCATGACTCCGATCGCCAAAGCGTTCATGACCGAAGTCGGTTTCGAATCCGCCAACCACGGCGTACAGATCTACGGCGGCCACGGCTTCATCGCCGAGTGGGGCATGGAGCAGAACGTTCGCGACAGCCGCATTTCGATGCTGTACGAAGGCACCACGGGCGTTCAAGCGCTCGACCTGCTGGGTCGTAAAGTACTGATGACCCAGGGCGAAGCGCTGAAGGGCTTCACCAAGATCGTCCACAAATTCTGCCAGGCGCAAGAAGGCAACGAAGCGGTCAACGAATTCGTCACGCCACTGGCCGCACTGAACAAGGAATGGGGCGACCTGACCATGAAGGTCGGCATGGCCGCCATGAAAGATCGCGAAGAAGTCGGCGCTGCATCGGTGGATTACCTGATGTTCTCCGGTTACGTTTGCCTGGCGTACTTCTGGGCTGACATGGCGCGTCTGGCGGCTGAGAAACTGGCTGCGGGCACCGGCGAAGAAGCCTTCTACACCGCCAAGCTGCAGACCGCGCGCTTCTACTTCCAACGCATCCTGCCGCGCACCCGCACACACGTTGCGGCCATGCTGTCGGGCGCGAATAACCTGATGGACATGAACGAAGAGCATTTCGGCCTGGCTTACTGAGTCAGCCGGGTAGCTTTACCTCAAAGCCGCTTGTCTTTCGGGACAAGCGGCTTTTTTGTGAGCGTCATTTTCAAGATGACAAATTAATGACGACAAAAAACAGTGATTTCTCTCACCATTTTCCTCATCAAATGAGTAAAGTGGCCGATACAGGCACAATGCCATTTGATTTGCACTTGCTCCATACGGGTAGGAGACCGTCCTCTTGCTGCGCCCTTCAGCTGCACGCCTTAGCCATTTTCTACCGTCACTGGCGTTGTTGATCGCCGGGCTCGCGGCTGCATACGTGAAGGACTTGAACGTGTTCTTCACCTCACTGTTCAACGTACTGCCCACGTTGGTGCTGTTGCTGGGCGGTGCGTACTGCGGGGTTTACAAGCGTCAGCGCGAACTGTTCCTGATGATCACCGTGTACATCGCCTATTTCCTGCTCGACACCCAGACCGATTACTACCGTGACAATGGAAAAGTCCGAGAGGACGCCGCCGTGGTGTTTCACCTCTGCTGCCTTCTGCTGCCGGTTATGTTCGGGCTGTTCGCCGCTTGGGAAGAACGCACGCATCTGTTGCAGGATCTGGTGGCACGTCTGGCCGTCCTGGTCGCGGTCGGCAGCGTGGCACTGGGGCTGGAGCAGAGTTTCCCGGAAAGCCTCCTCGCCTGGCTCGCCGACATTCGCTGGCCTGCACTGCACGGGGAGTGGATGAGCCTGATCCAGCTTTCCTACGTGACATTCCTGATTGCCTTCGGCGTGCTGATCACTCAGTACATTCGTAAACCTCGGCCGCTGCATGCCGCGCAATTGGTAGGCCTGCTCGGGTTGTTCTGGGCATTGCCGAAAACCTTCATCCTGCCGTTTACGCTGAACATCATGTGCAGCCAGGTCATGCTGATGATTGCTGCAGGTGTGGCACACGAGGCCTATCAAATGGCGTTTCGTGATGAGTTGACCGGATTGCCGGGCCGGCGAGCGCTCAATGAAAGGATGCAGCGTCTGGGGCGCAACTACGTGCTGGCGATGAGTGACGTCGACCACTTCAAGAAATTCAACGACACCCACGGCCACGATGTGGGCGATCAAGTGCTGCGCCTGGTGGCGAGCAAGCTGTCGAAGATCACCAATGGTGGCGGTCGCGCCTACCGCTACGGTGGTGAAGAGTTCGCCATTGTCTTCGCGGGCAAGACGATTGATGAGTGCATGCCGCACCTGGAAGTGATCCGCGAGACCATCGCCAACTACGCCATCCATTTACGTAATCAGGACAACCGTCCTCAGGACGATCTGCAAGGACGCCAACGCCGTGCAGGCTCGCAGGCGTCCACGGTCTCGGTGACGGTCAGTATGGGCGTCGCCGAACGGCTGCCTGAACACCGCAATCCCGAAGAAGTCCTCAAGGCGGCTGACCAGGCGCTTTACGCGGCCAAAGGCGCGGGCCGCAACTGCGTGATTGCGCACGGTCAGACGAACAAACGCGGCGCCGTGCGAATGGCCGCTGCGAGCTAAGACTTCTTCCTTTCCAAGGGTAATCAAAAGCTTCTGCTGCAAGGCAGGGGCTATTTTAGTGTCTTCATTTTTATGTGACTTTAACTTGATAAATGGTCACTACTTGACCCTATGTGTCGCAAATGGTGTTCCTGTACACTCGGCCTCACTGACACATTGATGCTGCACCCTGTCTGCAGCGTCTCTTTCCCCGGGTCTCTGTTGCTGTTTGCGAGGTTTGCCATGGCTGACTACAAAGCGCCGTTACGTGATATGCGCTTCGTCCTCAATGAAGTGTTCGAAGTCTCCAGACTCTGGGCCACGCTGCCAGAGTTGTCCGAAGCAGTGGATGCGGAAACCGTCGAAGCGATTCTTGAGGAGGCCGGCAAGGTCACCAGCAAATCCGTCGCACCGCTCAGCCGTGCCGCTGACGAAGAAGGTTGTCATTGGGCTGATACCGTCGTGACGACACCCAAAGGTTTCGTTCAGGCGTACAAAACTTACGCTGAAGGTGGCTGGGTTGGCGTTGGTGGCAACCCCGAGTTTGGCGGTATGGGCATGCCCAAGGCTGTCTCGGCTCAGGTTGAAGAAATGGTCAACTCGTCGAGCCTGGCGTTCGGCCTGTACCCGATGCTGACGTCCGGCGCCTGCGTGTCGATCAACACCCACGCCAGTGAAGACCTGAAAGCCACGTACCTGCCGAACATGTACGCCGGGATCTGGGCCGGTTCCATGTGCCTGACCGAAGCCCATGCCGGGACCGACCTCGGGATCATTCGCACCAAGGCCGACCCGCAGGCGGACGGTTCCTACAAGATCAGCGGCACCAAGATCTTCATCACCGGTGGCGAACACGATCTGACTGAGAACATCATCCATCTGGTTCTGGCCAAGCTGCCGGATGCGCCTGCGGGGCCGAAAGGCATCTCGCTTTTTCTGGTGCCGAAATTCTTCGTCAATGCCGACGGCAGCCTAGGCGCACGCAACAGCGTTTCCTGCGGTTCCATCGAACACAAAATGGGCATTCAGGCGTCCGCAACCTGCGTGATGAACTTCGATCAGGCTGAAGGCTATCTGGTGGGCGAGCCCAACAAAGGCCTGGCTGCGATGTTCACGATGATGAACTACGAGCGACTGGGCGTGGGCATTCAAGGGCTGTCGTCTGGCGAGCGCTCTTATCAGAACGCCATCGAGTACGCCCGCGACCGCTTGCAGAGCCGCGCACCGACCGGGGTTCAATCCAAAGACACTATCGCCGATCCGATCATTGTTCACCCTGATGTCCGTCGCATGCTGCTGACCATGAAAGCCCTGAATGAAGGTGGTCGTGCGTTTTCCACCTACGTCGCCATGCAGCTGGACACGGCCAAATACAGCGAAGATGACGACGTTCGCCATCGCGCCGACGCGCTCGTCGCGTTGCTGACGCCGGTCGCCAAGGCGTTCCTCACTGACATGGGGCTGGACACTACGGTCCTCGGTCAGCAGGTGTTCGGCGGCCACGGCTACATTCGTGAATGGGGGCAGGAACAGCTGGTCCGCGACGTGCGTATCACCCAGATTTACGAAGGCACCAACGGTATTCAGGCTCTTGACCTGATGGGGCGCAAAATCGTCGCCACCGGCGGGGCGCATTACCGGCTGTTCTCCGACGAAGTTCGGGCATTCATTACGGCGTCTGACGCGTCGCTGAGCGAATTCACCAAACCCCTGAGCGCCGCGCTGACAACCCTTGATGAATTGACTGACTGGGTTCTGGATCGCGCGCGCAGCAACCCGAATGAAATCGGCGCTGCCTCCGTCGAGTACCTGCACGTGTTCGGCTACACGGCGTACGCGTACATGTGGGCCATGTCGGCCAGAGCGGCGCAGGGAAAAGAGGCTCAAGAAGATTTCTACGCCAGCAAAATGGGCACCGCGCGCTTCTATTTCGCGCGCCTGCTGCCGCGTATTCAATCGCTGGCGGCATCGGTTAGGGCGGGCAGCGAGTCGTTGTTCTTGCTGGACGCTGCGCAGTTTTGATGGGGTAGACGTCGTGTAAGCTTTGGCTTACACGACGCGCTGACAATTGGCTCTATCGCGTTATGGGATCCAAAGTTAATCTACACACATGGACGTCGCGCAGGATGCGCAAACAGACAACATGGACACGTAGGGAATGCCTGCCAGGATGGTGGGAAGAAAGGGAAGTCAAAAGGGAAACAGTCTGGAAAACCTCGCTTCGGCGGGGTTTTCTTTTATCTGGCTTTTGTAAATGTCTGACCCCGCCTCAAGCGCCATCCGGCAATACAGGCTTCGGATTCTCCATTTCTTCCAGCACTGACTTCAGCAGCTCCAGCGTGGCTTGCTGTCTTTGCGCATCGCGATACACCAGCCCGATTTGCAGGGGTACTCGTGGTTCGCTTAGCGGCTTCCAGAGCAATTCCGCGTTGTCTTGAATATCCTGCGCCCGGCCCGGCAGCACTGTTGCCAACTTCATGTGCGTGAGACTGTCGAGAATGCCCGCCATGTTATTCAGCTCAGCCTGCACATGCGGACGACGTCCGAGATTGCTCAATTGCGTCTGCCAGATCTGCCGCACCTGAAACTCTTCGCCCAGCAGCAACATCGGCAGCTCAGCCGCTTGGGTCATCGAGACTTTCTTGAATTCCCGCAGTGGATGATTGAAAGGGATGACGAGCTTCAGTTCATCTTCATACAGCAGCATGCCGTGCAACCCCGGTTGGCGGGGCGGCAGGTAGCTGATACCGATGTCCAGCGAGCCGTTGAGCAAGCGGCGCTCGATCTCCATCGCACTCAACTCATAGATCTGCACTACCAGATGCGGGTGTGCCTTGCGCACGTGCTCCAGCATCTGCGGCACCAGGCTTGAGTGCACGGTTTGCATCACGCCAATCGCCAGAGTGCGTTGCGACTGACCTTTGAAGTTGCGCAGTGCATCCCGGGCGCGTTGCATGCCATCGAGTAGCGGGACAGCGTGGTTATAGAGCGTGTGTGCGGCAAGGGTCGGAAGCAGGCGTTTGCTGCTGCGTTCGAACAGGCTGACATCAAGGCTGTGTTCGAGCAGGCGAATCTGCTGTGAAAGCGCGGGTTGTGACAACGACAGACGCTCGGCAGCGCGCCCCACATGGCCTTCTTCATAAACCGCGACGAAATAACGCAGTTGGCGGAAATCCATAAGTCATGCTTATCGAAATGGCTGGAAAATCGAAATGGTCGGTAGAGCGCTCGCGGCATAGTCTACGCCCAACTCATGAGGGTTGCAGGGGCATACGGTGCGATGAGCAGTGTTGTAACAGGCAGCATTTGCATAGGCAAAGCGGAAAACCGGATTCATGGCATTGAACAGGGGCAGCGCCTATGAACCTGTTCAACCGTCAGCGCCAGGCCAGTGCCGAGGGTATCGACGGTGCTGAATCGCTGGCATTGCTGTCACCGCTGGAGCGCCTGCGTCAACGCACGAAGAGCGACGAGGTAGGTTTGTTCTCCGCCGAGCAGGACGCCTATGCGGCGGCCCTCACGCTGGCGCGTCGCTGGGGGGAGCTGTACCGACGGGGCGAGTGCGGCATCGTGGTCGCCAGTGGCGGACGGTTTGATCGGCTGATCGAATCGATGACCGCTGACGTAAGTCGCGTCCCGTTCAACGACCTGTCTGCGATGGAAGCGGCCGTGGACTCACGAACAGTCGCGATCATCCTGGAGCCGATTCAGGGTTCATCCGTCGTCACGCCTGCTTCGCACGCTTACCTGCAAGGCGTGGAAAAACTCTGTCGTGCGCTGAATATTCTGCTGATTCTCAACGAGGCGCGTGGCCCGATTGGGCAGTACGGCGGTGTGTTGTGCGAAGACAGCTACGGTGTGCGCGCCGACATCGTCGTGCTGGGCGACCACTCGAATCGGTGTCCGCGCAGTCCAGCGTTACTGGTTCGTGGCCAGGCCTGCGCCGGTCGGATCGACCAATTGCCGGGCTTCGTGCCAGAGCCGGTGTCGAGCCTTTCGGCGCGACGCCCGCCCGTCATAACCCCCCCACTGACGACCGCGTTCGACGGCCTGATGGCCTGAGCCTAAAACTACCGTCTGGCGTTCCGTACGCTTCGCCCTGCACCAGAAGCACTGGGTGCGGGGCGTTTTTTTGCAGCGGGTAGTGGCTCGATGATATGGGCCGTGGAACCCCTGACTCAACGCAGAGTCGATTAGCTGTGTGGCCTTATCAGGCCATCTTCTTAATCTGGAGCATCACCCATGGACATCATTCGCATCATCATCGCCATCCTGCTGCCACCCCTGGGCGTGTTCCTGCAAGTCGGCTTTGCCGGCGCTTTCTGGCTCAACATTTTGCTGACGCTGCTGGGCTACTTCCCCGGCATCATTCACGCCGTTTACATCATCGCCAGCCGGAAGTAAGCCCTGCACAGGTATTGCGGTGTAAGCCGTAATACCTGTGGGAGCCGCCTTGCTAGCGAAAGCGGTGTCTCAGTCGCCCTAGGCGTCACAGACAGATCGCCTTCGCCAGCACGCCGGCTCCCACAAAAAGTCAGCGTCGCCCGCCTGAAAGCGAGCGCATCACCCTTCCATCACCTTCCGATAAAACGCCCATTCGGTTTCCAGCGCGTGGGCTTGGTTGCTGGCTTTGCGGAAGCCGTGGCGCTCGTCCGGGTAGAAATGCCCTTCAGCGGGGATGCCTTTTTCCAACAGGGCGTTGAGCATGTCGCGTGTCTGGGCGGGAACAACCACGGCATCGAGTTCGCCTTGGAAGAAGATCACCGGCACCTTAATCTGGTCAGCATGTAACAACGGCGTCCGTTCTTTGTAACGGACCATGTCGATGTCCGGATCGCCGATCAGCCAGTCCAGATAATCCGCTTCAAACTTATGCGTCGCCTCGGCGAGCGCGAGGGGATCGCTGACGCCGTAAAGACTCGCGCCTGCGCGGAACACGTTCTTGAACGCCAGTGCACAGAGGGTCGTGTAGCCGCCCGCGCTGCCTCCGCGAATGAACGCGTTATTCGGATCTATCAACCCCTGATTGCCCAGGTATTCGACCACCGCGCAAGCATCCTCCACATCGACTACGCCCCATTCCAGAAACAGCGCCTGCCGATACGCGCGGCCATAGCCGGTGCTACCTCTGTAGTTAAGGTCGGCGACCGCGAAGCCGCGCTGCGTCCAGTATTGAATGCGCGGGTCGAGCACCGGGTAGCAGGCTGACGTAGGCCCGCCGTGGATGAACACCACCACCGGCGGCTTCGTTTCGCCGTTCATGGCCGGGTAGAAGTAGCCGTGTGCTTCCTCGCCACCACTCGGATAGCGCAAGGTTTGCGGACGGCTGATGCGCTCGATTGGAAGCGGCGCGACTCCGCCCGCCAGTACCTGAACGCGCTGGTCGGCGCGACTGATCGCCAGCACCGCAGAAGGGCTGATGGCCGACGCAGCGATGCAATAGAGGTACTGATCGTCCATCGCCAAGCTGCGAAAACGGCTGTAGTCGCTGCCGAATAGGCTCACCGTATTGTCAGCCGAACGGATGCCCAACACGCCCATGCCGTCTTCCGACCATGTGGCGAGGTACGCGCCGTCATTTAACGGCAGCCAGCTTGAACCTCCCAATTGCCAAGGTGCAGGCGCATGGTCGGCTTTCGCCGCTGGCAGAGGCTCAAACCCTTCCAGAGTCTCGACCCACGGTTGCCAGAACCCGGCGCGATCTGTCAGGCAATACAGGCGGCCTTGAGCATCGAAGCGCGGTTGTTGCAGGGCTTCAAGCCCCAATCCGCCCGCCAGACAATGGGCCCGACCCCATGTGGCATCCGCTTGGCGCTCAACGCTCAGGAGCCGGGTCGATGTCCACGGCTGATGCGGGCGCCACCATTCAATCCACGCCAGCCGGGTGCCATCCGGGCTCAGCGTCGGTGATGCGTAGAAATCGGCACCTTCGGCCAGGACTTCGCGCCGGCCATCGATCAGGTCAATCGCTACCAACCGGTGAACGTCTTTTTCCTCCTCGACCGCCAGAATTTGCCCACGAGCGAATCGGACATCGCCGTAGTGCTTGTCACCTTGGGTCAGGGGTAGAGGGGTGCTGGAGTCGAAAGGTTGAACGTAGATCTGCTGATCTGCCTCGTTGACGAACGCCACTGCGTCGTCGGTGAGGCAGAACGATCCGCCGCCATATTCGTAGACCCGACTGCGAACGCTGAAGCCGTCCGGGGTCAGACAGGTGGTGGCGCCTTCGCTCCAGCGCCAGATGCGCGAAGCCGCGTCCTGCGGGCGAAATTCATTCCAGAAAAGGCCGGCGGGACTGACGCTCAGTTCGGCGAAATCGATGCCTGCCGCCACAGCCTGGGCGGCAGAGAACAGGTCAGGATTTTGCGATGAGGCGTGAGTTTCGTTCATTGCGGAAAGCCAGTTGCTCAATGGTCTGGCTAGCATACTCGGCTTCATCGCGCGCTTGGGTGATCAGGCTGTGTTGCGGCGATTTGCTGCATACCGGGTCGGCGTTGCTGGCGTCACCCGTGAGCATGAAGGCCTGACAGCGACATCCGCCAAAGTCCTTCTCTTTCTCATCACACGACCTACACGGCTCGGGCATCCATTCGTACCCGCGAAAGCGATTAAAGCCGAAGGACTCGTACCAAATGTGCTGCATCGTGTGATCGCGCACGTTGGGAAACTGGATCGGCATCTGCCGCGCGCCGTGGCAGGGCAGGGCGGTGCCGTCTGGCGTGACGGTCAGGAACAGATTCCCCCAGCCATTCATGCAGGCTTTCGGACGTTCTTCGTAGTAATCCGGGGTCACGAAGATCAGCTTGACCGGATGATGCTCGGCGGCGAGTTGCACGCGGTATTCGTTGGTGATGCGTTCGGCACGCACCAGTTGATCCTTGGTCGGCAGCAGGCCCACGCGGTTTAGTTGTGCCCAGCCGTAGAACTGGCAGGTGGCCAACTCGACGAAGTCCGCTTCCAGTGCCACACACAGCTCGATGATCTTGTCGATTTTGTCGATGTTGTGCCGGTGGGTGACGAAATTCAGCACCATCGGATAACCGTGCTTTTTCACCGCACGGGCCATCTCCAGCTTCTGCGCGAAGGCTTTTTTCGACCCCGCGAGCATGTTGTTCACTTGCTCGTCACTGGCCTGGAAACTGATCTGAATGTGATCCAGACCGGCCTCTTTGAAGTCGATGATTTTCTGTTCGGTCAGGCCGATGCCAGAGGTAATCAGGTTGGTGTAGAAACCCAGTCGACGGGCCTCGGCGATCAGCTCAGCGAGGTCTTGGCGCACCAACGGCTCGCCACCGGAAAACCCGATCTGCGCCGCGCCCATCTGCCGCGCTTCGGCCATCACCTTGAACCACTGCTCAGTCGTCAGTTCCTGCCCCTGCTTGGCAAAATCCAGCGGGTTGGAGCAATACGGGCATTGCAGCGGGCAACGGTAAGTCAGCTCGGCGAGCAGCCACAGCGGCAGCCCGACCGGAGGCGTAGGCGGAATGTGCACCTTGGATTCAGCTGCCGTGGGCTCAGCCAAGTTCGATCCAGTGTTCGGCACGGGCGACCTCCATGAATTGCTCGACGTCAGTGCCAAGCTCAGGAACACCAGGGAATTTTTCGTCGAGCAACGCAATGATTGCACCGACGCTACGCTGACCGTCGATCAAACCGCCGATCTCGCTGGCGCTCTCGTTCAACTTGATCATCCCTTCCGGGTACAGCAGCACGTGGCCGTTCTGCGCAGGCTCGAACTGGAAGCGATAACCCCGACGCCAGCTTGGCACCTGTTCACGATTGAAGCTCATAGCGCGATTCCTCTATGCCAGACGCGTTGGTCGGTGACGCTGTGGTAGGGCGGGCGGTTCAGCTCGTAGGCCATGGTCATGGCGTCGAGCATGCTCCACAAAATGTCGAGTTTGAACTGCAGGATTTCCAGCATGCGCTGCTGGCCTTCCCAGGTCGTGTAGTGCTGAAGCGTGATTGCCAGACCATGCTCGACGTCGCGACGGGCCTGTCCCAGACGGGTGCGGAAATATTCATAGCCTGCGGGATCGATCCAGGGGTAATGCTGCGGCCAACTGTCGAGGCGCGATTGGTGAATCTGCGGCGCGAACAATTCGGTTAGCGAGCTGCTGGCGGCTTCCTGCCAGTTGGCGCGGCGGGCGAAATTCACATAGGCGTCGACGGCGAATCGTACGCCCGGGAGCACCAATTCTTGCGAACGCAGTTGGTCAGGGTCCAACCCCACGGCTTGACCCAAGCGCAGCCAGGCCTCGATGCCGCCGTCTTCGCCGGGGGCGCCGTCGTGATCGAGAAGGCGCTGAATCCATTCGCGACGAATCTCGCGGTCCGGGCAGTTGGCCAGAATCGCGGCGTCTTTCAGGGGGATGTTCACCTGGTAATAGAAGCGGTTGGCGACCCAGCCCTGAATCTGCTCACGGGAGGCGCGGCCTTCGTACATCGCGACGTGGAACGGGTGATAGATGTGGTAATACGCGCCCTTGGCGCGAAGGGCCTGTTCGAATGCGGCGGGGGACAGTGGCGTTTGCTCACTCATGTCGTCAGTCATCCTCAAGAATAGTGGCAGATCCCACAGGTTGAGCTGCGTTTTCCTACAACTCGATGCTCATGCCATCGAACGCGACTTCAACCTCGCGGCGGGCCAGTTCGGCGCGCTCGGGGGAGTCTTCGTCGAGGATCGGGTTGGTGTTGTTGATGTGAATAAGCACCTTGCGCTGCCGTGGCAGTTTTTCCAGCACTTCCAGCATGCCGCCGGGGCCGTTCTGCGCCAAGTGGCCCATCTCTGTGCCGGTGCGCGTGCCCACGCCGCGACGCTTCATCTCGTCGTCGTCCCACATCGTGCCGTCTACCAACAGACAGTCGGCGCCGCTCATTTTCTCCATGAGGGCGTCGTCCACTTTGCCCAAGCCCGGTGCGTAGAACAGTTTGCCGCCGGTTCGCGTGTCCTCGACCATCAGCCCGATGTTGTCGCCCGGGTGTGGGTCGAATCGGTGAGGCGAGTAGGGCGGAGCTGCGCTGCGTAGAGGAAACGGCGTAAAGCGCAGGTTCGGGCAGGCTGGAATCACAAAGCTGCCTTCCAATTCGATGCGGTTCCAGACCAGTCCACCGTTCCAGTGTTTGAGCATATTGAACAGCGGAAAGCCCGTGCTCAGGTCTTCATGAACCATGTCTGTGCACCAGACCTGATGCGGGCAGCCTTCGCGCAGGCTCAGCAAGCCCGTGGTGTGATCGATCTGGCTGTCCATCAGGATGATCGCGCTGATGCCGGTGTCGCGCAGGCCGCGATTAGGTTGCATCGGCGCGAAGCCTTGCAGCTGTGCGCGGATGTCCGGAGACGCATTGCACAAGACCCAGTTCACGCCGTCATCTGACAAAGCGATGGACGACTGGGTGCGAGCCTGTGCTCGCAAGCTGCCGTCGCGAAAGCCTGCGCAATTGGCGCAGTTGCAGTTCCACTGAGGAAAACCGCCGCCCGCCGCCGAGCCGAGAATCTGGATGTGCATGTGTGCTCCCTACCAAATGAGGCCGCTTGGCCCGAGACGTGCGCGAACGCAGCGTCTGAAAATCTTGAATCCTGTAACAAAAAAGCCCCGGCGAACCGAGGCTTTTCATCGCGCAACAATCAACGGCTTGCGAAGTACATGGTGACTTCAAAGCCGATACGCAGGTCGGTGTAAGCAGGTTTAGTCCACGACATAAGGAACTCCTTCCGGGTGAGTGCAGCGGTGGGTGGGTACATCTTTAGTACACCTGCAAGAGGAGACGTTCAAATGCTTAGGCAGCTATGTTACTAAAAATATCAGCTCTCCGATGATGAAAGTTTGGATAAAGCTTTTTGCATTTCAGGCAATGATCGTACGGCGGAGAGTCGCTATCCGCACGGGTTGGCGCGATTTGACAGCTTGAATACCGGGGTTTGAGACAGCGCTATCCGGTTTGCGATGTCTATCAGGTCCTCTCGATGAAGACGTGCAAATGAATGTTGCAGACGAGCGGCATAGTCGGTGCCATGTCCGGCCATATGAGCCTGCCACAGCATCTCGGCTGATTGTTGAGGGTCCATGCCGGTTGGATCGAGTTGAGCTTGAAGGGCAGTCAGTTGTGCTGGCAGGTCAGCGTGTTCGATCCGCGCGGGCACGTCTTTCATGAATGCTTCGATGTGCTCGACCAACTCACCCACGTTGGCGCTGGGGGATTGCACGCCGAACAGCATCCCGCCTCGCCCGGCAATCTGTCGGAAACCGCTGAATACCGCGTAGCCCAATTGCAACTCGACACGCAGACGCTGGTAGAACGGCCCCTGCACCAGATGAGAGAGAAGTCGCCAGCTCGCCTCGTCTT
Source organism: Pseudomonas salicis (assembly GCF_057128705.1). Taxonomy (NCBI): domain Bacteria; kingdom Pseudomonadati; phylum Pseudomonadota; class Gammaproteobacteria; order Pseudomonadales; family Pseudomonadaceae; genus Pseudomonas; species Pseudomonas salicis. Next base: position 326,785 of record NZ_JBSKHU010000007.1, read on the forward strand.
CGATACTGTTCGTGGGCGTCGGATAGAACATCAGCACAGCATCTTCGGACGATTCCGACGGCTCGATTTGCCAGCGTTGATCGGGCATCTGCGCGGCACCAAGCGTTGGCAGGTTTTCCGGAGTGCCTCGGATGCGCGTCAGAGCGTGAGCCAACGCAGCTTGGTCACTTGGCTGAAATCCCAGGGCCAGCCCTTTCCAGCGTGCCAGGGACCAGACGCCTTGCAGGTCACTTGATTCGCTGGCGCTTGGGCTGTTCAAGAAATGATCAGGCAAGGTCTTGAGCAACTGGCGAATCGGGATGGGCGTTGGCTCATGGGCTAACACCCCGAAACGGGCGAGGGTTTCGTCAGGCGGTTCGCCAAGGTGTGTCAGCGCTTGCTCCAGCACGGCCGGGATCGGATCGGCAAAACCGCTCACTTTGAGTTGCCAGTAAGCGCCGTACGCGTCAAAAGCCAGTGTGACGCCCGCCTGTTGTGCGTCGGCAATGAGAGGCTTGAGGCTGTCCGCGAGCACGCGTTGCAGCTTGGGCTGCGGTGACGGAAGCGTCCAACGCAGGTAAATCGTGGCCTCGCCGGTTGCCGGGAGGGCATCGCTGATGGCCAGCGTGGGTGGCAAAAGCGCAGCGGTTTGAGACGCCTCTTGAGGTCGCAGGAACGGGTTCGGGCTGGGCAGGTGCCAGAGGACGTCAGTGATAGCGGTGGGCGTGATCGGATGCAACAGGGTACTTGGCGTGAGTTGATAGAGCAGCGCGTCAATGGTCTCGGCTTGCAGGCCCGATGGAGCGTGATCGGCGCTGTAATGCCGTGCAAGTGCGAGTGCGTTGCTGACGTCGAGGTGGCGCTGTTGCAGGTACTCGAATTCGTCGAGCAGTGCGTGGTAATTCGCTTTGAAGAATGCCAGCCAATTGAAGACCAGGTCTTGGATTTGCGTGGCACGCACCGACGTTTTCGCGAGCAAGCTCACTCCCACAGGGGACTGCGTACGGTCTGTAGGAGTGAGCTTGCTCGCGATGGGGTTTGTTAGAGCAATCTCGATCTCGAGTAAAACCTGCCCCGCGAACTCATACACGGCCTGAGCCTTCAGTGACTCGATCAGCCCCCGTTCCCGCAGCACCGCCATCAGCCCACCTGGCTGCGCAGTGTTTATCCACGTGCACAAAAAGGCCGTCGCCTGTTCGTGCCCTTGCGGCAGGCTTTCGCACGCAAACATCAGATGCATCCGACGCGGGTCATCTTCGCTCTGGGACTCACGGGGTTGTTCGTGCATCAGTGCAGGCGGTTTCTGCTGTTCGATCCTACGGCCAGCAATGAAAGAGCCGCCAAACGCCATGACCATCGCCTGCAACTCGTCCACCGTCTGCGGCCCGGCAAGGCTCAATGTCATCTGGCCTGCCTGATAAAACCTGCGGTAGAAATCCTGCAACGCCCGCTGAAAGATCGGACGCGGGACGGGCAGGCTGAAACGATTGCCCGCGTGAAACCCACGCAACGGGTGCAGAGGCGACAGAGGTTGAAGCCGTTTCAGTTGATCGCGGGACGCCTCGTCTCGCGACCATGCGATGAACTCTGCGTGCAACACTTCACGCTCGCGCATCTGATCGGCCAGGTTCATGCGCGGATGAGCGAGCATGTCGCACAGCCGTTCCAGCCCACCTGCGAAGGCGGCGGGCCCAAGCTCAAAGAAAAAGTCAGTGGTGCGCTCGCGGGTGCTGGCGTTGACCTGTCCACCGTGGCGCTGAACGTAGGCCATCAGATTCTGGTCTGCGGGAAACCGCTCGGTGCCGAGGAAGAAAAGGTGCTCAAGGAAGTGCGCCAGCCCCGGCCATTGCGCCGGCACATCATGACTGCCCGCCCCCACCCGCAATGCCGCTGCACAACGTTTCAGACGCGGCGCGGAACACAGCACCACGCGCAAGCCGTTGGGCAAGGTCAGGGAACGATGGGTGGTTGGGTCGGGCACCTGCATGAAGATTTCCGCGATAGCGTAGGAGAGTGATTCGTCATGCTAGCGGATTGGGAAGGCTATAGCCTGAACGGCGCGCATTTGTTGACGGCACGCTCCTGAACTGTGGGAGCGCATTTATTCGCGATTGGCCGGTGTGGCCGATACATCTCCCCCGTCTGATCCATATTCGCGAATGAATTCGCTCCCACAGTTGAGTCCGGGTCTGGCTCAAGTTTCGTGGCGCAGGAGCATCTGTAGGATGCGAATCGTGTCAGGCGAAACGGGGGATCAGTCTCTCGCCAATCCCGAATAAAACCCTGGCCGCCGATCCTTGAAGTAGGTATTGATCGCCTGGGACTCGCTCATCACCTGCCGATCCAGGTCCGCAATCACCAACGCCTCGTCCAGACCCGCCAGTCCGACCTGTTTGCCGTCCGGCGCGCAGATGCTGCTCAGTCCGCAGTACTGAATCTCGTCCTCGCTGCCGCAGTAATTCGCGTACACCAGATAGCACTGGTTTTCGAATGCCCTGGCTCGCACCGTCACTTCGCAGACGAAGTCGTAAGGCGCCATGTTGGCGGTCGGCACCAAAATCAGATCAGCCCCCGATAGCGCGAGGCGCCGAGTGTTCTCGGGAAACTCCACGTCATAGCAGATGAGGAATCCCAGCTTCCATCCGTTGAATTCCACCACCGGGAAGTGCTCATCCCCTGCGCTGAACATCGACTTATCCAGCTCGCCATAGAGATGCGTCTTACGGTAATTGCAGAGACGTGCACCTTTAGCGTCGATCAACTGCACAGCGTTGTATACCTGATCCTCGGCACCCAGCTCGGGATAGCCATACAAAATCGCCACGCCGGTTGCCAGAGCGATGGCCGCAATGGCCTGCGCTGCCGGGCCATCGCTGCGTTGCGCGAGCGCGCGCGCTGCCTGAGCGCCGATGTTGTAACCACTGAGAAACATCTCCGGGCACACCAACAACGCAGCACCTTGGGCGGCCGCTTCAATCGCTTGAGTGTTGAGACGTTGCAGATTGCCGCTGATGTCCAGCGGCAGCGGCGGGCATTGATACAAAGCAACGCGCATGGCGGCCTCCTTATTCCGGCAACACGATCGGGCCGATTTCGTGGAACACATCGCCGGGGCCAGGATTCTCGGCGTGAGTCTTGCCGCCGAAGTGGGTCATGATGCCCCACACGGCGTTCAGCGAGGTCTGTACTGCGCCCTCAACCCAGGCCGGGGTCCATGACACGTCATCGCCGGCGATGAAAATGCCGCGCTGTTCGTCAGGCATGTCCTTCTGAATGAAATGCGCGTACATCCGCTGGTTGTAGCGGTAGTGACCCGGCAGCGCACCCTTGAAGGCGCCGAGGAAGTGCGGGTCAGCTTCCCACGATACGGTGATCGGATCTCCGATGATGCGCGCGGCAATATCCACCTTCGGGTAGATCTTTTTCAACGCGCCGAGGGCCAGGCTCACGCGTTTTTCCACAGGGTGCGGCAGCATTTTCAGCGCGTCGCTCATCCACGAGTACGACAGACAAATCACCCCCGGTTTTTCGGTGCCGTTGGAGTAGGTGCCGTTGTCGAACAGATAAGTGCCACGGGTCAGGCGGTCGGTGAGGGTCATGCTCATCAGGTCGCGACCGGTTTCCGGGTCTTTGTCCTTCCAGAACGGACGATCAACCATGACAAAGGTTTTGGACGACTGCATGTAGCGCGTGCGGTCCAGCGCCATCCACATCTTTTGCGAGAACAGCGTTTCTTCGCATTCGATCTGGGTGGTCAGCAGCCAACTTTGGCAGGTCGCCAGCACCGCGTCGTAATGGCGGGTGTCGCCCCAGTTATCGGTGACTGCGAACTTGCCGTCCGCGGCGCGGGCGATGCGTTTGACGCCAGTGCGTGGCGCGCCGTGGTGCAGGGTCGAAAGGCTGGTGCCTTCGGGCCAGTGGGCGCATCGCTCCGGGGCATGACGCCAGATGCCAAGCGGCACTTGCTCGACGCCGCCGACGATCAGGTGCTGGTGATCGTCGCAGTTGGTCATGACCACGCGAAAGATTTCCAACATGGAGTTCGGGAAATCGGAGTCCCAGCCGCCGGTGCCGAAACCCACTTGGCCGAACACTTCGCGGTGGTAGAACGACAGCTTGGCAAATGCCTTGGAGGTGGCCACGAAATCGTAGAACGTGCGGTCATCCCACAGCGGCACGAGCTTGTCCCACAGCTCTTTAAGCCGAGGCACGTCACGATCACGGATGGCTTGCTGAATGTCGGCGAACTGCGCGCCATCTTCCAGTGCGTCGGCCCAGGCGTCAGCCACTTCCTGAAACAGCGCAGGCAAGTCCGACAGCTTCTGGGCGTAATGAGTGGTGCCTTCCAGGTCGATGACCGTGCTGCCCGACGCGGCAGTCAGCGGGTTAGGGAAGGGCCTGGATTCAAGGCCGAGCTTGTCGACGTAGTGATAGAACGCCGTGGAAGACACCGGAAAACGCATGCCGCCCAGCTCGGCGATGATGCCCTCTGCGCCTTCGAACTGCTGCGAGCGCAAACGACCGCCCATTTTCGAGGCTTCATAAACAACCGGTTTGAGGCCGAGCTTCATCAGCTCATAAGCCGCAACCAGCCCGGCAATGCCAGCGCCGACAATTGCCACTTCCTTGCCCAGATTGTCGCTCGGAATGCTGCCCAGTCCGGCTGGATGCTCGATCCAGTCGTCGAAGGCAAAGGGGAAATCCGGACCAAAAATCGTGATCGGTTTTTTGCCGTCGGCGGGGTGGCGATTGTTCTTCATGGCTGACCTTGATCGGCTGTGGCGCGAAAGAGGAAAGTCTAGATAACAGTTGAGACGTTCATAAGACGCAGAGTGTCGTCGTTTTGTAGAGAATTTGTGCGATGTGACGAAGGGGTTGGTCCTAATGACGAATCAGACCGGCTGCCCGCGATCAATCTTGCTGCTGAGGATGATCGACGTCGTGGTTTTCTCCACGCCATCGACACTGCCGATCAGGTCGAGCAACTGGTCCAGTTGTTCGGGGGAGTCGGTGCGCAGCCAGGCCACGTAATCGAATTCGCCACTCACCGCGCACAATTGCTGCACTTGAGCCAGCGCACTCAAGCGACGCAGCACCTCTTTGCCCGAACGTGGTTGAACAGTAATGCCGACATACGCCTGCAAGCCGCCGTCCACCACCCGCTGACTGAGGCGCACGCCGTAACCGGTGATAATCTTTGCCTTTTCCAGACGCGCGAGACGTGACGTGACGGTCGTGCGCGCGATGCCCAACTGGCGGGCCAGGTTGGCGACCGGCTCGCGTGCGTTGATCTGCAGCGCGGCGATCAGTTGGCGGTCGACATCATCAAGGGCAGGTGGGCGTAAATCGGACAAGGGGCGGATCTCCATCGGCAAGCGGGTGATGTTACCCGTTGCCGAGGATGGATGGCAGGCTGCTGCGCCTATAGCGGCCCGGCATGTGCGACGAATCTGCATCGTCTGTACCGGCCTATCGCGAATAAATTCGCTCCCACAGAGGGCGTGTCTGCAGTCGTTAGTTTTTGTAATCCGGCGCAACGCGGTCCAGCATTCTCAGCAATGCGGCCCAGGCGAAATCAATGGAATCCGTGTCGCTCAGCTCGCCTTCCGCCACCCCTTGGCCCGGGGCGTTGAACTGCCGCTCAGTACGCACACGCACGTCCTCGGGCGGCAATCGCAGCGTGCCGCCCGCCTGTGCCGCGATCTGAATCTCGCAGGCCTTCTCCAGGTAATACATCCGCAAAAACGCTTGCTTGACCGTGTTACCGACCGTCAACAAACCATGGTTGCGCAGGATCATCACCGAGTTATCACCCAGGTCGGTAACCAGACGCTGCTGCTCACTAAAGTCCAGCGCAATGCCTTCGTAGTCGTGATAACCGACGCGACCATAAAACTCCATCGAGATCTGGTTCACCGGCAGCAAACCCGCTTCCTGCGCCGCCACCGCGCAACCGGCTTTGGTGTGCGTGTGCAGCACGCATTGGGCATCCTCACGGGCGCGGTGAATCGCGCTGTGAATAACGAAGCCCGCCGGGTTGACCGGGTAATGAGAAGCCTCGACTTTGTTGCCGTCGAGGTCGATCTTCACCAGATTCGACGCCGTGATTTCCTCGAACATCAGCCCGTACGGGTTGATCAGGAAATGATGCTCCGGCCCCGGTATGCGCAGGGACAGGTGGGTGTAAATCAGATCGGTCATCCTGTAATGAGCGATCAGGCGATAGCAAGCCGCTAATTCCTGCCTGAGTTGCCATTCCTGCGGGCTGTACGCGTGTGTCATTTTTCCTCCGATGCTGTCAGTCGCTGGCCCGCTTAGCGTGCGAGCCAGGCGTTCAGACGTTCTTCAAGCTCTTCACCATGATCGACCCAGAACTCGATGTTCAATGGCACGGCCACGGCCATGTTTTGTGGCGAAGTCGGAATCCATGGCGCTTTGCTCGGGTCCAACTTGTCGCTCAAGGCCTTGTTGGTCACGCCGTAGGCAATGGATTGTGAGAATGCCTGCTGCGGCGCGCTGTCGTTGGCGTAGGTGATGAATTTATTCGCCGCGTCTTTGTGCTGTGAGCCTTTGACGATGGTCCAGTAATCCATGCTGTACAGCGAGCCTTTCCAGATCGGCGCCACTTTCAGGCCTTCGCTCGCCGCCACTGCGCCACGGCCGCTGAAGGTGGTGGTCATGACGATGTCGCCCGAGGCCAGCCATTGCATCGGCTGCGATCCGGCTTCCCACCATTGAATGTAGGGCTTGAGCTTGTCCAGCTTGGCGAATGCACGATCGACGCCAGCCGGAGTGGCCAGCACTTTGTAGACATCGGCTGGCGCGACGCCGTCCGCCAGCAGCGCGTATTCGAGGGTGTACATGGCGCCCTTACGCAGGCCGCGCTTGCCGGGGTATTTCTCGGTGTCCCAGAAATCGGCCCAGCTCGACGGCACGGTTTTGACTTTGTCAGTGGCGTACACCAACGGCATGCCCCACACCAGCGCTGCCGAGCCACACTCCTGCTGAGCGCCTTCGATCAATTGTTGGCCGCCCGCGAGCTTTGGCCACTCCAGCTTCTCGAACAGCCCCTCTGCGCACCCGCGTTCAAGGTCTGGCGCTTCGACCTGAACCACGTCCCAGTCCGCATGCCCGGTTTCGGCCATCACTTTGATCTTGGCCATTTCCCCGTTGTATTCGGTCTGCACGACGCCCACACCGGCTTTCTTGGCGAAGGGTTCGAAAATGGTGGTGTTCTGGATTTTCTGCGCGGCGCCGCCGAAGCCGACGATGACCAGATTTTCCGCCGCGAATGCGGACAGGGGGGAAAGCATCAATACCGCACACGCAATTTTCAGGTTCTTACTGTTCATCGACATTTTCCTTTGGCCGTAAGGCTCTTTTTTTCGCAGACGAAGGCGCACACAGGCCGACCCTCTGCTGCACAGGGGTAAACGGACAGAAACAGGCAATGGTGTGAAAAACGGGAACGCTGGACTGCAACTTCGCGACGACTGCATGGACGGTCGCGTGGGGTGTTTCATTATTGTTGTTGACCCGCGAGATGGGAGGCGGGCGTGGCTAGAGACTAATCCACGCTTTCTGAAAAAAGAAGATGGGAATGATTATTTAGTGAAAAAAATAGCTAGATTTTCACAATGAGTAAAAAACAACGGCATGAGCCTCTCAGCGATTAGACTTTTTTCACCTTCAGCCGCTTAAACTGCGCCACGTTTCGCAGACTCAGCACACAGGCATCGGAGCAGCACGATGAGCGACGGAAAAATCAACGACAGCGCCAGGATGGCGGATTCAGTGGCTGATGACCTCACGGCTGGCGAGAGCTTTCTGGGTGAGCGCATTCGTGGCCTGCGCAAGCGACAAGGGCTGACCCTCGCCGAGCTGGCGAAACGGAGTCAGCTGTCAGTGGGCTACATCAGTCAACTGGAGCGCGACCTGTCTCGCCCGTCGGTGGATACCTTGCTGAAAATCGGCCGCTGTCTGGGCGTGAACATTCAGTGGTTTTTCTCTACCAGATCTGAGGCCAGCGAAGCTGATGCCGGGTACGTGGTGCGCAAAGAGAGTCGACAAAACATCCATTACGACGACGGCATCTACGACCAGCTCCTCACGCCAAGCCCCAGTGGTCAGATCGAGATGGTCCATTCGCGATTTCCGCCGGGCGCATACAACCGCACCAGCTACACCCATGAAGGCGAGGAAGTCGGCTATGTGCTGAGCGGCACGTTTGAATTGTGGGTCGGGGAGCGGCACTTCGAGCTTGGCGAAGGCGACAGCTTCCGGTTCTCCAGCAACGAGCCTCATCGCTACGGCAACCCCGGCGAAACCGATGCTGTCGTGCTCTGGGTGATCACGCCCCCAACGTACTGATCTTTCCGGCCGCTCTTTGTTGAAATGCTCAAATCGATCATTTGGCTGATCGATTTGCGCAATTCGCGTCGTTGGAATAAGCTCGCTTGAGCAAGTCGATCACCAAAATGATCATTTCGCTCAAATTCAGATGCTCCAATCGCACGCACTATAAAAACAAAGAGTACCCGCCATGGCCCAGATTCCTATCAAGCGCAGTATCGAACGAGTACCCGGTGGCATGATGATCGTGCCGCTGCTGATCGGCTCCCTCGTCGCGACCTTTCTCCCTGACATGCCGAAATTCTTCGGTTCGTTCACCAATGCGTTGTTCACCGGTTCGCTGCCGATTCTGGCGGTGTTCTACGTGTGCATGGGCGCCAGTATCGACATCAAAGCCACGCCTTATTTGCTGAAGAAAGGCGGGGTGCTGTTCGGCACCAAAGTCGGCACCGCGATTGTGATCGGTGTGATCATGGGTCACTTCCTGGGCGAACAGCCGATTACGTCGGGCATTTTTGCCGGGCTTTCGACCCTCGCGGTCGTGGCCGCGATGAACGACACCAACGGCGGCCTTTATATGGCGTTGATGGGGCAATACGGGCGCTCCGAAGATGTGGGCGCGTACTCGGTGATGTCGCTGGAATCGGGCCCGTTCCTCACCATGGTGACGCTGGGTGTTGCAGGTCTGGCGGCGTTCCCGTGGCCAACGCTGGTCGGTGCGATTCTGCCGCTGTTGCTCGGCATGCTCTTGGGCAATCTCGACCGCGAGATGCGTGACTTCCTGGCCAAGGCCGTGCCGGTGATGATTCCGTTCTTCGCCTTGGCGTTGGGCGCGAGCCTGGACCTGCACAAGGTCTGGCAAGCTGGGCTGCTGGGCATCGGCCTCGGCCTGGCGGTCGTGGTGCTGACCGGCATTCCGTTGTATTTCGCTGACCGCGTGTCGGGTGGTACAGGCGTGGCCGGGGTTGCCGCCGCGAACACGGCGGGCAACGCTGCGGCGGTGCCTGCCCTGGTGGCAGCTGCAAACCCGGTTTACACCGAGGCCGCTAACTCCGCGACGTTGCTGGTCGCCGCGTGCGTCGTGGTCACCGCCGTGCTGTCGCCGATTCTTACGGCCTCTGTCGCCAAACGCTACAAAGAGCGTCACGCTGCAAAAACAGCGGGCGTAAACGCGGAACGGGAGGTCGTTCGATGACATTGTTGATCATTGCCGATGACCTGTCGGGTGCGGCGGATTGCGCGATCGCCTTCGCCGGTGCCGGATTGAGCACGGTGGTGACCCTTGATGCATCCCACGACACGGGCGACGCGAGCGTGATTGCCATCGACACCGACACCCGTCGCTTGTCGATAGCCCAAGCGGGCGAACGCACGTTGACGGCATGGCAGACCCTGCGCAAACCCGGTCAACGTCTGTACAAGAAAATCGACTCGACCCTGCGCGGCAACTGGGCGGCGGAAGTGGCGGCACTACAACCGCAGGCCGGGCTGGCCATCATCGCCCCAGCGTTTCCTGCCACCGGTCGGACAACATTGCGCGGCCAGGTGCTGGTCAACGGTCAGCCGCTTGAAACCACCGACACCTGGAAGCTCGAACACGCCGATCGCTCGGCGGACATTACATCGATGCTGGGCGATGCCGGTCTGAGTGTCGCCAAGCTCTCATTGGACATACTGCGCGGTGATGCAGCTGCGCTGGCGCAACACATCGCCGAAATAGCCCGCAGCGATACCAACGCGCTGATTGTTGATGCCGAAACCACGGAAGACCTGCACACCCTCGCCGTGATAACCGCTCAGATGAGCGAGCCACTGTTTTGGGTGGGTTCCGGTGGGCTGGCCCGCGAGCTGGCTGCACTGCCCAATCTGTTATCGGCTCCGGCCCAAGCACCCACGGCGCCGCGTGAAAAATACGCGCCGACGCTGGTCTTGGTCGGCAGCTTGTCGAGCGTTTCGGAGCGGCAATGCGCCTTGTTGAAAGAGCGCGCAGGTATTGGCGAACTTGTGGTGCCTCCTGCGGTTCTGCGGCAAGGCGCGTCGCACCCCGATTGGGCGGGCTGGGAACTGCGTATTCGTGCATATCTGCGCGGCGGCGACGATTTGTTGCTGCGTATTGGCCGCGACGATGCGTTCAACCCTGCTGAAGGCGCTCAACTCTCGACCCAGCTGGCCGCCATGGTCCGTCCGCATTTCGCCCATGTCGGGGGTCTGGTGGCGACAGGTGGCGAAACAGCCCGCGCCATGCTCGGCGCCGTGGGCATCGGCAGCCTGCAATTGCTCTGTGAAATCGAAGCGGGTGTCGCGTTTGGCCATCCCATTTCAACCCGCGAAGGCCACCGCCCTGGCGTGGTCACCAAAGCCGGTGCGTTCGGCACCGACCATGCGCTGTACGCGGCCTGGCTGCACATGAATAACGCTGTAGAACCTGCGCGATACAGCGCAGAACCTGTCCCGATTCCTGCTTCACAAGGTAAAACATCATGAGTAACTATTTGCCCATCATTGGCATCACCATGGGCGACGCGACTGGCGTTGGCCCGGAAATCATCGTCAAAAGCCTCGTTCACGACGTGGTGTACCAGCAATGCCGCCCGCTGGTGATCGGCGATGCGGGGCGTCTGGAATTGGCCAACGAGATCGTCAAAGGCAGCGTGAAGGTGCGTCGCATCAAAGAAGCGGCCGAAGCGCAATACCAGCCGGGAACCATTGACTGCATCGACCTCAAGCTGATCCCGACTGGGCTGCCGTTCGGCCAGCTGTCGCCGATTGCCGGTGACGCTGCGTTTCAGTACATCGCCCGCGCCGTTCAACTGGCCGAGGCCGGGCAGATCGACGCGATCTGCACCGCGCCGCTTAATAAAGAAGCGTTGCACGCTGGCGGCCACAAATACCCGGGCCACACCGAGATGCTCGCGCACCTGACCAACGTCGACGAAGTGTCGATGATGCTCGTTGCGCCGCACCTGCGCGTCATTCACGTCACCACTCACATCGGCATCATCGACGCGATTCGCAAGATCGAGCCGGGTCTGGTTCAGCGCACGATCGAACGCGGCAACGCGACGTTGATCAAGGCCGGCATCGCCAAGCCACGCATCGGCGTGTGCGGCATCAACCCTCACGCGGGCGAGAACGGCCTGTTCGGTTACGGCGAGGAAGAAGAGAAGATCATCCCGGCTGTGAAGCTGCTGCAAGAGCAAGGTCTGGACGTCACTGGCCCGTTGCCTGCTGACACGCTGTTCTTCCGCGCCGGTCGTGGCGATTTCGACCTCGTGGTGGCGATGTATCACGATCAGGGCCATGGTCCGGTGAAAGTGCTGGGGCTGGAAGCGGGCGTCAACGTGACGGTGGGTCTGGAAGTGATTCGCACGTCCGTGGATCACGGCACCGCATTCGACATCGCCGGTAAGGGCATCGCCGACGAGCGCAGCTTGCTGGAAGCGCTGCGTCAGGGTGCCGAACTGGCCACGCGTCGAGGATGAGGTGTGACGGCGCGGTCGTGTAAGATCACGGCCTTTCCGCAACGAGGCCGCCCATGAAAGCCACCGACCGTCATCGCGCCATTCTCGAATTGGTCCGCGCTCGCGACACCAATGTCGAGCAGTTGAGCGCGGCTTTGGGGGTGTCGGAAGCGACCGTGCGCCGCGACCTGACCATGCTCGCCAAGCAGCGGCATTTGGTTCGCACCCACGGCGGTGCGACCGCGCTGATTGGCGTCCATGAACCGGAAGCCTCCCTCGACGAGCGCAAGTCTGCGCAGCGCGATCAGAAAGACGCCATTGCCAAGGCAGCGGCGATTCATGTCCAGGATGGCGACACCGTGCTGCTCGATGGCGGCACCACGTGCGCGGCGTTGGCGTTGCACTTGTGCTCGCGGCAAAACGTGCACGTCGTCACCAATAACTTGTTGGCCGTGATGACCCTCGCCAATGCGTCGGGCATTCGTTTGACGTTGATCGGGGGCGATCTGCGCGGTTCAAGCATGAGCACGCTTGGTCCACTCGCCGAGCTGACACTCAGCCGTTTGAGCGTCGACAAAGCGTTCATGGGGGCGGATGGCGTGGTCGCTGAATTCGGTCTGTGTGAAGCCAGCGATCAGCAGGCCTATCTCAAGGAATGCATCATCAAACGCGCCGCGCAGGTTTTCGTTCTTGCTGACGCCGACAAACTTGGCCGCGCGCGCCAGCAACACTGGACGCCCATCGAACGGGAGTGGACGCTGATCACTGCGGTCGAGGCGGATGAGTCGTTGCTGGCGCCGTTCAGAGCGGTGCAACAGATCACGGTGGAAACCGCAGGCAATTGAGCGCGTGATGCCTCTGAGGGAGCTGTCTTGCTTAAGGTTGTGTAGCTCTTTCAACTCCTATTTGTAGGACTTTTCCCCGTTGTCACCGCGTTGTCATTCTGCTGTCACCCCCGGCGTGTCTAAATTCGGTCCCTGACCCTTGAATCCACGCCGGGAGCTCTGTCATGACTCTGGATCTATCCGAAACCGCCCGCTACATCCAAGCCGACATCCTCGACAGCTTCGACGAAGAGCTGGAGATGGAATACGACGACGCGCGCCTGGATGGCCTGCTCTCCGATTTGGGCGAGGAAGTGCCGAAAGGCATCGATCGACGCGTGTATTTCCGCGAACTGCTGCGTCTGCAAGGCGAGTTGGTGAAGCTTCAGGATTGGGTTGTCAGCCAGAAGCTCAAAGTCGTTGTCTTGTTCGAAGGCCGCGACGCAGCGGGCAAGGGCGGCGCTATCAAACGCATCACCCAGCGCCTCAACCCACGGGTCTGCCGAGTGGCAGCGTTGACCGCACCGAGCGAACGCGAGCGCACGCAGTGGTATTTCCAGCGCTACGTTTCGCACCTGCCAGCCGCAGGCGAAATGGTCCTGTTCGACCGCAGTTGGTACAACCGCGCAGGCGTCGAGCGCGTCATGGGGTTCTGCAACAACGACGAGTACGAGGAGTTTTTCCGCACCGTTCCCGAGTTCGAAAAAATGCTCGTGCGCTCGGGCATCATCCTCATCAAATACTGGTTCTCGATCACCGACGACGAGCAATATCGCCGCTTCCTCATGCGCATCCACGACCCGCTGAAACAGTGGAAACTGTCGCCAATGGACCTGGAATCCCGCCGTCGCTGGGAAGACTACACCCGCGCCAAGGAAGAAATGCTGACGCGCTCGCACACCGACGTCGCACCTTGGTGGATCGTCGAGGCAGATGACAAGAAGCGCGCGCGTCTGAACTGCATCCATCACTTGCTGGAGCAAATCCCCCGTGGCGAAGTGGAGTCGCCGCAGATCTTGCTGCCAGAGCGCGAATACAACGCCAACTACCTGCGTGCGCCGGTGCCGCGTGACATGGTTGTCCCGTCGGTTTATTGAGTGCCGTTGTAGCCCCATGACTTGCCGGTGGTAGCGATCTGGAAATCGCTGCCGCCGACACGTTTGACGGAAGCAGTGCGTGATGTGTCGCGGCTCAGATCTTCCACTTCTTCGCCGTTTTCGCCAGCCGTTGCTGCAGGCCCTCGATGTTCAGCGCGAGCTGTCGATTCATCAACTGATAACCCAACACGTCTGCCGACACCGCAGGCGCCTCCGGTCCGACCGCCAACGATTCGCTTGGCCGCGCCAGACGCTCTGTAGCACCGCTTTGCAACGCCCTCGCCATGCCGATCAACATTCGCCGAATCCGACGTTGCTCAGCGCTCATGCCCACGTTGCCAAGGTCGGTCGGCCGCAGATTCGACAGGATCTCCAGCGTGCTCAGGCACATCCGGAAATGCCCCTGAATGGCGTCCAGCTCCACCAGCGAAATCTTCACTTCCTTCGACACCGACGGCATCAGCGAGCGTAACTGCAACATCGTCGCGTTGAGTCTGGCCATCAGCTTCAAATGCTCGTCCGCCGCAATCGACTGGTCACTGCTGATACGCTCATACACTTTCGCGCAATCCCGCAAACCGCTGGCCAGGTTGTACCGCCACGAATACACCGCATAGAGCGGCAACGCGAAAGAGAACGCCAGCGCCAAAACGATCCCGATCAGAATATCCACCGTCCGCCACAGCCCGTCTGTAATCGGGTTATCGCCATGCCCTGCGACGATAAACAGCGTGATTGCCGACAACAGCGCCGTGTACCCGCCTTTGCCAATCGCGTGATACGCGAAAAAACCACAGATCAGCGACATGACCACGTACGTCAGCAACGGCATGCCCAGGTAATTCTCCTGCGCCACCACCGCCAATCCCAACGCCGCACCAATCAGCGTCCCGTACGCCCGCTCCACCGACTTCTTGCCGATATTGCCGTGATGCTGCAAACCGCCGATCACAATCAACATCGTCACCGACGCCCACTCGCCGTGGGGCAGATGGATGCCGGTGGTGAGCAGAATGGAGACCAAAAGGCCGACGACAATGCGACCCGCATGGATATAGCGCGCGTGGCGGTAGCGGCGGTAAGGGTCCAGAAGTGGACGGAGGAGGCGGCGGAGGAACAGGGGCAGGGAAGGTGCGTTCATGGGATTACAGACCTCAGCGGGCGTGAATCTATCCTCACGTCAGGCCGGAAATTCGGGTGAGTAACGCTGCAATGTACGTGCTCGCCAAGCCTATGAGAATGATCCCGAGCGGACGCTCCCACCAGTTCTTGATCTCGCCAGGTGGCATCTGCAGCGACAGCACCGTGACGCTTGCGGGCTGGTTGATGACGGCAGTCGCCTGTTCTGGGGGGAGCATCGAACGTAACCAAAGCTCGTCCCTCGCCTTCTTCCGGATCGCAGCAATGTCATTAGAAAGCTGTATGCCAGCTCCGCGGATGTAAGCCCCTGTTGCAATGATGACCATGATTCCGACGAGCATCAGCGTGTCCAGGGTCAAGGGTTGATTGACGTCCAGACGCGGTGTCGCGTCCCACAAAACCTGCAGAAAACTTGTGGCTCGGTACACGATCAAGCTCAGATTCTGCAGTTCGTATCCCAGGCCGTTGAGAAATGAAGCCTTAAGCTGCTCCCCAAAATCGTAAATCGAGAGCACTGCTGCCATCAGCAGTTGAGTGAATCCGATCAGCATCACCGCCAGGCCCAGCCACTTCATGCGGCGCGACTTCTTCATTGCTTCCCAAACTGTCATTTCGTCATGTCCTTGTGTTCATAAAAACTCAGTGTTTTCGCATCCTGCGAGCGATCAGGTGGGATAGCTTCCTCGGCAATAAAAAAGCCGCGCAATGCGCGGCTTTCAAGTGGTGGGCCCACACGGACTCGAACCGTGGACCAAAGGATTATGAGTCCTCTGCTCTAACCAACTGAGCTATAGGCCCTCAGTCAGGCGGCGGATTATAACGATGGTTTCCGTGCTGTGCTATCCGAAAAGTCTGAAACGGTTATACGAAGAAACGTCGCGCAGAATTCTTCCGGGCGCAGGGGCAGGCTGACGATGTAGCCCTGGATCTGTTCACAGCCTTCGTCGGCGAGGAATTGCTGTTGCTCAAGGCTTTCCACGCCTTCGGCGATGACGGTCAGTTGCATGCTGCGGCCCAAGGCGATGATGGCGCGGACGATGGCGGCGTCGTGCTGGTCGTCTGGCAGGCCGCGTACGAAGGACTGGTCGATCTTCAGGATGTCCAGCGGCAAACGTTTGAGGTAGCTCAGTGATGAATAGCCGGTGCCGAAGTCGTCGATGGCCAGTTGCACGCCGAGTTTTTTCAGGCGGTGCAGCACGGAGAGTGCCTCTTCGGTCTGGGACATGATGAAGTTTTCGGTGATTTCCAGTTGCAGGCAGCCTGGCTGCAGTTCGTATTGTTGGAGCAGGTGCTCAATGCGGGTGACCAGATTGGGTTGGCGCAGTTGGGCGCCGGCCAGGTTCACGGAGAGGGGGCCGAAAACGTCGTAGCTCTGATTCCAGCGATACAGCTGTTGACAGGCCTTCTCCAACACCCACTCGCCGATCTGCAGGATCATGCCGTTTTCCTCTGCCAGAGGAATGAACCGCTCAGGTGGGACTTCTCCGAAGGTCGGGTGGGTCCAGCGAATCAGAGCTTCGGCGCCGACCAATCGTTGTGTCAGAAGGCTGATCTTGGGTTGGTAGGAAAGCGTGAATTCGTTGCGTTCGATGGCGCGTCGTAGTTCATGTTCCAGCGCGATGCGCTCACTGGCCTGGGCGGTGAGGTCGCGGGTGTAGCTTTCGACCCGGTTGCGGCCTTTTGCTTTTGAGCGGTACATCGCGGCATCGGCGTTTTTGATGAGGGTGGCGACGTCGGCCCCATCTGACGGGAATAGCGCAGTGCCAATGCTGGTGCTGATGAAAAACTCGTGTTCACCCGCCTGGAAGGGGGCGGAGAAACTGTTGAGCAGCTTGGTGGCGATGGCTTCGGCGTCGCTGTCGGTTTGCAGGCCGGGGAGCAGGATGATGAACTCATCGCCGCCCAACCGTGCGACGGTGTCGATGTCACGCAGATTTTCTTTCAGGCGCTGGGCAATCCCTTTGAGCAACAGGTCGCCGACCGGATGCCCGAGGCTGTCGTTGATATGTTTGAAGCGGTCGAGGTCGAGGAACAGCACGGCGCCCAGGCTGTTGGCTTCTTTGCTGTGTGTCAGCGCGGTGTGCAGGCGACTCTCGAACAGCGTCCGGTTTGGCAGTCCCGTCAGCGGGTCGTGATGGGCCTGATAATCCAGACGGGCCTGAGCCTGTTTGAGGCTGGAAATGTCCGCGAACACTGCGACGAAATGGGTGATGAATTTGTCACGATTACGCACGGCGCTGATGGTCAGCCAGCTTGGGTAAATCTCCCCGTTCTTTCGACGGTTACTGATTTCGCCTTGCCAGTGACCCTCTGCCGTCAGTTGATACCACATGGCGGCGTAGAACGCGCTGTCGTGCAGTCCCGAGGCCAGCAAGCGAGGCGTCTCTCCGAGGGCTTCGGCTTCGCTGTAGCCGGTGATTTCACTAAAGGCACGGTTGACCGCATTGATCCGCTGTCGTGTGTCGGTGATGAGCACGCCTTCGGCCGTACTCTCGAAAACCGTCGCAGCCAATTGCAGCTTTTCTTGCATCTGGTGGCGGTCGGTGATGTCGCGAGCGATGGTCAGCATGCAGTCTTCACCGCCAATCGGCAGCGGCCGTGATGATATTTCGCACAGTCGAATTTGCCCGTCCCTACGGCGGATGTGGCTGGTGAAGTCTTTGACGAAGCCATCGCGGGCAAGTTGCTCAAGCAGTTGCTGCCGCTCGTTGAGGTCGACCCAGATGCCGAGGTCGAGCGTCGTGCGGTCCAGTGACAGCGAACTGTGATAACCGGTAATACGGCTGAACCCGTCGTTGATTTCCACTAATAGCCCGTCGCTCTGCCGGGAAATCAACAAGCCGTCGGGCGACGAGTGGAAAGCCTTGGCGAACTTCTCTTCGGACAGCTGCAATTGCTGCTGAGCTTCTTTCAGTGGCGTGATGTCGCGTACGACCACCACTACCGCAGGCGTCGAATCCAGATCGAAGGGTTCAGCCGACAGTAAGCCGGTGAAGGTTCGGCCGTTGCTTCGACGGAACGGCATTTCAAGATTTCGAATGCTGCCCTTTTGCAAGCGTTGAAGCAGGCTAGGCCCTATGTCCGGGATGCCCCAGATGTTCAATTCGCTAGGCGTGCGGCCCACGATATCGCTGGCGCTTATGCCGATTTGCTCGACGAACGCCTGGTTCGCCTCCAGAAAGCAGCCGTCCGACAAGCGGGCAATCACCAAGATGTCCGGGCACTGTGCGAACACCGACGCGAATTTCCCTTCGGACTGCCGCAGGGCTTCCTCGGTCTGCTTGGCTTCCGTGATGTCTATCATCAGGCCGCGCATCACGGGTTCATGGCCATAAGTGATCAGCGTGACGATGTCACGTATCCACAACGTCCTGCCGTCGGCGCTGATAACGCGGTAATCAAGGCTGTGGTCGTTACCCAGCTTGGTTTGAACGTCGCAGTAGGCTTCAGCGGCGTCGAGGTCGGCGGGGTGGACGATGCTGCGCCAGAACCCCGGTCTCAGCCATTGATGCAACGGGTAGCCGAGTAGGTTTTCTGCGTGTGGGGAAACGTAGTTGTAGGAGTAATCGTGGGTGTTGGCTTCCCACGCAATGGCCGACAGGCTTTCGATCATGCCTCGGTAATGGTATTCGCTGCTGCGCAGCTCCTGTTCCAGCGCGACACGACGGGAAATTTCCGAACTGAGGCGGCGATTGATTCGCACCACAATCAACAGGATCGTCGAAAGCAGAAGCAGTCCGGGCAGTCCGTAGAGCAGAAAGTCTCGCCAGAACTTCAAGGGTTCGGGGGCGCGTGGAAGCGATGCCGAGCCGTCAGAGCGCGGGCTGTCAGCACTGGCATCGGATCCGTCGATGTAGGCCAAGGGCTGCGACGTGCGAAGGTCGAAACCTTGAAGATTGTCGCCTTCAAAGCCCCAGCTGGCTGAACGGTCGGTATCCGCCGACGCAGTATCCATACTCTGCATTGATCCCTCGTGCATGCCCTGCCAGGTCGTTTCCCCTTGAGGGAGAGCCTGTGCGTCGACGCTGGTCGACCCCATCAAGCACAAGAAAGCAATGGCCGGCATCCAAAACATGGCAGCCTCATTAGTTGCAGCGTTAAGAATGCTTCGAGTGTAGCTGTGCTGAGGGAAGGTGGCACACTGCCGATTTCTTATTCTCTGAAATGCAAAACCCCCAGCAGGGCTGGGGGTCTTGTTCTAGCGCGTTTCGCTTACTCGTCCAGGAACGAACGCAGGTGTTCGCTTCGGGTCGGGTGGCGCAGCTTGCGCAGCGCCTTGGCTTCGATCTGACGGATACGCTCACGGGTTACATCAAACTGCTTACCGACTTCCTCAAGGGTGTGGTCAGTATTCATGTCGATGCCGAAGCGCATACGCAGCACTTTGGCTTCACGGGCGGTGAGGCCCGACAGCACTTCGCGCGTTGCCTCTTTCAAGCTCTCCACGGTCGCAACATCAATCGGAGACTGCATGGTCGAGTCTTCGATGAAATCACCCAGATGGGAGTCTTCATCGTCACCGATCGGCGTTTCCATGGAGATCGGCTCTTTTGCGATCTTCAATACCTTACGGATCTTGTCCTCAGGCATTTCCATGCGTTCGCCCAGCTCTTCCGGCGTCGGCTCGCGACCCATTTCCTGCAGCATCTGGCGGGAAATACGGTTGAGCTTGTTGATCGTCTCGATCATGTGCACCGGAATACGGATGGTGCGCGCCTGGTCGGCGATCGAGCGAGTGATCGCCTGACGGATCCACCAGGTGGCGTATGTCGAGAACTTGTAACCGCGACGGTATTCGAACTTGTCCACCGCTTTCATCAGGCCGATGTTGCCTTCCTGGATCAGATCAAGGAATTGCAGGCCGCGGTTGGTGTACTTCTTGGCGATCGAGATCACCAGACGCAAGTTCGCTTCTACCATCTCTTTCTTCGCGCGGCGGGCCTTGGCCTCGCCGATCGACATGCGACGGTTGATGTCCTTGATTTCCGCCACGTTCAGGCCGGTTTCTTCTTCCAGCGCGGTCAGCTTTTGCTGGCAGCGCTGAATGTCAGCCTGCAAACGGCCGATGGCTTCAGCGTATTTGCTTTTGCCTTTGGCCAGTGCATCGGTCCAGCTCTGATCGACTTCATTGCCCGGGAACTGGCGCAGGAAGTCAGCACGCGGCATGCGAGCGTCACGGACGCACAGTTGCATAATGGCGCGTTCCTGTGCACGCAGACGCTCCAGAGCGCTACGAACACGTTCAACCAAGCCTTCAAACTGTTTAGGAACCAGTTTGATCGGCATGAACAGCTCGGCCAGCCCCAGCAGCTCTTCATTAGCCTGCTTGCTGCCACGACCGTGCTTTTTCAGGGCCTTGAGGGTGATCGCCATCTGATCGGAGACCGCACCGAAGCGCTGAGCTGCCACGACCGGATCAGGACCGCTTTCGGCCTCTTCCTCGTCGTCGCCGTCGGCGGACTCTTCGTCATCATCGTCAGCGACGTCGGTCTTTTCGGTTTTCTGATCGATCGGTGGCGGCACCTCGGCAGGCGGGGCGATGCCGTCGTCCGGGTCGATATAACCGCTGAGAACGTCAGACAGGCGACCACCTTCGGTGGTGACGCGAGTGTATTCGGAGAGAATGTGCTCGACCGTGCCAGGGAAGTGCGCAATCGCGCCCATCACTTCACGGATGCCCTCTTCGATACGTTTGGCGATTTCGATTTCGCCTTCACGTGTCAGAAGCTCGACCGTACCCATTTCGCGCATATACATGCGCACCGGGTCGGTTGTGCGACCGATGTCGGTTTCGACTGCTGCCAACGCGGCGGCTGCTTCTTCAGCGGCTGCCTCGTCAGTGTCAGCTTCGGCCAACAGAAGGGCGTCCGCATCCGGAGCACTCTCGAATACGTTGATCCCCATGTCGTTAATCATGCGGATGATGTCTTCCACCTGTTCCGGATCTGAAATATCCTCCGGCAGGTGGTCGTTGACCTCCGCGTAAGTCAGGTAACCCTGCTCACGACCGCGGCTGATCAACTCTTTGAGGCGAGACTGCTGTTGCGCTTTTCCGGACATAACACCCTATCCACTGAAGGTCTTGGCGGGCAAAAAACAAGCCGAGGATTATACCCGAGCTAGGACCTCACGCGCCAGTTGAGGTCGGGGTTTGTGCAGGAACTTTGCGATTTAACAGGTTGAGTAGCTGAACTTTTTCCTCAGCACTCAGACCGGTCTGCCGTTCCTTCCTGATCAATTGATCGAGACTTCGCTCGCGTTGGCGGGCGGACAAGCTAGTTATAGTGTCGAAAAACTGTTGTTCAAGGTTATCGGCCGAGATCAGCCATTCCTTTTCCGCCAGTTGTCGTAATAATCGTCCTTGATCGGTTCCGTGCCAGCGGGCGATCAATTGCAGCGACCGCAGCTTCGGATTCTTTTGCAGCGCTTCGAGCAATGCCACCAGCAACTGCGAATACACATTATCTTCTGCCGCAAAGTGACTGGTGTCTTCCACCTTCTGTGACAGGTCCGGATGATGAAGCAGGGTCCGGAGGGCCGTCAGGGTCGGTGGCTCCACCGTTGCCGGTGTGCGTGGGGCGCGAGGTTCAAAGTCCGGCCGCTTGCCGTTCTTGTCCCACTTCTTGCCTTTGTCCCACGGCTTTTTTTCCCATTTCTTCTGCTGGCCGCCTGATGAGTTCGGCGTCCATTCTTGCTGTGGTTCGTATGCATCATGCGGCTGGTAATCGCCGTAATCAGGCACTGAGTCGTAATCAAAGCCCGGGTCATAAACCGGCGGTGCCTCGGCGGGAGCGCTTTGCACCAGCTGATTGACGGCGGCGGTGTCCAGACCGGTTATTTCCTTGAGGCGCCGACGCATCAGCTCCCGAAGGTTGGCCCCCGGCACCTTTTCGATCAGTGGAGCAGCCAGGGTGACCATGTGCGCTTTGCCTTCCAGCGAGCGCGGGTCTGCTTCCTTGGTCAACTGCTCGAAAAAATAATCGGCCAGCGGCTGTGCGTGCTGGTTGATCCTTGCCTTGAAGGCATCGGTGCCTTCGGCGCGTACCAGCGTGTCCGGATCTTCGCCTTCGGGCAAAAACAGAAACCGGGCGCGACGACCATCCTGCAAGCTGGAAAGCGTGGCTTCGAGCGCGCGCCAGGCCGCATTTCGGCCTGCCTGGTCGCCGTCGAAACAGAACAGCACGTTGGGCACGACGCGGAAAAGCCGCTTCAAATGCTCTTCGCTGGTGGCGGTGCCCAGTGTCGCAACGGCGTTGCGCAAGCCTTGTTGAGCCAGCGCGATGACGTCCATGTAGCCTTCGACAACGATGATTTCGTCAAGGTTGCGATTGTGTTTGCGCGCCTCGAACAGGCCGTACAGCTCTTGCCCCTTGTGAAACACCGGCGTCTCGGGCGAGTTCAAGTACTTCGGTTTGTCGTCGCCGAGCACGCGTCCGCCAAACGCGATGACTCGACCCCGGCTGTCGCGAATGGGGAACATCACCCGGTCGCGAAAGCGGTCGTAACGCTTGCCGGTTTCGGCGTTCTCGATCAACAGACCAGCGTCGATCATTGCCTTCTGTTGAAGCGTGTCGCTGCTGAGGTGTTTGTACAGATTGTCCCAGCCGGGCGGGGCGAACCCTAATCCGAAGTCGCGGGCAATCTCACCCGAGAGGCCACGGCCTTTCAGGTAGTCCACTGCGGATTTGCGGGTCGGGTGGCTTTTCAGCGCGGCCCGGTAGAAATCGGCAGCAGCGGTCAGCAGTGGGTACAGCGGCGAATCGGTGGGTTGTCTGGGCTTTTGACCCCTGACGCCCTGTTCGCGGGGTACTTCCATGCCAGCGGCTTTGGCCAGTTCTTCGACGGCCTGGGGAAAATCCAGGTTGTCGTGGTCCATGATGAAGCCGAGGGCGTTTCCGCCTGCGCCGCAGCCAAAGCAGTAATAGAACTGTTTGTCGGGGCTGACGCTGAACGACGGTGTCTTTTCTTTATGGAAAGGACAGCAGGCGCTGAAATTCTTGCCGGTTTTCTTTAATTGAACGCGCGAGCTGACAACATCGACGATGTCGGTGCGGTTAAGCAGGTCGTCAATAAAACCTTGAGGAATCAGTCCGGCCATGGCGTTCTCATCATCAGGCGCCCCGCCAGAAAGATCGTGGCGAATCCAAAGCGTAACGACGGTTGCTTGGTCAGTGTAGACGGGTCAACGCTGCCTGAAGATCAGGCTGGAAGAGTTCGACGGGGGATGTGTAGGTCACAGAATGACATCGACAGCCTTTGTCTGTATTGCTTGAGGCTAAATCTGCAACTGCCGACAGCCCGGCTTTAGGGCCGGGCAAGGCAGAAGCTTGCGACAGACGTCTGTATTAATACAGACGAACGGCGCGGCGCTGTTCGCGCTGAACTTTCTTGGCGTGACGCTTAACAGCAGCAGCTGCCATACGCTTACGCTTCGAAGTTGGCTTCTCGTAAAATTCGCGGCTACGAACTTCGGCCAGAGTGCCGGCTTTCTCGCAGGAGCGCTTGAAACGACGCAGAGCTACGTCGAAGGGTTCATTCTCTTTAACTTTGACGGCTGGCATCCAGAGCTACCTTCATTCATTACCGGGGTCGGCGCCTCGTACAACACTTGTATGAGTACGCCGGTTTTAAGGGTTGCGGATGTTAACCCCTCGGCGCGAGGAATGCAAAGCCTCTGATCGAAAACCACTGGTCGCAGGCATGAGCGGCGACTATTATGCGCGCCTTCGAATTCAGCCCCCAAGGCGTGCCCCATGTTAGTACTGGGATTGGAAACTTCTTGCGATGAGACCGGCGTGGCGCTGTATGACAGCGAGTGCGGGCTGCTCGCCGACGCATTATTTAGCCAGATCGACTTGCATCGGGCCTACGGCGGCGTGGTCCCCGAGCTGGCGTCCCGCGATCACGTAAAACGCATGCTGCCCTTGATTCGACAGGTGTTGGCCGAGGCGGATTGCGCCGCGACCGAGATCGATGGCATCGCTTATACCGCAGGTCCTGGGCTGGTCGGTGCGCTGCTGGTGGGGGCGTCTTGCGCGCAAGCGCTGGCTTTCGCGTGGGACATTCCCGCATTGGGTGTGCACCACATGGAAGGCCATCTTCTGGCCCCTATGCTGGAGGCGCAACCGCCGGAGTTTCCGTTCGTCGCTTTGTTGGTTTCCGGTGGTCACACGCAACTGGTCCGGGTGGACGGCATCGGCCTTTATGAGTTGTTGGGCGAGACGCTGGATGACGCCGCGGGCGAAGCCTTCGACAAGACGGCCAAAATGATGGGCCTGAATTACCCCGGTGGTCCGGAGATTTCCCGTTTGGCGCTTCAGGGCGTGCCGGGACGTTTCACGTTCCCTCGCCCGATGACCGACCGTCCCGGCCTCACGTTCAGCTTCAGCGGCTTGAAAACCTCCGCCCTGAACACTTGGCAACAATGCCAGAGCGCTGGGGACGACGGCGAGCAAACCCGTTGCGACATCGCGCTGGCCTTCCAGGATGCGGTGGTGGAGACTTTGACCATCAAGTGCAAACGCGCTTTGAAGCAGACAGGCATGAAGCGTCTGGTGATTGCGGGTGGGGTCAGTGCGAACAAGGCGTTGCGTCAGTCTCTGGAGCAGATGCTCAGCGGGATCGGCGGCAACGTCTTTTACGCGCGTCCGGAATTTTGTACCGATAACGGGGCAATGATCGCGTTCGCCGGATGTCAGCGATTGCAGGCGGGACAGAAAGAAGACCTGAGCATCACTGTGCAGGCGCGCTGGCCGATGGAACAGTTACCGGGGCTGTGAAGCCATTCTGCGTGGAAAGAAAAAGGCTCGAATGAGCCTTTTTTATCTTTTGCCGCTAGAAATGCCGTTCGCGTCCTGCATAGAGGTCGCGTAAATTGCCGCGATGACGCCAGACGATCAGCAAAGTCAGCAGGCTCATGGGCACCAGCGCATGGGGTTCCTGCCAGGCCAGCAGCGGAAGGGCCAGCGGGGTGGCGATCAGCGAGGCGAGCGAACTGGTGCGGGTGAGGTAAAACGTCAACAGCCAGGCAGCGATTGCCAGCAGCGCGGCGGGTGGGTACAGGCCCAGCAGCATGCCCGCCGCCGTAGCAACGCCTTTGCCGCCCTTGAAACGAAAGTACAACGGAAATAAGTGGCCGAGAACGGCGTAAAGCCCGACCCAGGCCTGTTGGCGAGGGTCGAGTCCCGCCCAGGCAGCGATCAGCACTGGAATCATCCCTTTGCAGACGTCGCCGATCAGGGTCAGGATAGCGAGCTTCTTGCCCGCCAGGCGCAGCATGTTGGTGGCGCCTGCGTTGCCCGAGCCACTGGCGCGCGGGTCCGGACTGCCGGTCAGACGGCTGAGCAGGATGGCGAAGGACAGCGAGCCGAGCAGGTAGGCGAGAAGTGCCAGTAACCAAAACATGCTAACCATTCCGGGCGGGGAAGCCCTGATTCTAACGGCGCATTGCGCCCTTGTCGTGCAGCGGAGAGAAAGGCTTGGACAGAGTTTTCATTGAGGGTCTGGAGGTCGATACGGTGATCGGTGCCTACGACTGGGAGCGCGGCATTCGTCAGTGCCTGCGTCTGGACCTGAGTTTTGCCTGGGACAATCGACCTGCCGCCGCGGGCGATGACTTGAGCAAGGCACTCGACTACGCCAGCGTCTCCGCGCGCATCCAGGCGTTCGCCGAGGTTTCGCAATTTCAGCTGGTTGAAACGTTCGCCGAGCGTCTGGCAGAAGTGCTGATGAGCGAATTCAACATTCCCTGGCTGCACCTGAAACTCACCAAACCCGGCGCCGTGCCAGCGGCCAAGGGCGTGGGCGTGGAGATCGAGCGCGGATGCCGCTGACACGGGTTTTCCTCGGCCTGGGGAGCAACATCGACCGGCACCGGCATCTGTGTTCCGGGCTTGATGCGCTGGCCGGTTTTCTCACCGATATGTCCTGCTCGCCGGTGTTTGAAAGCCATCCGGTGGGGATCAAGAGTGGGCCGTTCATCAATCTGGTGGTATCAGCGTTGACCGACCTGCCGTTGATCGAGTTGGACCGTCGCTTGAAATTCATCGAGGCCGACAACGGTCGTTATGCCCCTGACCGTAAAGGGCTGCCGCTGGACATCGACGTGCTGTTGTATGGCGAGCAGGTCGGCAATTTCGACGGGCTGGTGCTGCCCCGTGCCGAAATTCTCAAGAATGCATTTGTGCTGTGGCCGTTGTCGCTGATTGCGCCGGAAAGGCTTCATCCCGAAGTGGGATTGACGTTTGCCAAACTGTGGGAAGAATCGCAGATTGAGCAGCAGCTTTGGCCGGTTGCGTTTGAGTGGCAAGGTCAGCCATTGACTCCGGATTCAATGCTGTCCTCGGTTCAATAACCGCCGGATATCTCCTGTCGGGGCGAATTCATTCGCGATGCGGTTGTACAGCCGGCAGAGGTGCATCGGATGTAATGGCCTTTCGCGAATGAATTCGCTCCCACAGGGCGATCAGACGTCTGCAAATTCAGCTCTGACTCTGATACGACGCCTTGTAAAACGTCAGCGTGTCCAGCCTTTCCCGCTTCAGCGCCTCGCCCAATTCTTGTCCTTGATAACCCTGATCCAGCAGCGGCTGGACCGCCACTTGCCTCGCGACTTCCGCTGCGCCGCGCAGGTATTCAGCCTGTGGATAACTGCGGTCCTCGAAGCCCTTGCGACCTCGGGCGTCCATCTCACAGGCGACGATGAACTCCTCGAACCGCTGCGGGCGGCGATAGACGTCGAAGTTCTGCAGCAACTCCAGCAGCGTCGAAGGCTTGAGCTCCAACGCTCGATGGCCATGGGTGTGGTATTGGCCCACCAGCAGCGCCAGTTCCTGACAATCCCTTGGCACCTTGAAACGCTGGCTCACTGCTTTGATCGCTTTGAGGCCTTTCTGCTCATGGGCGATATGGCGCGGCCAATCTGCTTCGGGCGTTAATCCTTTGCCCAAATCATGCAACAGACAAGCCCAGCGCACGCTCAATGGTTGCTTGTGCACCGCCGATTGGTGCAGAACGCTCATAACATGCAGCCCGGTGTCGATTTCCGGATGATGCGCTTCCGGTTGGGGGATGCCGAAGAGCGTATCGATTTCCGGCATCAACACCTTCAGCGCACCGCAGTCCTTCAGAACCTGGATGAACACCTGTGGCTCCCGCTCCATCAGTGCGCGGGAAATTTCCTTCCAGCTGCGCTCCGGCGTGAGGGCTTCCAACTCGCCCGACGCGCTGAGTTGGCGCATCAGCATCAGGGTTTCATGGGCAATGGTGAAACCGTCCGGTGCGTAGCGGGCCGCAAATCGCGCCACGCGCAAGACCCGTAAGGGGTCTTCCGCAAATGCCGGGGAAACATGGCGCAACACTCGATCCTGCAAATCGCGCTGACCGTGATAGGGGTCGGTCAGGTGGCCGTCCTTGTCTTCGGCGATGGCATTGATCGTCAGGTCGCGGCGGATGAGGTCTTCTTCCAGCGTGACGTCGGGATCGGCGTGAAACACAAACCCGCCATACCCACGGCCCGTCTTGCGCTCGGTTCGAGCCAGCGCGTATTCCTCGCCGGTGAGGGGGTGCAGAAATACTGGAAAGTCTGTGCCGACCGGGCGGTAGCCCTTGATCAGCATCTCATCGGTGGTCGCGCCGACGACAACCCAGTCGGTGTCCGCGACCGGTTTGCCAAGCAGGCGATCACGCACAGCGCCGCCAACTTTATAGATCTGCATAAAAAAGCCTCCGTAAGCGCGACAGGATAAACCTTACGTCACGCTTGCGGAGGGCCATTTTTCAGATACGGCTTATCCCCTAAAGGTGAACGACCGCCAAGTCGAGCCGGGGATATTCACTGTCAGCGTGTTCGCTTCTCGGTGGGACGTGGTGGGTTTTCATGATCTGGTCGCCCTGAAGCGTTTCGAGGTGAATGTCGAACCCCCACAGGCGATGCAGGTGTTTGAGCACTTCATCCGTCGAGTCGCCCAGCGGTTTGCGATCATGCTGTTGGTGACGCAGGGTCAGCGAGCGATCGCCTCTGCGATCGATGCTGTAGATCTGCACGTTCGGCTCCCGGTTGCCGAGGTTGTACTGGGCTGCGAGGGTTTCTCTGATCGTTCTGTAGCCTGTTTCATCATGAATGGCTGGAACCAGCAGGTCGTCCTTTTGATCGTCATCCAGAATGCTGAACAGCTTGAGGTCGCGAATCACCTTCGGTGACAGGTATTGCAGGATAAAGCTCTCGTCCTTGAAGCTGCTCATCGCAAATTTCACGGCGGTCAGCCAATCCGTCCCTGCCAACTCGGGAAACCAGTGGTGGTCTTCTTCGGTCGGGTGCTCGCACATCCGTCGAATGTCTTGATACATGGCAAACCCCAAGGTGTAGGGATTGATGCCGCTGTAATAGGGGCTGTCGAAGCCCGGTTGGAACACGACGCTGGTGTGGGATTGCAAGAATTCGAGCATGAATCCGTCAGTGACCAGGCCTTCGTCGTACAGATCATTCATCAGTGTGTAATGCCAAAAGGTCGCCCAGCCTTCGTTCATGACCTGAGTCTGGCGTTGGGGATAGAAATACTGGGCGATCTTACGCACGATGCGCACGATCTCACGCTGCCAAGGCTCCAGCAGCGGCGCATGTTTCTCAATGAAGTAGAGGATGTTTTCCTGTGGCTCGGCAGGGAAGCGCGCGTTGTCTTCCTTGTCGTTCTTGCTGGCATTTTTCGGAATTGTGCGCCAAAGATCGTTGATCTGCTTCTGCAAATGCTCTTCGCGGTCCTTCATGCGGCGACGTTCTTCCTCCGCCGAAATCGGGTAGGGACGCTTGTAGCGGTCAACGCCGTAGTTCATCAAGGCATGGCAGGAGTCGAGCAAGTCTTCGACCGCGTCGATGCCGTGGCGCTCTTCGCATTGCATGATGTACTGCTTGGCGAACACCAGGTAATCGATGATCGAGCTGGCGTCTGTCCAGGTGCGGAACAGATAGTTGCCCTTGAAGAAACTGTTGTGGCCGTAGCAGGCATGGGCCACGACCAAAGCCTGCATACAGATGGTGTTTTCTTCCATCAGGTACGCGATGCACGGGTCGGAGTTAATGACGATTTCGTACGCCAGACCCATCTGGCCACGCGAGTAGGATTTTTCCGTACTGAGGAAGTGCTTGCCGTAGGACCAATGGTGATAGCCCAGCGGCATACCGACCGACGCATAGGCGTCCATCATCTGCTCAGCGGTGATCACCTCAATCTGATTGGGGTAAGTGTCCAAGGCATAACGCTCGGCGATGCGACTGATTTCCCGGTCGTAAGCCTGGATCAGTTCGAACGTCCACTCTGAACCCGTGGAAAGGGGTTGGCGCTTCTGCTCTCTAGCGGTCATGTCACTAACCTGCGCTGGAAGAGTTCACGGAATACCGGATAGATATCACCGGCAGAAACCAGCTGCTGCTGGGCGAACGTGTCGGCGAAGGCTTCGCCGATGCGCTCGTATTCGAACCACAGTGCCTGATGCTCGCGAGGGGTAATTTCGACGTAAGTGTAGTACTGCACGAACGGCATGATCTGCTTGATCAGAATGTCGCGGCAGATAGGTGAGTCGTCGTTCCAGTTGTCGCCGTCGGAGGCCTGGGCGGCGTAGATGTTCCACTCGTTGGTGGGGTAGCGCTCGGCCATGATCTCCTGCATCAGTTTCAATGCGCTGGACACGATGGTGCCGCCGGTTTCCCGCGAATAGAAAAACTCTTCCTCGTCGACTTCGCGCGCGCTGGTGTGGTGGCGGATGAACACGACTTCGATCTTGTCGTAGTTCCGCTTCAGGAACAGATACAAGAGGATGAAAAACCGCTTGGCGATGTCTTTGGTCGCCTGCGTCATCGAGCCGGACACGTCCATCAGGCAGAACATCACCGCCTTGGAGCTGGGGTTGGGCTGTTTCACTAGCAGGTTGTATTTGAGGTCGAACGTGTCTAGATACGGGACACGTTTGATCCGCGCCTGTAAGCGTGCTGCTTCTATTTCCAGCTCTTGAATGTCGCCGAAATTGTCGGGTTCTTCGCGTTTCAAACGCTCAAGTTCAGCGAGCACTTCTCGGAGCTTGGCGCGGCTGCTGCCAGACAACGCAATGCGTCGTGCGTGTGCCGAACGCAGCGTGCGAATGATGTTGATGCGCGACGGATTGCCTTCGTTGCTGATGCCCGCACGTACGGTCTTGAAGGTGTCGGTGCCGCTCAGGTTGCGTTTGACGAGGTTGGGGAGTTCGAGGTCTTCGAACATGAACTCAAGGAATTCTTCCTGGGTGATCTGGAACACGAACTCGTCCATGCCTTCGCCGGAATTGCTCGCCTTGCCAGGCCCTTTGCCCCCACTACCGCCCTGAGGACGGGCGATGTGCTCACCGGTGGTGAACTCTTTGTTGCCGGGGTGCACGACGGTCTGTTTGCCGCCGCGACCATGATGCAGCACCGGCTCGTCGATATCGCGACCGGGAATGCTGATCTGTTCGCCATGTTCCATGTCAGTGATGGAGCGGCGGCTGACCGCTTCTTCCACTGCTTTTTTAATGTGGTCACGGTAGCGACGCAGGAAGCGCTGCCGATTCACCGTGCTCTTGTTCTTGCCATTGAGACGTCGGTCGATCACATAACTCATACGAGGGCCCCTTCGGGGAGCTGCAAGCCATAAGCCGCAAGCTGCAAGTTTTGACCGCAAACACCACACATCAAGCTACAAGCCTCAAGCCATTCGGTGGTCTATCGAACACGCCGGATCGCTTTTAGCTTGCAGCTTGAAGCTCACAACTTGTCGCTGCTTATTGTGATTTGCGGACGCGCAGGTACCACTCGGACAGCAGACGTACCTGTTTGTCGGTGTAACCCCGCTCGACCATTCGGGTGACGAAGTCGTTGTGTTTCTGTTGATCCTCTTTGCTGGCTTTGGCGTTGAAGCTGATCACTGGCAGCAGGTCCTCGGTGTTCGAGAACATTTTCTTCTCGATCACCACGCGCAGTTTCTCGTAGCTGAGCCAGGTCGGGTTTTTGCCGTTGTTGTTGGCGCGGGCACGCAGCACGAAGTTGACGATCTCGTTCCGGAAATCCTTCGGATTGCTGATGCCAGCCGGTTTCTCGATCTTCTCAAGTTCCTCGTTCAGCGCCACGCGGTTAAGGATTTCGCCGGTTTCAGGGTCGCGGTATTCCTGATCCTGAATCCAGAAGTCTGCGTACAACACGTAGCGGTCGAAGATGTTTTGACCGTATTCGCTGTAGGACTCCAGATAAGCCGTCTGGATTTCCTTGCCGATGAACTCGATGTAGCGCGGCGCCAGGTATTCCTTGATGAAGCGCAGGTAGCGCTCGCGGGTTTCCGCCTGGAATTGCTCTTGCTCGATCTGCTGCTCCAGCACATACAGCAGGTGAACCGGATTGGCGGCCACTTCGTGCGGGTCGAAGTTGAAGACTTTCGAGAGGATCTTGAACGCAAAACGTGTGGACAGGCCGTTCATGCCCTCGTCGACACCTGCGCTGTCGCGGTACTCCTGAATCGACTTGGCTTTCGGGTCGGTGTCCTTGAGGTTTTCGCCGTCGTACACCCGCATCTTGGAGTAGATGTTGGAGTTTTCCGGCTCCTTGAGGCGCGACAGAACGGTGAACTGCGCGAGCATTTTCAGTGTGTCTGGCGCGCAATGGGCCTTGGCCAGCGAGCTGTTGAACAGCAACTTGTCGTAAATCTTGATCTCGTCGCTGACACGCAGGCAGTACGGCACCTTCACGATGTAAATACGGTCGATGAAGGCTTCGTTGTTCTTGTTGTTGCGGAAGCTGTGCCATTCCGATTCGTTGGAGTGGGCCAGCAGAATACCGGTGAACGGAATCGCGCCCAGGCCTTCGGTACTGTTGTAGTTACCTTCCTGAGTGGCGGTGAGCAGTGGGTGCAGGACCTTGATCGGCGCCTTGAACATCTCCACGAATTCCATCAGGCCCTGGTTGGCCCGGCACAGCGCGCCTGAGTAGCTATAAGCATCGGCGTCGTTCTGTGGATATTCTTCGAGCTTGCGGATATCGACCTTACCCACCAGCGCCGAAATGTCCTGGTTGTTCTCGTCGCCGGGTTCGGTCTTGGCGACGGCGATCTGGTTGAGGATCGACGGATAAAGCTTCACCACCTTGAACTGGCTGATGTCGCCCCCGAACTCGGCCAGACGTTTGGTCGCCCATGGCGACATGATGGTATTCAGGTACCGGCGCGGGATGCCGTAGTCCTCTTCGAGGATCGTCCCGTCTTCGGTGGGTTTGAACAGGCCCAAGGGCGACTCGAAAACCGGCGAGCCCTTGATGGCGTAGAAAGGTATTTTCTCAACAAGCTGTTTGAGCTTTTCAGCCAGGGACGACTTACCGCCGCCGACAGGGCCGAGCAGGTAAAGGATCTGTTTCTTTTCTTCCAGACCCTGAGCGGCGTGGCGGAAGTACGAGACAATCTGCTCGATGCAATCCTCCATGCCATGGAAGTCCTCGAACGCTGGATAGCGCCGGATGACTTTGTTGGAGAAGATCCTGGATAGCCGCGAGTTGGTCGACGTGTCGAACAACTCTGGCTCGCCGATGGCCATCAGAAGACGCTCTGCGGCTGAGGCGTATGCACTGCGGTCGGTTTTGCAGAGCTCCAAGTACTCCTGTAGCGAGAGCTCTTCCTGGCGTGTCGATTCAAAGCGTTGTTGGAAGTGGCTAAAAATACTCATGACGTCACCTCGCTCGATACGTGGAGCCGGCGGCGGATCGTCAGTCGATGTTGGATGACAGCTATCAGTCAGCCGTCATTTACCCCCCAAACACCATAAAAGTAGCTACCGATGACCCACGCGCCGGTGTACCGGCTCTCCCCTGATTCGGATGGCCTGAGCACAAGGATAGTTCGGATTCGCACACAGAAAGAAGGAAGGCGTATGAATGTGGTGCAACCGTTCGTCAGTTAGCCTCGCGAGGCCGCGTAGCACGCGGCTTCGCGGCTTGAAAAAATATTTTCCGATCAGCCTTGCGCCGTTTCGGCCGGAAAAGTGTTTTTCCACAGCTCGAAACCGCCGTCCATGCTGTAGACCTCGGAGAAGCCCTGCCCTACAAGATAGGCCGCGGCGCTCTGACTTGAGTTGCCGTGATAGCAAACGACGACGAGCGGTTTATCCAGGTCGGCGTTACGAATGAAGTCGGCAATCGAGTGGTTATCCAGATGATGCGAATCGGGAATGTGATTGCTGGCAAAGGTCTGTGCGTCGCGAACGTCGACCAGCACGGCACCGTTTTCACGCAGGGCCTGGGCCTGCTCCGGCGGGATGCGTTTGAAATCGGTCATGGCATGGGCTCCTGGGCCGTTGGGTTCCCGAACTGTCGAGAACTGAAAAAGGGATTCTAACGCTGGACTGCGGTTTGGTCGCCAGCCGATGTGTCTGGAGATTTTGACGAGGCGAAGGAGCCACGTTCATCGCACTCACAGCGAATCAGTTCGCGGGTGTCTACGTTGAGCATCGTCATCGCGCCACCCCAGACACAACCGGTGTCGAGGGCGTAAACGCCGGGCTCTTCGCAGCGGCCTTCAAGGGCGGCCCAGTGTCCGAAGATGATGTTCAGGCCTTTGGTCTTGCGGTCCTTGTGGCTGAACCATGGCGCATAACCTGCCGGTGCGCTGTCCAGGCCTTCTTTGCTCTTGAGGTCCAGCTTGCCGTCGGCGGTGCAGAAGCGCATGCGCGTGAAGTAGTTGGTGATCACGCGCAGACGGGTGACGCCGTGCAGGTCCTTGTCCCATTTGGCAGGCTCATTGCCGTACATGCCATCCAGAAAAGGCTCAAGCAAGTTGTCGTCACGCAGGGCTTCTTCGACTTCTTCGGCACAGCGGAGGGCTTTTTTCAGCGTCCACTGCGGCGGGATGCCGGCATGGACCAACGCGATGTCACGCTCGGCGTCGTAGTGCATCAGTTTCAATTGACGCAGCCAGTCGAGGAGGACTTTGGCGTCAGGCGCTTCCAGGATTTCCCGCAGCGTGTCGCCTTTTTTCAGCCGCTCAATGTTGCGTCCCGCAGCGAGTAGATGAAGGTCATGATTGCCGAGCACGCTGACAACAGAGTCGCGCATGCCATACAGGAAACGCAGGGTTTCCAGCGACTGAGGTCCTCGGTTCACCAGATCACCCACCAACCACAGCTTGTCACTGGTCGGATCGAATGACACACGCTCCAGCAGACACTTCAACGGATCGAGGCAACCTTGCAGGTCGCCGACTGCGTACACCGTCATCAGTGAAGCGCCCCTGGCACTGCCAGCCGGAAAGGCGCGATAACGGCATCGAAGCGTTTGCCATCATCCGCCAGCATTTGATAAGTGCCCTGCATGTTGCCGACCTTGGTGGTCATGACCGTGCCGCTGCTGTAGGTGTGGCTTTGTCCGGCCTGAATCAGCGGCTGCTGGCCAACGACGCCTTCCCCGCGAACTTCTTCGACGTGCCCGTCGCCGTCGGTGATCACCCAATGACGCGACAGCAGCTTGGCTGGCAGCTCGCCATTGTTGTGGACGGTGACGGTGTACGCAAAGGCAAAACGGTTCTGATCCGGCTGCGATTGTTCTGAAAGAAAGCGGGTGACGACGCTGACGTCGATCTGATAACGAGGATCGGACATGCAAGAGGCCTTAAAAGCGGGAGCGGAAAAAGCCGGAAAAGCCCGGAGAAAGTTGAGTCTAGGACATGTCGCAGTGAAAAAACCAACAAGGGCTTCGACCGGACATGTCCCGAAGGGTTTAAGCGACGACAGGTTTGTCGGTCAACTTGTCGGCCAGACGCACGAACGCTGCCAGATCCAGTTGTTCTGGACGCAGGCTGCCATCGACGCCCGCCTCAGTGATTTCCTCACTGGTGAGCAGAGCCTTCAGCGTGTTGCGCAACGTCTTGCGGCGCTGATTGAACGCTTCGCGAACGACGCGTTCCAGCGTGCGGTGATCCTTGGCCGGATGCGGCAGCGTCTCGTGAGGCACCAGACGCACAATGGCCGAATCGACTTTTGGCGGCGGATTGAACGCGCCAGGACCGACATTGAACAGATGCTCCACGCGGCAGTGGTACTGAACCATGATCGACAGACGGCCCCAATCACCGCCGCCCGGACCCGCGGCCAGACGCTCGACCACTTCTTTCTGCAGCATGAAGTGCATGTCACGAATCAGGTGTGCGTTCTGCAGCAGGTGAAAGATCAGTGGCGTAGAGATGTTGTACGGCAGGTTGCCGACCACACGCAGGCTGCTGGGCGCTGCGTTCAGGCTGGTGAAGTCGAACTTCAATGCGTCGCCCTGATGCAGGTTGAAGTTCGGCATGCCGCTGAACTGCTGCATCAGGATCGGTACCAGGTCCTTGTCCAACTCCACGACGTCCAGTTGCGCGCCGCTGCCCAGCAGGCCTTCGGTCAGGGCACCCTGGCCCGGTCCGATTTCCAGCATGCGATCCTCGGCCTTGGCACGGATCGAGCGCAGAATCTTGTCGATTACGCCGGCATCGTGCAGAAAGTTCTGGCCGAAGCGCTTGCGCGCCTTGTGTTGGTATTGCTCAGTCATTAACGGGTCTCGGCCATCTGATAGGCGGTTTCCAGAGCGACCTTGAGGCTGCCGGTGTCGATCTTGCCGCTGCCTGCCAAATCCAGTGCAGTGCCGTGATCCACGGACGTGCGAATGATGGGCAGGCCCAGCGTGACGTTGACGGCGGCGCCGAAGCCTTTGTACTTCAGCACGGGCAGGCCCTGGTCGTGGTACATCGCCAGCACTGCATCGCAGTGCTCCAGATATTTGGGGGTGAAAAGCGTATCGGCGGGGAGGGGACCACGCAGGTCCAGGCCTTCGCCGCGGAGACGCTCAAGGGTGGGTTCGATGATGTCGATTTCTTCGCGACCGAGGTGGCCGCCTTCGCCTGCGTGGGGATTCAGTCCACAGACCAGAATGCGCGGGCGAGGTATACCGAACTTGTTCACCAGATCCGCATGAAGAATGCGCGTTACGCGCTCCAGCTTATCGGGTGTGATGGCGTCAGCGATGTCGCGCAGCGGCAGGTGAGTGGTCACCAGGGCCACGCGCAAGTTGCCGGTGGCAAGCATCATCACCACTTGTTCGGTATGGGTCAGTTCAGCCAGAAACTCGGTGTGGCCAGAGAAGGCAATGCCGCTCTCGTTGATCACACCCTTGTGCACGGGGGCGGTGATCATCCCGGCGAAGTCGCCATTGATGCAGCCTTGTCCGGCGCGGGTAAGGGTTTCCAGTACGAAAGCGCCATTGGCCTTGTTCAACTGTCCGGCCGTGACGGGCGCGTTCAGCGGCGTGTCCCAGACATACAGGCTGCCTGCAGGGGCAGGAATGTCCGGCCAGGCGGACGGTGTGACGGGAATCAGGCTGACAGCCACGCCCAGTTGAGCGGCCCGTTCATTGAGCAGGTCGCAACTGGTGACGGCAATCAGGGGGTGGGGCTGGGACTGCGCGGCGAGCAGCAGGCAGAGGTCAGGACCAATGCCAGCGGGCTCGCCGGGTGTCAGGGCGAAACGCTGGGGTTTCACTTGGCAGCCTGGTCAGCGCCAGGGAGCTTGATTTCAACGTAGGCTTCGTCGCGAATCTGACGCAGCCAGGTTTGCAGCTCTTCGTCGTATTTACGGTTACGCAGTACGGTCATCGCTTGTTGTTCGCGAGCCTGGTTGGTGCCGTCGGTGGCGCGACGACCCAAGACTTCCAGTACGTGCCAGCCGAATTGTGTCTGAAATGGCTTGGACACCACGCCTTGCGGCGTCTCGTTCATCACGTCACGGAACTCAGGCACCAGCGAACGTGGGTCTACCCAGTTCATGTCGCCACCGTTGAGCGCCGAACCCGGATCTTCGGAGAAGCTCTTCGCCAGAGCGCCGAAGTCTTCGCCGTTCTGGATGCGGTCGTAGATGCGCTGAGCCAGTGTCTTGGTTTCAGCTTCGCTGCGAATCTCGCTTGGCTTGATCAGGATGTGACGAACGTGAACCTCGTCGCGCATCTGGGTCTGATCTTCACCGCCGCGTTTCTCCAGCAGCTTCAGGATGATGAAACCACCCGGCGTACGGGCTGGTGGGGTCACCTGACCTGGGCTCATCGAGCTCAACATGTCGCCGAATGGAGGCGGCAGTTGAGCGGCTTTACGCCAGCCCATGTCACCGCCGTCCAGTGCGCTTTCGCTGGCCGAAGAGGAAATCGCCAGTTGCTCGAAGTTCGCACCCTGTTGCAGCTTGCCGTAGATGTCCTTGGCCTTGGCTGCGGCGGCCTGGATCTGGTCCGAGGTCGCGCTGTCAGGGGTAGGCACCAGAATGTTGGCCAGGTGGAACTCTTCCGAGAACTGAGCCTTGCCCAAGTCCGAGGCGAGGAAGTTCTTCACTTCCTGCTCCGACACCTGGATACGCTCGGCAACGCGACGCTGACGTACGCGGCTGATGATGATTTCCCGGCGAATCTGCTCACGGGCGTTATTGAACGACAGGCCGTCATGGGCCAGTGCGGCCTTGAACTGGTCGATGCTCATGTTGTTGCGCTGAGCAATGGTGCCGACCGCCTGGTTCAGCTCTTCATCGGTGATGCGAATGCCGGAGCGCTCGCCAATCTGCAGTTGCAGGTTTTCGAGGATCAGACGATCCAGGACCTGCGACTCCAGCGCGCTGGCAGGAGGAACGCCCTGGCCGCGCTTGGCGATGGTTTGCTGAACTTCGCGGGTGCGCTGATCGAGCTGGCTTTGCATGACCACGTCGTTGTCGACGATGGCTACCACCTTGTCGATGGTGCGCACTTCAGCGTGCGCCACCGAACCGATGAGCAGTGCGCCCAGTACTAGCGGGCGCAGAGAATCAGAAAGCTTGGTCTTCACGTTCACGATAACCTTGGATGCCTTTGTCGAGGAAGCTTTCAACTTTTTGGCCGACTACGCCACCAAGTCCCTTCAACACGATTTGTAGGAATACGCCGCGGTCGCCTTTCTCGTTCTGTGCAACCTCTTGAGTGGACTCGTCATAGTCGACCCAGTAACGATTGATCAGGCGCAGCTTCCAGCAGCAGTTGTCATATTCAAAACCACCAAAGGCTTCGAGGGTGCGATCACGGTTGTAGTCATATTGCCAGCGACCAATGGCGCTCCATTGAGGCGCGACAGGCCAGATGACCGAGAAGTCATGCTGCTGGATTTTGTAGTAGTCCTTGATGACCGAGCCATCAGGCAGGGTTGCGTCGCCGCCGCCCACGGACCAGCGGCCAGTCGTCTGGTCGTAACGGACCTGGTCGTTGCGATAGCGGTAGCCGGCATTGATGATCTTGCCGGGATTGTCTTCAGGCTGGTAGTGAACCATCGCGCTGCCGGAGCGAGTGCTGCGGCTGTCCGGGTCCCAGTTGAAGTCCGACGTGGCACGCCAGTCGCGGTTGAAGCGGTATTCGTATTCCAACGCGTACGGAGACACATCAGACTGTGCGTCTTTGCGGTCCTGATAGCTGATGCCTGGCAGCTGCACCTTGCGATCGGCGAAGTAGACCGCTTGACCGAAGCTGACACGCTGACGTTCGAAGCCGTTGTCTTCGATCCAGCGGTTGGTTACGCCCAGCGACAGTTTGTTCTCGTCACCGATGCGGTCAGAGCCGACGAAGCGGTTGTCACGGAACAGCGACGCGTAGTTGAACGTCGTTTCGCCCGTGTCGAAAATCGGAATGTCAGTCTGGTCCTTGTTCGGTACGTACAGGTAGTACAGACGCGGTTCCAGAGTTTGACGGTAGTCCTTGCCGAACCAGTTGGTGTTGCGGTCGAAGTACAGGCCGCTGTCCACGCTGAAAATAGGGACAGCGCGGTCTTGGGACGAGTTGTAGCTCTCGTCAGCCAACAGAGTGCGCTTGCCTTCCGCATCCAGATCCAGGTCGTACTTGGTGTAAACGTATTTCAGTTTCGGGGTCACAAAACCATACGAGGCCGTCAAAGGCAGGCTGATCGACGGCGCCAGATTCAGCCGGTCGCCATTGGCGCGCGCCAGACCCTGAACGTTGTTGTCCAGACGGCTTTGCGGAATCCCGTCTTCATCCACGAAGCTGCCGTCGCGCAGGTCGCGGTCGAAACGCACCAGCTCAGACTCGTAATCGAGCTTCAAACCGCCCGGATTGAAAGGCAATGTGCCGTTCAGGGTCAGTTGAGGCAGACGGGCGTACGGCGTGATCTGAGTGATCGTGGTCAGTTGATACTGCTGAACGTTTAGACGTGCCCAGTAGCTGTCGCCACGGTAAGTCAGATCACCCTGCTGGTTCAGGAAGTTGTGCGTGCTGACGCCTTCCTGGCCGCTTTTCAGGTCCTTGAAGTAGTAAGGATCGCTGACTTTGGTGTAGTCGACATGCGCAGTCAGGCGCTCGTCCAGACCACTGCGGTTCTGCCAGTTGATCATCCAGCGAGTGTCCTTCGAATCGGACTCAAGCTTGCGATCATCATTGTCGTCGTTCAGGTAGGCGGCGCCGAATTGACCTTCGCTGCTCTTGGTCAGGTAACGGAACTCGCCTTCAAGCAACAGACCACGTTTGGCCATGTACGTCGGGTACAACGTGGCGTCGTAGTTCGGCGCCAGGTTGAAGTAGTAAGGCGTGAGCAACGAGAAGCCAGTGTCGCTGCTGGCACCGATGGTCGGTGGCAGGAAGCCGGACTGACGACGATCGTCGATCGGGAAATAGATGTACGGCGTGTAGAGGATCGGAATGTCCTTCACACGCAGGGTGGCGTTGGTTGCCGTACCGAAACCGGTGGCCGGGTTCAGGGTGATGTTGTTGCCCTTCACCGTCCAGGCGTTGCTGCTCGGTTCACACGTGGTGTACGTACCGTCCTTGAGGCGGATGATCGCGTTTTCTGCACGGCGGGCGTACAGCGCGTTACCCCGCACGTTGGACTTGTGCAGCACGTATTCGGCGTTGTCGACTTTCGCTTCACCGGTGTCCAGCTGGACTTCAGCGTGGTCGCCGACGATCAGGGCGCCGTTGTCGCGCAGACGGACGTTGCCGTTCAGCTCGCCACGGTTTTCGGCCTGATGCAGCGCCGCTTCATCGGACTCGACCTGCATGGAGCCCTGGCGCATGACGACGTCACCGGCCAGGCTCGCAATCTGTTCTTCCTGCTGATAACGCGAAGCCTTGGCGCCAATGAACGTCGGGGCGTCGCTTTTCGCGGTCTTGTCGTCCATGCCAGGACGAATCGGCTCGATGTAGGCGCCGGAGCAGTACGGACCTGTCTCTGCCAGTTGGGCAGCGGTCAGCTTCTCGCGTGGCACCCAGTCCAGATGGCTGTAGTCTGCGCTGCGCGATTGCAGGCCCCGGCCCTTGGCCTCGGTGACCAGCATCGTTTTAGGCACGACTTCACCGCTTTCAGTGGTGATCGTGGACTCCGTCGTCCCGTTGCTGTTGGACGACACGCTGTTGGCGTCGTGCACCGGCCGCGGAGGCAACTGGGCTGCATTGGTTTTCGGGGAGCAATCCCACGCACCTGTTGCCGACACGGAGCAGTCATACTGCTCGGCCGCAACCACGTACTGGGTGGCCAGAGGTTGCATCGCCAGCAAACTGCCGGTTACGAGCAACGGAAATTTTTTACGAAACGCGGGGGATTTCAATGCCATCTTATTAGTCCGGGCTTCCTGCGCGCCATCTGCCCGCGGGGGGGCCGCACGCCTCTCGATGGGCTGAAAAAGATGTCGGATAATAAAGCATGACCCGCTTGACGGCTAGCGCCGTCGGAGACCCTTGCAATGCCAGATCAAGATGTACGCCTGCAACACCTGAAAGTTTGGCTCGATGAGCAACTGCCAACGTTGTTCGCGGCCCAAGGCTGGGGCGCCATACCCCCGGCCACGTTGACTGCGGCCAGCAGTGACGCGAGTTTTCGACGCTATTTCCGTTGGGAAGGTGAGGGGCGCACTTTTATTGTCATGGACGCGCCACCTCCCCAGGAAAACTGCAAACCCTTCGTCGACATCGCTCATTTATTAAGCGAATCAGGGATTAATGTTCCGAAAATTTATGCCGAAGACCTGAATCAAGGCTTTCTGCTACTCAACGACTTGGGCCGAAAAACGTATCTCGACGTGATCGATGAGCACAACGCCGATCAATTGTTCGCCGATGCCATCGAGGCGTTGCTGGCGTATCAGCAGTTGCCGATGGATGCGCCATTGCCCAGCTATGACGTCGCACTGTTGCGCCGTGAGCTTGAGCTGTTTCC
Organism: Pseudomonas salicis; assembly: GCF_057128705.1. Lineage (NCBI taxonomy): Bacteria > Pseudomonadati > Pseudomonadota > Gammaproteobacteria > Pseudomonadales > Pseudomonadaceae > Pseudomonas > Pseudomonas salicis. The sequence continues at coordinate 367,866 of NZ_JBSKHU010000007.1, forward strand.
TGAGTGGTACGTGAAGCGGCATCTCGGGGTGACGTTCGATGAGGCCCAGCAGGCCAGTTGGCAGCGGGTCAGCGACTTGTTGATCGACAGTGCGTTGGCGCAGCCCAAAGTGTTGGTCCATCGCGATTACATGCCCCGTAACCTGATGCTCAGCGAGCCGAATCCCGGTGTGCTGGATTTTCAGGATGCCGTGTATGGCCCGGTGACCTACGACATCACCTGCCTGTTCAAGGACGCGTTCCTGAGCTGGCCGGAAGAACGCGTGGCGGGCTGGTTGAAGGCCTACTGGGACAAAGCCGCTGGCTTGGGCATTCCCGTGCAGGATGATTTCAATGAGTTTCGGCGCGCCAGTGATTTGATGGGTGTGCAGCGTCACTTGAAGGTGATCGGTATTTTTGCGCGCATTTGCCACCGTGATGGCAAGCCGCGTTACCTCGCCGATGTGCCGCGTTTCTTCTCTTATATAGAAGCAGTGCTGTCGCGTCGGCCTGAACTCGTTGAGCTGAGTAATCTGCTGACCAGTCTGCGTCAGCCGAAACCCGAAACGGCCGTGTGAAGGAATGGATGTGAAGACTGTTTTGAAGAGGGACGCATGAAAGCGATGATTCTGGCGGCCGGCAAAGGTGAGCGGTTGCGGCCGTTGACCCTGCACACGCCCAAGCCACTGGTGCGTGCCGGCGGTGTTCCGCTGATCGAATACCACCTGCGTGCCCTGAGAGCTGCGGGTTTCAGTGAGGTGGTGATCAACCACGCTTGGCTGGGGCAACAAATCGAAGACTATCTGGGTGACGGTCATCAATTTGGGCTGCGCATTCGTTACTCCCCTGAAGGCGAGCCGCTGGAAACCGGCGGCGGGATTTTTCGCGCGTTGCCATTGTTGGATGATGAGCCGTTTCTGGTGGTCAACGGCGACATCTGGACTGATTGCGATTTCACGGCGCTGAAGGCATCCATTCACGGATTGGCTCATTTGGTGTTGGTGGACAATCCGCTGCATCACCTCTCCGGCGATTTCGCGTTGGTGGGCGGTGAGGTGCGGGACGAGTCCGCGCCTGCGCGCTTGACCTACAGCGGTATTGCGGTGCTGCATCCGAAGCTGTTCGCGGGGTGTAGCGACGGAGCGTTCAAGCTCGCGCCGCTGCTGCGTGACGCGATGGCGAAAGGGCAGGTGACTGGCGAACATTTCACCGGGCGATGGGTGGATGTCGGAACCCATGAACGGCTGGCGGAAGTCGAACAGATTGTCGCGGTGAAACCCTAGATGCTCTGGCCTTTCACACTGATCGGAGGCGGCGCCGGGTACGCAATTGCCAGCATTCCGGGTGCGATGCTCGGCGCTTTGTTGGGGCAGGCGCTGGATCGACGGCTGCATGTCCAAAGCCTTGCGGAGCTGCGCGAACGCCTCGCCGGTCGCAAGATGCCACGGGATGACGAGCTGATTTTCATACTGCTGGGTCGTGTCGCCAAAACAGATGGCCGTGTGGTCGATGGCCATATTCAGCAAGCCCGCGTCGAGATGCGTCGTCTGGACTTGAGCGAACCTGCCACGCGTCGTGCAATTGCAGCGTTCAACCGGGGCAAGGACGGCCGCGACAATCTGCGCGTGCACCTGACGCGGCTGAAAAACCAGCCTCATGCGGCCGAGGGTTTGCTGCGTGCATGCTGGCGCATGGCCTGGGCCGATGGCAGGGCGTCGAGGGGTGAGCGCGAGCTGATCGTGTCGTGGGGCAAATGGCTGGGCTGGACGGCAGAGAAAGTCGAGGCGTTGTCAGCGACCGAAGATGAACAGCGCAGCCGTTCGCCGGCCAGCAGCGGCGGTGAATATCAGGAGGCCTTACGCTTGCTGGGCGTGCGGTCGGATGCGGAGCCTGCACAGATCAAGCGGGCGTACCGGCGTCTGTTGAGTCGGCATCATCCGGACAAAGTGGCAGGGTCGGGCGCCAGTCCGGTGCAGGTGCGCGACGCCACCGAAAAAACCCGGGACCTGCACCACGCCTACGCGGTGGTGCGGGAGAGGCGCGGGTTTCGGTGATTCGCCGGGCAGAATCAGACGCCGTTCGTGACCGCCGCTCGGCGCTTTGGATCACTGCCCCTCCAGCCACCCACGAACCCGACGAAACAGTTGTTCCTGTTCCATCGCCGCGTTACCCGGAATAGCGTTCAGCGTCACCTGAGTGAAGCGCGCGTTTTTCACGCGCTTGCTGGCGTTGAGCCGGTCTTGAGCCTGTTGCCGGGGTACGGGTCGGTCCTTGCTGACAAAGTCTGCGGTGGCGACTTTGAGGGTCGGCAACACTTCCAGCAATGAAGGCGTGTCGGTTCCGGTGTCGACGGCGGTGATCATCACCAGCTTTTGAATCGCAGGTGAAGGACGCTCACTCATGTATCGAGCTGCCCAGTACGCCCCGGTGCCGTGACCCAGGAGCACGATGCTGTGCGCTTTGTTTTGTTGCGCGAACGCGATGGCACTGTCGATACGGGCGAAGATTTTATCGGCATTGGCTTTGGCGATTTCTGCCTGAGCCGCCGCTTGTTCGGCGGCAGCGGCGGCCTCGGCTTCGGCACTGTCGGCAGGATCAGCGGGTTTGGCGGGTGCGTCTTTCGCCTTGTCTTTATCAGCAGCGGGCTTTTCACCTGTCGTCGGCGTATCGGCTGCGCGTGCGAAGACGCCGTCGTTGTAGGCATCGGGCAAACTCAGGCTCAAGCTGGACCAGCCCACATCTGGCAGCTTGCGGCGCAGCGGGCCGACCGCGTCAGGCCAGTCGGCTGACTCGTCGGCGCCCGGCACGATCACCACCGCGCCCTTGGCTTCGTCTGCGTTGGCGGGTTTCCACAAGGCCAAGAAGTTTTGGTCTCCGGCCTGCAATTGCTGCTGCTCAGCCTTGGGCACCTGGCGTTCCAACGCCAGCGTGTCTTCCTGGCTTCGGGAGGGAAGCGAGGCGCGCTCGATTGGGGCTTCAGCGGACTTGGCGTCTTTTGCGGGAGCGGGGTCCGCCGCCATTGCCATCGGATAGCAAGGTAATATCAGCGTCAGGCAAATCGCGGGAAACATTGCGCGAAGGATGTAGGGCATCGGATATTCCAAAGGCCGGAAACAATTCCAGCAGCCTAATGGGTTGATGACGGTTTGTCAGGCCGGGTATAGCGCCTGAGATCAGAGCGGCGCACACGATTGATCGAGGATTCAGGGACGTGGAGATGACAGGTTGAGAATCCGCATGCGGTGCCTTTGGGTTATCGGCGGTCCGAGGGCACTCTTGATGTGTTTGCTGCTCGGCGTGCTGTCATCGAACGTGCTGGCCGGGGTTCCCACTGCGCCGCCGGACACCCTGACCCGCGATCAGCGCGACTGGCTCAATCAGCGTGGACAATTACGCGTCGGTCTTGTGTTGCAGGCGCCCTACGCGCAATTCGACCGACGCGCCCAGGTCTTGTCCGGCGCCAACGTCGATCTGGTCAATCTCATGGCCAAGACCCTGCAAGTCGAGCTGCTATGGCGCAATTTTTCCGATCAGGCCGAGCTTGAAAAAGCCTTGAGCAAAGGCGAGATCGACTTCGCGCCGGGCCTTACGCAGACGCCCGCCGGGCTGCGCATGTGGCTGTATTCCGACCCGTACATGCGCGTCCCGCAACTGGTGGTCGGCGAACGCGATGGCTCCGGCGCTGTGGATTTGGAGAAGCTCGACAGCAACGTCCGCGTGGCTGTGCGCATGCCCAGCGCCACGGCCGATTATCTGCGCGCCAACTACACCCACCTCAACGTCCAGGGCGTACCGCTCGAACGTCAGGCCTTGCAACTGTTGCTCAGCCAGCAGGCGTGTTACGCGGTGGTCGATGAAGCGCAGCTGAGTCGCCTGTCGCGGGAAAGTGAGTTCGCCGGGTTGGCTGTGGTCGGCGACATCGGTTACCCCCAACTGCTGCGTGTGGCGTCACGGCGAGATGCACCGGAATTGGCGGACGTCATCAGCAAGGCGTTGAATGTGATCGCGCCCAAAGACCTGGACCAGCTACACGCCCAATGGCTGCAGCCCAAATACCCGCAAGTCAGCCAGTCTCCCGGACTGTGGAAAAACATCGCGCTGTTGCTGTTGGTCCTGTTGCTGGCCAGCGCGGCCATCGTGATGTGGCAGCGCAAACAACAGCAGTTGCTTGAGCGGGATTTGCTCGCCGCCCGAGAGGACATCACCAAGCGTCTGGCCAGCGAGGAGGCCTTGCGCCTGGCGCAGTTTTCCATCGACCAAAGCACCGTCGGCATTCTCTGGGTGAACTGGGACAGCCACGTGCGATACGCCAATCAAGCCGCCGAAGCCATGTTGGGGTACGCGCGAGGCGGGGTGGTTGACCGTCCGTTGATCGACTTCGAGCCGGGACTGAACATGGACCGTTGGCTGAATCTCTGGAAAAACGCACGCTCCAGCGACGAAGGCCCGCAGAACTTCGAAAGCAATTGCGTGCGCGCCGACGGCAGCATCTTGCCCGCCGACGTGTCCCTGAGTTTTCTGCGTTTTCGCGACGCCGAATACCTGGTGGTGTTCATCACCGACGTTACCGAACGCCGCCGCTCCCTCGCCGCTCTGCAGGAGAGCGAGTCGCGTTTACAAGTGCTGGCCGAGCAGTTGCGCGAATTGTCGGCGCATCTGGAAACGGTGAGGGAAGAGGAAAAGGCCCGCATTGCGAGGGAAGTGCACGACGAGCTGGGTCAAATGTTGACCGTGCTGAAACTGGAAACGTCGATGTGCGAATTGGCCTACGCCGACCTCGATCCCGGTCTGCGCGACCGATTGAACAGCATGAAGCGTCTGATCGCTCAGCTCTTCCAATTGGTGCGTGACGTGGCCACCGCGCTGCGGCCTCCGATCCTCGATGCGGGTATTGCGTCGGCCATTGAATGGCAGGCACGACGGTTCGAAGCGCGCACGCAGATTCCGTGTCTGGTCGAAGTGCCGGACAACCTGCCGACGCTGCCTGATGCCACGGCGATTGGCCTGTTCCGGATTCTTCAGGAGTCGTTGACCAACGTCATGCGCCACGCCGAAGCGCACACCGTCGAGCTGAATCTGAGCCTGAGCGATGGCGTGTTGTGCATGACGATTGCCGACGATGGCAAGGGCTTCGATCAGCGTGAGGAACGCCCGGCGTCGTTCGGGCTGGTGGGCATGCGCGAGCGGGTGTTGATCATGGGCGGACGATTGCATCTGGACAGCACGTTGGGAGAAGGCACAACCTTGCGTATCCACATTCCGCTGGAACAGGTTGCGCAGGAGCAAGTGCAGTGATTCGTGTATTGGTTGCCGAGGACCACACCATTGTCCGCGAGGGCATCAAGCAGTTGATTGGTCTGGCCAAGGACCTGCAAGTGGCGGGGGAGGCCAGTAATGGCGAACAGTTGCTGGAGGCCCTGCGCCACATCGAGTGTGAAGTCGTGCTGCTCGACATTTCGATGCCGGGGGTGAACGGTCTGGAAGCGATTCCGAGAATTCGCGCACTGAACAATCCGCCAGCGATTCTGGTGCTGTCGATGCACGACGAAGCGCAAATGGCGGCTCGTGCGTTGAAGATCGGCGCGGCGGGATACGCGACCAAGGACAGCGACCCGGCGCTGCTGCTGACGGCGATCCGACGGGTGGCGTCGGGTGGGCGTTACATCGACCCGGACCTGGCCGACCGAATGGTGTTCGAGGTGGGCCTGACCGACAGCCGTCCTCTGCACTCGCTGCTGTCTGAACGCGAGTTTTCGGTGTTCGAACGCTTGGCCCAAGGCGCCAACGTCAACGACATCGCCCAGCAATTGGCGCTGAGCAGCAAGACCATCAGCACCCACAAAGCGAGGTTGATGCAGAAGCTCAATATCACGTCGCTGGCCGAGCTGGTGAAGTATGCGATGGAGCATAAGCTGGTCTGAAAACGACCTGTGGGCCAACGCCGGATCGATCTGTGGGAGCGAATTCATTCGCGAAACGTTGGTTCGGACGACGCAGATGCAGCGTCTGACAGTCTGCCTTCCCGAATGAATTCGGTCCCACAGGTCCGGTGTCCTATCCCGCGATGTCATCCAGCTGACAAAACCCGCGGAAAGTGCCCTCGACGGCACATACCTATCCCCGCCATCCGTGTAGGGCAATCCCTACAACCAACCTTCCATCCCGCCTAGCTCAATCTCTCCTGCGCCCCGATTTGCGTGGTCTGTAGCCTCATCTAGGCTTGTCCCCACGGTTGATTAAACAAAGGTGTGGGTAATGAGCAACGTCGATTCAAGCGCTGGGGCAAGTGATGTTCTGGTCAGCTTTCGTGGTGTGCAAAAGAGCTACGACGGCGAAGCCCTGATCGTCAAAGACCTCAACCTGGACATTCGCAAAGGCGAGTTCCTCACCCTGCTCGGGCCGTCCGGTTCCGGGAAGACCACCAGCCTGATGATGCTCGCCGGTTTCGAAACGCCGACGGCGGGCGAGATCCTGCTGGCTGGCCGTTCGATCAATAACGTGCCGCCGCACAAACGCGACATCGGCATGGTGTTTCAGAACTACGCGCTGTTCCCGCACATGACGGTGGCCGAGAACCTCGCGTTCCCGCTGTCGGTGCGTGGCATGAGCAAGACCGACGTCGCCGAGAAGGTCAAGAAGGCGCTGGACATGGTGCAGCTCGGCGCGCTGTCTCATCGGTATCCGGCGCAAATGTCCGGTGGTCAGCAGCAACGTGTGGCACTGGCCCGCGCACTGGTGTTCGAGCCGCAACTGGTGCTGATGGACGAACCGCTGGGCGCCCTCGACAAGCAGCTGCGCGAACACATGCAGATGGAGATCAAGCACCTCCACCAGCGCCTGGGCGTAACCGTGGTCTACGTGACCCACGACCAGGGCGAAGCGCTGACCATGTCGGACCGCGTCGCCGTCTTCCACCAAGGCGAAATCCAGCAGATCGCTCCGCCGCGCTCTCTCTATGAAGAGCCGAAGAACACCTTCGTCGCCAACTTCATCGGCGAGAACAATCGCATCAACGGCACCTTGCTCAGCCAGACCGGCGACCGTTGCCTGGTGGCCCTTTCCCGAGGCGAGAAGGTCGAGGCACTGGCGATCAACGTCGGCCCGGCAGGCAGCCCGGTCACGTTGTCGATCCGCCCTGAACGCGTGAATCTCAATGGCCGCAGCGAAAGCTGCGTGAACCGTTTCTCCGGCCGCGTCGCTGAATTTATCTATCTGGGCGACCACGTGCGTGTGCGTCTGGAAGTGGCAGGCAAAACCGATTTCTTCGTCAAACAGCCCATTGCCGAGCTGGACCCGGCCATGAGCGTTGGCGACGTTGTGCCCATTGGATGGCAGGTCGAGCACGCGCGCGCGCTGGACCCGTTGCAGGACGCGCATTGATTCACCCGCGGTACGCGTAAATCGAGGCACCCAGAGGCGAATCGATCGCCCCATTGCTTAACCAACATTTGTTCGTGGAGAGAAAAATAAATGCTAAAGACATTGAAGCTCACCGCCTTATCGGTCGGCATGATGTGCGCGGCGCAAGCCATGGCGGCGGACCTGACCGTCATTTCCTTCGGTGGCGCGAACAAGGCGGCTCAGGAAAAGGCCTTCTACGCGCCGTGGGAAAAGACCGGCAGCGGCAAGATCATTGCGGGCGAGTACAACGGTGAGATGGCCAAGGTGAAAGCCATGGTCGACACCAAGAGCGTGACCTGGGATCTCGTAGAAGTGGAATCCCCGGAACTGTCCCGTGGCTGCGACGAAGACATGTTCGAAGAAATCGACCCCGCCATTCTGGGCAAGAAAGAAGACTACGTGCCGGGTGCCATTCAGACCTGCGGCGTGGGCTTCTTCGTGTGGTCGACCGTGCTGGCCTACAACGCCGACAAGCTGAAAACCGCTCCGACCGGTTGGACCGATTTCTGGAACACCGAAAAATTCCCGGGCAAGCGTGGCCTGCGTAAAGGCGCCAAATACACCCTTGAATTCGCACTGATGGCTGACGGCGTCGCGCCGAAAGACGTCTACAAAGTGCTGGCCACCAAAGACGGCCAGGACCGCGCCTTCAAGATGCTCGACAAGCTCAAGCCAAGCATCCAGTGGTGGGAAGCGGGTGCTCAGCCGCCGCAGTATCTCCAGTCTGGCGACGTCGTGATGAGCTCGGCCTACAACGGTCGTATCGCGGCCGTGCAGAAGGAGAGCAACCTGAAAGTGGTCTGGACGGGCGGCGTGTATGACTTCGACGCATGGGCCATTCCGAAGGGTGCCAAAAACGCCGAAGAAGCGAAGAAGTTCCTCGCTTACACCCTCAAGCCAGAGCAGCAAAAGACCTACTCCGAGAACATCGCCTACGGTCCGGCCAACACTCAAGCGGTTTCGCTGCTGAGCGCCGACACTCTGAAAAACATGCCGACCACTCCTGAGAACATCAAGGATCAGGTGCAGATCGACGTGAAATTCTGGGCTGACTATGGCGAGAACCTGGAACAGCGCTTCAACTCTTGGGCTGCCAAGTAAGCGTCACGCGTCACGTTAAACCAGGTGCGTTTTCTTTCCCCTTGCGGGAAGAAAACGCACCCATCGTTGAAAGATTTTGGAGTTCACTATGGCCACCGCCGTGCCCCTGACTGAAGGCGCCAGCCCGACCTTGAAGCAACGCCTGGCCCGTGCCGAGCGCGTCAACCGCTGGAAGGCTCAGGCACTGATCGCGCCATTGGTGATTTTCCTGCTGCTCGTGTTTCTCGTGCCGATTGCGGCGCTGCTCTACAAGAGCGTGAACAACCCTGAAGTGGTTGGCGGCATGCCGCTCACTGTCACCGAAGTCGTCAAGTGGGACGGCAAAGGCCTGCCCTCGGAATCAGCGTACAAGGCGCTTAGCCAAGACCTGGCCGACGCCCGCAAAAATCAGACCTTGGGCGACCTGTCCAAGCGCCTGAACCAGGAACTCGCCGGTTACCGCAGCCTGCTCGCGAAAACTGCACGCGCCGTTCCGTTCAAGGAAGAGCCTGCTTCCTATAAAGAAGCGCTGGAAGCCGTCGATGAGCGTTGGGGCGATCCCGCGTATTGGCAGGCGATCCGTCGCAACACCTCAAGCTTCACCCCCTATTACCTGTTGGCGGCCGTTGACCACCGCATCGATGACCTCGGTGAAGTGGCGCCTGCGACCCCCGATCAAGCGATCTACCTCGACATCTTCGCCCGCACGTTCTGGATGGGCCTGGTGATCACCGTGATCTGCCTGTTGCTCGCGTATCCGTTGGCGTACCTGTTGGCCAACCTGCCTGCCCGCCAAAGCAACCTGCTGATGATTCTGGTGCTGCTGCCGTTCTGGACCTCGATTCTGGTGCGTGTCGCCGCGTGGATCGTGCTGCTGCAATCGAGTGGTCTGATCAATGGCGCGCTGATGGCAATGGGCATCATCGACAAGCCGCTGGAGCTGGTCTTCAACCGCGTTGGCGTGTACATCTCGATGGTTCACATCATGCTGCCGTTCATGATCCTGCCGATTTATAGCGTGATGAAAGGCATCTCGCCGACCTACATGCGTGCGGCGATTTCCCTGGGCTGCAACCCGTTCGCCAGCTTCTGGCGGGTGTACTTCCCGCAAACCTACGCCGGTGTCGGCGCGGGCTGCCTGTTGGTGTTCATCCTCGCCATCGGCTACTACATCACCCCCGCGCTGCTGGGCAGCCCGAACGATCAGATGGTCAGCTACTTCGTGGCGTTCTACACCAACACCAGCATCAACTGGGGCATGGCGACGGCGCTGGGCGGCTTGCTGTTGCTGGCGACTGTCGTGCTGTACCTGATTTATAGCTGGCTGGTCGGCGCCAGCCGTCTGCGCCTGAGCTGAGGAGAATGACCATGTTGAGCCCTTATTCTTCGCCCGCAGAACGGGTCTGGTTTTACACCCTGCGCATTGTGTGCGGTCTGATTCTGCTGTTCCTGGTGCTGCCGGTACTGGTGATCGTGCCGTTGTCGTTCAACTCCGGCAGCTTTCTGGTCTACCCGCTGCAAGGCTTCTCGCTGCACTGGTATCAGGATTTCTTCAACTCCGCAGAGTGGATGCGCTCGCTGAAGAACAGCATGATCGTCGCCCCGGCCGCAACGCTGCTGGCCATGGGCTTCGGCACGCTGGCGGCGATTGGCCTGACCCGCAGTAACTTTCCGGGTAAATCGCTGGTGATGGCGCTGGTCATCTCGCCGATGGTGGTGCCGGTGGTGATCGTGGGTGTCGCGAGCTACCTGTTCTTCGCGCCCTTGGGTTTGGGCAACAGCTACACCTCGCTGATTTTGGTGCACGCGGTGTTGGGTGTGCCGTTCGTGATCATCACCGTATCGGCCACGCTGCAAGGCTTTAACTACAACTTGGTGCGTGCTGCCGCCAGCCTGGGTGCTTCACCGGTCACAGCGTTTCGCCGCGTGACATTGCCGCTGATTGCGCCGGGCGTGATTTCCGGGGCGTTGTTCGCCTTCGCGACCTCGTTCGATGAAGTGGTGGTGACGCTGTTCCTTGCCGGCCCCGAGCAAGCGACGTTGCCGCGCCAGATGTTCAGCGGCATCCGCGAAAACCTCAGCCCAACCATTGCGGCTGCCGCGACGCTGCTGATTGGATTCTCTGTGATCCTGTTGCTGGTGCTGGAATGGTTGCGTGGGCGCAGTGAGAAATTGCGTACGGCGGTGGAGTAAGGGATACACATCACCCCCTGTGGGAGCGAGTTCATTCGCGAGAGGCCAGTACATTTGACACATTTCCGTTGAATGTACGGCCGCATCGCGAATGAATTCGCTCCCACAGACGATCGTATTTCTACCTCCCGTTTTGTATCAATTGCTCTGTCACCGTTTAAACTTCACCGCTCCTCACCCCGTCATGGAGCTCCTCGGTGAACGTCAACGACGCCAGTTTCGAAGAACTGCTCAACGCTCTGCACGACGGCGTGTACATCACCGATGGCGACGGCAAGACGCTCAAGGTCAATCGCGCCTATGAACGCTTGACCGGCCTCAGCGGCGCAGAGCTGGTAGGCCGTTCGATGCAGGAACTGGTCAAGGCTGGCGTTATCTCCCAATCAGCCTCATTGCGCGTTTTGCAAGAAGGCCGCCCGGTGTCGGTGATGCAGAGCCTGAGCCAAGGCAAGAAGCTCCTCGTCAGCGCGACGCCGATCCTCGATACCGATCACCGGATTTCCTATGTCGTCAGCACGGTTCGCGACATGACCGAACTGCTGCGCATGAAGCACGAGCGCGACGAACTTCAACAGCTCAAGCAACTGCGCAACAGCACCGCCAAACTACACGCCGGTCAACGGGACAACCTGCTGCACTCGCCATTGATGGCCGATCAGGAAGTGTCCGGCCGGGTGTTCGCGCTCGCCCGGCAAGTGGCGGGCAGTTCGGTGAAGGTGCTGCTGCAAGGTGAAACCGGCGTCGGCAAGACACTTGTGGCGCAGTTCATTCATAACGCCAGCCCCCGCGCCAGCGAGCCTTTTCTGGCCCTCAACTGTGGCGCGTTGCCCGAGAACCTGATCGAAGCCGAACTCTTTGGTTATGCCCCCGGCGCATTCACTGGGGCGGGGCCGAAAGGCAAGCGCGGCCTGCTGGAGCTGGCGCACCACGGCACCCTGTTTCTCGATGAAATCGGCGACCTGCCGCTTCCGGTTCAAGTGAAGCTGCTCAAGGTCATCGAAGAAAATCGCTTCATCCCTGTCGGTGGTCTGGAGCTGAAAGAAGTGGACGTGCGCATCATCAGTGCGACTCATCACGACCTCAAACAGTTGGTGGCGGAAGGGACGTTTCGCGCCGACCTGTTCTACCGACTCAACGTGGTCCCCATCAGCATTCCGGCTTTACGCGAGCGCAGCGAAGAAATCCCGCCGCTCCTGCATTACTACCTCGACAGCTTTAATGCGCGTTATGAGCGGCACATACAGTGGAGCCTTGAAGCGCTCGACCTCATGTGCGAGTACCCCTGGCCCGGCAACATTCGTGAGCTGATCAACATCGTTGAGCGGATGGTGGTCACGAACCAGAGCGGCACCATCGAGGCACTGGACCTGCCAGAAGAAATTCTCAACCTCGACCCGAAAAACACCGACGACAGCCGCTTGCCGCTGCGCAAGGTGCTAGAGAACGCCGAACGCTCGGCGATCCGCGCGGCGTTGCAGGTGCACAAGACCACGCGGCTCGCCGCCAAGGCGCTGGGCGTGAGCCAAGCCACGGTGGTGCAGAAGATGAAACGTTGGGAGCGGTCTGATTAGAATTTCAATCAGACCGCCTCAATTCGATCATAAAGCTGATCAAAACTGAGCGGTCAAACTCCCTTCTACCGACCTTCCTGTCACGCATGCCCTTATACCCAAAGGCTTTGCGAGGTTTGGCACAGCTTTCGCTATCTCATTCTGCACGTCTTCCAATAAAACTACGTACAGGACGAGCCCCGATGAGTCTCTCTGCCTCCACCATCAGCGCCTTTAAAATTGCCAACAAACTGATCACTGGCCAAGGCGCCATTGAGCAGCTTTCCGCTGAACTGACCCGCCTCAACGTCACCAACCCGCTGATCGTCACTGACGCCATTCTGGTGAAGTCCGGCACCGTTGACCTCGCGCTGGCGCAATTGGGTGGCCGTCGTTACGGCATTTTCGATCAGGTCAAACCCGAGCCGGAAATCTCAATCGTCGAGGACTGCACCCGCGCTTATCGCGAAGGTGGGCACGACGGTCTGATCGGTCTGGGTGGCGGCAGCGCCATCGATATTGCCAAAGGGGTCGCTGCGTTTGCCGGTCACGAAGGGCCGCTGGCCGAGCTGTTCGGCGTCGATCTGGTGAAACGCAAAGGCCCTGCGCTGATTGCGATTCCGACCACGGCGGGCACCGGTTCGGAAGTGACCAACGTCGCGATTTTTTCCGATAAAGAAGCGCAACTCAAAAAAGGCATCGTCAGCGATTACCTGCTGCCGGACGTTGCGCTGGTCAGCCCGGTCATGACCCTGACCTGCCCGCGCAGCGTGACCGCCGCGAGCGGTGTCGATGCGCTGGTACACGCGGTCGAATCCTACCTGTCGGTCAACGCTTCGCCGATCACCGATGCCATCGCGCTCGGCGCCATCAAGCTGATTGCCAAGGCGCTGCCCAAGGCTTACGCCAACCCTTCGAACCTGCAAGCCCGCGAGGACATGGCCACCGCGAGCCTGATGGGCGGCATGGCATTCGGCAACGCGGGGGTGGGGGCCGTGCATGCGCTGGCCTACCCGTTGGGCGGCCGTTACAACATCGCCCACGGTGTCAGCAATGCCTTGCTGCTGCCCTACGTGATGGAGTGGAACAAGATGGCCTGCGTCGAGCGCTTCCGCGACATCGCTGAAGCCATGGGGGTACGCGTGGCTCACCTGAACGACAAGGATGCCGCCGATCAGGCCGTCAAAGCCATGGCCGACCTGTGCGCCGCCGTGGACATACCGACGGGCATGCGCAGCTTCAATGTGCCGGAAGATGCCATCCCGGCCATGGCCGAAGAGGCGAGCAAGATCGACCGCCTCATGCGCAACAACCCGCGCAAATTGACCGCTGCCGACATCGAGAAAATCTACCGCGCAGCCTACTGATCCCGAAAAGCCACAGCGCCCGGCCCCGGCACGGGCGTTTGCCGCCACAAGACCCACAAATAAGACCAATAAAACAGGTGCACTCAATGTCCAACACGCTTCAATCGCGGAGCGAAAGCCCCTACATCCCGCTCGGCCCCTTTAAGGTGCGCTTGCCGTTCATTCACTACACATTCGAGATGCCGGACTACCTGCAAGGTCTGCTGATGTGCGCTGTCGACCTGGCTGCCATCCCGCTGATGACCGAATTGCTCGGCATGCCGTTCGAGGTGGCGCTGGCGGTAGTGATGCTCAACGGACTGCTGTATCTCACGCATCATCTGCTCGGCGACCCGACGGTTCCCGGCTGGATCACCCCGGCGGTCCCTTTGCTGATGGCCTATTGCGCGCAATTCCCAATGGGCCCGGAGCGTGTCCATGCCTTGATTGCGTTCCAGTTGATGCTCGGGGTCTTCTCGATAGCGCTCGGCGCGACGGGCATGGCGAAGAAGGTCGTGGAATACGTGCCCTCAGCGATCAAGTCCGGGATCATCGTCGGCGCCGGGTTGAGTGCCGTGATCGCCGTGTTTCAGGTGGGCGGCAAATTCAACGTCCTGCCGTGGACCATCTCCATCGCGGTGGGCATCGCGTTCTATCTGATCTTCTCTCAGCATTTCAACGAGCTGAAACAGCGCAACCGCTTCTGGTGGAATTTCGCGAAATTGGGAATTCTCCCGATCATCCTGCTGGCGGTGGTCATCGCGCCGTTGTTCGGCGAGGCGCCATGGCCGACCATTCAATGGGGCATCAGCAAACCGGACTTCGCCGGCCTGTGGAACAACTACACCGTGTTTGGTCTGGGCATGCCATCGCTGACGATGTTCATCTCGGCAGTGCCGACGATGCTGGCGGTCTACATCATCGTTTTTGGCGACGTACTGAGTGCGAAATCGCTGCTCGACGAAGCGGAAACCGTCCGCACCGATGAAATCGTCGACTACAACCCGGACCGCGCTCATCTGATATTCGGTGCGCGCAACGCCTTCATGAGTATTTTTGGTCCCGACGTCGCCATGTGCGGTCCGAAGTGGGCGGCGATGCTGGTGGTGGTAATCGAGCGTTTCAAAGGCGGGCCAAAGGCGATGCAGTCGATCATCGGCGGCGTGGGCTCATTCCGTTGGGGCACCAATACGGGCTTGCTGCTGTTGCCGGTCGTCACGCTGGTTCAGCCGATTCTGGGTGTGGCGCTGTCGCTGACGTTGCTGATTCAGGGGTATGTGAGCGTGCGTCTGGGCATTCTCGAAGCGCGCAGCCAGCGTGACCTTGGGATCGCGGGCGTGATTGGCGCAGTCCTGGCCATCAAGGGCGCGAGCTGGGCCTTCGGGATCGGCGTGGTGCTGTGCCTGCTGATCTACGGCAAAAACTTCTTCAAGGGTGAAGTGGACGGGACGTTCAGCAAGGACCTGAAGGCGGTGGACAGCAAGCCGGTCGCCAAGACCGAGCGCGTTCAGGAAGAAGCGTTGATCGATTGATCGACCCTCATCCCCTGTGGGAGTGAATTCATTCGCGAAAAACAGTCCGGCCGCCGGTGATGTATTGCCTGCCCCGGCACCTTCGCGAATGAATTCGCTCCCACAGGTGTTCTGTGCCTTGCCGGAATCCTTGCGAACGACATGGCCCAAAGCAGTCCGCTCGCCAGCAACGTCTGAGCTGTGCACAAAACCGCATTCATCCGCCGCACAACCCGCCTTTCAAACTCTGGAGTACAATGCGCGCCACCGTGATTTCGCTCAAAAAGGTGCGTCATGCAGCCCTTCGCTATTGCTCCGTCGATTCTCTCCGCCGATTTCGCCCGTCTGGGTCAGGAAGTCGACAATGTCCTGGCCGCTGGCGCCGACATCGTCCACTTCGACGTCATGGACAACCACTACGTCCCTAACCTGACCATCGGCCCGATGGTCTGCGCGGCGTTGCGCAAGTACGGCATCACTGCGCCGATTGACGTGCACCTCATGGTCAGCCCGGTTGACCGCATCATCGGCGACTTCGTCGAAGCGGGCGCGACCTACATCACCTTCCACCCGGAAGCGACCCAGCACATCGACCGCTCCCTGCAACTGATCCGCGAAGGCGGCTGCAAGTCGGGCCTGGTGTTCAACCCGGCGACCCCGCTGAACCTGCTCGAATACGTCATGGACAAGGTCGACATGATCCTGCTCATGAGCGTCAACCCGGGCTTTGGCGGTCAGAAATTCATCCCCGGCACGCTCAACAAGCTGCGTGAAGCCCGCGCGTTGATCGATGCGTCCGGTCGCGATATCCGTCTGGAAATCGACGGCGGCGTCAACGTCAACAATATCCGTGACATCGCCGCCGCTGGCGCTGACACGTTCGTCGCGGGTTCCGCCATCTTCAATGCGCCCGACTACAAAGAAGTCATTGAAAAAATGCGTGCAGAACTGGCGTTGGCCCGCGCATGAGCGGCTTCGAGCAGCTGTTTCCGGGTCGCCTGCCCAAACTGATCATGTTTGATCTGGATGGCACGTTGGTCGATTCGGTGCCGGACCTGGCCGCAGCTGTGGACAAGACCCTCAACCAGCTCGGGCGTGCACCGGCGGGCATCGAACGTGTGCGGAACTGGATCGGCAATGGCGTGCGCGTATTGGTGCGCCGCGCCCTGGCCAACGACATGGACCATTCTTCAGTGGACGAAGCCTCCACCGAAGAAGCGCTGGCGATTTTCATGGACGCCTACGGCGACAACCATTCGCTGACCCGCGTTTACCCCGGCGTGCGCGAAACCCTGAAATGGTTGCAGAAGCAGGGCGTGGAAATGGCGCTCATCACCAACAAGCCGGAGCGCTTCGTCGCGCCCCTGCTGGACGACATGAAGCTGGGCCGTTTCTTTCGCTGGATCGTCGGCGGTGACACGCTGCCACAACAAAAGCCCGATCCCGCTGCGCTGTTTTTCGTGATGAAAATGGCCGGCGTGCCCGGCTCGCAATCGCTGTTCGTGGGCGACTCGCGCAACGATGTGCTGGCCGCGAAAGCCGCCGGTGTTGCGTGTGTGGCGTTGAGCTATGGCTACAACCATGGCCGGCCGATTGCCGAAGAATCTCCGGCGCTGGTGATCGACGACCTGCGCAAGCTGATTCCCGGTTGCTTAGATGTGGGGGCTGAGATAACGTTGCCTCCAGTTGAAGCTCCCTCCTTTAGAGAATCCATCGTGGTGGTCACTCGCAATCTCTGGATGAAAGTCATGAAGGCCTTGGCCCGCTGGCGTTGGCGCGCCTGACTTGAATCTGGCCGGACGTCCGGCACGTTTGCACACCTGACCGTTTTACCCTCAGACCACGAGGCTGATCATGACCCGCGAAGAATTCCTGCGCTTGGCCGCTGAAGGCTACAACCGCATTCCGCTTGCTCTCGAAACCATTGCCGACTTCGACACCCCACTGTCGATCTACCTGAAACTTGCCGACGAGCCGAATTCCTATCTGCTGGAGTCGGTGCAGGGCGGGGAGAAATGGGGCCGTTATTCGATGATCGGCCTGCCGTGCCGCACCGTGTTGCGCGTGCATGAGCACACCATCAGCGTGACCCACGACGGCGTCGAGATCGAGCGTCTGGAAGCCGAAGACCCGCTAGCGTTCGTCGAAACCTTCAAGGCCCGCTACAACGTGCCGACCATCCCCGGCCTGCCGCGCTTCAATGGCGGTCTGGTGGGGTATTTCGGTTATGACTGCGTGCGCTACGTCGAGCCGCGTCTGGGCAAGAGCCCGAACCCGGACCCGATTGGCGTGCCGGACATTCTGTTGATGGTGTCTGACGCGGTCGTCGTGTTCGACAACCTCGCGGGCAAGATGCACGCGATCGTGCTGGTCGACCCGTCTCAGCCTGAAGCGTATGAAGGTGGCCTCGCGCGTCTGGAAGCGCTGATGGAGAAACTGCGTCAGCCGATCACGCCTCGTCGCGGTCTGGACCTGACCCGTCCGCAAGCCGCAGACCCGGTTTTCCGTTCGAGCTTTACCCAGGGCGACTACGAAAAAGCCGTCGACACCATCAAGGAATACATCTTGGCGGGCGACTGCATGCAGGTCGTGCCGTCGCAGCGGATGTCCATCGACTTCAAAGCCGCACCGATTGATCTGTACCGCGCACTGCGCAGTTTCAACCCGACGCCGTACATGTATTTCTTCAATTTCGGCGACTTCCACGTCGTCGGCAGTTCGCCTGAAGTGCTGGTGCGGGTCGAAGACAACCTGATCACCGTGCGCCCCATCGCCGGCACTCGCCCTCGCGGCGCGACTGAAGAGGCAGATCACGCGCTGGAAGTCGATCTGCTGTCCGACGACAAAGAAATCGCCGAGCACTTGATGCTCATCGACCTGGGTCGTAACGACACTGGCCGCGTTTCGGAGATCGGCTCGGTGAAGCTGACCGAGAAGATGGTCATCGAGCGTTATTCCAACGTGATGCACATCGTGTCCAACGTCACTGGCCAACTGAAAAGCGGGCTGACAGCGATGGACGCGCTGCGGGCGATTTTGCCTGCGGGCACCCTGTCCGGCGCACCGAAAATCCGCGCGATGGAAATCATCGACGAGCTGGAGCCGGTCAAACGTGGCGTATACGGCGGCGCGGTGGGCTACTTCGCGTGGAACGGCAACATGGACACCGCGATTGCGATCCGCACGGCGGTGATCAAGAACGGTGAACTGCATGTGCAGGCTGGCGGCGGCATTGTGGCTGACTCGGTGCCAGCGCTGGAATGGGAAGAAACCCTCAACAAACGCCGCGCGATGTTCCGCGCCGTGGCGTTGGCGGAACAGACGCCCGAGGCGTGATCGTCGACCTGTCGCCGCACAATCGTGCGGCGGACATGGTTTTTCTGTAGGAGTGAGCTTGCTCGCGATCGGGGCCGATGGTTGACACATTTATTGCCTGACACGACGCCATCGCGAGCAAGCTCACTCCTACAGGTCTGATGGTTGTTAGAAATCCAGGCTCAACGCCAGATTCACCCCTTGCTGCGTCACGTCATCATTCTTGCGCCAGTTGTACCCCGCTCTCAGCGTCAGATCAGGCGCTAATCGCTGACTCAACCCCACACTCGCCCGGTTCAAACTGCGCTGTGGCTCATACCCTTGCAGGTTGAAATCCACGCCCGGCACGCTGTTCAAGGCAATCGTCACGTCCTGCTGATCCGTGTCGAACTCCCGTTCGTGGGCCACTTCGCCAAAGAGCTGCGTCTGCGGCGTGACATCGAACTTGCCTTGCAGGCCCGCGCCCAGGCGCTTGGATCGGCGGGTTTGATCGTCATAGTTGAGCGCGGTGGCGCGGGTGCTGTTCTCCGAATAACCATCGACCTCGACGCGGGAGTAATCAGCGCTGATGAACGGCGAAACATGCCAGCGACTGCTCTGCTCGGCCAGGTCGTAGCCGAGTCGGCCGCTGAGTGCCCACAGATTGCCGTCAGTGTCGCCTTTTTCTGCGCCTTCGCTGACGCCCAGCGCGAACTTGCGTTTCAGGTTGTCGTAATCGAGCTTGCCCCCCGATGCTGCCAGGTCGGCCCACCAGTGATTCGCCTGAAACTGCACGAAAGCCGTGGCGATGTAGCTGTTGAGCTTGTAGTCCGAATCCCGTGGCCCGGCTTCAAGCGTTTGCCGATAGGCCCCGGCAACCAGCCCTGCGCGCCAGTCCTCGGCAAACCGGTAGCTGCCGCCGACGGTGAGGTTGTAGCCGTGACCGTCGCCGCTGGCGGAATTGCTTTGCGCATCGAAGTCCAGTCTCTGACCGCCCCCGGCGACGATGGCGCGCCACTCTCCAACGTTCTGCCAGTTGCTCCAATCCGCCAGCCATTGACTGCGCAGTTGATCCTGCTGTGCGCGCAATGTGCCGTTGGCCATTTCCGGCAACAGGGTGATTTCCCACGGCGCCGAAAGAATCGAGTAACCGTAGTCTGCAATCAGGCGCTGGCCCGCGACAGTCGGGTGCACGCCATCATTGAACAGCAACTTGGTCGGGTCGGGCGAACTGCCGTTGATGCCGTATACGCTGTTGGCGCGGCAGCCGTTACCGCTGAAACAGGTGCCCACCAGATTCTGATCCGCTGCCAGGCCGAATTGGGCGGGATTGTCGAGCACCTCTCGGACCAACCCCGGAACGTTCAGCGGGATTATTTCGGCGTTGATCTGCCCCAGACGGCTGACCAACTGCTGATTGAACACGCGGCTGAGCAGAGTCGACGGCCCTTGTAGAAAGGTCCCGGACACGGCGGGCGTTTGCCCAATGTCGGGCAGCAGCCAGACCATGATGTAACGCGCCCCGGCCTGAGACAGCACTTGCGCGCTGTCGGCCAGATTGTTGGCGGCGTTCACCGCTTGAGCCGGACTGATGACGCGTCCCTGCAAAAAGTCATTGCCCCCTCCCGTCAGGTAATACAGCGCGTTCGGGTCTGCGCGGAAATTGTTCTCCACCAGATAGCCCGGCCGGGTGCGGAACACCGTGGTCACGCCGGTCGACGAATCAGTGTTCGCCACTTGCGACTGCGTGGTGATGGCCGCGAGGATCTGATCCGTCCGGTCGCCGCCGACCGCCCAGTTATTGCCATCGGGCAAACCCTGAGCCGCACGGACAGGCGAGGTCGAGGCCTGCAAATCGCCCGGCGCAACCCCTAGCATCCCGCCGAGCAACGTCGAGGAGTTCAAGCCAAAGGCCTCGCCACTGCCGTTCTGGAACGTAGGCCCGGTGCGATTGGTGAAGCGCAACGTAGAACCCGGAGGTCCACCGGCATCGGGGAATTGTCCGGCGTCGGCGAGGCTGTCACCAAAGACGATCATCGTGGAGTAAGGGGAGGAGGCCGCGACTGCCGAGGAGCAGGCGAGGGAGAGCAGGCAGGCAGCAAAAGGCCAGCGCAGAGTGGTTTTGAGCATCGAGAGGTCCCTTCTTGTTGTGTCGTGCTGTACCAGAAGGTAGCAGCCGCGATACGAGATGACCTGCCCTATGTCAGCCGGATGCGCCATTCTGTGCCGGCGTCGAGGTTTGCATCTGCCCCTTGCCAACCTCGAAATGCCGCCAAAAAGCGTTCAGGACCTGCCACCCGGGCACTACGATATTGCGCCACATGCGGCGGTACGCTACTGTGCGGCAACGTATGAACGAGACCTTTCCTGTGTCGATTGTCAGCAGCTTCTTGATGCGTGTTATCAAGGCTCACGCCCGTTGGCGTTGGCGCGCCTGACTATTTCCCTGCCGGCCTTGCCGGACCTGTATTGATATGCCTTCTGTACCTCGGTTTAGTGCCGTTTCGCCGGACAAGCGCCCGCGACTCACCTGTGCACAACTGCGGGTATTGAAAACGGAAGGCCACCCTTGAAGTCAGTTCAAAAGGTTAAGCACAAAATGCTGCTGATGATCGATAACTACGACTCTTTTACCTATAACGTTGTGCAATACCTGGGCGAACTGGGTGCCGACGTTAAAGTGATCCGCAACGACGAAATGACCGTTGCCGAAATCGAGGCCCTGAATCCCGAGCGCATCGTGGTTTCCCCCGGCCCCTGCACCCCGAATGAAGCGGGCGTGTCCATCGACGTGATCAAGCATTTCTCCGGCAAACTGCCGGTGCTGGGCGTCTGCCTGGGCCATCAGTCCATCGGGCAAGCGTTCGGCGGCGATGTGGTACGTGCCCGTCAGGTGATGCACGGCAAGACCAGCGATCTGATCCACGAAGACAAAGGCGTGTTCGAAGGTCTGAAACATCCGCTGACCGTCACCCGCTACCACTCCCTGGTGGTCAAGCGCGAGACGCTGCCAGACTGCCTGGAAGTTACGGCATGGACCCAGCTCGAAGACGGCTCGGTTGATGAAATCATGGGCCTGCGTCACAAGACATTGAACGTCGAGGGGGTGCAGTTCCACCCTGAGTCGATCCTCTCCGAGCAGGGCCACGAGCTGTTCGCCAACTTCCTCAAGCAGACCGGCGGCACTCGTCAGGGTTAAGGGCAAATCGACATGGCAATGGATATCAAAACGGCGCTGGGCCGGGTTGTGAATCAACTGGACCTGACCACCGATGAAATGCGCGACGTGATGCGCGAAATCATGACCGGTCAGTGCACCCAGGCGCAGATCGGCGCGTTCCTGATGGGTATGCGCATGAAGAGCGAGACCATCGACGAAATCGTCGGCGCGGTTTCGGTGATGCGTGAGTTGGCAGGTCAGGTTGAACTCAAGACGCTGGATCGCGTGGTCGACATCGTCGGGACCGGGGGTGACGGCGCCAACATCTTCAACGTCTCCACAGCTGCCTCACTGGTCATCTCGGCAGCAGGTTGCACCGTGGCCAAACACGGCAATCGCGCGGTTTCGGGCAAAAGCGGCAGCGCTGATTTGCTGGAAGCGGCTGGCGTCTACCTGAACCTGACGCCGGTTCAGGTGGCCCGTTGCATCGACGCTGTGGGCATCGGTTTCATGTTCGCCCAGACCCATCATCAAGCGATGAAACACGCCGCTGGCCCGCGCAAGGAGTTAGGCCTGCGCACGCTGTTCAACATGCTCGGCCCATTGACCAACCCGGCAGGCGTTAAGCATCAGGTCGTCGGCGTGTTCAGTCAGGCGCTGTGCCGTCCGCTGGCCGAGGTATTGCTGCGTCTAGGCAGTAAGCACGTATTGGTGGTGCATTCTCAGGACGGCCTGGATGAATTCAGCCTTGCGGCACCCACCTTCGTTGCCGAGCTGAAGAACGGCGCGGTCACTGAATACTGGGTGCAGCCGGAAGACCTCGGCATGAAGAGCCAGAGCCTGTTTGGCCTGGTGGTGGACAGCCCGCAGCAATCGCTCGAACTGATCCGCGATGCGTTGGGCCGTCGCAAGACTGAAAACGGTCAGAAAGCCGCCGAAATGATTGTGCTCAACGCGGGCGCAGCGCTCTATGCTGCTGATCATGCCTCGACGTTGAAAGAGGGCGTTGAGCTGGCGCACGACGCGCTGCACACCGGCCTCGCTCGCGAAAAACTGGAAGAGCTGGGCGCCTTTACTGCGGTATTCAAACAGGAGAACGAAGGATGAGTGTGCCGACGGTACTGGAAAAGATTCTGGCCCGTAAGGCCGAGGAGGTTGCGGCGCGCCGTGCCAGCGTCAGCTTGTCCGAGCTGGAAACCCTGGTCGCCACAGCCGATGCACCGCGTGGTTTCGCCAAGGCGTTGATTGAGCAGGCCAAACGGAAGCAGCCCGCTGTCATCGCCGAGATCAAAAAGGCATCGCCGAGCAAGGGTGTGATTCGCGAGAACTTTCAGCCCGCCGAAATCGCCAAGAGCTACGAAGCGGGCGGCGCAACCTGCCTGTCCGTGCTCACCGACATCGACTTCTTCCAGGGCGCCGATGCGTACCTCAAAGAAGCCCGTGGCGCGTGCAAGCTGCCGGTCATTCGCAAGGACTTCATGATCGACCCGTATCAGGTTGTCGAAGCTCGTGCGCTGGGCGCCGATTGCATTTTGCTGATCGTTTCTGCCCTTGATGACGTGCAGATGGCCGAGCTGGCTGCCGTCGCGAAAGCCAACAAACTGGACGTTCTGGTGGAAGTGCACGACGGCGACGAGTTGGACCGCGCGCTGAAAACCCTCGACACCCCGCTGGTCGGCATCAACAACCGCAACCTGCACACCTTCGACGTGAGCCTCGAAACCACGCTGGACCTGCTGCCGCGCATTCCGCGGGATCGTCTGGTCATCACCGAAAGCGGCATTCTCAACCGTGCCGATGTCGAGCTGATGGAAATCAGCGAGGTGTATTCCTTTCTGGTGGGCGAAGCATTCATGCGCGCCGAGAAGCCGGGCGTGGAGTTGCAGCGCCTGTTCTTCCCCGAGAAAGGCACTGCAGCGATCAAGTCCAGCACGCTGGATTGACGAAAAAGCGCGGTTTCGGCAGGCCCCTTCTCTGTAGGAGTGAGCTTGCTCGCGATAGCGTCGGTTCAAACAGTGCAGTGGTGTTTGATCCACCCCGAACGCGAGCAAGCTCACTCCTACAAGGGGCGTCGGGCCCATGAGGAGTTGAATGGCTATGACCGTTCGTGTGATAGACATCTGCGTTGAAGCCGGCCTCAAGGCCGAGCAGGATTTGCTGGCCTCTGTCTGCGCCGGGGATGCCGATTACGGCCTCTTGTTCTGGCGGCCCGATGATCACGCGCTGGTCATGCCTCGGCGCTCAAGTCGCCTTGATGGCTTTACCGAAGCCAGCGAAACCCTCGCCGATCTTGGTTGGCCGATTCTCCTTCGGGAAAGCGGTGGCGAGCCGGTGCCTCAATCTCCTGCCACGGTCAACGTGGCTCTGGTGTACGCGCAGCCGCAATCCGAACCTGACCGCGATCGCATTGAAAACGCCTACCTGCGTTTGTGTCAGCCCATGCTTGATGTGCTGGGCGAGTTGGGCGGCGCGGCCTCATTGGGCGAAGTCGAAGGCGCGTTCTGTGATGGCCGGTTCAACGTCAATCTTGACGGTCGCAAGATGGTCGGCACCGCCCAGCGTTGGCGGCAGAGCCAAGGCGGCAAGCGGCCAGTGGTCTTGGCCCATGGAGCGATGTTGCTGGATAACGAGCGGGTCGAGATGGTCAACGCCGTCAACCGTTTCAATCAGATGTGCGACCTTGACCAGCGGTGTCGCACCGACAGTCACATCGCGCTGCACGAACAGTTCGCCGCCCCGAATTTCCTCGACCGGCTTGCCGAGCGATACGCGAAACTTTTCGCAGAGCTGTAACGGCGATCAGCGCGTGCCGAAGACCACCATGGTCTTGCCGCGTACGTGAACCAGCTTCTGTTCTTCCAGCGACTTCAATACGCGACCGACCATTTCTCGCGAGCAACCTACGATTCGGCCGATTTCCTGGCGGGTGATTTTGATCTGCATGCCGTCAGGATGAGTCATGGCGTCAGGCTGTTTGCACAGGTCCAACAGGCTGCGTGCCACACGGCCGGTCACATCGAGAAATGCCAGATCACCCACCTTGCGCGTGGTATTGCGCAGGCGCTCGGCCATCTGGCCGCCCATGGCGTACATCAGCTCTGGATCATGCTGGCTCAGCTCGCGGAATTTGGCGTAGCTGATCTCGGCCACTTCGCACTCGGTCTTGGTCCGAACCCAAGCGCTGCGCTGAGGCTCGGTACTGGCCTGCTGGAACAAGCCAAGTTCGCCGAAGAAATCCCCGCTGTTAAGATAAGCGACGATCATCTCCCGGCCATCAGTGTCCTCGATCAGAATCGTGACGGAACCCTTGATGATCAAGTACAGCGACTCGGACTGTTCACCTGCGCAGATAATGTTGGTCTTGGCGGCGCAGCGTCGTCGCTGGGCGTGGGGGAGGAGCTTATCGAGCAGTTTCACTTTGTTCGGTGGGGTCATGACAACCATCGGTGTGTCCCGTAAAAAACTGCGCCTTCCGGCATTCTTATAGGTATCGGCAGTATTTCCGATTTGTCGCAGTTCAGCAGCGGCAATTCCCCTTTTTTTCAGAAATTTCCTACATTTCTGTCGCTTCTCGACATTTCCGGTCCGCTCAGCGACATCTCGGCCCTGTGCTAAGCTGGCCGCCTTTTTTCAAGCATCGGAGTCCTGGGGATGAAAGCGCGTATTCAATGGGCGGGTGAGGCCATGTTCCTCGGCGAGTCGGGCAGCGGTCATGTGGTCGTGATGGACGGCCCACCCGAGAGCGGCGGCCGTAACCTGGGCGTGCGCCCGATGGAGATGGTGCTGATCGGCCTGGGCGGTTGCAGTAACTTTGACGTGGTCAGCATCCTGAAGAAAGCCCGTCAGCCCGTTGAAAGCTGCGAAGCGTTTCTGGAGGCCGAGCGCGCCACTGAAGACCCGAAGGTGTTCACCAAGATCCACCTGCATTTCGTGGTCAAGGGGCGTGGGCTGAAAGAAACTCAGGTGAAGCGTGCGATCGAGCTGTCGGCTGAGAAATATTGCTCGGCGTCGATCATGCTGGGTAATGCCGGCGTCGAAATCACCCACGATTACGAAATCATCGAATTGGGTTGAGGTGCTCTGTATCGCAATGATTTGATGGCGGGGGCAGCCATCACCGGCAAGCCAAAGCGCAGCCCAAAAACCTGTAGGAGCGAATTTGTTCGCGAGAGGTCAGTACATTCGACACCTTCCTGTCGCCTGTACCTACGTCTCGCGAATGAATTCGCTCCTACAGTAAAGCAGGCAACCTGCGGCAACGCTTAGATCAAACCCGATAGGTGCTCTTGGTCATGACCTTGGCCAGCAGGCTCATCCCAAACTTGACCGGCGCCGGGAACCGATAACCGCCCGCTTCGATGGCGCCCTCGGCATGTAACTCTTCGTCGGTGCGCATCTGCTGCAGGATCGCCCGGGATTTCTCGTCCTCGATAGGCAATTGCTCCAGATGCTCGTTCAGGTGCTTGCAAACCTGATCTTCTGTCGCCGCGACAAACCCCAGACTGACCTTGTCGCTGATCAGACCGGCCACCGCGCCGATGCCAAATGACATGCCGTAGAACAGCGGGTTCAGCACGCTGGTATGGCTGCCGAGCTGGCGAATGCGTTGTTCGCACCACACCAGGTGATCAATCTCTTCCTCGGCGGCGTGCTCCATCGCCTTGCGCACATGCGGCAGCTTCGCGGTCAGGGCCTGGCCCTGGTACAGCGCCTGCGCACAGACTTCGCCGGTATGGTTGATGCGCATGAGCCCAGCGACGTGTTTTGCGTCGGTCTCATTCATCTTGGTGTCGGGTTGCACGATGGCGGGGGAAGGGCGATGAGCATGCGCGCTGGCGGGCAGCAGCGTCTTCATCGCGGCATCGGCCTGGAGCAGGAAGCGGTCGATAGGGGAGTAGTGACGTTCGGTAGCCATGGGCACCTCCGGATAAATCCACGGCGGCCAGTCTACCTCAATCGCCGTGGCGAGGCTTGCCCTGCGTCAGCCCGCCGATGCCCGTGATAGACGCCCGGCGGGTGTAAGTCGTTGAAATCGCGACTCAGCCCGGCGGCCAAGTCATTTGACGCTTGCCCAGCACGTGCATGTGAATGTGATAGACGGTCTGGCCGCCTTTCTCGTTGGTGTTCATCACCACGCGGAAACCGTCCTCGCAACCTTGCTCCTTGGCCAGGCGCTGCGCGGTGAAGAGAATGTGGCCCAGCAAGCCTTTGTCTTCTTCGGTCACGTCATTGAGGGTCGCGATGGGCTTTTTCGGGATGACCAGAAAATGCACCGGCGCTTGGGGGGCGATGTCGTGAAACGCCAGCACCTGATCGTCTTCGTAGATGATCTTGGCCGGAATTTCCCGGTTGATGATCTTGGTGAACAGAGTCTCCACAGCCTTGTTGCTCCGTTTTCGAGAGGGGTGGGACGAGTGTACTGAGCGTGTCGGTTCACGCCCAGCCGTTTGTTCTTCCTTAGCCGGTCAGACGGATGTGCGTGACTTGAGGATCGACCCCCAGATTTTCCGCGTCATCCAGCGCCCGGCGTAGCGAGGCAGGCGAGTCAGGAAGCGGTTTCGCCAGCCCGGCACGATCACCGCGCGATTTTTGTCGAGCGCGCGGACGGTATACAGCGCGATCTCTTCGGCGCTCATGGTTTTGTCGTTGGTGAACTTGTCCGCGTTGAGCTGCGCGGTTCTGAAGAACGACGTTCGCGTGGGGCCGGGGCAGAGCACGGATATCTTCACGCCGGTCTTTTTCAACTCTTCGCGCAACCCTTCGGAAAAATGCAGCACGAAAGCCTTGCTCGCGGCGTACGTGCTCATCCATGGCCCGGGCTGAAAGCCCATGATCGAAGACACATTGAGAATTTGCCCCCCACCTTGCACCGCCATCAGGTTGCCGACGGTGTGGCAGAGACGGGTAAGCGCCAGCACGTTGAGGTCCAGCAGGTCCTGCTCCTGCGCCCATTCTTGCGCAAGAAACGGACCGCTGTTGCCGATGCCTGCGCAGTTCACCAACAGGTCGATCTGGCGTTCACCCTCTTCCAGCTCCAGCAAAAAACCCGACAGCCGTAGCGGCTCGCCCAGATCACAGGCTCGGAACAGCACCTCAACGCCGAAACGCTGGGTGAACTCAAGCGCGATGCTTTCCAGCATGTCCCGATGGCGGGAAACCAGAATCAGATTGCGGCCACGGCGGGCCAGGGCTTCGGCCATGGCCAGGCCAATGCCGCTGGATGCGCCTGTGACCAGGACGTAACGGGTCATGCAGTTCTCCAATGTTGCAAATGTCGAGACCGCTTCCATGCGATCAGGCAGTTATTGATCGTCGTCGCCGTCGCCTGCATCGGGAGGCGTTGCGGGGTCAACCTGTACATCGGGTGTGGCCTGGTCCGAGTCGTCGTCATAAGGCAACGATTGTTCATATTCGCCGGTTGTGGCTTTGACTTCCTCTTTGACTTTGTGGAAGCCGCCCAAGAGCGCTGCGACGAACACCAGAGCAAGGAAAACGAACCAAAGCACGGCGAGGACTTTCACCGCTCGGGTGTTTTTGGGCGGTGGCGGCCCGTAACGGTTAGGGCCCGCGTTGCCCGGGATCACCATCATGAGCAGTGGAAAAACGCTGTTCACCAGGGGTATCAGATTCAGCAGCAACAGCCACGCGGACCACCCCGCGTCGTGGAGGCGCTGAGCGCCCATCTGAATGCTCACCACAAGGAAGACGATAACCAGCACGGTGGCCAGCAGGCCTCCAGCCACCAGCGACATGCTCAGCACCCCAAAACACAAGGCCGCAAGCAGCATCGCCACGAAGCTCAGCACCATTGACCACGCCAGATAACGCAGACGTCCGATACGACCCTGAACAGTGAAGACTTTCAATTCGCCTTCGGTTGGCCACTCGGTGGTCACCGATGCACGGGGCGGCGCATAAGGCGACGCAGCTGGCTCGAACGCCGGCTTCGCCTGAGCGGGCTCTTCGATTTCTTCCAGCGTCCAGGCGACAGGTTGTTCTAACTCGATCCGGGCTTCGACACCGGCATCATTCAATGCCTTCAAATACCGCTGCGCATCATCACGGGTCAGGCCACGTTTGACCGTCATCGGTTTACCGGTGAATAGCCGATCGACACCGGACACATCACTCTTGAACAATTGCGCGAGATTGAGGCGAGCGGTTTCCAGGTCCACACCCGTTCGCAGCTGTCCTTCGAAAACGATCTTGAAGTGTTCTGCCATGCTTGGCTTCCTTGTCTTGGGTTAGAGGCGTCTAGTGCACTGGGATCAGAATGGCTTGACCACGACCAAGATGACGATCGCCAGCAGAATCAGTACGGGAATTTCGTTGAACCAGCGGTAGAACACGTGGCTGCGGCCATTCTCCCCCCGGGCGAAGCGTTTGACCTGAGCGCCACACATATGGTGATAGCCGATCAGGATCACGACCAGTGTCAGCTTGGCGTGCATCCAGCCCTGTTGGAGGTAGCCGGGGATGAGTGTAATCAGCCAGATGCCAAACACCAGCGTGCCGATCATCGCAGGGCCCATGATGCCTCGATAGAGCTTGCGCTCCATGGTGCAGAATCGCTCACGGCTGACGGCGTCTTCGCTCATGGCGTGGTAAACGAACAGGCGAGGGAGGTAGAACAGGCCGGCGAACCAGCAGACCATCGAGACGATGTGCAGCGCTTTAATCCAGAGCATTTTTAAGTTTCCACAATCACGGTGGCGCAAATAGTAGTGGCATGGGTGCCCGTACGTCACGTTCACGGTTGTCCCGCAGGCTCTGGACTCCTATCATCTGCGGCTTTCCAGTGGTTTCGTTGAGGGGCACGTTATGGTCAAGGTCGGTATCGTCGGTGGCACGGGTTACACCGGCGTCGAGTTGCTGCGTCTTTTGGCACAGCATCCAGAAGCTGAAGTGGTCGCGATCACCTCGCGTTCCGAAGCAGGTCTGCCGGTGGCTGACATGTATCCGAACCTGCGCGGCCACTACGACGGCCTGGCATTCAGCGTGCCGGACGTGAAGGTACTGGGCGCGTGTGACGTGGTCTTTTTCGCCACACCGCATGGCGTGGCGCACGCTTTGGCGGGCGAGCTGCTGGCCGCGGGCACCAAGGTCATCGACCTTTCCGCCGATTTCCGCCTGCAAGACGCGGACGAATGGGCCAAGTGGTACAACCAGCCGCACGGCGCGCCAGAGCTGCTGCCTGAGGCGGTGTACGGTCTGCCGGAAGTCAATCGCGAGAAAATCAAAGCTGCGCGGCTGATTGCTGTACCGGGTTGCTACCCGACCGCCGCTCAATTGGGTTTCTTGCCGTTGCTGGAAGCGGGTCTGGCCGATCCAACCCGACTGATCGCTGACTGTAAATCCGGCATCAGCGGTGCGGGCCGCGGCGCAAGCGTGGGTTCGCTCTATGCCGAAACCAGCGAGAGCTTCAAGGCGTATGCCGTGAAAGGCCACCGTCACCTGCCGGAAATCAGCCAGGGCCTGCGCCGAGCAGCCGGTGGCGATATCGGTTTGACGTTTGTGCCTCATCTGACGCCGATGATTCGTGGCATTCACGCCACCCTGTATTCAACGGTTGTGGATAAGTCTGTCGACCTGCAGGCGCTGTTCGAAAAACGCTACGCCAACGAACCGTTCGTCGACGTCATGCCCGCTGGCAGCCACCCGGAAACCCGCAGCGTGCGTGGCGCTAACGTCTGCCGGATTGCAGTGCACCGTCCTCAGGGTGGCGATCTGGTGGTCGTGCTGTCCGTCATCGACAATCTGGTCAAAGGTGCATCGGGTCAGGCGGTGCAGAACATGAACATCATGTTTGAACTGGACGAGCGTCTGGGCCTGTCCCACGCAGCTTTGCTTCCATAAAAGCTGCGTCGAGCGGTAAGCGGCAAGCTCCGAGGTCGGGCGGAATCGCAAGCTCTCGCTTGCAGCTTGTCGCTCGCAGCTCGTGGCTGCTTTCACAATAGTTGACCGATTTTGTAGGAGAAGCGGATAATGCCCGTCATTACGCATTATGACGGCTTACCGCCGGGAGATATTGAGCATGAGTGTTGAAACCTTCACACCTACGGCTCTGGAATTCACGCACGGTGCAGCGCACAAAGTGAAAACCCTGGTCGATGAAGAGGGCAATGATCGCCTGAAGTTGCGGGTTTTCGTGACTGGCGGTGGCTGTTCCGGCTTCCAGTACGGTTTTACCTTCGATGAAGACGTGGCCGATGATGACACCATCGTTGAGCGCGAAGGCGTCAGCCTGGTGGTTGACCCGATGAGCTTCCAGTACCTGGCGGGCGCCGAAGTGGACTATCAGGAAGGTCTCGAAGGCTCTCGCTTCGTGATCAAGAACCCGAATGCCGCGACGACATGCGGCTGTGGTTCATCGTTCTCGATCTGAGTCATTCGCTGTAAGCGAAAACGCCGCGCAGATGCGCGGCGTTTTGCATTCTGCCTTTTGGATCAGGCAGGGTAAATCGCACCCAACACGCGCAGCCCTGCCGCACCTGTGACACTAGGGCGGTTGGCCGGAACGCTTTCCAGAGCGCAATGAGCCAGCCATGCGAACGCCATGGCTTCGACCCAGTCAGGATCGACCCCAAACTCGGCAGTGCTGGAAACTTTGGTGTTCGGAAGCAGAGCAGCCAAACGGGCCATCAGCGCCTTGTTGTGGGCGCCGCCACCACAGACCAACAACTCTTTGGTCTGGGCCTGGGCCGATTGCAGCGACTCAGTGATGCTCAATGCCGTTACTTCAAGCAGCGTTGCCTGAACATCCTCGGGTTTCAACGTCGGCAGCTGGAACATATGGTGATGCACCCAGCCGAGGTTAAACACTTCGCGGCCCGTACTCTTCGGCCCTTTGGTCTGGAAGAAGTGGTCGCTGAGCATCGACTTGAGCAGATCCGCATTAACCGTTCCGCTTTCGCCCCACGCGCCATCCTTGTCGTAACTCAAGCCGCGTTGGGCCTGAATCCACGCATCAAGCAACACGTTGCCCGGCCCGGAATCGAACCCGGAAACCGGCTTGTCGATCTCGATCAGGCTGAGGTTGCTGAACCCGCCGACGTTCAAGACGGCGCGATAGTCCTTGTTGTCATCGAAGAGCGCTTCATGGAAGGCCGGAACCAGAGGTGCACCTTGGCCACCTGCCGCAATGTCACGCTTGCGGAAGTCACTGACGACAGTGATGCCGGTCAATTCGGCCAATAGGGCAGGGTTACCAATCTGAATCGTGAAGCCACGCGCTGGCTCATGCCGAATCGTCTGGCCATGGCTACCGATGGCGCGAATCTCACCGGCCAGCTTGTTTTGCTGATCCAGGAGCGCGAGGACGCCTTGCGCGGCAAGACGGACCCATTTCTGTTCGGCGATACCGGCGCGGGCCAGCTCGTCCGGGCCGCTGGCGCACAAGCCAAGCAGCTCTGCGCGCAGATCGTCGGGCATAGGAATGTAGTGGGTGCCGAGCAGACGCGGTCGGTCATCCTGTTCTACGAGTGCGAAGTCGAGGCCATCCAGACTGCTTCCGGACATTACACCTACATATAAAGTCATAGGTCAGCGCTTACTCGAGGCCAGCATGGTGGCCTTTTCCTGGTCCATGCGCGCCATGAGAGGTTGGCTTTCCTGCATGAACCGCTGTTTTTCGGACTTGGCGATCGGGTCTGCCATTGGCAGCTTCTGACCCAACGGGTCAACGTGAACGCCATTTACCTGGAACTCATAATGTACATGCGGACCTGTCGACAGGCCGGTTGTTCCAATATAGCCGATGACCTGGCCTTGCTTGACGCTGGAGCCGTTCTGGATGCCCTTGGCGAATCCTTGCATGTGGCCGTACAGCGTGCGGTAAGTCTCGCCGTGCTGAATGATTACGGTGTTGCCGTAACCGCCACGGCGACCCGCCAGAATCACTTTCCCATCGCCTGTCGCCTTGATTGGTGTGCCCCGTGGTGCAGCATAGTCGATGCCTTTATGGGCGCGGATCTTGTTCAGGATAGGGTGCTTACGACCCATCGAAAACAAGGAGCTGATGCGAGCATATTCAACCGGTGTGCGGATGAATGCCTTGCGCATGCTGTTGCCTTCGGCGGTGTAGTAGTTGGTATTGCCTTGTTTATTGGTGTAGCGCACGGCGGTATAGCTCTTACCGCGGTTCGTGAAACGAGCAGACAGGATATTGCCGGTGCCGACGGTCTTGCCGTTGACAACTTTTTGCTCGTAGATCACGTCGAATTCGTCACCCTTGCGGATGTCCTGCGCGAAGTCCACGTCATAGCCGAAGATGTTGGCCATATCCATTGTCATGCTGTGGCTCAGGCCCGCTCGCTGCGCCGATTGCGACAGGGAGTTGCTGATGACGCCGTGGACATACGCGGTGCGTACGTTGGGTTTGCTGACATCACGAGTAAAAGTGTAGCCCTTGTCGGTTCTCGACAGACTGATGCTTTCCAGGTCGTTGAGCTTGCTGTGCAGTTGTTTGAGCTTGCCCTCGGGCGATAGCTCGAACTGCAGGATTTGCCCATTTTTCAGTTGGCTGAATTGCTTGGCCTGCTTGTTGCTGGCAATCACTTCATGGACAGCGGCGGGTGGAAGGCCGACTTTCTCGAAAAGGGTAGAGAGGGTATCGCCCTTGGAGACCACGACTTCCCGATGAGTTGGGCTTTTTGCAGCCGCGGCGACTTCCTTTTCGGGTTTGTCAGGAGTGGCGGCTGGCGCAGTGCTGGCGGTGTCTTCCGGCTCATCTGCGTTGTTGTCGATCTGCGCAAAAGGGGAATCTGTGGAGGACTCTGTGGCTTGAGACTGCGTTTGAGCGTCTTCTTGTTGCTTGAGTTGATCGACCGGTGTGTCCAGTTCGAGGCTCAGGTTGGTTTTCTTGGCTTCGACATCACTGGATGGAAAAACCAGAAGGGCCAGGCTCAGCAGGGCAGCGATACCGCTGGCTGCAAGCAGGTGGCTCTTCGGATAAAGCGGAGGCGCTTTAGGCGGAGTGTCGTTCATAGGTAATTTTGACTTTGAAAAAAGATGAAATGGAAAAGATGAATGACATGATGAAGATGAAATAACTGTATAAAATATAACCAAATCATGCCTGAGGCAAGCTTGCGTTCGGATCGTTCCCTGATTCGTCGACCTTCTGTTGCCAGAACTTGTATTTGGGCGGTGATCTTGTATGGTTGTTTCCCTTTGAAATAAGGCATGACGGGGCTGAAATGAAGTCGGTTGAAGAGCAGCTCGCGCTGATCAAGCGTGGTGCAGATGAACTCCTGGTCGAGTCCGAACTGGTCGCGAAGCTTAAGCGTGGTCAGCCACTGCGCATCAAGGCCGGTTTCGATCCTACGGCCCCTGACCTGCACTTGGGTCACACGGTGCTTATTAATAAGCTCCGGCAGTTCCAGGAGTTGGGCCATCAGGTCATCTTTCTGATTGGCGATTTCACCGGCATGATCGGCGACCCGAGCGGCAAAAGTGCCACGCGTCCGCCGCTCACCCGTGAGCAGGTGCTCGATTACGCCGAGACTTATAAAGCTCAGGTCTTCAAGATTCTTGATCCAGCTAAAACCGAGGTGGCGTTCAACT
Source organism: Pseudomonas salicis (assembly GCF_057128705.1). NCBI lineage: Bacteria > Pseudomonadati > Pseudomonadota > Gammaproteobacteria > Pseudomonadales > Pseudomonadaceae > Pseudomonas > Pseudomonas salicis. Next base: position 401,943 of record NZ_JBSKHU010000007.1, read on the forward strand.
CCACCTGGATGGATCAGTTGAGCCCGGCCGATTTTATCCGTCTCTCGTCGCAGTACACAGTGGCGCGTATGTTGGAGCGCGACGACTTCGACAAGCGCTACAAGTCGAACCAGTCCATCGCCATTCATGAATTCCTCTATCCGCTGGTCCAGGGTTACGACTCGGTCGCGCTGCGTGCTGATGTCGAGCTGGGCGGCACCGATCAGAAATTCAACCTTCTTATGGGGCGTGAGCTGCAGCGTGCTTATGGTCAGGAGGCGCAGTGCGTGCTGACCATGCCGTTGCTTGAAGGTCTGGATGGCGTGAAGAAGATGTCCAAGTCGTTGGGTAACTACGTCGGCATCCAGGAAGCGCCGGGCATTATGTACAGCAAGCTCGTTTCTATTCCTGACGCACTGATGTGGCGCTACTTCGAGCTGCTGAGCTTCCGCTCCATGGAAGAGATCGAAGGCTTCAAGGCTGATTGCGAAGCCGGCGCGAATCCCCGGGACATCAAGATCAAGCTGGCGGAAGAAATCGTGGCGCGTTTTCATGGTGAAGAGGCTGCTGCGTCTGCGCACCGTTCTGCGGGCAACCGTATGAAAGAGGGCGAGCTGCCTGAAGACTTGCCTGAGATATCGGTGTCAGCGACTGAAGACATGCCAATCGGCGCCATCCTTAATAAGGCAGGGTTGGTGAAGAACGCTGCGGTTGCTCGCGACCTGTTGGCGTCTGGTGGTGTGCGTATAGATGGCGAAGTGGTTGATCGTGGCTTTGTCTTTAAAGTAGGCGCGACCCATGTTTGTCAGGCCGGCAAGAAGGCGTTTGGGCGTGTTACGTTGAATTTGGAATAAAGTTTAAATAAGTGCTTGACGCCCCTCCGGATGTGTCTATAATTCGCCCCACTTCCGGCGCAGTCGGAACCGAAAACTCCTTG
>NZ_JBSKHU010000008.1:0-268882 GCF_057128705.1 Pseudomonas salicis
ATGTGAGAGTAGGTCATCGTCAAGATTAAATTCCAGAACCCCATTTGCGAAAGCAGATGGGGTTTTGTTTTTGCGCGTGGAAAAATGCTGGGCATAACCCAAGCCCAGTCCTGGCCCGAACTGTGAGAGCCTCGCACAGCTGCACATATCCCAGCCGTCACGGCCATCGGCCACCTAGGTTGCTAGATATGTCACCCGACAGCCTATTCCAGCGGTTAGAGTTCCCAATCAGTCCCAGTGATAACGCTGCAATCACCTGACCTTTGCTTAACAAAAGATAACGTCATGTTGATTGTCATACGTTTCCCAAGCTGGATAGGATGGGTTCGCCTCGGAAGGCTCGTACGCAGGCTAGAGCGCTTGCAGTACTGAAATGACCTTCCGGAGAACCTAATAAAAATAAAGGAAGGGGAAGCTCCATGCGTGAGCCAGTCATTCGGCGCACTCGGTCCGCGGTCATTCAACGTCATGACGATTCCCGGACGCTACACACGAGCAGGCCTCTGAACGCTGTAGTGTTGTTGCTCATCTCCATGGCCCTCTGCGGCACGGCACTGGCTGCTGAAAGCACGCCGACCGCTGCCCCTGTCGCCAGCGACACGGCCGTTTTCGCACTGGAGTCCGCCAAAGCCTCTCGCAGTCTGCTGTTGGACGTGACTCACGCCGGTAAGCGAATTGTGGTGGTGGGAGACCGCGGTCACATTCTTTATTCCGATGATCAAGGCAAGTCCTGGACTCAAGCCAAAGTGCCAACCCGGCAATTGCTCACAGCGGTGTACTTCGTCGACGATCAGCATGGCTGGGCTGTCGGTCATGATGCGCAGATTCTCGCCAGCAGCGATGGCGGCGCCACCTGGATCAAACAATTCGAAGACCTCAAGCGCGAGGCGCCGCTGTTAGACGTCTGGTTCAAGGACCTCAGCACTGGAATCGCCGTGGGGGCCTACGGCGCGCTGCTGGAGACCACCGACGGCGGACAGCACTGGAATGACATCGGCGAACGGCTGGATAACGACGACCAGTATCATCTCAATGGCATCGCTTACGTAAAGGATGCAGGTCTGTTCATCGTCGGCGAAATGGGCAGCATGTTTCGCTCGTCGGATGACGGTCAAACCTGGGAAAAACTCGAAGGCCCGTATCAAGGTTCGTTGTTCGGCGCAGTGGGTACGTCCCAAGCGAATACGCTGCTGGCGTACGGCCTGCGCGGCAATCTGTTCCGCTCCACGGATTTCGGCAGCAACTGGGAGCCGGTCGCGCTGCAGGGGGAGCGTGGGCCTTTGGAATTCAGCATCGCCAATGCTTCATTGTTGCCGGACAACTCCATCGTGCTGGTCGGCAACGGGGGGAGTGTCATGCGCAGCACCGATGACGGCGAGACGTTCACCGTTTCCAATCGCTCGGACCGTCTCTCACTGGCCGGTGTGGCCGAGGACGACAAAGGCAATCTCATTCTGGTAGGACAGGGCGGCGTTCACGTCACCTCGCCGACAGGCGTTGATGTCGCTCAACAATAAGAACTGACCAGGCGAGGACGCTTATCGATGACAAATCTTCAACAGCCACACGACAAACCGACCTTTCTCGAACAATTGATCTTCAACAATCGTCCGACCGTGATTGGCATTTGTCTGCTGGTCAGTATTTTCCTGTTCTGGCAGGCCACTCTGGTTCGGCCGTCTACCAGTTTCGAGAAGATGATCCCGCTGGGTCATCCTTTCATTCAGAAGATGATGGAGCACCGCAACGACTTGGCGAACCTGGGCAACACCGTGCGGATTTCGGTGGAAGCCAAACAGGGCGATATCTTCACCAAGGAGTACATGGAGACCCTTCGGCAGATCAACGATGAGGTGTTCTACATTTCGGGTGTTGACCGTTCCGGGCTCAAGTCGCTGTGGAGCCCGAGTGTGCGCTGGACCGAGGTGACAGAGGAGGGCTTCGCCGGTGGCGAGGTGATTCCCCAGAGCTATGACGGTTCCCAGGACAGCCTCGACAAGCTGCGCAATAACGTCCTCAAATCCGGTCAAGTCGGGCGATTGGTGGCGAACAACTTCAAGTCCAGCATCGTCGACGTCCCTCTCCAGGAGTTTTACCCGGACCCGGCGGATCAGGGCAAATTACTGCCGCTGGATTACCGGCTGTTCTCCCACCAGTTGGAGGAGAAGATCCGCGACAAATACGAAGCGCAGAACCCCAACGTCGATATTCACATCGTCGGGTTTGCCAAGAAAGTCGGCGACCTGATCGACGGCCTGATCATGGTGGTGATGTTCTTCGGCGTGGCCTTCCTGATCACCCTCGTGCTCTTGATGTGGTTCACACGCTGCACGCGCAGCACCATCGCTGTCTTGAGCACCACGTTGATCGCCGTGGTGTGGCAACTGGGGCTCATGCATGTGGTGGGCTTTGGTCTCGATCCTTACTCGATGCTCGTACCGTTTCTGATCTTTGCCATCGGCATTTCCCACGGGGTGCAGAAGATCAACGGCATTGCCCTGCAATCCAGCGACGCCGACAACGCCCTGACTGCCGCGCGTCGCACGTTTCGCCAGCTGTTCCTGCCGGGGATGATCGCGATTCTGGCGGACGCCGTGGGCTTCATCACGCTGTTGATCATCGATATTGGCGTGATTCGCGAGCTGGCCATTGGTGCGTCCATTGGTGTCGCTGTGATCGTGTTCACTAACCTGATCCTGCTCCCCGTTGCCATTTCCTACGCAGGGATCAGCAAAAAGGCCGTTGTGCGCAGTAAACAGCATGCCGTTCGTGAACACCCTTTCTGGCGTCTGCTGTCGAACTTCGCGGCACCCAAGGTCGCTAAGGTGTCGGTCACATTGGCATTGCTGGCACTGGCGGGAGGCCTCTGGTACGGCCACAACCTGAAGATCGGCGACCTTGATCAGGGCGCGCCGGAATTGCGCCCTGACTCCCGCTACAACCAGGACAACAATTTCATCATCAGCAATTACTCCACCAGTTCTGACGTGTTGGTGGTGATGGTCAAGACGCCGCCTGAAGGCTGTTCGGCCTATCAGACGCTTTCGGCCATCAATGAGCTGTCGTGGAAGATGGAGAACACGCCGGGCGTGCAGTCGGCGATCTCGCTGGTCACTGTGTCCAAGCAGGTGATCAAGGGCATGAACGAGGGCAACCTGAAGTGGGAGTCGCTGTCGCGCAACAAGGACGTGCTCAACAGCTCTATTTCTCGCGCTGACGGTCTGTACAACAACACCTGTTCACTGGCGCCGCTGTTGATCTTCCTCAACGATCACAAGGCCGAGACGCTCGATCGGGCCGTGCACGCGGTGCAGGACTTCGCCAAGGCCAACAACAAGGAAGGGCTGGAATTCCTGTTGGCGGCCGGCAATGCCGGGATCGAAGCGGCGACCAACGAGGTGATCAAACAGGCCGAGTTGACCATCCTGATTCTGGTGTACATCTGCGTCGCCGTGATGTGCATGATCACCTTCCGCTCGTGGGCCGCGACGCTGTGCATCGTGTTGCCGCTGGTGTTGACCTCGGTGCTGGGCAACGCGCTGATGGCGTTCATGGGCATCGGGGTGAAGGTCGCGACCTTGCCGGTGGTGGCATTGGGCGTCGGGATTGGCGTCGATTACGGCATTTACATCTACAGTCGTCTGGAAAGCTTCCTGCGTGCGGGTCTGCCGCTGCAAGAGGCCTACTACGAAACGTTGAAGTCCACAGGTAAGGCTGTGCTGTTTACCGGTCTGTGCCTGGCGATTGGTGTGTGCACGTGGATTTTCTCTGCGATCAAGTTTCAGGCGGACATGGGCTTGATGCTGACGTTCATGCTGCTGTGGAACATGTTCGGGGCGTTGTGGTTGCTCCCTGCACTGGCGCGGTTCCTGATCAAGCCGGAGAAGATGGCGGGCAAAGTGGGGAATTCGTTGTTCTCCCATTGATGGCCGCTTGAAACAAAAAACCGCAGCCTGAAAAGGTTGCGGTTTTTTTATGAGTCTTGGGAATCGCGTGAGCAGTCAGTTGTAGACGAAGAACCCGCGCCCGCTCTTGCGACCCAGATACCCCGCCGCGACCATTTCCTTGAGCAGCGGCGCAGGGCGGTATTTGCTGTCGTTGAAGCCCTCATGGAAGGCCTCCACGATGGCCAGCAACGTGTCGAGTCCGATCAGGTCGGCCAGCGCCAACGGCCCGATCGGCTGGTTGCAACCCAGACGCATGCCGTCGTCGATGTCTTGAGCTGTCGCCAGCCCTTCCTGAAACACCAGGATCGCTTCATTGATCATCGGCACAAGAATGCGGTTGACCACGAAGCCAGGCCGGTTGCCTGCGGTAATGGCGGTCTTGTTCAGGCGCTCGGCCAGCTTGATCGCGACGACGTGGGTTTCATCGGCTGTTTGCAGGCCACGAATCACTTCGATCAGGCCCATCATCGGCACCGGATTGAAGAAGTGCAGACCGATGAAACGCTCTGGACTGTCGACGCTTGCCGCCAACTGGGTGATCGACAGCGACGACGTGTTGGAGGCAATGACGCAATCAGCCCCCACGTGCGCGGCGATCTGTTTCAACAGGCGCAGTTTGAGGTCGAGGTTTTCGGTGGCCGCTTCGATCACCACCTGCGGCTCATTCAACTGCGCGTAATCGGTGATGCAGCGAATGCGTCCCAGCGCCTCTTCCGCCAGCTCGACCGTCAGCGTCTGTTTGTTGACCTGACGCTCCAGGTTTTTGCGCACTGTGGCAAGGCCGCGTTCCAGCGCAGTGTCATTGATGTCCAGCAGGGTCACGTCGAACCCGGCAATCGCGCAGACTTGCGCGATGCCGTTGCCCATGGTGCCTGCGCCGATCACGGCGATGTGATGCAGGGTCATGCAGCCTCTCCCTTACACGCGTTCGAAGATGACGGCGATGCCCTGACCGCCGCCGATGCACATGGTGACCAAGGCATAGCGGCCGCCGATGCGGTGCAGTTCATGAATGGCCTTGGTTGCGATGATCGCACCGGTCGCACCCACTGGGTGACCGAGGGAAATGCCGGAACCGTTCGGGTTGACCTTCTCCGGATCGAAACCCAGTTCGCGAGCCACGGCGCAGGCCTGGGCGGCGAACGCTTCGTTGGACTCGATGACGTCCAGATCGGCTACCGTCAGGCCCGCACGTTCCAGCACCTTGCGGCTGGCAGGAATGGGTCCCAGCCCCATCATCGACGGTTCGACGCCCGCGTGGGCATAGGCCACCAGGCGCGCCAGCGGCTTGAGGCCGTGCTCGCGCACCGTGTCACCGTTGGCCATCACCAGCGCGGCGGCACCGTCGTTCAGGCCCGAAGCATTGCCCGCCGTGACCGTGCCGTCCTTCTTGAACGCGGTCTTCATCTTTTCCAGTTGCTCGGCGGTCACGTCGGCGCGTACGTGTTCGTCCTGTGCAAAGGTGACGGTGCCTTTGCGGGTGGCGATTTCGATGGGCACGATCTGCCCTACGAAGCGGCCTTCAGCGATCGCGCGGGCGGCGCGTTGCTGGCTGGTCAGCGCCAAGGCATCCTGATCGGCACGGGTGATGCCGTAGTTTTCGGCGATGTTCTCGGCGGTGATGCCCATGTGAATGTTGGCGAACGGGTCATGCAGCGCACCGAGCATGTAGTCATACGCCTGCACGTTGCCCATCCGCGCGCCCCAGCGGGCTTGCGGCATGATGTAGGCGCCACGGCTCATGGATTCGGTGCCGCCGGCCAGCACGGCGTTGGCATCCCCCAGCAACACGGATTGCGCAGCGGAGACGATCGCTTGCAAGCCCGAGCCGCACAGGCGGTTGACGTTCATGGCCGGGGTTTCCTTGGTCAGACCGGCTTCCAGTGCGATGACGCGGGACAGATAGGCATCGCGGACTTCGGTCGGGATCACGTGGCCCATGACCACATGCCCAATGTGTTCAGCTGCGAGGCCGGAGGAGGTCAATGCTGCGCGGCTGACCTGAGTGCCCAGTTCGATGGGCGAGACGTCCTTGAGGGAACCGCCGAATCCACCGATGGCGGTACGCAGTGCGCTGACGACGAAAACTTCGGTATTGCTCATGTCGACTCCTGAAACCCGTTGAATGAAAGGGATGGCAACGACGGGCGGCATTTCGGCCACGTGCCCATTGCGGGCAAGTCTAGATCGGCATTTGGGGCGGGCCTATGCCGAAACTGTCCAGATCGGCTGGCGTTCTTTACCATCAGCGCCGTGGCTTATAACGACAAAAGGAAACACGGCTCATGCGGGAAAAGGATTCGGTGTCGATTTATTTCGTCCAACTGGTGGTGCATGCCTTGCGCGACCAGCCTCTGCGCCTGCAATCGGTGCTGGAGGGGGCCGGAATCGACAGGGCGCTGCTTGACGATCCGACGGCCCGTGTGCCCGCCAGTGCGTTCGCCTCGCTGTGGCTGATTCAGATCAAGGAGCTGCGCGATGAATTCTTCGCCCTGGATTCCCACGGCATGCCGCTCGGCAGCTTCTCGTTGATCTGTCGGGGCTTGATCCAGGAGCCGAACCTGGAGAAAGCTTTGCGTCAATGTCTGGCCAACTTTGGGCTGTTCCTGCGGGACTTCAAGGGCAGCCTGATCGTGCGCGGTCAGCGGGCCGTGATTGCACTGGACAACCTCGCTACTGACCCTGAAAAGCGCCGGTTTGGCGAAGAGACGTTTCTGCTGCTGATGATCAGCCTGTTGTGCTGGCTGGGCGGTCGTCGTATCACCATCGACCGCGCGCAGTTTCGCCACACCCGCGAACGGCTGAGCGACGATTCGCTGTTGTGGGGCTTCAACCTGAGCTTCGGTGAAGGGCGCACCGAGGTCGAATTTTCCAGCCAGTACCTGCGCCTGCCGGTGGTGCAGACGCTGCCGTCGCTCAAGTCATTCCTGCGCACGGCGCCCCAATGGTTGGTGATCCGCTTCCGCAATCAACGGGGCCTCGCCGCGCAGGTCTATCAGCGCTTGCGCGGTAGCCATTACGGCCACTGGCCGACGTTGCTGGAAATGGCCCTTGAACTGAAGCTGAGCCCCACCACGTTCCGCCGTCGGCTGGAACGCGAAGGCTGCGCGTTTCAGGGGATCAAGGACGACGTGCGGCGGGGTATCGCCCAGCAGAAACTCCGCGAAACCGACATGAGCGTGGTTGAGATCGCAGCGCTGGTGGGGTTTCAAGAGCCCAGCGCCTTTCACCGGGCGTTCAAGAAATGGACGGGGGAAAGCCCGGGCGGCTACCGACGAGGGCGGGCTGCCCAAGGCTGAATCCGGCTTCCCTTGGCGGTGTGCAGTCGCCTAAGGCAACCACGCCTTGAGCAGCGCCTGCTGATAAGCAGCGTCCTGAACCCAAGCGCTCAGGACCGCGTTGCGCAGGTGTTCGCCCCGTGCGATGCGGGCGCCTTCATCGTGCAAGTGTTCTGCTATCGCCCCTGACCATACAGCCACTTGATTGCTCAGGCGCATCACCGGCAGTTCGCCGCGAAAGCCGTCCACGTCGCTACAAATGACCGGCACGCCACAGGCGCCGTATTCCAGTAGCAGGCTGTGATCACGGCAATGATTGCTCAGGGTGTCGCGCAGCGGGATCAACGCCAGGTCCAGATTCAATCCGGTGAGCGCGTCGCGATTTCCCCAGAAATGAGCATTGCTGTGCACTTCAACGGCAAGGTGGTTGAGGCGCGCATGGCCACTGCCCAGCAGAATCCAGTCGACGTCGAGGTGGCGTATCAGCGCTTCGATCAAGGGGATGTCCGAGTGATGATCACCACTCACGAAGCAGCCGATACGCGGTCGTGGGTTGGGCCGACGCACCGGCAAGGGCATCGCCCATTCAGGGCTCAGGCGCGTGGGCAGAATCAATACGGGGCGAGCATCGCGATCGAATATCTCCGCCAGTGCGGGGGTCGCCACCACAATGCGGTCAACCAAATGCTGAGCGTTTTGAACGGCCCCTGCCAATTCCAGGTCGCTGGGCAGGCCATCGATGTCCAGGACCTTGAGGCATTTGGAATAGGACGCGAGCTGGCGCATTGACTCCAGACGTGGGGGATCAAGGCGCCGATGCAGGACAATAGTGTCCGGCTGATAACGCTCCACGTCTATCACGCCGGGCAGCTGTACGCTGACCACGCCATCGAGCAGGCCTTCGGCTTTGAGGGTTTCGAACGGTTGCGAGATGCGCCGTTGGGCCGATGCGGAGGCGATGGCCGGGACCGCCAGTGCGGTGGGTATGGGCAGCCCTTTGAGTGGCCGCCAGGTGAATTCAGTGCGCCCATCGAACTTGAAGCCGGTGTCTTCGAGGGATAGGTTAGGACTGTATGCAGGATCGTTAGCCATGATGGGGAGCCATTTACTCATCATGCCGTGCTGTTCGGAGCGGAAGCGCTTGATCTTCGCCGCAAAGGCATTGGGATCGACATGGATCTGGCTAACGCTGCCTTCGTGCAGCAGTAATGCGTGAGGCGTCCAGACGACCAGATAGCCCTGTGCACTGACCTTCAGACACAGGTCGACGTCGTTGTAGGACACTTTGAACAGTTCCTCGTCAAGCCCGCCGACTTCATCATAGATCGATCGACGAACCATCAGGCAAGCTGCCGTGACGGCGCTGTAGTTCTGGTCGACCAACACACGTTGCATGTAACCCGGTGTGGCGGCAGGCTGACCGATAAAGGGGTGCCCGGCCGGGCCATTAAGGCCGATGACCACACCTGCATGCTGAATATGGCCGTCTGGAAATAGCAGCTTCGCACCGACGACCCCGACCTCCGGGCGCTGGGCGTGGTTGAGCAGCGCGTCCAGCCACCCCCCGTCGAGAATGGCCGTGTCGTTGTTGAGCAAGACCAGGTACTCGCCCTTGGCGTGGGTGACGGCGAAGTTATTGATCGCCGAATAGTTGAACGGATACGGATAGCGCAGTACACGGATCTTCTCGCCGCCGATGGCCTCTAGCTCGTTCAGCCAGGCAATGGCTTCTTCGGTCTGGCTGTCGTTGTCGACGATGAGCAGCTCGTAATTGAAGTATCGGGTCTTTTCCAGCAACGTTTCCACGCAACGACGCAGGAAGGGCAGTTGGTCCTTGGTCGGGACAATGATGGAGACCAGCGGCTGAGTCGCGTGACCATAGTGGATGTGGTAATGGCGCAGCGGATACTCTCGGACCTGATGATTGGGGTAACCCCGACTGTCGAGGTGACGACCCAAGGCCAAGACTTCATCCGGGTTGGCGCTCAGTTTTGGCGGTTCACAGCTCACCAGCGGTTCTGCGATGTGTTCGATGCAGCTCAGGCCCCGGTCGTCGATGATTCGCAGGATCAGATCGAACTCCAGCGCTTGGGGCAGTTGGCTGTCTAGTCCACCCACGGCCAGAAACGTGTCGCGGCGAAACAGCCAATGCGTTGCCATGATCACAGGCAAGCTGATGAGGTAATCCAGATTGGTGTCGGGTTTGAATACCAGCCCTGCATGCCCGCTACTGAACTGAATTTCATCGCAGTACAGCATGCAAGCCTGCGAGTTCGACAACCGCTGTTCGAGCATGCAGATGCCACTGTCAATCAACTCATCTCCAGCGTTGAGCAGCAGGAGCCACTGGTGATCGACCTTGTCGATCAGTGAGTTGATCTGGTGCGCTGTGGAGGGGCCGAGGCGATCCCATTCCACGTCGAGAGGCAGCGGGCCTTCGGGTTCTAGAGGCGTGAGCACATGAACACCAATGCTGGTCGCAGAGCTGGCCTGCCAGTGCAGCACGCTTTTCAGCGTCTTTCCGAGCGCATCGACCGCTCCCGTCGAATCCAGGATGACGACGCCCACGCTTGACTGAGCGTGTGCCGCTTGGTGTCGATCCAGCAGCCGACGTTGCACGGTGGTCAGATTGCGGTCTTCCAGCCAACGAGACACCTGCAGGTTCATCTGGCCTTGGTGACGCTGCGCCGCTTGCAAAGTCAATGCGATAAACCGCTCCAATTCATTACGTTCCGGCGCTGTCACGTGTAGGTCATCGTTCAGCGGCAGCGTGAGGATCGTCGGCTCGGTCGCCCGGTGACTGACGTCGTGGCTGTGGTAGAACACCAAGTCGGTATCGACCGTGCCGACGTCTTTGGCAATCAGATCATCCGAAGCGTTGAGGATGTAGCGCGCCACAACCCGGCTGGACAATGGGTTGCCTTGCAGCGAGCCGGGATAGACCGCGATCGGTAGTTTCTGCTCAATACTGCACGCCTCCAGAATCTCTTCCGTCAGCAACGGGGTGTCCAGGTTCGGACAGACCACCGTGCCTCCTGCGATGTACGCATTGAGCCCGGCGAGGTTCAACGCATGACACAACAGGTGCATCACCCGGCTGTCATTGTTGGTTTCTTGATAATCACCGGCGTAGAGGAAGTAGGGATGGGCTGTCTTTTTATCGAAAGTCACGGCGTACTCGATGATCATCAGAAAGGACGGACGGGCTGATCCGCCTGTCAGAGAAGTGGCGGATAGGCGGCAAAAAACAAAGGTGCAGCAATATTTCGGCCAGTTAGTTCAGGAACACTGCGATGCTTGATATTTTGAACGACCGACGTTTATTTTGTACGCCTGCCGCACCACACCGCGCGGCCTGCCAGCCAAAAAGGATTTGAGTCATGTCGAGCGATGGCCACAATTCACTCGCGCAGCGATTGATGGGCATTGATGAAATTGAATGCGTCACCCCGGACCTTAACGGCGTGCCGCGTGGAAAAGTGATGACGGGAGAGGGCTTTCTCGAAGGGCGACGCCTGCAACTCGCCCGGGGCGTGCTGCTGCAATGCATCATGGGCGGCTACCCGGCGGCGAAGTTCTACGGCAGCGACGATGGCGATCTGGCGCTGATCGCTGACGAGCAACAGATCCATCGCCTGCCCTGGAGCGATGAGCCGCGAGCATTGGCGATTTGCGACGCCGACGAGCTGGATGGCGAGCCGTCCAACCTGTCCACCCGGGGTCAGCTCAAATCGGTGATCGCACGGTATGCGCGTCACGGCTGGGCGCCGGTCGTGGCCACCGAACTGGAGTTTTTTGTCTTCGCGCCGAACCGCGATCCCGCTCAGCCGTTCAAGCCGCCGGTGGGGCTGGACGGTCGTCGTGAGGACGGGCAATCAGCGTTCAGCGTGACCTCCAACAACGGCCTGCGCCCGTTCTTCAGCGAAGTCTATAAATGCATGGCTGCGCTGGGGTTGCCTCGCGACACCTTCATGCACGAAATGGGCGTCAGCCAGTTCGAGATCAATCTGCTGCACGGCGATCCTTTATTGCTGGCGGACCAGACGTTCCTGTTCAAGCACATGCTCAAGGAAGTGGCGCTCAAGCACGGCCTGACCGTGGTCTGCATGGCCAAGCCGCTGGCCCATACGCCAGGCAGTTCGATGCACATCCATCAGAGCGTGGTCAACAGCGTCACCGGGCAGAACATTTTCAGCGATGAGCAGGGGGAGCCGACGGAGGCATTCCATCACTTCATTGGCGGGCAGCAGGCGGCAATGGCGGATTTCACCGCTTTATTTGCGCCGAACGTCAATTCCTACCAGCGTTTGTGTCATCCTTTCGCCTCCCCGAACAACGCTTGCTGGTCCCACGACAACCGTGCGGCCGGGTTGCGCATTCCGGCCAGTGCACCGGTCGCTCGTCGGGTGGAAAATCGTCTGCCCGGTGCAGACGCCAATCCCTACCTCGCAATTGCAGCTAGTCTTTCAGCCGGGCTCTACGGGATCGAGCAACGGTTGCAGCCGTCGGCGCCGATTCAGGGGGAATTCGTCGTACCGGACAATCTCTCGCTGCCCTGTACCTTGCATGCGGCATTGGAGCGTCTGAAACGCAGCGCTCTGGCCAAGGAACTGTTCGGCGCCGAATTCATCGAAGGCTACATCGCGTCGAAGACCCTGGAGTTGACCAGTTTCTTCAACGAAATTACCCCTTGGGAGCGCCGCGTCTTAGCCTCTCAAGCTTAAGAACCGTGGTTCGAAAACCCTCCATTGGAGGAGGGTTTTCGTTTTTGGAAAGCCAATGCGCCAAATCTGGAAATCGTTTCGAGCGCTGTATTTTGCCTCACTGATGATGTTGATCGGTTCGGGCCTTCTGAGTACCTACCTTGCCTTGCGTCTCGCTGCCGATCAGGTCGATGGCCTGTGGGTCGGTGCGTTGATGGCCGCCAACTACGTCGGTCTGGCGTTGGGCGGCAAGGTCGGTCACCGGCTGATTGGGCGGGTCGGACACATCCGCGCGTACGCGACGTGCGCGGGGATCGTCGGCGCTGCCGTTCTGGGCCACGGGCTGATCAATTACCTGCCGGCCTGGATTTTCCTGCGGATGATCGTCGGCCTCGGCATGATGTGTCAGTACATGGTCATCGAGAGTTGGCTCAACGAACAAGCCTCGCCCAAACAGCGCGGCACGGTGTTCAGCGGCTACATGATTGCGTCGTACCTGGGGCTGGTCCTTGGTCAACTGATTCTCGTGGTGCACCCGCAACTGGGACCTGAGCTGCTGATGCTGGTCGCGATGTGCTTCACGCTCTGCCTGGTGCCGGTGGCGATGACCCGCAGCATTCACCCGGCGCCGATGCGCCCTGCGCCCCTGGAACCGCTGTTCTTCATGCGCCGCGTGCCGCAGTCGCTCACCACGGTGCTGAGCGCCGGTCTGATCATCGGTTCGTTTTACGGCCTGGCGCCGCTGTATGCCGCGCAGCAGGGGCTGAGCACCGAGCATGTCGGTCTGTTCATGGCGACGTGTATCGGCGCGGGTCTTCTTGTGCAAGGGCCCTTGGGCAAACTGTCGGACCGCTATGACCGCGCCTGGCTGATTCGCGGCGTGGCCGGTCTGTTGGTACTGGCGGCGTTGCCACTGGCGGTCTTTCCGGGCTTGCCGCTGGAAGCGGTGTTCGCGATGGGCTTCATGGCGTCGTTGCTGCAATTCGCGCTGTACCCGCTGGCGGTGGCGTTTTCCAACGACCACGTCGAAGGCGAACGCAGGGTGTCGCTGACGGCCATGCTGCTGATGACCTACGGCGTGGGCGCCAGTATTGGGCCCTTGGTGTCGGGCGTGCTGATGAAGCAGTTTGGCAGCAACATGCTCTATGCCTTCGTCTGTTGCATCGCGTTGATTCTGACGCTGCGGATTCGTCCGAAAGCCGTCACCAATCTGCACCAGGTCGTCGACGCGCCACTGCACCACGTCGCGATGCCGGACAGCATGTCCAGCTCGCCACTGGTGGTGGCCCTCGACCCACGGGTGGACGAACAGGTGGTTCAGGATCAGATGCAGAGCACGACGGAACCGGCGCCCGACGCTGCCGAGCCTCAGACAGGACAGTCGGCGGAGCCGCAACCCAGCAGCGAAGAACAGCCGGAACGGGTGGTGGCATCAGGCGAAGGCGTTGTGAGGCCGGTGGCTGTGGTGGACGGCGACGTCAGCACCGAGCCTCAGTCGGCCAAGCCAGATGCCGCTCATGATGCTTCGCGGGATGTGGGCGTGGATCGGCCGTTGTAAGGCCCATCCCGCCTGTCCCCGGTTTCGAACGTTGCGCTCAGTGCAGGGGACCGCTTCGTTCCCATTGCATGAGGAACAGGCTCCATGTCGCGTCGTCCAGCGGGCATTGCGCCTTGCCCGTCACTTCGATCACGGCGCTGACATGGCGTGTCAGCGCCGTCGGCAACAAGGCTCGGTGGGTGCGATAGTTCACCACCAGCGTGATGCTGGCATCGGCGCCCAACAGCCGCTCGATCCGTTGTGCATCTTCACGACGGCTAAGGTCGCCCGCCAGCACTTCCACCAGACGCCCGGAAACATCGGTGATCCGTCTGGCCACCGTTTGCAGCCGATCACGGTCCGTCGCGACCAGAATCAGATCGTATCCCTGAGCGGCCATGCGCCGCGCGTATGCCAGGCTTGGGCCTGACGAAACGCCGGTGATCACGGCGGTGCCTCTGTGACTGAACATCCCGCACCTGCTGTCTTGACGTTATCAGGCGTCAGGGTAAGCCCTGTCGCGATCGTGCACCGGTCATAAAAGCCACGAATAAAGACGTGTTTTCCGGCCTTGCACGAATGGCCGGAAAGGGTGTTTTTACGGCACATCGCGTTATCGCCCTCTCTCTAACATCAGTTCCCGAGATGCACACAACGCCACGGCCCTGACTGGCGGCGTGCGCATCAACCCTTACTTTCGGAGAACCGACATGAAATTGACCCAAAACACGATCTTCATCACTGGCGGCGGTTCGGGCATCGGCCGCGCTTTGGCGGAAGCCCTGCATCAACGCGGCAATAAAGTGATCATCGCCGGGCGCCGTGAGGCGCTGCTCAAGGAAGTCGCTGCGGCGAATCCGGGCATGGAAAGTGTGACCCTGGACGTCGGCGATGCAGCCGACATCGCCAAAGTGACCGCTGATGTGGTGCGCCGCTTCCCGACGCTGAACGTGCTGATCAATAACGCTGGCATCATGCAGATCGACGACGCCAGCAAGCCCATCGACGAAAAACTGTTGATCGATACCCTGACCACCAACGTGTCCGGCCCGATCCGCGTGACCTCCGGGCTGATCGAGCACCTGAAAACCCAACCCGATGCGGTCGTGATCAACGTCTCGTCTGTCCTGGCCTTCGTGCCACTGGCCCTGACTGCGGTCTACAGCGCGACCAAGGCGGCGTTGCATTCGTACTCGCTGTCGCAGCGTTTCATGCTCCGCGACACCTCGGTGCGTGTGCTGGAAATCGCGCCGCCGTGGACCCAGACCGACCTGTTGGGCAGCAACGACGAACCGCGCGCCATGCCGCTGGGCGAGTTCATCGAAGAAACCCTTGCCGCGCTGGGCACCGATGCCGATGAAATCCTGGTCGAACGTGCCAAGCCTCTGCGTGCAGCGCCAGGCCCGAACGAGATGGCTTTCGTGACCGAGTTCAACAACGGCTTCCTGGCCGGTTGATCCTCCCATGCATCGCTCTGTCCCGCTGCCTCTGGAGCGGGGCAGAGCGCCTGCATTTTTGATTGAAAGTGCGCTTCAAAGAGAAGGCTTGCTTGCGAGGCGCTTGGGTCTAGAATCGAGTTCTTTGTGACGGGCACCGCCTCTATGCAAACCGTTGCGCTTATTGTCCGGCCTGATTTTCAAGTCATGAGCCTCGCCGCGTTGTCGGCGTTCGAATTTGCCAATCTGGCGGCCGAGAAAAAACTGTACGACATCCACGTCTTGTCTGAGCATGGCGGGCTGGTGGCTGCCAGCGCGTTGTACACCTCGGTGGCCACTCAACCATTGGATCGTCCGCAATTCGACACGGTGCTGATCAGTGGCGCCATGGATGCGTCGTCGGCCTCACCGGCGATCAATGCGTTTCTCATCGACGCCTACGCGACGTCCCGTCGGGTGGGCGCGTTGTGTGTGGGCGCGTTTGCCCTGGCCGAAGCGGGGTTGCTTGATGGGCGTCGCGCCACCGTGCATTGGGCGCGAGCGCGTGAAATGCGTGAGCGCTTTCCCGCCATCAAGGTCGAGGAAGACCGGATTTACATCATCGACGGCAAAATCTGGACCTCGGCCGGCATGACGGCGGCACTGGACCTGACCCTCGGCATGGTGGAAAAGGACCACGGCGCCGAGCTGGCGCGCAAGGTGTCGCAGCATCTGGTGCTCTATCATCGTCGCGCCGGCGGACAGTCGCAGCATTCGGCGATGTTGGAGATGAGCCCCAGCTCCGACCGCATCCAGCTGTCGCTGGAGTACGCCCGCAAGCACCTGCGGCGGGAGTTGTCGGTGGAAGAGCTGGCCGACGCCGCCTGCCTCAGCCCGCGCCAGTTCAGCCGGTCATTTCGGGCGGAAACCGGCATGTCGCCCGCCAAGGCCGTGGAGAACCTGCGGCTGGAAACGGCCCGACTGATGATGGAGCAGGGGCGTCACTCGCTGGAAGCGGTAGCCACAGAAACGGGATTCGGGGATCGGGAACGCATGCGTCGGGCGTTCATCCGCGTCTACGGGCAGTCACCCCAATCACTGCGACGCAGTTTTGGCCCCGTGGTGGACGCGTTCTAACGTGCTACAGGGCGCGTATCTGTGCACGGCCTCACCCTGTGGGGGGCGCCAGACGGTCCGGCGACGCTGAACTTCTGTGGGAGCGAATTTATTCGCGAAGATTGACCAGCCGCTGGAAATGTATCGGCTGTACCGCCCCCTTCGCGAATAAATTCGCTCCCACAGGTTGAGGTCGCGCCCGGCCTCGGTCTCGAAGGCAACGCAGAACTTCTGTGGGAGCGAATTCATTCGCGAAAGAAGGATCAGACGACGGAAATGTGTGGGCTGTACCGGCCCTTCGCGAATGAGTTCGCTCCCACTGTTGAACCTGCGCCAGCCGCCAAACTTCGAGGCGACACTGGCTTGTGTGGGATGCTGACAAAAGGGGTCGATGGAAGATGAAACGGCCCCGAAGGGCCGTTATCAGAAGTCGTCGTCTTTGTCGAAGCGACGGGCCTCGCGCTGCAATTGGTACACGAACCGTTCGACCTGGCGTTGCACCAACCCACTGATGTTGTGGAAGCGAACACCGGCGAAGGTGGTGTTGATCTTTTCTTCGAAGTGCAGGTATCGCAGCTCTACCGAGGTGCTCATGCTGCCGAAGGGCAGGGAGGCGATAAAGCGTTCGTAGACCTGGCCCAGTTGCATGCGTTCGGAGACGTCGCCTTCGAAGCGCAATTTGCAGCCGGTGGCCGAGACGTCCAGAAGCTTGCCGCGCAACGGCGACTTGAGCTTGTCACCACCGATTTCGATGTCCACCAGCGAGGCCAGCTTCAATGCAGCGCGAAAGGCATTGCGGCGTTGGTGGTAAACGACTTCTTCAGGCAGAGGGCCACGGTAGCTGTGCGGCTCCTCGATGATGGTCATCTGTGCCTTCACTTCCCAGGCGATTCGCACGCCGTCGTGGAAGCCTTCGACGCGAAACGGCTCGCCATTGGCCAGATACCGTTCACCGTCGCGGGGAATCATTTCGTCGAGCGCGATCTCGTTGCTGTCGCGATCAACGTCAATGACATAGCTCTGGAAGCGCTGACTGCGCTCGTGAAAAGTGATGATCAGCGGATCATGACTTTCCATCAGCAACCGCATGTTGGCGGCAATTTCCAAAGGCGTGGTAAGTACCTTCGGGGGCTGCGGAACATCTTCCGCGCTTGAGGCATTCACGGTTTATCCATCTCCAGGCAAAAAACGACAGCGTGCGGCCGAGGCATTTTGCCATCATGTTGCACGCCTTGATACAAGAACTTACGCCTGGCTGAGCGGACGTGGTCTGGCCCTGCCTGATGTCGAACCCCGGCTGTCATAGAGCGTTGGAGTGTCGCCACCGTTGAGGATTCTGAGTTGCTGTGCCGTGGTCAGTTGCTGTAACTGAATCAGGCCGCCGTTCTGTTCATTGGCCGCTTGGCACTCGGCTATCAGTGCACTCAGTTCATCGCCCGCTGTCAATAACGCTTCACCCACTGACGAGTGTTTAGCCACTTCCTCAAGTCCCGCTCGACTGGCGGGCAGGCCAAGACTCGACAACAGTTGCGAGCGTCTGCGTCCGTGCTGTTCGAGCACGATCACCAACGCCTGTTTCTGCGCCAGGATGTGTTCCATTTCGACCATATTGCGACCATGCAGCGCCAATGACTCGGCCTTCAGGATCTCCAGCAGATGCTGGGCTGGCGCAATATCGTCCGTGATCAGTTGAAGCAAAGTAGTGTCTTGCATCGCATGCCCTGGGATTTAAGCGTCCAGAAGCCCCTGCGCGGACCGGGGGCTAGCGCTGGGCTTCAAAATTAAGCATTTTGCTCGCAACACGGTTGCTGTCGACCTTGTAGCTGCCGTCGGCGATAGCCTGCTTCAACTCAGCGACACGGCTGCTGTTGACGACGGGCTGATCACGCAACGAATCAGTGATCTTCTGCAACTGTTGAGCTTCGCTGCTCAAATGTACTGTCTCGCCACTGCCGCTGACGCTTTCGGAAGTGCTGACCGTCGCCGCGGCGTCGGTTTTGCTGGTTTCCTTGGCGTTAGGAGTACGTGTCGTACCTCCAACGGTGGTGGAACTATTCAAACGACTGAAGTCGATGACCATGATTGAAAACCTCTGGGTTCTAGGACGCTTGCCTTGGTTTCGGCCAAACCCGGAATAACTTTAGGGCCTATACGAAAACAGTCTCAAATGGACTGCGTATCAGGCGTATGGGTTCCGAGTGTAGGAAAAGCGCAAGCGTAGCGCCAGAGGACATCAGCGTTTACATAGGCACCTCGACCTGACCGGGGGCCACGATATTGGCCTTGATCACGCGTTTCGAATTCAGGTTTTTCACCCGTATCTGTTCGTTGAAGCCACCATCCGAGAGGGCCTCGCCGGGCATGCGCACACTCATCGAGCCGCTGCGAGCACTGATGACCACCTGATCGCCTTTGTGCACCATTTGCGGCTGTTCAAGGTGGACGGGCGTCAGAATCTGATCGATGACCGTTGGTCGGACGACTTTCTGTCCGACCGCCTGATCGAGGGAATCAAGGAAGCCTTGCCCCAGCTGCCCTACGTCGCGTTCACGCAGCGCCACGTCGCCTTCAGAAACGATGGCATCCCGCTTCATTGGGCGGACCACCGTCACGACATTGCGAAACAGATGTACCTGGGCGGGCACGAACACCGTCCATGGAGCACTGCCTTCACAGCGCACTTTGACGGTGACCCGGCCAATGGGTTGGGCGGGGCTTTCCAGCGACGCTGTCAAATCCTTGTCGCAATGCGCCATGCGCAAGCGAGGGTCGAGCTGCTTGACCTCGATCTCGTAGCGACCGGCGGTCTGGCTGGTGGCCAAATAGTCTTCCACGGTGAATTCAAGAAAGCCCTGGGTGACGCCGATAAGTTGTTCAGGCAAGGTCACATTGTCCGCACGGCTGATCCCGGCGGCACAGAGCAGACACGCCGCCATGAGCAGGCTGAAAAGACTGCGAAGGGCGGAGGCCGGGTGTCGGGATACTGTCGTTTGTGTGTTCATGACAGGTAAATAGCAAGGCCCGTGCCGCTTGCCGATGGGGCAGTGCGCAATTGGTCGTTTTGGGAAGGAGTGGGGCATGGCTGGTGTTTTGGATTCAGTGAACCAGCGCACTCAACTGGTAGGGCAGAACCGCCTTGAACTGCTGCTGTTCCGTCTGGATGGCAAGCAGTTGTATGGGATCAACGTGTTCAAGGTAAAAGAGGTGCTTCAGTGCCCAAAACTTACCCATATGCCCAAATCCAGTCCGATTGTGCGCGGAGTGGCAAATATTCGTGGCGGGACCATTCCGATCCTCGATCTGGCAATGGCAACGGGTGCGGCCCCGTTGGGCAGCGTTGACAATGCGTTCGTCATCATTACCGAATACAACACCAAGATTCAGGGCTTCCTGGTGCATTCGGTCGAACGCATCGTGAACATGAACTGGGAAGACATTCATCCGCCACCCAAGGGCACCGGTCGCGATCACTACCTCACGGCCGTGACGCGTCTGGACAACCAGTTGGTGGAAATCATCGACGTGGAGAAAATCCTCGCCGAAGTGGCGCCCGTGTCGGAAAACATTTCGGCGGGTGTGGTCAGTGCGGAAGTCCAGCACAAGGCCATTTCCCTGCGAGTGCTGACGGTCGATGACTCATCGGTGGCGCGCAAGCAGGTCACGCGTTGCCTGCAGACCGTTGGCGTTGAAGTCACAGCGTTGAACGACGGTCGCCAGGCGCTGGAGTTCCTGCGCAACCTGGTGAACGAGGGCAAGAAGCCCGAAGAAGAATTTCTGATGATGATCTCCGACATTGAAATGCCGGAGATGGACGGCTACACCTTGACTGCCGAGATACGCAACGATCCGCGCATGCAGAAGCTGCACATCATCTTGCATACTTCGCTGTCTGGCGTCTTCAACCAGGCGATGGTGAAGAAGGTGGGCGCCGATGATTTCCTGGCCAAGTTCCGGCCGGACGATCTGGCAGCTAGAGTGGTAGAGCGTATCAAGGCGGCAGATATCAGTTGAGGAGGGGCGTTCCCTCCTGGCTGTTCACATGATTTGAGAGGCGGCATGTCTACAGGTAATTTGGATTTTGAACAGTTCCGGGTCTTCCTGGAAAAAGCCTGTGGCATTTTGCTGGGTGAAAATAAGCAGTATCTGGTGTCCAGCCGCCTGAACAAGCTGATGGAGCAGCAGGGCATCAAGTCGCTGGGTGAGTTGATTCAGCGTATCCAGAGCCAGCCCCGCAGCGGTTTGCGTGAGCAGGTGGTGGACGCGATGACCACCAACGAAACGTTGTGGTTTCGCGACACCTATCCGTTCGAGGTGCTCAAGAGCAAGGTCTTGCCGGAGCAGATCAAGGCCAGCCCTGGCTTGCGTCCACGCATCTGGTCAGCGGCCTGTTCGTCGGGGCAGGAGCCGTATTCGTTGTCGATGTCGATCGATGAGTTCGAGCGCAGCAATCCGGGGCAGTTGAAGGCCGGTGCGCAAATCGTCGCGACGGACCTGTCGGGCAGCATGTTGAACAATTGCAAGACGGGTGAGTACGACAGCCTGGCGATTGGCCGTGGGCTCTCGCCCGATCGCCTGCAACGCTATTTCGATCAGAAAACCCCCGGCCGCTGGACCGTCAAGACGCCGATCAAGAGCCGGGTCGAGTTCCGTTCGTTCAACCTGCTGGACAGCTATGCGGCGCTGGGCAAGTTCGACATCGTGTTTTGCCGGAACGTGTTGATCTACTTTTCCGCCGAGGTGAAGAAAGACATCCTGCTGCGCATTCATGCGACGCTGAAGCCGGGCGGGTATCTGTTCCTCGGGGCGTCGGAGGCATTGAACGGTTTGCCGGATCATTACCAGATGGTGCAGTGCAGCCCGGGGATCATTTACCAGGCCAAGTGATGGTGGGTTGGGTGATGGTCTTGAAACCCTGCTTCGGCGGGGTTTTTCTTTTTCTGGGCCTGTCGCCATTCCCCTGTGGGAGCGAATTCATTCGCGAAAGATTGAAGGGCGACAGAGATGTGTCGCCTGTGCGGGCCTTTCGCGAATGAATTCGCTCCCACAGTCGAACTTGTGCGGCGCCCCACCGGCAAAAAAACGACACCCCCCTTGCCGCTTTCCTCCCCGACAGCGGAAATCACTTGCCGCTTTTCTGGCATTGCCACGGTGCAAGTCCTTTGAAACCCCGTGAATACGGGTGTTTTGGAAAGTGGCACGCCGCTTGCTATCTCTCTGTCACGAACATCTGGTCAACCGATAAAGGTTCCCGACATGAGCATCAGCTTCGAAAACGCACTGGGCATTCACGAGAAAGCGCTGAACTTCCGCGCCCAACGTGCCGAAGTGCTGGCCAACAACATCACCAACGCCGACACGCCTAACTACAAGGCGCGCGACCTGGATTTTTCCAAGGTGCTGGCGGCTGAGAGTGACAAGGCCAAGAACGGCACGTTCGCCTTGAACACCACGAACAGCCACCACATCGAAGCCAGTGGTATGGACGCCGGCGAAGCGAGCCTGCTGTACCGCACGCCGTCGCAGCCGTCGCTTGACCAGAACACCGTCGACACTCAGGTCGAGAACGCCAATTACGCGGAAAACGCCATTGGCTTCCAGGCCAGCTTCACGCTGCTCAACAGCAAGTTCAAAGGGCTGGTTTCAGCCCTGCGCGGAGAGTAATTCATGTCTCTATCCAGTGTTTTCAATATTGCCGGTAGCGGCATGAGTGCCCAGAACACTCGCCTGAACACCGTGGCCAGTAACATCGCCAACGCCGAAACCGTCTCGTCCAGCATGGACAAGACCTACCGTGCCCGTCACCCGGTGTTTGCCACCGTGTTTCAGGGGCAGGAGTCGGGAGGCAGCGCTTCGTTGTTCGAAGACCAGGGCCAGGCGGGCACCGGCGTGCAGGTTTCCGGCATCGTCGAAGACGCGTCCAACCTGGAAGCGCGTTACGAGCCCAACCATCCTGCTGCTGACAAGAACGGTTACGTGTATTACCCGAACGTCAACGTCGTCAACGAGATGGCAGACATGATCTCGGCCAGCCGTTCGTTCCAGACCAACGCGGAAGTCATGAACACCGCAAAAACAATGATGCAAAAAGTCCTGACCCTCGGTCAGTGATAAGGGGCGAACGCCATGACGGCTGTAAATAACGACACATCGAGCGACTACCTCAAGTCGCTGCAGACGGCGACCTCGGGCAAGGTTGGCGACTCTTCCACCGGGGCGAGCACCCTCGGCAAGGATTCCTTTCTGAAACTGCTGGTGACGCAACTGCAGAACCAGAACCCGCTGGACCCGCAGGACAACAGCCAGTTCGTGGCTCAGTTGGCGCAGTTCAGCAGCGTGGAAAGCCTGCAAAACCTGAGCACCTCCGTCGATGCCATCGGTGGCATGTATCAGTCGTCGCAAGCGTTGCAGGCGTCTTCTCTTGTGGGTCGCTCGGTGATCATCGACGGCACCTCGACCTCCGTCGACACCACCAAAGGCATGACCGGTCAGGCGGTGTTGCCTTCGACCAGTACCCTCACCTCCGTCAAGATCAAGGACAGCACCGGCACCGTCGTGCGCACCCTGGATCTGGGCGAGCAGAAGGCCGGCACCACCAACTTCACGTGGGACGGCAAGAACGACGCGGGCGAAACCGTGCCTTCCGGCAACTTCAGCTTCGAGGCGACCGGTTCGCTGGATGGCAAGAACACCGGTCTGACCACCTATCTGCCCGCGACCGTCAACAGCGTGACCATGGGCACGGCAGGCAGCCCGCTGACTCTCAATCTGGCCAACGGCACCAACATTGCCTTGACCAAAGTTCAACAAATCGGAATCTAGAGCCGACTCGACGGCGCAGGAGTGATACATGTCTTTCAATATCGGTCTGAGTGGGCTCTACGCAGCGAACAAAAGTCTGGACGTGGCGGGTAACAACATCGCCAACGTCGCCACGGTTGGCTTCAAGGCTTCCCGTGCGGAATTCGCTGACCAATACGCGCAATCCATCCGTGGCACCTCCGGTGGCACCGACGTGGGCAGCGGCGTGCGTACCGCAGCGGTGACCCAGCAGTTCACCCAGGGTTCGCTGACCACCGGCACCGGCCGTGACCTGGACCTTGCCATCAACGGCAACGGTTTCTTCATGATGAGCAACAACGGTGAGAAGCTGTACACCCGTGCAGGCAACTTCCACACCGATACGTCCGGCAACATCATCGACAACAACGGCAACCGTCTGCAGGGCTATGCCACTGACGGCAACGGCAACGTCATGACCGGCGTGCTGACCGACCTGAAGATCGACAACTCGAACATGGCGCCGAAGGCCACCTCGGCGATTTCCATCGCGTCCAACCTCGATTCGTCCAAGCCGATCAACACCGGCGCGGCGTTCGACCCGGCTGACACCAGCACCTACACGTCGACGTTCAGCACGCCGATTTACGACGATCAGGGTAACGAGCACACCCTGTCCCAGTATTTCCGCAAAGACGCTGCGAACGAATGGACCATGTACAGCCTGATCGATGGTCGAAGCATCAATGACCCGGCGGCGACTCCGCCCGTTGCGGACGTCACCAAACTGTCGTTCGACGGCAGCGGCAACCTTCAGCCGATCACCACGTCCGGCCCGAACGTGACAGTGAACGCGACCGACAACACCTTGGTCATCAACGGCTGGAAGCCAGGCCAGAGCACGCTCGACAGCACCGGCAAGACGGTGTGGGTAGAGAGCAAGGCCACCGGTAACGCCACGATGAAGCTGAACATGCTGGCGACTACCCAGACCAACGCTGTGGGCGGTCCGATCTCCAAGACCCAGGACGGTAACTACACCGGCCAGATCAGCGCCATGAGCGTCGACGCCACCGGCAACCTGTTCGCCAGCTACACCAACGGCCAGTCCAAAGTGATCGGCCAAGTGGCGCTGACCACCTTCGCCAACGTCCAGGGCCTGGCCCCGGCGGGCGGCACCATGTGGCGTGAAACCTACGCGTCGGGCATCCCGGTCACCGGCGCGCCGGAATCGGGTACGCTGGGCAACATTACCGGTTCTGCGCTGGAAGAATCCAACGTCGACCTGACCGGCGAACTGGTTCAGTTGATCAAGGCGCAGAGCAACTACCAGGCGAACGCGAAGACCATCTCGACTGAGAGCACTATCCTGCAAACCACGATTCAAATGGTTAACTGATTCGGCGACAGTCGAATCCTTAAACAGCCCCTCTTCGGAGGGGCTTTTTTTTGTCCGTCCCATTCCGAAAACATCAAGAGCTGTCCCACTCCATAACTGGAAATTTCCTACGTTCGTCAATGGGAGAATCGAATTCGCCCGCAAATCAATGCCATTGAACCGGAGCCGTTCGATTGCATTCATTTGCCCGCGAAACCCAATGCATTGACGAACGTGTCGTGAAAAACGACTCAGGGAGAGTTCATGTCATTCAACATCGCGATCTCCGGATTGAACGCCGCGCACAAACGAATGGAAGTCGCCGGCAACAACATCGCCAACGTCGGCACCACTGGCTTCAAATCATCCCGCGCGGAATTTTCCGCCCTCTACTCATCCTCTGCATTTGGCGGCAGCCGTACCGCGGTTGGCGACGGTGTGCAGCTGGCCAACGTCAGCCAGGACTTCGCCGAAGGCGGCGCGCTTTCCGGCACAGGCAAGCCGCTGGACATGCGCATCCAGGGCAAGGGCTTTTTCGTCATGAGCGACAACGGCGCCGTCAGCTACACCCGCTCCGGCGCCTTCCATGCCGATGCCGAAAACTACGTCATCGATGCCCATGGCAGCCGCTTGCAGGGGTATGCGGTAAACGCCGATGGCACCGTCATCAGCGGTGTACGCAGCGATCTGAGAATCGAGGGCGGCAGCATTGCGCCCAAAGCGACGAGCCGCATTGTGCGCACGTTGAATCTGGATGCTGCCGAAGCGTCCCTGGCGGCAATTCGCACGTTCGATGCCAATGATCCGACGACCTACACGCGCATGACCACCCGAACCATCCAGGACGCTGGCGTGCCCGAGGTCAAGGAGGTGAAGGGCAAGGACGCGAATGGCAACGACCTCATCATCACCCACGCGCAGCCAGCGATCCCGCCGCAGGACCATGCGCTCAACCAGTATTTCGTGAAGCTCGACGACAACACCTGGACCTCGTATCTGCTCATCGATGGCGTGAACCCTCTGGATCCGTCCAGCTTTGCGCCGCTGGAGGTGGGGTTGCATCAGTCGTCCCTCGGCCGGTTGTCGATGACCGGCGCCAGTGCTGCGGTGAGCGTGACCAGCGACACCGAGTTGTCGCTGCAGGGCTGGCGGCCGGCGATTCAGGTCAACGGCAGTTGGGTGCCGAGCCAGGCCGCCAGCGGCGGGCCGGTCTCCTTGCCGCTGACGGACGCCACTGGCCCGATGCTCAACCTGGCCGATGGGGCGATGGCGCGTCCGGTGCCGACGTTCGACCCTGCGGACCCCACGACCTACAACAAGGCCTGGACGGCGGGCATTTTCGACAGCCTCGGCAATCAGCACCTCCTGACTCAATACTTCGTCAAGGACGGCAACAACAGCTGGAAAACCCACCTCCTCATCGATGGTCGCAATCCGCAGGACCCGGCACGCGCCGATCCCCTGACGGCCAGCGTGCTGTTCGGCAGTAACGGTGAGATGCGTTCGCTGGTAGCCGGAAATGGCCTGACGGTCGCCGACCATAAACTGACGCTCAGCGGCTGGGTGCCTGGCAGGCCGCTGGACGCCGGAAAACCGGGAGGGCGCTGGGGTGCAAACGGGGCGACGGCCGATGCAAGTGGCATCGTGATCGACCTGGGCAAACTGACTCAGCATCAGACCGCGTCGGCCAGCGCCAATCTGGTGGTGAACGGTTATGCGGCGGGAGAGGCGAACCAACTGTCCGTCGACAAGAGCGGGGTCATCAGCATGAATTTCAGCAACGGCCAACACCGCAAGATCGGTCAGGTGATGCTCGCCAGCTTCGCGAACGTTCAAGGCCTGACCCCGATCAGCAACACGCGATGGACGGAAAGCCATGCGTCCGGCGTCGCCAATTACGACGCGCCGGGCGCGGGGAATCTGGGAGGGATCGTCAATCAGTCGCTGGAAGGGTCAAACGTCAATCTCACCGATCAACTCGTGGA
This sequence comes from Pseudomonas salicis, assembly GCF_057128705.1. NCBI lineage: Bacteria > Pseudomonadati > Pseudomonadota > Gammaproteobacteria > Pseudomonadales > Pseudomonadaceae > Pseudomonas > Pseudomonas salicis. Next base: position 26,137 of record NZ_JBSKHU010000008.1, read on the forward strand.
ATTGATTCAGGCGCAGACGGCGTATCAGGCCAACTCCAAGACCCTGTCCACCGAGGCGGAGTTGATGCAGACGTTGATCAGGGCGACGTGAGTGAGAGGTGCCGCTGGATTTGCGACGTGACGGTATTTGTCGACCGGCCGCCATTCACAGGTTCTACGGTGTGTGAGGTCCATGGATTCACATCGAACAATCCGCCTTCACGAACGCGCCACTGATCCGGGTCCAGCCCTTGCCGGGGCTGGTCTGGGCGCAGATCGTCGTGTGTTTCCCCTGCCACCAGTAATAAGACGCCGGGGCCGCAATGGCTGCGGCCGAAAGGGAGGCGAGGGTAAGGAGGAGGGCGAAGCGCAGGCGCATGACAGATTCCTGTGGGCAAAAGGCCGATGGGGCAAGTCGCTGCAATTATCGCTCCGGTCGCGAAATTTTTTTGGCGGCGTCCGGGCAGGTTTGCATCGAAAGTGGCGGTCCACCGTCGCGGTGAAAATCTGAGCCTTGGCCAAAGTCCGCTCGCGGCCAATAACCATTGGTGAATCAGCACTTTGTATCACGCCTGAAAAACTGGTTCGATTATTGCTATGACCACATCAGTACAGCTACAGGCGGCAAGCGTCTGTCGGAGGAGGAAGACTGTGGACAAGTTGCTTTACGTGGCCATGAGCGGAGCGTCTGAAAACGCCATCGCGCAAAAGGCCCATGCCAACAACCTAGCGAACGTCTCGACCAACGGGTTTCAGCGCGACCTCGAACAGGCGCGCTCGATGCCGGTGTTTGGCGAGGTGAACCCGTCGCGCGCCTATGCGATGAGCGAACGTCCGGGCACCGACTTCAGTCAGGGTTCGATGATCGACACCGGTCGCGAACTCGACGTTGCCGTCAAAGGCAATGGCTGGATGGCTGTTCAGACCGCCGACGGCGGCGAAGCCTACACCCGCACCTCCAGCATGAACATCGACGCCCTCGGCGTGCTGCGTGATGGCAATGGTTTGCCGGTCATGGGCAACAGCGGGCCGATTGCCGTGCCGCCTCAGCAACAGATCGAAATCGGCGCCGACGGCACGATCAGCGTCCGCTCGCTGGGTGAAAGCCCGCAAGTCATGGCGCAGATCGACCGCATCAAGTTGGTGAAGCCGGACCTGGCCAACATGGAAAAAGGCCCCGATGGCCTGATGCACACCAAAGACGGCAAACCGGCGCAGGTCGATGCCGATGTGCAAGTGGAATCCGGATTTCTGCAGTCGAGCAACGTCAACGCCGTCGAGGAAATGACCTCGGTCCTGGCGCTGTCCCGTCAGTTCGAACTGCACATCAAAATGATGAAGACCGCCGAGCAGGACGACGAGTCGATGGCTCGCGTCTTGCAAATGGGCTAATGACTGACAGCTTGCGCCGACAATCAGGCGCTTGAGGAGATAAACGAATGCTTCCGGCACTCTACGTAGCGAAAACCGGTCTGGCCGCCCAGGACACCAACCTGACGACCATTTCGAACAACCTGGCCAACGTCTCGACCACGGGCTTCAAAAGTGATCGCGCCGAATTCCAGGACCTGCTCTATCAGATCAAGCGTCAGCCAGGCGCGCAGTCCACTCAGGACAGCGAACTGCCATCGGGCCTGCAATTGGGTACGGGTGTGCGCATCGTCGGTACGCAGAAGAATTTCACCGCCGGTAGCTTGCAAACCACTGACCAGCCGCTGGACATGGCGGTCAATGGCCGTGGTTTCTTCCAGATTCGCCAGCCCGACGGCACCGTGGCGTACACCCGCGACGGTACTTTCCACCTGGACCAGAACGGCCAGATCGTGACCTCTAACGGCTATGCCCTGGAGCCTGCGATCGTCGTTCCACAGGATTCGCAGACCTTTACCGTCGGCGAAGACGGCACCGTGTCGATCACGACCTCGGCCAACACGGCGACGCCGCAGATCATCGGCAACATCCAGACCGCCGACTTCATCAACCCGGCTGGCTTGCAGTCCCAAGGCGGCAACCTGTACCTGGAAACCGCTTCCAGCGGCGCGCCACAAGTCGGTACGCCGGGCCTGAACGGTCTGGGCGTGGTCAAGCAGAACACCCTGGAAAACTCCAACGTCAGCACCGTTGAAGAGCTGGTGAACATGATTACCACTCAGCGCGCGTACGAGATGAACTCCAAAGTGATCTCGACCGCCGACTCGATGCTGCAGTACGTGACGCAGAACCTGTAACTGGCTTTTTGAACGGAATCTGAACCACCTGATGTCCTGCGACGAAACACCTGATCAATCCGATGGGGCGCCTGAAAAACGCCTGCTACACCGCGAGGTTTTAAGTGTCATGAAACGGCTTTTTGTATTGCGGCTTTCCCTGTTGGCAGCACCGCTTTGCGGTATCGCGCTGTTGACCGGTTGCGTTGCGCCTTCGGCCAAACCCAATGACCCTTACTACGCGCCGGTGTTGCCACGAACGCCGCTGCCTTCGGCGGCGAACAACGGCTCGATCTATCAGGCCGGTTTCGAGCAAAACATGTACGGCGACCGCAAGGCTTACCGGGTGGGTGACATCATCACCATCACCCTGTCCGAGCGCACGGCAGCCAGCAAGGCGGCCAGTTCCGGTATCAGCAAGACCAGCAAGACCAGCCTGGGCCTGACCTCCCTGTTTGGCGCCGGTGTCAGCACCAACAACCCGGTGGGTGGGGGCAGCCTCAGCCTGGACGCCGGTTATGAAGGTGACCGTGCCACCAAGGGCGACGGCAAGGCCGCACAGAGCAACAGCCTGACCGGTTCGATTACCGTGACCGTGGCCGACGTACTGCCCAACGGCATTCTGTCGGTGCGCGGCGAGAAGTGGATGACGCTCAACACCGGTGACGAGCTGGTGCGCATTGCCGGCCTGATCCGCGCCGACGACATCGCCACTGACAACACCGTTTCGTCCACACGCGTGGCCGATGCACGGATCACATATGCCGGTACAGGTGCGTTTGCCGATTCCAGTCAGCCAGGCTGGTTCGACCGATTCTTCCTCAGCCCGTTGTTCCCTTTCTGATAGCGGGATAGCCATGATCACGTTCAAGCAACTGATAGCGGCCGCGTTACTCTCCGTCACGGCGGTGGGTGCCGTACAGGCCGAGCGTCTGAAGGACATCGCCAGCATTTCTGGCGTGCGGACCAACCAATTGATCGGTTACGGCCTGGTGGTGGGGTTGAACGGCACGGGTGACCAGACCACCCAGACGCCGTTCACCTTACAGACCTTCAACAACATGCTGTCCCAGTTCGGCATCAAGGTGCCGCCGGGATCAGGCACCGTGCAGCTCAAAAACGTCGCGGCCGTGGCGGTGTATGCCGACCTGCCGCCGTTTGCCAAGCCCGGGCAGCAAATCGACATCACCGTGTCCTCTATCGGTAACTCGAAAAGCCTGCGCGGCGGCAGCCTGTTGATGACCCCGCTCAAGGGTATCGACGGCAACGTGTATGGCATCGCCCAAGGCAACCTGGTGGTGGGCGGTTTTGACGCCGAAGGCCGCGACGGTTCGAAGATCACCGTCAACGTTCCGTCCTCGGGTCGTATTCCTGGCGGTGCGTCGGTGGAACGTGCGGTGCCGAGCGGTTTCAATCAGGGCAATTCGCTGACCCTGAACCTGAACCGCAACGACTTCACCACGGCCAAGCGCATCGTCGACAAGATCAACGACATGCTCGGCCCTGGCGTCGCTCAGGCTGTGGACGGCGGTTCCGTGCGCGTCACCGCGCCGCTGGACCCCAACCAACGCGTCGATTACCTGTCGGTGCTGGAAAACCTGGAAATCGATCCGGGCCAGACTTCGGCCAAAGTCATCATCAACTCGCGAACCGGCACCATCGTCATCGGCCAGAACGTGAAAGTGTCGCCTGCCGCCGTGACCCACGGCAGCTTGACCGTGACCATCACCGAAGACCCGGTGGTCAGCCAGCCGGGTGCGTTCTCCAACGGCCAGACCGCTGTGGTCCCGCGCTCGAAGATCAACGCGCAGCAAGAGCTGCACCCGATGTTCAAGTTTGGTCCTGGCACGACTCTTGATGAGATCGTTCGGGCCGTCAACCAAGTCGGCGCAGCGCCTGGCGACTTGATGGCGATTCTCGAAGCCCTGAAACAGGCTGGCGCTCTGCAAGCCGACCTGATCGTGATTTAAGGGAGCAGGCATGAGTATTCCCAGCGGCGGTACGAGCAATGTCGATTCCGGGGCGTACACCGACCTCAATCGTCTGACCGCCATGAAGCACGGCGACCGTGACAGCGAAGCGAACCTCAAGAAGGTGGCGCAGGAGTTCGAGTCGCTGTTCGTCAGCCAGATGCTCAAAGCCATGCGTTCGGCCAACGAAGTGTTGGCCAAGGACAACCCGATGAACACCGCGGCGACGCGGCAGTACCAGGACATGTACGACCAGCAGTTGGCCGTGAGCATGTCGCGGGAGGGCGGCGGTATCGGTCTGCAAGACGTGCTGATGCGTCAGCTGTCGAAAATCAAGTCCGGCACCGTGCCGCCTGCAGGCACCGATGCGACCTCCGCCAAGGCAGACGCGGCGCCTGCGCAGACCGGCCTGGCGACCCACATTGCCCAGCGCCCGCTGTGGGCCACCCGCTCGGTGGCCAAGGCAGACACGTCTGCCGAGGGCACGCCGCACAATGACGTGGCCGCGCTGAATGCCCGTCGTCTGGCCTTGCCGAGCAAACTGTCCGACCGGATTCTGGCGGGCATCGTCCCGAACACCGCCGGAACCCAGGATGCCGCCGCCAGCGCGACCACCCTGAAAAACCGTATTGCCGTGTCCACTGCCGTCGCCGCCGCCAAAAAGGCTGGCAGCAATGGCGACTGGACCATCGGCCCGGAATACACCGCTCAATCCGACGCCTACGTCCGCAGCCGGGTGCAGACCCCGCTGGCACCGGCCAAGGCCGCGTTCGCCAACGCCGACGATTTCGTCAACACCATGTTGCCGCTGGCCAAGGATGCCGCTGCCCGCATTGGCGTCGATCCGACTGTGCTGGTGGCCCAGGCCGCGCTGGAAACCGGCTGGGGCAAATCGATCATGCGTCAATCCGATGGCAGCAGCAGCCACAACCTGTTTGGCATCAAGGCCCAAGGCGGTTGGCAAGGGGCCGAGGCCCGCGCCATCACCAGCGAGTTCCGTGACGGCAAGATGGTCAAGGAAACGGCGGACTTCCGTTCCTACGATTCGTACGCTGACAGCTTCCACGACCTGGTGAGCTTCCTGCAGAACAACAATCGCTATCAAGCCACGCTCAAATCGGCCGATAACCCGGAACAGTTTGTGAAAGAGCTGCAAAAGGCCGGTTACGCCACGGACCCGGGCTACGCCAGCAAGATTTCTCAAATCGCGAAACAGATGAAGAGTTACCAGAATTACGCAGCCGCATCGGGCTCTTCCACGACTTTATAAGGTTTGAACCATGTCACTGATCTCAATCGGGCTTTCAGGGCTGAACGCCAGCAGTGCAGCGATGACCACCATCGGCAACAACACTGCCAACGTCGATACGCTGGGCTATTCGCGCCAGCAAGTGATGACCACGGCCAGCGCGCAGCAGAATATCGGGGTCGGTTTCATCGGCACCGGTACCACGCTGTCCGACGTGCGTCGGATCTACAACAGCTACCTCGACACCCAATTGCAGACCAGTACGTCGCTCGACTCCGATGCGCAGGCGTACCTTGGCCAGGCCAGCAAGCTGGACTCGCTGTTGTCGAGCAGCTCCACCGGCATCAGCTCGGTGTTGAGCACCTTCTTCAATAACCTGCAGGCGCTTTCGAACAAACCGACCGACTCGGCGGCGCGTACCAATTTCCTGACCAGCGCCTCGGCGTTGTCTGCGCAGTTCAATTCGATCTCGTCCCAGATGAAGGACCAGAACGCGAACATCAACACCCAGATGTCCGCCGTGGCCGGTCAGGTGAACTCGCTGGCGGCTTCGATCGCCGACATGAACAAGCAGATCACTCAGACGCAAGCCCTGGGCGGTCAGCCGAACACGCTGCTGGATGCCCGTAACGAAGCGGTGCGTCAGCTCAACGGTCTGGTGGGTGCCAAGGTCGTCGAGACCAACGGCAACTACGACGTTTACATCGGCACCGGTCAGCCTCTGGTCACCGGCACCCAGGCCAACACCCTGAGCGCGGTGCCCAGCGACACCGATCCGACCGCGTACGCGCTCAAGCTCAACTACCAGAACAGCAACGTCGATGTCTCCAGCGTCGTGAGCGGCGGTACGCTCGGTGGCTTGCTCCGCTACCGCAGTGACGTGCTGCAACCGGCGGCCAGCGAACTGGGTCGCATGGCCGTGGTGGTGACCGATCAGGTCAACCAGCAACTGAATCAGGGTGTGGACGCCAACGGCCAGTTCGGCGCCAACCTCTTCAAGGACATCAACGACCCGAGCCTGACTATCCAGCGCTCGATTGGTAACAAGAATAACGACCAGAGCTCCGGCATCCTGGCCGTTAACATCACCAACACGGGTGTGCTCAGTACCGGTAATTATTCGGTGACCTTTGGTCCCGGCGCTGCAGGTACTCCCGCCACAACTTACACCGTGAGGGCGGCCGACGGCTCCAGCCTGGGCCCCTACAACATTGCCGATCCGGCGCCTGACGCGCTGACCAAGGGCTTGGGATTCTCCCTGGCGTTCAATAATTCGAGCAACGGCACGACCCCGCCGGGCACGTTCAAGGTGGGCGATAGCTTCCAGGTCAGTCCGACCAAGACGGGGGCCGATGGCATCAAGACCGTTCTCACGGACCCGAAAGCCATCGCGGTCGCCGCCCCCCTGACGGGTACTGCAGGCGCGAGCAACGATCAGTCCGCCAGTTTCACCCAACCGACGCTGGTCAATCACGCGGACATCTACAACCCGACCGCGACCGCCGATCTGCGTAATGCGATTACCGGTGCCACACCGATGCGACTGTTGATGGGGGCCGTCACCAATGGCGCCCAGGCCTACTCGCTGGTGGATGCAAACGGGAACGCAGTCAAGGACAAAAACGGCGTCGCCATCACCGGCAATATTGTGCCGGGTACGAAAAACGACATCACCCTGAACGTGGGCTACACCGACAGCGCTCCAAGTGCGCAGTCGTTCACGATCGGTCTGTCGATTTCGGGCTCGCCAAAGGCAGGCGACACCTTCAGCATCGCGCTGACCGGCGCTGGTTCTTCGGACAACCGCAACGCCGAGTCTACCCTGGGCCTGCAAACCAAGCAGACCATTGGCAACAGTGCGAACAACGGCACCGGCACCAGTATCAGTGGCGCCAACAGCAACATGATCACCGCCGTCGGCTCCAAGGCCAGCCAGGCCAAGGACGACGCCACGGCGACCACCGCCGTCCTGACGCAGGCCAAGAGCGCTCGCGACAGCGTGTCTGGCGTGTCCCTCGATGAAGAAGCGGCCAACCTCGTCAAGTACCAGCAGTACTACACCGCGTCGTCGCAGATCATCAAAGCGGCTCAAGCCATCTTCAGCACGCTGATCAACAGTCTTTAAGGAGTCGTAATTCATGCGTATCTCAACGACCCAGTTTTACGAAACCAGCGCGTCGAACTACTCGCGTACTTACGCTAACGTGGTCAAGACCGGCGACGAAGTGGCCAGCCAGGTCAAGCTCAACACCGCAGGTGATGACCCGGTGGGCGCGGCCCGTGTGCTGCAATTGCAGCAAATGGGCACGATGCTGAACCAGTACAAATCCAACATCGACAACATCAACACCGGTGTGGTCCAGACCGAGACGGCATTGACGTCGATCACGTCGGCCATCCAGCGTGCCCAAGACCTGGTGCTTCAGGCGGGCAGCGCCACCTTTACCGACAAGGACCGTCAGGCCAACGCTGCGGAACTCAGCTCCCTGCAAAGCCAGATTCTGGGCCTGATGAACAGCAAGGACGCCAACGGCTCGTACCTGTTCTCCGGCTCGAAATCCACCACGCCGCCGTATGTGGTCAACCCTGATGGCACCTACAGCTATCAAGGCGACCAGACACGCAACATGCTGGCGATCGGCAGCGGCATTTCCATGGCGAGCAATACCACTGGCTGGGATGCGTTCGAGCAGGCGGTCAATACGACCCGTACCTCGTCAACCCTGACTGCGGGTGCCGATGACGGCGTGATTTCCCTGTCCGGCGGCGTTGTCGCCAACGACGCCACCTACGACAGCAAGTTCACGGCGGGTCAGCCGTACAAGATCAGCTTCACCAGCAGCACCCAGTACCAGATCCTGGACAAGAACAATACAGACGTCACCGCCGAAGCGACCTCGGTCGGCAAGTTCGACTCGTCCTCCGCTGCAGGGCAGACCATTGGTTTCCGCGGGCTGGAACTGACGCTGAACATCAATCTGACCGACGCACAGAAAGCCACGACCACAACGGCAGACGCCGCCGTGAGCAATCACACCTTCACCTTGGGCGTGACCCCAAGCTCGGTCAGCACCGCGCGCCTGCCGACCAACTCGTCGGCCAGCACGGTGATCACCTCGTCTCAGGTCACCGATCAGGCGACTTTCGACAAGATTTTCCCGAATGGCGGTGCGATTCTGCGCTTTACCGGGGCCAACACCTTCGATTTGTATGCCGCACCGTATGACCCGGCCAGCACCCCAGTGGTCACCGGTGGCTCGTTGACCGGCACGCCCGTGGCCAACCAGGCCGTTGCGGCGGGTGTGACGTTCACCTTCAGCGGCTCCCCGCCTGCGTTGGCGGATGGCGACCAGTTCACCGCCAACTCGTCGACCCGGCAGACCGAGAACATCCTCAACACCCTGTCGACCGTGATCACGGCGCTCAACGGCAAAGTGGACGGCGATCCGGTGGCCACGCAGAAACTGCAAGCCACCCTGAACTCGACCATCGGCAACCTGAAAAGCCAGGCCAACCAGGTCAGCGACGCGGTCAGCGATGGCGGCGCCCGTTCAGCCACCGCGACCGATCAACGCGTCACCAACCAGAACCTTCTGGACAACGGCACCACCGAAGCCGGGACCATCACGGCCTCCGACCCGGTCGACGCCATTTCGCGGCTGACCCTGCAAAAAACCATGTTGCAGGCCTCGCAACTGGTGTTCACTCAGCTTTCCTCGCTGAACCTGTTCAGCAAGCTGTAATCGCCTGACCTCTGGCAGGGCCGACGATCAATCGGCCCTGCCAGCGCAGGACGTCAACCGTTATTGTCAGCGGTTCAGCAGGACAGACCCATTCTGCTTGCCGCCTGTGAGTCTTTCCCGTGAATTCAGCGCCTCTCGTCAGCATCGTCATTCCCGCCTACCACACACGTTTCTTCCAGCGGGCGCTGCAGGGCGCGCTGATTCAGCACTATGGCGCTGTGGAAGTCATTGTCTGCGACGATTCCCGGGGGGACGAGATCCGCACCGTGTTCGACGCCCTGACGCAGGATTCGGCCGTGTCGGCGCGTTACGTGCGCAACCCCCAACGCCTGGGCTTCATTGGCAACCTGCACGCGTGCCTTGCCGAAGCCAAGGGGGAATTCATCAAGTTTCTGTGCGACGACGACCAGATTTTCCCGCAATCGGTGGGGATGCAGGTCGAGCAACTGGTCAAGCATGCCGACGTGAGCCTGGTGCTGTCGCAACGGTTGTTCTGGGACGCCGACGACATTCAGTTGCCGTCGCGTCTGGAGAACTCCCCGTTGTCGCCCACCAGCGCGATCTTCAAGGGCGAAGACCTGCTGAACATCGTCGAAATCTACCCGCTGAATTTCCTGGGTGGCCTGAGCAGTGCGCTGTTCCGCCGCGAAGACGTGTTGAATTATCTGCCAGGCCTGACCGTGCCGGGCCAGAGCTTCGCCGGGCTGCTGGACCTGGCGCTGTATGTCTGCATGATGCACCACGGCAACGTGGCAGTGCTGAACAACGTGCTCGGCGTCGAGCGCCTGCATGCGGAACGCCTCAGCCGCCAGCAGGCCATGCAGTCTTCGATCGAAACCGAGCAATCGTGGCTCCTTGAGATGATCAAGGCCCGCACCGGTGAGCCCTACCTGGGCAAAGGCTGGGTGCGGTACATGCCCTTCACCGACGACATGGGCGCCGAGCGCGATTGGCAGGAGCACGCGTTGTCTCGCTCACTGGGCACGCTGCAGACCACCCAGGGTTTGCGGGTGGGCACCAGCAGCGAAAGCTTCGCCGAACTGTACGAGCAGTGGCTCGCCTGCCGGACCTTGCGCGACGTGCAGCGCCAGCAACTGCCGAACCTCCTGATGCATTGGCCGTCGCGGCCGAAGATCGTTCCGGTGATCCTCGATGACACCGGCAGCCGCGCCAGCCTGGACACGACCCTGGAGAGCCTGAACGAGCAGCTTTATGCGCCGGAGCTGACACTGGTGCTGTCCAGGGACTGCACGTCTTCGTCGCTTGAGGGCCGCATCTTCACGATGCCGTTGCAGGACGACCCTTGGAGCCAGCTCAACACGCTGTTGCCGCAACTGGACGGCGCGCAGTGGGTCTACCTGCTGCGGGCGGGCGACCGTTTGGTCAAGCCGGCATTGCTGATGCTGGCCGAGCGCATTGCCATGAACGACCGCCTTCGCTGCCTCTACTGCGACGAAGGCGCGTTGATTGATGGTGAGTCGGCGGAGCCGGTGTTCAAGCCTTCTTTCAACCTTGATCTGCTGCGCAGTTACCCCTATGTGGGCCGGTGCCTGGCATTCCAGCGCGACGCGCTGCTCCAGCATGGCGGCCTGAATCCCCGCTTCGGCGAACTGGCGCCCCACGACCTGCTCTGGCGTCTGGTCGAGGAGGGCGGGGCCGATGCCATCGGGCACCTGAGTGAACTGACCGTGGAATCCCGCTTCCCGCTGTCCAGGTGGCTGGCGCTGCCCGAGGTGGGGGAACACAACCTCGGCGTGGTCGAGGCCCATCTTCAACGCTGCGCGATTGCCAGCACCGTCGAACGGGACGTCAACCTGCCGCTGCTCAACCGTATTCGCTACCTGCATGACGACGAGCCGCTGGTGTCGATCATGATCATCATCAGGGATCAGCTCGCGCCGTTGCAGCGCTGCGTGGAAAGCCTGCTGAACCTCACCGCTTATGGCCGCTATGAACTGCTCATCCTCGACAACGGCAGCGTGCAGTCCAACACCCTTGACTGGCTGGCAGAAATGGGCCAGCTGGACCCGTCTCGCCTGCAAGTGCTGACGTTCGCGGGCGACACTGATCATGCAGCGCTGTACAACGCTGCCGCGGTGGAGGCACGGGGCGACTATTTGCTGCTGCTCAGTCCGTATTCGGTGGTGACTCACGGCAACTGGCTCAACGAAATGCTCGATCAGGCCCGTCGTCCCGACGTGGGCGTGGTGGGGCCGAAACTGTTCGGTCCGGATGGCAGTGTGGTGCACGCCGGGATGATTCTCGGCTTGCACGGCCCGGCCGGCATGCCGTTTCGCGGCGAGACGCTGCAGGCGGGCGGCTACATGCAGCGTCTGCAAGTGGTGCATGACTTGAGTGCGGTCGGCGCAGATTGCCTGATGGTGCGCAGGTCGCTGTTCGAGGGGCTGGAGGGGCTGAACGCGGCTGACTTCGGGTGCAGCCTGAGTCATGTGGATTTCTGTCTTCGGGTGCGTGAGTCCGGTCATCTGGTGGTGTGGACACCGCAAGCGCTGCTGGCGCGTGGCGCCCAGCCCGACGTTCCTTATGATGCCGAGCGGGCCAAGCGGCAGCATGAAGAAAACCGGCGGTTTTACCTGCGCTGGCTGCCGTGGGTCGCTCGTGATCCCGCCTACAATCCGAACCTGTCGCTGAAGAGCCTGGGGGCCGCAAGCTTTGGCCTGGACCCCGGCTTGAACAGCGGCTGGACGCCTTTTTCCGCGGCTCACCTGCCGAAGGTGCTGGCGTTGCCGATCAACGCCTCGGCCATTGGTCACTACCGCGTCACCGAGCCTTTGATTGCCCTTGAGTCGGCAGGCCGGGCGACGGGGGTGATCAGCTATGCGCAACCCGACCTGATCGAGGTCGAGCGTCATTCCCCGGACATCATGGTCCTGCAAGGCCGCTACAGCCAGACTCGGGTGGATGAGATCGTCGAACTGAAAACCTATTCCAACGCGCGACGCATCTTCGAACTCGACGATTACGTGATCCACGTGCCGAAGAAAAACGAACACGTGCGGGGCATGCCGGACGAGCAGGAGATGGAGCGTCTGGTGCGCCAGGGTATTTCGTTGTGCGACCGGGTCGTGGTGTCAACGCAACCGCTGGCGGACGCGCTGTCGTCGATGCACCACGACATACGCGTGGTGCCGAACATGCTGACCCCGGCCCTGTGGGACAGTTTGCGCAGCCAGCGGCGCACCAGCCGCAAACCGCGCGTGGGCTGGGGCGGAGGCACCAGCCACACCGGTGACCTGGAGATCATCGCCGAGGTGGTGCGCACCTTGGCAGATGAGGTCGACTGGGTGTTCTTCGGCATGTGCCCGCCTGCGCTGCGGCCTTACGTTCACGAGTTTCACCCGGTCATCCCGCTGGACATGTACCCGGCGAAACTGGCCAGCCTGAACCTGGACCTGGCATTGGCGCCGCTGGAGAAGCACATCTTCAACGACTGCAAGAGCAACCTGCGCCTTCTGGAATACGGCGCATGCGGCTACCCGGTCATCTGCACGGAAACGGCGGCGTATCAGGGCTACCTGCCACGCACCCGGATTTTGACCAACAGCACCGAAGAATGGCTGGACGCGATTCGCGGCCACCTGTCCGACCCGGACGCCAGCTACCGCCAGGGCGATGCACTGCGCGAAGTGGTCAAACGCGACTTCATGCTGCGCGAAGACAACCTGCAGCATTGGGTGCATGGGTGGTTGGCGGATTAATCCCCCTCAGCGGAGACCTGTAGGCACGCATGCATTTGCGCGAGGGCGGCACAGCCGACTAACCCCTCGCGCCCGAACCCTTCCTCGCGAACGAATTCGCTCCTGCCATTGATCCTGTCTGCACGCCGAGATCCCGAGAGACGCCGTCGAACCGTGCCTGCGATTGCGTCAAACCGGGCACGTCTTCCCCCGCCCAAAACTGGCGCGGTTCATGCAGGTCCTCCTGATATCGCCATAAATCGTGCGTTGCGTGTGTCGTTTGTGCGAATCAAAGCGAAGGTCGGTTCAGTCGTTTGACGTTCGGGGCACACCCTTCGCGCGAGCGCGGCGGCGCGCTGTCGGGACAGGAGGAGTAGGCAGGTGAAGGCAATTATTCTGGCGGGTGGACTGGGGACTCGGATCAGCGAGGAATCCCATCTCAAGCCGAAACCGATGATCGAGATCGGCGGAAAGCCAATTCTCTGGCACATCATGAAGCAGTACTCTGCCCACGGTATCCACGACTTCGTGATTTGCCTGGGCTACAAGGGTTACGCGATCAAGGATTTCTTCGCCAACTACTTTCTGCACACCTCCGACGTGACGTTCGACATGCGCAATAACCGCATGGACGTCCACGAAAACTACAGCGAGCCCTGGCGCGTGACGCTGGTCGACACCGGCGAAGACACCCTCACCGGTGGCCGCCTCAAGCGCGTACGAAAGTACGTGGAAGACGACGAAGCGTTCTGTTTCACTTATGGCGACGGCGTTTCCGACCTGAACATCGGCGCGTTGGTCGATTTCCATCTGCAGCACGGCAAGCTGGCCACGGTCACCGCCGTGCAACCCCCTGGCCGCTACGGTGCGCTCAATTGCGTGGGCGACAGCGTCACCGGTTTCACCGAGAAACCACCGGGGGACGGCGGCTGGATCAATGGCGGCTTCTTCGTGCTGTCGCCCAAGGTCATTCCGTACATCGAACACGATATGACGCCGTGGGAAGCCGAACCGTTGACGCGCCTGGCGTCCGGGGGCGAGCTCAAGGCATTCGAGCACCAGGGCTTCTGGCACCCGATGGACACCTTGCGCGACAAGAATTACCTCGAAGACCTGTGGCAGCGCGGGGAGGCTCCATGGAAAAGCTGGGCGTGAACGCCGGCTTTTGGCAAGGCAAGCGCGTGCTGCTGACCGGCCACACCGGGTTCAAGGGCAGTTGGCTGTCGCTGTGGCTCGCCCGCATGGGCGCGCAGGTGACCGGCTTTGCGCTGGACCCCGGCACCGAGCCCAGCCTGTTCGAACTGGCCCGTGTCGACCAGGGCCTGAGCGACCAGCGCGGCGACCTGCGCGACTTGGGCGCCTTGCTCGATCTGATCGCCCGCACCCAGCCGGAAATCGTCCTGCACCTGGCGGCGCAGCCGTTGGTGCGTGAAGGCTACCGTGATCCGCTGGGCACCTACTCCACCAACGTCATGGGCACGCTCAACTTGCTGGACGCGATTCGTCAGGTGGGCGGCGTGCGCGCCTGCGTGCTGGTTACTACCGACAAGGTGTACGCGAATCAGGAGTGGCTGTGGCCGTACCGGGAAAACGAACCCCTAGGCGGTCACGACCCCTACAGCAGCAGCAAGGCGTGCTGCGAACTGTTGGCGCAATCCTACGCCGCGTCATTCTTTCCAGCCGAAGGCTACGCCGAACACGGTCTGGCGCTGGCGACGGCGCGGGCGGGCAATGTGCTGGGCGGTGGCGATTTCGCCCCTGAGCGCTTGATCCCCGACGTGCTAAGAGCCTGGTCGGCCCACGACCCCGTGACCTTGCGCTACCCCCACGCTGTGCGCCCGTGGCAACACGCGCTGGAGCCGCTGGCAGGGTATCTGCTGTTGGCTGAGCGGCTGTATCAACACGGCCCGGAATACGGCGGTGCCTGGAATTTCGGACCGAGCGACGACGACATGTGTTCCGTCGGCGATGTGGTCGCGACCCTCGCCAGACACTGGCCGCAGGCGCCAGGCTTGCGCGTCGAGCCGAGCGACATGCATGAGGCCGGTTTGCTGCGACTGGACAGCGCCCGCGCCCGGCAGCGCTTGCAGTGGAAACCCCGCTGGTCCCTCGAACAGTGCCTCAAGCACACCGTGGACTGGCACCTGGCCTGGAAACGCGGCGACGACATGCACGACTTCACCCAACGCCAGCTGGCGTTGTACACGGAGGCGGCGTGAGCGAAATGCAGTTAATCGCGTTGCCGCTGGCGGGCCTGTTCAGCCTTGAGCATCGCCGTCATGCCGACGCCCGTGGGCAGTTCAGTCGTTTGTTTTGCGAAGGCAGCCTGAGTGCGTTTGGCCGTCCGTTTCATGTTCGTCAGATCAACCATTCCTGCACGGCGGAGCGGGGCAGCGTGCGCGGGCTCCACTACCAGACAGCTGCGCAGTTGGAGGCCAAGCTGATCACCTGTCTGCACGGTGAAGTGTGGGACGTGGCCGTCGACCTGAACCCTGACTCGGCCACTTTCCTGCACTGGCACGCCGAACACCTGGTGGCCGGTGACGGGCGTAGCCTGCTGATTCCCGCCGGGTTCGCCCACGGTTTTCAGGCGCTGAGCGATGACGCGCAGCTGCTGTATCTGCACAGCGCCGACTACACCCCCGAGCATGAAGCCGGGTTGTCGGTGCACGACCCACGGCTGGCTATCCAATGGCCGTTGCCTGTCAAGAATCTGTCAGCCCGCGACGAATCCCATTCTTTCCTGACCCCATCCTTTGCCGGAGTGCGTGTATGAACTGCCGTGGCTGCGGCGCTCATTTGAGCCTGCCACTGATCGACCTGGGCACGTCGCCCCCGTCCAACGCCTACCTGCGTGCCGAGCAATTGACCCAGGCCGAGCAGTGGGTGCCGTTGAAAGTGGAAGTCTGCGAAGCCTGCTGGCTGGTGCAGACCAACGATTACACCAGCGCGCACAGCCTCTTCGACGCCGACTATGCCTATTTCAGTTCGTATTCCAGTTCGTGGCTGAACCACGCGCAGCAATACGTTGCGCAGATGGTCGAGCGCTTCGGTTTGAACGCCGACAGCCGCGTGGTGGAAATCGCCGCCAACGACGGCTACCTGCTGCAGTACGTCAAGGCGCGCGGTATCGCCTGCCTGGGTGTCGAGCCGACCCGCAGCACCGCCGACGCCGCGCGGGCAAAAGGGCTGGAGATTCGCGAGGTGTTTTTCGGCAAGGACAGCGCCACGGCGTTGCGCGACGAAGGCTGGGCCGCCGACCTGATGGCCGCCAACAACGTGCTGGCCCACGTGCCGGACATCAACGATTTCCTGGCGGGTTTCGCGACCCTGCTCAAGCCGTCGGGCGTTGCCACGTTCGAATTCCCGCAACTGCTGACGCTGATGGCGGGCGGTCAATTCGACACCCTGTACCACGAACACTATTCGTACCTGTCGCTGACCGCCGTCGACACTCTGTGCGCGCGCAATGGCTTGCAGGTGTTCGACGTCTCCGAGCTGCCGACCCACGGCGGTTCGCTGCGGGTGTTCGTGCAGCGTATCGACGGCGCGCAACCCCGTTCGCCTGCGGTCGCGCAGCAACTGGAAAAAGAGCTGAGCGCGGGAGTCAAGACGCGCGATTACTACGCCACGCTGGCGCCTGCCGCCGAACGCATCAAATTTCAGCTCCTGGACTTTTTGCTCAAAGCGAAAGCTGAAGGCAAACGTGTCGTCGGCTACGGCGCGGCGGCCAAGGGCAACACCTTGCTCAACCACGCCGGGGTCAAGGCCGACCTGCTCGCCTGGGTCGCCGACGCCAACCCCCACAAGCAGGGCAAATTCCTGCCGGGCAGCCGCATCCCGGTGGTGTCACCGGATCGCCTGATCGAACAGCAGCCCGATTACGTGCTGGTGCTGCCGTGGAACCTGATCAATGAGGTCAGCGAACAACTCGCTGTCGTGAAAGGCTGGGGCGGACGTTTCGTCATCGCCGTGCCTGAGCTGCGCATCCTGTGAGCGGCGCCAAAGTATTGCTGACCGGCGCGACGGGCTTCGTCGGGCGCCACCTGGCCAGCGCGTTGCTCGAACGCGGCTTTCAGGTCCGAGCCGTGGCGCGCAACGTCGACGTGGCCCGGCGCATGCCGTGGTTTGCCGACGTCGAATGGGTAGCGGCAGACCTGCATGGCGAAGGCCTGGATATCGCGGCGCTGACCGACGGCATCAGCGCCCTGGCGCACCTGGCCTGGCCGGGTTTGCCGAATTACGGCGGGCTGTTCCACTTCGAACGCAATCTGCCCGCGGATTACGCCTTCATTCGCCAGGTGGTCGAGGCGGGCGTCAGGCACGTGATGGTCACCGGCACCTGTTTCGAATACGGCTCGCAGAGCGGCGCCCTCGATGAAGACCTCATCGCGCAACCGACCAACCCCTATGGTCTTGCGAAAAACACCCTGAGGCTGTTTCTCGAATCGCTGGCGCGCCAACACCCCTTCACGCTGCAGTGGGCGCGGCTGTTTTACCTGCACGGCGAAGGGCAGAACCCCAACAGCCTGCTGGCCAGCCTTGAGCGCGCCATCGACGAAAACGCAGTGTCGTTCGACATGTCCGCCGGCGAGCAACTGCGCGACTACCTGCCCATCACCACCGCAGCGGGGCACTTGGCGGCCTTGCTGCAACACTCCGAATTCAGCGGCGTGGTCAACATCAGCAGCGGCCAGCCGGTCTCGGTGCGCCGTCTGGTGGAACAACGCCTCAAGGATCGCGGCTCATCCCTGTCCCTGAACCTGGGGACATTCGGCTATTCGGCCCACGAGCCAATGGCGTTCTGGGGAGATTGCGAACGTTTGCAACAGATACTGGGAGCTCACTATGTGGCATGAGTTATACCGCGCGACCGATCTGCCCGTGCTGCAGAACCGCACGTTCGCCGATGCCGAAGCGGCACAGCGGTCGGCAAGCGCCGACGTGGTGCTGGTGCAAGACCGTGGCACCGGGCTCATCTACAACCAGGCGTTCGACCCGGACAAGCTGGTCTACGACAGCAACTACCAGAACGAGCAGGCTCATTCCGGCCTGTTCAAGCAGCACCTGGACGACGTGGAAGGCGTCATCGGCCGACATTTCCGCGGCCTGAGCCTCATCGAAGTCGGTTGCGGAAAGGGCTATTTTCTGGAGCTTTTGCGTGAGCGCGGCTACCCGGTCATCGGTATCGACCCTGCCTACGAGGGCACCAACCCCGACGTGGTGAAGGCGCCGTTCACCGCTGAGCTGGGGTTACGCGCCGATGCCGTGGTCTTGCGCCATGTCCTGGAACACATTCCGGACCCGCTGGCATTCCTTCAGGAAATCGCCAAGGCCAACCAGGGCGGCCAGATCTACATCGAGGTGCCGTGTTTCGACTGGATTCTCGAACACCGCGCCTGGTTCGACGTCTTCTACGAGCACGTGAATTACTTCCGCCTCGACGATCTGCGCGGCCTGTTCGGCACCGTTCACGAAGCGGGGCACCTGTTCGGCGGCCAGTACCTGTACGTGGTGGCGGACCTTGCGACTGTGCGCGAGCCGGTCGCCGAGTCCGTGCCCGGTTCGATCCTGGAACACATGCCCGACGGCTTCACTGCCAGCCTCGAACGGGCGGTGCAGATCGTCCGCTCGACACCCGGCCAGGGCGCGGCGATCTGGGGGGCGTCCTCCAAGGGTGTGATCTATTCACTGTTTCTCCAGCGGGCCGGGGTAGCTGTCGATCATGTGGTCGACATCAATCCGGGCAAGCAGGGCCGATACCTGCCACTGAGCGGTCTACGGGTGTCGTCGCCGCAAGAGGCGCTGGACAGCCTGCCCGAAGGGGCAAACCTGTTCGTGATGAACTCCAATTACCTGGAAGAAATTCAACGGATGACCTCCGGCCGCTATGTCTACCACGCCGTCGACAGCGCGCAATTCCAACTTTGAACGAGGCACTACCCATGGCAAAGACTCCCGCGCAAATTTTCGAAGAAGAAGGCCAGGCCGAGATCGCGGCACAGGGCAAAGACCCGGAACTGGCTCGCCTGTCCCGCGACTTTTTCGACGTGTCGGCCCGGCACCGCTACAGCTATCACTTTTCGTGGATGGGCCGTCCAGTCATTCAGTACCCGCAAGACATGATGGCCATGCAGGAAATCATCTGGAGCGTACGCCCGGACGTGATCGTCGAGACCGGCATCGCCCACGGCGGCTCGATCCTGTTCTACGCTTCGATGCTCGAACTGATCGGCCACGGTGAAGTGATCGGCATCGACATCGACATCCGCGCCCACAACCGTGAAGCCATCGAAGCCCATCCGATGAGCCGCCGCGTCAGCCTGATTCAGGGATCGAGTATCGACAGCGCCATCGTCGATCAGGTGCGCGAGCGCGTCGCCGGCAAGAAAGTGCTGGTGGTGCTGGACTCCAACCACACCCATCAACACGTCCTCGAAGAGCTTCGTCTGTATGCACCGATGGTGGCGGTGGGCAGCTACTGCGTGGTGATGGACACCGTGGTCGAAGACATGCCGGCCGATGCCTTTCCGGACCGCCCGTGGGGCAAGGGCGACAACCCGAAAACTGCCGTGTGGGCGTACCTGAAGGAAAACGACGATTTCCAGATCGACTCTGCCATTGATCACAAGCTGTTGATCACCGTGGCACCTGACGGCTACCTGCGTCGCGTACGCTGAACCGCACCCGATCCATCACGCCATTTGAGCCGCCGGTAGTAGGAAAGAGACATGAAAGGCGATAAACATTTCGAAGCAGCAGCACCGCTTGACCCCCTGCTGACCATGGTCTTGATGACCCACGAGCGCCCGGCGTTCCTGCGCCGTGCCTTGCACTATTACGGCAGCCTGCCGTGCAAGATTCTGGTCCTGGATTCGTCGGCGCAGGCGCTCGATGCCGAGGACACCCGCTTCCCCCTCGTCGACTACCGGCACCTGCCCGAATACAGCTATTGGGGTGTGCAGGCCAAGCTCGATTTCGGCGTGAAGCAGGTGACGACGCCGTACATGGTGTTCGCTGCGGACGATGATTTCGTCGTGCATGAGGCGCTGTCCGACAGCGTGAACTTTCTCGAAGCCCACGCCGATTACGGCATGTGCCATGGCTACTGCCTGATGTATTCGTCTCACGGCAACAAGGTGCATTACTTGCGTCGGGACAAGAAAGTCCAAGAGGATTACGACAGCGAGCAGGCCCAGGACCGTATCCACGATTACTTCAGCCAGTACCTGCCGCCGTTCTACGCCGTGACCCGCACCTCGGTGATCCGCGACTGGTACGACACCATGCCCGCCGGTACGGCGTTCGAGTGGCAGGAAGTCGGCCACGTGTATTACCTGCTGGCCCGGGGCAAGGCGCGGGTGCTGCCGATCCCCTATGTGGTGCGCGAAATCAACATCGGCCGCTCGGAACACAACACCGAGATCTACACCAAGCTGGCCGGGGTGGACGCGGCCACCGTCGCCGAGCGGGAAGCCTTCGCCGGGTTCCTGGCCGACGTCGCGGCGCCGCTGTTCGGCGTGCCGGCCCAGGAGGCCAGAGCGCTCACGCTGGACAGCTTCGACACCCTGGCCGAAAGCCTGCGCAGCCGGAACTCGCTGACGGCGGAGCATATTTTCAATTCCACGTGGACCGACTTCCAAGGCCAGCCAACCCGTCTGTTCGGCCTGCATCAATACGTGGAAATGCCGTTCTACAACCAGGCCTTTTTCGATCAGCTGACGGCTCAGGAATTCCTGTTGCACGCCATGCCTGCCGGGTATGCGCAACTGGACGAACTCGAAGGCATCTGGGTGCGTCAGGAAGCGCTTTTGGCGACCCACGCCAACGATGTGCCGGATACCGTGATCAACCGCCTGTGGGTGGCGATGGACTTGAACGCGTTCAACCGGCGTGTGGTCGAGCGCCTGGCGCAACTGCTGACCGAGCAGGACGCCGAGGAGGCACCGTTGATGAACGCCTGGGCCGAACGGCTCGCGGCAGCCCCCGACTACGACAGCCTTCGCCGGCTTGAGGCCATGCCCTCGGGCAAGCTTCTGAACTGGCTCCCTGCCCGTAACCCTGACGCCGCTGAAGCGTCGGCGATTGGCCGGTACCTGTCCGAGAAAGATGGCGGGCCCGTGTTCGGCCTGCTGTTGCTGGACCTGGAAGGCGACATGGACAAGCTGCAAGTGACGCTCGACAGCCTGGTCGAAGGGCACAACAAGGCCTTTCGCGTGGTCGTGTTCACCACCGCCGAGCCGCCCACGTCGACGACCTTCAGCAACACGCTGCATTTCGTCAAGGTCAGCGCCAGCAACTACGTCGACAAACTCAATCAGGCCGTGCGCCAGATGACCAGCGACTGGGTCATGCTCGCTGAAGTCGGCGATCAGTTCACCGCGTCCGGCCTGTTGCGTGCGGGCCTGGAATTGCTCGGCGCCGACGGCATTCGTGCGGTGTGCGCCGATGAAATCCTGCGTCAGCCCAACGGCGCGCTGATCCATCAGTTCCGACCGGGCGTCAACCTGGACCTGCTGCAAGGCTCGCCGACCCGAATGGCCCGGCACTGGCTGATCCGGCGTGAGGTGTTCATCGAAGCGGGCGGCTATTCCGCCGACTTCAAGAACGCGCTGGAATTCGATCTGCTGCTCAAAGTCATCGAACAGGGCGGCCTGGGCGGTCTGGCCCATCTGGACGAGCCGCTGCTGATCAGCGACGCGCCGCAGTTGGCAGATAACCCCCATGAGCGCATGGCGCTGGTCCGTCATCTGGGCGCGCGCGGCTACAAGGCGCTGGTCACCTTCGGTGAGGCCGGCACGCTGCAGATCGATTATCAGCACAGCGCGCGTCCGCAGGTGTCGATCATCCTGCATGGCGCTGACGACCTGGACGCCTTGCAACGTTCGATCACCAGTATCCTGCAACGCACGCGCTACAGCGCGTATGAAGTGTTGGTGCCGGTGCATCAAGGCACCAGCGCCGCGATGCTGGACTGGCTCGCCAGCCGCGAGAAAGCGTCGAACCGCCTGCGCGTCATCCATGACGATGGCGACCGCACAGGGCCTGCGCAGCTCAACGCGGCGGCCCGTCAGGCCCAGGGCGAGTACCTGGTGCTGCTGGCCGCCGACGCCGAAATCGTCAACCCGAACTGGCTGGGCACGTTGCTCAGCGGCGGCCTGCGGCCCGAGGTGGGCATCGTCGGCGCCAAATCGATCGACAGCACCGGCAAGCTGACTCAGGCGGGACTGATTCTGGGCATGAACGGCGGCGTGGGTTCACCCTTCGTTGGCGAGGAGAAAGATGCCCACGGCTACTTGCAGCGCTTGCTGGTGGAACAGAACTACAGCGCCGTTTCAGCGACGTGCCTGATGGTGCGCAAAGAACTGTTCGACGCCGTCGGTGGTCTGGATGAAGAGCAGTTCGCGCAAGGCTTTGCCGATGTCGACCTGTGCCTGAAGGTGGGCCAGGCGGGCTACCTGACCGTGTGGACCCCTCACGTGCAGATCGTTCATCCGGGCACCGTGCCTGATGCGCCCGGCGCATTGGCGGCGCTCAAAGACAAATGGGCCGCTTCGTTCGCCCATGACCTTGCCTACAACCGCAACCTGTCCCTGACGGGTAAAGGGTTTACCCTGGCAGCGCCGACCCCGGTGAATTGGGCGCAGTTGCTCGCTTAGGGCATCACGTAAAGGACATCGTCATGTTCAACGGCAAATCAGTGTTTATCTCGGGCGCGACCGGTTCGTTCGGTCGCGTATTCATCCGCACGCTGCTGGAGCGCTATCAGCCCCGGCGCGTGGTGGTGTTTTCCCGCGATGAGCTCAAGCAATACGAAATGCAGCAGGAATTCAATGCGCCCTGCATGCGCTATTTCCTGGGCGACGTGCGCGATGCCGAGCGCTTGCACCAAGGCATGCGCGGCATCGATTACGTGGTTCATGCGGCAGCGCTCAAGCATGTGCCCGCAGCGGAATACAACCCCACCGAGTTCATTCGCACCAACGTCAATGGCGCGGAAAACATCATCTCGGCGGCCATCGCCAACGGTGTGAAAAAAGTCATCGCGCTGTCCACCGACAAGGCGGCCAGCCCGATCAACCTGTACGGCGCCACCAAGTTGCTCTCGGACAAACTGTTCGTCGCCGCCAACAACATCGGCGGTGAAGAGCAGACGCGTTTTTCCGTGGTGCGCTATGGCAATGTTGCCGGGTCCCGAGGCTCGATCGTGCCGTTCTTCAAGAAACTGATCGCCGAGGGCGCCACGGAACTGCCGATCACCGATCCGCGCATGACCCGCTTCTGGATCACCCTGGATCATGGCGTGGATTTCGTGATGCAGAGCTTCGCGCGCATGCACGGCGGCGAAGTGTTCGTGCCGAAGATCCCGTCGGTGCACATCGTCGATCTCGCGAAGGCCATGGCCGTCGATCTGCCGCACAAGCTGGTGGGCATTCGTCCGGGTGAAAAACTGCACGAACTGATGGTGCCCCAGGACGACGCCCGCATGACGCTGGAGTTCAAGGACCACTACACCATCGTGCCGTCGATTCGCTTCAACAGCGTGGACACCGATTTCACCACCGACGCCACCGGTGAAAAGGGCCGCCCTGTGGCCGATGAGTTCGAATACCGCTCCGACACCAATCCGGACTTCATGTCGGTGGCACAGATCAGCCAACTGCACGCCGACATCCAGCCATGATTCCGTACGGCCGTCAGAGCCTCGATCAGGCGGACATTGACGCCGTGGTCGAGGTGCTCAAATCGGACTGGCTGACCCAGGGTCCGACCATCGAGCGCTTCGAAGCCGCGATGGCGGTGCGCTGCGAGGCCGGTTTTGGCGTGGCGGTGTGCAATGCCACGGCGGCCCTGCACATCGCCTGTCTGGCGGCGGGATTGGGGGAGGGCGACTGGCTCTGGACCAGCCCCAACACCTTTCTGGCGTCGGCCAACTGCGGTCGTTATTGCGGGGCTAATGTGGACTTCGTCGACATCGACCCGTTGACCTGGAACCTCGATGCCGACGCGCTGGCGCAGAAACTGAAGATCGCCGAAGGCGAAGGCACGCTGCCGAAAGTGCTGGTGGCGGTGGCGTTTTCGGGACAGAGCTGTGACATGCGGGCGATCCGCGAGCTGTCGCGACGCTATGGGTTCGTGGTCATCGAAGACGCCTCCCACGCCGTGGGTGCCCACTACGCCGGTCGCCCGGTGGGTTGCGGCGAATTCGCCGACATGACGGTGTTCAGCTTCCATCCGGTGAAAATCGTCACCACGGGCGAGGGTGGGCTGGTGCTGACCAACCGCCCCGAGCTGGCCGAGCGCTTGCGGCGTCTGCGCAGCCACGGCATGACCCGCGACCCGGCGCAGATGGACGAACCGAGTCACGGCCCTTGGTATTACCAGCAGGTCGAACTGGGGTTCAACTACCGCATCACCGACATGCAGGCGGCGCTGGGCCTCTCGCAACTGGACAAGCTGGAGGGTTTTCTTGCGCGCCGTCGTGCGCTGGTGGCCCGCTATCAAACCCTGCTCGCCGATCTGCCGCTGACCTTGCCGACCCTTCAGCCCGACGCTGAATCAGCGTGGCATCTGTATGTCGTGCGGGTGCAGACCGAGGGCTTGAGCGTCAGCCATCGCGACGTGTTCGAAGGCCTGCGCGCAGCAGGCATCGGCGTCAATGTGCATTACATCCCGGTCCACCTGCAGCCGTATTACCGCGACCTCGGCTTCAAGCCCGGTGATTTCCCCGAAGCCGAGGCTTATTACGCCCAGGCCATCAGCCTGCCGATGTACCCGGCCATGACCGACGAGCAACAGGACTACGTGGTCGATCAATTGCGGCGTTTGCTCGCTGACGGTCAAGGTCCGCAACGATGACCGCGCTCGCCGTGATTCCTGCCCGTGGCGGCAGCCAGCGCATCCCGCGCAAGAACCTGAAGCTGTTCAACGGCGAACCGATGATCGTCGGCTCGATTCGCGCTGCGTTGAAAAGCGGCCTGTTCGACCGCGTCATCGTCAGCACCGACGACGGAGAAATCGCCGACGTAGCGCGTCAACACGGCGCTGACGTGCCGTTCCTGCGTCCGGCGGAGCTGTCCGATGCGTTCACGGGCACCGGGCCGGTGGTGCAACACGCGATCCGCACGGTGGACCAGCGCTACGACTACACCTGCTGCATTTACGCCACGGCGCCGCTGTTGCAGCCGCGTTTTTTGCGTCAAGGGTTCGAGGCGTTGCAGGCGGCGCCGGACAAGGCCTTTGCATTTTCGGTGTGCAGTTTCGGGTTCCCCGTTCAACGCGCCCTGAAGCTCAACGAAGACGGCAGCGTTGACGCCATGCACCCCGAGTTTCGCCACGTACGCTCCCAGGATTTGCCAGCGGCGTATCAAGATGCCGGTCAGTTTTACTGGGGGCGCAGTGAGGCGTGGTTGCGAGGCGACGTGATGTTTTCGCCCCTGAGCCTGCCGGTGATCCTGCCTCGGCATCTGGTCCAGGACATCGACGACGAGGAAGACTGGCTGCGCGCTGAGTACCTCTATGCAGCGCTCAAGGCGGGCGGGGAAATCGAGCCGTGAGAGTGCTGATTCGTGCCGACGCGTCCGTCGCCATCGGCAGCGGCCACATCGCCCGCTGCCTGACGCTGGCCAATGTCCTGCGCAAAGCCGGCGCCGAGGTGGTGTTTGCCTGCCGGGCGTTGCCCGGCCATTTGCTGCAACGACTGCGCGACCAAGGCTACGTCGCCCACGGCTTACCCGAGCGTTATCCGCACGAGCAGAGCGGCGCGGACATCGAGGCGCGTTTGCCGTGGCAGGCCGACGTCAATGCCCTTGCCGATGCCGTTGCGCAGGCGCCGCGTTTCGATTGGCTGATCGTCGATCACTACGGGCTGGATGCGCAGTGGGAGCGTGCGGCGCGGCGTTTCGCCCGGCGCTTGATGGCCATCGACGACCTGGCCAACCGGCCCCACGCGGTGGACCTCTTGCTCGACCAGAATTTTTCCGCTCACGCCGTGCCGGGGGCCTACGCCCAGTGGGTGGACCGCGATTGCCAGACGTTTCTCGGCCCCCGGTTCGCCCTGTTGCGTGACGAATTCCAGTGCCAGCCCATCGTGATCAAACCGAAGGTGAAGCGGGTGCTGGTCAACTTTGGCGGCTTCGATGCGGCCCGTCAGGTGTACGCCACGTTGGTGGCATTACAGGGCTTCGATGAGCTGCACGTGGATGTCGTCGCCGGGCTGCATAACCCCGAGTGGGCCGCGATGAACGCGCTGGCGGAGGCGCACCCGAACTGGCATGTGCAGACGCTGGTCGACGATTTTTTCGCGCGGATGCAGCAGGCGGACCTGTTCATCGGCGCAGGCGGCGGCACCACCTGGGAGCGCGCCGCGCTGGGGTTGCCGACGATCTGTATTTCGGTGGCGAACAATCAACAGCTCAATGCACAGCTGCTGGCCGAGGCGGGCATACACCTTTACCTCGGCCCCCATGAGCAGTTGGAACCGCAGCGATTGGTCGAGGCGATTGCCCGACTGATCGACGACGCGCCGCAACGTCGGGCGTTCGCTGAACGCTCACGGGCGCTGGTGGACGGCTGCGGCGCGCAACGGCTGGCGGACGCGCTTATCGGCGCTGTCGGGACATGACCCTTTTTCAGTGAGTGAACGACCATGAAGGCTTTCAAGATCGGCCCCAGAACCCTTGGCCATGACGCACCGCCGTTCATCATCGCGGAGATGAGCGGCAACCATAACCAGTCGCTGGAGCAGGCGTTGCGCATCGTCGAGGCCGCCGCGAACGCTGGCGCCCATGCGCTGAAGTTGCAGACCTACACTGCTGACACCATGACGCTCGACATCGCCGAGGGCGAGTTTTTCATCAAGGACCCCAACAGCCTGTGGGCGGGAACCTCGTTGTATGCGTTGTATGAACAGGCTCATACGCCGTGGGAATGGCACGCGCCGATTTTCGCTCGGGCGAAGGAATTGGGGCTGTTGGCGTTCTCCACGCCGTTCGATGAAACCGCTGTGGACTTTCTGGAAAGCCTTGACGTCCCGGCGTACAAAATCGCCAGCTTTGAAAACACCGACCTTCCGCTGATCCGCAAAGTGGCGGCCACCGGCAAGCCGATGATCATTTCCACGGGCATGGCCAGCATCGCCGAGCTCGACGAAACCGTGCGCGCCGCCCGAGAGGCCGGGTGTCAGGACCTGGTGCTGCTCAAATGCACCAGCACCTACCCGGCGTCGCCCGAAAACAGCCACATTCGCACCATTCCCCATTTGGCGGGGCTGTTCGGCTGTCAGGTCGGGCTGTCCGATCACACCCTGGGCGTCGGCGTGTCGGTGGCGGCGGTGGCCATGGGCGCGACGGTCATCGAAAAACACTTCACCCTCGACCGGGCTGCCGGCGGGGTGGACGCCAGCTTTTCGCTGGAACCTGCCGAGATGGCCAGTCTGGTGACGGAGACGGAGCGCGCCTGGCAAGGGCTCGGCCATGTGCAATACGGTGCGACTCAGGCCGAGCAGAAATCGCTGGTCTACCGCCGGTCGCTTTACGTGGTCAAGGATGTGGCCGAAGGGGAGGCGTTCAGCAAAGACAATGTCCGCGCCATCCGCCCGGGCCTGGGCCTCGCACCCAAACACATCGACCGCATCCTCGGCCGCACCGCCCGCCAGGCCGTCAAACGCGGCACGCCGTTGCGCTGGGACGTGGTGGGCTGACTTGTCGATGGCAACTGTCCCATCGCTTTCGCTGCCGTCGTAACCTCCGGCGTCTCCCACCGCTATCAGGCACGACGCAGGCCCTGTGGGGGCTTCCCGAGGTTACGACGGTGGCGAACAGGTTCTGACTGACACACCGCGCCCACACCGCCGTGACATCTTCATGTCAATTCCCTGTCTGAACCCTGATCCACCCTTGCGCAGCACTCATCGGTCAGCTAAAAGCTTGTAAAACTTTTGGTGACCTGTGAGTCATAACGGGCATCTTCACTGTATCGTGCTCGCAGAAGAGGATGGCATCAGGCTGATTTCACAGACTTTCTCTGGTCGCCCGAGCCATTGCGTCGCCGGTTTTCCGGCTGCGAGCCCCGGATTTCAATGCCCCGCCTTCGAGCGATGGGTGATGTTCAGCAGATTTTGATTGGGAAGCCATGATGATTGGCATTAAAAGCATAGCGAGTTACGTGCCTAAGGCTGGCGTCGACAATTACGCGCAGGGCGCCAAATTCGGCAAGGATGAAACCTTCATCCTCGGCAAGATCGGTTCTGCTTTTCTGCCCCGCAAGGAAGACGCCCAGGAAACCTCCGACCTCTGCGTCGAAGCCGCCAACCAGTTGTTCGCCAACAACCCCGACTTGTCCCGCGACGCCATCGACGTGCTGATCGTCGTAACTCAGAACGGCGACGAAGAAGGCTTGCCACACACCTCCGCCATCGTCCAGCACAAGCTGGGTCTGTCGACCAACGTGGCGACGTTCGACATCTCGCTGGGCTGCTCGGGCTACGTTTATGGCATCTACGCGATCAAGGGCTTCATGGAAGCCACGGGTTTGAAGAACGGCTTGCTGATCACTGCTGACCCGTATTCGAAGATCGTCGATCCCGAAGACCGCAACACCACCATGCTGTTCGGCGACGCCGCCACTGCGACCTGGATGGGCGAAGACGCGCCGTGGCACCTGGGCAAGTCAAAATTCGGGAGCGACGGCGGTGGCGCGGAGTTCCTCAAGACCATCAACGGCGATTTCTATATGAACGGCCGTCAGGTGTTCAATTTCGCACTGGTCAAGGTGCCCGCACACCTCAACGAATTGCTCACTGACTCCGAGCTCCAGGCGTCGGACATCGACGCGTTCTGCATCCACCAGGGCAGCGCCGCTATCGTTGACGCGGTGGCCCGCCGTTTTGAAGAGGGCGCGTCCGCTGACAAGTTCGTCAAGGACATGCTCGAAACCGGCAACACCGTGTCGTCGAGCATCCCGCTGCTGCTGGAAAAGCACATGCTCACCGGGCCCTGGAAGCGCGTGGCTATCAGTGGTTTCGGCGTGGGCTTGTCGTGGGGTTCGGCGATCCTTTATCGTCCCTGACCTATAGTCACGTACAAAACGGCGACGCTGACCCTCACGTCGCCGTTTTGCATTCTGTTCTTCTCGTGGGATAGGGACGTTGTCATGAGCGAGATTCTCCAGCGCAACCTGGCGGCGATCGAACGGCGGTGGCCCGACGTCGCCCGGCGTCTGCTGGCTGAAAACACCGATGCGGTGCCTGCGCAACTGCTCGAAGGCCAAGGCTCGACGCTCAGCGTAAACGGCGTCCAACTCACCAGCCGACACGACCGCGTCGCCGAAGCACGGGTGCAGGCCGACAGCCTTCCCCCCGGCAGCCCTCATGTTCATGTCTACGGCACCGGCCTCGGCGATTTGCCGCGTGTGCTGCTGGCCACCGACACCCTGCAGACGTTGCACGTCCACATCCTCAACGGCGCGCTGTTCGCGCTGGTCCTGCAACTGCTGGAGCACGACGACTGGCTGTCCGACCCACGCGTGGCCCTGCTGTATGCCGACGCCGCTGCGGAAATTCGCCTGCCGTTCTTCGCGTTGCCCGCCGAACTGGTGCTGGCCGACGACAGCAGCGCGCGCATTCGTGACCGGCTGGTGAGTGAAGTGCACGTGCGCTTCACCAATCAGGATTTCGCTCCGGACAACCCCGAGAACGCTCAACGACTGGAACAGGGCAGGGCCCTCCTGCTGAACGACGCAGACGTGGCCGACCTGTTTGGCAGCCAGCGCGGTCGTGATGTGTTTGTCATCGCGACCGGCCCCAGCCTGCAACAGCACCTGCCGCGATTGACCCAAGTGTTCCAGACCGCTGAGCGACCCTTGTTCATATGCGTGGACACCGCCTACGTGTCATTGCGCCAACACGGCATCAAGCCGGACCTGGTGGTCAGCATCGACCATCGCATCGCCCCCCGTCACCTGCCGCCCGACGATTCCGACGGCATCGCGCTGGTCTACCTCCCCGGTCAGGACGCCGACGTCCTCAAGGCCTGGCAGGGGCCGCGCTATGGAGGCTACTCCAGCAGCCCGATCTATTCGGTGATCCGCGAAGCGATTCCCCGTGGCAGCCTGCACATGGGTGGCAGCGTGATTCACCCGGCCGTCGACCTCGCGGTGAAAATGGGCGCGCCGCGCATCACCCTGTTCGGCGCCGACTTCGCCTTCCCCGGCGGCAAGACCCACACCGGCTGGGGCGACGGCCATTTGGGCCCGAACGTCGACATCGCACGCCACTGGGTGCTCGACGGCCGGGGTGACAAGGTCAAGACCCAGCTCAACTTCCGCAGCTACCTCATCGAACTGGAACGCTACATCGCGCTGCACCCTGAAGTGATGTTCCTCAACACCAGCCGCGAAGGCGCACTCATCGCTGGCACCGACTTTGACCCGAACTGGACCCCGGCATGAACGACGCCTCCCCAACCCTCATCGACACGGCCTGCCACTGCGCACGCCTGTTCCGCCTGGGGCGCGACATCGAAGCGTCGCTGAAGATGGTCGACCTCATCGACACCGCGATGCCGTTGATGGCCTCGCGGGCGGTTGCGGAGCAGGCGGAATGGACGCGGGTGTTGAGTGCGATTCTGACGTGTCAGGAACGGCAGGATTGGTTGGGGGTGGCGGATTGGCTGGAGGTGGAGTTTGTGGGGTTGCTGTAGTCGCTTTGATCTTGAAATCTTCGTATGTATTGTTGGGCCTAGAGGCGATCAATGTGGTTCTGCACCCACATTGATCGCTTCCCTCTTAATCAGGATTGTCTAATTCTCTGCCATCACTTTACTCGGCGTGAGTGTTGCGCTCAGTTCGTCATCCAAAAGCCCAGGCGATAGTCGAATGGGCGTGACCATTTGCGGACATTGAGAATAGCGCCGCAATTGTTATAGCTCTCAGATCCCACGGCACTTTTTTCTCTCTTCGTACGTTCACCGTAAGTGGTGTGCCGTCCGCTAAATTTGCAATTTTTTCCGGAATCCGACGTATAGGTGACGTCTACGTAGCTCCCAGTGTCTGAAAAGTTTAATTTTACAGATTGACTTTGACCCGGGGCCAAGGTGCTAGGGAATCCCGATGAGGATGTTCTGATTACCTCGCTGGAAAGGTTTTGGATATGAACTTCTACCTCAGTAGCGTTTGCATTGGCGGCGAAAACACATGCAGCAAGCATTGGTAAGATAGGTAAAGTTTTTGTTGTCATGATATCGAACTCTTCAATTTATGGTTGGTGGCCGTTAGCTGCCACAATTCGACGTAAACGTATTTTTCCTGGGGTGAAAAGTCGGGTATTTCCTACGGATGTGTAGTCCGTTTCTTTTTTGTTCTTCGAGGCGGCACGATTGTGTATGTCACGCGTAAGTGCGGAGTCGCTCAGTTACAAATTTCTTACGGATATCAAAAAAAATAATTTTTCTTTGAGGGAGCGTAAGTTGCGCGAGATGCATACCCTACATATGTAGTGGTGGCTCTTTAAGGATTTATTGAAAGTTGGCGAATTCGGCTCAAGCGTGGAATTTCAGCGGCGATAACGAAACTGTAGGTTTTCCGGGCGAAATGGACTTCCCCGTTTTTTGAAAACCTGCCGTTTCTATCAACGAGGGAATTCAAAATGGCTTTAACCGTCAATACCAATATTGCGTCGTTGTCCGTTCAACGGAATCTGAACCGGTCTTCCGAGTCGTTGAGTACGGCCATGACCCGTCTGTCTTCGGGGTTGCGGATCAACAGTGCCAAAGATGACGCGGCGGGTATGCAGATCGCGAATCGGCTTACGAGTCAAATTCGCGGTCTCACCGTCGCACAACGCAACGCCAATGACGCTATCTCAATCATTCAAACGACGGAGGGTGCGCTGAAGCGTTCGACGGATATCTTGCAGCGCATGCGTGATCTGGGTTTGCAGGCAAAGAATGGCAATAACAGCCCAGCCGAACGCCAAGCGATCAATAAAGAGTTTCTGGAGTCTCAGGAAGAGTTGTCGAGGATTTCATCGACTACTCGTTTCGGGCGTGACTTGAATTTGCTGGATGGAACAGCGGGCACACTGACGTTTCATGTCGGGGCCAATACCGGCCCAAGCGAAGAAATCAGTTTGTCGCTGAATAAAAGTTTTGGAGCGTCGACCTTGTTTGTCGCTACGAAAACGATTGACGAAGTTCAAGCAGGGCCGGGGACCACAGGCAATCGGAAAGTAGTCGCTGGGGAGTACACACCTTACGCGCTGGATGGGACGGGCTATCGAAACACCGTTGAACCGAAGGTCACGAAGCAGATGCAGACGGATGTCGCCGATAAAACCAAACTGGTCGCCGCTGCACAGGCCGGATTGGATGCAGCCAATAAGCTTGATCCGGCCGACCCTGCGACGGCAGGGGCTATCACGACGGCGACGACTGCGGTTACTGATGCTCAGAAAGAGCTTGATACCGCCGCTGCGACCCTCAAAACCGCCCAAAAGGAAGATGAGGTCAATGAGCCTCTCAATAACGCAGCGATCAACGACAACATTGATGCAACCGTCGACGCCGTTGGCAATGCCTTGGAGATCCTGAACGCGTTCACGGCTGAGCTGGGTGCCAAGCAAAACCGGCTCACACATACGGTCGCCAACATTTCCAACGTTGTGGAAAACGTGACGGCCTCCCGAGGGCGAATCGAGGACGTCGACTTCGCCGCCGAAACCGCCGAGCTGACCAAACAACAAACCCTCCAACAGGCTTCCACGGCCATCCTCGCCCAGGCGAACCAACTGCCTGCGGCGGTGTTGAAGCTGCTTCAGTAAGGCGGGTCTTTTCAGGTAAACCGCTGAACCGGGCACGTCCAGGCGACGTGTCCATCTTGAATTCCGTTGGCAATCATAGGTTTAACGTCTTGATTAAAGCTTGCGAGGGTTCCGCCGAAACGCTGTGTAACCCCCGTCGAAAGCAGGGGTGGCGCTCTGGTGGCAAAAAATTTTTGAAAAGCCCTCAAGCTCCTGACAACTACGACGATAAACATTACGAAGGTTCTCTAGGCCACACCCGGCGCTTGCCAGGGCCGGAAAGCCGCAGTACCCAACCAACGAGGAATTCATCATGGCTTTAGGCGTAAACACTAACGTAGCTTCCTTGGCTGTTCAGAAGAACCTGGGCAAAGCTTCCGATGCACTGTCGACTTCGATGACTCGTCTGTCGTCCGGTCTGAAAATCAACAGCGCTAAAGACGACGCTGCCGGCCTGCAGATCGCTACTCGCGAAACTTCGCAAATCCGTGGCCAGACCGTAGCAATCAAGAACGCCAACGACGGTATCTCGATGGCTCAGACGGCTGAAGGCGCTCTGCAAGAGTCGACCAACATTCTGCAACGTATGCGTGAACTGGCTGTTCAGTCGCGAAACGACACCAACGGCTCGGCTGACCGTACCGCTCTGAACGCTGAATTCGCTCAGATGTCGGACGAACTGACCCGTATCTCGGCTTCGACCAACCTCAACGGCAAAAACCTGCTCGACGGCTCCGCCGGCAGCATGACTCTGCAAGTGGGTTCGGACGTAGGTTCGGCTAACCAGATCACCCTGACCCTGACCGGCAAGTTCGACGCAACTTCCCTGTCGGTTGCCAGCGGTTCGGTTGCCATCTCCGGCACCAGCGCCACTGCTTCGGGCAACATTGACAAGGCGATCACTTCGATCGACGCGGCTCTGGCCTCGATCAACTCCACCCGTGCTGCCCTCGGTGCTTCGCAAAACCGTCTGACCAGCACCATTTCCAACCTGCAAAACGTCAACGAAAACGCCACCGCTGCACTGGGCCGTATTCAAGACACCGACTTCGCAGCTGAAACCGCTAACCTGACCAAACAGCAAACTCTGCAACAAGCTTCCACCGCTGTTCTGGCCCAGGCTAACCAACTGCCTTCCGCTGTACTGAAACTGCTTCAGTAATATCGGAATGAGTTTTGGCGGGGGAGTGTGCTTGCGTACTCTCCCGCTTTTTACTTTTGAGAGGTGAGTAGACATGGACATAAGTACGCGGCTGAATCTGTCTTATGCTGCTGTGCAGACGACGCCATTGGTCACGGACAAGACCCCGGTACCTCCTCCGGTCATTCCCGCTCCCGTTCCCGTGTCGGCTTCTGATACGGACACGAACAAAAGTAAAGACTCAAATTCCGACAAAGGTGATCAAGCCTTGAAAGCCGCCGTCGATCAGATCGAAAAGTTCGTTCAGTCGGTTCGGCGTAATCTGGAATTCTCCATTGATGAGGCATCCGGTAAGGTCGTTGTGAAAGTCATTGCCAGCGAAACGGGTGAAGTGGTGCGGCAGTTGCCGTCCGCCGAAGCATTGAAAATCGCTGACAGCCTTCAGAACGCTCATAGCCTGTTGTTCGACGCTAAAGTCTGAGTGGCATGAAACGTGTACGCGGTTGTTTTGAGCTGTGATTAGTCAAAAGACCGACTCAACCTGAAAGGAGACACACATGGCGAGTCCAATTACCCCATCAACCGGCCTGGGGTCTGGCCTGGCGATTGGCGATATCGTTACCGCGCTGGTCAACTCTGACAAGCTCGCGAAGCAAACGCAGATCACGACCCAGACCAAACTGGTCACGACCAAGCTTTCCGGCATCGGCACGCTGCAATCGGCGTTGTCGGCGTTTCAGACATTGCTCAAGCCTCCAACCGGCACCACCAGCAAACTGCAATTCGCAGGCTATGCGGCGACTTCGTCGGACGCCACCAAGGTGAGCGTAACCTCCGACAACTCTGCCGTGCCTGGCACCCACACGGTTGTCGTGAACAAAGTTGCAACCAGTTCCAGCGTCGCAACTGCGGCGTTCGCCGGTGACGCCAAGAGCAGTGCTATTCCGACTGGGGGGTCGCTGACCGTCAGTCAGAATGGCATTGGCAAGACTTACACGATTGCCGATGGCGACACATTGGCTTCCGTTGCCAAACAGATCAATGCTGATACCAAAACCACGGGTATCAGCGCCAACATCATCACCGATACCAATGGTTCCCGGTTGGTGTTTGGCTCTACCGCTACAGGTGCCGGCTCTGATATCACTACCACCAGTGGTATCACAGGCCTTCAGATCGACGCGGGTGTTCCTGTCAACACGACCTCGGCGTCTTCCGCCGGTTACATCGGTGCCCAGCCGATCGATGCTGACGTCACCATCGACGGCTTCAACTTCACCAGCAAAAGCAACACCATCGATAAAAACCTCGGTGGTGTGTCGCTGACGTTGCTGCCGGGCAGTGACAAATCGACGACGCCGGTGACCGTGACGGTTGCCACCAACACCGACGGGCTCAAGGCATCGCTGCAAGCGTTCGTCGATTCCTACAACTCGGTTGTAAAGGCCGTCAGCACGGTCACCAAGGCCACGGTCAGCGCCACGCCCGACCCTACCACCGGCGCAACCGTGACCCCGGCGGCCCTGACCGGCGACTCGATGCCGCGCTCCATTCTGTCGGCACTGCGCAACGAGTTGGTCACCACGGGCGCGGGCGGCGACCTGTCGGTGCTTTCGCAGCTCGGCATCACCACGGCCCAGGCAGACGGTACGCTTTCGCTGGACAGCACCAAGTTCGATGCGGCCATGAGCAAAGGTCTGGCGGGTGATGTGCAGACACTGTTCAGCGGGACCGGTGACGGCAGCAACGGCCTGATCGCGCGCATGAACAACGCCATCACGCCGTACACCCAGACTGGCGGTATTTTCGCCACTCGGACCACCAGCCTGAACAAGCAGCAGAGCGACCTGCAGGATCAACAGACGGCGCTGGACCTGCGTGTGACCACGCTGACTGCCACACTCACCGCGAAATACAACGCGATGGACCTGTTGGTCGGACAGCTGAAGGCGTCGGCGACGAGCATCACCTCGTTCTTCGACTCTTTGAACGCGTCGAAAGGCTGATCCTTAGCGCTCTAAACCATGACCCGGCCCATGTGCCGGGTTTTTGGCATCTGGCCTTAAAGTTTCCCAGGGCCGTGTCGATACATTGAATATACGAACTTCGAGTTGTGCGAGGTAAGAAAACATGAACCGTATGGCAGCCCTTCGGCAGTATCAGAAGGTTAACTCACAGGCGCAGACCGCCGTGGCCACGCCGCACCGTCTGGTACAAATGCTCATGGAAGCCGGCCTGGACCGCATCGCTCAGGCCAAAGGTGCCATCGAGCGTAAAGACATTGCGGCCAAAGGTGTATTGATTGGCAAGGCGATCGAGGTCATCGGTGGTCTGCGTGAGGGGTTGGACATGGAGAAGCAGGCTGAAGCCCTGGCTCACGTCGACAACCTGTATGTGTACATGATGAAGCGTCTGGCCGAAGCCAACATCAAGACCAGCCCGAAAATCCTCGACGAAGTCAGCGATTTGCTGACCACCGTCAAGGAAGGTTGGGACGGTATCGGCGATCAGCAACCCGCGCTGTGAAGGAGACGACCATGAGCGCTGCACTCAAGCGAATCGAAGAAACCCGCGAAGCCCTGGTCGATGCCCTCGCCGAACGCGATTGGGAGACGATCGGCAAGCTCGACCTGGCCTGCCGTGCCTGTGTCGACGACGTGATTCGTGAGGCGAATGACGATGAGCCTGACTTGCGCAGCAATCTGGAAGAGTTGTTGGGGGTCTATCGGCAGTTGATAGATATCGCTGTGGGCGAACGCCAAGCGATTGTCGATGAAATGTCGCAGATCCAGCGAGCGAAATCCGCGGCAAAGGTTTACCATCTGTTCGGTTGACGCTGGGTTGATCGAAAAAATATGTGCGCCATAAAATTGACTGTGTACGGTTTTTTGACTTAACTAGTGATGTTCACTAATTTCTGGCTGTTGTAAACGTCTCTGCGGACCATACACAGGCCAAGCTTGCCCCTGAATGGGCATCGAGTTGACTAGGGAAGTTGCTATTGCATGTGGCGTGAAATCAAGATTCTGCTGATCGATGACGATAGCCAGCGCCGCCGTGACATGGCGGTGATTCTGAATTTTCTCGGCGACGAGAACCTATCCTGCTCCAGTACCGACTGGCAGCAAGTCGTGGGTTCTTTGGCATCCACTCGGGAAGTCCTGTGCGTATTGGTCGGCACCGTAAATGCCCCGGGCAGTCTTCAAGGGCTGCTTAAGACCGTCGCGGCATGGGATGAGTTCCTTCCTGTTTTGCTGATGGGCGAAAATTCTTCGGCTGACCTGGCTGAAGACCTGCGTCGACGCGTGTTGTCCACTGTCGAAATGCCGCCGAGCTACAGCAAGCTGCTGGATTCCCTGCACCGCGCTCAGGTGTATCGCGAGATGTACGACCAGGCCCGTGAGCGTGGCCGTCAACGCGAACCCAATCTGTTCCGCAGCCTCGTCGGCACCAGCCGTGCGATCC
This sequence comes from Pseudomonas salicis, assembly GCF_057128705.1. Taxonomy (NCBI): domain Bacteria; kingdom Pseudomonadati; phylum Pseudomonadota; class Gammaproteobacteria; order Pseudomonadales; family Pseudomonadaceae; genus Pseudomonas; species Pseudomonas salicis. The sequence continues at coordinate 63,384 of NZ_JBSKHU010000008.1, forward strand.
AGCACGTGCGCCAGATGATGCAGCAAGTGGCCGACACCGACGCCAGTGTGCTGATCCTTGGCGAGTCCGGCACCGGCAAGGAAGTGGTCGCGCGTAACCTCCATTACCATTCCAAACGCCGTGACGCGCCTTTCGTGCCCGTGAACTGTGGCGCCATCCCTGCCGAACTGCTGGAAAGCGAACTGTTCGGTCATGAGAAAGGCGCGTTCACCGGTGCGATCACCAGCCGGGCAGGGCGCTTCGAACTGGCCAACGGCGGCACGCTGTTTCTCGATGAAATCGGTGACATGCCGCTGCCGATGCAGGTCAAGCTGCTGCGTGTGTTGCAGGAACGTACCTTCGAGCGCGTGGGCAGCAACAAGACCCAGAGCGTCGATGTGCGCATCATTGCGGCGACCCACAAGAACCTCGAAGACATGATCGAGACCGGTGGCTTCCGCGAAGACTTGTACTACCGCCTCAACGTGTTCCCGATCGAGATGGCGCCGTTGCGTGAGCGCGTGGAAGACATCCCGCTGCTGATGAACGAGCTGATCTCGCGCATGGAGCACGAAAAGCGTGGGTCCATCCGTTTCAACTCGGCGGCGATCATGTCGCTGTGCCGTCACGGCTGGCCGGGCAACGTTCGCGAGCTGGCCAACCTGGTCGAGCGCATGGCGATCATGCACCCATACGGCGTGATCGGTGTGGCTGAGCTGCCGAAGAAATTCCGCTACGTCGACGACGAAGATGAGCAGTTGGTGGACAGCCTGCGCAGCGACCTCGAAGAACGCGTGGCCATCAACGGGCATACGCCGAACTTCGCCAACAGCGCGATGCTGCCGCCGGAAGGCCTGGACCTGAAAGACTACCTCGGTGGTCTGGAACAGGGCCTGATCCAGCAGGCGCTCGACGACGCCAACGGCATTGTCGCCCGTGCCGCCGAACGTCTGCGCATCCGCCGCACCACGTTGGTGGAGAAAATGCGCAAGTATGGAATGAGCCGTCGCGAAGGCGATGATCAGCTCGACGAGTGACGCTCGATTGACGCCCGCCAAAAAGACCGCTGATTTTTCAGCGGTTTTTTTTCGGCACGAGGATTGCTAAGTCTCTCGCAACATACCGTTTACTGACGGTTCGCCACCGAGAGATCAACTATGCCCCAGGCCGCTCAGATGTCTTCCGAACCCGTCTTGCCAGGTTCGCAAGTGCAGCCGTCCCCGGAAGTGGAAAGTCGACAGGGTTTGGAGCAGGCGTTCGCCCTGTTCAACCAGATGTCGGTGCAACTGACCGATTCCTACAGCCTGCTGGAAGCGCGGGTCACCGAACTCAAGGGTGAGTTGGCGGTGGTCAGTGCGCAGCGCATGGAGGAGCTGGCGGAGAAAGAGCGTCTGGCGAACCGCCTTCAACACCTGCTGGACCTGCTGCCCGGTGGCGTTATCGTCATCGATGGCACTGGCACCGTGCGCGAGGCCAACCCGGCGGCGATCGATTTGTTGGGCGAGCCGCTGATCGGCATGCTCTGGCGTCACGTCATCGCCCGTTGCTTCGCGCCTCGTGAGGACGACGGTCACGAAATCTCCTTGAAAGATGGCCGTCGCCTGTCCATCGCCACCCGCTCGCTGGACGCCGAACCGGGTCAGTTGGTGTTGCTCAACGACCTGACTGAAACCCGCCACCTGCAAAGCCAGTTGGCGCGCCACGAACGGCTTTCATCGCTGGGGCGAATGGTCGCGTCGCTGGCCCATCAGATTCGCACGCCGCTGTCCGCCGCGATGATTTACGCCAGTCATCTTACCGAGCAGGTCCTGAACGTCGAAACTCAGCAGCGTTTTGCGGGGCGCTTGAAAGAGCGTCTGCACGAGCTGGAGCATCAGGTGCGGGACATGCTGGTGTTTGCCCGTGGCGAGCTGCCGCTGACCGACCGCTTGGCGCCGCAAGCCCTGGTCGAGGCGCTGGAGTCGGCGGCCCAGACTCACGTGCGTGATGTGTCTGTGCGTTGGCAGTGCAACAGCGCAGACGGCGAATTGCTGTGCAACCGTGACACCCTCGTCGGGGCGCTGCTCAACCTCGTCGAAAACGCCGTGCAGGCCAGTGGTCCGGGCGCGCGCGTCAAAATTCATGCGTACAACCGGGGCAACACGCTGCGGCTGTGCATCAGCGACAACGGCAGTGGCATCGACGCCGCTGCGTTGGCGCGGATCGGCGAACCGTTCTTCACCACCAAGACCACGGGCACTGGCTTGGGGCTGGCGGTGGTCACGGCGGTCGCTCGCGCTCACCAGGGACAGGTGCAATTCCGTTCGCGTCCGGGTCGCGGCACCTGTGCCATCGTTTCTTTGCCGCTGATTCCGGGCGTCAGCGCCACAGGTAACGACTCATGACGATCAACGTATTGCTGGTCGAGGACGATCATTCGCTCCGCGAAGCTCTGGGCGAAACCCTGGAGCTGGCCGGCCACGATTTCCATGCCGTCGGTTCGGCGGAAGACGCCTTGCTGGCGGCGGCTGAGCGTTCGTTCAGTCTGGTGATCAGCGACGTCAACATGCCGGGCATGGACGGCCACCAGTTGCTCGCCCAGTTGCGCAGCCGCTACCCGCAATTGCCGGTGCTGCTGATGACCGCCCATGGCGCGGTGGATCGGGCCGTTGAAGCGATGCGTCAAGGCGCCGCCGATTACCTGGTCAAGCCGTTTGAGCCCAAGGCGTTGCTGGCGCTGGTCGCTCGCCACGCGCTGGGCCGTCTGGGGCCTGCCGATGGCGAGGGGCCGATTGCCGTCGAGCCTGCCAGTGCGCAATTGCTGAACCTGGCGAGCCGCGTGGCGAAGAGTGATTCCACCGTGCTGATTTCCGGCGAGTCCGGGACCGGCAAGGAAGTGTTGGCGCGCTTCATTCACCAGCAGTCGCCCCGGGCGGGCAAGCCGTTCATCGCCATCAACTGCGCCGCCATTCCGGACAACATGCTGGAGGCCACGCTGTTTGGCCACGAGAAGGGCTCCTTTACTGGCGCCATCGCGGCCCAGGCGGGCAAATTCGAACAAGCCGATGGCGGCACGATTCTGCTCGACGAGATTTCCGAGATGCCCATGGGCTTGCAGGCCAAGCTGCTGCGGGTTTTGCAGGAGCGCGAAGTGGAGCGCGTCGGTGCGCGCAAGCCTATCGAACTGGACATCCGCGTGCTCGCCACCACCAACCGCGATCTGGCGGGCGAAGTGGCGGCGGGGCGTTTCCGTGAAGACCTGTTCTATCGCTTGTCGGTGTTTCCACTGGCGTGGCAGCCGCTGCGTCAGCGTCCTGGCGATATTCTGCCGTTGGCTGAGCGTCTGCTGGCCAAGCACGTCAATAAAATGAAGCACGCGCCGGTGCGGTTGTCGGCCGAGGCGCAGAAGTGCCTGGTCGGTTACAGCTGGCCGGGCAATGTTCGCGAGCTGGACAACGCCGTGCAGCGTGCGCTGATTCTGCAGCAGGGCGGGGTGATTCAGGCTGAGGACTTCTGCCTCGCAGGCCCGATCAGCTTCGCGTCGGCCATTCCGTCTGCGCCGGCGCTTCAGGTTCTGCCGCCGCTGCCGACAATGCCCAGTGTCACGGAATCGTCGTCGGACGCAATCGGCGGCGAATTGGCCGGGGCGCTGGGTGAAGACCTGCGTCGCCGCGAGTTCCAGATGATCATCGACACCCTGCGCGCCGAGCGCGGCCGCCGCAAGGAGGCCGCCGAACGCCTGGGTATCAGCCCGCGTACATTGCGCTACAAGCTGGCGCAGATGAGGGATGCGGGGATGGACGTCGAGGGGTATCTGTTCGCCAGTTGAGTTTCACCGGCCTGTGCAGGAGCGTGGCTTGTCCCGCGATCTGCCGGGCACCGGCAGCAATATGTATTCATGCGGATCGTTTGACACACCGCGTGGCATGGATTTGCGGCGGGTTCCCCGCCGATCGTGGGACAAGCCACGCTCCTGCAGCCCTCGCGCATGATGTTCTGTAACCCTCCCAATACTTTCACAAAAGCTGGCACAGTGCCGCCATTGGTCTGGCACCGTTGTTGCTACTACATGGGTAACCGCTGAATCGGTGTCAAAAATTTGCGGCCCCTTTGAGAGAGAAGTCCATGAGCCAAGGTGTTGAATTTAATCGCTTGATGTTGGACATGCGCTCCATGCAGATGGACGCCATGGCCAAGCCGAAGGGCATTGAAGCCCCGGAAATGGCCAGTGGGACCCGTTTTTCCGACATGCTCGGCATGGCGGTTAACAAGGTCAACGACACCCAACAGGCGTCGAACCAATTGTCGACCGCATTCGAGATGGGCAAGAGCGGCGTGGACCTCACCGACGTGATGATTTCCTCGCAGAAAGCCAGCGTTTCGTTTCAAGCGCTGACCCAGGTACGCAACAAGCTGGTTCAGGCGTACCAAGACATCATGCAAATGCCGGTTTGAGGACGATTTAAGTCATGGCTGAAGCCGTCGCCGATAACGTACCTGCAAAAGCGGGTGCGACAGGAAGCAAGCCCCCGGTGTTCGGGCTGGCGTTCCTGCAAAATCTTTCCGAGATGACCATGCTGCGTCAGGTCGGCCTCATGGTCGGTCTGGCCGCCAGCGTGGCGATTGGTTTTGCCGTCGTGCTTTGGTCGCAACAGCCAGACTACAAGCCGCTTTACGGCAGTCTGTCGGGCATGGACACCAAGCAGGTGATGGACACGCTGGCCCAGGCTGACATTCCGTACACCGTCGAGCCGAACTCCGGTGCCTTGCTGGTCAAGTCCGACGACCTGTCCCGTGCCCGCATCAAGCTGGCCGGTGCCGGTATCGCGCAGACCGATGGCAATGTCGGCTTCGAGATTCTCGACAAGGATCAGGGCCTCGGCACCAGCCAGTTCATGGAAGCCACCCGTTATCGTCGTGGCCTGGAAGGCGAACTGGCGCGCACCATTTCCAGCCTGAACAACATCAAGGCCGCTCGCGTTCACCTGGCGATTCCGAAAAGCTCGGTGTTCGTCCGTGACGACCGCAAGCCGACCGCTTCGGTGCTGGTTGAAATGTACGCCGGGCGCAGCCTGGAGCCAGGTCAGGTGACCGCCATCGTCAATCTGGTGGCGACCAGTGTTCCCGAGCTGACCAAGTCACAGGTCACCGTCGTCGACCAGAAAGGCAACCTGCTGTCGGACCTGGGTGAGAACTCGGAACTGACCATGGCGGGCAAGCAATTCGACTACACCCGGCGCATGGAAACCATGCTGACTCAGCGTGTCCAGAACATCCTGCAGCCGGTGCTGGGCAATGACCGCTACAAGGCAGAAGTGTCGGCCGACGTTGATTTCAGCGCGGTCGAGTCCACCGCCGAGAGCTTCAACCCTGATCAGCCTGCATTGCGCAGCGAGCAGACCACCACCGAACAACGCTCCAGCGGCAGCGGTCCGCAAGGCGTGCCGGGTGCCTTGAGCAACCAGCCACCGGGCCCGGCCACTGCGCCACAGAACGCCACCGCCGGTGCCGCAGGTGCTGCCGGTCCGATCGCCCCGGGCCAACCGTTGCTGGACGCCAATGGTCAGCAGATCATGGACCCGGCCACCGGTCAGCCGATGCTCGCGCCGTACCCGGCCGACAAACGTAATCAATCGACCAAGAACTTCGAGCTGGACCGCTCCATCAGCCACACCAAGCAACAGCAGGGCAAGATCAATCGCCTCTCTGTCGCTGTCGTGGTGGACGATCAGGTCAAGCTCAACCCGGCCAACGGCGAAACCACCATGGTGCCGTGGACCGCCGATCAATTGGCGCGCTTCACCCGTCTGGTGCAGGACGCCGTCGGCTTTGACGCAGCCCGTGGCGACAGCGTGAGCGTGATCAACGTGCCGTTCTCCACCGACCGTGGCGAAGTGATTCCTGACATCGCGTTCTATCAGCAGCCCTGGTTCTGGGACATCGTCAAACAGGCGATGGGCGTGATCTTCATTCTGGTGCTGGTGTTCGGCGTGCTGCGTCCGGTGCTCAACAACATCACCAATCCGAAGGGCAAGCATGCCGACGGTGACGTGGAACTGGGCGGCATGGTCGGTCTGGACGGTGAGCTGGCCAATGACCGCGTGAGCCTGGGTGGCCCGCAAAGTATCCTGCTGCCGAGCCCGACCGAGGGTTATGACGCGCAGCTCAACGCAATCAAGAGCCTGGTGGCTGAAGACCCGGCTCGGGTGGCTCAGGTCGTAAAAGAGTGGATTAACACAGATGAGTGATAGTCGTGCTGCTGCGGTCAAAATGACCCGTGTCGATAAGGCTGCGATCCTGCTCCTCACCCTCGGTGAGACGGACGCCGCTCAGGTGTTGCGCCACATGGGCCCTAAAGAGGTTCAGCGTGTGGGCGTGGCCATGGCGCAGATGCGCAACGTGCACCGCGAGCAGGTCGAGCAGGTGATGAGCGAGTTCGTCGACGTCATCGGCGACCAGACCGGCGTGGGCATCGGCTCCGACGGCTACATTCGCAAAATGCTGACGCAGGCGCTGGGCGAAGACAAGGCCAACGGCCTGATCGACCGCATCCTGCTGGGCGGCAACACCAGCGGCCTGGACAGCCTGAAGTGGATGGAGCCGCGCGCCGTTGCGGACGTCATTCGCTACGAGCACCCGCAGATTCAGGCCATCGTCGTCGCGTACCTCGACGCCGACCAGGCCGGTGAAGTGGTGAGCCATTTCGACCACAAAGTGCGTCTGGACATCATTCTGCGCGTTTCGTCGTTAAACACCGTACAGCCAGCGGCCCTGAAAGAGCTGAACCAGATTCTTGAGAAGCAGTTCTCGGGCAACGCCAACACGTCGCGTACCACCCTGGGCGGTATCAAGCGTGCAGCGGACATCATGAACTTCCTCGACAGCTCGATCGAAGGCCAGCTCATGGATTCCATCCGCGAAGTGGACGAAGACCTGTCGACGCAGATCGAAGACCTCATGTTCGTCTTCAACAACCTGTCCGACGTCGACGACCGTGGCATTCAGGCCCTGTTGCGCGAAGTCTCTTCCGATGTGCTGGTGCTGGCCCTCAAGGGTTCGGACGACGCCATCAAAGAAAAGATTTTCAAGAACATGTCCAAACGGGCTGCCGAGCTGTTGCGCGACGACCTGGAAGCCAAAGGCCCGGTTCGTGTCAGCGACGTGGAAGCGGCACAGAAAGAAATCCTCACCATTGCCCGTCGTATGGCGGAGGCCGGGGAGATCGTTCTCGGCGGCAAAGGTGGCGAGGAAATGATTTAACAGTAGGTGCAGTCGATGTTCAGCTCCGATAAAGAAGCACCCAGCGAGCTTATCCGCGCCAAGGATCTGCGTGGGATCGATGTCTGGACATTGCCCAGCTTCGATCCTCATGTGGAAGAGCCCGAGCCGGAACCGGTGGTTGAGCCGGAGCCTCAGGAAAGCGAAGAAGTGCCGCTGGAGGAAGTCCAGCCACTGACCCTGGAAGAGCTGGAAAGCATCCGTCAGGACGCCTACAACGAAGGTTTCGCCATCGGCGAGAAAGAGGGTTTCCACAGCACGCAGCTCAAGGTTCGCCAAGAGGCCGAAGTGGCTTTGACGGCCAAGTTGGAAAGCCTTGAAACCCTGATGACGCACCTGCTTGAGCCCATCGCCGAGCAGGACGCGCAGATCGAAAAATCCATGATCCAGTTGGTCGAGCACCTCGCCCGGCAGGTCATTCAGCGCGAGCTGAAAACCGATTCCAGCCAGATCGGCAAAGTGCTTCAGGACGCCTTGCGGCTGTTGCCCATGGGCGCCACCAACGTGCGGATTCTGGTCAATTCCCAGGACTTCGCCCAGGTCAAAGCGCTGCGTGAACGCCACGAAGAAAACTGGCGCATCCTCGAAGACGACACCCTGCAGCCGGGCGGTTGCCGGGTCGAAACCGAACACAGCCGCATCGACGCGACCATCGAGACACGTTTGAGCGTGGCCATCGCCAAGATGTTCGACCAGCTGCACGAACAAGCCCTGCACCCGACGGTGCCGGACGTGAGTGTCGATCTGGAAGCCGCGATCAAAAGCGCCGAAGACCTGATGCAGAAAAACGCGGACGCGTCCGATGCGTCTTGAGCGCACCAGCTTCGGCAAACGCCTGAGCGCCTACCCTGACGCCATCAGCTTGCCCGTCCAGCCCGTGGTCGAAGGCCGCCTGCTGCGCATGGTGGGCCTGACGCTTGAGGCGGAAGGCCTGCGTGCGGCGATGGGCAGCCGCTGTGTAGTGATCAACGACGACAGCCATCAACCGGTGGAAGTCGAGGCCGAAGTCATGGGCTTTGCCGGTGGCAAGGTGTTCCTGATGCCCGTGGGCAGCGTCGCCGGCATTGCACCGGGCGCACGCGTGGTGCCGCTGCCTGACACTGGGCGTTTGCCGATGGGCATGACCATGCTCGGTCGTGTGCTCGATGGCGCCGGTCGTCCGCTGGACGGCAAGGGCGGCATGAAGGCCGAAGACTGGGTGCCGCTGGACGGCCCGACCATTAACCCGCTCAAACGCGACCCGATCAGCCAGCCGCTGGATGTCGGCATTCGCTGCATCAACGGTTTGTTGACGGTGGGTCGCGGCCAGCGTCTGGGCCTGTTCGCCGGGACTGGCGTGGGTAAATCCGTGCTGCTGGGGATGATGACCCGCTTCACCGAGGCCGACATCATCGTCGTCGGGCTGATCGGTGAACGGGGCCGTGAGGTGAAGGAATTCATCGAACACATCCTCGGCGAAGAAGGCCTCAAGCGCTCTGTAGTCGTCGCATCCCCTGCAGACGACGCGCCCCTGATGCGTCTGCGGGCGGCGATGTATTGCACGCGGATCGCCGAATATTTCCGCGACAAGGGCAAGAACGTCCTGTTGCTGATGGACTCCCTGACCCGTTTCGCCCAAGCCCAGCGGGAAATCGCCCTGGCCATCGGCGAACCGCCCGCAACCAAAGGCTATCCGCCGTCAGTGTTCGCCAAACTGCCGAAGCTGGTAGAGCGCGCCGGTAACGCGGAGAAGGGCGGCGGTTCGATCACCGCGTTCTACACCGTTTTGTCCGAAGGCGACGACCAACAGGACCCGATTGCCGACTCGGCGCGGGGCGTGCTGGACGGCCACATCGTGCTGTCGCGGCGCCTGGCGGAAGAGGGGCATTACCCGGCCATCGACATCGAAGCGTCCATCAGCCGGGTCATGCCGTCCGTGGTCTCGCCCGAGCACATGGTTCAGGCCCAGTACTTCAAGCAATTGTGGTCGCGCTACCAGCAGAGTCGCGACTTGATCAGCGTCGGTGCCTATGTCGCCGGGGGGGATCGCGAGACGGACACGGCGATCAATCTGCAGCCGCAACTGGTGCGTTATCTGCGTCAAGGGCTGCACGACAACGAGAGCATGGAGAGCAGCGAAGCGCAGCTGGCGAGGATCTTCAATCCTCAGGCCGGGGGCTGATAGCCCATGGCCCAGAGTCGCGCCGCCCGACTGGCGCCGGTGGTGGACATGGCCGAAAAGGCCGAAAAGACCGCCGTTCAGCGTCTGGGGCATTTTCAAGGACAGGTTCGGCTGGCCGAGAGCAAACTCGGCGAGCTGGAGAAGTTTCGCTCCGACTATCAACAGCAATGGATCGACAAAGGCGCCCACGGCGTGTCCGGCCAGTGGCTGATGAACTACCAGCGCTTTCTCAACCAGCTTGAGACGGCGGTGAGTCAGCAGCGGCAGAGTCTGAACTGGCACCAGAACAACCTGAATAAAGCCCGGGGTGAGTGGCAGAAGGCGTATGCCCGGGTCGAGGGGTTGCGCAAGTTGGTGCAACGGTACATCGACGAGGCGAGGGCGCTGGAAGATAAGCGCGAGCAGAAACTGCTGGATGAGTTGTCGCAGCGGTTGCCCCGGGTTGATCAGCAATTTTAGGGGGCGTTGGGTTTTAGGTGCATATCCATTTAATCGGGTGTTGCTGATATTGGTTCCGCTCTTACAGCGGGTCACTTTTCTTTCGGGAAAAGTAACCAAAACCATCTGCTCCTGGTTTGGCCCTCCTTCGTCGGGTTCCCTCACTTCGGCGACGCTCCGTGGGCCCGCCGCGCTGGGCCATCCATGGCCCAGCGCGGCTCTCGCGGCATCCATGCCGCTCGACCCACTCCGCATCGCCTGCGTTCAGCCTGCACCCAAGTCGCGTTCTGCGGTGTCTGGACTGTCGCGATTGAAGATCAAGAGCCGCTTGCTGGAGCTAACGCTCCTCGCGGTGTATGGCTGTTCGAGGCTTCATTCCGTGCACATCTTCAAACTGTGGGAGCGAATTCATTCGCGAAAAATAGATCAGGTAATGGAGATGCATTGTCTGTACCGGCTATTCGCGAATGAATTCGCTCCTACAGGGGGGGCGTGACAAGAAATGTGTGCACGCCCGGGATCTACTGGAGGAGCGAATTCATTCGCGAAGAATAGATCAGGCAATGGAGATGTATTGTCTGTACCGGCCATTCGCGAATGAATTCGCTCCTACAGGGGGATTGGGGCGTGACAAGAAATGTGTGCACGCCCGGGATCTACTGGAGGAGCGAACTCATTCGCGAAAAATAGATCAGGTAATGGAGATGTATTGTCTGTACCGGCCATTCGCGAATGAATTCGCTCCTACATGGGGATTGGGGCGTGACAAGAAATTTGTGCACGCCCGGGATCTACTGTAGGAGCGAATTCATTCGCGAAAAAGGGTTCAGGCGATGGAGATGTATTGTCTGTAGCGGCCATTCGCGAATGAATTCGCTCCCACAGTGGGATTTGCGGTGCAACAGATAAAGAGCGAATACCCACAACCGCGAAGAGCTTTAGCTCCAGCCAGATGCCGTTGCTCTTCGAACACGGAAGATCAGACACCGCCGAACGCGACTTGGGTGCAGGCCGAATGAAGGCGATGCGGAGTGGGTCGAGCGGCATGGATGCCGCGAGAGCGCCGTCAGGACATGGATGTCCGTTCGGCGCGGGCCCACGGAGCGTCGCCGGAGTGAGGGTATTCCGACGAAGGAGGAACCCAACCAGGAGCAGGGCCTTTTTGGTTACTTTTTCGGCTCTTGGAAAAAGTGACCCGCCGTAAGGGCGGAACCGTAAGTCGCCGTTACCGAAGAAATGGATATTCAAGCGCTCTACAACCCACAGCAAACTCCATTTGCCGCGCCGCAAAACCAATGCTAAAACTTCACCCGTCTGACACCGTTTCACATAAGGGATTTGTCATGTCAGTAACTTCCGATCGTTCTGCAGACGAGCAGCAACTGACCATCAAGATCAAGGGACGCTTTGACTTCTCGACGCACCAGGACTTCCGCGGTGCCTACGAAAAGGAAAACAAGGCCAAACGGTACGTGGTCGACCTCAAGGAAACCAACTACCTCGACAGCTCGGCATTGGGCATGTTGCTGTTGTTGCGCGACCACGCCGGTGGCGATCGCTCCGATGTGCGGCTGGAAAACTGCAGCAACGACGTTCAGAAAATCCTCGCCATCTCCAACTTCTCTAAACTCTTCCGCATCGGCTGATGGTGGGTTCCGCGCCACCCGAGCGCCTGACGATCCTCATCGCCGATGACAATGCCAGCGACCGCATGCTGCTCTCGGCGATCATCAGCCGTCAGGGCCATGAGGCGCTGAGCGCGTGCGATGGGGCCGAAGCGGTGGCGCTGTTCGAACAGCGCCGCCCGCAACTGATCCTGATGGACGCCCTGATGCCCGTGATGGACGGTTTCGAGGCTGCTCGTCGGATCAAGGAACTGGCGGGCGAATCGCTGGTGCCGATCATCTTCCTCACCTCCATGACCGAAGGCGAAGGCCTGGCTCGCTGTCTCGATGCGGGCGGCGATGACTTCGTCGCCAAACCCTATAACCAGGTGGTGCTGGCGGCGAAGATCAACGCCATGAACCGCCTGCGGCTGTTGCAGGAAACGGTCCTGCAACAGCGCGACCTGATTGCCCGGCACCACAAGTACCTGCTCAACGAACAGCGCGTCGCCAAGGCGGTGTTCGATCAGATCGCTCACTCCGGTTGCCTGAGCGCGCCGAACATCCGCTACCTGCAATCGCCTTACGCGCTGTTCAACGGCGATTTGCTGCTGGCGGCCTGGGCGCCGTCCGGCAACATGCATGTGCTGCTTGGCGATTTCACCGGCCATGGCCTGCCTGCAGCAGTGGGCGCGATGCCGCTGGCGGAGGTGTTCTATGGCATGACGGCCAAGGGGTACGGTCTGCCGGAAACCCTGCGCGAGATGAACGCCAAGCTCAAGCGTATCCTGCCCGTGGACATGTTCTGCTGCGCCGCGTTGCTGTGCGTCAACTTCAAGCAGCACTTGGTCGAGGTGTGGAATGGCGGTTTGCCGGACGGTTACCTCCTGCATGGCGACGGTCGCCCGCACACGCCGCTGGTGTCTGCCCACTTGCCGCTGGGCGTGTTGAGTGCCGGCACGTTCGATGACAACACCCAGGTCTATCCCTTCGGCCCCGGTGATCGGGTGTTCCTGCTCTCCGACGGCGTCGTGGACAGCACTGACGAAACAGGCGAGATGTTCGGCGCCCGGCGTTTGCAGAACGTATTCGTGACCAACCGCAACCCGGCGATGCTGATCGAAGAGGTGCAATGGGCGTTGGCGCGGTTTCGCGGGCAGGTGCGGGATGACGTCAGCATGCTGGAAGTGGGCTTCACCGAGCCGGAATCCCTCGGCCCGCCGTCGGTCATCTACACCGACAGCGGCGATTCCAGCCCGCTCGACTGGTCTGCGAGTTTCGAATTCCGCGCCTCGACGCTCAAACGCTTCAATCCGTTGCCCTATCTCTTGCAGCTGTTGCAGGAGGTTCATGGCCTGCGCCAGCAGAGCAGCGAGCTCTACATCGTGCTGGCCGAGCTGTACAGCAATGCCTTGGAACACGGGGTGCTGGGGCTGGATTCGGCGCTCAAGCAGAACGCCGAAGGGTTTGCGCTGTACTATCAGCAGCGCGGTGAGCGGCTGGATAACCTGGAAGACGGGTTCATCCGCTTTAATTTCCAGGTAATCCCGATGGGGCAGGGTGGACGCCTGACCGTCGAGGTGCACGACAGCGGCAATGGTTTCAACGCCGAGCATGTGCTGGCATTGCCGCCTGCGGTCGATCAATTGTCCGGGCGAGGTCTGAGCCTGGTGCGTCAACTCAGCGACCGGTGTCGCTGGTCGGAGGATGGCCGCACGGCGTCTGTGGAGTTTGCGTGGGAGGGTCTGGCATAATCCCGCGCATCTTGATCAAGGAGCGAGCAAGCATTGAACACTCATGTGGATTTGACCGTACTCAGTACGTTGCGCGATGTCATGGAAACCGAATACCCGGCATTGCTGCACATCTTCATCAAGGACTCGGAGGCCCGTGTCACGGATTTGAACGGGCTGATTCACCACCCTGACTTTTCCCCGGCGTCACCCACACAACTGCAAACCCTGCGCTCGATGGCCCATAGCTTCAAAGGCAGCAGCGGCAACATGGGTGCTTCGCATCTGGCGGAGTTGTGCCACCAGCTCGAAGAGCTGGTCCGGGATCAAAGCGCTGTCAGCGGCGCGCGGATTTCGGAGCTGGTCTGGGCCATTCATCTGGAATTCAACGTGGTGCGGGACCTCTTCGACGTTGAATTACAGACCACGCTGACTCGACACTGACACGTCGCCACCACTGGAAAACCGAGTTGATACAGATGTGGCCCGCCATTTGCTAGGTCTCTGGGTAATCGTGTCCTTGCGGAGATCAACATGGCCCTCGCCAACAACCCCCTACTGACGGCTCTGACGGCTGCCAAAGCCCAGAAAGCCAGCGCCGCCACGTCGGCGAAGGCCCCGGACCCCGTCAAGGACAAGGCTTCCAGCTTTTCCACTGTGTTCGCCAAGCAGTCTGCGCCGAAGTCGAATTCCGTCGACGACAGTCCGTCGAAGCCGGCCAGCGCCAAGACTTCGGCGGTCGACAATAAGCACGACGACAAGCAAACGTCTGCCGCTTCCGACAAGACCGTTGCCGAAAACGGCAATGCCTTGCCTGCCAAATCCGTTCACGCCAAGGACAGCGACGACGGCAAGGGCAGCAGTAGCGACAACGATGACGACGATGACGACGACAGCGAAGATGACACCACCGAAGCGGCTAACGCGGCCGACGCGACCACGGTGGCGGATGGGTCGGTAGCGGCTCCGGTCGTTGATCCTTCGCTGTTGGCCGTCGCGCCTCAGACGCCTGTTCCTGCGCCGGTGGTAGACGTGCAGCCTGTGGTTGACCCTGCGTTGCTGGCAGCCACTGCGGCTCCGGTGGTTGCGCCGCCTGTCGCTCAGGCGCCGACGACGCCCACTGACGATCAATTCGATCCGTCCGCCGACCCGCTTGAAGGTCTGACGGCCGTGCAAGTCGCGCTGCAGAACAAGACCCAACAGACCGCCCAATTGAACGGTCACACCAACGACGCGAGCAAAACCGACGCCAAGCAGGACACGAATGCCGACCCTGCCCAGATGTTGGCAGGCACGCTGGCGGCGCTGGGCGACAAGGCGGCGGACAAAGACGCCACGGAAGGCGGGGGTGACAAGGCGTTCAGCGGCTTGCTCGCCGATGGCCTGAAAGACGTCAAGACCGCCACCAGCGACACCCGCGTCGATAACTTTGCCGAGCGTCTGGCCGCGTTGTCCCAGGCTGCACAGGTGAGGACCAGCACGCCAGCGCCCGCGCCGCTGATCAACCAGCCCTTGGCCATGAACCAGAGCGGCTGGACCGAAGGCGTAGTCAACCGCGTGATGTACCTGTCCAGTCAGAACCTGAAACAGGCCGACATTCAGTTGCAACCGGCTGAATTGGGCCGTCTGGACATCCGCGTCAATATGGCGGCAGACCAGCAGACCCAAGTCACCTTCATGAGCGCCCACGTCGGTGTCCGTGAAGCGCTGGAAAGCCAGATGGGCCGTCTGCGTGAGTCGTTCGTTCAACAGGGCATGGGGCAGGTCAACGTCAACGTATCTGACCAGTCCCAAGGCTGGCAGCAACAGGCTCAGCAGCAACAGTCCGGCGACGGCCAGCGGGGTAACGGTTCGCGCGGCGTCGGCGGTGCCAGCGACAGCGACCTCATCGCCGACGGCGCCCCGGTTGACGCAGCCTCTTCAGCGGCCAGCGCGCCGTTGACGGTCGTGGGCTCCAGCGCCGTCGACTACTACGCCTAAAACGCTTGGGCGTTTCAGGCAGCGGCGAGTGGCGAGCTACAAGCGGCAAGTAACAGCAACATCAAAAGCGGTGAGTGCGAGAGAGACCCCGGTTTCTCCCGCCTCGCCGCTTTGCTTTTTCTCGTAGCTTGAAGCTCACTCCTCAAAACTGCTTCTCTGCTTTTCCTCGAAGCTTGCCGCTCAAAGCTCGCCGCTGCCGTTCTGGCACACACCTTGCTCTCCCTCTGTCACGCAACACCGAACCCCTTGGATAGTGACGGATTATTGGCATGGCGAAGAGCGACGACGCAGTTAAAGACCCGGCGAAGAAAAGCAAGTTGAAGGTCATCATTCTGGTGGTGGTGGGCTTGTTGCTGGCCATTGGTCTGTCGGTCGGCGCGACCTGGTTCATCATGCACAAGGCCGAAAGCAAGCCTGATCCAGCGGCTGTCGCCGAGGCCGCCAACGCCCAGAAAGAGGCGATCTTCGAACCGCTGACGCCGCCTTTTGTCGTCAACTACAACGTCAACGGCCGTCAGCGCTACATGCAGGTCAGCATTACCCTCCTGGCCCGTGATCACGCGGACCTGGAAGCGCTGAAGGTGCACATGCCGGTCATCCGCAATAACCTGGTGATGATGTTCTCCGGCCAGCCGTTCGACACCATCGCGACCCCTGTCGGCATGGAAATGCTGCGTCAGAAGGCTGCCGCGGTGGTGCAGGAAGTCGGACAGAAAGAGCTGAACAAAAGCGTCATCGAACAGGTTCTTTTCACTAACTACGTACTGCAGTAGGACCACGACATGGCCGTGCAAGACCTGCTGTCCCAGGATGAAATCGACGCGCTGTTGCACGGCGTGGACGATGGTCTGGTGCAGACCGAAAGCGTTATCGAACCGGGCAGCGTCAAGAGTTATGACCTGACCAGCCAGGATCGCATCGTCCGCGGACGCATGCCGACCCTGGAAATGATCAACGAGCGTTTCGCCCGTTACACCCGTATCAGCATGTTCAACCTGCTGCGCCGTTCTGCGGACGTGGCGGTGGGTGGCGTGCAGGTGATGAAGTTCGGCGAATACGTGCACTCGCTGTACGTGCCGACCAGTCTGAATCTGGTCAAGATCAAGCCGTTGCGCGGCACCGCGCTGTTTATCCTGGACGCCAAGCTGGTGTTCAAGCTGGTGGACAACTTCTTCGGTGGCGACGGTCGTCACGCCAAGATCGAAGGCCGGGAGTTCACCCCGACCGAGCTGCGCGTGGTGCGGATCGTGCTGGATCAGGCGTTCATCGACCTGAAAGAAGCCTGGCAGGCGATCATGGAAGTCAACTTCGAGTACATCAACTCGGAAGTGAACCCGGCCATGGCCAACATCGTTGGCCCGAGTGAAGCCATTGTGGTCTCGACCTTCCATATCGAACTCGACGGCGGTGGCGGCGACCTGCACGTGACCATGCCGTACTCGATGATCGAGCCCGTGCGTGAAATGCTCGACGCCGGTTTCCAGTCCGATCTGGACGATCAGGACGAACGTTGGGTCAACGCGCTCAAGCAGGACGTGATGGACGTGTCGGTGCCGTTGAGCGCCACGGTGGCCCGTCGGCAGCTCAAACTGCGGGACATCCTGCACATGCAACCGGGTGACGTGATTCCGGTGGAGCTGAACGATCATCTGGTGATGCGCGCCAACGGCGTACCGTCGTTCAAGGTCAAGCTGGGTTCGCACAAGGGCAATCTGGCCCTGCAAGTGGTCGAGCCGGTCGAACGCCGCTGACGCTTTGCCGTCAGCTTCAAAATGTGCTGTGTAAACGAATAATGCTTGTCGAGGATCACCATGGCTGATGAAAACGAAATGAACTCCACAGACGACCAGGCACTGGCCGACGAGTGGGCTGCCGCCCTGGGTGAAGCGGGCGAGGGCGGTCAGGCTGACATCGACGCGCTGTTGGCGGCCGACGCCGGGAACTCGACCAATCGTCTGGCGATGGAAGAGTTCGGCAGCATGCCGAAGAACAACGGCCCGGTGTCGCTGGACGGTCCGAACCTGGACGTGATTCTCGACATTCCCGTGTCCATTTCCATGGAAGTGGGCAGCACCGATATCAACATCCGCAACCTGCTGCAACTGAACCAGGGTTCGGTGATCGAGCTGGATCGTCTGGCGGGTGAGCCACTGGACGTGCTGGTCAACGGCACGTTGATCGCCCACGGTGAGGTGGTGGTGGTGAACGAGAAGTTCGGCATCCGCCTGACCGACGTGATCAGCCCGAGCGAACGCATCAAGAAGCTGCGTTAAGTGGGCGGTTTCTGGGTGAAGGGGCTCAAGACCCTGTCGGGGTTGGCGCTGCTGGCCACGTCCTGGCTCGTCATGGCCGCCGATCCGGCGGCTCCGGTCGTGCATGCCAGCCCGGCTGTTGCCCCCGCTGCGGCCACCGTGGCCTCAACGGTTGCGCCAGCGGCCGCTCCGCAAGTGTCCAGCGCGCTGGGCAGTGGTGTCGCCGGGCAATTGACCCAACTGGTGTTGGGTCTGTTGCTGGTGGTCGGCCTGATCTTCGTGCTGGCCTGGCTGATGCGTCGCGTGCAGCGTGCAGGTCCTGCCGGTAATCAGGTAATCGAGCTGGTCGGTTCCCGCGCGCTGGGGCCTCGTGACCGGCTGGTGCTGGTGCAGATCGGCAACGAGCAAGTATTGCTCGGTGTCTCCCCCGGGAGTATCACGGCGCTGCATGTGATGAATGAGCCTGTGGTCGTGCCGGACACGCAAAACACGACACCTGAATTCGCCAGGCGCCTGCTGGAAGCCTTGGGCAATAAGGGCATGGGTGCCTCCCGAGGCGACAAAGGCCGCGCGGGCAATGACGGCCTTGGCAATCCGGGTCAGAAGGACAAGAACTGATGCGTATCGTTTTGACGCTGCTGTTGTTGCTGGCAGCCCCGATGGCCTTCGCCGCCGACCCGTTGTCGATTCCGGCGATCACGCTGGGCACCGGCGCCAACGGCCAGCAGGAATACTCGGTCAGCCTGCAAATCCTGCTGATCATGACGGCGCTGAGTTTTATTCCGGCGTTCGTCATGCTGATGACCAGCTTTACCCGGATCATCATCGTGTTCTCGATCG
Organism: Pseudomonas salicis; assembly: GCF_057128705.1. NCBI lineage: Bacteria > Pseudomonadati > Pseudomonadota > Gammaproteobacteria > Pseudomonadales > Pseudomonadaceae > Pseudomonas > Pseudomonas salicis. The sequence continues at coordinate 81,628 of NZ_JBSKHU010000008.1, forward strand.
TGCGTCAGGCGCTGGGCTTGCAGCAGACACCGTCGAACCAGATCCTCACAGGCATGGCCTTGTTTTTGACGCTGTTCATCATGGCCCCGGTGTTCGACCGCGTGAACAGCGATGCCTTGCAGCCGTATCTGGCCGAGAAGATCACGGCCCAGGACGCGGTCGCCAAGGCTGAGGTGCCCATCAAGAACTTCATGCTCGCGCAGACCCGTTCCAGCGACATGGAGCTGTTCATGCGCCTGTCCAAGCGCACCGACATCCCGACCCCAGACGCTGCGCCGCTGACGATCATCGTTCCGGCGTTCGTGACGTCGGAGCTGAAAACCGCGTTTCAGATCGGCTTCATGATCTTCATTCCATTCCTGATCATCGACCTGGTGATCGCCAGCGTGCTGATGGCGATGGGGATGATGATGCTGTCTCCGCTGATCATTTCCCTGCCGTTCAAAATCATGCTGTTCGTGCTGGTGGATGGCTGGGCGTTGATCATTGGCACGCTGGCCGGCAGTTTTGGTGGCGTATGACCCTGTTTGATACGGAGTGCCTGGCATGACCCCGGAAGTCGCCCTCGATATTTTTCGCGAAGCCCTCTGGTTGATCGTCACCATGGTGGCGATTCTCGTTGTCCCGAGCCTGGTGGTGGGCCTGCTGGTGTCGATGTTTCAGGCCGCCACGCAGATCAACGAACAGACCTTGAGCTTTCTGCCGCGTCTGCTGGTGATGCTGGTCACCCTGATCGTGATCGGGCCGTGGATGGTGCGCACCTTTATGGAATACATCATTTCGCTGTACACCAGCATTCCTCAAGTCATCGGCTGACCGGCGCATGGAGCCTGTACTGGCGCTGACCGACACGCAGATCAGCAGCTGGGTGGCGGCGTTCGTGCTGCCGCTGTTCCGGATCGTGACCGTGCTGATGACCATGCCGATCATTGGCACGACCCTGGTGCCCCGACGCATTCGCCTGTATTTCGGGTTGGCCATCACGGTGGTCATCGCGCCGAGCCTTCCGCCCATGCCCGAAGTTCACGCCCTGGACCTCAGTGCGCTGTTGCTGGTGGCTCAGCAGATCATCATCGGCGCGGCATTCGGGTTGTCGTTGCAGTTGTTTTTTCAGGCGTTCGTGATCGCCGGGCAAATCGTGGCGACTCAGATGGGCATGAGCTTCGCGTCAATGATCGACCCCATCAACGGGGTGTCGAGCGCGATCATCGGGCAATTTTTCACCATGCTCCTCACGCTGCTGTTTCTCGCCACCAATGGCCATCTGGTGGTCTTCGAGGTGCTGGTTGAAAGCTTCACGACGTTGCCGGTGGGGCAGGGGCTGATGCCGTCGGACTTCTGGGCCTTGGTGGTGCGGCTGGGCTGGGTTTTCGGTGCTGCGCTGGTGCTGGTGCTGCCCGCGATCACAGCGCTGCTGGTGCTCAACGTCGCCATGGGTGTCATGACCCGCGCCGCGCCGCAGTTGAACATCTTCACCATCGGTTTTCCGTTGACGCTGGTGCTGGGCATGGGGATTCTGTGGGTCTCACTCGGCGACATCCTCAATCAGTACCAGCCGCTGGCGGTCGAAGCCTTGCAGGTACTCAGGGACATGGTCAAGGCGCACTGACATGGCAGAAAGCGAAAGCGGTCAGGACAAGACAGAAGACCCCACGGACAAGCGCAGACGCGATGCCCGGGAGAAGGGCGAGATTGCCCGCTCCAAAGACCTGAACACGGTCATCGTGATGGTCGTCGGCGCGGCGGGCCTGCTGGCGTTCGGCGGGTCCATGGCCGAGATGATGATGCACTTGATGCGCGACAACTTCACCATCACCCGCGAGGCGTTGATGGATGAGCGCAGCATGGGCCTGATGTTGATGGTGTCCGGCAAGGCCGCCTTGGCATCGGTGACACCGCTGTTGGTCTCTTTGATGATCGCTTCGCTGATCGGCCCGATTTCGCTGGGCGGCTGGTTGTTCGCGCCGGATTCGCTATCGCCCAAATTCAGCCGCCTGAACCCGCTCGCCGGTTTGAAGCGCATGGTGTCGCCTCAGGCGCTGATCGAATTGCTCAAGTCGTTCGGCAAGTTCTTGATCGTCCTGACGGTGGCAGTGGTGGTGCTGTCCAAAGACAAAAAAGACCTGCTTGCCATCGCTCACGAGCCCATGGAGATGGCGGTCGTGCACAGCCTGCAATTGGTGGGCTGGAGCACGCTGTGGATGGCGATGGGGCTGTTGATCATCGCGGCGATCGACGTTCCGGTGCAGTTGTATCAGGCGCGTCAGAAGCTGTTGATGACCAAGCAGGAAGTGCGCGACGAGCACAAGGACAATGAGGGGCGGCCTGAGGTCAAGGGTCGTATTCGTCAGTTGCAGCGCGAGATGTCGCAGCGGCGGATGATGGCGGCGGTGCCCGAGGCGGATGTCATCATCACCAACCCGACCCACTATGCCGTGGCCTTGAAGTACGACGCGGACAAGGGCGGGGCGCCGGTGCTGTTGGCCAAGGGTACGGATTTCATGGCGTTGAAAATCCGCGAGATCGCGGCGCAGCATCAGATTCTGCTGTTGGAATCGCCAGGGCTGGCGCGTTCGATTTATTACAGCACGGAGCTGGAACAGGAAATTCCGGCAGGGCTGTACCTGGCCGTGGCGCAGGTACTGGCGTACGTGTACCAGATCCGCCAGTTCCAGGCGGGACGCGGCAAGCGGCCTGATCCGTTGAATGACAACTTGCCGATTCCGCCGGATTTGAGACGGGATTCGTAAGGCTCTCGATTGCTACACGGATGCCCTTCGGGCCTTATCGCGAGCAAGCTCACTCCTACATTGGCTTAAACGTGCCCGTGCCTGATGGACCGAGTCGTTAGCGTCTCAAACCGCACAAACCAGCTCTCCATCGATCCCTGGCCACTCCCAAAAAAATGCCAACGTCTCCACATTTCTACGTGATGGCACTCTGGCATTTTTCACCCATCCCACAAGTTGGACAGGTTTTTGCAATAACCCTGTTACAACGCCTCTGGCGTCAAAGTTTTGATCAACGCGCAGGTACGGAATCGGTGGATCGCTCACAGTTAATCTCTAACGCTCGCGTTGGCCTGGCCGGTCTGGGTCGTGGTCAGTTGGGCGTGCCGTTCTTGCTGCTGGTCATGTTGGCAATGATGATGTTGCCCATGCCGCCGTTCCTGCTGGACGTGTTTTTCACGTTCAACATTGCGCTCTCCATCGTCGTACTGTTGGTCTGCGTTTACGCACTGCGTCCGCTCGACTTCTCGGTATTCCCCACCATCCTGCTCGTCGCCACCTTGCTCCGGCTGGCGCTCAACGTCGCGTCCACCCGTGTGGTCATGCTTCACGGGCAGGACGGTCATGCCGCCGCCGGTAAGGTGATTCAGGCGTTCGGTGAAGTGGTGATCGGCGGTAACTACGTCGTCGGTATCGTGGTGTTCGCGATCCTCATGATCATCAACTTCGTGGTCGTGACCAAAGGTGCCGGTCGTATCTCCGAGGTGAGCGCGCGCTTCACCCTCGACGCGATGCCCGGCAAACAGATGGCCATCGACGCCGACCTCAACGCCGGTCTGATCGATCAGCCCGAAGCCAAGCGCCGTCGTCTGGAAGTCGCCCAAGAGGCTGAGTTCTACGGTTCCATGGACGGTGCCAGTAAATTCGTTCGCGGTGACGCCATCGCTGGTCTGTTGATTCTGTTCATCAACCTCATCGGCGGCATGCTGGTGGGCATCATCCAGCACAGCATGAGCTTTGCTGACGCGGGCAAGGTCTACGCGCTGTTGACCATCGGTGACGGTTTGGTGGCGCAATTGCCATCCCTGCTGCTGTCCACCGCCGCTGCGATCATGGTGACCCGTGCTTCCGGTTCGGAAGAAATGGGCAAGCTGGTCAAGCGCCAGATGTTCGCTTCGCACCAGGCACTGGCCGTATCCGCTGGCATCATGATCGTCATGGGTCTGGTGCCCGGCATGCCGCACTTCTCGTTCATCAGCCTCGGGCTGGCGGCGGCGGGTGGCGCTTACCTGCTGTGGAAGAAACAGAACATGGTCAAGCTGGCCGCGATCCAGGAAGTCAAACGCCAGCAGGACTTGCTGCCTGCGCCGAATCGCGCCCAGGAGTCGAAAGAGCTGGGCTGGGACGACGTGACGCCGATCGACATGATCGGCCTGGAAGTGGGCTATCGCCTGATTCCGCTGGTGGACCGCAACCAGGGTGGTCAACTGCTGGCGCGGATCAAGGGCGTGCGCAAGAAGCTCTCGCAGGAGCTGGGCTTCCTGATGCCGACCGTTCACATTCGCGACAACCTCGACCTGGCGCCGAGTGCCTACCGCCTGACGCTGATGGGCGTGACCCTCGCCGAGGCCGAGATTTACCCGGACCGCGAGTTGGCGATCAACCCCGGTCAGGTGTTTGGCAGCCTCAACGGCATCACTGCCAAAGACCCGGCGTTCGGGCTCGAAGCGGTCTGGATCGAGATTTCCCAGCGTGCCCAGGCGCAGTCTCTCGGCTACACCGTGGTCGACGCCAGCACCGTAGTGGCAACCCACTTGAACCAGATTCTCTACAAACACTCTCATGAGCTGATCGGGCACGAGGAAGTTCAGCAACTGATGACGTTGCTGGCTAAAAGCTCGCCCAAGTTGGCTGAAGAGTTGGTACCCGGCGTGCTGTCGTTGTCTGCGCTGCTCAAGGTGTTGCAAGCGCTGCTGGCGGAACAGGTCCCGGTGCGCGATATTCGCAGCATTGCCGAGGCCATCGCCAACAACGCTGCGCGGAGTCAAGATACCGCCGCATTGGTGGCGGCTGTACGGGTCGGATTGTCCCGCGCCATCGTGCAAAGCATTGTCGGCATTGAGCCGGAGCTGCCTGTTATCACGCTTGAGCCAAGGTTGGAACAGATATTGCTCAATAGTCTGCAGAAGGCAGGACAGGGTCAGGAAGAAGGCGTTCTCCTCGAACCGAGCATGGCTGAGAAACTTCAGCGCTCGTTGATCGAAGCGGCGCAGCGTCAGGAGATGCAGGGTCAGCCGGTTATTTTGTTGGTCGCAGGTCCGGTTCGCGCCATGTTGTCCCGCTTTGGACGCCTGGCCGTCCCGAACATGCATGTTTTGGCGTATCAGGAAATTCCTGACAATAAGCAAGTCACCATCGTAGCGACTGTCGGGCCGAACGGCTGAGGTAGTGAGTCATGCAAGTTAAGCGTTTTTTCGCCGCCGATATGCGACAAGCCATGAAACTGGTTCGCGATGAGCTGGGCGCTGAAGCCGCCATCATCGGGAATCGGCGGATCGCAGGCGGTGTGGAACTGACTGCCGCACTGGACTACAAATTGTCTGCGCTGGCCCCGCGCGTGCCGAACATCGAGCTGGAAGACGAACTGCGCAAGACCCAATCGCGCATCGTGACCGCTCAGGCCGAGCTGACCCATCGCAGCGAGCTGGACACCGTCGCCAATCGCCAGCTGTTCACCGGCGTGGCCATGGACGACAGCAAACAAATCGAACCGACGCTGGACGAACCCTTTCGCCCGTCTATCCACGCGGCCATTGCGGCTGATCGTGCTGAACGCGCCGAGCGTCAATCGGCCGAGCCGGGCATCAGCCAGCGTGCGTACGACTCGATGCGCTCTGAATTGAATGGCCTGCGTGAACTGCTGGAAGTCCAGCTGGGTTCGCTGGCCTGGAACCAACTGCAAGGCAGCCGCCCGCAACAGGCGAACCTGTGGCGCCGTCTGCAACGCGTCGGTCTGTCGGGGCCTCTGTCCCGTGACCTGCTGGCGATGGTGCCGGACACCGACGATCAGCCCCACGCCTGGCGCATGTTGCTGGCGCACCTGGCGCGCATGATCGTCACGCCGGATGTCGAGCCGCTGGAAGAGGGCGGTGTGATTGCGATGGTCGGCCCGGCAGGCATGGGCAAGACCACGACGCTGGCCAAGCTGGCGGCGCGTTACGTGTTGAAGTACGGCGCACAAAACATCGCGCTGGTGAGCATGGACAGCTTCCGCATCGGGGCGCAGGAACAGCTCAAGACGCTGGGCCGCATTCTCAATGTGCCGGTGACCCACGTTGACCCCGGTCAATCGCTGGCTCAGGCGCTGGAGCCGTTGCTGCGCAAGCGTGTGGTGTTGATTGACACCGCCGGCTTGCAAGCCAGTGATCCGGCCCTACGCCTGCAACTGGAGAGTCTGGCCGGTCGCGGGATCAAGGCGCGCAATTACCTGGTGCTCGCCACCACCAGCCAGAAGCAGGTGCTGACGGCGGCGTACCACAGTTATAAGCGTTGCGGTTTGGCCGGGTGCATCCTGACCAAGCTCGACGAAACCGCCAGCCTCGGCGAAGTGCTGAGCCTGGCGGTGACACATGAATTGCCCGTGGCCTATCTCACCGATGGCCCGCGCATTCCGGATGATCTGCATCTGCCACGTCGGCATCAGTTGGTCAGCAGGGCTGTCAGCGTTCAGATGCAGGAGGAGCCTAGCGAGGAAGCGATGGCGGATATGTTTGCGGATCTTTATCACAGCCCCGGCAAGCGCGCGGGCTAGGTAAGGAAAATGACAGTGGAATATACCTGCATCGATGGTCTGCCAAGCATTGTTCACGCAGTGAACGTGCAGCCCGAAATGTGGCTTTGGTCTAAGCAAGACAAGGTAAAAAATTAACATGGGCAGCATGCATCCCGTACAGGTTATCGCGGTGACCGGTGGCAAAGGTGGCGTCGGCAAGACCAACGTGTCAGTGAACCTCTCGCTGGCCCTGGCCGAGTTGGGACGTCGCGTCATGTTGCTGGACGCCGATCTGGGTCTCGCCAACGTTGACGTATTGTTGGGGCTGACCCCTAAACGCACCTTGGCGGACGTCATCGAAGGACGCTGCGAGCTGCGCGATGTTCTGTTGCAGGGCCCGGGCGGTGTGCGCATCGTGCCTGCGGCGTCGGGCACCCAGACCATGGTTCACCTGAGCCCTGCGCAACACGCGGGTCTGATTCAGGCGTTCAGCGACATCGGCGACAACCTGGACGTACTGGTGATCGACACCGCTGCCGGGATCGGCGAATCGGTGGTCAGCTTCGTGCGCGCCGCGCAGGAAGTGCTGTTGGTGGTCTGCGATGAGCCGACCTCGATCACCGACGCCTACGCGCTGATCAAACTGCTGAACCGCGACTACGGCATGAACCGTTTCCGCGTGCTGGCCAACATGGCGCAGAGCCCGCAGGAAGGCCGCAACCTGTTCGCCAAGCTGACCAAGGTCACCGACCGTTTCCTCGACGTGGCCCTGCAATACGTCGGCGCCGTGCCGTACGACGAATGCGTGCGCAAGGCCGTGCAGAAACAGCGTGCGGTGTACGAAGCGTTTCCACGTTCCAAATGCGCGCTGGCGTTCAAGGCCATTGCGCAGAAGGTCGATACCTGGCCATTGCCGGCGAACCCGCGAGGCCACCTTGAATTTTTCGTTGAGCGCCTGGTTCATCAGACCAGTGCAGGGCCTGTGTCATGACTGCAAGTGGCTATCGCATGTACAGCAAATCGTCCAAAGATTCTCAGTATGAGCTGATCGAGCGCTATGCCCCTTTGGTCAAGCGCATCGCCTACCACTTGCTGGCGCGTCTGCCGGCCAGCGTGCAGGTCGAGGATCTGATCCAGGCCGGCATGATCGGCCTGCTCGAAGTGTCGACCAAATACGACTCCACCAAGGGTGCGAGTTTCGAGACATACGCCGGCATTCGTATTCGCGGCGCGATGCTCGATGAAGTGCGCAAGGGGGACTGGGCGCCACGCTCGGTCCACCGCAATACGCGCATGGTCAGTGACGCGATTCGTGCAATTGAAGCGAAAACCGGTCGCGACGCTAAAGATCATGAAGTTGCGGCCGAACTTCAATTGAGTCTCGACGATTACTACGGGATTCTGAACGATACCTTGGGCAGCCGCTTGTTCAGCTTCGACGACCTGTTGCAGGACGGCGAGCATGAAGGGTTGCACGAGGACGGCGCGAGCCAGTCGCTCGAACCGTCGCGGGATCTGGAAGATGAACGTTTCCAGAGCGCGCTGGCGGACGCCATCGCCAACTTGCCCGAGCGTGAGCGCCTGGTGCTGGCGTTGTACTACGACGAAGAGCTGAACCTCAAAGAGATCGGGGAGGTCTTGGGGGTCAGCGAATCCCGTGTCAGCCAGCTGCATAGCCAGTGCGCCGCACGTCTGCGGGGCCGGTTGGGAGAATGGCGCGCGCGTTGACGCATTGACGCGGGCCCGTCTTTTCACAAAGATGCCTGCGTTTTGGGTGGTAAGGCCGGCTGTGCAAGGCGTTGTGTGGGAAGCAAAAGGGACAAGGCAGGAGCCGCTGGGATCAGGTCTTCGGACTTTTTCCGTGGCGCTCATCACGTGTTTCTTCGAAAGGCCCCCTCGTTTTCGTGTGACCGGTGGAGCGATGTTGCCGGTATTGATTGAACGCGCGTCCAGGCACTGGGCGCGTTAAAGACTGCTTGGAGGTCGAATTGGACAAGAACATGAAAATCCTCATCGTTGATGACTTTTCAACGATGCGGCGGATCATAAAAAACCTGTTGCGTGACCTTGGGTTCACCAACACGGCCGAAGCAGATGACGGTACCACCGCATTGCCGATGCTGCAGAGCGGTGCTTTTGACTTTCTGGTGACCGACTGGAACATGCCTGGCATGTCCGGCATCGACCTGCTGCGTCAGGTGCGTGCCGACGAACGTCTGCGTCACCTGCCTGTGTTGATGGTGACCGCCGAAGCCAAGCGCGAGCAGATCATCGAAGCCGCTCAGGCGGGCGTGAACGGTTACGTGGTCAAGCCTTTCACGGCTCAGGTGCTCAAAGAAAAGATCGAGAAGATATTCGAGCGCGTCAATTCCTGATGTCCGCTGTGAGGGCGCTATGGATTCCAAAGATTCGACAATGGGTGACTTCGAGTCGACCCTGAAGAAACACGCACAAGAACTGGTCGCCAGCCTCGAAAAAGGCAAGTTCGGCGACGCCGTGCAACTTATCCATGAGCTTAATCAGACCCGGGACCGCGGCCTGTATCAGGAAGTGGGCAAGCTGACGCGCGAGCTGCACAGTGCAATCGTCAATTTCCAGATTGACCCGCACATGCCGCAAGCCGAGGAAGTGTCGCAGATCACGGATGCCACCGAGCGTCTGTCGTACGTTGTCCGCCTCACTGAAGGCGCGGCCAACCGCACGATGGACCTGGTGGAGCAGAGCACACCGCTGATGAACGGCCTGAGCGCCGACGCCAAGGCGTTGAGCGTCGATTGGGGCCGCTTCATGCGCCGCGAAATCGGTGCTGAAGAGTTTCGTGATCTGGCCCGCCGCGTCGAAGGTTTTCTGACCCGCAGCGAGAAGGAGACCCACGAGGTCGCCAGTCACCTGAACGACATTCTGCTGGCTCAGGACTATCAGGACCTGACCGGCCAGGTGATCAAGCGTGTGACCACGCTGGTGACCGAAGTCGAGAGCAATTTGCTCAAGTTGGTGCTGATGGCCAGTCAGGTCGATCGCTTCGCCGGGATCGAACACGACCAGGAAGAGTTCCGTAAGCAAAAAGAACAGGAAAAACTTCATTCCAAGGGTGAAGGTCCGCAGATTCATGCCGATAAACGTGAAGACGTCGTATCCGGTCAGGATGATGTAGACGATCTGCTATCCAGCCTCGGCTTCTGAAATCCAGAGCCAGGGTTCTATGTGAAAGTGGCTGTGGGCTTGCGCGCCAATGTCTCGACGAAGGCAATGCGCGCAGGCCATCGACGCAGCTCCTGGATCGGTTGACGGTTAATTTTAGGAGCACCCCCAATGAGCTTCGGCGCCGATGAAGAGATCCTTCAGGATTTTCTGGTAGAGGCCGGCGAGATTCTGGAGCAGTTGTCCGAACAGTTGGTCGAGCTGGAAAGCCGACCGGACGATGCGGACCTGCTCAATGCAATTTTTCGCGGTTTTCACACTGTAAAAGGGGGCGCAGGCTTCCTCCAGCTCAACGAGCTGGTCGAATGCTGCCACATCGCCGAAAACGTGTTCGACATCCTGCGCAAAGGTGAGCGCCGGGTCGACGCGGAACTCATGGATGTCGTGCTCGAAGCACTGGACACCGTCAACAGCATGTTCGGCCAGGTCCGTGAGCGTTCGGACGTGACCCCGGCCACGCCAGAGCTGCTCGCCGCGCTGTCGCGTCTGGCCGAGCCTGCGTCTGCCGACGAAATCGCCGCTGCCCCTGCGCCGGTAGTTGAAGAGGTGGCCGAAGCGCCTTCCGACGACATCACCGATCACGAATTCGAACAACTGCTGGACTCGCTGAATGCCGTGAAGGCGGAAGCGGCGAGCGCAGCCGTGTCTGCGCCACCGGCACCGGCACCCGCTGCGCCTGCAACGGAAGCCGCCAGCGACGAAATCACCGACGCCGAATTTGAATCCCTGCTGGATCAACTGCATGGCAAAGGCCAGTTCGCGGTCGATGCCGTGGCGCCTGCTGCTGCACCGGCTGCGTCTTCTGCGCCGGCTGCCGCGCCTGCCAGCGATGAAATCACCGACGACGAATTCGAAGCGTTGCTTGATCAACTGCACGGCAAAGGCTCGTTTTCCGCCGACACAGCGACAGCCGTTGCCCCTGCTCCAGTGGCGGCCGCGCCTGCCGCTGCCGAGTCCGGCGCCCCGGCGTCGGATGAAATCACCGATCACGAATTCGAAGCGCTGCTCGACCAACTGCATGGCAAGGGCACCTTCTCGGCGGATGTTGCCGCGAGCGCGCCCGTTGCCACGGCACCCGTGAAAAAAGCCGAACCGGCCAAGGCCGAGGCCCCCAAAGCCGAGCCAGCCAAACCGGCGGCCGCGCCTGCTCCGGCTGCGGCACCTGCGCCTGCAAAAGCGGCCGCTGCGCCAGCCCCTGCAGCGGCAGCACCGGCCCCGACAGCACCGGCCCGGGCACCTGCACCGGCAGCCGCCGACAAGGCCCCGACCGAAGCCGAAACCACCGTGCGCGTCGACACCGCGCGGCTGGACGAAATCATGAACATGGTCGGCGAGTTGGTGCTGGTGCGTAACCGTCTGGTGCGCCTGGGCCTCAACAGCGGCGATGAAGCCATGTCCAAGGCCGTGTCCAACCTGGACGTGGTCACCGCTGACCTGCAAACCGCCGTCATGAAGACCCGGATGCAGCCGATCAAGAAAGTCTTCGGTCGCTTCCCGCGACTGGTTCGCGATCTGGCCCGTCAGCTCAAGAAAGAAATCAACCTTGAACTGGTCGGTGAAGAAACCGACCTCGACAAGAACCTGGTCGAGGCCCTGGCCGACCCGCTGGTCCACTTGGTGCGCAACGCGGTTGACCACGGCATCGAATCGCCGGAAGAGCGCGAAGCATCGGGCAAAGCCCGTGGCGGTCGCGTAGTGCTCTCGGCGGAACAGGAAGGCGACCACATCCTGCTGTCGATTTCCGATGACGGCAAAGGTATGGACCCGGCGGTGCTGCGCGCCATCGCGGTCAAGCGTGGGGTGATGGACAAGGATGCGGCGGATCGCCTGAGCGACACCGACTGCTACAACCTGATCTTCGCGCCGGGCTTCTCGACCAAGACCGAGATTTCCGACGTGTCGGGCCGTGGCGTGGGCATGGACGTGGTGAAAACCAAGATCGCCCAGCTCAACGGCACCATCAACATCTACTCGACCAAGGGCCAAGGCTCGAAGATCGTCATCAAGGTCCCGTTGACCCTGGCGATCATGCCGACCCTGATGGTGATGCTGGGCAACCAGGCGTTCGCGTTCCCGCTGGTCAATGTCAACGAAATCTTCCACCTGGACCTCTCGACCACCAACGTCGTCGACGGTCAGGAAGTGGTGATCGTGCGTGACAAGGCGCTGCCGCTGTTCTACCTCAAGCGCTGGCTGGTCAGCTCGGCTGCGCACGAGGAGCAACGCGAAGGTCACGTGGTGATCCTTTCCGTCGGCACCCAACGCATCGGCTTCGTGGTCGATCAACTGGTGGGTCAGGAAGAAGTCGTGATCAAACCGCTGGGCAAGATGTTGCAAGGCACGCCAGGCATGTCCGGCGCCACCATCACCGGTGACGGCCGCATCGCGCTGATTCTCGATGTGCCGAGCATGCTCAAGCGGTACGCCGCGCGGCGTATTTGATGCCCGGTATGCAGTGAACCTTGTGGGTGCGAATTGATTCGCGAAAATCGGTCAGGCGACACTTCTGTAGCGTCTGTCCCGCCGCTTCGCGAATGAATCCGCTCCCACAGGTTCGTTATCCATCCTTGAAAGACGGGTGGATCAGAGGTTGATGAAACGGGATGGCCCCTGAGGGGACAGGCCCTACGGAGTGTTTATGGCAGTCAAGGTTCTGGTGGTAGACGATTCCGGTTTTTTCCGCCGGCGCGTCTCGGAAATTCTTTCCTCTGACACAACGATTCAAGTGGTCGGCACCGCCACCAACGGCAAGGAAGCGATCGAGCAGGCCCTGGCCCTGAAGCCCGATGTGATCACCATGGACTACGAAATGCCGATGATGGATGGCATTACCGCAGTCCGTCACATCATGCAGCGTTGCCCGACTCCGGTGTTGATGTTCTCCTCGCTGACCCACGAAGGCGCCCGGGTGACTCTGGATGCGCTGGATGCCGGTGCGGTCGATTACCTGCCCAAGAATTTCGAAGACATCTCGCGCAACCCCGAGAAGGTCAAACAAATGCTGTGCGAAAAGGTGCATACCATTTCCCGCAGCAACCGTCGTTTCAGCGGTTACAGCAGTGCGCCCGCGGCCCCGTCTCACGCACCGGCTGCACCGGCCCTGGCGACCGGTTCGCTGCGCAGTCCGGCCCCGACGCCCGGTGCCACGACCCGACCTGCGCCAGCCCCCGCGCCGACCCGTGCACCGGCAGCCCACTCGCCGACGTCGCCCGCGCCCAAGCGCAAGGCCTACAAGCTGGTCGCGATTGGCACGTCCACCGGCGGCCCGGTGGCGCTGCAACGCGTACTGACTCAATTGCCCGCGAACTTTCCGGCCCCCATCGTGCTGATCCAGCACATGCCTGCAGCCTTCACCAAAGCCTTCGCCGAGCGGCTGGACAAGCTGTGCCGCATCAGCGTCAAGGAAGCCGAGGACGGCGACATTCTGCGTCCAGGTCTGGCGCTGCTGGCCCCTGGCGGCAAGCAGATGATGGTCGATGGCCGTGGCGCGGTGAAAATCCTGCCGGGCGACGAGCGTCTGAATTACAAACCGTGCGTGGACATCACCTTCGGCTCGGCCGCCAAATCCTACGGCGACAAAGTGCTGGCGGTGGTGCTGACCGGCATGGGCGCCGATGGCCGTGAGGGCGCGCGTCTGCTCAAGCAGGGCGGCAGCCACATCTGGGCCCAGGACGAAGCCAGCTGCGTGATCTATGGCATGCCGATGGCCATCGTCAAAGCCGATCTCGCCGACGCGGTCTACAGCCTGGATGACATCGGGCGTCACCTGGTCGAGGCGTGTCTCTGATGGATGTCTTGACGCTCATAGGGATCATTCTGGCGTTCGTCGCGATCATTGGCGGCAACTTCCTCGAAGGCGGTCATATCGGCGCCTTGCTCAATGGCCCGGCGGCGCTGATCGTGCTCGGCGGCACGCTGGCAGCGTGCCTGTTGCAGACGCCGATGAGTGCCTTCAAACGGGCGATTCAGATCTTCATCTGGATTCTGTTCCCGCCGCGCATCGACCTTGCCGGGGGCATCGACCGCGTTGTGTCCTGGAGCCTGACCGCACGCAAGGAAGGCCTGTTGGGCCTGGAAACCGTGGCCGACACCGAGCCGGATGCCTATTCGCGCAAGGGCCTGCAATTGCTGGTGGACGGGGTCGAACCCGAAGCCATTCGCAGCATTCTGGAAGTGGACTTTCTGACCCAGGAAAGCCGCGACATTCAGGCGGCCAAAGTTTTTGAAAGCATGGGCGGCTACGCGCCGACCGTGGGCATCATCGGTGCGGTCATGGGCCTGATCCATGTGATGGGCAACCTGGCCGATCCGAACCAACTCGGCAGCGGCATTGCCGTGGCCTTCGTCGCGACCATTTATGGCGTGGCGTCGGCCAACCTGATTCTTTTGCCGGTGGCGAACAAGCTCAAGGCCGTGGCGATTCGTCAGTCTCGTTACCGCGAAATGCTGCTCGAAGGCCTGCTGTCGATTGCCGAAGGCGAGAACCCGCGCTCGATTGAATTGAAGCTGCAAGGCTTCATGGAGTGATGGACTGATGGCCCGTCGACGTCGCCACCACGAAGAGCACGAAAACCACGAACGCTGGCTGGTGTCCTACGCGGACTTCATCACCTTGCTGTTCGCGTTTTTCGTGGTCATGTACTCGATCTCGTCGCTGAACGAGGGCAAGTACAAAGTGCTGTCCGAAGCACTGGTCGGGGTGTTCAACGAAGCCGAGCGCAGCGTCAAGCCGATTCCTATTGGCGAGCAGAAACCCCAGACCGTGCGCCCGGCCGACCCGCTGGTGCAAGACAGCGAGCAGACCGACGCGGCGCTGGGGCAGGGCTCCCAAGACCCGCTTAAGTCGATTGCCGACGACGTCAACGCGGCGTTCGGTGATTTGATCGCCTCCAATCAGATGACCGTGCGCGGCAACGAGCTGTGGATCGAGATCGAACTCAATTCCAGCCTGCTGTTCGGCAGCGGTGATGCCTTGCCCAGCAATCAGGCCTTCGACCTGATCGACAAAGTGGCCAAAATCATCAAGCCGTTCGACAACCCGATCCACGTCGAGGGCTTCACCGACAACCAGCCCATCAACTCGTCGCAGTACCCGAGCAACTGGGAGCTGTCGTCGGCGCGGGCGTCGAGCATCGTGCGTATGCTGGCCATGGACGGGATCAACCCGGTGCGCATGGCCTCGGTGGGTTACGGCGAATTCCAGCCGCTGACCTCCAACGCGACCGCCGATGGGCGTGCCCGCAACCGCCGTGTGGTGCTGGTGATCTCGCGTAATCTGGACGTGCGTCGCAGCCTGACCGGCTCCGGCACCGCCGCCAATGCGAAACCCGATGCGGCGCTGCGTCGTGCTGGCACACAAACTGCACCGGCACCCGCCAAGCCGCCGCAAGGCGTCAAATCTTCGTCACCTGCCCCTTGAATCGGTCTCGGTCATGGTTGTGATGGCTGGGGGGAACGCGAACACATGAGAGTCTGGGCAGTAGCCAATCAGAAAGGCGGGGTCGGGAAGACCACCACCTCCATCGCTTTAGCCGGTTTGCTGGCAGAGGCGGGCAAGCGCGTGGTCGTCGTCGACCTGGACCCCCATGGTTCGATGACCAGCTATTTCGGCCACGACCCCGATGCGCTGGAACACAGCAGCTTCGACCTGTTCTTGCACAAGGGCGCGGTGCCGGAAGGCCTGCCCGGTCAACTGCTGCTGCCCACCAGCGACAAACGCATTTCCCTGCTGCCGTCGAGCACCGCGCTCGCCACCCTTGAGCGCCAATCGCCGGGGCAGAGCGGGCTGGGCCTGGTGATCGCCAAGAGCCTCGCGCAGCTGTGGCAGGATTTCGATTACGCGATCATCGACAGTCCGCCATTGTTAGGCGTGTTGATGGTCAACGCGCTGGCCGCGAGTCAGCAACTGGCGATCCCGGTGCAGACCGAGTTTTTGGCGGTAAAAGGCCTGGAGCGCATGGTCAACACGCTGGCGATGATCAACCGCTCGCGCAAGGTGCCGCTGCCGTACACCATCGTCCCGACCCTGTTCGACCGTCGCACCCAGGCGTCGATGAGCACCCTCAAACTGCTGCGCGACAGCTACCCGGAACATGTCTGGAAGGCCTATATCCCGGTCGATACCCGGTTGCGCGATGCCAGCCGGGCCGGGGTCACGCCGTCGCAGTTCGACAACAAGAGCCGGGGCGTGCTGGCATACCGCACGCTGCTCAAACACATGCTCACCGAACAGCTTGTCGGGCAGGTGGCCTGAAGTGTCCGCTGATCGTTTATTCACACGCCTTGCGCCTGCGCGCTCAAGTCGGCCTGCAGTGCAGCCGATAAAAAAGACAGGCGGTAATCGCATCACTTATTTTCGGGCTCCTGTATGAACCGCCCTCTGGACATCGCATCCCGGCCACAGCTGGCGCTGCAAAACTACCTCGACGCGTTGTTGCAAGACGCCACCGAAGAGCTGGACGTCAGCGACAGCATCGATGAATTTCAAGCGGCCGTGCTTGAAGAGCAGGCCCACGACGCGCGCATGCGTTCGGCGGTCGCTGAAGCGGTCGCGGTCGCGGCGGCGGTGCCTGTGCGTCCTGCGGCGCCGATCACCCGGCCTGCGCCGACCCTGCAGTCTGCGCCGCACGCCCAACCGGTGTCGCGCCCGGTCGCCGAGCCTCTAGCCGCTCGGGTACTTGAGCGTCCGGTGATATTGCCGCCGGTCATCGCACCGCCGATGGTCGTGCCGGTGGTCGTGCCGGTGGTCGAGCCTGTTATTTCCGAACCCACTGTCGAACCGACGGTGGCGGTGGTCGAGCCGATTGCCGAAGTGCACCTGCCGTCGCAGCGCACGCCGACGCCTCCGCCGACCGCCGATGATCGTCCGGACTGGGCCGCCGAGCCGTTCGAATGCCTGCTGTTCGACGTCGCGGGCCTGACGCTGGCGGTGCCGCTGGTGTGCCTGGGGTCGATCTATCCGTTGGCCGGGCACGACCTGACGCCGTTGTTCGGGCAGCCGGACTGGTTTCTCGGCATCCTGCCCAGCCAGGCGGGCAACCTGAAAGTGCTGGATACGGCGCGCTGGATCATGCCGGACCGTTACCGCGATGATTTCCGCCAGGGCTTGCAGTACGTGATTTCGGTTCAAGGGTACGAATGGGGATTGGCGGTGCATCAGGTCAGCCGTTCGCTGCGCCTGGAGCCTGACGAAATCAAATGGCGCACCCATCGGGGTCAACGTCCGTGGCTGGCCGGGACAGTCATCGAGCACATGTGCGCGCTGCTGGACGTGTCCGAACTGGCCGAGTTGATCGCCAGTGGCGCGGTCAAGCAGATGCAGGCACGCAAATAGCTGTATTGAAAAGCATCTTCCAATAAACACAGGGCGGCGCGAGTGCGTCGCCTGAAGAGCACAACACGCAAGGGGTTAGGGGTATGAAGAAGTCGTCAGCACAGGGTTCCGAAGATCCGATCCTGCAATGGGTCACCTTCCGCCTGGACAACGAAACGTATGGCATCAACGTGATGCAGGTTCAGGAAGTGCTGCGCTATACCGAGATTGCGCCAGTGCCGGGTGCGCCGAGCTACGTGCTGGGCATCATCAACCTGCGCGGTAACGTCGTCACTGTGATCGACACCCGTCAGCGCTTTGGTCTGCCGCCAGTTGAAGTCAGCGACAACACGCGTATCGTGATCATCGAGGCCGACAAGCAAGTGGTCGGGATACTGGTCGATAGCGTGGCGGAAGTGGTGTACCTGCGTCAGTCGGAAGTCGAAACGGCGCCGAACGTGGGCAACGACGAATCTGCCAAGTTCATCCAGGGTGTTTGCAACAAGAACGGCGAGCTGCTGATCCTCGTGGAGTTGGACAAGATGATGTCCGAGGAAGAGTGGTCCGAGCTGGAGAACATCTGATTGATTCTTGAGGTTGCGGTCATTTTTCTGGCGGTGTTGTGGGTGGCGTCCGTTGCGATGTTCATGGCCCACACCAAACGCCTGCGCACGCTGGCCACGCAGCAGGTCGAGGCTGACTCGCTGCGGGACCAGCGCATCCGTGAATTGGCCCGGCGTCTGGAGAATTACCAGAGTGGTACGGTGAAGATGGGCGAGGATTTGCAGGATTTGCGCTCTATGGTCTCGCCGTTGCCTGACAAGGTGACGGCGCTGGAGCAGCGGGATCCTTCGACGCTGTCTTTCGCTCAGGCGGCGCGTCTGGTGAGTATGGGGGCGAGTGTGGATGAGCTGACTCAGTCGTGCGGGTTGACTCAGGCTGAGGCGCAGTTGATGAGTAAGTTGCACGGGAATAATTGAGAGGCTTAATGGCGCTTCCTCTTGTTATGTGAATATCCGTTGCTGCGGGCGGGGCTGATAACGGTTCCGCCCTTACGGCGGGTCACCTTTTCCAAGAGCCGAAAAAGTAACCAAAAAGGCCCTGCTCCTGGCTCGGCCCTCGTTCCTCGGGTTCCCTCACTCCGGCGACGCTCCGTGGGCCCGCGCCGAACGGACATCCATGTCCTTGCGGCGCTCTCGCGGCATCCCTGCCGCTCGACCCACTCCGCGCCTCCTGCGCTCGGCCTGCACCCAAGTCGCGTTCTGCGGCGTCTGAACCACCGTGTTCGAAGAGCAACGGCATCTGGCTGGAGCTAACGCTCTTCGCATGCGCGCAAACTCTTCTGCCGAGCCTCGATCAACCTGTGGGAGCGAATTCATTCGCGAGAGGCCGGTACAGCCAACACATCTCCATCGCCAGATCCATTTTTCGCGAATGAATTCGCTCCTACAGTAGATCCGGACGGGCACACATTCCGGGCACGCCGAGAATCCTGTGGGAGACGCCGGAGGTTACGACGGCAGCGAAAGCGGCGGTCCAGCCAACGATCCTGTCAACGCGGTGTGATATCCCGCTCCACCGGCTGCGGATCAGGGTCGAACCCTTCGGGAAATTTCCCTTTCAGTCGCCAGGCAAACGCAATGATTTCGGCAATCGTCAGGTAAAGCTCCTGAGGAATGCTGTCCCCCAGTTCCATTCTGGCGAGCATTTTCACCAGTTCGGCGTTTTCGTAGATCGGGACTTTGTATTCCCGGGCGATGGCGAGGATGGCTTCGGCGAGGGCGTCGTCGCCTTTGGCGGTGAGGGTCGGGGCCTGGTGGCCGTCGTAGCTCAGGGCGATGGCCTGACGGGGGGCTTGGTCGGGCGTGGTCATCAGGCGTTCTCGTCGATCCAGCGTTGTTCGAGCACGGTGCGGCTGCCTTGGGCGGGAACGCCCCGGTTGCACGCCAGTTCTTTCACGTTCAGGCCACAGGCCACCAGCCTTGCGCGCAGGCTGTCGAGTTCGCCAGAGATCAGTTCCGCCGCGCCTTCGCGCTCGGCCCACATCTGGCTGGACAGGCTGCCCGCGACCAGTTGCGCCTGAACCTGCAACGGCCCGAGCGGTTCCAGATCGAAGGCCAGGTCCACCCGCCACAGTTTTTCTTTTGCCTTGACCTCTTGCGTGGCGGTCTCGGGAGTCTCCTCCCGATCAGGTGTGTCCTCACGTTGAACCTTGACCTGCAACGGCACGATGTCCTGGGCGTTGCGCATGGGGATTTCCAGCTGCCAGGTGGTCACTTGCGTGCCGTCGGCGTTCATCCGTGTCTGTTCGAGGCCGCCCAGTTGGTGGCTTTGCAGGCGGGAGATCGCACCGGCAGCGAGCTTGAGCAGGGTTTCCAGGTCGTCGTTGTTCTCCGCGTTGGCCAGCGTGCGCGACGGTAATGGGAAGTTGGTCGGCACCTTCGGCGCAGCGACCAGCCCCAGCGTACCCAAGGCATTGCGGATCACGTTGGGCATGAGGCGGGCGAGGGTGTTGGCGGCGGCTGCGTCGTTGTAGCTGACATTGCCCGGCAGCCCCGGCAGGATTTGCGCGATGACCCTCAGCAGGTTGGCCTTCATGTCCGGGACCAGCGTCGGGTCCTGCCCGGCCAGCAAGCGCGACTCCATGAACAACCCGCTGGCGCTCAGCGCCTGAGCCACCCCTTTGGCGGTGGTCATCTGCGGCAGGTCGGGCAGGTCGTCGAGCAACTGAGTGATGCTGGCGCGCAGCTGCGGCGACAGGTCGTCGGCCGCGCTGGCGTCTGAAGTCGGTGGCGGCAGATTCTGTAACGCGGTGAGCAGGCTTTGCAGCGAGCCTTGGCGGCTTTGTTGGGTCGACAGTTGCTGTGCTAGCGCCAGTTCGTCGAGCCGGTTGGGCATGGCGATGAAATTCAGCGCCTGACTGTTTTGCACCTGAGCGCTGAGCAGGCTGCCCACACGCAAGGGTTGCGGGCTGTCGAGGGTCAGGCTGCTGCCCGCCAGTGCGGTGTTGAGCAGCATCACGATGGAGCGGTACGTGGCGGGTTGAGTCGCCGCGCTGCCCGTGGATTGCCCCGTCAGTTGCGCCACGTTATCGGCCATCACCTGCGTGGTCAGTACCTTGCCTTGCAGCAGGGTGCCGGGGGGCAGTTGGCGCGTGTCGAGGCTGGTCAGGCTGTTGGTGATGGCCTTCTGCAGGTCTTGCACGCTGATGGTCAGCGTGTCCGCCGAGCCTTGCGCGACGTTCACGGTGGTGCCCGGCGTGAGCGGCAGGCTGCTGCTGACGGGGAGGGTGGTCTGGCGGCCGTTGTCCATGGTCAGTTTGAGCAGCAACTGGAAATCCTGGCCCAGCTGTTTGAGGCTGACCACCTCGGCATTGGCCACCTGACCGGAATTGAGCAGGCCTTCTCGCGGCTCCATGAGCTTGAGCACTTCGCCCGGTGGCACGCCAGCGCGCAGTAGAGCGGTCGCGGCGGCGACGGGGGATAGATTGGGTATATCGCCTGTCATTGAATTCCAACTCGGTAAATGTGCGCATGAACTGGCATAATCCTGCCCCGATGTCTTCGGTGGCCCGTCAGGCTGCCACCAGTATAACGGCCGCGCCGACCCCGACTTGAACCGCCGCGCGCCCCTGTCATCCGAAAAGAAGGACCTCATGCCGATCCCTGTTCTTGAAGCCGTGGCCCTGGCCTGCGAGCGCGACTGGCGGCTGCTGTTCGAGCATTTCGACCTGCGGCTGACGGCGGGCGACATGGTGCAGATCAGCGGCCCCAACGGCAGCGGCAAGACCAGCCTGTTGCGCCTGCTCAGCGGCCTCATGCAGCCCACGGCCGGTGAAGTGTTGATCGGCGGCCAACCCCTCGCCCGGCAACGCCACGCACTCGCGCAGCACCTGTTGTGGATCGGTCACGCTGCGGGCATCAAGGATCTGCTGACCCCGGTCGAAAACCTCGCCTGGCTGTGCGCCCTGCATCAGAGCGCCGACACCGACGCCCTTTGGCACGCCCTTGAAGCGGTTGGACTGCGGGGTTTCGAAGATGTGCAGTGCCACACGCTGTCTGCCGGACAAAAGCGCCGGGTGGCACTGGCCCGTTTGTACCTGCCAGGCCCTGGCCTGTGGATGCTCGACGAGCCGTTCACCGCGCTGGACAAGCAGGGCGTGGCGCAATTGGAGGCCCATCTCGCTGATCACTGTGAACAGGGCGGCGTCGTGGTGCTGACCACCCACCACACGCTGAACCAAACGCCGACCGGTTATCGCGACCTGAATCTGGGAGAGTGGGCGCCATGAGCCACGTGTTCACCCTGCTGATCGCCCGCGAAGCCCGCCTGTTGTTTCGCCGTCCCGCCGAACTGCTCAACCCGCTGGTGTTTTTCGCCATTGTCATTGCGCTGTTTCCGCTGGCGGTGGGGCCGGAATCGCAACTGTTGAAGACGATTTCCCCTGGCTTGGTCTGGGTCGCGGCGCTGCTCTCGGTGCTGCTGTCGCTGGACGGGCTGTTTCGCAGCGATTTCGAAGACGGTTCGCTGGAGCAATGGGTCCTTTCGCCGCACCCCTTGCCGCTTCTGGTGTTGGCAAAGGTGATGGCACACTGGGCGTTTTCCGGGCTGGCACTCGTGTTGCTAGCGCCAGTGCTGGCGCTGATGCTCGGCCTGCCGGGTGAGTGCCTGCCGGTGTTGCTATTGTCATTGTTACTGGGCACGCCGGTGTTGAGCCTGCTGGGCGCGGTGGGCGCGGCGTTGACCGTCGGCCTCAAGCGCGGCGGCCTGCTGCTGGCGCTGCTGATCCTGCCGCTGTACATCCCGGTGCTGATTCTGGGCAGCGGCGCCTTGCAGGCGGCCCTTCAGGGCATGGCAGCGACCGGCTATCTGCTTTGGCTTGGCAGCCTGACGGCGCTCGCGATAACCCTGACACCTTTTGCAATTGCCGCTGGCTTGAAAATCAGTGTTGGCGAATAATCAGAACCTGATCGACCGGACAGCTTTTTAATCGCCCGCGCTTTAAATAGTTAATATCCGAGGCAGGACGCTTCAGTTAAAAGGAGCGCCTGAACAGGCAAGCCACCGTGATGAAACGCATTTTGATGAGAAGCAGCGTGATGAAAAGGCAGCGTGATGAACACAAGCGCCAAGGCTAAAAGCGGTATCAGTTGGGCGTGGTTCCACAAGCTCGGTTCGCCGAAGTGGTTCTATGGCATCAGCGGCCGTCTGCTGCCGTGGCTGAGCATCGCCGCCGCGTTGCTGATCGGCATTGGCGTGGTCTGGGGCCTGGCCTTCGCGCCGCCGGATTACCAGCAGGGCAACAGCTTCCGCATCCTCTACATCCATGTGCCGTCGGCGATGCTGGCGCAGTCCTGCTACGTGATGTTGGCGGTCTGCGGCGTGGTGGGGCTGGTGTGGAAGATGAAAATGGCCGACGTCGCGCTGCAATGCGCCGCGCCCATTGGCGCCTGGATGACCGCCGTGGCGCTGCTGACCGGGGCCATCTGGGGCAAGCCGACCTGGGGCGCGTGGTGGGTCTGGGATGCGCGGCTGACCTCGATGCTGATCCTGCTGTTCCTGTATTTCGGCCTGATCGCGCTGGGCAACGCCATCACCAACCGCGAAAGCGCGGCGAAAGCGTGCGCGGTGCTGGCCATCGTCGGCGTAGTGAACATTCCGATCATCAAATATTCGGTGGAGTGGTGGAGCACGCTGCACCAGGGCGCGACTTTCAGCCTCACCGAAAAACCGGCGATGCCGGCCGAGATGTGGCTGCCGTTGCTGTTCACCGCGCTGGGCTTCTATTGTTTCTTCGGCGCCGTGTTGCTGGCGCGCATGCGTCTGGAAGTGCTCAAGCGAGAATCCCGCGCGACCTGGGTGAAGGAAGAAGTGATGAAAGCCCTCGGCCAGAATCTGCGCAAGGGGGGCGGTCAATGAGCTTCGATTCCTTCAGCGATTTTCTGGCCATGGGCAAACACGGTCTGTATGTCTGGACCGCCTATGGCATTTGTCTGGCCGTGTTGGCGATCAACGTCGCGTCACCGTTATTGGCGCGTCGGCGTTACCTGCAACAAGAGGCGCGCCGTTTACGCCGGGAGAGCAACACGTGAATCCGCTGCGAAAAAAGCGACTGTTGATCATCGTGGCGATTCTCGCCGGGGTCGGCATCGCGGTTAGCCTGGCGCTCAGCGCCCTGCAAGAGAACATCAATCTGTTCTACACCCCGACCCAGATTGCCAGCGGCGAAGCGCCCCACGGCACGCGGATTCGCGCTGGCGGCATGGTGGAGAAAGGATCATTGCAACGTTCCGGGGATTCGCTGGACGTGACCTTCGTGGTCACCGATTTCAACAAGTCGGTGACTATTACCTACCGTGGCATTCTTCCGGACCTGTTCCGTGAAGGGCAGGGCATCGTCGCGCTGGGCAAACTCAATGCCGATGGCGTGGTGGTCGCCGATGAAGTGTTGGCCAAGCACGACGAGAAATACATGCCGCCGGAAGTCACCAAGGCGTTGAAGGATAGCGGTCAATCTGCACCGAACGCACCGGCGGGCGCGTCCTACACACCCGCCAAACAGGGGTAAACCATGATTCCCGAACTCGGCCATCTGGCCATGATCCTGGCCCTGTGCTTCGCCGTCGTGCAGGCCGTCGTGCCGCTGGTTGGCGCTTGGCGCGGCGATCGCGTGTGGATGGGCCTGGCGCAACCGGCGGCGTGGGGGCAATTCGCGTTTTTGTTGTTTGCGTTCGGTTGCCTGAGCTATTCGTTCATGGTCGACGACTTTTCGGTGGGCTACGTCGCTGAAAACTCCAACAGCGCCTTGCCGTGGTACTACAAATTCAGCGCGGTGTGGGGTGCCCACGAAGGCTCGTTGCTGCTGTGGGCCTTGATTCTCGGGGGCTGGACCTTTGCGGTGTCGGTGTTCTCCCGGCAGTTGCCGCAGGTGATGCTGGCGCGGGTACTGGCGGTGATGGGCATGATCAGCATCGGTTTTTTGCTGTTTCTGATCCTCACCTCCAACCCGTTCAGCCGCATCCTGCCGCAGATTCCCCAGGACGGTCGCGACCTCAACCCGCTGCTGCAAGACCCCGGCCTGATCATTCACCCGCCGATGCTCTACATGGGCTACGTCGGGTTCTCGGTAGCCTTCGCCTTCGCCATCGCCGCGTTGCTCGGCGGTCGCCTCGACGCGGCGTGGGCACGCTGGTCGCGCCCGTGGACCATCGTCGCCTGGGCATTCCTCGGCATCGGCATCACCCTCGGCTCATGGTGGGCGTATTACGAATTGGGCTGGGGCGGCTGGTGGTTCTGGGACCCGGTGGAAAACGCCTCGTTCATGCCGTGGCTGGTGGGCACTGCGCTGATTCACTCGCTGGCGGTCACCGAAAAGCGCGGCGTGTTCAAAAGCTGGACCGTGTTGCTGGCCATCGCAGCGTTCTCCCTGAGCCTGCTGGGCACCTTCCTCGTGCGCTCCGGTGTGCTGACTTCGGTTCACGCGTTTGCGTCTGACCCTGCCCGTGGCGTGTTCATTCTGATCTTCCTGCTGCTGGTGGTGGGCGGTTCGCTGACGCTGTTTGCCATCCGCGCGCCGGTGGTGAAAAGCCACGTCGGCTTTGGCCTGTGGTCGCGGGAAACCCTGCTGCTGGGTAACAACCTGGTGCTGGTGGTGGCCGCGTCGATGATTCTGCTCGGCACGCTGTACCCGCTGGTGCTTGACGCCATGAGCGGGGCGAAGATGTCAGTCGGCCCGCCGTACTTCAATGCGCTGTTCGTGCCGTTGATGGGGTTGTTGATGGTGGTCATGGCCGTGGGCGTGCTGGTGCGCTGGAAAGACACCCCGGTGAAGTGGCTGATGAGCATGCTGGCGCCGGTGTTGGTCGGCAGTGCCGTGCTGGCGGTGATCGCCGGTTTCGCGATGACGGATTTCCACTGGGCGGTGCTCGCCACTGTAATGCTGGCCGCGTGGGTGCTGCTGGCAGGCGTGCGCGACCTGCTCGACAAGACTCGCCACAAAGGCCTGATCAAAGGCGCTGGCTCGCTGACCCGCAGCTATTGGGGCATGCAACTCGCGCACATCGGCATCGCCGTGGTGGCGCTGGGCGTGGTGCTGTCCAGCCAGAACAGCGCCGAACGGGACCTGCGCATGGCCCCAGGCGATTCGGTCGAACTGGGCGGCTACACCTTCGTATTCGAGGGCGCGAGACACGTTCAAGGCCCGAACTTCACCTCGGACGAAGGCACGATTCGCGTGCTGCAAGATGGCAAGGAAGTCACCGCGTTGTACCCGGAAAAACGCCTGTACACCGTGCAACGTTCGATGATGACCGAGGCGGGTATCGACGGCGGTTTCAGCCGTGACCTGTACGTGGCGCTGGGTGAACCGCTGGACAACGGTGCGTGGGCCGTGCGGGTGCACGTCAAACCTTTCGTGCGCTGGATCTGGTTCGGTGGGCTGATCACCGCACTGGGCGGTTTGCTGGCGGCGCTGGACAAGCGTTATCGGGTCAAGGTGCGGGCGAAAGTGCGGGACGCGTTGGGTCTGTCGGGAGCTGCGGTATGAAGCGTTGGGTGTTGTTGATTCCGCTGGTGCTGTTTCTCGGCATGGCGGTGGTTCTGTATCGCGGGCTGTACCTGGACCCGTCCGAGCTGCCGTCCGCGTTGATCGATAAACCGTTCCCGGAATTCGCGTTGCCCGCCGTGCAAGACGGCAAGCCACTGACTCGCGCCAACCTGTTGGGGAAACCGGCGCTGGTCAACGTCTGGGGCACTTGGTGCATCGCCTGCCGGGTCGAACACCCGGTTCTGACCAAACTGGCGCAGCAGGGCGTGGTGATCTACGGCGTCAACTACAAGGACGTCAACACCGACGCCTTGAAATGGCTCAGCGAGTTTCACGACCCGTACCAGCTGAACATCAATGACGAGGCGGGCAGTTTGGGACTGAACCTGGGCGTCTACGGCGCGCCGGAAACCTTTCTGATCGATAGCAAAGGCATCATTCGCTACAAGCACGTCGGCGTGATCGACGAGACCGTCTGGCGCGAGAAACTGGCCGGGCTATATCAGGGGCTGGTGGATGAGGGCAAACAATGAGCTTTCTCCACCGCCTCTCGACTTGTGGGCACTCCGCGTTGGCCCAGGTGCGCCGAGGATTTCTCTGCGGGAGCGAATTCATTCGCGAATCGGTGGTTCGGGCAACACCTCTCGGTCGGATGTACGGACGCTTCGCGAATAAATTCGCTCCCACAGGTTTGAACTGTGATCGGCCATGCAGTGACAGGGGGCGACGGCTGCTCGCCGCTGCGATGTTGGCACTGGGTTTTGCGAGCACTGCCCACGCCGCCATCGACGCTTACACCTTCAAGGACGACGCCGAGCGGGCCCGTTACACCGAGTTGACTCGCGAGTTGCGGTGCCCGAAATGCCAGAACCAGGACATCGCCGATTCCAACGCGCCCATTGCCGCCGACTTGCGCAAAGAGATTTACCGCATGCTCGGCGAAGGCCAGAGCAATCAACAGATCATTGATTTCATGGTCGATCGCTACGGCGAATTCGTGCGTTACAAGCCCGAACTCAACGCCCACACCTGGCTGCTCTGGTTTGGTCCTGCCGGTCTGCTGCTGGGCGGGGCGGTGCTGATTGGCGTGATCGTCGTGCGTCGTCGCGGCCAGCGTGCCGAAGATGCCGATGTGCTTTCCGACGAGGAGCGTCAGCGCCTCGCCCACCTGCTGGATAAAAACCACGAATGATCGATTTCTGGCTCGCCGCTGGCCTGCTGTTGCTGGTGGCCTTGGGTTTCCTGTTGATCCCGTTGCTGCGCGGCCGTCGCGCACAGCGGGAAGAAGACCGCACCGCCCTCAACGTCGCGCTGTATCAGGAACGCGTGGCTGAACTGCACGCGCAACAGGCCGAGGGCGTGTTGTCCTCCGCGCAAATGGACACTGGCCGTGCCGAGGCGGCGCGCGAGTTGCTGGCCGACACTGAAGGCGCCTCTGCAGAGCGTGTGTCGCGCTTAGGTACGCCGCTGCCCTTGCTCGCGGCGGTGCTGGTGCCGTTGGTGGCGCTGGGGCTCTATCTGCACTTCGGCGCCAGCGACAAGGTCGAATTGACCCGCGAATTCGCCCAGCCGCCGACCTCGCTGGCGCAGATGACCGACCGGCTGGAGCGTGCAGTGAGGGCGCAGCCGGACTCGGCAGAAAGCCTGTACTTCCTCGCCCGCACCTACATGTCCCAGGACCGGCCCGCCGATGCGGCGAACATGTTCGAGCGCGCCGTGGCGTTGGCGGGGCGTCAGCCGGAATTGCTGGGGCAGTGGGCGCAGGCGTTGTATTTCGCGGGCAACAAAGCCTGGACCCCGCAGATTCAAGGGTTGGCGGATGAGGCCTTGAAGACCGATCCCAAGGAAGTCACCAGCCTCGGCCTCAAGGGCATCAACGCCTTCGAAAGCCAGCACTTCCAGGACGCCGTGGATTACTGGAAACGGTTGCTCGCGGTATTGCCGCCGAACGACCCGTCGCGTCCGGCGCTGGAAGGGGGGATCGCCCGCGCCGTCGAAAAGGTCGTACAGAGTGGCGGCCAGGTGCAGGACGCCACGCTGATCGCCGCGCCGGGTGCGCATTTGAAGGTCCGCGTGACCCTGTCCGACGAGCTCAAGGCCAAGGTCCAGCCCGGTGACACGGTGTTCGTGTTTGCCCGCGCGGTGTCAGGCCCGCCTGCGCCGCTGGCGGTGAAGCGCGTGACGGTCGCCGATCTGCCCGTTGAGGTGGAACTGACCGACGCTGACGCGATGATGCCGCAACTGAAACTGTCGAACTTTCCGGAAGTCCAACTGGTTGCTCGGGTATCCCGCGCAGGCCAGCCCACTTCCGGAGAGTGGATCGGTCGCAGCCAACCGTTGCCCAGCAACGTCACGGCGCGACAGGCCCTGACCATCGACAGCCCCGATCAGTAGCGTTTTTGCTGATCCTGATCGCGCGGCCCAGACACAGTAGAGAATCCTATGTATCGCGTCGCACGATTTGCCTTGTTGAGTGTGGTGGTGGCATTGAGCGCCGCCTGTGCGGTCCAGCGCCCCGGGCCGCAGAGTTCTGAACCGATCCCGACGATTCCTCGCGGCTCATCGAGTCCGTCGCCAACGCCCCAGCCAGGAACCCCACGCACCACACCTCAGACCCCGCCCTCGACGCCGATCCCGTCCGGCCCGAAAACCTCCGCCAACTTCGCTCCGCCGCCCGGTGGCAACAGCCATTGGGATGCCAGGCTGGGCGTGCACGTGCTGGATAACGTGCCCAACACCTTCTACCGCCAACGCACCTACTACCGCTGGAACAACGGCTGGACCTGGTCCACCTCGCCGAGCGGCCCTTGGCAGGAAACCGATTCCAGCGGCGTGCCGCCGGGGTTGAGCCGACAGTTCGGGAATTGAGCATGACGGCTGATCGCAGATCCTTTGTAGGAGTGAGCTTGCTCGCGATCGCTCGTCCAGCCTACTTACGCAGTAGCTGACCCACCGTATCGCAGTAGGAGCGCGCTTGCCCGCGATAGGGTGTGTCAGCGGCAGAGGGTGGTCTGGCACACCGCCATCGCGGGCAAGCCCGCTCCTACCGTTCCGACGCTGTTTGCCAGCGACGCGATTCATCCGGCATAAACACAAACGGCGACCTGTCGAGGTCGCCGTTTTGCGTTAAACGGTGCGTTTACTTGGCCGGGTAAATCTGGTCGAACACGCCACCGTCGTTGAAGTGGGTCTTCTGGATGTCGGGCCAGGTGCCAAAAGTTTTTTCGATGTTGAGGAAATCGACTTTCGGGAAGCGGTCGGTGTACTTCGCCAGCACTTTCGGGTCACGCGGACGCAGGTAGTTGGCGGCGGCGATTTCCTGGCCTTCCGGGGACCACAGGTATTTCAGGTAATCTTCGGCGAGGGCGCGGGTGCCTTTCTTGTCGACGACTTTGTCCACTACGCTCACCGGTGGCTCGGCTTCAGCAGATACGCTCGGGTAGACCACTTCGAACTGATCGCGGCCAAACTCGCGGGCGATCATCTCGGCTTCGTTCTCAAACGTCACCAGCACGTCGCCGATGTGGTTGGTCATGAACGTGGTGGTGGCGCCACGGCCGCCCGTGTCGAGGACCGGCACATGGCTGAACACTTGGCCGACGAATTTTTTCGCAGCGGCTTCATCGCCGCCGTTCTTCAGGGTGTAGCCCCACGCCGACAGGTAGGTGTAGCGCCCGTTGCCCGAGGTCTTCGGGTTCGGCACGATCACCTCAACGCCGTCCTTCACCAGGTCGTTCCAGTCTTTCAGCGCTTTCGGGTTGCCCTTGCGCACGATGAACACCGTGGCAGAGGTGAACGGCGCGCTGTTGTTCGGCAGGCGCGCGACCCAATCCTTCGGCACCAGCCCTCCGTTGTCCGCCAGGGCATTGATGTCGGTGGCCATGTTCATGGTGATCACGTCAGCGGGCAGGCCGTCGATGACCGAACGGGCCTGCTTGCTCGACCCGCCGAAGGACATCTTCAGGGTCACGTCTTCCTTGTGCTCGGCCTGCCAGTGTTTCTGGAAGGCGGCGTTGTAGTCCTTGTAGAAATCGCGCATCACGTCGTACGAAACGTTGAGCAATTCAGGCGCGGCCTGGGCGGCGCTACCAAAGGCCATTCCGGCGGCCAGAAGAGAAGCGGCGAAGAGTTTGTTCACAGCGAATTCCTTTGTCGTGTGTGGAAATTGTTCTTATGAATAAAGGGCTGGCTAATGGCCGCGACTATAACGAAAAGCCCCAGTCGCTTAATAGATTAAAAACGTCTGTGCTTATGAATTCTCGACGCCGTCCGACACGGCAATCGCATCGACTTTCGGAAACAGCGCGTTGCCACACCGCGAACAGAACGCCGAGTGGGGCTCATGGCTGTCCTTGGCGCACACCGGGCAATCGTGCTGGAGCTGATCGCCGCGCATGGCGGTGGCCAGTTCAGCGGTGAAGATGCCGGTGGGCACCGCGATGATCGAGTAACCCGTGATCATCACCAGCGACGACAGAATCTGGCCGACCGGCGTTTTCGGCACGATGTCGCCGAAGCCCACGGTGGTCAGCGTGACGATGGCCCAGTAAATCCCCTTGGGAATGCTGGTAAAGCCATGTTCAGGGCCTTCGACGACGTACATCAGCGTGCCGAACACGGTCACCAGCGTCGAGACAGTCACCAGGAATACGATGATTTTCTGCTTGCTGCCACGCAGGGCCGCCAGCAAGTAGTTAGCCTGTTTCAGATAGGGGCTGAGTTTGAGGACGCGAAAGATCCTCAGCATCCGCACCACGCGGATGATCAACAGGTACTGAGCGTCGGCGTTATACAGCGCCAGAATCCCCGGCACGATGGCCAGCAGATCGATCAGGCCGTAGAAGCTGAAGGCGTATTTCAGCGGCTGCGGCGAGCAGTACAGGCGCAGGATGTACTCGACGAGGAACACGAACGTGAAGCCCCATTCGATGTAGGCCAGCAGGTCGGCGTAGTCGCGATGGATGGCCTGGATGCTGTCGAGCATCACAATGGCGAGGCTGGCGAGAATGGTCAGCAGCAGGGCCTTGTCGAAGCGCCGACCGGCGGTGGTGTCTGTCTGAAAAACGATGATGCGCAGTTGTTCGCGCCAACCGGTGTTGCTGTCCATGAGGGTTTTCCGAGTGCAAGGTCGGCAGAGCCTGTGACAAACCGTTCAGGAGCGCAACCGCTGATCGCTGATCGTCTGGCGCATCAACCGACTGCCAGCCTGCACCAGCCAGCAAGCGAGAATGAACGGGGCGGTCAGCGTCGCCAGGCCCAGCCCGGAAAAACCCGGTTGCAGCAGGATCGCCAGTAAGATTGCCACGCCCGGCAACCAGGGTTTCTGGCGCACATGGCTGAACGCCAAGGCTGCCAGCGCCGGGTTGTAGCCTGACAGGCCGAGCAACGCCAGGTCGGTTTCCTGTTGCCACAACGCGAAAGCGATGCCGCATGCGCAACCCAATGCCGCCCACACCGCGGCGGTGCGATTGGCGATGAGCAGGCCAATCCCGATCAGCACACCGGCAAACGGATGATCCAGCAGGAACACTTGGCCGAGACCCAGTGGCAGCGCCCGGATCAGGTCCGAATGGGCCATGCCCACATTCGGCACAGGCTCGGCGAATACCAGCAGCACCCAACTGAACAGCACGAACGGCGCGGTGTAGGCCTTGAGGCAAGACGCACGAGGCGCCTGTTGCATCCACGCGTGCATCAGCATAGCGCTGAGACCGCCGCAGGCGATGATCAGCAAAGGTGACAGGGGCGAATCATCGAAACGGTAGCTGATCAGCAAGCCCAACAGTACGCCGTTGTAGCTGTAGACCCCGGACTGCCGCTCGGCCTTGGGATAGCCGCGACGTTGCGCGGTGAGCAATCCGGCGACCGCACCCAATAACGCGCCGCCCAAGGAATGGGGTGCGCTGATCAGGATCGCCATCAGACAAAATAGGCCGCACACGGGGCTGCGTTGCAGCAGGACCTGACTGAAACCGTTAAGCAGCGCTTCGGCCCAGTCGGGGCAATGGGAGGGGGGGGCAGGATTGAGGTTGCTCATTTATGTATTCAATATATTTAGTTATTGTATACATATTGGATCGGGCGACCGGCGTAATCAAGCCCTAGGGTCGGATATCACGAACCTGTGGGAGACGCCGGAGGTACGACGGCGTCTCCCACAGGGGATCGGAGCATTCCGGAGTTTTGTTTGAACCTTATTAAACCCGAAACTGCCGCAACAACCCATTCAACTGCTCGCTCAACCCTTTGAGCTGCACGCTCGCCGCGCTGGATTGTTCGGCCGCCACCGCTGTGCTTTGCGACAACTGTGCGGCCTGGGTCACGTTCTGGTTGATGTCTTCCACCACGTGGGATTGCTGCAGGGTGGCGCTGGCAATGGAGGCGTTCAGGCCATTGAGGTTACGCAGGGCCTGGCTGATGGAGGTCAGGCTCTGGCCCGCGAGGTTGGCCTGTTCGATGGTCAACTGCGACGACCGGCTGCTGTCGCCGATCACTTTCACGGCCGCGTCGGAATGGCTTTGCAGGCGTTCGATCATCGCCTGAATTTCTGCCGTGGACTTCTGCGTGCGTTGCGCCAGCAAACGCACCTCGTCCGCCACCACCGCGAAGCCGCGCCCTTGATCCCCGGCGCGGGCCGCTTCGATTGCAGCGTTCAGCGCCAGCAGGTTGGTCTGCTCGGCGATGGAACTGATCACCTCCAGCACCCCGCCGATCTGCGTGCTTTCACTGGACAAGGTGCGGATCACCTCGACCGCCTGATCGATGGTGCCCGACAGGTGCCCGATCTGTTTCAGGCTGCTGTCGATATTGGCTTGGCCCTGCTGGGCCTGGGATTCGGCGTTGCGCATTTCGCTGGCGGCGTGTTCGGCGTTCTTCGCCACGTCCTGCACGCCGTAAGTGACCTCGTTGACCGCGGTCGCCACTTGCTCCATCTGCAGCGATTGCTGCTGGCTGCGTTCTTGCGCCTGCACGGCGTTGTTGCCCAAGTCGTTGGATGCCTGGCCCAGTCCGAGCGCCGACACCTGCAACTCCCCGACGACCCGGCGCAGCTTGGCGGTGAACGCGTTGAAATGGGTGGCCAGTTGTGTGATTTCATCGCGCCCGTGGGTTTCCAGGGTGCGGGTCAGGTCGCTCTCGCCACTGGCAATGTTGGCCATGGCGTCGACCGTGGTTTTCAGTGGCCCGGCGATGCTGCGGCCAATGACGATCAGCAGGATCGCCATCAACAGAATGATCCCCAGGCTGATGGAGACGGCTTTGATTACCTGTTGCTGGAACTCGGCCTGCACGTCATCGACGTACACGCCGGAGCCAATCACCCAGCCCCAGGGCGAGAACAGCGACACGTAGGAGGTTTTCTGCACTGGCTCGCTGGCGCCCGGTTTCGGCCAGCGATAGTTGACTGTACCCGCGCCTTTGGCCTTGACCACGGCCACGATTTCATTGAAGACCTGAAAACCGTCCGGGTCCTTGATGCCCGAGAGGTCCTGTCCCACCAGCTTGGGGTTGGCGGGGTGCATGATCATTACCGGGCGCAGGTCGTTGATCCAGAAATAGTCAGTCTGGTTGTAGCGCAGGCCTCGAATGGCATCCATCGCCTGCTGCTGCGCCTGTTCGCGGGTCAGCTTGCCGGTGGTTTCCAGGCCCTGGTAATAGTCGAGCAGGCCCGCAGCTGTCTGCACCACGTGCATGGTCTTCTGCGCCTTGGCGTCGTACAGGTCGTCGTGGATTTGCTTGAGCATGGCCACCGCCAGCGTGAACAACATCAACACAGCGACGATGAGGATCAGCCACAGCCGGCGGCTGATGGAGAAGTTGCGCATATTCATGACCGTCACTCCGTTCATTGTTCTTGTTATGACGCGGGCTGCGTGTTTGAGACCAGCCCCCGAGACGGAAAATCATCCACAGCCAAGGCCAGGCGATTCATTCCCGTCATAAAGCATCTCGGCGCTGCGAAGCCAAACCTGAGAGCCCTGTGAAGTTATTTACGGTAATCAGGCGAGTGTGTTTCGAAGGTTTGCCAAATGCCCAAAAAATGACGTCAGAATGTTTACACGTATAGCCAAAGGCTTACACGAAATGGAGCGTTTCGCTCTATGTTGGATCCCATCGAAGCAGTACATTGGATCCATCAACTGCAGCAAAGGATGACTGCAGGATCAAGGATGATCGACCGTTGCCAAGGTACTGGCGGCCAACAGGAAGTTGGACGGTGTTGCACAAACCCGCTTCGGCGGGTTTTTTTATGCCCGCGAAAAACGCCGTTTGGCATGCGTATGCATCCCGGTCTCCGCTACATTCCCCCGTCAGGCATTTGCTCGTACGCGCGCGTGAAACATTCATTTGGATCAAATCTCATCAGCCGATGGAATTTCCAGCGCTGGCGCCGTTCACAGTACCGACAACACCCGAGTCCAGGACAGGGCCGGCCGGGCAGGCAATGGGAAAAATTATGGTGGATGCAGCGCAAATGGCAGCAAACGTGCAACAAAAAGGACTGATCCTGGTGGTTGAGGATGAGTCCATCATTCGTGATTTCGTGTGCGAGATTCTGGGCGATGAGGGGTTTACGACCCATGCGCTGGAAAACGCCGATGACGCCGCGAAGTTTCTGGATGACCACGCAGGCAGGGTGTCATTGTTGCTGACAGATATTCTTATGCCCGGCACGTTGAACGGCGCCGACCTCGCCAACCTGTCCGGCAATAAATGGCCCGAGATTCCGATCCTGATCATGTCCGGCCATGAAACGCCGGAAAGCTCCGGGGTACAGCATGCGGTGACGTTCATCCGAAAACCGTGGAGTTTCGGTCAGTTGCTCGACGGTGTCGACAAGGCGTTGCAGACCCGAAACCCGGCGTGACGCGGGCTAGCGGTCCGGTTCACACCCTTTTAGCACCAGACGGATGATGGTCTGGGCGGCGGCCTCGTAATCGGCGTCGTCCAGTTTGCTCTTCCCGGTGACCGTGGAAATCTGCCAGTCGAAATCCGCGTAGGTCTGGGTCGCGGCCCAGATGCTGAACATCAGATGATGAGGATCAACGGGCGCAATCAGCCCGTCGTCGATCCAGCCCTGAATACACTCGATGTTATGCCGTGCCTGACCGTTGAGCTGTTCGACCTGCTCGGGCGTCAGATGCGGCGCGCCGTGCATGATTTCGCTGGCAAACACCTTGGAAGCGAAGGGCAGGTCCCGCGAGATGCGGATTTTGGAGCGGATGTAGCCGCTCAAGACTTCGGACGGAATGCCTTCGCGATTGAAGGGCGTCGACGCCTGCATGATCGGTTCGATGATGCTTTCGAGCACCTCGCGGTAGAGGTTGTCCTTGGATTTGAAGTAGTAATAAACGTTGGGCTTGGGCACACCGGCCTTGGCGGCGATGTCGCTGGTCTTGCTGGCGGCGAACCCTTTGTCGGCGAATTCTTCACTGGCTGCGCGCAGGATCAGTTCTTTGTTGCGCTCGCGGATGCTGCTCATAAAGCGGAATGTCCTTGCCTGCTCGGCGGTGGCGAATGTTAGCACCGGCTTCGCGACAGGCTCAAGATTGCTGCAAATCCCTGAATCCTCACTGTTTGTCCCCTGTGGCACCGGGGAGTGCCGGTGGTATTGTGTGCGGGTGGAGACGGGAGTGGAAAAAGGGGGCGCCTTTACGGGGCCTGAACGGGTATTCGGTGACGAGGTGTCGGCTTATGAACAGCCCTTTGTTTTCCAGCGTGGTCGCCTATGCCCAACATTGTGAGCGGCAATTGGTGGAAATCCTGCATCGCCGACCGACCCTCGACCGGCAGCAGGTCATGACCTGGGTCGACGAGCAGAGTCATGCGATGAAAGACCGTGATCCTCTGGATCTGCTGCGTGCGCTCAATGCCAAGGTCCGGGCGGGAAAGCCCTTGCCGTGGGAGTCGCATTGATGCGCCGATCCGGGGATTGCTGCTGCCGGAACGCCGTGCGCTGATTCCCCTGTGGGAGCGAATTCATTCGCGAAGGATCTTCCGGCGACGGAGGTGTGTTGCCTGTACCGGCTTTTCGCGAATGAATTCGCTCATACAGGTTGGATTGCTGTGAATGTCTGTGCTGTCAGTTGTCTGCGATCTGACCGTAGGCCTTTTCTGGTCTGCGGTTGTAGAACGTCGCCAGGCCCACCAATACCACCAGAATGGTCAGCAACACCAGCGATGATCCCACGGTGCCGAAGTCCAGACCGCCTTTGTCGTAAGGCTTGGTCAGCACGTCGCCCAAGGTCGCGCCAAACGGCCGGGTGAGGACGAAGGCGATCCAGAACAGGGCCACCGACGACAGCCGCGTGGTGTAGTGCAGGAGGGCGACCAGCGCAATGGCCGAGCCGATCAGCAGCGCGCCGCCCATGAAACCCAACCCCGAATCGTCCGCCAGGAAATCCCCCAATGCGGTGCCGAGGGTGTTGGAAAACAGGATCGCGAACCAATAGAACAACTCGGCCTTGAGCGTGGTCACGCGGGTGACCGACAGCGACTTCTCGCTCAGGTACCAGACTGAAAAAATCGCCAGCAGAATCGCCACCAGAATCGCAGACCCCGCCGCGTAACCCAGCCCCAGCGTGCGGTCCATGAAATCCGACATCGTGGTGCCTGCCGTGCTGGTGGACAGGATCACCAACCAGTACAACGCCGGGTTGTATCGCTTGGACGCCAGCTGTGTCAGCAGCGTGACCACGAACACGCTGATCAGAATCAGCGAACTCACCAAATAGCCCACGTCCAGCGTCATCGACAACAGGTCGCCTGCGGTTTCCCCCAGCGTCGTGGCACAGATTTTCATGATCCAGAACGCAAGCGTGATCTGCGGAAGTTTATTCATCGTTCATACCCGAGAAGGTCGGACAGCATTGTTCGAAATAGGGCACCTCAGCCATTGGCTGACGGTGGCTCATGATCCCGAGGCCGGTGTTAAAAATAGGTCGAACAAAGATGAAAACGTCATGAAAGCGTGCAGGCCGCCATTGACTTGGGATTCAGTTCCGGACAGAGGGCGCATCCGGAGTGCTGCGCCGGTGTAAACTTGCTGTCGGCGACTCGATGGATCGAACAGCCGTGAATACATCGATGATCTGGAAGAGGGAGATTGACCCATGCATGGATATGGCATGTCCGGCGACTTGTTACACCTGGCGCTTTATTTATTGACGATCGTGGCTTGGCTCTATTTGTGGCTGGTCTGCGTGTTCAACGCCCGAATACCCTTCAAACAAAAACTGGGCGCCCATGCCCTGTTGATCTGTGCGCTGGGCATCCCGAGTCTGGCAACGATCATGGTCGGCGGCGCGTTCCTGGTGTTTGGCCTTGAATACCTGTTGTGGAGTCTGATGATCGTCGGTGTGGGTGTCCCGGTGGCCAGCGCCCGTTTGGTTCAACGCCACACAGCCTGACCATACGTCACCTGCAGTCCTGTGTTGCCGCGTTTGTGTCTAGCCTTTGATCAAGGCTTGGACACGGACGTCGGCACATGAATCTCTGCTCCCATACTCCCAGTCTCAGCGTGGTTGACTCGCGCGGCTTGCCCGTGCGTCAAGTCGGTTTCTACCGTGCCGATGTGCAAGATCGCCCCGAACTCCGGATGACCCGCCAAGCGTTCGACGTGTCAGGGCGCCTCTTGGCAACCACCGATCCCCGCCTTGATCGACCCTCGACTTCCACTGTTTACAGCCTCTCTGACCAGCCGTTGTTGACCGATAACGTCGATGCGGGATGGCGCCTGACGTTGTTCGGCGAAGCGGGGCAGCCGCTGGAAAACCGCGACAGCCGGGGCACGCTGTTGGCGTTTGAATACGACGAGTTGATGCGGTCTGTGGCGATTGCCGAAACGCTCGATGGAGAACTCGCTCGGGTTTCTGACCGGTTCATCTATGCCGACGCCAGCGCGCAATGGTTGGCGCACAACCAGTGCGGCACGTTGCTGCGACGTGACGATTCAGCGGGGTCTGTGTGGTGTTCGGCGTACGGCCTGACGGGGGCCTTGTTGCATCAAGAACGGCGATTTCTCGCACCAACAGAGCGCGTTGACTGGCCGCAAGAGCCTTCGCAACGTGACCTGTTGCTTGAAGCGGAGCGCTTTATCTCGACGAGCGCTGTCGGTGCTGACGGGGATGTCATTGTGCAGACCGATGCCCGAGGCAATTGCCGGTTTCTGACGTACGTCTGCTCAGGGGAACTCCAGAGCACCGGTCTTCAATCGTCGGGCAGCGATAAGGTGCACGTTTTAGTGAGCGATATTCACTACGACGCAATGGGCGCCGCCGAACGGGAGACCGCAGGCAATGGTGTCGTCAGCACTGCGACGTACGATGCGGCAGATGGGCGGCTGACCCGGCTGTTGGCACTCACTGGCGAGGGACAGGTGCTACAGGATCTGAATTACGGCTACGACCCCGTTGGGAATGTCGTGAGCGTCGAGGATGCTGCGCAGCCGGTCTCGTTTTTCAGAAACCAGCGCGTTGATCCGGTCAACCGTTACGCCTACGACAGCCTTTACCAACTGATCGAAGCCACTGGGCGGGAAGTGGCGCCGGTTTCCCATCTGCCCGGACTGCCCGACCTTCAACCCCTGCCGCTCGATCCCGGCAACCTCATCCATTACACCCAGCGCTTTGAATACGACGCAGGTGGCAACCTGGTGGCTCGGCACCATTCGGGCGGTGAAACCTGGCGTATGGCGGTGTCGTCGACGAGCAACCGCAGCCTGCCACAGCGGGCTGACGGGAGGCTGCCTGATGAGGGGCAGATCGCCGAAGCTTTCGATGGCAATGGCAACCTCAAAGAGCTGCAACCGGGTCAGGCAATGAAGTGGGATGCGCGCAATCAGTTGAGCCAAGCGACTTTGGTGAAGCGCGACGATGGACCTGATGACAGCGAGCTTTATCGCTACGACGGTGGTGGTCAGCGGGTCCGAAAGGTGCGGGTAAGTCAGGCGCGCAGTCACACGCTGACGGCTGAAGTGCGTTACCTGCCGGGGCTGGAAATACATCGCAACGAGGCAACCGGCGAAGTGCAGCATGTGCTCACGGTCGAGGCGGGGCGTAGCAGCGTGAGGCTATTGCATTGGGAGTCCGGCAAACCCGACGGCATCGAGAATGATCAGTTGCGCTATAGCCTCAGTGATCACCTGGGCTCCAGCACCCTCGAACTTGATCGAGACGCGAAGTTGATCAGCCACGAAGGTTATTACCCGTTTGGCGGCACCGCGTGGTGGGCGGCGCGAAGCGCTGTTGAGGCTAAATACAAGACCGTGCGGTATTCCGGCAAAGAGTGTGATGCGACGGGGCTTTATTACTACGGGTTCAGGTATTACGCGCCTTGGATGCAGCGGTGGGTTAGTCCGGACCCGGCGGGGGATGTGCAGGGAGTGAATCGGTATGGGTTTGTTGGTAATTCACCGGTAAGAAATCTCGAAGTAAACGGTGCAGTTTATGAAGGGCTCAATGATCGAGTTGAAAATATGTTGGAGAGGGGAGGGGACCGCATTATTTGGAGAGGCCTGGGTGAGCTACAAACCATTGATGCTTCTGGGGCGCAAGCGGTCAGGCTCGCATTAGCGGGCGTTGATCAAGTTTTAAAGGGTGCCATTGCTGCTGCTCAAGATTCGAACTGGGACAGGTCTTCCGTTAGCATGAAATATTTTGGTTATTATCACAACGAAGCGATGCCATACGTCTTGCGTGATTGGCAGCGAACGCAGGCGTTGGTCTCTGATTATCGCAGTCTTGAGGGGTACGATAAATTCGTAGGGATAGAACCCAAAGAGTCCGAGGAAACAGCCAGTGTGGTGCGAAATGACCCACACGGACGGGTTTTTCTGAATGTGGATAAGTTACGGAACTCTGAACTTCAGAAAACAATAGCTCACGAAATGTCGCATCTGGGGAAGGTCAGTGGTTTACACAATCATGAGGGATCAAGGACGGTGGATAGCTTTTATTTGAATGATCAATTTGCGATATATTTGCCTTCAATCGGAAGCAGGCCAGATATAGGTGAGATTTCGAGCGCTGTGGTGAATGGGCAATTGACATCAACCTACCTTGAGAGAACGTTATCCCCAGTGGCATTTTTTACTGATCAGGTGCAAGCGCTGCATCATAATGTTGGACGGCAACATGACTTGCCGGCGATCATTCATGATTTCAATCAATCTCCTCATATTGCATCTGTAATGGCCTCTCGGAACGCCGACAGCGTTACCGAAGCGGCATATGATTTTTACCACGCCCGAGGAAGGCGATTACTGGCTGAACGCAGCAACGGCTCGTTGCGATAATCCTTGAAGGGGTGCGAGTCAATCACTCGCACGCCCAGTGACGCTTTAAAAAAACACCTTCACCAACAAACTCGCGGTGTTCTGATCCGTATCAAAATACCGGGTGTCATTGATCCCGTATTTGTTGGTCCAGTAGTCATACTCGATCCCCACGTACAACTGCCGCTCCGGCAAATTCATCGCCTTGCCCAAGTCATATTTGATCTGCGGGTTGAAGTGCAGGTTAGAGTGGTAGTCGCCTTTGGTATTGGACTGTTTGTTGTCCACGACCCAGTCCATGAAACCGTCGATCAAAATGTCCGACTTGCCCACGGGGATGGTGTACGACCAGACCGGGGTGATCTGCCAGGCGCCATAACCCGCACGGTGGCCATCGTTGTAGCGCTTGTAGAAGTTGAGTTGGAAGTAGTCGAAACCGGGGATGTTCAGGTCGAAGCCGGGGCCGATCAGGTACGACTCGACGTCGCCTTCACCAAACTCGTAAGTACCTGCCAACAGCACGTCCTTGATCGGGCCGAGCTCGAATTTCTGGTCGAATATCTTGCCCAGCGACAGGCGAGGGGAGAACTCGCCGTATAGCGTGTTATTGCCCACGCCCGGATCTTTCTTGCCGTTGTAGAAGATGTTGTCGACGAACAGGAAGTTGTCGCCGTATTTCCAGCCGTCTGCGTGTTCGAAAGTAAAGGTCTGCTGGGTATCCGGGTTGACCTCGAAATTCTGGCCGTACAGATACGTCAGGCTGTTGCTCTGCCATTGCAACAAATCGCCAGACATCGCGGGGGTGGCGGCCAGCAGGCTACTGGCGGCCAACAGGCTGGAAAGCGAACGGTTCATGCGGTACTCCCTTGGGTTCAAAGTCGGTGTTGCGATGAGTTGGCGCTCTGTCTTGGCGCCTTTCTTTGCTGCTTTAGTTGTCCAACTGATCAACTTTTTACAGATAGCAATCTCTACGGCAACCCTCTGAAAAAAGACAAAAAAGCCTCGTCGGCTGTTATTGAAAACAGTCGATTCCATGATTTTTCGAGCGAGGCGCG
Source organism: Pseudomonas salicis (assembly GCF_057128705.1). Lineage (NCBI taxonomy): Bacteria > Pseudomonadati > Pseudomonadota > Gammaproteobacteria > Pseudomonadales > Pseudomonadaceae > Pseudomonas > Pseudomonas salicis. Next base: position 122,514 of record NZ_JBSKHU010000008.1, read on the forward strand.
GCTGGACGGCAACTTGGCCGTTCGGTCAGATTATTGTATGCGGGTGGTCAAGCCCTGTTTTTCGAGGCGCGGTCGAGCGGCGGCGGAGGATACTGACTCGCGCCGCATCGCTCAAGTGCGCTGCAAAAGAGCGGTGCGTCTAAAACAGGGCACCCACGATTAGTGCGAGTGCAGCGGCCCGGCCATCGCGGCACGCTCGGCACCGCCGAGCACGTTGAACAGCAGGTTCAGCAGCACGGCACTCAAGGTCGCCATGGCAATGCCGCTGTGGGTGATGGGCCCCATCCAGTGCGGCAACTGGCTGAAGAACTCCGGCCGGACGACCGGGATCAGGCCCATGCCGATGCTCACCGCCACCAGCAGTTGATTACGACGATCCGAGATGTCGGCCTCTTGAAGAATCTTGATGCCGGTCGCCGCAACCATCCCGAACATGGCAATCGCCGCGCCGCCCAGCACCGCTGGCGGAATCGAGGCCACCAGATAGGCCGCTTTCGGCAGCAGGCTCAGCAACACCAACAAGCCGCCCGCGACCATGGTCACCGAACGGCAACGCACGCCGGTCATCTGCACCAGGCCAATGTTCTGCGCGAACGAGGAGTGGGTGAAGGTGTTGAGGAAACCGGCGAGAAAGGACGCGGCCGCGTCGCACAGCAAACCGCGACGCAGCATGCCCGGCGTGACTTCGCGGTCGGTGATCTTGCCCAGCGCCAGGAACATCCCGGTGGACTCGACGAAGATGATCACCACCACGAGACACATCGAGAGAATCGGCGCGAGGCTGAAGGTCGGCATGCCGAAGTGCATCGGCGTGACCACTTTCACCCAGTCCGCCTGAGCCAGACCGCTCAAATCCACCATGCCGATGAAGCCTGAAAGGATGTAGCCCAGGCCCATGCCGATCAGCACCGAAATGTTGACCCAGAAGCCGCGCATGAAGCGGTTGATCAGCAGGATCGTCAGCAGCACCAGCGCCGCGACGCCCAGGTACAGCGGGTCGCCGAAACTCATCGCCTTGCTGCCGCCGCCCGCCCAATTCACGGCGACGGGGAACAACGACAAGCCGATGGAGGTGATCACCGTGCCCGTGACCAAAGGCGGAAAGAAGCGAACGATTTTCGACATGAACGGCGCGATCAGCATGCCGAAGAAACCGGCCGCGATGGTCGCGCCGAAGATCCCCGGCAAGCCCACGCCCTGCATGCCCGCCATGGCGACCATGCTGCCGACGGCGGCAAAACTGGCGCCCATCATGATCGGCATGCGAATGCCCAAAGGACCGATGCCGAACGACTGCACGACCGTCGCGATGCCCGCGACGAGCAGGTCGGCGTTGATCAAAAAGGCGATTTCTTCACGGGAAAGGCCAGCGGCCTGGCCGATGATCAGCGGCACCGCGACGGCACCTCCGTACATCAACAGGACGTGTTGCAGGCCGACCAGGATCAGTTGCATCAGTGGCAGGGGCTGTCGTGGTGGCGCAGCAGGGATGCGCGCGTGAGTTGACTCGGACATGCAACACCTCATTGTTCTTATTTTTGAGTACGCCCGTTGCGGCTGGGCGGTGGAACCTCGACTTCGGCAAACACGCCCCTGTAGGAGTGAGCTTGCTCGCGATGGCGGTGAGTCAGTCGACAATGATGAAACTGTCAGACCGCGATCGCGAGCAAGCTCACTCCTACAGGGATCGGCGACATCAGGCAGATCCGGGGCATCAAGCGACGCCCCCTTACATCAATTCGTCTGCGCCCCCTTGTCAATCCACTGCCCCAGCAAGTCACGCTCCTGCTGTGTCATCTGGGTGATGTTGCCCAGTGGCATGATTTGCGCGGTCACGGCCTGGGCCTGGATGCGCGGGGCGAGTTGCTGGATCTGTTGCGGGGTGTCGAACATGATCCCGGCCGGCGCACTGCTGAACAGCGGGCTGGTCGGTTTGGCCGAATGGCAGACCGCGCAGCGTTCTTGAATCACGCTGTGCACCTTGTCGAAATCCACGTCACCAGCATTGCTCGCTTGAGCGGGAGCGGCAGGCGCAGCAGGGGCTGGAGTGGGCGCGACCTCAGGTTTCGGCTCGTCGGCACGGTGTCCGCCAATTGCCGTACCGGGCAGCGGCTGGTACTGGATGTTCGCCGCGACGTCCGGACCGCGTTGCATCTGCGCAGGCCCCGTGACGTACGCCAGGCAGATCATGCCCAGTGCGCCGACCGGCAAGGCCCATGCAAATTTGTGGCTGTCGTGACGGGTGTTGAAGTAGTGACGCACCAGTACCGCACATACCGCGATGGCCGCCAGGATCAGCCAGTTGTACTGACTGCCGTAGGTGCTCGGGAAGTGGTTGCTGATCATGATGAACAGCACGGGCAGGGTGAAGTAGTTGTTGTGACGCGAACGCAGCAGGCCTTTGGCGGGCAGGGTCGGGTCCGGTGTGCGGTTCTCGGCGATGGCCGCCACCAGTGCGCGCTGGGCGGGCATGATGATGCGGAACACGTTACCGACCATGATGGTGCCAATGATTGCGCCGGTGTGCAGGTACGCACCGCGACCGCTGAACACCTGGCTGAAGCCATAGCAGGCGCCGATGACCAGCACGAACAACACCAGGCCCAACAGGCCAGGACGCTTGCCGAGCGGGGAGTCGCAGAGCAGGTCATAAATGAACCAACTGGCGATCAGTGCGCCGACGCCGATGGCGATGCCTTCGCCGCCGCTCAAGGTGCTGCCGGGGGCCAGCAGGTAAAGGGTGGGGTTGGAATAGAACACAATGCACAACAGCACGATGCCCGACATCCAGGTCCAATAGGCTTCCCATTTGAACCAGTGCAGGTTGTCCGGCATGGTCGGTGGGGCCAGCTTGTATTTTTCCAGGTGGTAGATCCCGCCGCCGTGGATCGCCCACAGGTCACCGGACAGCCCGTCGCGCGGGTTGGCACGGTTGAGGTTGTTCTCCAGCCAGACGAAGTAAAAGGATGCGCCAATCCAGGCGATCCCGACGATCATGTGAATCCAGCGCACGCCCAGATTCAGCCATTCCATCAGATGTGCAGCCACAGTCTTTACCGTTTGCCTGTCGTCACTGGCGGACGCTTAGGCCCTTCTTATTAGTGGGGATCGAGAATCATCATCTGACTCTCTTCGAAGAAATGCTCATCGCAGTTATTGCCACTGCCACTGCGATCAACCACCAGGAAGTCATCCCGCTTTTCGATCGTCAGCACCGGGTGGTGCCAGACGCCGCGATGGTAATTGACACCCTGCCTGCCGTTGGTGAGGAAGGCGCGGGTCAGCTCCGGGTCAGGTGCATCGCCAAGTGGCGCGACCACGACCAGAAAAGGGTTGCCGAGCAGCGGTATGAACGCCTGACTGCCCAGCGGATGCCGCTCCAGCATGCTCACGGTCAGTGGCATCTCCAGCGCTTCGGCGCGGAAGATGCTGATGATCGCGTGATCCTCCGGCGTTGCCGTTTCCACGGTCGCCAGCTTGTGAAAGCGCATGGTCGAGCCGTTGTTGATCATGAAATGATCGCTGCCATCGGTTTCGATGACATCACCGAAAGGGGCGAAGGCTTCTTTGGTCAACGGCTCGATAATCAGTGTGCGCATGCGGGTTCTTCTGTTCTCTTGATTGACGGGTCATTTGTAGGAGTGAGCTTGCTCGCGATTGCGTTATGTCGGTCACGCCTGTGTTGTCTGATCCGACGCTATCGCGAGCAAGCTCACTCCTACAGATTCATGGGGTGTCCGTTCCGGCATCAGTGCGGGAACGGCACTCTGTTATTTGGCCACCTTACCCAACACACGCAAGCGGCTCACGCCACCATCCGGGAACACGTTCAGGCGGATGTGGGTGATCGGGCCGAGCGCCTTGATCTGCTCGACGAAGGTGTGTTCAGCGTGCATCTCCAGTTTCTGGCTCGGCAGCAGTTCGCGCCAGAACAGGCTCTGGGTTTCGATCTGGCTGTCGGTGCCTCCTTTGACGAATGCGCCCTGGATCGAGCAGCTGTCCGGGTAGTTGCCCTTGAAGTGCAGGGTGTCGACGACGATCTGCTCGACTTCACCGGCATGGCCCAGCGCGACGATGACCCAGTCGTTGCCCGGCGTGCGGCGACGTGCGGTTTCCCAGCCGTCGCCCATGTTCACGCCACGGCCCGGGTTGAGGATGTTGCTCATGCGGCCGAAGTGTTCGTCGGAACAGGCCAGGGCGCGACCACCGTTCAACGCGGCGACCAGGTCCACTTGCTCGTTGTCGCCCACCGCCGACCAGTCGCGGTGCGGCACGCCGTACACGCGCAGACGCGCCACGCCGCCGTCCGGGTAGATGTTGAAACGCAGGTGGCTGTAGGCCTGGGTGTCGCCGATTTCGTGGTAGTGGTGACTGTCGCCTTTCAGTTCGACAGCAGGCAGCACTTCAGTCCACACAGTATTGTCATCCGGCTCGCCCGAGGCCAGGAAGCAGGCTTCCAGCGAGGCCGATGGCGGGTAGTTGCCGGTGAAGAACGAGGTGTCGATGTCCACGCCCTTGATCGAACCCGCCACGCCCAGGCGGATCACGGCGCTGTCATAACCTTCGAAACGCTTACGGCGCGATTCCCAGCCGTCCATCCATTTGCCGTTGTCGTCGAACACGCCTTCCTTCCACACCGCAGGGGTCGGCTGGAACAGGCGGTTGGCGTCGGCGAACCAGTCGTCGGTCACGGAAATGATTTTGGTGCCCAGACGGGCATCGGCCAGGTTGACGAATTTTTCGAAGGGTACGGCGTAAGCTTTCATTCTTTTTGTCTGCCTTTGATTAGGGGCGTGGGGATGGTCAGGGTTAAAGCGTCTGCAAGCGGAACATCGCGATCTTGTTGATCTCGGCCAGGGCGCAGGCGAACTCGGTTTGGGCCGGGTTGTGAATGCGCGTCTCGAAGGCCGCGAGGATCTGATGCCGGTTGCTGCCTTTCACCGCCATGATGAAGGGGAACGCGAACGTCGCTTTGTAGGCGTCGTTCAGCTCGGTGAAGCGAGCGAACTCTTCAGCCGTGCATTGGTGGATACCGGCGCCAGCCTGTTCATTCGTGCTGGCTTCGGTCAGTTGGCCTTGCACGGCGGCTTTGCCGGCAAGGTCCGGGTGAGCGTTGATCAGCGCCAGTTGCGTGGCGTGGTCGGCGCTCAACAGGATGTCGCTCATACGGGCGTGCAGGGTCTCGATGTCGTCGAGGCTTTGCAACTCGCCAAGGTCATAGGCTTTTTCAGCGACCCAGGGCGAATGCTCGTAAATGTCGGCGAAGGCTTCGACGAAGGCTTCGCGGCTCAGGGAAGAGGGCGTCAGGGTCTGGAAACGGCTCACTGGGCGGCTCCTTTCAACGGGCTGCTTGTGAAGGGATGAATGTCGTGCCAGTGGCGGGCGATTTCCACGCGGCGTGCGAACCACACCTGCTCATGGGCTTTGACGTATTCGAGGAAACGTTGCAGCGAGGCCAGACGGGCAGGGCGGCCGATCAGGCGGCAGTGCAGGCCGATGGAAAGCATTTTCGGCGCATCGGCCCCTTCGGCGTAGAGCACGTCGAACGCGTCTTTCAGGTAGTCGAAAAAGTCGTCGCCCTTGTTGAAACCCTGCACTTGGGTGAAGCGCATGTCGTTGGTGTCCAGGGTGTACGGAATCACCAGATGCGGCTTGCCGGTGCTGTTGTTCGGCTCCCAGTAGGGCAGGTCGTCGTCATAGGTGTCGCAGTCGTAGAGAAAGCCGCCTTCTTCCATCACCAGACGCCGGGTGTTCGGGCCAGTACGACCGGTATACCAGCCCAGCGGGCGTTCGCCAGTGAGTTCGGTAAGGATGCGGATCGCTTCGAGCATGTGCTCGCGTTCCTGAGCCTCGTCCATGTTCTGATAGTCGATCCAGCGATAGCCGTGGCTGCAGATTTCGTGACCGGCCTCGACCATCGCGCGGATCACGTCCGGGTGGCGCTGGGCGGCCATGGCCACGGCGAAGATGGTCAGCGGAATGTCGAATTGCTTGAACAGCTTGAGGATGCGCCACACCCCGGCACGGCTGCCGTATTCGTACAGCGACTCCATGCTCATATTGCGCTGGCCTTGCAGCGGCTGAGCGGCGACCATTTCGGACAAAAACGCCTCGGATTCCTTGTCGCCGTGCAGAATATTGCGCTCGCCGCCTTCTTCGTAATTGAGTACGAACGACAACGCGATACGGGCATTGCCCGGCCAGTGGGGATGGGGCGGGTTACGGCCGTAACCGATCAGGTCGCGTGGATAGTCGGCGCTCACTGCAATCTTCCTTATCTACGTGTTGTCTGTGACGGTGGAGGGGGATCGATCTGCACTGAGGTGTGATCGTGATCCGTCGACCGTCGCGGCGATGGGACGATTGTATACAAGTTTAATTGTGATTTGTAAGCTTGTTTTTTCGCTTTTCTCATGACAGATGACGCTGCAAGAAACTTGCCTGAGTGGTCAGAATCCGCCAAAAAACTTCAACAGGGGCCTAGCTATCCGGCGTTTCGGGGCTTTCGGGCGTGTCTGGCAATGAGCCGCATAAAAAGTGATTTTTATTGTGTACAATTTCTTTCGAAAATGTCTTAATTCGTCATCGCTCGCGCTGTTCAACCGCGCTCCGTTCTCCAAAGCGGCACTGAAACGGTGCGATTCCACTCAATTTCCAAGCGAGGCAACGACGCCCCATGGGACGACTGACCACACACGTGCTGGACGCCGCACACGGCTGCCCCGGCAGCAACATCCGCATTGCCCTGTACCGGGTCGACGGCGAACAGTTGGAAAAGATTGCTGAAGCCGTGACCAACAGTGACGGCCGCTGCGACGCCCCCTTGTTACAGGGCGAGGACTACCGTTCGGGTGTCTACCAGCTGCAATTCAGCGCCGGCGATTACTACCGGACCAAGGGCGTGAAGCTCGGTGATCAGGCCTTTCTCGACGTCGTGGTGCTGCGGTTCGGCATCGACGCCAGCCAGGATCACTACCACGTTCCGCTGCTGATTTCGCCGTACAGCTATTCCACCTATCGCGGCAGCTAGGCGATACGCGTAACCGAGCAACCTGTGACATCGCTTTGCCCCTGTACCTCTTGCCCGCCCCACACTGCGGGCTTTTTTTCGCCCGATGAATATGTACCGCCGGGCCGGTTGCAACCTGTGAACACTCCAGTGCATCTCACACACCTGGAGCCCGCCATGACCGGTACCGTTTTACCGCCCCTCGATCTGCTGACCGCAGACGAACCCCACGATCAACCCTTGCAGTCACTCAGCATTGCGATGCCCGGCTGGCTGAGCGCCGTCGAGCAGCCTGTGCGCGATGAATACGCCCAGCGGCTCACCGAGTACCACGCCAGCGCCCAGGCACTTGAAAGCCATCTGGATCACGTGCTGCCCTCGTTCGAGGATTTCGTTCGAGCGCGCATCAAGGCCAGGATCAAGGATGATCTGGGCATCGATCTCGATCCGGATCGGGTCACTGTCGAGCTGCCGAAACGGGTCTGGCGCGACTACCGAATCGACCCTCAATACGGGCGGGTGACGAATTATTTCGCACCGTGGGTCGCCAGTCGGGAGCGTGAGCACCTGACGTTGGCGGCGCTGGCCGAGCGCAATTTCGCAGCGGATGACGCGCAGATGGCGCGGCGTTTCGATTTCGCCGCGATCCATGGCACGTCGGGCCTGATGGGCACTTGGCTGCACGCGGTCATTCCGAAACTGGACGTTGCGCTGCACTATCGTAATTTGCTCAAAGAAGTGTTCCGGCTGGCACCCGGGTCCACGGTGCAACAACAACTCGACGCCGAGCGCCTGCTGGAACCCTATCAGCACAAGATCGTGCTGGAGGCGTTTTGCGAAATCAAGCGGCGACGCCTGAGCGAAGCGGGTGGTCTGTTGCTGCAACTGGCAGCGCAGTCTCGCTCTCAGGCCGAAAGCGACGCCGCTGGCATCGAGATGAACTGGTTGCAGTTCAAGCCGGGCACCTCGGTGAGTGGCGAGCAGGACAGCCACACGTTGAGCGGGCTGTGTGCGATCCGCAGCAGAAGCTCGAATAACACCGTGATCTACCTGCCCGACGCGCCCGGCGATCTGCTGACTATCGAGGGGGCTGATCCCGCATCGGCCAAATCCCGATTAATGCAGCGACTGATCAGCACGCCTGCACTGGTGACTTACCTGGCTCAACGGACGTTGGAGGCTCAGCAGGTCGCTAGGCATGTCAGCTACATCAACCAGGCGCAGGCTCGGGGGTTCGAAGGCTTTCTGCGGTTCGTCCCGGCACTCGACCTGCAACTCGCCGCCCAGCAGCTCGACACCCGCGCCTGGATGCTTCAGCAGGCGATTCAGAGCCGCGCGCGCACCCGCTTCGACATCCAGACCGAGCAGAACCGGCAGCAAGGCGAGACCTATGTGGGGTACCTGAAAGCGCTGTTGGGTCTGCTTCCCGGCATCGGCACCCTGATCAGCGTCCAGGATGGCTGGCTGGATGGGCACGACGCCATGAAAGCCTTTAGAGAGGGGCGCCTCGATGACGGGCTACTGGCGTTGGGTAGCACGGCGATGAGTGTGCTGGACGTGGCGATGTCGGTGATTCCCGGTGCCGCCAGCGTGTTCGTGCTGGGGCGGATGGCGCGGCGCAGCGCGAGGCTGAAGACTGCGACGTCCGGGCTGCGCGAGCACGTGCTGACGCCGTTCGAGGGCTATGCAGTGCCCAAGTCACTGAATGATGCGGTGCCGCAATCCGGTCGCGATCTCGGCACGCTGCTCAAGGACGGCCAGCTCTGGATCGAGCGCGAAGGGCAGGCGTACGAGGTCTACCGACGCGCGGGGGAGCAAACGCTGCGCTTGAAGAAGACCGCCGTTCATGGCTTCGAACCCCCGGTGCGGTTTCACAATGGCGCCTGGGTGTACCACTCGGATGTCGGGCTCAGGGGCGGCATGCGCTCGACCATTGCCGAAACACTGATCGCCCAAGCCCACGGCGACCCTGCGTTCAAGAACCGGCACGCGCGGCAGTTGCTTGATGAGTTCGAATTCCCCGCTGATCGTCAGCGCAGACTGGAGCTGGACATCGCCGTGCACTACCAGCAACACAAGGCGACCCCGGAATGGGCCGAGGCCTATCGTCGGCCGCCCCAGGCCGAGCCACAACCTGGTACCAGCGGCAGTAAACGCAAGGAGCCACCTCAACCTTCGGCGCTGCGCGATGCGCTGGACGGCGCCGACCGCTGGAAGCGTTGGGGCCGCCCTCTGGATGACGCTGGCAGGGTGCAACAGGTCGAAGTGTTCCCACCGATCTTCCAAGTCAACGATGAGCCGGGGAGCACATTCGTGCAGATCGACGGCCAGCGTTACGACATCCTGCCGAGCGGGGCGAGTCAGAACCCTTCTATCGTGTTCCTGAAACATCCGACGCCGCTTGAGGACAGCTTTTCAGGACTCAACGAAACCATTCGCCGCGACCGCTTCAACCAGCCGGGCATGGCGTCTTTCAAGGACGGGCACTGGACAGTGCATGGTCCGCTGTTTCGCTTGAAGATCCAGCATCTGGTGGAGGAAGCGCGGCCCGGGCTGAGCCCGGTCACCTGCCGGATTCTCGCGGAGAAAATCTACGATGCCGCTGATCAGGCGCACACGGGCCTGACGGCAACTCGGCTGATCAACATCAAGGCCACCCTTAACGCTTGGAAGAGGGGGCAGCTTGCGCCGTTACCGCAGTTGAATGATCCGCTGCTGATGCTTGAAGGCGCTCAAATCACCGGGATTGGCACCACCATGTCCCGCCTGTGGATCAGCTACGGCCCGTCGATTCAGGAGTTCAAACGTCTGGATTTCGCGGTCTCGAAACCTCCGCTGGTGACCCTGCTGGAAAGGGTCACCGGCGGCCCTCGTATAGGCGCACCGGCAAAAACGGCAATGCGTGAGTTCATGTCGGCGTTGATCACCGACGCAGGCTACCGCATGGTTTCCGATGGTGAGGCGGTGTTGCAGGTGCGTTCGATCCTGTTGTTCCGACGCACCGGACAGGAGCACCTCTACATGCTCCACACGCATCACGTCTCTGCTTCGCAAGTGGAGTTTCAGACCCTGACGCCAAACGCCGCCGTTCCCCTGTCCAATCGCTGGATCGATGAGTGGGCGGCGGCGCGACCGGGAGAAGGTGCGTTGAATACCTTGCTCGAAGCCCGGGATCAGGGGCGTCTGGTGAAATTGATCGGGGGTGTCAGAAGCGGCAGCTCGCTGGAGCCGGCGCCGCAGGTGTTCATACAGCGCGTCGCCGAACCGTGACGAACACGCCGCTGCCTTGAGAGGACAACAGCGTGCAGGGCGTCAATGGCTGAGCAGTGCAGCGCTGCCCGCGCCACCGAACAGCCCGGCGCTGATGCGGTTGAACCAGGTTTGACCCTTGCCGGTGCGCAGGTAACGCGCGGCACCCTGGGCGCTCAGGCCGTAGAACAGCTTGCAGGTCAGGTCCAGCAGCGTCCACGTGATGATCATGGTGATCAGCTGGCCGAGGAACGGTTGATCCGCCTTGAGGAACTGCGGCAGGAAGGCGGCGAAGAACAGGATGTCTTTCGGGTTGCTGCCGCCGAGCACGAAGGCGCGCCAGAACAGCGACGCGAAGCCCGGATGGCTGAGGGCCGCCGGCACGTCTGCGCCGGTCGCAGGTTGGCGGGACTGTTTCCAGCTTTGCCAGGCGAGGTAGAACAGGTACAGGCCGCCGACGATTTTCAGCGCGCTGAACAGTTGCTCCGAAGCCATCAACAATGCGCCCAGGCCAAGAGCCGAGGCGCTGAGCAGGCAGATCGATGCACACACCCCGCCGAAAAATGCCGGGTATGAGCGCAGCACGCCATAGTTCAGGCTGTTGCCGATCATCAGCAGGGACAGCGGCCCCGGGATCAGAATCACTACCAGCGCGGCGCCGCTGAACAGCAGCCAGGTTTCCAGGGTCATGGGGTTTCTCCTTGTTGAAATCGGAAAAGCAAAAACGCCACCCAATGGGCGACGTCATGTGCGGATCTACAGCGCTCCCACAGGGGGTGTTGCATCAGGCAGATACGGGCCTCTTTACAGGAACACAAACTTGGCAATGAAGATCGCGCACAGCGCCCACAGGCTGACCGAAATCTCCTTGTGACGCCCGGTAAACGCCTTCAGCACGACGTAGGTGATGAAGCCCAGTGCGATGCCGTCGGCCACCGAGAAGGTCAGCGGCATCATGATCGCCGTGACGATGGCGGGAATCGCGTCGGTGGCTTCGTCCCATTCGATGTGGGCCATGCCGCCCATCATCAGCATCGCCACGTAAATCAGCGCGCCTGCGGTGGCGTACGCCGGGATCATCCCCGCCAATGGAGCGAAGAACATCGCGGCGACGAACAGCACGCCCACGGTCACGGCCGTCAGCCCGGTGCGGCCACCCGCCGCCACGCCCGAAGCACTTTCCACATAACTGGTGACAGGCGGCACGCCGACCATCGCGCCGAACACGCTCGATGCACTGTCGGCCTTGAGGGCGCGGGACAGGTTCTCGATGCGGCCATCGTCATTCACCAATCCGGCCCGTTGCGCGACGCCCATCAAGGTGCCAGCGGTGTCGAACATGTGCACAAACAGGAACGCCAACACCACGCTGATCATGCTGACGTTGAACACCCCCGCGATGTCCATCGCCATCCAGGTCGGGGCCAGGCTCGGTGGGGTAGAAAAAATGCCGTTGTAATGCACCAGCCCCAGGCCCCAACCGGCGGCGGTTACGGTGATGATGCTGATCAGGATCGCGCCGAACACGCGGTGATAGCTGAGCACCGCAATCATCAAAAAGCAGATCGCCGCCAGCAACGGACCGGGTTCACGCAGCGAACCCAGCTTGATCAACGTCGCGGGGCTGTCGACCACGATGCCCGCTGTTTTCAGGCCGATCAGCCCGAGGAACAGCCCGACCCCCGCGCCCATCGCGAACCGCAGGCTCACCGGAATGCTGTTCAGCAGCCATTCGCGGACGCGGGAGAGGGTGAGGATCATGAAGATCACGCCCGAGATGAACACCGCACCCAGCGCCGTTTGCCAGCTGTACCCCATCGTGCCGACGACGGTGTAGGTGAAGAACGCGTTCAAGCCCATGCCCGGCGCCAGGCCCACCGGCCAGTTGGCGTACAGACCCATCAGCAGGCAACCCAGCGCCGCGGCAATGCAGGTGGCCACGAACGCGGCGCCATGATCGATGCCCGCGTCGGCCATGATGTTGGGGTTGACGAAAATGATGTACGCCATGGTGATGAACGTCGTCAGGCCCGCCAGCAGCTCGGTCCGAACGGTGGTGCCGTGCAGGCTGAGCTTGAAGAGGCGTTCAAGCAGGCCCGAGCGTGTCGGCCTGAGGTCTCCTTGAGTGGCTTCCAGCGGCGTGGCTTCGGTTTTGCGACTTTCCACAGTGAATCCCTCGAAACGTTTTTGTTGTTTTTTTCAGAGCCGGTAACTGCTCCGTGGGGCGAATTGACCGCCAGCCTGATTTGTTGACTGGAAGGTCAGAAACGTGCACGAGCGAATTATGCTTTTGTATACAAAAAATGCAAATAATGTTTTCGATTTTGTCGTGGGGATTTTTGGGATTGTGTGCATAACGAAGCGAACGGCAGAAATCTGTTCAGCCGCTGCGCACTGTGTACAATGCGCCATTACTTTTACTGTGACTTTGCCCTGATATCTGCTATTGCTTTTGTCATCGCCGTCACGGTCACGGCTTACATGCCGGATTCAGTTCTCACGAGTGCCCATGAACGATCAGTTGCAACCCCTCAAGAAACAGCCGCGCACCGCCAAGGCGGGCCGTAGCGGCACCCAGGACGACATCGTCTACGCGCACATTTTCGAGGCCATCCTCGAACAACGGCTGGCGCCCGGCACCAAGCTTTCCGAAGAAGCCTTGGGTGAGATTTTCGGGGTCAGCCGCACCATCATTCGTCGCGCTTTGTCGCGTCTCGCCCACGAAGGCGTGGTGTTGTTGCGCCCGAATCGCGGCGCGGTGGTTGCCAGCCCGAGCGTGGACGAAGCGCGGCAAGTGTTCTTCGCCCGGCGCATGGTCGAGAAGGCGATCACTGAATTGGCGGTCGAACACGCGACGCCGGAGCAGTTGAATGAACTGCGCAAGATGGTCAGCGACGAGCGCGACAGTTTTTCCAGAGGGGATCGTGGAGCGGGGATTCGCCTGTCGGGCGAGTTCCACTTGAAATTGGCCGAAGCGGCGAAGAACGCGCCGCTGATCAGCTTCCAGCGCAGCCTGGTGTCGCAGACCTCGCTGATCATCGCCCAGTACGAAAGCGGCAACCGCTCGCACTGTTCCTACGATGAGCACACCCAGTTGATCGACGCCATCGAAGCCCGCGACGCGACGCTGGCGGTGAGCCTGATGATGCACCACATGGACCACATCGACAGCAAGCTCAACCTCGACGAAGAAAGCGCCTCCGACGACCTGCACGCGGTGTTCTCGCACCTGATGCTGCCGAAGAAAAAGCCGGGGCGCAGCACGGCGGTTTGATTGCGCAAACCCGCCGCACGTTTTTTAGCCAAGCGGATTTGCGGCGGACGCAGATTTAATCTGTGGGAGCGAATTCATTCGCGAATCGGCGTCTTGGGCGATGCATCTCTGTTGGGTGTACGGCCGCCGCATCGCGAATGAATTCGCTCCCACAGGGGATCTTGTCCAATTTCAAAATTGGGTGCTGACCTCAGCGCTTATGCACCAACACTCCCGCCGAATACGTCTCGCTCACCGTCCGGTCATCCCCCAGGGTCATCAACACGAACAGCTGTTCTTCGATGCTCTTCGCCTGTTTCATGCGGTAGGACAGCAGTGGGGTGGCGTTGAAGTCCAGCACCACGAAGTCCGCCTCAGTCCCGGCGTGCAGGTTGCCGATCTTGTCTTCCAGACGCAGCGCCCGCGCACCCCCCAAGGTCGCGAGGTACAGCGATTTGAACGGGCTCAGCTTGGCGCCTTGCAACTGCATGACCTTGTACGCCTCGTTCAGGGTTTGCAGCAGCGAGAAGCTGGTGCCGCCGCCCACGTCCGTTCCCAGTCCCACATTGACCTTGTGCTTCTCCGCCATCGGCAGGTTAAACAGCCCACTGCCGAGGAAGAAGTTGGACGTCGGGCAGAAGGCGATGGCTGACCCGGTCTCCGACAGACGCTGACATTCCTCGTCGCACAGATGCACCCCGTGGGCAAACACCGAGCGCTCACCCAGCAGCTTGAAGTGGTCGTACACGTCCAGGTAATTCTTGCGCTCCGGGAACAGCGCCTTGACCCACTCGACTTCCTTGAGGTTTTCGCTGATGTGGGTCTGCATATAGAGGTCGGGGTATTCGGTCAACAACTGGCCGGCGAGGGCAAGCTGCTCGGGCGTGCTGGTCGGTGCGAAGCGGGGCGTGACCGCGTAATGCAGACGGCCCTTGCCATGCCAGCGCTCAATCAGCGCCTTGCTGTCGACGTAGCTGGATTCGGCGGTGTCCACCAGATAATCCGGGGCATTGCGGTCCATCATCACCTTGCCCGCGATCATCCGCAGGTTGAGCTTTTCGGCGGCGGTGAAGAACGCCTCCACCGACTCCTTGTGACGGCTGCCGAACACCAGCGCCGTCGTGGTGCCGTTGCGCAGCAGCTCCTGAATGAAGATGTCGGACACTTCAGCGGCGTGTGCAGGATCTGAGAACTGACGCTCGACAGGGAATACGTAGGTGTTGAGCCAGTCCAGCAACTGCTCGCCGTAGGAACCGACCATGCCGGTCTGCGGCAAATGGATGTGAGTGTCGATGAAACCGGCGGTGATCAGCGCGTCGGTGTAGGTCACCACTTCAACGTCGCTGCCAAGGCTGCCCAGCAAATCCCGGGCATGGCCGACGGCGGAAATCTTGCCGTTCTCCACCACCATCAGGCCGTCTTCGAAATACTCGTAGGACGCTTCGGCCACCACCTCGGCAGGGTCGGCGATGCTGTGGACGATGGCGGCGCGGTAGGCTTTCTTTTTAATAGTCATGTTTACGATTCGTTCTTCTAAAAATTCATTGAGCCTGGGCGCGGCGGGAGACCGGCATCAGCTTGGCGATGGGTTCGGAGGTTGAGCCATGCTCGCCGCTCTCAGTGCCGAAATGCAGGTTGTACGTGGCGATCACCTCGGCGGCGACCGACACGGCAATCTCCATCGGCAACTTACCCTTCACTTCGGACAGCCCCATCGGGCAGCGCATGCGTTGCACCAGTGCCGGGTCGAAACCGCGATCGCGCAGGCGGTGTTCGAACTTGGCGCGTTTGGTCTTCGAGCCGATCAGCCCGAACCAGGTGAAGTCGCCGCGCTTGAGGATGGCGGCGGTCAGTTCCAGATCGAGCTGGTGATTATGGGTCATGACAATGCAGTAACTGCCAGCGGGCAGGTGATCCACTTCATCGACCACTTCTTCGTTGACGATCTTGCTCACGCCTTCAGGCAGGTGCGTCGGGAATTCCGCTTCCCGCGAATCGATCCAGCGCACGCGGCAGGGGAGGCTGGCCAACAGCGGGACCAACGCACGGCCGACGTGGCCAGCACCAAACACGGCAATCTGCGCCTGCGGCTGACCCATCGGTTCGAACAGCAGCACGTTCACGCCGCCGCAGCACTGCCCCAGACTCGCGCCGAGACTGAAGCGTTCGAGGCGGGTTTGCTGGCTGCCGCTTGCGAGCATCTCGCGGGCGATTTCCATGGCCTTGTATTCCAGATGGCCGCCGCCAATGGTGTCGTAGATCCGCTCGGCGCTGACCACCATCTTCGACCCCGCGTTGCGCGGCGTCGAGCCACGCTCCTCGATGATCGTCACCAGCACGCAGGCTTCACCCTGGCTTTGCAACTCGGCGAGGGCGCTGATCCAGTTGTTCATGTGTTTCTCCTGATCGCCTGTGGCAGATCAAAAATCTTGTTTGGCTGTACCGGCGTCATCGCGAGCAAGCTCACTCCTACAGGGATTGCGCACTGCCTGTAGGAGTGAGCTTGCTCGCGATGAGGTCCATCCAGACGCCGCTAAACCGGTGAAACCGTCAGCTCATGGGCCACACCGACTGCCTCGGAACTGGCCACCTTCAACTGGCGCATCTGCTCACACCCCCACAGCACCCGCTCCGGCGTCGCAGGCGCGTCGATCTTCGGGTGATGCTTGTAATCGCCGAGACTCGCCACGGCATCCTTGATCGCACACCACGCCGCAATCCCCAACATGAACGGCGGCTCACCCACGGCCTTGGAATGGAACACCGTGTCTTCGGGGTTCTTGCGGTTTTCCACCAGCTTGACCCGCAAGTCGGCGGGCATGTCCGCCACCGCCGGGATCTTGTAACCGGCCGGGCCGTTGGTCATCAGCTTGCCCTTTGCGTTCCACACCAGTTCTTCGGTGGTCAGCCAGCCCATGCCCTGAATGTAGCCGCCCTCGACCTGGCCGATGTCGATGGCCGGGTTCAGCGAGGCGCCGACGTCGTGGAGGATGTCGGTGCGCAGCATCTTGTATTCACCGGTCAGGGTGTCGACGACCACTTCGGTGCACGCCGCGCCAAACGCGAAGTAATAGAACGGCCGACCCCGCGCCTGACTGCGGTCGTAGTAAATCTTCGGCGTCTTGTAATAGCCGGTGCTCGACAGCGACACCTGACCCATCCACGCCTGCTGGGCCAGGGTGTCGAAGCTGATCACCTGCTCGCCGACGCGCACGTGGCCGTTGCGGAATTCGACCTGCGTGGCTTCGCACTTGTAATGCTTCGCAGCGAATTCGATCAGCCGTTGCTTGATGGTTTCCGCTGCGTTCTGCGCCGCCTTGCCGTTCAAGTCCGCGCCGCTGGACGCTGCCGTTGGCGAGGTGTTCGGCACTTTGTCGGTGTTGGTCGCGGTGATCTGCACGCGGCTGATGTCCACCTGAAACACCTCGGCCACCACCTGCGCAACCTTGGTGTTCAAGCCCTGGCCCATCTCGGTGCCGCCGTGGTTCAGGTGGATGCTGCCGTCGGTATAAATGTGGATCAGCGCACCGGCCTGATTGAGAAAGCTGGCCGTGAAGGAAATGCCGAATTTAACCGGGGTCAACGCCAGGCCTTTCTTCAGAATCGGGCTGTGGGCGTTGTAAGCCGTGATCGCTTTTCGACGCTCGGCGTACTGGCTGCTTTCCTCCAGTTCGGCGGTCATCTCTTCGAGCATGTTGTGCTCGACTTCCTGGTAGTAGTGGGTGACGTTGCGCTCGGTCTTGCCGTAGTAGTTGGCCTTGCGCACCGCCAGCGGGTCCTTGCCCAAATGGCGGGCAATGGCGTCCATCACTTCCTCGATGGCGACCATGCCTTGCGGGCCGCCAAAGCCGCGATAGGCGGTGTTCGACGCGGTGTTGGTCTTGCAGCGATGACCGTTGATGGTGGCGTCGCCGAGGTAATACGAGTTGTCCGAGTGGAACATCGCGCGGTCGACGATAGAGGCCGACAAGTCCGGCGAACAGCCGCAGTTCCCGGCCAGTTCCAGCTGAATGCCGTGCAGGCGCCCGTCGTTGTCGAAGCCCACGTCGTACTCGACGTAGAAGGGGTGACGCTTGCCGGTCATGATCATGTCTTCCATGCGCGGCAGGCGCATCTTGGTCGGCTGACCGGTCAGGCGTGCGATCACCGCGCACAGGCACGCCGGGCTGGCGGCTTGCGTTTCCTTGCCACCGAATCCGCCACCCATGCGGCGCATGTCGACCACCACCTTGTTCATCGACACGTCGAGCACTTCGGCGACCAGCTTCTGAACTTCGGTGGGGTTTTGCGTAGAGCAGTAAACGATCATCCCGCCGTCTTCAGTGGGCATCACCGAGGAGATTTGCGTCTCCAGATAAAAGTGTTCCTGCCCGCCAATGTGCAGCGTGCCCTGAATGCGGTTCGGGGCCGTATCCAGCGCCGCGACCGAGTCGCCGCGCTTGTGGGTGTGGCTGTCGAGGACAAAATGCTTTTTGCGGTAGGCCTCGACCACGTCGAGCACCGGCTCCAGGTCTTCGTATTCGATGATCGCTGCCATCGCCGCCTTGCGCGCGGTTTCCAGATCGCGCGCAGCAACGGCAATCACCGGCTGGCCGACGAACTCGACCTTGTCGATGGCCAGCAGCGGATCGCCCGGCAGCAACGGGCCGATGTCTTTCAGGCCGGGAATGTCTTCGTGAGTGATGGCGATGCGCACCCCTTCGAAGTCGTAGCAGGGCGACACATCGACGCTGACGATGCGCGCGTGGGCACGGTCCGACATGCGCGCATAGACGTGCAACTGATTAGGGAATTCGAGCCGGTCATCGATGTAAATCGCTTCGCCTGAGACGTGTTTGTCGGCGCTGTCGTGCTTGACGCTGCGGCCGACGCCCGAGGTGAGGTCCTGCTGAAACAGGGCAACCAGTTCTTCTTGAGTCTTTTGCGGTGCGTGATTAGACATAGTCGGTCACCCGTGTCTCGATGTGTGGCGTTTGCAGCTCGATGAAGTATTTGCGCAGCAGGTTCTGCGCGCTCAGCAGGCGGTATTCCTTGGTGGCGCGGAAGTCCGACAGCGGGGTGAAATCCTGCGCCAGTGCGGCACAGGCGCGCTCGACTGTGGCCGACGTCCACGGCTGGCCGATCAGGGCTTTCTCGCAATTCGCGGCACGTTTCGGGATCGCCGCCATGCCGCCAAACGCCGCACGGGCATCGACGATGGCGCCGTTTTCCACCTGCACACGGAACGCCGCGCAGACCGCCGAAATGTCGTCGTCCAGACGTTTCGAAACCTTGTAGGCCCGGAACGCCTGTTTGGCGTTGGCCTTGGGCACGACGATCTTCTCGATGAACTCGCTTTCCTGACGTGCGGTGACGCGGTAATCGATGAAGTAATCCTCCAGCGCCAGAGTGCGCGTCTTCTCGCCTTTGCGCAGGATGATGCTGGCGCCCAGCGCAATCAGCAGGGGAGGCGAGTCGCCGATGGGCGAGGCGTTGCCGATGTTGCCGCCCAGCGTGCCCTGATTGCGGATCTGCAACGACGCAAAACGGTGCAGCAATTCGCCGAAGTCCGGGTATTCGCTGCTCAACGCTTCGTAGCAGTCGGTCAGCGCCGTGGCAGCGCCGATTTCGAGGCGGTCGTCGAAGTGCTCGATCTTCTTCATGTCCGCGACGTTGCCGACGTAAATCATCACCGGCAGGGCGCGATGGAACTGGGTCACTTCCAGTGCCAGATCGGTGCCCCCCGCCAGCAGGCGCGCCTGGGGATAAGAATCGTAGAGATCGGCCAGATCGGCGACGATCAGCGGAACGAGGCAGCGTTTGTCGCCGCTGTTCAGCTCTGCGGTTTCCGCAGGCTTGATAGCTTTCAGGCGCGCGACGGTCTGCGCCTTCAAGGCATCGAACTGATCGGGTTGGCGTTGTTGGCCGCAGGCCTGTTCGGCGGCGGCGAGAATCGGGCGGTAACCGGTGCAGCGGCAGAGGTTGCCAGCGAGGGCTTCGTGGGCCTGAGCAGTGTCCGCAGTGGTGCTGTTTTTCTGCAAGGCGAACAGCGACATCACGAAGCCCGGCGTGCAGAACCCGCATTGCGAGCCGTGGCATTCGACCATGGCCTTTTGCACGTTGTGCAGCTCGCCCTGGTGTTTGAGGTCTTCGACGCTGATCAGCTGTTTGCCGTGCAGCGACGCGACGAAGGTCAGGCAGGAATTCAGGCTGCGATAGCTCAAGTGCTCCTGGCCATCGTCATGAGTGGTCAATTCGCCGACCACCACGGTGCAGGCGCCGCAGTCGCCGCTGGCGCAGCCTTCCTTGGTGCCGGACTTGTGCAAATGCTCGCGCAGGTAGTTGAGCACCGTCATGTTGGGGTCCAACGCATGTTCGGTTTTCAACGTCTGGTTCAGTAGAAACTGGATCACCGGTTGTGCCTCGTTTTTTTTTTTAATAGAAGTGGTCATCGAACCTGTCGATGAATCTATCAGTTCTGACTATGGGGTCAATGAAAATCTGACCTTTAAGTCAAGAAATCGGGTTTTGCCGGGACTTGCCGATTAACGGCAGCCTGAGGTTGCAATGAATCGCTGCGCACACGCTCAAAGTTTTGCTTATTTCGTGCCACATTGCGTGACATGGCCCTGCGCCACGGGTATCCAGTGCGATACACTTCCGCGCTTGTGTACAGCTATGGGTTTAAAGGAAAGAAATGACGTTCAAGGCACCGGACAGCCTCGCTGAGCAGATCGCTCATCACCTTGCCGAGCGGATCATTCGTGGCGAGCTCAAGCCTGGTGAGCGGATTCAAGAGCAGAAGGTCACGCAAGCCCTCAACGTCAGCCGCGGTTCGGTCCGCGAAGCACTGTTGATCCTCGAACGCCGCCACCTGATCGCCATCCTGCCGCGCCGGGGTGCGCAAGTGACGGTGCTCACGGCGCACAACATCCAGAGCCTCTGCGCGTTGATGAGCGAGCTGTACATTTTGCTCGGCCTCGCGGTGGCCAAAAGCTGGACCGAACAGCTCGATCTGGCGCCCTTCCTGCAAATCCAGCAACGGCTGATCGCCAGCTGCGAGCGGGGCGACGTGAAGAACTTCGTCGAGGACAGCTTCAACGTGATGCGCGCCGCGTACCCGTTCGCCAACAACCCGTACCTGCAAGAGACCGTCGAGAACTTTCAGCCGTCCATGAGCCGCTTCTATTACCTGGCGCTGGATCAGCGTCAGGCCGAGATGAGCGAATACCTGACGCTATTCGGCCAGCTGCTCGAAGCCGTGGTTGCCCGGGACCTGGCGCGCATCCGCGAGGTGCTGACTGCTTACGCCGAGCGCAGTTGCCAATCCATTCTTTCTGCCTTGGCGGCCAGCTAATCCATGCGCCTCAAATGCATCAGGCTGGCCGGGTTCAAATCGTTCGTCGACCCGACGACGGTGAACTTCCCCAGCAACATGGCGGCCGTGGTCGGCCCCAATGGATGCGGCAAATCCAACATTATCGACGCGGTGCGCTGGGTCATGGGCGAAAGCTCGGCCAAGAACCTGCGCGGCGAGTCGATGACCGACGTCATCTTCAACGGCTCCACCAGCCGCAAACCGGTGAGCCAAGCGAGCATCGAGCTGGTCTTCGACAACTCCGACAGCACCCTGGTGGGCGAGTACGCGGCGTACGCGGAAATCTCCATTCGCCGCAAGGTCACCCGCGACAGCCAGAACACCTATTACCTGAACGGCACCAAATGCCGTCGTCGCGACATCACCGACATCTTCCTCGGCACGGGCCTGGGGCCGCGCAGCTACTCGATCATCGAGCAGGGCATGATCTCCAAGCTGATCGAAGCCAAGCCTGAGGACCTGCGCAATTTCATCGAGGAAGCGGCGGGCATCTCCAAGTACAAGGAGCGCCGTCGCGAGACCGAGAACCGCATCCGCCGCACCCACGAAAACCTCGCGCGCCTGACCGACTTGCGCGACGAGCTCGAACGCCAGCTAGAGCGACTGCACCGGCAGGCTCAGGCCGCCGAGAAGTATCAGGAATACAAGGCCGAAGAACGCCAGTTGAGGGCGCAACTGTCGGCCTTGCGCTGGCACGCCCTGAACGAACAAGCGGCGCAGCGCGAGTCCGTCATCGGCAGCCAGGAAGTCGGTTTCGAGGCATTGGTGGCCGATCAACGCAGCGCCGATGCCGCCATCGAACGGCTGCGGGACGGGCATCACGACCTGTCCGAGCGCTTCAATCTGGTGCAGGGCCGCTTCTATTCGGTGGGCGGCGACATTGCTCGCAACGAACAGAGCATCCAGCACGGCCAGCAGCGTTTGCGGCAGTTGCAGGACGACCTGCGCGAAGCCGAGCGCGCGCGGCAGGAAACCGAATCCCACCTGGGCCACGACCGCACCTTGCTCGCGACCCTTGGCGAAGAGTTGGAAATGCTCGAACCCGAGCAAGAGATGACCCTCGCCGCCGCCGAGGAATCCGCCGCCGCGCTGGAAGAAGCCGAAGCCGCGATGCACAGCTGGCAGGAGAAGTGGGACGCCTTCAACCTGAGTTCCGCCGAACCCCGCCGTCAGGCCGAGGTTCAGCAGTCACGCATCCAGCAGCTGGAAACCAGCATGGAGCGGCTGGCCGAGCGTCAGCGTCGCCTCGGTGAAGAACGCCAATTGCTGGCGGCCGATCCGGAAGACGCGGCGATCCTCGACCTGAGCGAAGACCTCGCCGCCCGCGAGATGGCCTCCGAAGAACTGCTGGCCGAAGAAGAACAGCTCATCGAGCGCCTTGAGCACCTGCGCGTCGAACTGCAACGGGCCAGCCAATTTCAGCAACAGGCGCAGGGTGAACTGCAACGCCTTGACGGCCGAATCGCGTCGCTGGAAGCGTTGCAACAGGCGGCGCTCGATCCGGGCACCGGCACCGCCGAATGGCTGCGCGATCATCAGTTGAGCGAGCGTCCGCGCCTGGCTGAAGGCCTGCGTGTGGACGAGGGTTGGGAGCTGGCGGTGGAAACCGTTCTCGGCGCTGACCTGAACGCGGTGTTGGTCGATGACTTCGGCGGACTCGATCTGGCCGGTTTCAGCCAGGGCGACCTGCGCCTGGTCAGCCCTTCGAAAGACATCACGCGGATCCCCGGCAGCCTGCTGGACAAGGTCGAATCCCGCGTCGATCTGACCCCATGGCTGGGTCAGGTGAAACCGGTGGAAACCCTCGACGACGCGCTGTCGATGCGCGGGCAACTGAGCGCCGGGCAGAGCCTGATCAGTCGCGACGGTTATTGGGTGGGGCGCGATTTTCTGCGGGTCCGTCGGGCCAGCGAAGCCGAAAGCGGCGTGCTGGCACGAGGGCAGGAGTTGCAGCGCCTCGAAGCCGAGCGTGATGAGCGGGAAGCGACCCTCGCCGCGCTGGAAGACCAACTGCTGACCCAGCGCGAGCAGCAGCGGGTGCAGGAAGACAGCCGCGAGCAACTGCGCCGCCGCCTGCAAGACGAAACCCGTCAGCAAAGCGAACTCAAGGCTCAACTGTCGGCGGCCAAGGCCAAGGTCGAGCAGTTGACCCTGCGCCGCACCCGTCTCGACGAAGAGCTGACCGAACTGGGCGAGCAGCGCGCCATCGAGCAGGAAAGTCTCGGCGAATCCCGGCTGCAATTGCAGGACGCCCTCGACAGCATGGCGCTGGACACCGAACAGCGTGAGCTGCTGCTGGCCCAGCGCGACAGCCTGCGCGAGCGGTTAGACCGGGTGCGTCAGGAGGCCCGGCAGCACAAGGACCACGGCAACCAGTTGGCCGTTCGCCTGAGTTCACTGCGGGCGCAGCACGACTCGACCCGTCAGGCGCTGGAGCGGCTGGAGATGCAGTCCGAACGCCTGACCGAAAAGCGCGAGCAGCTGAACCTCGGGCTGGAGGAGGGCGAAGCACCGCTGGAAGAACTGCGCCTGAAACTCGAAGAACTGCTGGAAAAGCGCATGGTCGTCGACGACGAAATGCGCATCGCCAAAAACGCCCTGGAAGACGCCGACCGCGAACTGCGTGAAGCGGAGAAACGCCGGACCCAGGCCGAACAACAATCCCAACTCCTGCGCGGGCAACTGGAGCAGCAGCGGCTTGAATGGCAGTCCCTGACCGTGCGCCGCAAAACCTTGCAGGAGCAATTGCACGAAGACGGCTACGATTTAAATGGTGTGCTGGCGACCCTGACGCCGGAGGCCAACGAGAAAGAAGCCGAAGAAGAACTGGAGCGCATTGCGGCCCGGATTCAGCGTCTCGGCGCGATCAACCTCGCGGCCATCGACGAATACCAGCAGCAGTCCGAGCGCAAGCGCTATCTGGATGCGCAGGACGCCGACCTCGTCGAAGCGCTGGACACCCTGGAAAACGTGATCCGCAAGATCGACAAAGAAACGCGCAATCGCTTCAAAGAGACCTTTGATCAGATAAACAGCGGAATTCAGGCACTTTTTCCAAAAGTTTTCGGTGGCGGCAGCGCTTACTTGGAACTGACGGGCGAAGATTTACTCGATACAGGGGTGACGATCATGGCGCGTCCTCCGGGCAAGAAAAACAGCACGATCCATTTGCTGTCCGGCGGCGAAAAAGCCCTGACCGCACTGGCGCTGGTTTTCGCCATTTTCAAACTCAACCCGGCGCCGTTCTGCATGCTCGACGAAGTCGACGCACCACTGGACGACGCCAACGTGGGCCGCTATGCCCGACTGGTCAAGGAGATGTCGGAAACCGTGCAGTTCATCTACATCACCCACAACAAGATCGCCATGGAAATGGCCGATCAACTGATGGGCGTCACCATGCATGAGCCGGGGTGTTCGCGCCTCGTGGCAGTGGACGTTGAGGAGGCGATGGCGCTGGTGGATGCGTAGCGGGTGACACAGGATTAGACGGATTTGAAGGGAAAAGTGAGGCGCAGAGGCTTCAGCACAGGTTTTACCGTCGCAGCAGTACAGATGCTCGCGACATGCCAGATGTAACAGACGGTGTAAAGTTACCTTTGGTCGTGCTAGCTTAATGTCCACTTTTTCTTGTTACGTGGGTAAAAGGCCATTCAGAACAGAGAGTTGGCTCCACGTTTTAAAGGGGTTTACGCCCTTAATTTTCAGAATTTTCATTAGAGGCACGGGATTACATGGAAATCGGTCTGCGAGAGTGGCTGATCGTCATCGGCATTATTGTCATTGCCGGTATTCTTTTTGACGGCTGGCGCCGGATGCGCGGCGGCAAAGGCAAGTTGAAATTCAGGCTGGACCGCAGCTTTTCCAACCTGCCGGACGACGAAGAAGGCTCGTCCGCCGAGGTGCTGGGCCCTGCGCGTGTCCTCGAATCCCAGAAAGAACCCCAGCTCGACGAGCACGACCTGCCCACCATGAGCGCGGCCCGCGAACGGCCTGAGCGTCCGGAGCGCGAAAGCAAACGCGGCAAGCGTAAAGACGAGCCGCAGCAGGGCGACCTGAATCTCGACACCGACGGCCCGAGCCTGTTCAGCGCCCGTGATGACGATTTCCCGGACGACAAGGCGCCGCAGCGCATCACCGAAGACAAGGACCTGGCCCCGGTCGAAGAAGTGCTGGTGATCAGCGTGATTTCCCGCGACGAAAGCGGCTTCAAAGGCCCGGCGTTGCTGCAGAACATTCTGGAAAGCGGTCTGCGCTTCGGCGAGATGGACATTTTCCACCGCCATGAAAGCATGGCGGGCAATGGCGAAGTCCTCTTCTCCATGGCCAATGCGGTCAAGCCGGGCGTGTTCGACCTGGACGATATCGACCACTTCAGCACCCGCGCCGTGAGCTTCTTCCTCGGCTTGCCAGGCCCGCGTCACCCGAAACAGGCTTTTGACGTGATGGTGGCGGCAGCCCGCAAGCTGGCCCACGAACTGAACGGCGAGTTGAAAGACGATCAGCGCAGCGTCATGACCGCGCAGACCATCGAACACTACCGCCAGCGCATCGTCGAATTCGAGCGCCGCGCCCTGACTCAGCGTCGTTGATAAACGCAATACCTGTAGGAGTGAGCTTGCTCGCGATGAGGCATGTCTGACACGCCGCGTAGCCTGATCCAATCGCGAACAAGCTCACTCCTACAGGTTTATATCGCAATATAGATCGAGCAGCCCCGGCTGCTCTTTTGCTTTTTCGAGAACACACTTATGAACGCCGCCGAACAACGCATCCTTGAACTGCGCGCAGAGCTGGATCTTCACAACTACCGCTACCACGTCCTCGACGAGCCGAGCATTCCGGACGTCGAATACGATCGCCTGTTCCACGAACTCAAGGCGCTGGAGGCGGAAAACCCGCACCTGGTGACCCCGGATTCGCCGACCCAGCGCGTCGGCAGTGCGGCGTTGTCGGCGTTCACCCAGGTGCGTCACGAAATCCCGATGCTCAGCCTCGGCAACGCCTTCGAAGAAACCGACCTGCGCGAGTTCGACCGTCGTGTGAACGAAGGCCTCGACCTGCCGGTGGGCGACCTGTTTGGCGCAGGGGCCAAGGTTGAATACAGCTGCGAACCCAAGCTCGACGGCCTGGCCGTGAGCCTGCTCTATCAAAACGGCGCACTGGTGCGCGGCGCCACCCGTGGCGATGGCACCACCGGCGAAGACATCAGCGTCAACGTGCGTACCGTGCGCAACATCCCGCTCAAGCTGCACGGCAAGGGCTGGCCGGAAACGCTGGAAGTGCGGGGCGAAGTGTTTATGTCCAAGGCAGGCTTCGAACGCCTCAACGCCAGTCAGCTGGAGGTCGGCGGCAAGACCTTCGCCAACCCGCGCAACGCGGCGGCGGGCAGCCTGCGTCAACTGGACTCGAAGATCACTGCCAACCGCCCGTTGGAATTCTGCTGCTACGGCATCGGCCAGGTGTCCCACGACATCGCCGACAGCCACATCGGCAACTTGAAACAGCTGAAAGAGTGGGGCATGCCCATCAGCCGCGAGCTGAAAGTGGCGGACGGCATTGAAGACTGCCTGACCTATTACCACGACATCGGTGAGCGTCGCCTGTCGCTGCCCTATGAAATCGACGGCGTGGTGTTCAAGGTCAACAGCATCGCCTCCCAGCGCGAACTGGGCTTCCGCGCGCGCGAACCGCGCTGGGCCATCGCGCACAAATTCCCGGCCATGGAAGAACTGACCGAACTGCTCGACGTGGAATTTCAGGTGGGCCGCACCGGCGCTGTGACGCCCGTTGCGCGTTTGAAGCCCGTGAAGGTTGCAGGTGTGACCGTCGCCAACGCCACCCTGCACAACATGGACGAAGTGGCGCGTTTGGGCCTGATGATCGGCGACACCGTGATCATCCGCCGTGCCGGTGATGTGATCCCGCAAGTGGTGCAGGTGGTGCTGGAACGCCGCCCTGACGATGCCCGCCAGGTCGAGATTCCGCAGACCTGCCCGGTGTGCGGTTCGCAGGTCGAGCGCACGCAACTGATCAAGCGCAGCAAGGGCAAGGAAACCGTCAGCGAAGGCGCGGTGTACCGCTGCGTCGGCCGTCTGGCCTGTGGCGCGCAGCTCAAGCAGGCGATCATCCATTACGTGTCCCGCCGGGCGATGGACATCGAAGGCTTGGGCGACAAGACCATCGAGCAACTGGTGGACGAGAAACTCATCGGCTCGCCCGCTGACCTCTACAAGCTCCAATATGATCAGATCATCGATCTGGAGGGCTTCGCTGACATCTCCAGCAAGAAGTTGCTCAAAGCCATCGACGACAGCAAAAAGCCGACGCTGGCGCGCTTCATCTATGCGCTGGGCATTCCCGACGTGGGCGAGGAAACGGCCAAGGTGCTGGCTCGCTCGCTGGGGTCCCTGGAGAAGGTCAAGGTCGCGCTGCCGGAAGTGCTGACGTACCTGCCGGACATCGGCCTGGAAGTGGCCCACGAAATTCACAGTTTCTTCGAAGACGACCACAACCAGAACGTCATTGGCGCGTTGCTGGGCGAGTGCAAGATGCAATTGCAGGACGTCGGCGAGCTGGGCGCGGAGTTTGCGGCCAGCGCAACGTTGGGCGGCATGCTCGACAAGCTGAACATCCCGTCGATTGGACCGGGCGGTGCGCAGAAGCTGGCCGACAAGTTCGGCACACTGGAAGGCGTGGTCAAGGCCGACTGGCTGGACATGCGCCAGACCTTGCCGGAAAAGCAGGCGCAATCTGTCAGAGCCTTCTTCGATGTGGCCGAGAACGCGGACCGCGCCCTCCAGATCGAGCAGCAGCTCAAAGACTTCGGCATGCACTGGCAGAGCGAGAAGAAGGTCGTCGAAGGACTGCCGCTGACCGGCCAGACCTGGGTGCTCACCGGCTCGCTGGAACTGATGAGCCGCGACGTCGCCAAGGAAAAACTCGAAAGCCTGGGCGCCAAAGTGTCCGGGTCGGTTTCCGCCAAGACCCACACCGTCGTCGCCGGGCCGGGAGCGGGTTCGAAACTGACCAAGGCCAACGAACTGGGGTTGAAGGTCTTGGATGAAGAGGCGTTTGTGGCATTTCTCAAAAAGCACCACGTTTCTGTGGAGTGATTCAGAGCCTTTGATTGCAGTCTTGTTGGAGGAGGTGGGTCAGCTCAAAAGGGGGTGTCTGAAACACCGCCTTCGCGGCTGTCGCACAGCGCCTGCAGCTCCCACAGGTTTTGCGTTTGCCACAGAATATTGAGTTGTCTGGATTTCCTGTGGGAGACGCCGGAGGTTACGACGGCAGCGACAGCGGTGGGCCAGATAAAACCGGATTTTCATCACAGATCTACCCCTTCAGAAAATATCCGGAACCCCCGCAACCGCCCGTGATCTAGTGCTTGCAGCCCACTCAGGAGATCGCTATGTTCCAGTTCTTCGAACAACTCAGCACACGGATCGCGGCGCCTTTCGCCGGTGAAAGCAAGCGCAACAGCAAGGTCTGGCAGTGCCGCTGCGGACAGTCGGTGTTTTTCCGCAACAGCCAGTGCCTGGCCTGTTCGGCTGCCCTGGGTTATCTGCCGGAACAAAGTAAAATCGCGGCCCTGGAACCCGGCGTCGATCTCAACACCTGGCGCCTGAGCGACGAGCCTGAAGCCGGGCTGTATCGCCGCTGTGCCAACCTCGACACCCCGGCGGCCTGCAACTGGATATTTCCTGCGCACAATGCTGGCGAGTTCTGCGTGGCCTGTAGCCTCAACCGCACCATTCCCGACCTGTCCGTCCCGGAAAACCCTGAGCGCTGGCTGAAGATCGAAACCGCCAAGCGGCGTCTCGTCGCGCAACTGATCACCCTCGGGCTGCCCGTCATCCCGAAAACGGTCGATGAAGAACGCGGATTGGCGTTCGAATTCCTCGGTGTCGATCTGGACGGCAACCTGCCAACCACTGGCCACGCCAATGGCCTGATCACCCTCAACGTCGAAGAAGCCGACGACGCCATTCGTGAGAAAGTTCGCGTGCAGATGCACGAACCCTACCGCACGCTGCTCGGGCATTTCCGTCACGAAGTGGGGCATTACTACTGGGACCGTCTGATCGCCAACACCTACTGGCAGGACGGTTTCCGCAATCTGTTCGGCGACGACCGCGCCAGCTACGCCGAAGCCCTCGATCATCACTACCAGAACGGCGCCCCGTCCGACTGGCAGCAGCACTACGTCAGCGCCTACGCCACCATGCATCCGTGGGAAGACTGGGCCGAAACCTGGGCGCACTACCTGCACATGATGGACGCCGTTGATACCGCACTCAGCCTGGGCATGAGTGCCCGGGACATGG
The DNA here is from genome assembly GCF_057128705.1 of Pseudomonas salicis. Lineage (NCBI taxonomy): Bacteria > Pseudomonadati > Pseudomonadota > Gammaproteobacteria > Pseudomonadales > Pseudomonadaceae > Pseudomonas > Pseudomonas salicis. The sequence goes on from NZ_JBSKHU010000008.1 coordinate 151,709, forward strand.
ACCTCGACTACCAGCCTTTTGAGCTGAACACCCTTTACGACCCGCAACATCCGGGCGGGCCGTCCTTCCTTGCCTTCGTCAATGCCTGGATCGAACTGGCGGGCATGCTCAACGAACTTTCTCGCGCCATGGGGCAACAGGATTTCTACCCGTTCGTGTTGCCGCCTGCGGTGATCACCAAGCTCCATTTCATTCATTTGGTGATCCAGGGCGCGGGCGGCAAGGCAGATGAGGTGCTTCAGGTGCAGTAACCCCTCCAACTGAGGGGATGGCCGTTTAACTGCAACTTTGCAACGGCGGTTGTGTCATCACCGCCGGTCTGCGAATGCCTGCACGTCGCTGAATCTAATGCTACTTTCCCTCAACAATATCGTTTTGATACTAGTGGCACAGAGCAGTTGCAAAGGGATTCGCATATGGCCAATAGCGCTCCAACTCCGTCAAACGAGGCCTCGCGTCTGTCCCGAATTCAACACATGGGGCTTCTCGATTCAGGCTCGGACGAAGTGCTCGATCACATCGTCGCGATGGTCACTCATTATTTCGACGTGCCCATCGCGCTGGTCTCCATCGTCAGTGAACACCGGCAATGGTTCCGCGCAGGCGCTGGCCTGGATGAGCGGGAGACGCCTCGGGAAATCTCGTTCTGCGCGTATTCGATCCTTTCCCACGACGTGTTCCAGGTGCCGGACGCCCTGCTTGACGAGCGCTTCTGCGACAACCCGATGGTCACCGGCGATCCGCACATCCGCTTCTATGCCGGTGTGCCGCTGGTCACCGCCGATGGCCTCGCCCTCGGCACGCTCTGCATCATCGACCACAAGACCCGCCCGCCCCTCGATGCCCGCGACATCACCATGTTCGAGATGTACGGCCAGTTGGTGATGAAGCGACTGAATAACCTGCGTAAGGCCAGTTATGTTGACCAACCCACGGGGCTGTTCAACCGCCTGCGTCTGGAGGAAGACATCATCGCCCTGGCTGACCGGGACGACCACGCGCTGGTGGCGCTGGACATGGTCAACCCGGTGTTCCTCGACAGCATTATCAAGGCACTGGGCTACAGCTTCGCCCAGGAGTTGGTGCGCTGCATGATCGACAGCTGCCGTGAGCAATTGCCCCCCGACACTGCGCTGTACAAAGTCAGCCCGACGCGCATCGCGTTGGTCATGCGGCACGGCGGACCGGAGCAGGCCGAACTGCTGTTTCGCAGACTGATCAAGCATTTTCAGCGCCCGTTGATCTGCCGCAACATCCCGATTCAGATGGACCTTGGCATTGGCGTTTTGCCGCTGGGCCTGGGGCGTTGTGACGAAAAGGACTGGATTCGTCTGGTGGTCAGCGCCGCCGACGAAGCGCGAGGCAAGTCCACCGGGTGGCGCTGGTACGAACCGCATCTGGATTTCGCGCAGCAGCGTGCCTTCTTGTTGCTGGCTTCACTGGCCGACGCGGTGCGCAGCCCGGACCAGCTGTCGCTGGTGTATCAGCCAAGAATGGAAGTCAGCACGGGGCGCATTGTCACCGTCGAGGCACTGCTGCGCTGGCAGCATCCGGTGTTGGGGCCGATCAGCCCTGCGGAGTTCATTCCGCTGGCAGAGAAGACCGCGCTGATTCGCTCGCTCAGCCTCTGGGTGCTTCGCCATGCTGTGGAGCAGGCGCGGACCTGGCAGCGGCAGGGTTACGCGTTCAAGGTCGCGATGAACGTCTCGGCCATTGATCTGGCAAATTCGCAATTCAGCGATGCGCTGTTCGAACAGCTGGCCCTCAGCGAGATGGACCCCGGCCGTTTCGAACTTGAATTCACCGAAAGCGCACTCTGCGACAACCCCGACATCACTCGCCAGCAACTCGAACGCCTGCGCGCGCTGGACATCGACATTGCCATCGACGACTTCGGCACGGGCTACAGCAACTGGACCTACCTGCGCCAACTGCCAGCCACCACCGTCAAACTCGACAAATCGCTGGTGGAAAACCTCGACGCCAATGAAAAGGATCGGCGCCTGGTCGAAGCCATCGTCGACCTCGCCCGGCGGCTGGGGTATCGCGTCGTCGCGGAAGGCGCCGAGACCGAAGACGTCTATGAAATCCTCTGCCAGCTCGGCTGCCACGAAGTGCAGGGCTACCTCGTCGCACGGCCCATGACCGTCAGCGCGCTGGAACACTGGATGAACGGCGAGCGCAACAACAAGGTCCGACAACTGCGGGCGCTGTCCCACTGAGACCGGCGGGACGGGCACTCACGCCTTGCACACAAGTGCTTGAGCCCCCTCATATTTTTTTATCTGACACGAGAGGTTGTAACTTCGCGTCAGACCGGTACAATGGCGCGGCTCGCCGACTGGCGAGTGTCGTTATGGTGACCCCATCGGTCCCCCCGCAACGATTACCCGTTAACCTGGTCAGGCCCGGAAGGGAGCAGCCACAGCGGGAACATTGTGTGCCGGGGTGTGGCTGGTGGGGTTGCCTCCTAGCGGTTCAGCCGTTTCGCACTACCCTTCCTTTTTGTTCCCCCCCCAACACGCGCCATTTTTGACCGAGTGAACTCAACAGCTCGCCACTCGATTGCTGCCACAGCGCACTCATGACGATGTCTTGTCCGCCCATTCCTTGAAGATCAGATTCCGGAATCCTGAACGTCACTTCTGACGTCGTGTCCTTGACCTCCAGCACGTATGAAAACCCCGGGCCTTCTCGGTCGATCACCAGCATCAAGCGCTCGCCGGCCTGTGGGGTGTCAGTGCCAAACATCTGAGTGACGGGCGCGTAATACTCCCCATTTTCAAACTCAACCACTGCTAAAAAGAGTTTGTTGCCGAATGGATCGGTCTCTTGATGGACCGGCTCGGGTGCCGCGAGCAGGGCGGTTACAGCGATTTCGATGAGATGCGACACCAACTGGTGAGAGCTGTGCGAAACGGTATAGCCGAGGTTGATCGTTCCGGGCACCAGCTTTGTCAGCTTGTCTGCCTCATAGGGAAACTCGAGGGTTTTGGCCACATCGTCTTGCGTGACCGAATACTCCCGCCATACCCCCGCCCCGTGACGGGACGCCGTCGCGAAGAGGGTGACGCTGTCGCCAGGTGCCATGTTTTCATAAGGCGGAATGAGGATGGTCAGGCCGTTTTCGACGGCATCACCGGGGATGATGAAATCGTCCCTGTTGTTCTCTACGAAACCTTCTACCTGTGGCGTCGGAATGGGCTCCTGGAAATAGGCGACTCGTTCTTCTGACGTCCCGAGCGGGCCTTGCAAGATGACGTATTGAACGTACCCGTTCCCGGCAATGGACTGCAACTGATCCGGCTCGAAGCGAATGCTGATCGGCGTTGTAGGGTCGTCGAGGGTGAACGGTGTGCCTGACATTCCGTACTTGCTGACGACGGCGACCGTGCCCGAGTTGCCGCGAACGGCGTTGGGTATCGGTGGAATCTTCACCGTAAATCCGCTACGCAACAACGCGAGCGAGATTGTGTGTTCATCCGTTTCCACAATGCTTGGTGCCGCGAATTCGTGGTCGGCTGAGGTAAGGTCTTGATTGGCGGTCCGTGTCATGGCGGAAACTCCCTGGGCTATACGCTGAAAACTAGCAGCCACGTGTGGCTTCCCCAGACCGTTTCGCGATAGGAATTATCGCCAAGCTTGCGCCCGCGGTTCAGTCCGGCACCTCAATCAATGGCATAATCCGCCACCCGACAGCGAGAGGTGGCGCAGTGGACAAGATTGACGACCTGACCCGGCGACAACTCCGGGAATGGCAGATGCGTCGCCTTGAACTCAAGGACCGGATGCAGTCGCACCCCGAGCAGACGCTTGAGTTGTCGAAGGTGCTGGACCTGATGGACGAGGAACACGCAGCGATTCTGGCAGGTGCCACGCGCGTGCCGTTGCAGCCTGAACCCGAGTCTGAGTTGGCGCAGGCATCCACCGCTGTTCAACCGGAACCCACCGAGGATGTGCCGGCGCCTGCCGCGCCCGCGTTCGACCTGAACCTGCGCGTCACCGCTCACTCCCGCGAGGGCTTGCGAAAGCTGCTGGAGATGGCGGTGTACGAACTGCGCGAGCAGGTCGATAACGTTGCCACCGACGAAGCCCGGTCCTGCCCCGGCGGCATGTCCGGCACGTTGGGCGACTATGAATACACGCTCGACATCCACTGCCTTTCCAAGCCCTGAGACGCCATGCAACCGGAACATTCCGATTTATCCACGCCGGTCTTTCTGCCTGTCACATCGGTGACCTGTGAAGCGCTGAAAACCGACGGTGCCACTGCCCTCGACACGCTGACCGACCCGGAACTGGCCGCCGTGCTGGTCATCCAGAATCTGGCGCAGATGAGCGAAAAGGACCTGAGTGGCGCGGCGGCGGAGAAAATTCTGGCGCGGCTGATCGCGTGGTCTGTCACGGGTCAACATTCAACAGGCACGGGCTTGCTGTCGGAAGCGCGGCGCTTGTTCGATCCGGGCCAGCTGTATTTCGGGCTGGAGGCGATCAAAGGCCTGAACCTGCGTTTGCTGCTAGCCGAGGAAGTGGCAGCGCGGGAGTACCTGTTGGCGGATGGGCAATGGGACGTCGAGTACAAGGTTCGCCATCACCGCAACCACGACCCGTTCAGCCAGCAGATGGTCACGCCGCGTTTTCGCGAGCGTTGGTTGAGTGCGGCGCAGGACAAGCTGGTCCGGACCTTCCGCGCCAATCTCGATGAAGACCTGCACGTGCAAGGCTATGCCGGGATCGGCAAAAGCCATTTGCTCGGCGTGTTGATCGAGTGCCTGCGACCCGAGAAAACGCTGTTGTTGGCGCGCACCCCCGCCAAGCTGAACACCCTTCGCGAGCGGATGAACCACGGCAAGGGCAAGGCACCCGGCTCGACCTTCAAAGCCTTCGCCCAGGCCTTGCTGCGCGGTCCGCGATTCCAGCCCGAACGTGTGCAGACCAAAGGCCCCACCCGGCAGGCCCTGGCCCAGGATTTGAACATCCTGGGCTTTCGCGACCACGGCGCCCAGGCCACCCTCGACATCTGCCTGAAGGTGCTGGAGCTGTACTGCCAGTCGTGGGATCGCAGCCTGTCGAGCAAACATCTGCCGCATTTCAATCAGCCGCTCAGCAGCCTGGAGCTTCAGGTGGTGTTGGAATACGCCAGTCGGCTGTGGGTCTGGCTGGAGGCGCACCCGGCTTGGGCGAGTCAGACCGGGTTCGAAGCTCTGTGGATGATCAAACGGGCGAATCTGGAGGGCTGCGTGATGCCCGACCGTTACACCCACGTGCTGATCGACGAGAGCCAGGACATTCCGCCGTCGTTGTTGCAAATCATCGAGCGTGGTCGACAGGTGCTGATCACCCTTGGCGACGAGTACCAGCAGCCGGGCAGGGTGATGGTCAAGCGCGAGCGCAGGGTTCGACAGACGGACATCAGCTACTCGGTGCGCTCGGGCCGTAACGTCGAACGCCTGGTCAATCCGCTGATCTACCAGCACTCCGAGAAGGGCAAGGTGCCCTTCGAAGGCACCCGTGATGCGGATGTCACGATTGTCGAATACCCGCAAGGGTTCGTGCCGCCGGAGCGTTGCGTGGTCCTGACCGCTTCGCCTTGGGACACGATGCGCTGGGCCATTGAATTACACAGCTCGAAGAGTCCGTTCGGGTATCCGGACGACACGACGCGGCGCAGTTTCGAACACTTCATGACCACGGCCGTCGGTTTGTCAGACCCGGACTTTTACGCGCCGGAACGCAGTGCCGAGGGGCTGCATCCCTATTTCAGCGACCTGACCGATTGGGCGCAGGTGCGTGAGGCCAACCGGTTCGACGAGTCGTTTCTGCAGGTCGAAGCCTTGCTCAAGAACAAGGATTTCCGCATGGCCGACGTGACCCGCCTGAGCCGACTGGTCGGCGACCCGGACAAGCGCTGTCTGTTGATGCAGGCCGATGAGGCCGGTGGGATGGAGTTCGATGAGGTGCTGCTGACGCCGGAATTGCTGACCAACGTGAAATTCAAGGACGCCTACGCGTTCGATCAGCGGATCTGCGCGGTGTACATCGCCATTTCACGGGCCAAACGGCAGCTTTATGTGCCTTACGACGTGGTGGAGTGGATCGAGTACCACCAGTACCAGAAATATCGCGAGTCTCATGGTTACTGAGGTTGGCGCTCCCCCGCTCAGCGTCGATACCTCGGTCGCGAGGGGCCACCGGCACGGTCACTGGCGAACTGCTTACCGGCGGCCGTGCGCTCGGCCACCACGCAGCCATCCTTGACCGACACCGCGGCATAACCCTGGTCCCGCAAATACAGCAGCGCGGTGAAGTCCAGCGGATTGACGCGGGAGGCGACTTCATCGGTCAGGGTGGCGAGCAGTGCGATAGCCAGGGATTCAAGCCGCATCGAGGGTTGCCTCTGGTTGCGAGTGAGTTAGTGGCTATTTGTCACCACGGCTCAAACCAGAGTTCCATTTATTTTCGGCCTCGTATGAAAGGCTTCTGAACCCGCGCTCAGAAGCCGTTTCCCGTATCAGGCGCCGGAAATTGCGTCCTCATGCAGCAATTTCGCAATGGTTGCGCTGACACCATGCCCCTCCCGAATCAGCGCCGCGAACCGGTGCAGCATCTGTGGGCCGGTGTCATGGAGCAGCGCATCGCACAGCAGCCGTTTGACCGGCCCGTTCTCTGGAGGCGCTTCGGCAGCAAAGGGTGGGTCGGGAATGAGCGCGGTCAGACGCGCGTAAACATCTGCGCCCGGGGTGTCTTCGTCGATGCCGAACAGGTCGCTGAAGAGCATGCCTAACGTGCCGGCAGGTTGGTAATTGGGCCGGTCCCACTTTGGGACGTCCGTGCTTTGCTTTTCGATCTTTTCGAGATTCCGGCGGATCTTGCCGGGAATCGTGGCCGTCGCGCGGGCTTCGGAGTAGTAGACCATTCGGGCGAGACTGGCGGCGTCCTTGACGTTTTTCCAGATGACGTACCAGATCTGCGAAACGCTGTGGGTTTTCAAGCCTTCGCGCAACGTGCTCCTGATTTCGTCGAACTGGGATGCGTCCAGATCGTGATCGAATGCGCTGCACTTGTCCGCCAGGTAACTCATGGCGTCGGCACTGGCGAAATCCAGCCAGAGGTTGAACAACGCCAACCCGTCGCTGTACTCCCGGTCCAGTTGGCTGCGCAGGATTGCCGTGCTCGCCTCCGGTTGCCGGTCGGGCGCCAGGGTGTAGACGACCTGTCGGGTTCGAATCACCAAATGGCCATCGAGCAAGAAATACGTGCCGGGTGCGGCCAGGCGCGGAACCTCGCGCAACACGTCCGCTGTTACAAGCCGTTCGATAAATCGATCGGCGTCGGCAGGCACCAGCGATGTGCAGTCGTCGACGGTGAACGCCCCATCGGTCAGTCGGGGTGACAGGGCCGCATTGAGCGCCAGCAGCAGTAAAGCCTGATCGTCTTTCAACTGCGCGTAATCGATCTCGTGGTTCGGAAGCTGGGCGACGTAAGCGTCGAGCTGGACGTCAAGCGCTGCGGTGGCGGCGGCCTGTGCTTCGCGGTCCTTTTGATCCTGCAGGACTTGGCAAGCGGGGCACGGGCGGATGGACCTTTGTGGAAACTTCTTGGCCAGTGAGCGGCTTTTGACTTCCATGATCGCGCTGCAGTACCGGCAGGTCAGGTTTTCATCGAATGCACGACACCATTCCCTGACATGCCCTGCCAGCGAGCCGCTGTGGGCGATGTCCCGAAAGGGCACCAGATCGATCACCTTTTCCTTGAATTCCCCGTCTTCGGTCATGGCCCAATAGCGAACGGCCAAGGCCTTTTCTTCGGGGTCACTCGTGAGCATTTCGAGCTTGATTGGCATAGCTGGGATCAATCCATTGTTCATGATGAGTTGAATGACAGGCGTTGTCGGCTTTATGCAGCGGCCTCGCCTGCAGAGCGGTCGAAACAACAAGTAACGACCGCCTTCATCATCCTTGGACGGAGGTTGGGGTCGCTGTCAGTCAAGGATGGCGTGAGTTGTAGTCCGGGTCCGTTAACTGTCCTGTTCAGGGGTGGAAATCTGTTCGCTCGGTGTGCTCGCTCGGGTAAACGTCTGAGATTCTGCTGAAACGATTCGGGAACGGCGGGGCGTGGTGCACGAGGTTTCTCACCTGACCACCGAATACAGGATGTCGTGAAACGGATTAATTGAGAGTGGCTTGATTTGGCGCAATGCGCGGGATTGAGACAGCGTTTTCCGCGCCAATAATGCGTGGGAAATCAAAGAAATCTGCCCTGTTTTTGGGTCAATACGATAGTCTTCGCACCATTGTCGATACGGACACCTGGATTGGAAGGCTATAGATGGCGCCTGATGACTATCTCGTAATGACCAGCGCGGAATGGGCGGGGCTGCGCGCCAGCACGCCACTGACTTTATCCGAAGAAGATCTGGCGGCATTACGGGGCGTAAACGAAGATATTTCCCTGGAAGATGTCGTCAATATCTATCTTCCGCTGTCGCGCCTGATCAACTTGCACGTCAACGCGGCCCGCAGTCTGGCCAGCATCAAGGACACGTTCCTTGGCCGTCCGGCAAAAAAACAGACGTACGTGGTGGCCGTTGCAGGCAGCGTCGCCGTGGGCAAGAGCACTTTCGCCCGTGTGTTACAGGCGCTGATGGCCCGCTGGCCCGATCATCCGCGGGTCGATCTGGTCACTACCGACGGCTTTCTCCACCCCAATGCCAAGCTGGCAGCAGGGGATATCATGCACCGCAAGGGCTTTCCGGAAAGCTACGATCGCAAGCGCATGGTCAAGTTTCTTTCCGACCTCAAGGCTGGCATTCCGGTGATCAGCGCGCCGGTGTATTCGCACATCAGCTATGACATCGTGCCGGACAAATTCATCGAGATCAGCCAGCCGGACATCCTGATTTTCGAAGGGCTGAACGTTCTGCAAACCGAAGGCAACGACGGTCAGAAGCCGGGCAGCATCGTGTCGGACTTTTTCGACTTCTCGATCTATCTGGACGCTGCCGAGGGCGATATCGAGCGCTGGTACGTCGAGCGGTTCCTGATGCTGCAACAAACGGCGTTTCGTGCGCGTGGTGCTTACTTCCGCGAACTCGCTGACTTGCCTCCCGAGAAATCCCCTGACGCGGCGCGCAAGATCTGGCGCGACATCAACCGGCCGAACCTGCTGGAAAACATCCTGCCAACCCGCGAGCGCGCGAGTCTGGTGGTGCGCAAGGCGGCGGATCATTCGGTTAAGGAATTGTGGCTGCGCTGATGCTCAAACCCGTCCTGTTTGCTTCGGCGCTGTTCGCCCTGTGTTTCAGTGCATCTGCCCTGGCGGACGGCAATACGCTGTTGCTCGAATGCCAGGACGGGATCGCCAGCATGGGCGGCGGGACGGCGAAAAATCCCGTGGGGATCGGCCACTGCGTCGGCGTGCTACAAGCCACCATCGACACCCTTGATCTTGTCCACGAAGCGGGCGGTACGCCGAAGCTGGTGTGCGTGCCCGAAGGCGGCATTCCGATGGTTCAGTCGATGCGCATTGTGGTCCAGTCACTGGAAGAACACCCGCAAAGCCTGCATTTGAACGAGTCCGTGCTGGTCACCGCTGCGCTAAAAAACGCCTTCCCTTGCCAATAAACGTCACGCCCCGAGCGTGAACGCCATCAACGTCTAGAGTTGATGGGCCAGCCTGATTTGTTGGCGAATTCTCCTACATCTATAAGCCCATCTTCAGCCGGTTTGAAGGTGCATTTCTGGTACTTGCCTGGAAAAGAAAGGACGCTGACCATGCGCATCAATGCGTTGATCGTGGTGCTGCTGACCGGCCTGGTCGCAGCCACCTTCGGTTTCGGAATTTACCTGTTTGCCCAGTTGGTGCCGGACATGCGCGCCAGTCTGGGCTTCGACATTTCCTACGTGGGCACCCTGACGGCTGCCGGGCAATTCGGCTATCTGACGTGCGCGTTGGTGGCTGCCTGGTTGACGGCGCGGCTCGGCGGCGGCTGGGTGATTTTTGGCTCTGGCGTGGTGTGCGCCTTGGCGCTGATCGTACTGTCGATGGCCCAGAGTGTGCTGCTGATCGGCGTGCTGCTGACCGTATTGGCGGGCACGGCGGCCACGGTGTTCGTGCCGATGGTCGACGTCATCTCGCGCACGGTCGCTTACAAATACCGCGGCATGGCCATGGGACTGGTGTCCAGCGGCACCAGCTACGGCGTGTTCGTCAACAGCCTGTTGGTGCCGCTGTATGCGCCGCAGGGGGAATGGCGCACCGTGTGGTGGATCGTCGGGCTGATCACCACCATGTTGGCCGTCGGCGTGCTGATCGTGTTCAAACGTGCGCGGCTGTTCGTCAACACCTCCCGCGCCACTGCTGCAATCGATCCCACGGCGAAGGTCGGAAAAACGGCGATGTTGCAACCGTGGGTGCTGATGGTCTGGGCGATTAATTTCCTGCTCGGCTTCTCGACCTTTCCGTTCCAGAACTACCTGTCGTCCTACCTGCGCACCGAACTGAATTTCGACGTGACCTACACCGCGCAGATCTGGGCCAGCATCGGTTTCGTCGGCATGTTCGCGGGCCTCGCAGTGGGCTGGCTGTCGGATCGCATCGGACTGCGCATTACCATGATGCTGGTGTTCGTCTGCGTGGCGGTGGCGTCGTTGATCCTCGTCGTGCACCCGGCCGGGTATTGGCCACTGGTGGCGGGGGTGCTGTTCTCCCTCGCGTTCTACCCCATCTTCGGGCTGATCCCGGCCTACGTCTCGAAAATGGCCAGCACGGCTGCGTTGGCCGTCACCCTTTTTGGTGTCGCGAACATCATGCAAGGGGTGGGCGGCATGCTCGGCAACTTCAGCGGCGGTGTGCTGGCGAGTTTCAGCGGATCGTTTTCAGGGCTGTATGTGGCGATCGGACTGGTCGCGCTGGTGATGGCTGGGCTGGCGTTGCGGTTGCCGAGGGAAGGAAAGGAGCTGCCGTCGGAAGACGCACCGGTTGCTGCGGGCGTCTGAGCGGGCGATGTCAGGACCGGCCGCAATTGATCGCGGACCGGTCGTTTGAGAGGGACTACAACGTCACTCGACCCACCACACAGGGCTGCACATCGCCACCGACCCAAATCCGCTCGCCGATCTGTTCGATGTGGATTCGCCCCTTGTGCCCAATCACCGTGCCTTGGCGGGCGGTGTAGGCGCTTGGCGCCAACCCTGCGCCAATCAGCCATTGCGCCAGGCTTGCGTTGAGGCTTCCGGTCACCGGGTCTTCCGCAGCGATGTCACCGATCAGGGCGCGCACTTCGAAATCGGCCTCGGCGTCGGCGCCTGTCCAGGGTGCGACGGCACCAATATTCATGCCTTTCAGCGCTGGGTAATCCGGTTGGATCGCCAGCAATTCGTCCCGGCTTTCGAGCAGGATCGCGACCCAGCCGGGGCCATTGTCGGCCCATTGGCTGGCAACGATGCGCTCGGGCTGGATCTGCAAACCGGTGGCGATGGCCTGCAACACCTCCGCTTCTACCGGACCGCTGCGTTTCAACGGGGGCGCCGCGAAGGCAAGGCGGGAACCGTCGCGACGCAAGCGGACCAGTCCCGCGCCGCATTCCTGAACCACTTCATCGCCCTTGGGAATGCCGCCGTTGTCGAGCCAGACGAAACAGCTGCCCAACGTCGGGTGCCCTGCGAATGGCAGCTCGCGGGTGGTGGTGAAAATGCGCACGCGGTAGTCGGCGTCGGGGTGCGTCGGACGTAGCAGGAACGTGGTCTCGCTGAGGTTGGTCCAGCGGGCGAACGCGGCCATCTGCGCGTCAGTCACGTCATCGGCGGCGATCACCACGGCCAGCGGGTTGCCCTCGGTGGCGGCGCTGGAAAAGACATCGACCTGCTGAAAACTCAGTGGTTGGGGCACGGTACTCTCCTGTTTATGCGGTGGGCGCGGTCACTCTAGGCAGGCGCGACCACGCTGTACAGGCACAGATTCACACTCATTCCCGGCCAATGTGTGTGGTCTGCAGAGACGTCACCCGGCCAGTTCGCGGCCCGATAACCAGGCGGTCACATCGAACGAGGGACAGGCCTTGATGAACTCATCGGCGCTGATGACGCCGTCGCCATTGCGGTCCGGTGACAGGTCTCGATGGCCCAGGATGCGGGCGTCGGGATAGCGTTTGCGCAGGTCGTCCAGCAGTTGTCCCAAGGCGGCGAATTGCGCGGTGGTGAAGGTGTTGGCGGGTTTCCCGGCTGCGTCCAGGCCTCCGGCCAGGCATATGCCGATCGAGCGTGAGTTATGGCCTTTGACGTGAGCGCCGACGGCTGTCTCCGGGCGACCGGTTTCCACGGCGCCGTTGCGGCGGATGACGTAGTGGTAGCCCACCGTATCGAAGCCACGCTGGACGTGCCATTGAGTGATCTCCCTCACGCCGATGTCGTACGTGGGACGAGTCGCCGAGCAGTGGACCACCAGCAGATCGGTGGCCGTGCGAAAGGTCGGTTTATAAAGTGGAGGTGATGCTTTCATGGTTTTGCTTCCTTGCAAGGTCAATAGGAACCCTGAAGGAATACGCAAGGAGGGCGAAGGTCAACTCCGCAAACGTTGCAGAACGTCTCCATGACGGCTGCAACGTTGCGAAGGAGGCGGAGCTTCGATCAGGCCGGGAAGTGCAGCGCGTTGGTCAGGTCGCCCATGGGCGTTTGGCCACGGGCGATCATCGCGTTGTCGCGTTCGGTCAGGCCGTCGAGTTTTTCCAGGCCGTGCACACGGGTTATCAGGCGCAGGATCGACGCCGTGTCATAGACCGTGTGGTCCACGGTGCCCTTGCGGGCGAACGGCGAAACGACGAGGGCCGGAACCCGCGTGCCCGGACCCCAGCGATCACCTTTCGGCGGTGCCACGTGGTCCCACCAGCCACCGTTCTCGTCCACGGTCACGACAACCACCATGTTTTTCCATTGCGGGCTGTTACGCAGGACTTTCAGGGCGCGGTCGATGTGACGGTCACCGGCGGCCACGTCGGCGTAACCGGCGTGCATGTTCAGGTTGCCCTGTGGCTTGTAGAACGTCACGGCAGGCAGCTTGCCCGCCTCGGCGTCGGCGAGGAACCTGTTGGTGCTGGCTTCATCCCCCAGGCCGCCGTCGCGCAGACGTTTCTTACGCTCGGACGGGTTCTCCGGGCCTTGCTGCTTGAAGTAGTTGAACGGCTGGTGGTGGTACTGGAAGTTCGGGATCTTCGGGATGCCCGTGGAATCCTTGTACTCGTCCAGGGTCACCTGCCAGGCCCCGGCGTACCAGGCCCAGTCGATATCCTTTTTCGACAGCTTGTCGCCGATGTGATCGTGGCTCTGGGGCACCAGCACGTTGGCCAGGTTCGGCTGCGAGTAGTCCGGTTTTTCCTTGTCGCGCAGCCAGGTCGGCCAGTAGGGCGGGGCCATGGTGTTGACCGCATAGCCGTCCGGCGTCAGGGCGCTGGGGCCGAATTGCGGCGGGCCGGACATCGCGCTGGCCGGGGATTTTTCCAGCGGCTTGAGGCGGTAGTCCAGCGGATCGCTGCTTTCGAGGGTGGCGATTTGCGACTTGGCGGCAGAATTCGCGGCGTCCGGGTAGAACGGCGCGCGGGCGGAAATCAGGTACTGGTGATTCAGGAACGAGCCACCGAAGGCGCCTTGGAAAAAGTTGTCGCAGAGCACGAACTCGCGGGCGACGTCCCACAGGCGCAAGGAATATTGGGTCTGGCTGTAATAGCCCATGGTCAGGCCACCGGAATCGGCCCACGCCACGAAGGCGTCGTTCTTACCGCCGTTGATCTGCATCTGGTTTTGGTAGAACACGTGCCACAGGTCGCGGGTGATCAGCCCCAGCGGCAGGTCTTCGCCGGACGGACCTTTGAGGGCGTACGGCGCGTTGGGCAGGTTTTCCTGATATTGCACGCCGGTGGCGTAGGTCACGCCGTCGAGGCTTTGCGGGCCAATCTGGCACACGCCACCCCAGGCGGGTGGCAAGTTGTCGAGGACCTTGCCGTCGCGGTCGCGCTGACGGAAATCGTCCTTTTTGACGGCGGACAGGGGTTTTTCCACGCCCGGGAAATCGGCGAACAGGTTGTTGAAGCTGCGGTTTTCCGCGTAGATCACCACGATGGTTTTGACGTTGTCGTGCAGCGCCTTATCCAGATGAGGACCGCTTAGCGTGGTTTCCAGCGCGGCGGCATCGCCGCCTTTTTTCGATTCGCTGGCTGTGACGACACCGCTCAGCGTCGCACCCGCGCCCAGCACGGCGACACCGCCCAGAAAGCGGCGACGGCTGGTGTCGGTGGGGCTGTCGATCGAAGTTTCAGGGGTGGACGGTTTGCTTGGGTCTTGAGGTGTGTCGCTCATCACGGCTCCTGCTCACAGAACTGAAGTGTTGCGAATTATGTCGAGGGAGCCTAATCCTGCAATGTGACGGTATTGCTACAGGCTAAGAGGTGCAGGGTTGAGCCCTTTCACCCTTTTGTCATGACGCACACAAACAGAAAGGCCTGCGCGGACCTGTGGGGTTGCGATGACCTGTGGGAGCGAATTCATTCGCGAAAAGGCAGTGCGGCTGACACCTCTCTATCGGCTGGACGATTTTTCGCGAACGAATTCGCTCCTACGGAAGGCCGCGGTCATCCTGCGACACCGCAGTGTGACTTCGGGATACGCAAAGGCTTACGGCATCGCAGGCCCATCCACGGGTAACCCGGAGGAGGTGTTGTAGCGGCTCATGATCCGGTCGATCTCGCCAGACATGCGCATCCTCAACAAAATTCGCATCAACCGCTGCGCCGGAATGTCGGAGTCGTTGCGCACGATGCAGCCCACCGGTTGCTCGTCGATCACTGCCACGCCGCGCAGCTTCTGGTCGTCCGGCAGGTTGCGGTTGAACCAGTCCAGCGACCATTGATTCCCGACCGCGTAGCGATAGCGATGAATCTGAAGCTTCTGTAGGACCTGGACTTCACTGCGGGCATCGTCGCGGCGCAGGGTGTGGTTGTCGAACGCGGTCTGCAAGGTGGGGTAGGCGTAGCCCAGCACCGTGCCGATGGTTTCGTTCGTCAGGTTGTCGGGCGTTCGCGGGGTGGCGTTGTCCGGGGTGCTGATCAACAGGTCGCGCTGAATCAACAGCGGCAGGCTCCAGGTGTAATCCCCGGACAGACTGGGCATCCACGACTGCGCCGCATAACAGCGCACGTCAATGGCGCCGCGCTCCAGCGTGCGTTGCACACGTTGGATGGGCACGACACGGTATTCCGCGCTCAGGTTGGCGTGGGCGGCCATGCTCTGCATGATGTCGAAGATCAACCCGCTGGTGGGCTGATGATCTTCGATCTGCACCAGCGGCATTCCCCACGCATCGGCAATGGAGAACCGCAACGGTGCCTGTTCGGCCACGACCGGCCCACTTGTCAGCAACACAGCGCTCAACGCCAGCAGACGCATAAGGTCTCCTTTAAGAGCAAAACGGTGCTATCGGACAGTGGTGGCAGTCTAGCGGCAGATTCTTTATATGCGCGCACTCATATTGCCCGGATGCAATTTTGGCCCCGCTCCGCTAGCATTAGCGGTCTTCCGCATCCCAGTCGCGACGGTTTTCAATGAGTTATCAGGTTCTTGCACGTAAATGGCGTCCGCGCTCGTTCCGCGAAATGGTCGGCCAGACCCATGTGCTCAAGGCCTTGATCAACGCCCTGGACAGCCAACGCCTGCACCACGCCTATCTGTTCACAGGCACGCGGGGCGTCGGCAAGACCACCATCGCGCGGATCATCGCCAAGTGCCTGAACTGCGAAACCGGCATCACGTCTTCGCCCTGTGGCGAATGTTCGGTCTGCCGGGAGATCGACGAGGGCCGTTTCGTCGACCTGATTGAGATCGATGCCGCGAGCCGCACCAAGGTCGAAGACACCCGCGAACTGCTCGACAACGTGCAGTACGCCCCGAGCCGAGGACGCTTCAAGGTCTACCTGATCGACGAAGTGCACATGCTCTCCAGCCACTCGTTCAACGCCTTGCTCAAGACGCTGGAAGAGCCGCCGCCCTACGTCAAATTCATCCTCGCGACCACTGACCCGCAGAAACTGCCCGCGACCATCCTGTCGCGTTGCCTGCAGTTCTCGCTGAAAAACATGACGCCCGAGCGCGTGGTCGAGCACCTGACCCACGTGCTGGGCGCTGAAAACATTCCGTTCGAAGACGACGCGCTGTGGCTGCTGGGCCGCGCCGCCGACGGTTCGATGCGCGACGCCATGAGCCTCACGGATCAGGCGATCGCGTTCGGTGAAGGCAAGGTGCTGGCCACTGACGTGCGGGCGATGCTCGGCACGCTGGATCACGGCCAGGTCTATGACGTCCTCACGGCGCTGATCGACGGCGATGCGCGCTCGTTGCTCGAAGCCGTGCGCCATCTCGCCGAACAGGGGCCTGACTGGAACGGCGTGCTCTCGGAAATTCTCAACGTGCTACACCGCGTGGCCATCGCCCAGGCACTGCCTGAAGGCGTGGACAACGGTCATGGCGACCGCGATCGGGTGTTGGCACTGGCGCAGGCGCTGCCCGCCGAAGACGTGCAGTTCTATTACCAGATGGGCTTGATCGGCCGTCGCGACCTGCCTTTGGCGCCGGACCCCCGTGGCGGCTTCGAAATGGTGCTGCTGCGCATGCTGGCGTTCCGCCCGGCCGACAGCGACAGCGCGCCGAGACAGCCGCTAAAGTCAGTGGGGATCAACCCGGCCACGGTTGATTCCCAGACAGCGGTGGCCGGTGCAGCCCCTGTTGCATCGGTTCCGGCTTACATCCCGGCGCCCGTTGCGCAAGCCCCTGTCGCGATCCCGCCTCCCGTGGAAACACCGGCCCCGGTCGCAGCCGCTGTCCAGCCGCCCGCTCCGGCGGAAGAAGTTGATCTGCCGTGGAACGAGCCCAAGGCTGCGCAGCCGATCAACACTCCCGCGCCGGAACCCGAGCCGGTCGCAGCGCCCGTTGTCGAAGCCATTCCCGAGCCTGTGCTCGACACCGTCGCCGAACAGCCCGACCTTACGCCGATGCCGACGCCCGCCCCGGCGAGCCCGGTCCCGGATGCACCGGAGGTGGAATCCGAAGCGCAGCTGCAAGCCGCTGCCGAGACCGTCACCCCGGCCATGCTCGAACACGTGCCCGATGCTGTGCCGTATGTTCCCGCGCCCATGGAGCGCGACGACGAGCCGCCACCGGACGACGATTATTACGAACCGGACGTGGACATCGATCCTGCGTCGTTCGCCTATCTCGATGATTTAGCTCACGACGCAGTCGAGGCCGTGGAGAAAGAGCCCGAACTGCTGCCGGCCGCCAAGCCTGCCACAGGCCTGGCCGCAGACTGGCTCGAACTGTTCCCGAAACTGCCGATTTCCGGCATGACCGGCAGCATCGCCGCCAACTGCACGCTCATTTCAGTGGACGGCGACAGCTGGCTGTTGCACCTGGACCCGGCCCACAGTGCGCTGTTCAACCCGACGCAACAGCGCCGTTTGAACGATGCGCTGAACCAATACCACGAACGCACCCTCAATCTGACCATCGAGCTGATCAAGCCCGAACAGGAAACCCCGGCCCAGGCGGCGGCGCGTTGGCGTGCCGACCGTCAGCGCCAGGCGGAGGCGTCGATTCAAAGCGATCCGTTCATCCAGCAGATGATGCAGCAGTTTGGCGCGATCATCCGGGACGATACGATTGCCCCCGTGGATGCACCGGCGACCCCTTAATGACCGCGAGGCGCTAAGCTTTAACAGCGCCGCGCAACGACCCATCGACTTTCGAGGAGAACAACCATGATGAAAGGTGGCATGGCAGGCCTGATGAAGCAGGCCCAGCAAATGCAGGAAAAAATGGCCAAGATGCAGGAAGAACTGGCCAATGCCGAAGTGACCGGCCAATCCGGTGGCGGTTTGGTCAGTGTGGTGATGACCGGTCGCCATGACGTCAAACGCGTGAGCCTGGATGACAGCCTGATGCAGGAAGACAAAGACGTTCTCGAAGATCTGATCGCCGCGGCACTCAATGACGCCGTGCGCAAGATCGAAGCCGCGAGCCAGGAAAAAACCGCCAGCATGACCGCCGGTATGCAACTGCCGCCGGGCATGAAGCTGCCGTTCTGATCGAGCGGTCGTTGCGTCACCCGAATGCCAGGCCTCGTGCCTGGCATTTTTGTGCGTGGGGTCACCGATTCCTCAGCGTGTGCACGACCTGGAGCAGCGAATTCCTTCGCGAATAATGGTTCGGCCACTGCAGGCGTGCTGGATGTACCGGAGTCTCGTCGGAATGCCGCCCAGCGTGAATTCGTGTCGACAGGATTCTGCGGCGACTCGCAGTATTGCGTGTGCCATATTGAGCGCCCACATCCAACCGAACGCCGCCCGACAGCTACGGTCTGCTTTTTATAGCCATTCAAGGAGCCGCTCCCGATGTCGCAAGAACTGATCCTCAACCAGCGTATCGTCCTCGCTTCACGCCCCGAAGGCTCGCCGACCCCGGAAAACTTCCGACTCGAACGCGAGGCGTTGCCCGACCTGCAAGACGGTCAGGTTCAACTGCGCACGCTGTACCTGTCCCTCGACCCTTACATGCGCGGTCGCATGAGCGATGCGCCGTCCTACGCGCCACCGGTGGAAATCGACGGGGTGATGGAAGGCGGCGCGGTCAGCGTGGTCGAGCAATCGCGCAACCCTGCATTCAACGAGGGTGATCTGGTGGTGGGGCAGACTGGCTGGCAGACCCACAGCATCTCCGACGGCAAAAACCTCATGGCCATGCCCAAAGACCTGCCCAGCCCGTCGATGGCGGTCGGGGTGCTCGGCATGCCGGGCATCACCGGCTACATGGGGTTGATGCACATCGGCCAACCCAAGGCCGGTGAAACCCTGGTGGTGGCTGCGGCGTCCGGCGCGGTGGGTTCGGTGGTGGGCCAGGTCGCCAAGCTCCACGGCCTGCGCGTCGTGGGCATTGCCGGGGGCATCGACAAGTGCCGTTATGTAATGGACGAGCTGGGCTTCGACGCCTGTATCGATCACAAGAGCCCGCACTTCGCCGAACAGCTCAGCGAGGCTTGCCCCAGCGGCATCGACATTTATTTCGAGTTGGTCGGCGGCAAGATTTTCGAAGCGGTCATCCCACTACTCAATCAGCACGCCCGCATTCCGCTGTGCGGCGTCATTGCGCAATACAACGCCCAACGTTTGCCGGAAGGCCCGAATTACTTGCCGTTGCTGATGCGAACCCTGCTGACCAAACGCGCGCGGATTCAGGGCTTCATCGTGTACGAAGAGTATTACCACCGCCTGGACGAATTCATGCGCGACATGGTGCCGTTGGTGAAGGACGGCAAGGTCAAGTTCCGTGAGGACGTGGTCGAAGGCCTGGAACATGCGCCGGATGCCTTCATCGGCATGCTGGAGGGCAAGAACTTCGGCAAGCTGGTGGTGAAGGTGTCCTAAGCGCCATTTGACGCTTGTCAGAGGCGCGGGTATAAACCGCGTCTCGTGTTTTTGTGAGACTTTTCTTCAATGAGCTTCAGCCCCCTGATTCGCCAGTTGATCGACTCCCTGCGCATCCTGCCCGGCGTCGGTCAGAAAACCGCCCAGCGCATGGCGTTGCAGCTGCTGGAGCGTGATCGCAGCGGTGGCTCGCGTCTGGCTCAGGCATTGAGTCAGGCCATGGAAGGTGTCGGTCACTGCAAGCAATGCCGCACGCTTACCGAAGACGAACTTTGCCCGCAATGCTCGGACAACCGCCGCGACGACACGCTGCTGTGCGTAGTGGAAGGACCGATGGACGTGTATGCGGTGGAGCAGACCGGTTATCGCGGTCGCTACTTCGTGCTGAAGGGGCACCTGTCGCCGCTGGACGGGCTAGGGCCTGAAGCCATTGGCATCCCGCAACTGATGACGCGGATCGAAGAGCAGGGCACCTTCGCGGAAGTGATCCTCGCCACCAACCCCACCGTGGAAGGCGAGGCGACGGCCCATTACATCGCGCAACTGCTGACCGACAAAGGCCTCATCACCTCCCGCATCGCCCACGGCGTGCCGTTGGGCGGCGAGCTGGAGTTGGTGGACGGCGGGACCCTGGCGCATTCGTTTGCAGGGCGTAAACCCATAAAGCTTTGAGCTGAGACTAGGTGCTTTTGATTCTGGCCGCAGGCCGTAGGAGCAAGCTTGCTCGCGATCGGCTGCGCAGCAGTCGTAAAACCTGTGTTCGCCGTCTGCCTGACACCGCCGAGGTGTCAGGTTTTGCTGCCGCTTTGCGACAGATCGCGAGCAAGCTTGCTCCTACGCCCTCCGGGCAGAATCAAGATCTGATCCGCGGCGTTGCGGGTTTTACTTATCGCTCAACGCAAACTGCGTCAGGCAGAACGTCGGGATTTCCATGTCTTCCAGCCGCTGAGACCCGCCCAGTTCCGGGAGGTCGATGATGGCGGCGGCTTCGTGGACCTTGGCGCCCATGCGGCGGATCAGGTTGGCCGCGGCGACCAGCGTGCCGCCGGTGGCGATCAGGTCATCGAACATCACCACCGAGTCGCCGTCGCACAGGCTGTCGGCGTGGACTTCCAGAAACGCCTCGCCGTACTCGGTCTGATACCCCTCGGCCAGCACGTCCGCAGGCAGCTTGCCTTGTTTGCGAAACAGCACCAGCGGCTTGTTCAGTTCGTACGCGATGATCGAGCCGATGAGAAAACCCCGCGCATCCATCGCGCCGACGTGGGTGAATTCCGATTCAATGTAACGCTGGACGAAGCTGTCGATCACCAGGCGCAAGGCCTTGGGCGACTGAAACAAAGGGGTGATGTCACGGAAGATGATGCCGGGCTTGGGGAAGTCCACGACCGGGCGGATGAGGGATTTGAAGCTGAGTTCGTCGAAAATCATCGAAAGGTCCTGGGCAGGAAGACGCGCACAAAGAGCGTAGTCTAAGCCTGCCCGACCCTGACGGCCATCAGCTTTCCAGCGAACCTCCGGCCAAGGCGCACAGCTGGATCGGGTCCAGAATGTGAATTTCCTTGCCCTCGGCAGAGATCAGTTGGTTCTGCTGGAAGCGCGTGAACACCCGCGAAACGGTCTCTACGGCCAGCCCGAGGTAGTTGCCGATTTCGTTGCGCGACATGCTGAGGCGGAACTGATTGGCCGAGAACCCTCTGGCGCGGAAACGGGCGGAGAGGTTCACCAGAAAGGTGGCAATGCGCTCGTCGGCGGTCTTTTTCGACAGCAACAGCATCATTTGCTGATCATCACGAATCTCGCGGCTCATGACCCGCATCAACTGACGTCGCAATTGCGGCAATTGCACGGACAATTCGTCCAGACGCTCGAACGGGATCTCGCAGACCGACGTGGTTTCCATCGCTTGGGCCGAGACCGGGTAGGCCTCCGCGTCCATGCCCGACAGCCCGACCAACTCGCTGGGCAGATGAAAGCCGGTGAGCTGTTCTTCGCCGCTGTCGCTGAGGCTGAAGGTTTTCAGCGCGCCGGAACGCACGGCGTACACCGAATCGAACCCGTCACCCTGACGGAACAGAAACTCGCCTTTCTTCAGTGGACGGCCACGTTTGACGATGTCGTCGAGTGCGTCCATGTCTTCCATGTTCAATGAAAGCGGGAGGCACAGCGGGGCCAGGCTGCAATCCTTGCAGTGAGCCTGGGTATGAGCGCGCATTTTGACTGGCTCAGACATTGGGAAATTCCTTGTGAGAAGACACTTATCAGTCATAAGGGTAGCCCAGGGCTCAACCTTGCGACCAGCACGCGCCCTCCGTGGCGTGAAAATGATTCCTGCCGGCTTTGCGGAAATTTCCTAGATCACTCTGGAAAAACGCTGACGGTTTTGTAAGTCGAGGTAGGCGTCGAACACCATGCACACCGAACGCACCAAGAGACGTCCGGCGGGTGTGATCCGGATGCCGTTGGCGTCCAGATGAATCAGGCCGTCTTTGGCCATGGCCAGCAGTTTTGGCCAAACGTCGTTGAAATAACCGCGAAAATCGATGCCGAAGCGTTTTTCAATCGCGGCAAAGTCCAGCGTGAAATGGCAGATCAATTGCGCGATGACGGCGCGGCGAATGTGATCGTCCTCGTTGCACAGCAGCCCACGTTTGGTCGCGAGTTGATCGCTGGCGAGGGCCATTTGGTATTCAGCCAGATCACTGCTGTTTTGCGCATAAAGATCGCCAATCTGACTGATGGCCGACACGCCGAGGCCGATCAGGTCGCAGTGTCCGTGGGTGGTGTAGCCCTGAAAATTGCGTTGCAACGTGCCTTCTTCCTGCGCGATCGCCAGGTCGTCGTCGGGGAGGGCGAAATGATCCATGCCGATGTAGCGATAACCGGCGCGGGTCAACTGTTCGATGGTGCGTTGCAGCATCTGCAATTTGTGTTCGGCACTGGGCAGTTGGGCCGTGTCGATGCGCCGCTGCGGCATGAAACGCTCCGGCAGATGGGCGTAATTGAACACCGACAGGCGGTCAGGCTGCAGGGCAATGACCTCGTCCACGGTGCGGGCGAAACCGTCCGGGGTCTGTAACGGCAGGCCGTAGATCAGGTCGATGTTCACCGAGCGGAATTGCAGGGTGCGGGCCGCTTCGACGATGGCGCGGGTTTCATCGAGGCTTTGCAGGCGGTTGATGGCGCGTTGCACGAGCGGGTCGAGGTCCTGAACGCCGAGGCTGACACGGTTGAAACCCAGCTCGCGGAGCAGGCCCATGGTCGACCAGTCGGCTTCGCGGGGGTCGATCTCGATGCCGTAATCGCCGGAATGTTCATCCAGCAGGGTGAAGTGTTTGCGCAGGTGCGCCATCAGCTGACGCAGCTCGACGTGGCTGAGGAAGGTCGGGGTGCCACCGCCGAAGTGCAGTTGCTCCACCACCTGACGCTCGTCGACATGGCAGGCGATCATCTGGATTTCCTGCTCCAGACGCTGCAAATACGCCTGCGCCCGGCCTCGGTCCTTGGTGATGACCTTGTTGCAGGCGCAGTAGTAGCAAATGTTGGCGCAGAACGGGATGTGCACGTACAGCGACAACGGGCGCATCGCCTTGCGGCTGTCGCGCAACGCATGCAGCAGATCGAACGCGCCAACCTGATTATGAAACTGCACGGCCGTGGGGTAGGACGTGTAACGCGGTCCTGTCAGATCGTGGCGGTGGATGAGGTCTGAGTCCCAACGAAGGTCGTCGAGCATGCGGGTAGTCCCGAGGAGGCTGGCGTTAAAGGCAGTTTAAGGACTGTAGGACGGGGGTTTATTGATCTGGGTCAATGGCGGGTCAACCGGATACAGCTGGAGAAACAGGCGCTTTCTATGGGAGCGAATCCATTCTGGGCGGCATTCCGACGAAAAAGGGTTCTGGCGATGGAGACAGGGTGATTGTACGGGCCATTCGCGAATGAATTCGCTCCCACAGAAGAGACCGCATTTTTCCAGACGTTTACCCGGCCGGTCGTGGCCAGGCGGGTGATAATCAATGCCCCATCAACCAATGCTGATGCGGCCCCGGCAGGGTCCACAGTCCGAACAGCATCACCAGCAATCCGCCCGCGATCCGGATGCCGCGTTTACGCAGCAGTGTCGTCGTGCGTTCGGCCGCCAGTCCCGTTGCCAGCAACACCGGCCAGGTGCCCAGCCCGAAGGCCAGCATCAACAACGCGCTGTACACGGCATTGCCCTGACTGGCCGACCACAGCAACGTGCTGTAGACCAGGCCGCAGGGCAACCAGCCCCATAGCGCGCCGAGCAGCAGGGCCCTCGGCAGGCTCGACACGGGCAGCATCCGACTCGCCAGCGGCTGAATGTAACGCCACAGCCAGCGCCCCAGTCCTTCGATGCGCGTCAGGCCACTCCACCAGCCCGCCAGGTACAACCCCATGCAGATCAGCAACAGTGCCGCGATCACCCGCAACACCATGGCCCCCGGGCTGTTGGCCACGGCCCAGCCTGCCAGCCCGATCAGCACACCGGCGCAGGCGTAGCTGAAAATGCGTCCGAGGTTGTAGGCCAGCAGCAGGCGGAAACGTCGGCTGCGCTGCTCTTTGGGGATGGCCAACGTCAGCGCGCCCATCAACCCGCCGCACATGCCCAGGCAGTGACCGCCGCCGAGCAAGCCGAGGATCAGGGCGGAAAGGAGTTGGGGAAGGAGGTCAGGCATGGGCGGCATTTGGTGTTTTTAGGCTGAGCGCACAGACGCTATCGCGAGCAAGCTCACTCCTACAGAGTTGTGCGACATCCTGTAGGAGTGAGCTTGCTCGCGATAGCGACGTTGAATGCACCTCAAGCCCTGAACTGTTCACCCGATCTTCTTCTCACTCGGGACCGCTTTACCCGACGCCTCATCCACCCCGGCCTTGTGACTCGGGTCCTGATCGTCAAACAGAATGCTGTGCGCCGGGCCGTCCAGGTCGTCGTACTGGCCGCTGTCCACGGCCCAGAAAAACACGTAGATCGCCACCGCCACGATCAGCAGGGCCACCGGAATCATGATGTAGAGCGCGGGCATCGGGCCTCCGGAATCCGTTACACAGGCAACGGGCGTTGATGGCCCATCGGAACGAGTGTGACATCGCTGGCCTTCATCCGCGTCAGACGCAGCGCGTTCAGCACGACAATCAACGAACTGACTGACATGCCCGCCGCTGCCCACAACGGGGTGATCCAGCCCAGCGCCGCGAAGGGCAGCATGACGCTATTGTACACAGCGGCCCAGATCAGGTTTTCAAGGATGATGCGCCGGGTGCGCCGTGCGAGATCGAACGCCTGGACCAACGCCTGCAAACGGTTGGACAGCAGCACCGCGTCGGCGCTGGTTTTCGCCAGGTCGGTGGCCGAACCCATTGCCACGCTGATGTCCGCCGCCGCCAGCACCGGCACGTCGTTGACCCCGTCGCCGAGCATCAACACGGTCCGCCCTTCGGCCCTGAGTTGTTGAAGCAGGCGCAGTTTGTCATCCGGGCGCAGGCTGCCATGGGCCTCGTCGATGTTCAGTTGAGCGGCGACACACGCGACCATCGGTGAGCTGTCACCCGAGAGCAGCAGCGTTTTCCATCCGCGCTGTTTGCACGCGTTGATCAATGACGCCGCGTCATCGCGCAGACGGTCGTCGAGCACCAGCCACGCCAACGCCTGCTGCTCATCGCCCAAGAGCAGCCGCTGGCCGGGTTCATCGGGCATCCTGGGCACTGCGTTACCGCTCAGCTCGCAGACGAAGCCCGGCTCGCCGATTCGCAAGCGGCGACCTTCCACCCTGCCTTCCAAACCCAACCCAGGCGTATTGATCACCTGTTCGGCGTTCATCGGTGCCATGCCAAACGCACGGGCAATGGGGTGTTCGGAATGGCGCTCCAACGCCGCCGCCAGGCACAGACAATCGTCGCTGCTCAACGACCCCAATGGATGAATCGCTCGCAAGGTCAGGCGTCCTTCGGTGAGGGTGCCGGTTTTGTCGAAGATCACGGTGTCGATACGATTCAGCCCTTCGAGCACATGGCCTCGGGTCAGCAGCAGGCCCAGGCTGTGCAGTGTGCCGGTGGCGGTGGTCAGCGCGGTAGGCGTTGCCAGCGACAGCGCGCAAGGGCAGGTCGCGACCAACATCGCCAGCATGATCCAGAACGCCCGTTGCGGGTCCAGTTGCCACCACAGCAGACCGATGCCTGCGGCGAGCACCAGCGAAATCACCAAGAACCACTGTGCGGCGCGGTCGGCGATCTGCGCCATTCGGGGCTTTTCCGATTGCGCGCGGTCCAGCAGGCGAACGATGGCCGACAGCCGCGTGTCATGGCCCAGCGCGAGGACTTCAACGGTCAGCGGGCTCTCGACGTTCAGCGTCCCTGCGGTGACAGCATCGCCTGTCTGTCGCGACTGAGGCAGGTATTCCCCGGTGAGCACGGATTCATCGATGCTCGATTGCCCGTCCACGATGCGCCCGTCCGCTGGCAGCACGGCGCCAGGGTGCACCCGCACTCGATCATGCAGGCGCAATTCGCTGAGCAAAATACGCTCGCTCTGGCCATCCTCATCGAGACGCAGGCAGGAGGCGGGCAGCAGATTGACCAGTTGTGCGGTCGCGGCGGCCGTTCGTTCCCGGGCGCGGCGTTCCAGATAGCGTCCGGCGAGCAGGAACAGCGCGAACATCCCGACCGCGTCGAAGTACAGCTCGCCGACCCCGGTGATCGCCGTCCAGATCCCGGCGATGTAGGCCATGCCAATCGCCAGCGACACCGAGACGTCCATGGTCAGATGACGGGTGCGCACGTCGCGCAAAGCCCCTTTGAAGAACGGCACGCAGCTGTAAAAGACGATGGGCGTCGTCAGAAACATCGCCACCCAACGAAGGATGGTGTGCATCTCGGGGCTGAGGTCGATGTTGAATTCCGGCCAGGTCGCCATGGTCGCCATCATCGCCTGAAACCACAGCAGGCCCGCGACGCCCAGTTGGCGCAGGCTGCGACGGTTTTCCTGCGCAAGCCGCTCGGTGGCCTGATCCGCCTGATAGGGGTGCGCGACGTAACCGATGCTGCGCACTTCGTTCATGACCTGACTCAACGGCAACTGACGGTCGTTCCAGCGCAGGTGCAGGCGGTGGTTGGACAGGTTCAGGCGCGCCTCGACCATGGCGGGCAGGGCGCGCAAATGACGCTCGATCAACCAGCCGCACGCGGCACAACTGATGCCTTCGATCAGCAGCGTGGTCTCGGCGACGTCTTCGGCGTGATGCACGAACGGCGCCTGCACGTCGGGACGGTCGTAGAGCGCCTGCTCGTCCGCTAATTGCGTGGGCAACGTCTGAGGGTTGGTCGAGGCTTCGCTGCGATGGCTGTAGTAGCTTTCCAGCCCGCCCTCGACGATGGCTTGCGCCACGGCCTGGCAACCAGGGCAGCAGAACGCCCGTGTTTCACCGAGCACGACTGCATTGAAACGGCCACCACGAGGGACGGGCAGGGCGCAGTGGTAGCAGGGGATGGGCGCGTTCACGTCATCACTTCTTCGGCGCTTCGGCACCTTGAATCGGCTCGTCGCCCAGAATCAAGTCCTTGTCGCGGGTGATGGCTTCTTCTTCGAACAGGCGCCAGGTCTGGCTGTTTTCCACCCCTAGCAGCTCAACGAAACGCCGCCCTTCCACCCGGTCGCTGAGCTGTCCGACGTAGCGCCCCGGCTCGGCCGCGACCCGTGCCAGCACGATCTTGCGGTCTTTTTCCGGTTGGGTCGGGGAGATCAGATTGAGCACCAGCGTTTCCGGCTGGCTGTTGCCGGTCAGGCGCAGGCTCGTTTCGCCAGTCACGTCATCGAGACTCACGGTGGCGCGCAGCTTCAGGTTTTGCGCGAACAGTTCGCGGTCCAGCGAGCGGTTGATGCCTTTGCCCGCTTCGTAATAATTGTCGCTGACGAGGTTGTCCGGATGGGTCACGGCAATCGTCACCATCGAGAGTGTGAGGGTGACCGAGCACGCCAGAATGCCGATGAGAATCCATGGCCACAGGTGTTTGTACCAAGGGCTTGAAGCGGTTGCTGCGGTCATGTCTGACGTCTCTCAACGAACGTGGGGGCCGATGAACCGGCTCTTGGCCTGAACTTCGGTGCCGCTGTTTTCAATGTCTTTCAGGATGAACGTGATGTCGTTGGTGCTCGACGGCAGGCGTTCGGGCGCCACCGACAGCTCCACGGGCTGGGTGTAGATGTCTCCCGCTGGCACTTTGATCTCGCGACGGCCTTGCAGCTTGAGGTCCGGCAGACCCGTGGCGTCCAGCACGTACGTGTGATCGACCTGATCCTTGTTCATCACTTTGAGGCTGTAGACGTTCTCGATCCGGCCTTCGGCGTTCTCGCGGTACAGCACGCGGTCCTTGCTGACGTCGAAGCCCACCAGCGAGCGCATGAAAAACGCGCCGGTCAGCACGCCGATCATCACCAGCAGCACGACTGCGTAACCGATCAGGCGCGGCCGCAGTTTATGCGTCACTTGGCCGGAGAGGTTGTGTTCGGTGGTGTAGCTGATGAGGCCGCGAGGGTAGCTCATCTTGTCCATGATCGTGTCGCAGGCGTCGATGCACGCCGCGCAGCCGATGCACTCGATTTGCAAACCGTCGCGGATGTCGATGCCGGTGGGGCAGACCTGAACGCACATCGTGCAGTCGATGCAATCGCCCAGTCCCTGCGCCTTGTAGTCCACGTCCTTTTTACGCGGGCCACGTTTCTCGCCGCGACGTGGGTCGTAGGAGACGATCAGGGTGTCCTTGTCGAACATCACGCTTTGGAAACGCGCGTAGGGGCACATGTAGATGCACACCTGTTCCCGCAGCCAACCCGCGTTGCCGTAGGTGGCGAGGGTGAAAAAGCCGACCCAGAAATACGACCAGCCGTCGGCCTGCCCGGTGAAAAACTCAACGGCCAGTTCGCGAATAGGGGTGAAGTAGCCGACGAAGGTCAGGCCGGTGACCAGGCCGATCAACAACCACAGACCGTGTTTGGCGAACTTGCGGCCGAACTTGCCCGCGCTCATGGGGGCCTTGTCCAGCTTCATACGCTGGTTGCGGTCGCCCTCGGTGACCTTTTCGCACCACATGAAAATCCAGGTCCAGACACTTTGCGGGCAGGTGTAGCCGCACCAGACGCGTCCGGCGAACACTGTAATAAAGAAAAGCCCAAAGGCGCTGACGATCAGAATGCCGGAGAGCAGGATGAAGTCCTGCGGCCAGAAGGTCGCGCCGAAGATGTAGAACTTGCGCTCTGGCAGGTTCCACCACACCGCCTGATGACCGCTCCAGTTGAGCCAGACCGTGCCGAAATACAACAGAAACAGCACAACGCCCCCGCCAATCCGCAGGTTGCGAAACACACCGGTGAACGCCCGGGTGTAGATCTTCTCCCGAGAGGCGTAAAGGTCAACGTCCTCGCTCTTTGAGGGCGGCGTGACGTTGTGGACCGGAATCTGATTGCTCATTGGCATGTGCTCATCAAAGCGCCCCACGGCTGGGAAATTGCCCCGGCCAGTGCGTGCCGGTCGGGGTCGTTGGTGGTGTTCAAGCGGTGCCTCTTTTCCCTGTGATTTTAGTCGACGGGGCGACCTGCACGGTCTGTTTTGCCCGAAGGTGGTGGGCGCATGCGTTGATGGTTTCAGGTCAGTCTTCTGTCCCGTAGGGAGCAAGTGTTTCATTCAGCTGACTGACCCACGGATTGATCACCTTCACGCCGCTGCCTGAAAAATCAGCGGTGTTTCGGGTTACCACTGTCATACCGTGAACCAACGCCGTGGCAGCGATCATGGCATCGTATTCACTGCGCGGATCTGGAACGTGCAACCGGGCGCATTTCAGGGCCACTGCGGCGTCAACGGGCAAGATTCGTCCCGAAAATGCAGGCAGTACGTGATGATCAAGCCAGGTCCTCAGCATTGCCGATTGCGTTGAATCATGTCGTTCCAGTCTTAGAATGCCTGTCTCCAGTTCAAGCACGGTAATTGAAGAGAGATAGAGGCTTGCGGCGGGCGTTCGGTCCGCCCACCTGCGCACGCTCGGCGCCGCCTTGTGATTTTTCCTGAGTTCGGACACCACGTTGGTGTCGAGCAGATACATCAGGAAAGGTCCACGTCTCGGGGCGTGATAACGGCACGTTTCGGATGGAAATCGATGTCTTCGATGCCGGGCATTGCGAGCAAATCGACGATGCTGACCGATCCGCCAGTAAGCTTTTGATAATCCTCAATCGTCAGCAGTACGTGCGCTGGCCGACCGCGATCGGTGATGAAAACCGGCCCTTCTCTAGTCGCCTTTTTTGCGCCACTGGTGTCTTGATTGAATTCGCGGCTGGAAATCGTAGTGATCATGGGGGGGACCTGCTTTATATTTGATGTAGTTACGTTGCTACGCTACGTGATTTCGCATCCTAAGCCACTTATGTGCCTCACTCAATCTTCAATATGTAACCAAGAAGGACCCCGCCAGCCGCACAGTGCGGGCCTATCTTTCCCATTCCTCACTCCCGCGGATCCGCCGCCTTCTCCCCATGAGAAAGGCTATACACATACGCCGCCAGCAAATGCACCTTGTCGTTCCCTTGCAGCAATTCCTGCGCAGGCATCTGCCCCTGACGCCCGTACCGAATCGTCTGTTGCAACTGCGCGAAGCTCGATCCGTAGATGAATGCGCCAGGGTGGGTCAGGTCGGGGGCGCCCATGGCGGCGGTGCCTTTGCCTTCGGGGCCGTGGCAGGCGACGCAGTTGGCGGCGAAGATTTTCTGCCCGGCGACCGGGTCGGCCTTGGCGTCTTCGGGCAGCTTGCGGCCGTCCAGTCGGGTCAGCACGAACGCGGAGACATCCCGCACGCCCTGGTCGCCGACGACTTCACCCCATGCTGGCATCACGGCGTGGCGACCGCCCATGATGGTGGTCTTGATGGTCTGCGGATCGCCGCCCCAGCGCCAGTCGGCGTCGGTGAGGTTGGGGAAGCCGTAGGCGCCTTTCGCGTCGGAGCCGTGACAGACCGAGCAATTGGAGGCAAACAGGCGACCGCCCATTTTCAGCGCTTGCGGGTCTTTGGCGACGTCTTCGATGGGCATCGCGGCGAACTTGGCAAAGATCGGCCCGAAACGCGCGTCCGAACGGGCCATTTCCTTCTCCCATTCGTGTACACCGGTCCAGCCGGTCTTGCCGTCCGAGAAGGCGACTTTCTTGTCGTTGTCGGCGTAGTCGTAGCCCGGCAGCAGGCCGGTCCAGTTGCCAAGGCCGGGGTACAACGCCAGATAGCCCAGCGCAAAGATGATGGTGCCGACAAAGAGCATGAACCACCACTTGGGCAGCGGGTTGTCGTACTCCTCGATGCCGTCGAACGAGTGGCCGACGGTCTCGTCGGTGGTGTCGGCGCGCTGGCCCTTGCGGGTCGCCAGCAGCAGCCAGGTCAGGCAAAAAATCGTGCCCAGCGTCAGGACCGTGACGTAGAGGCTCCAAAACGTAGTCATTCTGTGTGGCTCCTGGAGGCTTTCGCTTTTTCCAGTTGCGCGATGGCCTCGGGGTCATCGGCAAAGGGCAGCAGGGTCGCGTCGTCGAATTCGGCCTTGCGGCGGGGGCTGAACACCCACAGCGCGAGACCGATGAAGGCCACCATCACCACGACGGTGCCCAGACCTCGAATCATTCCGATATCCATGGCGATCACCGTTTACTCTTGATGACAGTACCGAGGCCTTGCAGGTAGGCCACCAGCGCGTCCATTTCGGTTTTGCCTTTCACCGCGTCGGCGGCACCGGCGATGTCCGCGTCGGTGTACGGCACGCCGAGGCTGCGCAGGACCTCCAGCTTGCGACCGGTCAACTTGCCGTCGAGCCTGTTTTCCACGAGAAAGGGGTAGGCCGGCATGATCGACTCCGGCACCACGTTGCGCGGGTTGTATAAATGCGCGCGGTGCCAGTCATCGGAGTAGCGGCCGCCGACGCGGGCCAGGTCCGGCCCGGTGCGTTTCGAGCCCCACAGGAACGGGTGATCCCAGACGCTTTCGCCTGCCACGGAGTAATGGCCGTAGCGTTCGGTTTCTGCGCGGAACGGCCGGATCATCTGCGAGTGACAGCCGACACAGCCGTTGGCGATGAACACGTCCCGACCTTCGACTTCCAGCGCCGGGCGCGGCTTCATGCCTTCGACCGGCTGGTTGGTGACGTCCTGGAAAAACAGCGGCACGATCTGCGTCAGACCGCCCACCGCCACCGCGATGACCATGAAAATCGCCAGCAGACCGATGTTCTTTTCGAGTGCTTCGTGCTTGATCATCAGTGCGCTCCCACGACAGCGATCTGGGTGGCGGCGTCAGCTTCTTCGGCGTTCGAGGCACGCACGGTGCGGAACACGTTATAGGCCATGAACAGCATGCCACTGGCGAAGAACGCCCCGCCCAGCGCGCGCACGATGTAACCCGGATGGCTGGCTTGCAGCGCTTCGACGAAGGAGTAGGTGAGCGTGCCGTCATCGTTGATTGCCCGCCACATCAGCCCTTGGGTAATGCCATTGACCCACATCGAGGCGATGTACAGCACGGTGCCGATGGTCGCGAGCCAGAAGTGGGTGTTGATCAATCCGATGCTGTGCATCTGCGGACGGCCGTAAAGGCGCGGGATCATGTGATAAACCGCACCGATGGAAATCATCGCCACCCAGCCCAGCGCCCCGGCGTGCACGTGGCCGATGGTCCAGTCTGTGTAGTGCGAGAGGGAGTTGACGGTCTTGATCGCCATCATCGGCCCTTCGAAGGTCGACATGCCGTAAAACGCCAGCGACACCACGAGGAAGCGCAAAATCGGGTCAGTGCGCAATTTATGCCAGGCGCCGGAGAGGGTCATCATGCCGTTGATCATGCCGCCCCAGCTCGGGGCCAGCAGAATGATCGACATCACCATGCCCAGCGATTGTGCCCAGTCGGGCAGGGCGGTGTAGTGCAAATGGTGCGGGCCCGCCCATATATAGAGGGTGATCAGCGCCCAGAAGTGGACGATGGACAGGCGATAGGAATAGATCGGGCGTTCGGCCTGTTTCGGCACGAAGTAATACATCATCCCCAGGAAGCCCGTGGTCAGGAAAAAGCCTACGGCGTTGTGCCCGTACCACCACTGAATCATCGCGTCGGTGGCGCCCGAGTAGGCCGAATACGACTTGAACAGGCTCACCGGCAGCGACATGTGGTTGACGATGTGCAGCATCGCCGTCACCACGATGAAGGCGCCATAGAACCAGTTGCCGACGTAAATGTGCTTGGTCTTGCGCTTGACGATAGTGCCGAAGAACACCAGCGCATACGTGATCCAGACAATGGCCAACAGGATCGCGATAGGCCATTCCAGCTCGGCGTATTCCTTGGTGGTGGTGTAACCCATCGGCAGCGTGACGATGGCGCCGATGATCACGGCCTGCCAGCCCCAGAAGTGAAAGGCCGCCATGCCGTCGGAAATCAGCCGCGTCTGACAGGTTCGCTGGACGACATAGTAGGACGTGCCGAACAGCGCGCAGCCACCGAAGGCGAAGATCACGAGGTTGGTGTGCAACGGGCGCAGGCGTCCGAACGTGGTCCATTCGAGACCAAAGTTCAGGTCAGGCCACACGAGTTGTGAGGCGATGAAGACACCGAGCCCCATGCCAAGGATGCCCCAGACCACCGTCATGATGGCGAACTGGCGGACTACCTTATAGTTATAAGCAGTCGGAGTGATTGCAGTGCTCATTCTAAGGTTCCACGGTTTGGGTTTTGTTATGTGTGGTAACGACCGCAACGTCGATTTAAGCGTAGACCCTTTGCCGCAACGAAGCGGAATCCGGGGCCTGCGGGACGATTGTCGGGTTGCTCCAACAGAGGCCTCTGCGAACGTGCGCAGAAGCGATCTGCCCAAGTGGGCCGAAGAAGGCGGGGAACAGGCGGGTGAGGCAGCGCGCGTGAATGGGAGAAAAATTGGATACAACCCTGCGGGTGACGGACAGGGCTGCGCTGTCTGTCTGCAAGAGGGCTGAGCGGTCGTGCACAATCCTTACGCCAAACCTGTGGCCAGCTGTCGCCGGACCACTGTGGCGCCTAGCTTAGACGGGTTTGATCGGCGATGGAAGCCTCAAGACAGGGGGATGCGACACTTCGACGCGTCGAAATGGCAGGATGCTGCGCCCCGTTGCGAGGCGCAGCGATCACCGGATTCGAAGGTCGCTGAAACGCTTCACTCCCTGCGTTCCTTGCGCGTGGGAGGTGCGTTTCTACTTCGAAGTTGTATACAAAAGCCGATGACATTTGCACTTGTTGCTGCCCAAAAAATGTTTGGCCCGAGCTGGCAGGCAAGGCCGGAGATCGTCACGGTTGATCGACCGGCACCGGACAAAAAGCTCACACGCCGATGAATCCGCCCGGTTGCGTATGGTTTGGGGCGCTCAAGGCAGGGGCGCTTTATGCCGAAGTGTTCTGAAAGGGTAAGTACCGCAAGCTGAACCGGGGCTGTCGCGGGTGGGTATCTTCATGAGGTGGCCGCGCCGGGGTCTCCCACAGGGATCTTCGATGGCCCACAGGTTTCGTGAACCCGCGTCTTCCCCTAACATCCAACCCCTTTCACCCGAACTGCATGGCGAGCCGAGACTTCATGAGCACATCACTTCCTCACGCCGACCCCTGCGCCCGGCTGGCAAAAGAACGCGGCTGGCTGTGGAACGCCCCGGCTTCCCTCGAAGGGAACGCGCCCGCAACGTTGATCCTGGCCCACGGCGCCGGTGCACCGATGGACAGTGCGTTCATGGACGACATCGCTACGCGGCTCGCCGCGTTGGGCATCGGGGTGCTGCGATTTGAATTTCCCTACATGGCCCAGCGCCGGATCGACGGTGGCAAACGCCCGCCCAACCCGAAACCCAAGCTGTTGGAGTGCTGGCGCGAGGTGTATGCGGCGGTTCGTGCTTGCGTCAGTGGCACCTTGGCCATCGGCGGCAAATCCATGGGCGGTCGCATGGCCAGTTTGCTGGCCGATGAGCTGCAACCCGACGCGCTGATCTGCCTTGGCTACCCGTTCTACGCCGCAGGTAAACCGGATAAGCCGCGAGTCGAGCACCTGGCTGCACTCCAGACCCCGACCCTCATCGTTCAGGGTGAACGCGACGCCTTGGGCAATCGCGAAACCGTCGAGGGCTACACACTGTCCTCCGCAATCCACGTCCATTGGTTGCCCACCGCCAACCATGACCTCAAGCCATTGAAGGCGGCGGGCGTCAGTTATGAAGCCTGTCTGCAAGACACGGCGGAACAGATCGCCAGGCACTTGGCGCCTTGATCAGCAGATGGCTTTACCCGCACGGCACACCAGGTTGAACTCGCCCCGGGTCACGTTGAAATCGATGGCCGGGATCGAGAACTCAAACGTCCCGCGCAGCCGACCGGTTTCAACGTTGCATTCCAGAAGGGTCAGCGTGCCATCTTGAAAATCCCGCGAATGAAACACCAGCGCCTGTTGTTTGGGCGTCAGGTGGTAGACCGCCGACACCCGCTCGTTGCGCACCAGGTCGTAGGTGCCGGGTTGCAACGATTGATCGATGAAAAAACCGAACACCGTTCGCCGGTGCGCGACCTTTCCCGTCGCGTGAATCTTCCAGATTTGCCGGGTCTGGACGCCTTCCAGCTCAGAGCGCAGGCAGGCAATACCTTGCAGACGTGTCGTGATAAACGGCTTGCCGTTGACCACCGCGCTGAAGCGCGAATCCTTGTCAAAAGGGAGGACGTTCGAAGGTGGGAGATGTATTGAACCGTTCATGATCTCTCTTGGAATTGTAGTGTTGCGTTAAAACGCGAAAATCGAGGGCATCACCGGACCGCAGCGATGCCCACGGACAGGGGTGGTTCAGAGCATCAGCGAATCGCGACGCCGAGGCTGGAGTTGGTGTGCAGCAGCTTGAAGTCTTGCCCGGTCTGCATGTTTTTCACGTAGTACCATTTCGCGCCGAGGAAATTCACGGCCCAGGTCGAGGACCAGAAATTCTGGGTGCCCATTGGCCAGCGGCTGCCATAGGCGTTGTAGATTTCGATCAGCTCATTGATGTTCGGAATGCGCCCACCCTTGGCAGCGGCGGCCGCTTCCATCTGGGTCAGATTGCCCGAACCCACGCCTTCACAATGAATCACGCCCGTGACCGACACCGTGTAGCTGCGGCTTTCGCCAGCGGCATCCGAGACCGTGATCGTTGCGCTGCCATTGCCACGCACCGAGGTCTGTCCCTCTTCCGTGACCTGCGCCACCAATGGATCGCTGGAGGTGTAGGTATAAGGAGGGCGACCACCGCTGGCCGGGCGCAGTACCGTGGTCCCGGTCGGGAAGGACGGCAGCAGATCGGGATGGCCGGGAATCAGGTAAATCTTGCCCGGCAACGCCACCGGCGACTCATCCAGAATCAGCCCCTCGCGCACGCTCACCTCGAGCTTGTGCGACTCCGTTTCCGCGCCATCGCGGTTCACCAGATAAGACACTGTCGCCGATTCCCCGATACTCGCTTCGATGAACGACTTGGGAATCGTGAATTTCAAGTGCGTGCTGTCGCCAACGGTCTGTGATTCGCCTTCAAACGGGGTCTTGCCAACCCAGCGCACCTTCACGGCGTCAGTGGCGAGCATGCCGCGATACGTCGCCCGGGCAATGGCTTCGTCGCCCGTGATCAGCGAAGGACGCAGCACGCCATCCGGCCCGACCGTGTCCAGCGTGGGCGCCGACAGATCCAGCGCCGTGCTGAGAATCTTCAGCGACACCTTCTCTGATTCCTGCACCCCACCGCTGCGACGCATGACGCTGTACGACACCACCACCGTTTGCCCGTCGTTCACCGTCACCAGCGCGCTGGAGATGATCACCGAAACGGCCTGCCCGGCTTCTTCAGCCGTGACCACGTGCTCCTTGAAATCACTGCCTTTCGGGCCCTCCCAGCGCACCGCAATCTTCTCGCCCTCGCGCAGATTGGCCGAGGTGTCGATGACCACCGTTGCGCCGTCGCTGGCGTTGGCCGGATCAAGAATGTTGTTGGCGGCCTCCTTGATGGTCGGGACCGGGAGCGGGGTGGTGACCGACAGTTGCAGGCTGATCGACAACGCTTCCGACTTCATCGACACATTGCCGGCCAGGTCCGTCACGGTGTAATACACCTCGGAACTCGCCCCATCCGCCTGCTCCAGCAGATCACGGGTGAAATTCACCGTCACACTGTTCAAGCCCATGTCATTGCCATCGACCGTGACCAACGGACCTTCCAACTCACCCCAATACGTGCGCACCACATCACCGAGCGCCATGCCGTTGTAACTGGCGATGCGGCCCGGGAGGATGTTGTCCAGCGCCTCAAGCTCGTCCGAGGTGAGCGTGTCCTGGATGGTGGATGGGAAGAGGATGGGGGCAAGGTCGGGGGCGCCGGGGGCGGTTTTGTCGATGCGCATGGGGATGCTATCGGAGAAGACTTCATATTGGGTATTCGGGCTGAAGATCCGATAGGACACAGCATGGTCACCCTCGGTAAGCAGGTCCACAGGGATTTCTACCGTCAGTTCGTCGCCAGGCTTATCCGACTCCATAATCTCCTTTTCGTCGGACACCCGTTGGCCGTCAAACACAAGTTGATAGGTATATTTAGGTTCCGCCGCAGGCCATACAGGGAAGTTAACAACTATAGGAGATACCAAATGTTCGATAGGGATCAAGCCACCTTCCAAGGCCGCTGGAATGGTCGGCAATTCCAATGGAATAGGCTCTCGCGGTGAAGCGTTATTTTCGATGTTCATCGTTACATCCTTTTCATTTCAATTGAGAGGGCAGACGACAGGTCTCGTGTCTGCCCGGCGTTGCTTAATTGTTATGGGCGCAAACTGCAGAAAGTTTCGTTAGTACGGCGCATGTCTACCGGGATGCGAGTCACTTTGGAGGTGACTGCGCTTTGATTGCTTTCCGGCGCGGGTTCAACTCGGAAGTAAGCCTCACAAAAACCTGTGCAAATCGAACGGAGGTTATTGTAAGGAACCTCAAAGCTGTATCCGTTGATTACATCAAGGTCGTCAAGAATGCGGCTGGCGGTCACCGTCGCAGCCTCAATCGGATTGTTATCACTGTCAAAACCTTTAAATGTGAACAAAAGCCTTTGCTTTTCTGCAATGTTTGTGTAAGGCGAGACAGTTCCGCTTGTCCCATTGGGAGCTGTAATCAACGAAATGTACCCGGTGGATGTGACTTCAAATACGGGGCCGTCAATCCCTTCGCCACCGCCAGGCAGATCTTCTCTGGAACGCACAGTCACTTTCTGAGATAAGGACGTGGTGGGGTTCGGGTTGCCTTGACGAGTGACAGTATAGAAAACTGGGATCTCCGCCCCCGTGCCTTGTGCCTTCATGATTGAGTTCGCAATGGGCACAATAAGGTCTTTTTTAACGGCAATATCGGTCGTATTAATTTGATGCCACTGAGTGATCTCTTGATCGCCCCAGAACAAATTCAGCTGATCATTGAGTCGGAAATCGTCACTCCACTCCACGATCGCAACGCTATTCAGCTCATAGTCGTCTTCGTCAATGAAATTATCCGTTTTGTTCGGATTAGTTACGCTGGTTCCTTGAATGGTGGGCGGAGACGATGGCACTGGCACCGGCAGCGTGACGAAAACATCGGCCACCGTTGGCAATGACGAGCCATTCAGTTGGTTCTGCCGCGACACTTTATAGCTGATCTCTACACTGCCTACTGGTTTGGCGGCTATGGTTTCGTATGGCACCTTCAAAGACAGGACCAAGGCTTCGTTTTCACTTCCCGAGGGTAGTTCGACTGGAAAC
This sequence comes from Pseudomonas salicis, assembly GCF_057128705.1. Classification (NCBI taxonomy): domain Bacteria; kingdom Pseudomonadati; phylum Pseudomonadota; class Gammaproteobacteria; order Pseudomonadales; family Pseudomonadaceae; genus Pseudomonas; species Pseudomonas salicis. The sequence continues at coordinate 190,005 of NZ_JBSKHU010000008.1, forward strand.
ATAGGGTTGTCTGTGCCCCAGTATAGGGTGATCTGGTCAAAGGCAGATGCGCCTGGATAGTGAGGAATATCGACCTGTACGCCTACGCGGGCTTCCGCGTAATCGATCTGATCACCTACACTGGGGTCTACGATCGGTGCGGGATAGTCTGCGGGAATTTCCTCCAACAGCAGCAGGATTTCGGTAGGTGTCGAATAATCGGACACATTGCCCGCCCGATCGGTAACGTGGTATTTGACCTGTTTTGCTCCTTCTTCAATAGACTCAAGAAACTCACGAGAAAAATCAAAAATGACTTTGTTTAAACCCATGTCGTTTGTGTCGACAACAGCGGAGGGGCCTTCAATTTCACCCCAATAAGTTTGAATGACATCGTGTTTAGCCATGCCATTATAACCAGCGACTTGCACCTCGAGCCTATTGCCCAGGGATTCAAGCTCGGTAAACGTCAACCCGTTAATGACTTCTACCGGAAATTGAATAGCAGCAAGAAGAGGCTTCCCTGGCGCTGTTTTATCGATGACTACTGGAAAAATTTCAGAGAAGTCTTGGACCCCGGTATTGGGGCTAAACGTTCGAAAGCCAAGCGTGTGACGCCCTTCGGTTTGTAGTTCCACCGGAAGTTCCAATGTCAAAGAGTCGCCAGGCTTATCATTCGGCGAAATGGCTTTTTCAATACCCTGTGCAGCGTCGTTCCACCACAGTTGGTAGGTATATCCTGCTTGAGCGCCTTCCCATACTTTGAGATCCACGGTAATGGGGGCGTTAAGCGCGGACGTAGGAATCAAGCCGGGCGTGTCGTCGTCGTGAAAAGCAACGGCGATGTCAGGCGCCTCAATGGGAATCGGGTCTCGTGAGTTATTTCCACGAAGAATAGTAGGTGTTTGCTTGATGTCGCTCATGAAACTTTCCTTGTTTGGAGTTGGTTTAGAACTCAGGATCATTCGTCACTCTGACCATCGTCAGATGAGTAGGATGCCCCTGTTCTGCTAATAAACTAATCGCATGATTAATCTCCGGTCAATGTCGTACAAATCCATCTGTGTAGGATATTTTTAGTATGTGTAGGACGTTTTAATAAAATGTCTGAAAAAGCCCTGTCGGGCTGTTGGCGATGGAGCCGGTAATTCAGGGGTATCCTCGTTTTTGGGGTGAGAAAAATTCCCTGTCATTTCGGAAACGTCCTACGCGTAAAAAAATTTTTTTTTCTCAAGAAGACGCTATGTATTCCCAAACTCGAGGACTCACTTATAGGAGGATTCAGGGTGTCTATCGGAAATATGCCGTCAAACCGGTTCCATCGAAGCGTGCTTGGAGTGGCAATCGGTGTGTTTTCACCGTTGATTTGGGCCGCTGATGAGGACATGACGCCACGTAAGGAAGTCTCTCAAGGCATCGGCACCGAGATGATTGACGTGAATGGAGTCCAACAAAGTGTTGTCGTGGTGGATGGGGTACCGCTTACCGTCGATAGAACGGCGGTATCCGCAAGCTATTTAGTCAGAAATGGCGGGATATTGAGTCTTCAGTCTGGAGCGGTGGCAGAGCATGTGCGGGTGGATAATTCCGACCTGAACATCAATGGAGGCGTGGTTTCAGGTGGAATAGAGCTGAGTTTGGGCTTGGCCCGTATCCAGAATGCAAGCATTTCGAATAGTCAAAGTGAGGCTTTGTCGCTCATAACGAGTGCCAAAGACCCCTTAGCTCTTTCGACTGCGATTATTTCGGACAGCCAGCTTCGAGGGCTGGGTCTAGGGGCGCTTATTTCTGCGAAAGGGGAACTATGGCTTGCCAGATCAAGTGTCGACGATTTGGCCAACGACGGGGGAAGCGACAGTAGTGGGATATCGCTCGTGGGGGGGGCCGTACATATCACGGATGGTAGCCATGTGCTGGGTGGGGGAAGCGGCGTGCGTATCGCTGACGAACCAAAGGCCGATTTTCCTCAGACGAATCGGCTCGAAATAGATCGTTCCACTATCACGGCGCGTACGGGATCTGCGGTTGAAGTGTCAAAGTTTTCCGAATTTCAGAGAAGGAACACGATTGCTAATATTTTGATAGCCAATCATTCCAAATTGGAAGCGGGCAACGGCCGCCTCATCAATGTGAAACAAGAAAGCACCGCTAACGTTGAGGTCAATGACAGTGCCCTCACCGGACATTTCGTCGCCGACGACACCAGCACCCTGAACGTCGCGCTGCGCAACCACGCTCGCTTGGACGGGAATATCGTCAACGGCAATGCCGTGATCATCGATTCCAGTGGTCACTGGCAGTTCGCCGAAGACAATTCGGTCAAGTCTCTGGCCATCGACGGTGGCAGTGTCGGCTTTGCCGGGGAAGGCTTTCACACGCTCACCCTCGGTCAGTTGTCGGGGCGAGGTCGGTTTGACATGCGCATCGATCCGGCTAACGGGGAGAGTGACTTGTTGAACGTCGAAGGCCAAGCCAGTGGCAATCATGTGCTCAACGTTCGTAATACAGGTGAAGAAGCGGTGCCGTCGGATTTCGACGCGTTGCGGGTGGTGCACACCGAAGGGGGCGATGCGCAGTTCCGCTTGCGAGGCACGCGCGCGGACATCGGTGCCTACTCGTACGCGCTGGAGCAGCAAGGTGATGACTGGTTCATCATCGGTTCCGGCAAGACCATCAGCCCTTCGACGGAAAGCGTGCTGGCGCTGTTCAACGTCGGGCCGACGATCTGGAACAGTGAGTTGAGCACGTTGCGTAGCCGAATGGGTGAGGTGCGCGGTCAGGAGCAAGGGGGCGGCTGGATCCGCAGTTACGGCAGTCGCTTCAAGGCATCGCTGGATTCGGGACTGAGTTATCAGCAGCGGCAACACGGGCTGTCTTTGGGTGCTGACGGGCCGGTGCCCGTCAGCAATGGCCAATTGCTGGTGGGTGTGATGGGTGGCTACAGCCAGTCCGATCTGGACATGGGCCGTGGCACGTCGGGTGAAGTCGACAGCTACTACGTGGGCGCCTACGGCACCTGGCTGTCGGACGAGGGTTATTACCTCGACGGCGTGGTGAAGGTGAACAAATTCCACAACACGTCGAAGGTGGCGATGAGTGATGGTGAAAAAGCCAAGGGCGATTACACCAACATGGCGGTGGGTGGATCGGTGGAGTTCGGCAAGCACATCAAGCTGCCTGACGATTATTTCGTGGAGCCGTTTGCCCAGCTGTCGAGCGTGTGGATCGGAGGCGACAGCTACACGCTGAATAATGGCCTGAAAGCCAAGACCAGTGAGACGCAGTCGATCGTGGGTAAAGTGGGTGCCACGCTGGGCCGTTCGTTCACCCTTAAGGATGGCGGCGTGGTGCAGCCGTACGTGCGAGTGGCAGGGGCGCATGAGTTCTCCCGTAGCAATGACGTCAGCGTCAACGACCAGCGTTTTGACAATGACCTGTTCGGCTCGCGGGCCGAGCTGGGCGCGGGTGTGTCGGTGTCGTTGTCCAAACGCCTGCAAGTGCATGCCGATTTTGATTACATGAAAGGCGAGCATGTCGAGCAGCCATGGGGGGCCAATCTGGGTCTGCGTCTGGCGTTCTGACCGGTTGACCCTGTAAACGATTCAAGTCGTAAGTCAGCCCCGACGGCAGTCATGCCGCCGGGGCTTTTTTTCTCCATTGTTTGAACGGGCATGGGGGCGCGCGACGGGTATCGAACGCCTTCATGCCGGATCGGTTTTACAGGTCCAGTTTACGTCGACGGATAGGTCGGCCATGGGAGCCTTTTGGCTCCCCTGTTCCATCGTCGCGCACGTAGATCGTCAGGGTCTCTGACACACCGACCAGACGTTTGCGACGGACCACTTCGTAGCGAATATCGATCAACCCGGTACGGTCGTTTGGTACTCCTCCAGCGTTGAGAAATTGAATCAGACGTGGCCCTTTTCGTGATTTGGAGGGCGGCACCGTGGTGTAGAACGTGCTTTTCCCCCAGCGCATCTTGAGCTGATCAGTGACCCAGATCTTTGAAGAACGCGGTACGGTAATCAGCACACCCTTGGCGAGCTGTGCGGTGGAGACCTCACCGTTTCTTCCGCCGTCCAGGGACGGCGGAGGCAACGAAGGGGCCGCCTTTCGAGCCTCTTCATCGATTTCCCAAGGGAAACCCAGAACGTGCTCGAGGTGTTCGCTGTAGAACGTGGCGATGTCCTTGGATGTGGCGCCAGGCGGGAGAATGGCGCGCAAATCTTCGTAATGCGGTATCGAATCAAAGTTAAAAGTCGACCCGTCCACACGTTCGTCAGCATTCGCCAGTTGATCTTCCGCAGATGTTTCATCCTTGTTCCGAGCGATGTCAGTCGGATTTACAGATGGCGGAATATCCTTTTCATCTTCCATTAAAGTTCCCTGAATTGGATGGGGTTGTGATAACAGAGGTTACAACGACGACAAACATCGTTGTGGGGCTGCGTGCCCCGGCTGCATATGTTCAAGTCATGACCTGTCACTGTCAATCGAGCCCCGTGCAGAGGTTGAATGTGTCCGCAGCGTCATTTACAACGCTTGAAGCGGAACCTGTTTTATGCATTACGGCATATTTAGTCGAATTTGACGGGGGTGTAAGTACATATGTACCGCATCCAAGGTCTTGGAGCGTGCTTGCGGCTTCACATAGTCCTCAATCGTTGTAGGCAAAAGGGAAATAAGCGAGAAAAAAATAATTCCCCGGCGTTCGAATTTCGACGTAATTGGGCCGCTCCTCCTTCAAATGAAGGGGGAGTGGCACGTCAAATGATCTAATTAATTTCAGCGGTCATGACATTACATAGTGAGGGAAATTGTTACAGGTAAGGAATTGAAGGATGGGTTGCCTGCGCGGTCGACGACAACGTACTCGATGGTCACCTCTTGGGCTGCGAGGCCCAGCAGGTAGTCTGCCTCGAAGACGATTTCGATGGGGCGCACGGTGAGTTCGTCCGCTTGCACGGTGTGGGTCGGGCCGGAAATGCCGTTGCACAGGGTGCGAACAACGTCGCCTATGGCCATGCCCGCGTAGCCGGGAAGAATGGCGTTGGCGTCGCCGTTGATCGAGCCCTCGGCGAAGAACAGCGGGGCGAGGACCGCGGCGCCGGGTGGGGTTCGGTCGACGATCAGGGGGATTGCCGGAGAGAAGTCTTCCGACTCACCAATCGGGCTGTAGATCCGGTACTGAAGGGAGTAGCGCTTGTCCTTCAACAGGTGATTTTCCGAGAGGTACAGCGTAATGATATCGCCGGGTTTGTCAGTGGCGGTGATGACGCGTTCTTCGGTTGCGGGCAGGCCGTCCAGGTTCAGCCGCACGGTGTAGCCTGTTTCAGCCGCAGGCCAGACTTCAACCTGCACGGCAACAGGGGCATTCAAGTCAGCGGTTTTCAGCAATCCATCGTCATAGGCTGTAGGCACGACGGCGGGCGGGAGTGGGATGGGTTTTTTGACATTCATGTCGTTCATGGCATTTCTCCATAAGGCACGATCGTCCGCATTCGCTTGCGGAACGGGTGCTTGATTGCTCGGATGAGCGTGTAGGTGTGCCCGGCGGCTTGGCCTGCCGGGCTGTGATGTGCGTGGTGGTGGTTACGGCACCAGTGACAGCGTTACCGGCACTGCCCGGATCGACTCATTGCCTGCGCGGTCCGTGACTGAGTAATCGACGACGACCTCGGGTGCCGCGAGACTCAGCAGGAAGTGCTCTTCGAAGGCGATCTGGATGGGAGCCAGCGAGAGTTCCTCCGCGACCACGGTGTGGACTGGGCCGGGCACGCCGTTGCAGAGGGTTTGGATCGTGTCCCCAGCTGCCATGCCGAAATAGGCAGGGACCCGCGCGGTCGCACGCGCGCCAAAGCTGGCACGAGGAAACATCATCGCAGCAAGGAGCGCAGCGCCGGGAGGGGTTCGGTCGACGATCAGGGGGATTGAGGGTGAAAACACTTCATCCCCGGTAAGGGGGTTACAAATTCGGTACTCAAGGGTATGGAGGCCTTCATCTCTCAAGTACGTTTCGGGCAGGTCGAGTGTAAGAATATCGCCCTGTTTATCAGCGTCGGTGATGACGCGTTCCTCGGTTACAGGCACGCCATCCAGATCCAGTCGCACGGTATAGCCGGTCATGGCCCCGATCCAGACCATTACCTGCACTGCAATGGGCGCATTCAAATCCGCGGTTTTCAACAACCCATCCTCATAAGCTGCGGGCACCACCGCAGGCGTCAGGGGGATCGGTTCTCTGACATTCATGTCGTTCATATCATTCTCCATAAGGCACAGTCGTCCGCGTTCTCTGGCGGAACGGGTGCCTGATTGATCAGGTGATCGTGTTGTGTTTGTCCGGCAGGTGGGTTCGCCGGTCAGTGTTACGAGATCAGCGTGAGCGTCTTGGGCAAGGATCGGATCGACTCATTGCCCGCCCGGTCGGTCACTGTGTAGTCGATGTCCACGTACTGCGCGGCGAGGCTTTGCAGGAAGGCTTTTTCGAAAACGATTTCGATGGGGCGCAGGGTGAGTTCGTCTGCCTGCACGGTATGGGTTGGGCCGGCAACGCCGTTGCACAGGGTGCGAATCAGGTCGCCTGCTTCGATGCCGGCGTAGCCGGGGACGAGGGCGAGGGTGTTGCCGTTGAATTCACCTTCTGCGAAGAACACGGGGCCGAGGAGTGGGCCGCCTGGTGGGGTGCGGTCGACCTTCAGCGTAACGGAGGGTGAGAAGTCTTCCAGATCTGAAAAGGGGCTGTAGATTCGGTACAGAAGGTTGTAGGCGCCGTCATTCTGTAGAAGGTTCTCGGCTACATGCAGTGTGAGAATATCGCCAGGCTTGTCGTCGTCGGAAATGACGCGTTCGTCCGTCACGGGTTTGCCATTCAGATGTAACCGCACCGTATATCCGGTTTCGGCCGCAGGCCACACCCCAACTTTAACGGCAATAGGGGCATTCAAGTCCGCCACTTTCAACAACCCATCTTCATACGCAACAGGCACGATTGCAGGTGGAAGTGGAATCGGCGCTTTGACATTCATGTCATTCATAACATTCTCCATCGAGCACTCATCAGATTTTTCGCCAGTGGGTGCTCTTTTATTAATTGGGTTAGATCAGCGAATTCACTCCAGAGGTGGTACATATATATCGCGATCTGAATTTCAACTAATAGCGATCCCGACTTTCTGTCAACCCTACATTTCGCTCCAATTCCGCAAAAACAGCACTGAACTTGCAACTTCGGAAACTTCCTACTTTTTCACCACGCAATAAAAAGCCCCGGCAGGGTCGCTGCCGGGGCTGGAGTTTTGCTGACTATTGATTAGCGGTTAAAACGTTCTACCAGCGAATACTGGCTAAGCGCAGTGTTGGTCAATTCGGCGCTGAGGTCGGCGGAGCGGCGGGCTTCGTCGGAGGTCTGGTCGGCCAGTTGAGCGATGGTGCTGATGTTGCGGCTGACCTCTTCGGCGACCGAGCTTTGTTCTTCGGTGGCGGCGGCGATTTGCGTGGTCATGTCAGTGATGTTGGCCACGGCGTCGCTGATCCCCACCAGCGCCTTGTCGGCTTCCATGACTTGTTCGACGCCTTCTTCCGCCTGGCGGCGGCCGGTGGCCATGGTTTGCACAGCGTTGTTGGCCGTGGCTTGCAGTTTGGCGATCAGGGAATGGATCTGGCCCGTGGATTCGGTGGTGCGTTGCGCCAGTTGGCGAACCTCGTCCGCCACGACTGCAAAGCCACGGCCCATTTCGCCGGCGCGGGCGGCTTCGATGGCAGCGTTCAGGGCCAGCAGGTTGGTCTGGTCGGCGATGCCTTTGATGACGTCGACCACGCCACCGATTTCGTCGCTGTCCTTGGCCAGTTGCGTGACGGTGAGGCCGGTTTCGCCGACCGAGGTCGAGAGGCGTTGAATGGCCTCGCGGGTTTCACTGGCGATGGTGCGGCCGCGACGGGTCAGTTCGTTGGCTTGCTGGGTGGCGTCGGCGGTGCGTTGAACGTGGCTGGCGACTTCCTGGGTGGTGGACGCCATCTGGTTGATCGCGGTCGCGACCTGTTCGGTTTCCACGCGCTGACGTTCCAGTCCGTTGGAACTGGCCTGGGCCAGGCTGTCGGACTGGCGCGCCTGGGAATTCAGGTGTTCGGCAGTGTCCTGCAAACGCGTGAGGCAGGTTTTGAGGCGGGCTTCCTGGCTCAGGATGGACATTTCCAGACGGGCCTGGGCGCCACGGCTGTCGGTGTACATCTGCGCGATCAGCGGGTCCGACGTGGTCTGATCCGCCAGACGCAGCAGGCGCTTGATGCCGCGTTGCTGCCAGCTCAGGCCCAGCAGCCCCAACGGCACGGACAGTCCCGCCGCGAGCGCGAAGCCCCAATAGGAGTTAAGCCAGACGCCGATCAGGAAGCTCAGTTGGCTGACCAGAATGAACGGAAGCCAGTCCTGCAGCACCGGCAGCCAGGTGTCGCGGCTCGGGACGGCTGACTTGCCGTTGTTCAGGCGTTGATACAGCGATTCGGCACGGCGGATCTGTTCGGCGGTGGGTTTGACGCGCACCGACTCGAAGCCCACCACCTGTTTGCCGTCGAAGATGGGCGTGACGTACGCGTTGACCCAGTAATGGTCGCCGTTCTTGCAGCGATTCTTGACGATGCCCATCCATGGCAGACCCTGTTTGAGGGTGCTCCACATGTGTTCGAACACGGCGGACGGAACGTCAGGATGGCGCACGGTGTTGTGCGGCGCCTTGAGCAATTCGTCGCGGGTGAAGCCGCTGATCTCGACGAAGGCGTCGTTGCAGTAGGTGATCACGCCGCGAGCATCCGTGGTCGAAATCAACCGCTGCTGTGCCGGGAAGGTCCGTTCGCGTTGGGTGATGGGCTGGTTATTGCGCATAAGCTGTTCTATCCGGGAAGGCTTTGAGGTGTTATCGGCCCTGTTGTCAGGAAATTAAGCATTTTGTGAACTGCGTCATGGGACGGTTTGCCGCAGGTCAACGCTCATCGGTCGAACATCGGATAGGTGAACAGGCTGAAGTGCGCAAGGTTGAGCCCAAAATGAGTGATGACCGCCGCCGGTAATCCGCCATATCGGTATGCGATGCCATACCCGAGTCCGGCCATGCTGGTGAGGATCATCCATTGCCAACCGCCGCCGAGGTGCATCACACCGAACAGCAACGAGCTGATGAGCAGTGCCAGCGTGGGGGCGTTTGGCATTCGCGCGAGCAAACGGCTGAGGCCGCCCTGCAGATAGCCGCGAAAGATCAGCTCTTCGGTCATCGTGACCAGCAGCAGATCGTTCAGCACCCAGATACCCCCTTGCTCGGGCCATTTCGGCGTCCAGCCCACGAGTCCCAGCGCCACCGCCGTAGCGAGGCAAGCGATGACTGTGACCGGCAGGGTCAGGCCAGTGGTGATCAGTGATCGGCGCAGATTGAACCCGGCGAACACCCAGGGGCAGGCGAGGATGATCCAGAAGCCGATCAGGGGCTTGTCGAGGTTGAGGTACATCGAAAAGGGCGCGGCTTCGGGAGTGAAACGCGCTGCGGCGATGACCCGGGCGCTGAAGAAGCCCGGCAGCCAATGGCAGGCCAGACCCGCCGCGAGGGCGATGAACAGGGCATGACCGAATCCGCGAACGGCCCAGTGTCGGAAATGGACGACGCAGATCCCCGCCATGATCAACAGCCCGAACGTGACGACCACCGGCAGGCTCAGCTGGCCATACACCCAGGCGATGCAATAACCGAGGGTCAGCAGCGTGAGCGCGCTCCAGCGCAGCACTGGCATGGGGTCGTCCTTGAACGTGGGATAAGGACGGCGATTTTAGCGTTGTTTAAACGTGGGTGCTTGTGGGAAAGGGCTGAAAGTATTGTCGGTGGAGCGGGGTGTGGTGGGGGCGGGCTGTGTGGGGTGTCAGGTCAATCGAGTTTTCAGGCCTTGCTGCCGCTGCGCGACAGATCGCAGGCAAGCCAGCTCCTACGCCTTCGGCAGAAGCAGGTGAGCGGGGCGGATCAAGCTTTTGATTCTGGCCGAAGGTCGTAGGAGTGCCGGGGTGGCGCTCCACCTTGCCTGCGATCTGTCGGGCACCGACAGCAAAATCGGTGCCCGCGGTGTATCTGAGAACACTGAGCAGGGCGCTCGCCCGCGATAACGGGCAAGCGCCTTACGGTAGGGCGTTACGACGCAATCAACTGCCGCAGTACGTAATGCAGAATCCCCCCGGCTTTGAAGTATTCGACTTCGTTCAGGGTATCGATCCGACACAGCACGTCGACGTTTTCTTGCTGGCCGTTTTCTCGGGTGATCTGCAGGGTCAGGCTCATGCCCGGTTGCAGCGTCGCGTCGGTCAGGCCGGTGATGTTGAGGATTTCCTTGCCGGTCAATTCCAGGGTCTTGCGGCTCTGACCGTTCTTGAATTGCAGCGGCAAGACGCCCATGCCCACGAGATTCGAGCGGTGGATACGTTCGAAGCTCTCGGCAATGACCGCTTTCACGCCCAGCAGGTTGGTGCCTTTGGCGGCCCAGTCACGGCTGGAACCGGTGCCGTATTCCTGACCGGCGATGACCACGAGCGGCGTGCCTTCCTTTTGATAACGCATGGCGGCGTCGTAGATCGGCAGTTTCTCGTCGGTCGGCACGTGCAGGGTGTAGCCGCCTTCTTCGTTGCCCAGCATTTCGTTGCGGATGCGAATGTTGGCGAACGTGCCGCGCATCATCACTTCGTGGTTGCCGCGACGGGAGCCATAGGAGTTGAAGTCTTTTGGCTCCACGCCTTTGCTGCGCAGGTAGCGACCGGCCGGGCTGTCCGCCTTGATGTTACCGGCAGGCGAAATGTGGTCGGTGGTTACCGAGTCACCCAGAATCGCCAGCACGCGGGCTTTCTCCACATCAGCGATCACCGGCAATGGACCCGCCACGTCGTCGAAAAACGGCGGATGCTGGATGTAGGTCGAATCGTCTTGCCACACGTAAGTCGCGGCCTGTGGCACTTCGATGGCTTGCCACTGCGCGTCACCGGCGAAGACCTCGGCGTATTCCTTGTGGAACATGCCGGTGCTGACGTTCAGTACGGCGTCGGCAATTTCTTTTTGCGTCGGCCAGATGTCGCGCAGGTACACGGGCTGGCCGTCGCTGCCTTCACCCAGCGGTTCGCTGCTCAGGTCCACGCGCACGCTACCGGCCAGCGCATAAGCGACGACGAGGGGCGGGGAGGCCAGCCAGTTGGTCTTCACCAAGGGGTGCACGCGGCCTTCGAAATTGCGGTTACCCGACAGCACCGACGCCACGGTCAGGTCCGATTGTTGAATGGCCTTTTCAATCGGGTCGCGCAACGGCCCCGAGTTACCGATACAGGTGGTGCAGCCGTAGCCCACGAGGTCGAAGCCGAGCTTGTCGAGGTACTCGGTCAGGCCCGCCGCCTTGTAGTAGTCGGTCACGACCTTGGAGCCGGGGGCCAGCGAGGTTTTCACCCACGGCTTGCGTTGCAGGCCTTTTTCCACGGCTTTTTTCGCCAGAAGGCCCGCCGCCATCATCACGCTCGGGTTCGAGGTGTTGGTGCACGAGGTGATGGCCGCGATGACCACCGCGCCGTTTTTCAAGCGATAGCGATTGCCTTCGTATTCATATTCGGCTTCGCCCACCTGCTCGGCGTTGCCCACGGCCACGCCACCGCCGCCTTCGCTTTCCAGACGGCTTTCATCGTGTTTGCTGGGTTTGAGCGCCAGGCCGAGAAAGTCGTCGAATGCCTGGGAAACGTCCGGCAGTGCGACGCGATCCTGCGGGCGTTTCGGCCCGGCCAGGCTGGCAACGACCGAACCCATGTCCAGCTCCAGTGCATCGGTGAACACCGGCTCTTTGCCGGGCAGGCGCCACAAACCCTGGGCTTTGGCGTACGCCTCGACCAACGCCACCGTTTCATCCGGACGGCCCGACAGGCGCAGGTAGTCCAGCGTCACGTCGTCCACCGGGAAGAACCCGCAGGTCGCGCCGTATTCCGGGGCCATGTTGGCGATGGTGGCACGGTCGGCGAGGGGCAGGTCAGCCAGGCCGTCGCCGTAGAACTCGACGAATTTCCCGACCACGCCTTTCTTGCGCAGCATCTGCGTCACGGTCAGCACCAGGTCGGTGGCGGTGATGCCTTCTTTCAGCTTGCCGGTGAGCTTGAAGCCGATCACTTCCGGGATCAGCATTGACACCGGCTGGCCCAGCATCGCGGCCTCGGCTTCGATCCCGCCGACGCCCCAGCCCAACACGCCGAGGCCGTTGATCATGGTGGTGTGGGAATCGGTACCGACCAGCGTATCCGGGAAGGCGTAAGTCCTGCCGTCCTCTTCCTTGGTCCAGACGGTGCGGCCCAGGTATTCAAGGTTGACCTGGTGACAGATCCCGGTGCCAGGCGGTACGACGCTGAAGTTGTCGAACGCGCTCTGGCCCCAGCGCAGGAAGGCGTAGCGCTCGCCGTTGCGCTCCATTTCGATGTCGACGTTTTCGCTGAACGCTTGTTGATCGCCGAACTTGTCCACCATCACCGAGTGGTCGATCACCAGGTCCACGGGGGAGAGCGGGTTGATGCGCTGAGGATCGCCGCCCGCCTTGGCCACGGCGGCGCGCATCGCAGCCAGGTCGACCACCGCGGGCACGCCGGTGAAGTCCTGCATCAGCACGCGGGCAGGGCGGTATTGAATCTCGCGGTCGGATTTGCGCTCGGTCAGCCAGGCGGCAAGGGATTTCAGGTCGTCGCCGGTGACGGTCTTGTTGTCTTCCCAGCGCAGCAGGTTTTCCAGCAACACCTTGAGCGACATAGGCAGTCGGTCGAGGTCGCCGAGTGTCCTGGCGGCGTCGGGCAGGCTGAAGTAATGGTAGGTCTTGTTGCCGACGTCGAGTGTCTTGAGGCTTTTCAGGCTATCGAGGGAGGGCATGACTAACTCCTTGACGGGTCCGCACGGCGCGGACGGGCGTATCACACAAAACGGTAAGACGATGGGTTTGAGCCCTCTGCATGGCGGCTTTAAACGGTCATTGAGTACTACTGGACCTTTGGCGTGGGCCAGTGGTTCCTGATTCCGCTATCATGCGCGGCTTTCGAGTCACTGAGGTGAAATCGCCTCAAGTATAGGACGCGCAGGATTTCTGCCCGGCGCGTCATGGAGAATTCCGTGAACACCCTTTTCATGCATTGCCGTCCCGGTTTCGAAGGCGAGGTCTGCTCGGAAATCAGTGAACACGCCGCGCACCTCGGCGTGTCCGGTTATGCCAAGGCCAAGCCCAATGCGGCCTGCGCCGAGTTCGTCTGCACCGAAGCGGATGGCGCCAAGCGCCTGATGGGTGGCGTGCGTTTCACCGACCTGATCTTCCCTCGCCAGTGGGCGCGCGGCGTGTTCGTCGAGCTGCCGGAAACCGACCGCATCAGCGTCATCCTGCAGCACATGGCGGATTTCGCGACCTGCGGCAGCCTGTGGCTGGAAGTGGTCGACACCAACGACGGCAAGGAACTCTCGACGTTCTGCCGCAAGTTCGAAGGCCCGCTGCGCAAGGCGCTTGAGAAGGCGGGAAAGCTGGTGGACAGCGCCAGGCTGCCGCGTTTGCTGCTGACCTTCAAAAGCGGTCGCGAGGTGTTTCTGGGCCTGGCCGATGCCGACAATTCGGCGATGTGGCCCATGGGCATTCCGCGCTTGAAGTTCCCCCGCGAAGCGCCGAGCCGTTCGACGCTGAAGCTGGAAGAGGCGTGGCATCACTTCATCCCGCGCGATCAGTGGGACGAGCGTCTATCAGGCGACATGACCGGCGTGGACCTCGGCGCGGCGCCGGGAGGCTGGACCTATCAACTGGTGAAGCGCGGCATGTTGGTGACCGCCATCGACAATGGCCCGATGGCCGAAAGCCTGATGGACACCGGGCTGGTGCAGCACTTGATGGCCGACGGCTTTACCTACAAACCGCGTCAGACCGTCGACTGGATGGTGTGCGACATCGTCGAGAAGCCTGCACGAAATGCCGCATTGCTGGAGACCTGGCTCGGTGAGGGGTTGTGCCGTGAGGCCGTGGTGAACCTCAAGCTGCCGATGAAGCAGCGCTATGCCGAGGTCAAGCGCCTGCTGGAACGCATCGAGGAAGGCTTCAAGGCGCGGGGCGTCAAGGTGTCGATCGGCTGCAAGCAGCTGTACCACGACCGCGAGGAAGTGACCTGTCATTTGCGGCGGTTGGATATGAAGCGCAAAGGGTGAGTGTCGGGCTGGCGGTTATCCTGACGGACCGTGGCACCTGATTTTGCCGCCGCTACGCGACGGATCGTAGGCAAGCCAACTCCTACGCCTTCGGCAGAAGCGAGTCCTTGCGCGATCTGGGCTTTTGATTCTGCCCGGAGGGCGTAGGAGTTGGCTTGCCTACGATCTGACGCGTAGCGGCAGCAAGACCAGCCGCCTCAATGCGTCAGGCTCTACGCAGGTTTGTGGCATATGGCGATGAGCAGTATATTGCCCACCAAACGCAGTGGGGGGAGCGATCCAGTGCACAAGGAACATTCGCAACGCGCGTCGGTGCTGCAGCACGTCAGCCTCAATGTTCGACGTTTGCGGCATGAGGCAGCGTTGAGCCAGACCACGTTGGCGGAAAAATCCGGGGTCAGTCGGCGCATGCTCGTGGCGATCGAGGCAGGGGAGAAGAACGTCAGTCTGGCCACGCTGGACCGCGTTGCGGAGGCGCTGGACGTGGCGTTCAGTGATCTGATCCAGGCGCCTGACGAGCGCGACCCGAGCCGCATCAATGAGGTGGCGTGGGCAGGCGCGCTGCCAGAGAGCAAGGCTGTGTTGCTGGCCAAGGCGTCGGCGCGGCATGGCGTGGAGCTGTGGGAGTTCTCGCTGGCGCCCGGCGAGGCGTACGCCTCCGAGGCTGACCCCAAGGGCTGGAGCGAGCAGGTCTATGTGATCGAAGGTTGCCTGACCGTTGCATTTCCGGACGACACCCGACAGATCGCGGCGGGGGAATTTTTCATGTTCGCCAGCGACCGGCCCCATGCCTACCGCAATGATGGGCGCGTGGCGCTGCGCTTTGTGCGCAATGTGGTGTCGTAAGCGTTTGGAGGAATGACCGCGCGTCACCTGTGGGAGCGAATTCATTCGCGAAAAAGGGGACTGACGATAGAGATGCATTGTCTGACAGAGCATCGCGAATGAATTCGCTCCCACAGTTTTGAACCGCGGTGTTGCCGAGGGTTGGGGTCACACCCTCGATGTTGGTCAGCCAACAGCCCTTCAACACGTTGCCCGCTTTCCCATCAGCAAATTCCCGATATCCCGGCACGCGCTGTGCCTTGCATCCTTCGTACCGAAACGGGCCGACCATCGTCCTGTTTGAATCCCTCCGCAGGCTCGCCATAATCGGGCAGGCGCGCCACTGTGGCGAAGACAAGGCAAAAACAATGACCTCACAACACAATCGACCTGACGCCGACATCCTGATCATCGGCGGCGGCCTTAGCGGCACGATGCTGGCCGTGCAGCTGCTGCGCCTGCCGGGACAGCGGCGGATCGTGATCGTCGAATCCCGCAGCGAACTGGGCCGGGGCGAAGCCTATAGCGCTACCGAATTGGGCCACACCCTCAACGGCAACGCTGCGCGCATGAGCGTCGACCCCGACGACGCGGATGACCTGACCCGTTGGCTGGGCGAGTTCATTGCGTCGGGCAGCTGGCCAGAGTCTGATCAGCAGCACGTGCCGCTCGCCGAGCTGTTTCCGCCTCGCGGTATTTTTGGACTGTACGTGCAACAGCGACTGGCCGAGGCTCAGACGGTTGGCGCGCAGTACGGTTCGAGCGTCGAGCATGTGCGGGGTGAGGTCGTGGATGTGCAATCCGTGGCATCTGGCACTCGTCTCACGTTGGCTGACGGCACCGAGTTGAGTGGCCGCTTCGCCGTTCTGGCGACGGGGATGTTCGCCGCCGCGCGCACCCCGCAAACCGACTCCAACGCCCTGAATGCTGCGGCCGTGGACCCATGGGACGTTGCCGCGATGCGTCAGCTTGACCCTCAAGGCCGGGTGCTGATCATCGGCTCGGGCCTGACCATGGTCGATGCGGTGGTGTCGCTGGAACAGGCCGGGCATCGCGGCCCCATTGACGTGTTTTCCCGGCATGGTTTGCTGCCGCACGTGCGCCGTCAGCCGCCTGCCTGGCCGGATTTTCTCGGCGCCGACCACAGCCTTCGCAGCCCCCGGCAACTGGTGCGCGCGTTGCGTGAACAGTGCGAGCAGGCCAGCGCCCAAAGGATCGACTGGCAGGCCCCGCTGGATACCGTTCGGGTTCACATCCCACGGCTGTGGAGTCAGGCGACTGATGTGCAGCGGCGACAGTTCGTACGCCACGTCCGCCCTTGGTGGGAAAGCCATCACCACCGCTCGCCACCGCCCAGCGCGGCTTTGTTGGAGCGGCTGGTGCAGGAGGGCCGTCTGAACATTCATGCGGCGTCGTTGCAAGACGTGCAGGATCGCGAGTCGGGGCAGGTGCGCATCAGCGTGCGCTATCGCGGCGAGGATCATCCGACCGAGGTGCGGGGGGCGGCGTTGATTAATTCGACGGGTATTCAATACGACTGGCGCCGCGTGGACCGAGCCCTGCCTCGGCAATTGCTAACGCGGGGGTTGATTCAGCCGGGACCGCTGGCGCTGGGCATCGCCTCCGATCCGGGCGGCGCGGTGCTGGACGCCGAAGGGCGCGTGTCGTCTCGACTGTTCGCCATGGGCCCGCCGCTGCGCGGGATGTGGTGGGAAAGCACGGCGGTGACCGATGTGGCGTTGCAGGCGAAGGCGCTGGCGGTGAGGTTGGCCGAGATGTCTGAACGCTGACGCGAGGCGCCTGCGGCCAGAATCAACGCCTGACAGCGTATCAACGCCAAGATTGTGTCGACCCCGACACACTTTCGGCCCCTCATCCTAAAGGGCTATCCGAAAGAGCCGACAGCGTGGGATGGAACTGGTGAAACCGTGTGGGTTTTCCACGTGGTCGCAGGGCAGCCAGGGCTATGGAGGCGTTTTTTTCATGATGAGCTTGAGTTTCCGCAACCCGGCGGACGCGGCGTTGCTTGTGCAGCAGGCGACCGCTAAAAGTCAGCAAACCACTGAGGATTCAACTGACATACCCAGCGCGGCTGAGCAAATGCGCAAAAGCGTCGAGGTGCTGTTGTCGCCCGAAGCGCAGAAGGCGGCGAAAACAGGTGACAAGGACGCCGACATCGACGCCTCGAACCTGCCGGACCGGATCAAGGATCAGCTCAAGATGATCCGTTCGATACAGGCGCGCATCGCGCAAAAGATGAAGGACATGCAGGCCTTCATGAGTGATCACTCGCTGTCGCCAAAAGCACGCGAAGGCAAGATTCGTCAGTTGCAGATGGAGATCATGGCCATGTCCAACTCGTTGATCCAGGCCACGAACGAGCTGAACCAGTCGATGCAGCAAATGCACCTCTCGGTCGACGACCGAGTGCTGGCCGCCACGCTGGTGGGGCCCCAGCACGTTCAGTCCTGATCCAGAAGTCGAGGACCGGCGCCATCTTCACCCAAGGTATCGCCCCGGTTGCGCAACGGGCAGGCCTCCATCGACAGGCAGCCGCAACCGATGCAGCCGTTGAGCTGGTCGCGCAGGGCCGTGAGGCGATGGATGCGTTCGTCGAGGTCGGCTTTCCAGCATTCCGACAGCCGGTTCCAGTCATCAAGGTTGGGCGGACGATCCTGTGGCAGGGTGTCGAAGGCGGCCTGAATGGTCGCCAGCGGAATGCCCAGCCGCTGCGCCGTCTTGATCAGCGCCACCCGGCGCAGCACGTCCCGTGAGTAGCGGCGCTGATTGCCCGCATTGCGCTGGCTGCAGATCAGCCCTTTGGTTTCGTAGAAGCGCAGGGCGGTGACGGCGACACCGCTGCGGGCCGACAGTTGGCCGACGGTCAGTTCTCGGGGCAGATGCTGAGACACGGTAGGGCGCATGGATTCCTTCAATAGCCCGTTGATCAACAGGCAAAAGATGCTTGACCTCTAGTTAAGTGGAGGTTTTACCCTCCGCAGCCTGTATTAACAACTGGCAGCGCCTGGCCACACCGTCGCCCCTGACAATACGACGCAAGAAACGTAGTTCACGCGAAACCTCAATGCTGCATTTTGTTCTGCGACATCCGTTCATCTGTGGAGAGCGTTCATGACGTCACAAGACTCAAACCTTCCGTTCAGTCAGTTCGTCGAGTTCACGGTAGATCCCCGATACCAGGCCGGTCTGGTGGCGGACCTGAATGAGCGCTTCGAGCGCTTCACCCGTACGTACCCCGGTTTTATCCGCGCAGTGTCCACGTCAGCGAAGACCAGGGGCGAGTCCTCAGCCATGTGCTGTGGCAGTCCAAATCCGCCTGTGAACAGGCGTTCCGCAATGCCGAGCAGGGGGAAGGGGATTTGTGGGGATTGATTCGCAGGCACCGGACGACGGCGATGGCGTTCAACGCCTACGAAATGGTGGGAGAAATCACAGGCTCGCGCTGAAGGTCTCAAACCGACAACTGCACCATCCGGTCGCCTTGCACCTGCTCGCCCGGTCGACGCTTGTTCACGGCCAACTCGCCGATTTTGATCAGCCGCGCCCGGATGACGTTGCGGCTCAAGCCCAACAGTTGCGCGGTGTGCACCTGGTTGTAGTGGCTGAAGCGATAAGCCGCGCGCAACAGCGCATCTTCGACTTTCTCGTGCAGCGCGCCTGCCTGCTCTTCGAACAACTTTTGAAACGCCCGGGCCAACAGCGCGTCGGTGGAGTCGTCGATAGCAGGTGATGCGTCGTCCTGACGCTCCAGACGCAGGTTCGACAGGCGCAGGTCGCTGGCCTGGACCACGCCGTTGCGGCAAATCAGCAGGGTGTGATGAATGACGTTTTCCAGCTCGCGGATGTTGCCCGGCCAGCTGTAGGTCCGCAGCTTGTGTTCGGCGTCGCTGCTGATCTGGATCGGGCCGCAACCCAGGCGCTGGCTGTAAACCTCAATGAAATGACGGGTCAGCGGCATGATGTCGCCAGGGCGCTCACGCAGGGTGCTCAGCTCCAGGTTGACCACGTTGAGGCGGTAGAACAGGTCTTCGCGGAAGTGCCCGGCGTTGATCGCACGCTCCAGCTGCACGTTGGTCGCGGCCAGCACGCGGACGTTGATCGGCGTGCTTTTGCGTGAACCCAGCCGCACCACTTCACGCTCCTGCAACACGCGCAGCAGCTTCACCTGAATGGCCATCGGCAGGTCGCCGATTTCGTCGAGGAACAGCGTGCCGCCGTTGGCCTCTTCGAACCAGCCGGCCTTGGCGGTCAGCGCGCCGGTGAACGCGCCTTTTTCGTGGCCAAACAGCTCGGCCTCGACCAGCGATTCGGAGAATGCCCCGCAGTTCACGGCCACGAACGGCTGATGGCGGCGGTCGCTCAGGTTGTGGATGTGACGGGCGACCAACTCCTTGCCGGTGCCGGTTTCGCCGATGATCAGCACGCTGGCATCACTGGGCGCGACCTGTTGCACGTGGGCCAGCAGGGCCTGGGATTTCGGGTCTTCGAACACCTGCGCGGTGGCGCGGATGGAGGTCGCCAGGGCTGGGGAGGGCGGTAAGGTCAGTAGCTGCATGGGGATCACTTGTGGTTGAAACGGAACGCTGGCGGTCATGTGGGGGAACTCCGTGTACGAATGCCGCCGGATACCTTGTGGGAGCGTGCGGAGGTTACGACAGCCGCGAAAGCGGTGTGTCAGGCGATACATCCAACCCTGACCCGACGCAGTCGCTGCCGTCGTAACCTCCGACGTCTCCCACAGGTCATGCGGTGAACGGGTTACTTCTGCGGTGGCAAATCGTTGGCGATCATCTCGCCGAACGGGCCGGTCAGGTTGGTGATGCCACGCCCCGCCAAGCTGCGGTACGGTTCAGGCAGCAACGGGAACACCAGCTCGGCGAAGCGGTAGGCTTCTTCCAGGTGCGGGTAGCCGGAGAAGATGAAGCTCTCGATCCCCAGGTCCGCGTATTCCTTGATCCGTGCCGCGACTTCTTCGGGGTTGCCCACCAGCGCTGTGCCTGCACCGCCACGCACCAGACCGACACCGGCCCACAGGTTCGGGGCAATTTCCAGGTTGTCGCGTCGTCCGTCGTGCAGCGCGGCCATGCGGCGCTGGCCTTCGGAATCGAAGCGCGAGAAGGATTTTTGCGCAGCGGCGATGGTTTCGTCGCTGATGTGCTCGATCAGGGTGTTGGCGGCTTTCCACGCCTCTTCGCTGGTCTCGCGCACGATCACGTGCAGACGGATGCCGAACTTCACGGTGCGGCCATTGCGGGCGGCGCGTTCGCGTATGTCAGCCAGTTTTCCGGCGACGGCGGCGGGCGGCTCGCCCCACGTCAGGTAAACGTCCACCTGCTCGGCGGCCAGCTCGTGGGCGGCTTCCGAAGAACCGCCAAAATACAGCGGCGGGTAGGGTTTCTGGATCGGCGGGTACAGCGCCTTGGCGTTCTGCACCTTGAGGTGTTTGCCTTCGAAATCGACGGCTTCGCCCTGCAGCACGCGACGCCAGATTTTCAGGAATTCGTCGGTGACTTCGTAACGTTCGCTGTGATCGAGGAAACTGCCGTCGCCACGGTTTTCGTCAGGGTCGCCACCGGTCACGACGTTGATCAGCAGGCGCCCACCGGACAAACGGTCCAGAGTCGCGGCCATGCGCGCGGAGACGGTCGGGGAGATGATGCCCGGACGAATGGCCACCAGATAACGCAGGCGTTCGGTCAGCGGCACCAGCGCCGAAGCGATCACCCAGGAGTCTTCGCAGGAACGACCGGTCGGGATCAACACACCGTGGTAGCCCAGATCGTCAGCGGCCTGGGCCACTTGCTTCAGGTAATTGAGCGTGACCGGGCGCGCGCCCTTGGTGGTGCCCAGAAAATGGCCGTCGCCGTGTGTCGGTAGAAACCAGAAAACATCCATGAGAAATCCTTCGAGCGGGAATCGGTGGCTTTTGGAATAAGTGCGCTAGTTATAGAGGTTGTGATTTATTCCGTAAAAGAACTGAATTCCATATTTTTAGAACGTTCGGAGATATGCCCGGTTTTACGTTTTTAAACGTATGAGCGGCGCGGGATGTTATTCTCTCGCCCTGCACAGGCCGCTGTAGGAGTGAGCTTACTCGCGATGGGGGCCGGCCAGTTCGTGATTGACACGACGCCATCGCGAGCAAGCTCACTCCTACAGGATGTATGTGAGGCTCAGATAGCACCCATACCGTGAAAATCGATTGACCAGAAAAAAGAAGCCGCATGACCTCAAAAAAAGAAGTGGCGCCGTTGCCCGAAGACCTTCGGGTGTTTCTCACCGTGATCCGCAAGGCGGGCTTCGCGGCCGCCGCCGATGAACTCGGGCTGTCGCCTGCGTACGTCAGCAAGCGCATCCATATCCTCGAATCGACCCTGGCCACGCGCCTGTTGCACCGCACCAGCCGCAAGGTCGCGCTGACTGAAGACGGCGAGCGCGTGCAGCGCTGGGCGGTGCGGATTCTCGAAGATTTTCAGTTGCTGCACGACGAATTGTCCGACGCCCATTCGGCGCCACGGGGCAAGCTGCATTTGTGCAGTTCGTTCGGTTTCGGTCGCAATCACGTCGCTCCGGCGATCTCGAAACTGGCCGAGGCGTACCCCGATCTGGAGGTGCGGCTGGACCTGTTCGACCGGGTGGTGGATATCGTCAGCGAGGGCTTCGATCTGGAGATCCGCGTGGGCGATGACATTCCCGGTCAGCACATCGGTCGCCAATTGGTGAGTAACCGACGGGTACTGTGCGCGGCGCCGGATTACCTGGCGCGTCGGGGCACGCCGCAGCAATTGGTGGACCTGGAACAGCACGACTGCCTGGTGATCAAGGAGCGCGACAACGCGTTCGGCATCTGGCATGTCGAGCGTGACGGCGTGCGGGAGAGCGTGCGGGTCAGCGGGCCGCTGTCGTCCAACAGCGGCGAGATCGTCCTGCAATGGGCGCTGGACGGGCGCGGGGTGTTGCAGCGTTCGCTGTGGGACGTCAAACCCTTTCTGGAGCAGGGGCGGCTGGTGCAGGTGCTCCCGGAATACACCGAAAGCGCCAACGTCTGGGCGGTGTACCCGACGCGGCTGGCCAATTCAGGGAAATTGCGGGTGTGCGTGGAGTTTCTGCAGGCGCATTTTCAGGGGTTGTCTTTGTAAGTCGCAACTCTCGTCCCTATCTCTGGGGGAGCGAATTTATTCGCGAAGGGGTCGGTGTGTCTGGCACTTCTCTATTGAATGTACCGACGTCTCGCGAATGAATTCGCTCCCACAGTTGAAATTCGCGTCACGCCTCAGACTTCGCGGCGCCGCTGGGCTTCTGTGGGAGCGAATTTATGCGCGAAGAGGCCGGTGTGTCTGGCACTTTCTATCGGATGTACCGACGCCTCGCGAATGAATTCGCTCCCACAGTTGAAATTCGCGTCACGCCTCAGACTTCGCGCCGCCCCTGGGCTTCTGTGGGAGCGAATTTATTCGCGAAGGGGCCGGTGTGTCTGGCACCTCTCTATCGGATGTACCGGCGTCTGGCGAATGAATTCGCTCCTGCAGTCGGGATGGGTTTCGTCAGTAATGTTTCAGGTTAGCCACGGGTTCTCTGCCAGATGCTTTTGCTGAAACGCGAGAATCTGTTCGCGCTTTTGCAGCGTGCTGCCAATGGCATCCAGCCCCAGCAGCAGGGCGTTTTTGCGCAGTTCGTCGATGTTGAACGGTATGACGCGTCCGTCTTGCAGGCGAATTTCCTGTGCGGGCAGGTCCACTTCGATCTGCGCGCTGTCGGGCTGGCTGATCACCTTGCCCAAGGCCTGAACCTGCGCCTCGTCCAGCACGATGGTCAGCACGCCGTTGCGCTGGCAGTTGTCGTAGAAAATCCCGGCGAAGCTGCTGCCAATCAGCGCCTGAATGCCCATTTGCTTGAGGCCCCAGACCGCGTGTTCACGGCTCGAACCACAGCCGAAGTTCGGCCCGGTGACGAGGAATTTCGCGTTTTGCCAGCCCGGCTGATTGAGGATGAATTCAGGGTTCGGCTCGCCCGAGGGAAGAAAGCGCAGGTCGAAGAACAGGCCGCGATCCAGCCCGGCGCGGTCGATGCCCTTGAGGAATTGCTTGGGCATGATCACGTCAGTGTCCGTGTTGGCGGCCAGCATCGGCGCGGCCTTGCCGGTGACTTGGGTGAAAGGCTGCATCTCAGAAACTCCCTTGCAGGCTGCGAACGTCGGTCAGGTGGCCGGTGATGGCAGCGGCGGCCACCATGGCCGGGCTCATCAGGTGAGTGCGGGCACCGGCGCCCTGACGGCCTTCGAAATTGCGGTTGGTGCTGGACGCGCAGCGGTCGCCGGGGGCGAGCACGTCGTCGTTCATCGCCAGGCACATCGAACAGCCTGACTGGCGCCACTCAAAGCCTGCATCGCGGAAGATCGACGCCAGCCCCTCGGCTTCGGCCTGATCGCGCACGGCGGTGGAGCCAGGGACGATCATCGCCCGCACATGCTCGGCCACGTGTTTGCCGCGCACAACCTTGGCAGCGTCACGCAGGTCTTCGATGCGCGCATTGGTGCAGGAGCCGATAAAGGCGTGGCTGATGACGATATCGCTCAGCGGCATGCCCGCTTCCAGGCCCATGTAGGTGAGGGCGCGGCGCATGTCCTGGCGCAGGATCGGGTCGGCGATGGCCTCTGGGTCGGGAACGCTGCCGTTGATAGCCGCTGCCTGATCCGGGCTGGTGCCCCAGGTGACCATGGGCTGCAGGTCGCGGGCGTCGAGTTGGACTTCGCGGTCGAATACGGCGCCCGGGTCGCTGTGCAAGCCTTTCCATTTGGCGACGGCCTGATCCCACAGATCGCCTTTTGGAGCGCGGGGTTTGTCCTTGAGGTAGGCAAAGACTTTCTCGTCCGGGGCCATGAACGCACCCCGTGCACCGGCTTCGACGGCCATGTTGCAGATGGTCATGCGCGCTTCGACGCTGAGGGCCGCGATGGTCGAACCGGTGAATTCGATGGCGTAGCCGGTGGCGCCCGACGCGCCGATCTTGCCGATCAGGGCCATGATCACGTCTTTGGAGGTCAGCCCGCTGGACAGATCGCCGTCAACCGTCACGCGCATGGTTTTCAGGCGTTTGTAGACCAGCGTCTGCGAGGCCAGCAGGTGTTCGATTTCCGAGGTGCCGATGCCGAAGCCGAACGCGCCCAAGGCGCCGTAGGTGGTGGTGTGGCTGTCGCCCGCGGCGATGACCATGCCCGGCAGGATGAAGCCTTGTTCGGGGGCGATGACGTGTTCGATGCCCTGGCGCTTGTCGAGGACGTCGAACAGCTCGATGCCGAATTTTTCGCAGTTGTCAGCGAGATAAGAGACTTGCAACGCGCCACCCGGATCGGCCATGGCGGCGACACGCTGTGGGGCGGTGGGGTTGACATGATCGACCACGGCCAGTGCGGTCTCGGGGCGCCAGACATCGCGCCCGGCTTCGCGCAGGCCGCTGAACGCCTGCGGGCTGGTGTATTCGTTGATCACCTGACGGTCGATGTAGAGCAGGACATGGCCCTGATCGTCGAGGTTGCACACGGTGTGCGAGTCGATGTGTTTGTCGTACAGCGTTCTTGTTTGAGTCATGGAGAGGCTCGCTTGGAAGAGATCACGGCCAGAGAGGCTGTAGTCAACATCTTAGGCAGGCGAGGAGGGGCATCAATGGCCGAAGGGTGTGGGCATGGGACATGGATCGTGTTTGATGGAGTCGTTTTGTATTCGAGCCTGCCGCGGATCGCAGGATCAATGCAGCAGCTGTGGGAGCTCGCGGAGGTTACGACGCTGGCGAATGCGGTGTGTCAGGCAATACATCTTTCACGGACCCGCTGCATTCGCTGCCGTCGTGGCCTCCGGCGTCTTCCACAGGGTTCGAGGTGCACCGAGACGTTGTGGATGTTGCTTTCAGCGCGCAAAAAAACAGGCGCCGAAGCGCCTGTGAAGGAGAGCACGTGAAGCTCTGCAAATCAGAAAATCTGGGTGAAGAACCAGTACAGGCCGCCCGACAGCAGGATCGCCGCTGGCAGGGTCAGGACCCAGGCCATGGCGAGGTTGCGCAGGGTGCGCATTTGCAGGCCTGAACCGTTGGCGACCATGCTGCCCGCCACGCCGGACGACAGCACGTGGGTGGTCGAGACGGGCAGGCCGTACATGTCCGCCGCACCGATGGTGACCATGGCCACGACTTCCGCTGAAGCGCCTTGGGCGTAGGTCATGTGAGTCTTGCCGATTTTTTCGCCGACGGTCACGACGATGCGCTTCCAGCCGACCATGGTGCCCAGGCCCAGCGCGATGGCGACGGCGATCTTGACCCACAGCGGGATGAAGCGGGTGGCGGTGTCGATCTGCTGCTTGAACAGGTTCACCTTGCCCTGAGTGTCGGCGTCGAAATTGCCGACCTTGCCCTTGTCCATCAAGCGAATGGCTTCTGAGGTCAGGTACATGTCGTTACGCACGTTGGCGGTGGCTTCGGCCGGCACTTTGGAGAGCGAGCCATAGCTGGCGACCTGATCACCGATCTTGCCTGCCATCACGGCCAGGGCTGGCACCAGTTCAGGTGTCGGCTGCTTGTCGCGGATGTAGGTGGACAGCGTCTGGCGCGAATCCGCAGGGGCCGGTGCTGGCGCCGCCTTGCTCAATGCCTGTTGGGTGACTTGCGCTACCGCCGCGAATTGCAGCGACTGATCGGCAGGCATCGCACGGTTCAGCGCGTAGGCCATCGGCAGGGTGCCCACCAGAATCAGCATGATCAGGCCCATGCCTTTCTGACCGTCGTTGGAGCCGTGGGCGAAGGACACGCCGGTGCAGGTCAGGATCAGCAGGCCGCGAATCCAGATCGGTGGCGGGGTGTTGCCTTCCGGTGCCTTGTACAGCGCACGGTTCTTCACGAACATGCGCAGGGCCATAAGCAGCAGCGCCGCGCAGGTGAAGCCCACCAGCGGCGACAGCAGCAGCGAGTAGCCGATTTTGGTGGCTTGCGACCAGTCCACACCGCTGGTGCCATCACGACCGTGCATCAGCGCGTTCGCCACGCCCACGCCGATGATCGAACCGATCAGCGTGTGCGACGACGACGCTGGCAGGCCCAGCCACCACGTGCCGAGGTTCCACAGGATGGCGGCGATCAGCAGGGCGAAGATCATCGCGTAGCCTGCGGAGGAGCCGACTTGCAGAATCAGCTCCACTGGCAGCAGGGCGATGATGCCGAACGCCACCGCACCGCTGGAAAACAGCACACCGAGGAAGTTGAACAGCCCCGACCAGACCACCGCCACGTTCGGCGGCAGGGAGTGGGTGTAGATCACGGTGGCCACCGCGTTGGCGGTGTCGTGGAAACCGTTGACGAATTCGAAACCCAGAGCGATCAACAGCGCAACGCCAAGCAACAGGAACGGGGTCCAGGTCGTCACGACCGTGCCCAGATCGTCCATGTCCGACTTCAGGCTGAAGGCCGTGTACAGCAGGCCCAGACCGAGTACGGCGAAGAAGATCACCATCGTCAGAACACCGGGCTTGCGCCCGAATTGAGAACTCAGCCCTGCGCCTTTCAAGGAGCCTTGAGCCAGTGTGGGGGTCGCCATGATTCACAATCCTGTTGAGATGGGATGTTGCCCATGATCATTACAAAATGTGACAGAGATACGACGCGGGTCAGGAAAGCGCGGGATTTGTTGCGCTAAGGGATGGATGGTGTTCGAAAAATCGAATAAACGCCGCTGTTGATTCTGCCCGGAGGGCGTAGGAGCGCAGCTTGCTCGCGATCTGCCGCGAAGCGGCAGCAAACCCTGACGATTCAATTTGCCTGACACTACTTGGCGCGTGATTTTACTGCCGCTTCGCGGCAGATCGTCAGCAAGCTGGACTCCTACGCCCTCCGGGCAGAATCAAAAGCTAGGCTCAATAATCCCGGCTCTTACGAAACGCCCAGCGTCCCGCCACGAAGGTAAACGTCGCCACCAGCAACACCAGAATCCAGAACCCATGAGGATCGGTGGCCAGGGGAATGCCGCCGACGTTCATGCCGAAAAAACCCGCGACGATGTTGATCGGCAGCGCCAGCACGGTCACGACGGTCAGGGTGAACAGCGTGCGGCTGCTCTGTTCATTGAGGTTGGCGGCGATTTCTTCCTGCAGCAGCTTGATCCGCTCGCCCAGCGCGGTGAGGTCACTGATCACCAGCGCCGACTCTTCGGTGGACTGCCTCAATTCCTGCAAGTCCTCTTCCAGCAGCCATTGCGGCGGGCGGTGCAGCAGGCGCATCAGCGAGCCCGGCTCCAACGCCAGCAGCCGCTGCAGGCGTACCAGCACCCGCCGCATCGCGCCCAGTTCGCTGCGGTTATTGCTCAGCCGCTGCGACAGCAACTGGTCTTCGATCTTGTCGACACTGATGCTGGTCTTGCGCATGAACTGCGCCAGCACGTCGCTTTGATCGCGCAGCAGGTGGGCGAGCAATTCGAGCGGGGAGCGAAACGTTTCGCCGTGTTTGACCGACGAGCGCAGCTTGTCCACCGAACGCAACGGCTGATGCCGCGCCGAGATCATCAGGTTGCTGCGCACACAGACCCACAGCGTGGCGATGTCGGTGGAGACGCGGTTGAAGTCGAAGACCACGTCGTTGACCACCGCCAGCAGGGCCGAGTCCACATGCTCGATGCGCGTCGAGCGTGAGCCTTCGTGCAGCGCTTCGAGGAATTCGTCCGGCAGCTCCAGGTTGGTTTTCAGCCAGCGTTCGCAACTGGCGTGGGCCAGGTTCAAGTGCAGCCAGATGAATTCGTTTTCGTCGGTCGGGTTGCGCAGGGACTCCAGCGCCGTTGCCGCGTCAATTTCTCGGGCGGACTCATCGGGACGAAAGCGGAATCCATACAGCAGACCGAAAATGTCGGAGTCCTGATGACGGGCAATGGTTTGATTCATGAAGGCTCGCAGGCGAGAGGGGCCGCTGAAGGCAGAAGATCTAAAGCGGCATCATCGCAAGCGGTTTTGACAGTTTTGTGACGGTTTGTATCGTTTCATGTTTGGGTGGCAGCGGGAGGTTCAGACCATTCCCAAACGCTGTTTGCGGATCGGCGCGGGCCATGAGGTGTCGATCAACAGCTCGTCCTCCAGCGTCAGCTCGATGCTCGCCGCTTCTGCGTTCAATTGCAGGTGGTGCGGGTCGACCGCCTTAGGGATGGCAATCACGCCGTCCTGTCGCAGCACCCACGCGAGGCTTATCTGCGCTGGAGTGACGTCGTGGCGCTGGGCGACTTCGAGGATGGCGGGGTTCATCAGCAGATTGCCAGCTTGGCCGATGGGGCAGTAGGCCATCAGCGGCATGCTGGCGGTTTCCATCCACGGGATAAGGTCGTACTCGATGCCGCGCTCTTCGGGGTTGTAGAGCACCTGATTGGTGGCGCAGCGGGGGTCGTTCAATTCCAGCAAGTCCGACACGTCGAAGTTGGACACGCCCCAACGACCGATCTTTCCGTCTTCGCGTAGCCGCTCGAAGGCTTCAACGGTTTCGTCGAGGGGGTATGAACCGGGCCAGTGCAGCAGATAGAGGTCGATGAAATCGGTTTTCATCCGTTGCAGGCTGCGCTCGCACGCCGCGGGGATGCCCTTGCGGCTGGCGTTGTGGGGGTAGACCTTGCTCACCAGCGTGACCTGATCGCGTTTGCCCGCGATGGCTTGACCCACCACTTCTTCCGCGCCGCCTTCGCCGTACATCTCGGCGGTGTCGATCAGCGTCAGCCCGAGGTCGATGCCCCGTTGCAGCGCCTTCACCTCGTCCTGCCGCTGATACCGATCTTCCCCCATGCGCCACGTGCCCTGACCGATGACGGGAACGGTTTTGTCTGCCAGTTGAAGCGTGCGCATGGGGTGCCTCCTGCCGAATGGGGTATAGAACGATCAGGCAGTGTAGGCGGGTAAGGGTTCCCTTCGGGAAGCAGTTATGAGTGGCAAGCGGCAAGCGGCAAGCAGATCGGTGGCGTTACGCGAATCTGCTTCTGGCCGATCTGATTACTTCTGTGCCTGCGCCGCCTGTTTGTTCTCCCAACCCCCACCCAGCGCCAGGAACAAATCGATCTGTCCCATCGCCACCTGCGTATTCGCCGCCGCCAGTTGCGCGGTGACGTCGGTGTAGGTGCGGGTCGCTTGCAGGTCGGCGAGGAAGGATTCGCGCCCGGCCATGAAGAAGCGGTGGGTCTGGTCGGCGGCTTGTCTGGCGGATTCTTCGGTGTCGGCCAGGGCGTCGCGGCGTTCCAGCAGGGCGGTGTATTGCGACAGGCCGGTCTGGGCTTCGCGGATCGCGTTCAGCACCACACCGTCGAAATGCGCCAGGGCCGCCTGATTCGAGGCTTCGGCCATGTGAATCCGCGCCCGTGCGCCGTTTGACGGGATGGTCCAGCTGATCACGCCGCCAAAACCCCAGCGGTTGGTCGAAGGCTCGCCCAGCTCCTTGAGAATACCGACGGTGCCGACGGTCGCGCCGATGCTGATGTCCGGGTACAGCTCGCCGGTCGCCACGCCAATCGCCGCACTCGACACCGCCAGACGACGCTCGGCCTGACGCACGTCCGGGCGACGCTTGAGCAGCGCGGCGCCGTCGCCCACCGGCATCACCTGGGCGATGTGGGGCAGTTCGGCGCAGTCAGCCGCGCCTTTCGGCAGTTGATCCAGCGGTCGCGCCAGCAGCATCGACAGGCGATACAGGCCCGCCCGTTGCGCGGCTTCGTAGCGCGGCAGTTCGGCGCGCAGGGATTTGAACTGGGTTTGCGAGCGCGTCACCTGGGTCTCATCGCCACGACCGGCATCGCGCAGGCGTTGGGTCAGGTCGACGCTTTGTTTTTGCAGATCAAGCGAGTGCAGCGCGATGTTGCGCTCTTCATTGGCCGCGCAAATCTGCGTGTACGAACGCACCACGTCGGCCACGAGGGTGATCCGCGCCGTGTCGACGGCGGCCTGGGCGGCGTCGGTGTTGGCTTCGGCAGCCTCGATCCCGCGCTGCAATACGCCGAACAGGTCGAACTGATAGGAGGTGGTCAAACCGATATCACCGACGTTGGCCACCGGCACTTTTTCCGGCAGCAGAAACGCCTGACCGGCTTCCTGCAAGCGCTGGGCTCCGGCCTTGGCGCTGTTGGTGAACCCTCCTGCGGCGTCGGCTTCATCAGTCTGATAACGGGCCCGTTGCAGGTTGGCGGCGGCCACCCGCAGGTCGGTGCTGGAGACCAGCGCCTGACTCACCAGGGCATCAAGGGTCGGGTCGTTGTACAGGCGCCACCAGTCGGCAGGCACCGGTGCGGAGACCACGTTGACCGAACTGCCGGCGATCTCGCCCTGCAAGTCGGGGCGGTTGACCGCCGCGTCCTTTGGCATCTTGTAGTCAGGGCCGACCACCGTGCAGGCCGACAGCAACAGGCCCAGGCCCGCGCTCAGGAAGGCCGTGCTGCGTTTCATTGGGCGGCTCCTTTCTGGGTGTTTTTGTCGGCGAGGGCGTCGTCGATGATCGACACGGTGGCGGTCCGCCCGGCGATCATGCGGAAGTCTTCCGGCACTTCGTCAAAGGCGATGCGCACCGGAATCCGTTGCGCCAGCCGCACCCAGCTGAATGCCGGGTTGACGTTGGGCAGCAGGTTGGAGCCGCTGCTGCGGTCGCGGTCTTCGATACCGGCGACGATGCTGACGACGTGCCCGCTCAGGCGGGCGTTGTCGCCGATCACGCGGATGTCCACTTTCGAGCCGATGTGAATGCCGTCGAGCTTGGTCTCTTCGAAATAGCCGTCGATGTGGTACGAGGCGCTGTCCACCACCGACAACACCGGGCGTCCGGCGCTGACGAATTCGCGGTCCCGAGGGGCGCGGTCGTTGAGGTAGCCATCGACCGGGCTGCGGATCACCGAGCGGTCGAGGTTCAACTGCGCGGCGTCCACGGCCACCTGCGCTTCGTTCAACGCCGACAGGGCGCGGGCTTCCTTGGACTGGCTTTCTTCCAGTTGCTCGCGAGCGACCAGGTTGCCGAGGCCACGGTTACGCTTGTTCTCGCGCTGGGCCTGTTCCCAGGTTTCCTTGCGGTCGGCCACGGTCGCCTGGGCCTGACGCAGCGCCAGGCGGAAGCGGTCCTGGTCGATGGTGAACAGGATCTGGCCTTTGGTGATGGCCTGGTTGTCGCTGACCGAGACTTTTTCGATCAGGCCGGACACGTCCGGGGCGATCTGGATCACGTCGGCGCGGATGTGCCCGTCGCGGGTCCAAGGGGCGTACATGTAATACATCACCATGCGCCAGACGACGACCGCGGCGAGCAGGATGACCAGCAATGTCAGGACCACACGGCCCAGCGTCAACAGAGGTTTTTTCATTTCATCAGGTATCGACTAAGGGTATCCACGACGCCGAGCAGCAGAGCGTATAGACCGACGTTGAACAAAGCCCGGTGCCAGACCAGGCGGTAGAAGTGGGCACGGGACAGCACGGCGTGCACCACCAGAAAAATCACGTAAGCGATGCCCATCAGCACCAGAAAGGTCGGCAGGAAAATCCCGCTGATATCCAGATCACCAATCACAATGGCGCTCCATCGATGCCGTACGGCGGTTGTTCTTCTTGCTCGGCGAGCACGTCGACGATTTCCACACCCGGCAGCAGAGCCAGGCGCAATCCGCTGAGCGCGTGCAGCAGGTGCAGGCGCGACTCGTCGTCGCCCATCCAGTCGAAGGTCAGCGAGCGGCGTGCGCGGTCCATGGTCATCAACAGACCTTTGGGCGCCGGCAAACGCTCGCGGGCCTTGAGGCACGCGCGGAAATACGTGCCCACTTCAGTGGCCACCTGACGCAGCAATTGGCGTGGCACCGCGTGCACCCGTGGCATGTAGGCCAGCAAATCCAGCATGTTCAGCGCGACCCGCACTTCACGCAGGGCGATGTTGGTGTCCTGGGCGGTGATGGTCAGGCGCGGCAAATGCTGCATCAGTCGGTCGAGCATCCGCACGCCCATGCGCCGGTGTTCGGCCAGGCTCGCTTCCTCGCTCAGCGAAACGATGTCGTTCCAACTGAAGCGTGTCAGGCGCTTGGCCGCCACTTCGGTGCCGAACGGGCGCACGATCAGGGTCCAGACGAAGGCGAACGCCAAGCCCACGGGACCGGCAATGTTGGAATTCACGAAGTTCAGGAAGTCGGCGTCGTAGGCGCTCTGAATGCTGATGAACGACGAGGTGTTGACGATGGTCAGCAGCGTGCCGAGGTAGAACTTCGGTTGCACGGTGAGGGTGCCGACGCAGATGAACGGCACGGCGAACGCCAGCACCAGCATCGGAAAGTCGTGCAGGTTCGGCAACACCACGAACAGATAGAGGCTGGCGAAAACCACCGACAGCATTGTCCAGAAAAAGAAGCGGTAAATCTGCGGGGCGGGGTCGTCCATGGCCGCGAAGAAGCTGCACGCCACTGCGGCCAGCGCGACGGCACTGGCGCCGTCCTGCCAGCCCAGCAGAATCCACAGCACCGAGGCGACGATGATTGCGCTGACCGAGGTGGCCACCGAGTACAGCATCATGCCCTTGTCGAGGAATGGCGACAGGCGCCCCAGCCGCCAGTGCCGATAGACCGCGCGCCATGGGCGGTGATCGTCGGTGGCGATGGCGACTTGGAGGCTGCGGCAGTCCTGCCACAAATCGATCCATTCGCGCAGGCGATAGAGCACGTTGGACAGCAGCAATTGCCGCCGGTCATCCAGCTGCGCCGGGGTCGGCTGCAGGCGGTCGAGTTCGGTGTGCAGCGCTTCCCAATAGTTCACGGGGGCGCCGTCGGTGGTCTTTTCCACCCAGTCGCGGCATTCGAGGATCAGCGGCGCGACGTCGGCCACCAGTTCGGGGGTGCGGCGTTCCAGGGCCCACAAGGCATCGTCGAGGGCGTCGATCACCGGCAGCAGGTGAATCATGCGCCCGCGCAACTCCTTCGCGTTGCGCACGGTCTGGCGGTGTGTGCCTTCGTGGGGCAACTGGCCGATCATCAATTCCAGCGTGTTGAAGGTGCCAACCATGGCCGTGCGCAGGGCGCCGACGGTTTCCGGGGTCGCACGACGAGAGAGAAACAGGTCGCTGTAGGTCGAAGCGTCCTGAAACCACTTGCCCATGGTGTCGACCAGCACCGGCGCCAGGCGCCGGGGCCAGAACATCGCGCCGACCACGGCGGCGCAGACGATGCCCAGCAAAATTTCTTCGGTCCGCGACACGGCCACGTCGAACACTGCTTGCGGGTTGTCGACCACGGGGAAGGAAATCAGCGGCATGGTGTAGCCCGCGAGCATCAGCGCGTAGCTGTTGGCGGTGCGCAAATGCAGGGACAGGTAGAGCAGGGTGCCGGTCCACAGCGCGATCACCGTGGCCAGCAAAAAAGGCGTCTGCACGAACATTGGCACCAGCACGACGGAAGCCGCCGCCCCGAGGAACGTGCCCGCTGCGCGATACAACGCCTTGGAGCTGGTGGGGGCGACGAAAGGGCTGGAGACGATGTAGACCGTCGCCATCGCCCAATAAGGACGGGGCAATTCGAAGATCAGCGCAATGTACAGCGCGAGCATCGACGCGGCAAAGGTGCGCACGCCGTAGAACCAGTCGCGGGAAGGGGGGACGCCCTGAAAGAAGCCCTGGAACATACCTTTCAAGAGGACAGCTCCGGACCGACAGGGCTGGCCTTCGCAAAGGCTTTGAACACGCGGAGAGTGGCTTCCAGATCGGCGGGATCGATATCGGCGAACACGTCGCGGCGCAGTCGGATGAGTTCGTCTTCGATGGAGTTCGCCAGTGCGCGACCTTCTTCGGTCAGGCTCAAGGCCTTGGCGCGGCGGTCGGTCGGGTCTTCGGTGCGCTGCACCAGATTGGCTTTGCCCAACTGATCGAGCAGGCGCACCAGCGAGGGGCTTTCAAGGCCACAGGCTTGGGCGACGGTGACCTGACGTACCCCTTCGCCCAGGCGCGCAATCATCAGCAACGGACCCGCGCAGGCCTCGGACACGCCGTAGTTCACCAGCGTGGTCTGGCAGACGCGGCGCCATTGACGGGACGCCGCGACCACGCCGCCGGTGATGTGCATTTGCAGTGAGTCGAGGTTCATGAGCGGTGCCACTGGTTGATTCGACAAAGGGATTTGGTTAGGCAGTGAATGATTAGGCGCTGCATTATTAGGTTGCTAACTATTAATATCCGGTAACAAAGTCGTTTCGTCAATGGGGGCATGTGGCGAGGAGATGGATGGCGGGTCGCGGGCTGCCGCATATCCCTGTGGGAGCGAATTCATTCGCGAAGGTGTGTCAGGCGCTAGAGATGTTTCGGATGATCCTCCTTCGCGAATGAATTCGCTCCTACAGGGACAGGTACGCAGTGGCAACCGCGATTGGCCGGGAAATTCTTCGACCGTCTGTCGGCGCTTGCACACGCTTTTTGGCGATTTTTAGGATTTGCTCTACGGGCGCTTCCAAAAAAATGGCGCGACCGGTGAAAACCGCTGACCCCGGAATTCGCCGTGCTGATCAAAATTTGCGCAATCAAGCGTTTGAACTCGCTGATGTCGAGATGATAGCCAAGGCCGAATTTCGACCCTTTTCGGCAGTTTCTTGACTGGGTGCGCGCGCTAAAGAAAAACCGGTTCAGCCGATAGCAAAGGCGACAGGAAACGGGGCGCAAACCCCCGTTCCAGAGACATCCCTTTGCTGGTGCGCATGTCGCACCCACGAGCGCAACATGATCGACCTCGCCACCTGGAACCTCTCCGTACCCGTAGGCACCCCTGCGGCCATCATCGACACGACGAAGCTGGTCAGCGGCTATCAGGATGGGTACTTCCGTTCGGGAGAGACGCTGTTTTTCTGGGCGCCCGTGACCGGGTCTCGGACCGATAACGCCATTTACCCGCGCACGGAATTGCGTGAGACCTACGCCAACGGCGCCGTGCACAACTGGGCCTACAGCCAGGCGGACAACTTCCTGCGTGCCGCGTTGACGGTCGATCAAGTGCCGTCGACCGGCAAGATCGTCATCGGCCAGATTCATTGCTACGGCAGCACGGAACCGCTGCTCAAGCTGGAATACCAGTACAAGGAAAAAACCAGGAACGGCAATCTGGTCATCAAATACCGCCCGACGCCCACGTCCGAACCGGTGGTGATCCAGCTCGCCACCGGGGTCCTGATGAAAGAGCGTTTCAACTACACCATCCACCTGACCCCCGCGGGCGACCTCAGCGTCAACGCCCACGACATGCAATGGAACGCCCGGCTGGACGGCACGTGGAATGGCAAGCAGCTGTATTTCAAGGCGGGCGTCTACACCCAGGACAACGCCGGGTATGCGACGGAAGGTGGGGCGGCGACGTTCTACAAACTGCAGATCAGCCACGACAAGAAGGCCTGACCGCAGCGGCAAGCTGCGAGCTGCGAGCTAAGGCGGTTGGCGGCGATGCCGCTTTTGATTCTGCCCAGAGGGCGTGGGAGCTGGCTTGCCTGCGATCTGCTGCGCAGCGGCAGTAAACCCCAACCACGGGGTGTATCAGATACAACCGAGTTGTCTGACTTTACTGCCGCTGCGCGCCAGATCGTAGGCAAGCCAACTCCTACGGCCTTCGGCCAGAATCAAAAGCCCTGATCGCGTCACCCCGGCAGCCGCTATGTCTTGCGCAGAAGGAACATCACGCAGGCATCGGGAAAATGAGCGCAAAGCAGATCCGCCCCGGTATCGGCTGGTTCACCGCCACGTCGCCCCCATGCAATTGCATGATTGCCGCGACGATGGCCAACCCCAGCCCGTTGGAATCGGAACTCTGATGGCGAGAGGCGTCGGCGCGGTAGAAGCGGTCGAACAGTTTGCCGAGGGCTGATTCGCTGAGTACGGGGCCCTGATTTTCTACTTCGATGCGGCTTTCATCGTCGTGGTCGATCACCCGGATTTCAATCTCGCTACTTTCATCGGCGTACCGAATCGCGTTGGCCACGAGGTTGCTCAAGGCGCGACGCAGCAATAGCGGATCGGCGTCGAGCTGGCCATCGCCCGATACGTTGAACGTCATCTGCCGTTCCTCGGCCAAACCTTCGAAATACCCCGTCACCCGCTGCACTTCATCAGCGAGGCTCAGTGGCTGACGATTGAGCGCGGCCTGTGCATCGTCGGCGCGGGCGAGGAACAGGATGCTTTCGACCATCCGCGAAATCCGCTCCAGTTCCTCAAGATTCGACGCCAACAGCATCTGGTACTCATCGGCGCTGCGCGGTTGCCGCAACGCCACCTGACAATGGCCCATCAACGAACCCACCGGCGTACGAATCTCGTGGGCGAGGTCCGCGGAAAACTGGGTCAGGCGCTGGTAACCGTCTGCGAGGCGGTCGAGCATGCCGTTGTAGGCGTCGCTCAGTTGCTGCAACTCCACCGGCGTGTCGCGGCTGTCCATCCGGCTGTCGAGGCGCGCCGGGGTGATGGCGGTGGCGTGGGCCGCCATGTTGCGCAGCGGTCGCAGGCCTCGGCGCAGCAACAGATAGCCGAGCCCGGCCGTCACCGCGAACGCCAGTGCAATCGAAATCAGGATGCGGTCGCGAAAGCTGGCCAGGGTCGCCATTTCCTTCACCGCCAGGTGCGCGGCGGTCAGGTGCACGACCTTGCCGCCAGACACCGCTTCCACCGTGGCCGCCCGCATCGGCACGTCCCCGCGGACCATGCCACTGCGCATGTCGTCCGCGCTCAAGGGTGCGTTGGCGCTGATCACGGGCATCTGCGGCAAAGTCGCGTGCAGCGGGTTGACCATGATCACCGGGGATTTGCCCGGCTCGCCAATGACGAAAATATCGTCCTCGCTGTCCAGCATGTTTTCGAACAGTTGCGGGCTGCTGCGCAGGGTGTCGAGGGTCAGGTCGTATTGCAGCAGTTTGCGAAAGTGATCGAGCCGCGCCAGCACCGCGTGGTCGCTGCGGGTCATCACCGAGGCTTTCATGGTTTCGTACAAATACATCCCGGCGCTGGCCACGGCGAGCATCGCCACCACCGCAAAGGCCAGGGTCGAGCGCAGGGTCAGAGAGGGCTGGCGTCGGGCTCGCATGGCCGCACCTCGCACACGTAACCGATGCCGCGCACGGTATGGATGAGCTTGACCGGGTAGGGTAGGTCCACTTTGCTGCGCAGGCGTTTGATCGCCACGTCGACCACGTTGGTGTCGCTGTCGAAGTTCATGTCCCAGACCTCCGAGGCGATCTGCGCCCGAGACAGCACGTCACCTTCGCGGCGCAGCAGCAGATGCAGCAGGGCGAATTCCTTGTTGGTCAGGGTGATCACCTGTTGCTGGCGGGTGACGCGTCGACGCAGCAGGTCCAGCTCCAGGTCCGCGAGATGAAAATGATCGGCCTCGCGCACCACGCCCCGGCGCAGGATCGTGCGGATGCGCAGCAACAGTTCGGTGAAGGAAAACGGTTTGACCAGGTAGTCGTCGGCGCCCAGCTCCAGCCCGCGAATGCGGTCCTGCAACTGGTCGCGGGCAGTGAGGAACAGCACCGGCACGTCCTGCTTGGCGCGCAGCACTTCGATGATCTGCCAGCCGTCGATGCCGGGCAGCATGACGTCCAGCACCAGCAGGTCGTAACGGTGCTCCAGCGCCATGTGCAGACCGTCGGCGCCGTGCTGGGTCCAATCGACTTTGTAGCCGGATTCGCTGAGGCCCTTTTTCAGGTACTCACCGGTTTTGGTGTCGTCTTCGATCAGCAGGATGTGCATCGTGGGCGGGGCTCGCTTCGCGTCAGGGCAGTGTCGCCGGGCGGTTATCAAAGGGCGCTGAAAGCGGCTGGATGCCGCGTCGTGTGCGGAGTTTAACCATTTGGGCCGTTGAGGTCGGTTACATTTTTGTCATTGATCGAAGGGGATTTGGGCGTGCGGCGAATGACAAAAATGTCATCGCGCGGTCATTGTCCGGTGCCGGTTGCGGGCGGAGGATGGCAGTCATTCAACACGCACTATGCTTCATCCCTCTGCCCTCAAGGAACGTCACGATGAAAATGAAGAATGCATTGTCCGCCACCTTTGGTCTGCTCGCCCTGAGCGCGGCCGTCATGGCCTCGGCGGCTGACATGCCCGTGGTCAAGCCGGTCCGCGGCACCATTGATAGCTTCGAAAACAACACCCTGACTTACACCACCCGCGCCGGTGCTCATCAGAGCATCGCCCTGACCGACAAGACTGGCGTGCGTCTGGTCTCGAAAGGCGACATCGCCTCGATCAAGGCCGACAGCTTCATCGGTTCGGCGGCCACGCCTCAGGCAGACGGCACGCTGAAAGCGCTGGAAGTGGCGGTGTTCGAGCCAAGCCTCAAAGGCAGCGGCGAAGGTCACTACGGTTGGCAGAATGCTGACGGCAGCACCGGGACCATGACCAACGGCACCGTCGGCAAGCTGACCGGCACCAACGGCCACACCCTGAGCGTGAGCTACAAAGGCGGCGAAAAGCAGTTGGTGGTGCCGGACGACGTGCCGATTGCCTACATCGAAGCAGGCAAGGTCGACCAACTGGTCAAGGGCGCCAAGGTCGTGGTGTTCCCGGCTGACGACGGCAAGACTGCCCGTGGTGTAGCGGTCGGCAAGGATGGTTTCCAGCCACCGATGTAAAATTCAAAACCATCGCGAGCAAGCTCACTCCTACAAAGACCGCGTATCAACTGTAGGAGTGAGCTTGCTCGCGATACCGATGGCTATAGGTTGTCTTGAGCCTTCCTGAATGAGCCTCACACCATGAAAAAAAACAGCATTCATCCCTGGCCCATTCGCCTCACGCACTGGATCAACGCTTTTGGCATGGTCTGCATGTTCATGAGCGGCTGGGGCATTTACAACGCGTCGCCGCTGTTTCGCTTTTCCTTCCCCCGGGATTTCACCCTCGGTGGCTGGCTCGGCGGCGCGCTGGCCTGGCACTTCGCGGTGATGTGGCTGTTGGTGATCAACGGCCTGATCTACGTGGCGTACGGGCTGCTCAGCAAGCACTTCAAGCGCGACTTCCTGCCTGTCACCCCCAAGGCGGTCAAACGCGATTTGGTGGACGCCTTGCGTTTTCGCCTCAAGCACGAGAAGGGCGTGTACAACGCCGTCCAGCGCTTGATGTATTGGCTGGTGCTGGCGGCGGGCGTGCTGATCGTGGTGTCGGGGCTGGCGATCTGGAAACCGATTCAATTGCAGGAATTGACCGCGTTGTTCGGCGGCTACGACTTTGCCCGCTTCGTGCATTTCGGCGCAATGGCGGCGATTGGCGCGTTTGTCGTGGTGCACCTGGCGCTGGTGTTGCTGGTGCCCAAAACCCTGTTGCCGATGATCACCGGCGGCACGCGTGTGATGGAAAGCGGGAAGGGCGAACATGATTGAACCGAAAAAACGCGCGATCCAGCGCATCAAGCTGGAACCGGCGCAACAGACCCAACTGGAAAACCTGCAACGCCGTCACTTCCTCAAAGGCGGCCTGACCGTGGGCGCGATGGCCATGCTCAGCGGCTGCAACCTGCAGGACGGCGATCAGGTGGACAAAGTGCTGTGGAGCATGTCGCGCTGGAACGACCGGGTGCAGGCCTGGCTGTTCAGCGGGCAGAAACTGGCGCCGACCTTCGCCAAGGAGCAGATCCGCAACCCGTTCCCGTTCAACGCGTTCTACGGCGAGGACGACATCCCCGACCTGGACGTGGCCGACTGGAAGCTTGGCGTCTCCGGGTTGGTGCGCGACAAGGCCTCGTGGACTCTCGACGGCCTGCGCAAACTCCCGCAGCGCACTGACATCACGCGACTGATCTGCGTCGAAGGCTGGAGCGCCATCGGGCAGTGGGGCGGGGTGCCGCTGAAGACCTTCCTTGAGCACGTCGGCGCGGACACCTCGGCCAAATTCGTCGGCTTCAAATGCGCGGACCGTTACTACTCCAGTCTCGACATGCCCACCGCGTTGCACCCGCAAACCCTGCTGGCGCTGGATTTTGGCGAGGTCGCGTTGCCGCCGAGCTACGGCTACCCGCTGCGCATCCGCGTGCCCACCAAGCTGGGCTTTAAGAACCCCAAGCACATCGTCGAGATTTTCGTCACCAACGATTATCCGGGGGGGTATTGGGAAGATCAGGGGTACAACTGGTTCAGCGGGATTTAGGCTGGCGATGTTCTCCCCTGTCTCTGCCTCAACACCTTCATGCGCCGCTGACCCCCTGTGGGAGCGAATTCATTCGCGAAAAATGGTCCAGTCGATAGAGATGTACCGACTGGGATGGCCAATCGCGAATGAATTCGCTCCCACAGAATGAATTTTCGCCGGACTGAACAGACATAAAAAAACCGCCTGCCGAGTCATCGGCAGGCGGGCTTTTTGTTGCGTTGAAACTCAGTTCAGACCGAGTTTGCCACGCATTTGCGACAGGTCTTCAGCCAGGGTGTTGACCGGGCCGGTCAGGGCTTTACGGTCGTTTTCTTTCACCTTGTCATAGGTTTCGAAACCGCCATCCTTGGTTTTGTACTTCGCCAGGATCTTGTCCACGGTGGCGAAGTTCTTGTCGACCTTGGCGACGAACGCCTTGTCCGACTTCTCCAGTTGCGGCTTGAACAGGTCGACGATTTTCTTCGCGCCGTCTACGTTGCCCTGGAAGTCATACAGGTCGGTGTGGCTGTAACGGTCTTCTTCACCGGAAATCTTGGTCGCCGCGACCTCTTCCAGCAGCGCCGCTGCACCACCCACGACTTTCTCTGGCGGGAAGGTCAGGTCAGCGATGCGCGCTTGCAGGTCTTTGACGTCGGCCATCAGCTTGTCAGCCAGCGCGCCTTGATCCTTGGTGGTGTTCTTTTCGAAGAGCGCGTGTTCCAGACGGTGGAAGCCGGTGAAGTCTTCGGCTTCTACGCCTTTCTCATGGTCGTCAACGCGGGAGTCGATCGACTTGTCCAGGTCGTCGAACAGCTCGGCGATCGGCTCGATGGACTCGTAGGCAACGCGAGTGGTCGGGTACAGCTTCTTGGCGGTGGCCAGGTCGCCTTTCTTGATCGCGTCGGTGAACTTCTGCGTGTCGGCGGCCAGCTTGTCGACGTTTTCAGTGACATAGATTTTGTAGTCGGACACTGGGGTCACCAGGTCCAGCGGTGCCGTCGCCGCGAACACGGACGGGGTCTGCAACAAGCCAAGGGTAACCAACAGCGCGAGAGGCGACTTTTTCATGGAGCTCTTCCTGTGAGGTAAGGGTTGTCAGGCAGTTTTTGTTTTTACAGCGGAGGCAGCGGCCAGCAGCGACCGGCCTATGAAATCGTTGCTGTCTTTCACACCCGGCAAGGTGAAGAAATACCCGCCGCCGACCGGCTTCAGGTACTCCTCCAGCGGCTCGCCGTTGAGGCGGGTCTGCACGGTGATAAAGCCTTTTTCCAGATCCGACTGGTAGCAGATGAACAACAGGCCCATGTCCAGCTGGCCGTTTTTCATCACGCCGTTGGAGTAGTTGAACGGACGGCGCAGGATCAGGTTGCGCTGGCTTTCGGCCGTGCGCGGGTTCGCCAGGCGGATGTGAGCGTCGAGTTTGGTGAGCTTGCCTTCAGGGTCTTTGGCGTAATCCGGGACGTCGGTCTCGGTCTTGCCGTCCATTGGCGCGCCGGTCGGTTTGACCCGGCCAATGATGCTTTCCTGTTCCTGCAGCGGAGTACGGTCCCAGCGTTCGACCAGATTGCGAATGATGCGCACGGCCTGATAGCTGCCGTTGGCGGCCCAAGCGGGCTCGTCGCTGCCGGCTTGCACCCAGACCAGTTCGTTCATGGTCTTCTGGTTGTTGGAATCCGGGTTGGCCGAGCCGTCGCGGAAACCGAGGAAGTTGCGCGCGCTCTCAGGCGGTTGGCCTGGTTTGAGCGGGGCCTGGGCGGGCACGGTGCCTTCCTGCTTCCAGCGCACCAACAGCAGGTCCGGCAGGTTTTTCACGATGTCGCGCAGGGCGTGAATGTTGCTGTCCGGCGCGTTGGAGCAGAACTGAATGCTCAGGTCGCCGTGGCAGCAGGCCGCTTCGAGGGCGTCGTTGGGAAAACCGACCATGCGTTGCAGGCGCTTGGGCTTGACGTGCTCCAGACCGAAACGCTCGTCGAACAGCGAGTCGCCGACCGACACGGTAATGGTCAGGTTATCCGGGGTGACCACCGGGCCAAGAATGCCGGAGTCCAGCGGCGGCAGCTTCGGATCGACCTGAGGCACGGCGCCACCGGTCATCAGGAACGTGATGCGCTCGTTGAGCGTGCGGAACAGACGCTCCAGATCGTCGGTGTCCTGGGCCAGCACGTCGAAGGCCACCACCATGCCCGCCGTCGGGCGGGGGGTGACGATGCCGGTCTGATGCACGCCGTGGAATTCGTTGCGGTCCTGGGTCTTTTCGCTTTTCGGGGCTTCGGTCACTTGCGCCGGGGCACTGGTGGCTGCGAGGGCATTGCCGCTCAGGCTGGCACCGGCCATGGCAGCACCGGCCGCGCCAAGGCCCATCAGGACACGGCGGCGTTCAGCAGAAATCGGGGCGTTGGACGAATCGGAGTCTTTCATGTGGATAGTTTCTTCGCTCGGGTTTCAGGGCCGGGCGGGTGCAGAGGGGCACCCGCCAGGGCACGCTTACAGGCCAGTGAGGCCCAGGGCCGGATCGATTCCATCGAGTGCATCGGCCAGCGCCTTGGCCTTGTCTGCGATTTGTTTGCGTTGTTCTGTGCTGACCTGGTCGTACGGCTTGTAGCCGCTTTCGGTCTTGAGCATCAGCAACTGGTCGTCCAGTGCGGTGCTGGCATCGTCGATCTTCTTCAGCACATCGCCCCAGTTCCTGGCCAGCAGTGGGCGCAACAGCTCGATGACTTTGCGAGTGCCTTCCAGGTTGGCGGCGAAACCGCTGACGTCGAGGTGGCTGTAACGCTCTTCTTCGCCGTTGCTGCGGATGTCGGCCAGGCTGCGCATGTTGCGCACCACCATGCTCGCCAGTTGCTCAGGCGCGATGCTTTGGGCCAGCAATTGGGTTTTCAGCGTCGCGATGTCGGCTTGCAGCTTCTGCGCGACCGGCGACAGGCCGTCCACGGACTTCTGCGAGAACAGGCCGAACTCGATGCGGTGGAAGCCGCTGAAACCAGGGTCCTGCTCGCGTTTTTCGAAATAATCGGCGCGGGCGTTGATCGCATTGTCCAGCTCGGCCAAGCGTTGCGCGGCGGGGGCAATCCGCTGATACGCGGCGCGGGCCGGGGCGTAGGCTTTCTGCGCAGCGGCCAGATCGCCACTGTCGATGGCCTGTTGCAGATCGGCGGTGGCGCGGATCAGCGCGCTGCTCTGGGTGCTCAGGTAGACGCGGTACTCCGACAGCGGGCCGATGAAGGCGACCATCGAAGGACGGGCTTTCGCAGCGGCTTCGGATTCGGCGGTGGGCGTCACGTGCAGGGTGCCGCGCGGGTTGCTCAGCAGGCCGCAAGTGATCGCGTAGTCGCCCGGCTGCAGGTTGGCGTTGATGATCTGACTCAGGCCGGGAACGATGTTTTCGCGCTCTTCGACCACCAGCACGCCGTCGAGGATTTCCCACTCCACGGCACGCTCGGAGGCGTTGACGATGCGGAACGCGTGCTTGCCCGCAGGCACGGTGATGGCGTTCGGCTCGCAGCTCTTGGCGTTGATGGTCACCACGGTTTCATTGCCACCGTTGGCGATGCGCTTTTTCTGCGCGGCTTGCGAGGCGAAATAGAACATGGCGCCTGCGGCGATCATCAGCAGCACGGAACCTGCGACGGCAAATTGCAGGGCGCGTTTAGGCTTGGCTTTCTGCGGAGGAAGGCCGGTCTGACTGGTCATGGTTGCCCTTATTTGTTCGTAACTGAGGAAGAGTGGCCGTGTTCATGGGCCGGTCGGGTGGGCAGACTCACCACCCGCGCCTGCGGCTTGAAGAACAGGAACAGCGCGAAGACCAGGTAGGCGAGGTACGCCACCAGTACGCTGACGGTCGGGGCATCCTGATAACCGAACATGCCAGCCAGCACCGATCCGGTCGGGCCGTCCATCGGCAAGGTCGCGCTGATGTCGAAGACCACGTCCTGGAAGTGGTTCCAGACCCCGGCTTCGTGCAGCGAACGCACCGAGTTGGACAGGATGCCAGCGGCCACGATGAGGATGAACAGGCCGGTGTAGCGGAAGAAGCGGCTGAGGTTCAGACGCAGGCTGCCTTTATAGATGGCCACACCGATGGCGACCGCGATGATCAGGCCGAACAGCGCGCCGAGCGGGCCCGACACGCCTTCGCTCTGCTGGAACACGGCCAGCAGGAAGAACACGGTTTCGAGGCTTTCACGGGCGACGGCGAAGAACACCATGCCGATCAGTGCGTAGGTCTGGTTTTTCGAACCGGCGAGGGCAGCGTCCAGGGATTGGTGCAGATCATGTTTGACCGAACGCGCCACTTTGCGCATCCAGACGACCATCGAACTGAGGATGACCACGGCGATCAGGCCGACCACGCCTTCGAACAGTTCCTGTTGTTTCTGCGGGAATTCGGCGCTGACCAATTCCAGGCCGCCCCCGACGAACAGCGCCAACGCCGCCGCGAGGAACACCCCGA
Source organism: Pseudomonas salicis (assembly GCF_057128705.1). Lineage (NCBI taxonomy): Bacteria > Pseudomonadati > Pseudomonadota > Gammaproteobacteria > Pseudomonadales > Pseudomonadaceae > Pseudomonas > Pseudomonas salicis. The sequence continues at coordinate 234,594 of NZ_JBSKHU010000008.1, forward strand.
TCCAGACGGCGGGCATCCACTCGCCACGGCCGGTCTGTTTGAGGTAGCTGGCAATGATGCCTACGATAAGCGCGGCTTCAATCCCTTCGCGCAACATGATCAAAAAAGGAACGAGCATTTATCACCGGTGTAAATCTGATAGGGTGTGCAGCCTGAACGCGGTCGCAAGCCATTCGCATTCAGGCAATGTGTAACATAATGATACTCATTATTGAATGAGCATACTTGTTTTTTTGCTTTTTCCTGGATTTGTGCAGGTGTTCAGGTGGCGTTCAGCCACGGGAGCAGCGGCGAGCTTCGAGCTACAAGCTGCAAGAGGGTCGGCGGCGTACGCTTGCTTTTGATTCTGGCCGGAGGCCGTAGGAGCCGGCTTGCCCGCGATCTGGCGCGTAGCGGCAGTAAAACCTGACGACTCAATAGACCTGACACACCGTTAACACCGACTTTACCGCCGCTATGCGCCAGATCGTAGGCAAGCCAACTCCTACGCCTTCGGCAGAAGCGGGTTGCGTTTTGTCAGTTGGATCGTGGAGGCAGTGATCTCTTCATCATGTCAACGAACTTTTCCGCCGCTGGGCTCATCCTGAACCCCACCCGCGTGATCAATCCGATCTCCCGATTCACCCCTGCATGCTCGACCCGCACCTGTGCCAGATCGCCCCGGCCTTCGTCGGCGGATTCCGGCAGCAGTGTCATCCCCAGCCCTTGGCGCACCAGTGCCATGACCGTGGACATGTAGTTGGCTTCCAGTCCCGGTGTCAGGGTCAGGCCTTCTTCGGCGAACAATTGCTCCACTTTTTCACGCACGCTGCTGTCGCGGCCGGTGAGGATGATCGGTTCGCCGGCGATGTCGGACAGCGCAATCGAACGCCGTTTGGCCAGCGGATGATCGAGGGGCACGAACAGGCTGAGTCGGTCCTCCAGCACCACCTCGAACGCCAGCCCGTGGCTCATGCGCGCCCGCACCCCCAGTCCGAAATCCACTTCGCCGTCGCGCACCAACGCATCGATGCGTTGAGCCACCACGTCCCGCAGCCGCACTTCGACGCCGGGGAATTGCTCGCGGAAAGCCTTGAGGATCGGTGGCAGGGCGCCGGAACACAGCGAGGGCAGGGCCGCTATGGTCACCACGCCTCGACGCAATGCCGCCAGGTCCCGCGAACCGCTGACGATGTTGTCCAGGTCCAGCAGCAGTTTCTCCATCGGCCCGCGGTTGTTCTGCCCGGCAGCGGTGAGGCTGACCTGGCGCGGGCTGCGCTCCAGCAGGGTGACGCCGAGCCATTCCTCCAGTTGCTGGATTTGCACGGTCAGGGCGGACGGCGAGAGGTTCAGTTCAAGGGCCGCTTTGGCGAAACTGCCGCTGTGGGCGACGGCCAGAAAGGCGCGGATGTGCTGGATCGAGTTTTTCATGCGGGCCTCGATGATGGGGTTGATCGTGCCCACGCTCTGCGTGGGCACGCACCGTTCGACGCTCTGCGTCATACCTGCCACGTTCTGTTTTTACGAACACAGCCCATCGAACATTTCAATTTACAAAGCTTACCCCCGTTTCGATACTCGGCGAAAACAACAACAGCTCGTTCCGCCGCCCTTCGGACAGGAATGACAAGGACCCGCCCATGCTCGCCACCCTCGGTGTCATCACCATTCTCTGTTTGCTCGCCGCCGTCATGAGCAAGCGCCTCTCGCCTCTGGTTGCCCTGATCGCCTTGCCGATCATCGCCGCGCTCATCGGCGGTTTCGGTCTGCAAACCAGCGGGTTCATCATCACCGGCATCAAGAACGTCGCCCCCGTGGTCGGCATGTTCGTGTTCGCCATCCTGTTCTTCGGGGTGATGACCGATGCAGGCATGCTCGACCCGATCATTGATCGCATCCTGCGCACGGTGGGCACCCGTCCGACGCGGATTGTCGTGGGCACGGCGCTGCTGTCGTTGCTGGTCCACCTCGACGGTTCGGGGGCGGTGACTTTTCTGGTGACTATCCCGGCGATGCTGCCGCTGTACACACGGCTGGGCATCGACCGGCGAATCCTGGCCTGCGTCGCGGCGATGGCGGCGGGGGTGAATTTCCTGCCGTGGACCGGTCCGGTGTTGCGTTCGTCCGCCGCCTTGCACGTGCCCGTGGCCGAGCTGTTCCAGCCGCTGATTCCGGTGCAGATCGTCGGCCTGGCGTTTGTCTTCATCAGTGCCTGGCTGCTGGGGCGTCGTGAAGAAAAGCGCCTGGGGCTTGGCGCCGGAGCGAAAGTCGATGTGGTGCCCGAGCGCGTCCTCACCGAACAGGAAGAAGTGCTGCGCCGTCCGCGCCTGTTCTGGCTCAACCTGCTGCTGACCGTTGTCGTCATGGCCGTGATGATCGCGGGCTGGGTCGACCCGGTGGTGATGTTCATGGTCGGCACCGTGCTGGCGCTGTGCATCAACTACCCCAACGTCGATGCGCAACGGGCGCGCATCGACGCCCACGCCAAGACCGCGCTGACCATGGCCAGCATTCTTCTGGCGGCGGGTGTGTTCACCGGGATCATGCAAGGCACCGGCATGCTCAAGGCCATGGCGGAAGTCGCGGTGGCGCAAATTCCGGCAGGCCACGGCAAATTGATCCCGATGGTCGTGGGCTTCCTGTCGATGCCGCTGAGCCTGTTGTTCGACCCGGATTCTTTCTATTTCGGCGTGATGCCAGTGATTGCCGAAGTCGGCCGCGCGCTGGGCGTCGATCCGCTGCAAGTCGCGCAAGCTTCATTGCTGGGCGTGCACACCACCGGTTTCCCGGTCAGCCCGCTGACCCCCGCGACCTTTCTGCTGGTGGGGCTGTGCAAGGTCGAACTGGCCGACCACCAGCGTTTCACCATCCCGTTTCTGTTTGGCGCATCGGTGCTGATGACCCTCACCGCGCTGCTGCTGGGAGTGTTTTGAATGAAAACCTTACGTATGGGCTCCGGCGCCGGTTACTCGGGCGACCGCATCGAGCCGGCCGTGGAGCTGGCCGAAAAGGGTGCGCTGGATTACCTGGTGTTCGAATGCCTGGCCGAGCGCACCATCGCCCTCGCGCAACAGGCGCGGCTCACTGATCCCGACGCCGGTTTCGACCCACTGCTGAGCGAGCGTATGCGTCGCGTCCTGCCGTTCGTGGCCCTTGGCCGTGAGCCGGGGCAGCAACGCTTGCGGGTGATCACCAACATGGGCGCGGCCAACCCGTTGTCGGCCGCGAAAGAGGTGCGGCGGATCGCGGCGACGCTGGGGTTGCACGGCCTGAAAGTCGCCGCGCTGACGGGGGACGATGTGCTCGCGCAGCTGGACCCTGAACAGACGCTGGACAACGGCTCGACGATCAAGGCGCTGGGAGACCGGCTGATTTCTGCCAACGCTTATCTGGGGGCTGAAGGCATTGTTGACGCGCTGAAGGCCGACGCTGATGTAGTGATCACCGGACGCGTGGCCGACCCTTCGCTGTTCCTTGCGCCGCAACTGTTCGAGTTCGGCTGGGCGTCGGACGACTGGGCGCGGTTGGGGCGCGGCACGCTGATCGGTCACCTGCTGGAGTGCGCGGGGCAAATCACCGGGGGCTATTTCGCTGACCCCGGCGTGAAAGACGTGCCGGATCTGGCGAGGTTGGGTTTCCCGCTGGCCGAAATCGACGCCGAGGGCAGGGCGGTGATCAGCAAGGTGGCGGGCTCTGGCGGACGTATCGACACGGCGACCTGCACTGAGCAGATGATCTACGAAGTGCACGACCCTAGCGCGTACCTGACCCCTGACGTAACGGCGGATTTTTCGGGCGTTTCTTTTAATGTCGTAGCGCCCAACGAAGTGCGTGCTGACGGAGCGTCCGGTCGCGCACGCCCCGAGACGCTGAAAGTGTCGGTGGGGTTTCTCGACGGCTGGATCGGCGAGGGACAGATTTCCTACGGCGGCCCCGGCGCGCTGGCCCGGGCGCAACTGGCGCGGGACGTGGTGCTGGAGCGGTTGAAAATCACCGGTGTGGTGTTTGACGACGTGCGCGCCGAGCTGATCGGGGTCGATTCGTTGCACGGTGCCGAGTTAGGTTCGCGTGCATCAAGTGAGCCTTGGGAAGTGCGTTTGCGGGTCGCGGCCCGTTGCGCCGACAAGGCTGAAGCGGTGCGGATCGGCAATGAAGTCGAAACCTTGTACACCAACGGCCCCTATGGCGGCGGCGGGGCGACCAAGGCGGTGAGGCAGGTGGTGGCGGTCGCCTCGTTGCTGCTGCCCCGCGAGGCGGTCTCGCCCCGCGTTCATTTGGAGGATGCATCATGAGCGTCGTCAAACTGCGCGACCTGGCCCATTCGCGCACCGGGGACAAGGGCGATACGTCGAACATTTCGGTGATTGCGTACCGGGCGGAGGATTACCCGCGACTGGTCGAGCAACTGACGGCCGAGCGGGTGGCAGCGCACTTTGCCGGATTGCTCGATCCGAAGGCGGGGGCGTTACAGCGGTACGCGTTGCCGAAGGTGCAGGCGTTGAACTTCGTGATGCCGGGCATTTTGAAAGGTGGCGTGACACGCTCGCTGGCGCTGGACGCCCATGGCAAAGCGTTGGGCGCGGCGTTGCTGGATATCGAGATTGAATACGGCCCTTGAGCCGGTGAATTGCCCCCAAGAAGTTGGACACCCATCCAACCCGTGGGGGGCAATTCATTGTCAGCGGCGGTCTGCGGATCATCACCTGCCTACAAGGCCGTGGCGCGATCTTTACCGCGCATTCCTCAAAAACACCACATACCCCCGAAACCATGCGCTCCCGCGCAAATACCCCGGCGCGTCCCATTCCCCGCCCTGCACCAGCCCGACTTTGAATGGCACGCCCAGCCGGCTCACCCTCGGCAGGTACGCGCGGTAATCCGGAATGCTCCGTCGTCCCTGATACGTCTGCACCACCACCTCATCCACCACGCCTTTCAACTGACCGATGGCGGCAGGGTCGGCGTTGCTGCTCCAGTCCATCAGCCCGGTGATGCTCAGTTTGTATCGCGACGGCATGCGCTCGCGCAGGTCTTTGAGGAAGGTCACGTACTCCTGCAAATAGCGGGTGCGGGCGTCGAAGTCGATCTGGATGCCCGTCACCGCGTTGCCCGCCTGTCGCCAACGTTCGACCTGCCCGAAGAGCTGGCGATAGACCGAGTCCGGCCAGCGCAGGGTGTGGGCGCGGTAGACGATCCACAGCTCCGGCGACGGCAGCCGCGTGACGCTCATGCCCTGAGCAATGAAATCCACCCGCTGTTTGTCGCGACGGGGCGCGAAAATCTGCCCCTGCAACACATACAACGTCTTCGCCTGCTCCAGCTCCGGCTGTGACGCGACGCCGCTCCACAGCCAGAACGCGTCGTAGTCCCTGGCGTCCACCGAGGCCCACGCCGAACCCGCTGTCGAAATGCAGAACAGCAGCCCGATCAAGGCCCGACGCAGCGGCGTTATCACCAGTAATACTGCAACGTCTTGCCCCACGTGGTCCCGGCGTAGGTGCTCTTCAATTGTTTGAACCAGCCTTTGCGCACCGGCGGCGCCACGTCCTTGCCGCCGCAGCTGTTGTAGCCGGATGGCCCGTAACAGTTGATCGCGCGGAAGAGCGCATAGGCTTTTTCGTCACGCCCGGCCTTGGCATCGGCGATCACGGTTTGATAGCCGTCCAGACGCGAGAACCCATCGCCCTTGAAACCCGGTTCGCCGCCGCCAAGCTGCGTGGTAGCGGGGCGCTGGTCCAGCGGCATGCTGTCCAGGCCATTGCGCAGGATGAATTCGCCGAGGCAGTTCAAGCCCTTGGGGTGCTGGCCGTTGGCCTGAAGTGTCGCGGCGGTGTCGGCGATGCCGGGGCAGGCGTAGCTCGACTCAGCCTTCGCGCCGTTCCAGCGGAACAGTTGCAGGCTCTGGCCGTCGCCGTAGACGTAACCCAATTGCGTGATGAGTTTGTTGTCGGCGGGTTTTTCCGGCAGGGCCTTGAGGTCGTCGCCGAACGCCGCGTACTGGCCGTGCATCAGCTCTTTATAGAGCAGCACGAATTGCGCGGTGGCCTTCTCGTTGTCGCTGATGCCCTGGGCCATTTGCTGACGCAGCAACGGCGCATCCGCCACCTTGCCCAGCAAGATCAAACGCACTTGCGCGGACTGAATCGGCGAGTCGCTGGCGAACACCTTGGCCAGTTGCCCGCTGCGTTCGTGGTTCATCGCCAGCGCCAGTTCCAGTTGTTCCCGTTGCAACGGCTGTTTCGCCAGCGGCAACAGCTTCAGCCACAAAGCCTGGGCGGCGGCCTTGTCACCGGTTGCTTCCAGCGCCAGGCCGCGCAGGGTCTGCTGACTGAACGCGAAATAATCGAGGGCGGCGGGCACGTCTTTCGGCAGGTGGTTCAGCGCCTCGGCGGGGTTCTTGTCGAGGTAGAACGCGAACGCCGCTTGCAGGTAATCGAACATCGCCGGTTGCTGGGCGAAGAGGGATTTCTGAGCCAGCAGCGCGTCGCGGGTCAGCGATGACTGCGTGTCGGGCCGCATGAGCATCAGGTCGTGAGTGGCGGTGAGCAAGGCCGACGGCGTGGCGCCGGTCATGAGCATCAGCAGCTTGTTGTCAGTTTCCTGAATCAGCGCGTCCACCGGCAGGTTGCGCTGGTCGTCCTTGGCGTCGGCCAGTTGCCAGTTGTAATCCTCGGCGAGCTTGTCGAGGTCTTTCGACAGCCAGTGCACCCGACGCATCAGGCCCTTGGCGGACTGCGCGTAAGTGCCGGTGGGGTAGGCGCTGAGGTAGTGATCAAAGGCTTGCGCGACCTGGGCAAATGGCGCGGGGTCGAGCCCGTCCTTCATCGTGCGGTACTCGTCGAACGCGTCTTTTTGCGCGTCGTTGAGCCGGGTGCGGGCGACCATGTACAGCGCCGTTTCCTTGAGCCACGGCTCGGGGCTGTCGCTCAGGCTGGCAAACCCGGTTTCGGCGGCGGCAAAGCGCCCGCTGTAGAAATCCGAGGCCGCTTGCAGGTAGACGAGGAACGCCTTGCCCTCTGCCGATTGAATGTCGCTCGGCAGCAGCGCGGCCTGTTTTTCGCCTTCCCACGTGCAGGTTTCCAACAATTGCATGCGCGCGCGGGCCAGGGACTGACGCTCGGCGTCGGACAGCTGCGGCGCCTCGACGACGTGCTGGATGAACGCTGTGGCGCTGTCGTCGCTGTTGCTGCGGCAGCGGCTGCCTTCCCCTTGCAGGAACGCGTCGCCTGCCGTGTCGAGGCTGTCGCGTTTCAGACCCAGTTTCTCCAGCAACTCGCCCAGTGCTGCCGTGCTGGAATTATCGCCTTGATCGCCTTCCTCGACCGACGTCTCCAGACGTGCCACCGGGAACGGTACCGGACCGAAACCTTCCGCGACTTCATCGTCGGTCAGCGCGTTGGGGCTGAGCTCCAGCGCCTTGCGGTCGGCGAGCATCAGCCGCAGGTTCACCCGGCTGTCGTTGCCGGGGCTGAGAAACGCGAGGTTGTTGCACACGTCCAGCGAGTCGCGCAGCAGCGACCAGTTGGGGTAGCAGGAATCGTCACCGCTAGCCTGGGCCGAGCCACAGAATACCGTGCCGATGATCAATGCAAGAGGGGTCAGCAAGCGGGTACGCATGAACAATCCTTGATTTCAGTACGCAAGAGGGGGAAGGCGCGGCGAATGATACAGGGTGTTACGGCGGTGCGGATTGCTGGCATTTTGATGCTTCGCCCCATCCGATGGGCCCCCACAGAAATCGCGTGATGCATACGATGGTTTCCCCCAACACAATTATTTTCAAAAAAGGAGTGAGGTAAACCCCACTGGCATCCGTGTAGTGAGAATCAGATGCGTTCCCGACGAACGATCCTTCACCGCTCGACACCTCAGGTGCCTCCGTTCATGACAGCTCAATCCGGTTTTCGTGTGTCCGCCTTGCCCGCCTTTCGTCCCGCCGTGCTGGGGGCGTGTTCGGTCACGGCGTTGCTGTGTTCCCTTGGCCTGAGCACGCTGGCCAGCGCTGAAGAAATGCAGCTGGACGCTGTCAACATCGACGCCACTTCCCAGACCGACATCAGCGAAACCGAGCACAGCCGAACGAGCTATCAGGCGCGCAAGGCCTCGGTCGCGACCCGCACCGAAACCCCGCTGGTGGAAGTGCCGCAAACCGTGAACGTGGTCACCAACCGGGTGATCGAAGACCGTCAGCCGAACAGCCTCGACGAAGCGATCAACGCGGTCAGCGGCGTGAAACAGGGCAACACCCTGGGCGGCACTCAGGACGCCATTCAGAAGCGCGGCTTCGGCACCAACCGTGACAACTCGATCATGCGCGACGGCATGCAGTCGGTGCAGGCGCGCAACTTCACGCCGACCACCGAGCGCATCGAAGTGCTGAAAGGCCCGTCCTCGATGCTCTACGGCGTGCAGGACCCCGGCGGCGTGATCAACGTTGTCACCAAGAAACCGCAGTTGGTGGATGCCCGTTCCATTTCCGCGTTCGGCAGCAGCTTCGGTGGGGGCGGCGAGCAGATCGACCTGACCGGCCCGATTGGCACCAACGGCCTGGCGTACCGCGTCATCGCCGACAAGCAGAACTACGATTACTGGCGCAATTTCGGCAGCATCGACCAGTCGGTGATCGCGCCGTCGCTGGCCTGGTACGGCGACGACACCACGGTCTCGGCGGCCTACGAACACATGGAATATTCGGTGCCGTTCGACCGGGGTACACAGATCAACACCAAGACCGGCAAGGTGCTGGACATCCCGCGCAACCGTCGTCTGGACGAGCCGTTCAACGTCACCACCGGCCGCTCCGATTCGCTGGATCTGCGCATGGACCATCGCCTCAACGACACCTGGACCTTGCGCACCGGCTACGCCTACAGCCGCAATTATTACAACGACTACCAGTCGCGTTTCATCTCGGCCAACTACACCACCGGCGCCGTCACCCGACGTGGCGATGCCACCCGCGATGCCGTACAGTTCGCCCACACCGCCACCGTCAACATGCTGGGCAACCTGTACTGGGGCGACGTGCGCCATGAGCTGCTGTTCGGCGCCGATTACATGAAAAACGACCGCGAACTGGGCGATCTGTTTCGCAGCGCCAACAAGGTCGACTTCAACTACAACGCGCCGGTCTACGGCGTGACCCCGCAGCCGAGCGTGGCCAGCGCGCCGAACAGCGACCAGACCGATCACCTGCGCACTCACGCCTTCTTCGTGCAAGACGCCGTGCATTTGAACGATCAATGGATCTTCCAGGCCGGCCTGCGCTACGACGCCTTCGATGAAATGACCGGCAAAGGCCGTCCGTTCGTGGTCGGTGCCGACGTGAAAGACAGCAAGGTCGTGCCCCGCGTGGGCCTGGTCTACCTGATCCAGCCGGACTGGTCGGTGTACGGCAGCTACACCGAGTCGTTCCGCCCGAACACCTCGATTGCCGCGCCGATTGGCGACCTGCCGCCGGAAGAGGGCAAGTCCTATGAAATCGGCACCAAGTTCCAGAACGACGCCATCACCGCCACCGTTGCGCTGTTCAACATCAACAAGAAAAACGTGCAGACCAGCGAGCCGTGCGGCACCGAGACCTGCACGCGGGTGTCGGGCGAGGTGCGCTCCCGAGGACTGGAAGCCGACATCACCGGCCAGATCAACGAATTCTGGAGCCTGACCGGCAGCTACGCCTACACCGACACAAAAGTCCTGGAAGACCCGATCCTCAAGGGCGAGCCGCTGGACGGCGTGTCCAGACACACCGGCGCCCTCTACCTGACCCGCGACTTCGGCCACGTCGGCATCGGCGACTTGCGCGCAGGCACCGGCGCACGTTTCGCCAGCCGCTGGGGCGTGAACGACGGCGCAGGCACCGAATACCACCTGCCGTCCTCGAAAGTCGCCGACGCCTTCGTCTCCTACAAAATGAAGCTCGACGAACGCGACCTGACCCTGCAACTCAACCTGAAAAACATGTTCGACGAGAGGTACTACACCTCCGCCAGCGGCCTCGGCTCACCGGCCATTTCCATCGGCGAGCCACGGCAGTTGGTGGCGCGGGCCAAGTTGGAGTTTTGATAACTGTGGTTCTAACTGTAGGAGCGAATTCATTCGCGAAGGAGGGTGTGGCCGATGGAAATGCATCTGCTGTACGAATGCTTCGCGAATGAATTCGCTCCCACAGAGAACCCACGGCGCCGCCAAATATGAAGTCAGCCTCGGTTTCAACTGTGGGAGCGAATTCATTCGCGAAAGAGGGCGTGACCGATGGAGATGCGTCGGCTGTACGAATGCTTCGCGAATAAATTCGCTCCCACAGGGGCATTTGGACGCCGCGAAATATGAAGTCAGCCTCGGTTTTAACTGTGGGAGCGAATTCATTCGCGAAAGAGGGTGTGGCCGATGGAGATGCGTCAGCTATACGAATGCTTCGCGAATAAATTCGCTCCTACAGGGCATTTGGGCGCCGCGAAATATGAAGTCAGCCTCGGTTTTAACTGTAGGAGCGAATTCATTCGCGAAGGAGGGTGTGGGCGATGGAGATGCATCGGCTGTACGAACGCTTCGCGAATAAATCCGCTCCCACAGAGATCCATCGGCGCCGGGAAGTGTGAAGCCTGCCCCGGTTTCAACTGTGTGCGAGATTCATTCGCGAAAAAAGGTTCAGGCGATAGCGATGTATCGCCTCTACGCACGCTTCGCGAATGAATTCGCTCCCACACGGAGGGCAACGCTGCACGGCCTCAATTCAACACAAAATCATTCTTCATCCGCAGCGTCCGGCTCGGAATGGAGTTGCGGTCAATCCCGCCCTGAAGCGTGTAGGCCAGATCGTCGTACCAGTTCGCGTCTTCCAGGTACCATGAATGTGACACCAGGCCGTCGATCACTTCGAACTTGCGTTTTTTCACAGCGAGATAGCGAGGACCGCAATCGACGTCCAGCGCCTTGTCGTCGGCGGGGGTGTCTTCGGGCATGCCGACCCGGCCGACCCGCGAACTGGTGTCGATGTTTTTGGCATTCGAAACGGCCAGCGCTTCGTCATAACCGCTGAAATAGTTCGTCAGCCGCCCGCAATGGCTGAACGTCGGGATCATGTCCGAGTTGCCCAGCGCGAAGCACGATGAAGAAATGTCGGCGCCAAACAGCACCATCTGGCCGATGCGCCAGTCGTTGGCCAGCCCCGAATCACGCATTTTGTCCACCGACCGAAAGGCTTCGCGCACCACAAACGCACCCATGGAGTGGGCCATCACGTGGACGTTGATCGGGCACTCGGGCAGCGAGAAGGTCATGAACGGCACGATGCCGCGCTTCACCAGCAGCGCGGCGGAGTCTTGCGCCTTGCCGCGATCCGCCAGGTACAGCAGGGTTTTGCTTTCTGATGGCCAATCAAACCCCACCACCATGCACGGGTAGTTGCGGGCGCGCAGCTCGCGTTCGATCAGCCGTTGTCGGGTCAGTGCTTCTTTTGAGGGGGTGTTGTAGCCATGCACGAAGAACACCACGTCCAGCGCCGTGCCTTTTGCCGGGGCGGCCTGTTCGAGAATCGCGGTCATCCATTGCTTGGCCGAATTGATGCTGTGGATAGGCGACGGCTCGGCCGCATCGGGCGGCACTTTCAAATAGGTGCCTGGGCCCACGTCTGTGCCGAAAGCACCGTTGGCTTTGCTGCGGGTACTCAGAATGAAGCTGTCCATGGAGAGGAGTCCTTGCTGTCCGATTGACGGAGCGATCCGATTGACGGATTGACCATTCTGAGCAGCGACCGAGGCGCGCCCGCACGAGCGGCGCAGGCCTGGGTTCAGGGCGCGGTAATGCGGATCGGCGAGTGCTCGACAACCCAAGAGGTGTAGCGTTGGATAGACGACTTGTCCAACCCGATCAGGCAGGACGACGGGCAGCGGGCATCACGGGTGCAGGAGGGGCACCGCGTGAAGGGTCAGAAATGACCGACGCCCGCGAGCGCGATGGAGAAGGAAACGATCAGCATCAGCAGAATGGACATGTTGATGGACATGGGTGAAATCCTTGTTCAGTTTGGTCAATGCCGCCATGATCCCGATCTGCGCGCAAAAAATGAACGGCGTTCGTGTGGATGTTCGCTATCGATACAATCAATACTCCGGGGCTTAGAAACGCGGCTTGCGGGTGTCTCAGGTCCGATACATGCCCGGGTTCTACAGGTTTTTGAACATCTCCCAGAACGACGCCCCGACGCCGGTCATGCTCTCGCCCGCGATCAACCCGGCGGCCGCGGTGATCGCAAACCGTTCGGTGAGGCTCGGCCAGCGACGGCTCACGGCCCAGGTCAGCACCGCGCCCACCCCCATCATCAAGGACGTCGAGGCCGGCAGGACGAACGCCAAACCCAAGGCTGCGGAGCTTGGCAACCAGCGCGCCAGGCGCTGAGGCAGCAGGGTGTCAAACGCGCCCAGCAGCACGCCGAAGAGCCCACCGACGACGATCGCCCAGCGAATCTGCGGCGTCAGCGAGCCCAGGCCATGGGTCAGGGTTTCGGCCACGGCTTTCCAGGTGGCGACAGCGGGGGCGGGCCATTGCTCGGTGAGCAGCATGTGCTGGGGATCGGGAATCAGCGCGAGGTACACCAGCACGCCGACCACACTGCCGATGAAGATGCCGATGCATTGGGCGACGACCTGTTTTTTCGGGGTCGCGCCGATAGCCAGGCCGACCTTGAAGTCGTTCATCAAGTCCGTCGATTGCCCGGCCGCGCCCCCCGCGGTGTTGGCGCTCATCAGGTTGATGGGCACCTGGCCCGGAGCGATCAGGCCGAACGTCAATTGCGACAGCTTGCCGATGGCGCCGATGGGCGCGATACCCGTGGCGCCGACCACTCGCGCGGCCACCACGGCCAGACAGATCGCCAGCGGAATGCTCAATAACGCCATCCACACATCAATGCCAAACAGCGCGACTTGCAGACCGACGACCAGCGCAATCGACAGCACCAGGCCAACGGCGGGGCCGGGAGAGAAGGGCGCACGGGCGCGTTTTTCTTTGGGGATTTGGTCCGTTTTGGGGGCAATGAACAGGCGGATGCCCAACGCCGTCAGCGTCGAGCACACCATCAGGCTGACCCCCGGCCACAGCAGCCATTCGACGAGCTTGGCGAACTGCGGACCTGTGGCGTCGGGCGCCAGCATTACCCAGCCGTGATCGATCAGCCATGGCGACAACCCGCCCCACGCCAGCAACGCGCCAATCAGCAGGCTCACACCGACGCGGATGCCAATGATCCCGCCGAAGCCAATCAGCAGCAGTGAAGGGTCGAGGGTGAAGGTCAACCGTTCCAGTTGCGCCGTGGGCGCCCAGCGCGGAATTGCCCAAATGAAGCCGTCGATCCACTTCACCAGCCCCGACAGTAACGCCGCGCTGAACAGCACTTTGATGCGGATCACCGCTTCTTGCCCGTGGCGATAAATGTGCTGCAGGGTTTCCAGCGTCGCCATGCCTTCGGGAAACTTCAGGCCGTTGTCGTTGAGCAGGGTAGGGCGCAAATACCACGCGATCCAGATGCCGAGAAAACTCACGGAAAACACCCACGCCATCATCGGCACGGGGTCCAGTTGCTGGCCGGTCAGCAGCGTGTAGGCGGGAATCGGCGCCACCAGCCCGCCCGAGATGATCGACGCAGCGGCCGAGGCAACCGTCTGGTTGATGTTGCTCTCATGGAGGGTCCACGGCGGCTGCCGGTGATTGCGACGGGCGAGGCTTTGCCAGATCCCGAAACCCACCAGCAGCGCGATGATCGACATGTTGAACGACCAGCCGATTTTCAGTCCGGCGTAGACGTTGGAGGGCGTCAGCAGGATGCCCAATACAGCGCCGGTCAGCACGGCACGCGGGCTCAACTCGCGCTCGATGCGGAGGGCAGAAGGGGGCGTCGTGGCGTATTGGCCCATGGAACGTCCTGTGGTCGGTGTCAGGACTAGTGAGCGTCGTGGGGTGGTAAAGGTTCAGCGGAGGGAGAGTCTGTGATGTATCGACGGTCCGGTTGCTATTGCGACACACGTCGCAAGTCCACTGTGAAATGTGTCGCCATTGACACATTTTTTGGACCCTACGAAACACGCTCATGCACCCGATCGTCGGTGATCAACAAGCTGCTGCGTCCTGTTAACCCCCTTTAAATCAGAGGGTTACGGAGAGTTTGCCAGCATTTCGCCGCCATTCGTCAGACAACAAAACGACCACGTTCTTATAACGAAAGTTTCACCAATCGGTAAAATTTCTTACGTTGCAATGAGAATCGTTTGCGTTATCCTTCGCGTCTCTTTGTCACCAGGGATGTCGAACAAGATGGGTTTTCAACCTGCAATGAGCCAGCCCACAAGGCTTCGCTCCTCCTGTGTGGGCGGGTCTTGTGTCCCGATCGACCCTCGTCTCGACGCGCTGATGGGCACCTACAACACCCACCGCGAAGGGCTGTTGCGACTGGCTGCCAAATTCCTCGGATGTCGCGCCCGCGCCGAAGACGTGGTGCAGGACGCCTTCGTGAAGATGCTCGAAAGCGATCTGTCGTCCATCGAGCCTGCCCGCTATATGTTCCGCGTGGTGCGCAACCTGGCCATCGACCGCCTGCGTCGTCAGCGGCTTGAACGCAACCATGGCGCCGAAACCGAGCTGGACGAGCCGCCGCGTTTCGAGGTCTCGCCTGAGCGTGTGCTGGCGGGGCGCGAGTCGCTGAACCAACTGGTCGGCGCCCTCAACGAACTGCCCAAGCGCATGCGCATCGTCTTCAACCTCAGCCAGATTCAGGGCTACACCCAGCGCGATGTGGCCAAGGTGATCGGCACCTCGCCGACGATGGTCAACTTCCTGCTGCGCGACACCCTGTCCCATTGCCGCGCCCGGCTGGGCGAGCTTTAGGCACCGACGCTTCGCCCTTTGTTTTCTGCTTTCACTGCCCGGAGTCATCCATGAAATTAGTTCGTCTGGTCTTCCAGCAATACCGTTGGCCACTCGCGATGGTGTTGTTGTTGAGCATCAGCAGCGGCCTGTTGAGCGTGGGCGTGATCGCCTTCGTCAACCAGCGCATGATCAGCACCCACGACGGTCTGGGCACCGCGTTGTGGCAGTTTGGCCTGATGCTGCTTCTGCTGCTGGCGCTGGCGTCCGGGGCGTCACTGTCGCTGACCGCGCTCGGTCATCGCTTCGTCTACGGCCTGCGTCGGGTGATGGTCAAGCGCCTGCTGGACACCAACATCGAACGCATCGAAGCCATTGGCGGAGCGAAAATCTTCGCCAGCCTGTCCAGCGACATTCGTGCCGTGACCATGGCGTTCGTGCAACTGCCGGACCTGATCTACGGCACCGTGTTGAGCGTTGCCGCCTTCAGTTACCTGGCCTGGCTGTCGCCGTCGCTGTTCATCACCACGCTGTGCTGGATGGCGTTTACCCTGGGCGTCGGCTGGCTGCTGGTGGGCAAACTCAACGCCCACATTCGCGCGTTGCGTGAATCCGAAGACAAGCTCTATCAGAGCTACCAAGGCGTGATTGACGGGCGCAAGGAACTGACCCTCAACCGCGACCGCGCGCGTCGTCTGTACGAAGAAACCTTCGACGTCGCCGCCTTGCGCTATCGCGAGCATTTCACCCTCGCGGACCGCTACCACGGCCTGGCCAGCAACTGGGCAAACATCATGGTTCTCGGCACCATCGGCCTGGCGTTTTACCTGGCCAACGGCCTGGGCTGGGCGCCGACTGAAGTGGCCGCGACCTATGCGCTGACCGTGCTGTTCATGCGCACGCCGCTGGTGCTCGCCGTGGCCGCGATCCCGGCGCAAATCTCCGGTCGTGTGGCGCTGGACAAGGTCGAATCCCTGGCGCTGGCCGAGCACCACGACAGCTTTGAGGTCGCGCCGAGCCATATCGTCGGCCACTGGCAGACCCTCGAACTGCGAGACGTCGAGTACCACTATCCGGCGCAGGGTGATGAGCCTGGCTTCGATGTGGGGCCGGTAAACCTGACATTGCGCCGTGGCGAAACGGTGTTCCTGATGGGCGGCAACGGCAGCGGAAAATCCAGCCTGGCGCGCCTACTGAGTGGCCTCTATCGCCCGTCGTCAGGCGCGATTCTGATCGACGGCAAAGTGATCGGCGCGAACGACTGGCTCGCCTATCGGCACCTGTTCGCCAGCGTGTTCACCGACTTTCACCTGTTCTCGCAACTGCTCGGTGCCGACGGCGAAAACGCTGCTGCAGAGCACATCGATCACTGGCTCGACCACCTGCACATGAAGCACAAGGTGCAGATCGGCGACGGCCATCTGCTCGACACGCGCTTCTCCCAAGGGCAGCGCAAGCGTCTGGCGCTGCTGCTGGCGGTGCTGGAAAAACGCGACATTCTCTTGCTCGACGAGTGGGCCGCTGACCAGGACCCGTTGTTCCGCCGCTTCTTCTACCGCGAGCTGTTGCCGATGTTCAAGCAGGCCGGGATCACCGTGTTTGCCATCAGCCACGACGATCAGTATTTCGATCTGGCAGACCGTCTGGTGAAGATGGAGTCCGGCCAGCTCAGCGAATTGCAGGGTGATCGCCGCGACAACGCCAGCCGTGACGCCGTGGAAGAAATCGGCGGCGCGTACTCGCTGAAAACCGTCAAGGCTTTGTAAGTTTTTCACCCCCGAAGACTAAACAGCCGAAAGGCTCAGGCGTCTTTAATGATAATCAGTCCTATTCATCACTGGTGTGCGTGAACTGCCCCCGGTCGCTTGTGGGAATGCCCGCCTGCGGCTGGATCTCATCGCACATCGCGCCTTACGAGAGGAAAGCATGGAACTCGTCTACGACTACATCGGCATTGGTTTCGGCCCGTCGAACCTGGCTTTGGCGATCGCCACCCAGGAGCATGCACTGCGCAGCGGTCTGGCGCCCCAGGTGTGTTTCCTCGAAAAGAAGCCCGCGTTCAACTGGCACGAAGGCATGCTGATCGACGGCTCGACGATGCAGATTTCCTTCCTCAAAGACCTGGTGACGCTGCGCAATCCCGCCAGCCGTTTCACCTTCGTCAACTACCTCAAGGAGCGGGGGCGGCTGCAGGATTTCATCAACCTCAAGACGTTCTTTCCGACCCGCGAGGAGTACACCGATTACCTGAGCTGGGCGGCCTCGCACTTCAATGAACAGGCCCATTACGGCGAAGAAGTGATCTCGGTCGAGCCGCATTTTCTGGACGGCCGCTTCGTCGCCGTGGACGTGCTGTCCCGAGGGCCGGGCGGTGGCGTTTCCCGCCGTCGCGCACGCAATCTGGTGTTCGGCATCGGCGGCATTCCCCAAGCCCCGGCCGCGTTCGACGGCCTGAGCGACCCGCGCATCTTGCACTCGGCGGGCTATCGCGGCGGCATCGAAAAACTGCTGACCAACCGCCCTGGCCCGGTGCGCGTGGCCGTGGTCGGCGGCGGTCAGAGTGCGGCGGAAATCTTCGAGGATCTGGCCAGCCGCTTCGACAATGTCGAGGCCAGCCTGGTGATTCGCGGCAGCGCCTTGAAGCCCTCCGATGACAGTCCCTTCGTCAACCAGATCTTCAACCCGTCGTTCACCGACACGATCTTCAATCACAGCGAAGAGCGTCGCGACGCGCTGTTCACCGAGTTCCGCAACACCAATTATTCGGTGGTCGACACCGACCTGATCGAGACCATCTTTCAGCGCATGTACCAGCAGAAAGTGCGCGGCGAGCAGCGTCATCGCTTGCTGACCAACCGCGAAGTGGCCCACGCCGAAGTCAGCGCGGCAGGCATCGACCTGTTCCTGCGCGACGCGCCCCATGACCAGATGCACAGCGAGTCCTTCGACGTCGTGGTGCTGGCCACCGGGTATCGTCGCGACTATCACCTTGAGTTGCTGGCTGGTGTGCAGGCGTACATCCAGGGCTCGAACGTTGACCGCCATTATCGCCTGCCACTGAGCGCGGGCAGCGAAGCAGGGATCTTCCTGCAAGGCTGCTGCGAAGACAGCCATGGCCTAAGCGACACGCTGCTGTCGGTGCTGGCCGTGCGTTCCCAGGAAGTGGTGGAGTCGATCTTCGCCGACTACGAGCAGCCCTGCTCAGCCCGCCCGGCGCACCCCCACGAGCGGGTGGCGCTGAAGCTGGCGCGCTGATGTAGCGCCCGTCGCCAAACGGTGGCCGTTCGCGGCCACCTCATCCTTTTTCACAACGTTGCGGCAGGCCTGACCGGGCCTTCCGTGGGTTGAGCCTTGCCGAAACAAACAGGTGAAAGCATGACATCCATACGAGATCAGGCCGCGCATTTTCCCGAACTGGTGGGCTTGTATGCGCAGCGCCAGCCGGACCGGATTGCCCTTCGACACATCGTCCACGAAGACCAGGCCCCGCTGCTGACCACCTATGCCGAGCTGGACCGCCAGGCCCGCGCGGTGGCCGGTGTGTTGCAGCATCAGTTGGGTGCGCAGGGCGGTGAACGCTGCGTGCTGATCCTGCCCACCGGTGCCGATTACGCGGCGGCCTTTCTCGGTTGCCTGTACGCGAAGGTTATCGCCGTGCCCGCGTTCGCGCCCGAGTACAACCGCCAGACGCACCTGGACCGGCTGACCGGCATCCTTCAGGACGCGGCGCCGGGTGTGGTGCTGGGCCGTCGTGAAGACCTCGACAAGTTTAAACACCTGTTGCAACCCTTCATGCCCGCAGGCGGACGCTTCATCGCCATCGAGGACATCGACGGCGGGCAGGCCACGTTCCAGCCCTCGCAGATCGACACCTCATCGCTGGCCTTCTTGCAATACACCTCGGGGTCCACCAGCGCGCCAAAAGGCGTGATGGTCTCCCATAACAACCTCATGGCCAACGAAGTCGCCATGGCCCGGCACTTCGTCACCGACGCCTCCACCGAGAGCTGGGTCAGCTGGCTGCCGCTCTACCACGACATGGGCCTGATGTGCGGGCTGCTGCTGCCGCTGTACTACGGCGGCACCCTGACGCTGATGTCGCCGAATTATTTCCTTGGGCGTCCGGCGCGCTGGCTGGAAGTGATGAGCGAATACAACGGCACCTTCTCCGGCGGGCCGGATTTCGCCTATCGCTTGTGCGTCGAGCGGATCAAACCGAGCGCGGTGAAGGGCCTCAAGCTGGATAACTGGAGCCTGGCGTTTTCCGGCTCCGAACCGATTCGCATCGCCACGCTGGACGCCTTCAGCAAGCACTTCGCGGCCGCCGGTTTCGACCGCCGCGCCCTGACCCCGAGTTATGGCCTCGCCGAAGCGACGTTGTTCGTCAGTGCCGCCCACCGTGCCGTGCCCTTCGGCATCAAACGATTCGACGGCAGCCAGCTTGCCGCCGGTGATGCCGACGAAGCGCTGTTCGCCAATCAGAACGCCACGAGTCGGTTGCCCGGTTGCGGCTGGTGTCGCGACAACCATGGGCTGCGCATCGTCGATCCGGTCAGCCAGGCCGTATTGCCGGAAGGGCAGGTCGGTGAAATCTGGATCGGCGGCCCCAGCGTCGCCGAAGGCTATTGGCAGAACCCTGAGGCCACCGCGCAGACCTTTGTGCAGGAAGACGGTCAGCGCTGGCTTCGCAGCGGCGACCTTGGCATCGCCAGTGGCCGCGAGCTGTTCATCACCGGTCGGCTGAAAGACCTGATCATCCTCAACGGCCAGAACCTTTATCCGCAGGACATCGAACAGTCGCTGGAAAAAACCGTCGAGCTGCTGCGTCGCGGGCGTATCGCCGCATTCCCGGTGACCGATGAACAGGGCGCGGAAGGCGTCGGCCTGGCGCTGGAAATCAGCCGCAACGTGCGCCGCCTGATGAAGCCGCAGATGATCTGCGACGCCGTCCGCGATGCCGTGTCGGAGCTGTTTCTCGTGGCACCGAAAGTCATCGTGCTGCTGGAACCCGGCGCCTTGCCGCGCACCACCAGCGGCAAGTTGCAACGCTCCGCCTGCCGCGTCGGCTGGCAGAACGGCAGCCTCGACAGCTTCGCGGTCTGGCAGGACGGTCGTCTGCTGGACGCCGAGAGCGAGCAGCGCGATGACGTCTCGCTGTTGCCCGAAGTGATCACCGCATGGCAGGAAGTGCTGGGCAAGGATGACCTGAAAGCGGCCGACCATTTCTTCGCCCGTGGCGGCGATTCAGTCGGCGTGGTGCAGGTGCTGTCGCGCCTCAACGGCGAGCTGGGCCTGAAGCTGGAGCCCGCGCACCTGTTCGAACACCCGACCCTCGGCGCGTTCAGCGCCCATGTCGCCCGCCAGACTCGCAGCGCCGAATGCGCGCCCGCCGTGGCGCGCATCTCCCGCGATACCGCGCCTGAGCAGTCGTTCGCCCAGCAACGTTTGTGGTTCCTCGCGCAATTGGAGCCGGACAGCAGCGCCTATCACCTGTGCGGTCAACTGAGCCTGAGCGGCGCCATCGACGACGTCGCCTTGCAACGCAGTTTCGACGACCTGGTAGCGCGTCACGAAAGCCTGCGCACCACCTTCGCCATCGACGCCAACGAAGTGCTGGTGCAGCGCATCCATGCCGCCCAGCCGGTGGTGATCGAGTTGCACGATTTGAGCCTGCACGCGCAACCCCTCGAAGCCCTGGGCGAACTGGCCAAGGCCGCCGTCGAACAACCCATGGACTTGCAGACCGGACCGTTGTGGCGCGTGCTCAACGTGCGGCTGGCCCCCGGTCAGCAGCAACTGGTGCTGGTGCTGCATCACATCATCGCTGACGGCTGGTCGGTGCAGGTCATCCTGAAGGATTTCGCAGCGCTCTACAGCGCCCATGCGTCAGGGCAGATTCCAGCGCTGGCGCCGCTGCCGATTCAATACGCCGACGTCGCCGCCTGGCAACGCCAGCGTCTGGCCGGGGGCGAAGGTGAGCGGCAACTGACCTACTGGCGAGAACGTCTGGGGGACACCCAACCGGTGCTCAGCTTGCCAGCAGATCGTCCACGTCCCGCGCAACAAAGCCACCGTGGCGCCCGCTATGCCCTCGCGTTCGACAGCGCGCTGAGCCAGAGCCTGCGCGACCTCGCCAGCGCCCACGGCGCGACGCTGTTCATGGTCATGCTCGCGGCCTACAAAACCCTGTTGCAGCGCTACAGCAGCCAGACCGACCTACGCGTCGGCGTGCCCGTGGCAGGGCGGACTTGCACCGAAGCCGAAGGCCTGATCGGGCTGTTCGTCAACACGCTGGTGCTGCGCACCGAAGTCTCGCCGCTGCACTCGTTCAGCGCGTTGATCGACGCAGTCAAACACACCGCGTTGGGTGCCCAGAACCATCAGGATTTGCCGTTCGAACACCTGGTGGAAGCGCTGGGCGTGTCCCGCAGCCTCAGTCACAATCCGCTGTGCCAAGTGAAGTTCACCCTGCAATTCCCGCTGCCGCAGAACCTGGAAATGGGCGGCATGCGCATGGACGTCAACCAGTTGGATGACTTCTCCGCGCACTTCGACCTGGGGTTGGACATCACCGACAGCGACGAGGGTATCCAGGCGGTTTTCACCTACGCCTGCGACCTGTTCGACGAACCGCGCATCGCCGGTTTTGCCGCCGACCTGGTGCGCCTCTGTGCGCAAGTGGTGGCGGACCCCAACGCGCGACTGGCGGACCTGAAGGTTTCTGCTGTGCCGTCGCGGCTGATCGCGGAGTCCGTGTCATTCCCTGCCACCAACGTGCTGACGCTGTGGAATGCCAGTGTCAGCGCGCAGCCTCAAACGCTGGCATTGCAGGGTGAAGATCACGGCATCGATTTCGCCACTGCCGACGCCGACGCCAATCGACTCGCCCAGCACCTGCGCGCTTCCGGTGTGGGCACTGAGAGCCGCGTCGGCCTGCTGCTGGAACGCTCGGTGGAGTTCGTCGTCGGTGTGCTGGCGATCCTCAAGAGCGGCGCCGCCTACGTGCCGCTGGACCCGAAATGGCCGGCGGAGCGTCAGGCGTTCGTGTTGGCTGACAGCGGCGCTCGCTGGCTGATCCGCGATGGAGCGGCCCCTGCCGATTTCAGCGGCGAGGTCATCAGCGTCGGGGAGGCGGCTACGTGGCGCGCTCAATCGGCCACGGCGCTGAACCTGCCGGTGCACCCTGAGCAAGCCGCATACCTGATCTACACCTCCGGCACCAGCGGAACCCCGAAGGGCGTGGTCATCAGCCACGGCGCGCTGGCCGATTACGTGCAGGGCCTGCTGTCGCGTCTGTCATTGGACGCTGATGCGAGCATGGCGATGGTCTCCACGGTGGGTGCCGACTTGGGCCACACCGTGCTGTTCGGCGCGCTGTGTTCGGCGCGCACGCTGCACCTGATCAGCCCGGACCGGACTAACGACGCAGACCGCTTTGCCGCGTACATGGCGGCCCATAACGTGGGCGTGCTGAAAATCGTGCCGACCCACCTGAGCGGCCTGCTGCAAGCAGCCAATCCTGCCGACGTGCTGCCGGAGCAGGCGTTGATTCTCGGCGGCGATGCCTTGCCGTGGGAGCTGGTGGCGCAGGTCAAACGCTTGAAACCGGCGTGCCGTGTCATCAACCACTACGGCCCGACTGAAACCACGGTCGGCGTGCTGAGCAACGAACTGGCCGACATCCAGAATACAAGCGACAGCGCCCCCATTGGCCGTCCGCTGCCCAACGCCACTGCGCTGATCCTCAACGAGCAGTTGGAACCGGTGGTGCAGGGCGACATCGGCGAGCTGTACATCGGCGGCCCGGGCCTGGCGCGGGGGTATCACGACCGCCCGGCCATGACCGCCGCCGTGTTCATTCCCGACCCGAGTGGCCATGGCCGTCGCCTTTACCGCAGCGGCGACCGTGCGCGACTGTTGGCCAATGGGCAGATTCAATTCCTCGGGCGCGCCGACGATCAGGTCAAAGTCCGTGGTTACCGCGTGGCCCTGGGTGAAATCGCCCAGCGCCTGTGTCAGCTGCATGACGTGCGCGACGCCCATGTGCGGGTCGATGACCGGGGCCAATTGATCGCCTATGCCTTGATCGCCAAAGGGACGCAAACCGACGGCGAAGCGCTGCGGGCGCAACTGGCCGAGCGCCTGCCGGATTACATGGTGCCGAGCCACGTGCTGACGCTGGAAGCCTTCCCGGTCACGGCCAACGGCAAGCTCGATCATGCCGCGCTGCCTGCGCCGCAGACCGTCTCCCAGACCTTCGAAGCCCCCCATGAAGGTGTCGAAGCCACGTTGGCCGCACTGTGGGAAAAAGCGCTTAACGTTGAGGGCGTGGGCCGTCACGATAACTTCTTCACCCTCGGCGGCGACTCGATTCTCAGCCTGCAAATCATCGCCCGCGCCCGCCGTCAGGGCATTCGCCTGACGCCCAAGCAGCTGTTCGAAAAACAGACCATCGCCGAGCTGGCGCAGGTGGCGGTGCTGGCCGACGCCAAACCGGTCGCTGCCCCCGTGTCTGCGCCGGTAATGCCCCGTGATTTCGCGCTGACCCCGATTCAGGCGCGTTTATTTGCCTTGCCCGTTGCGCAGCGTTCCCACTGGAACCAGTCACTGTTGCTGAACCTGCCGAGCGCGTTGGACATCAGCGTCTTGCAACAGGCCCTGGCCGTGCTGTTGGCGCATCACGACAGCCTGCGCCTGAGCTTTCATCAAGGCGACGACGGCCAGTGGCACCAGCGTTATCGCGACACTGAGAACGTCGAGCGCCTGCTGTGGACCTGCGAACTCAGCCGCGAAGAAGACCTCGCGTCCCTCAGCGCCGAAGCCCAGCGCAACCTCAACATCGAGACCGGTCCGCTGCTGCGCGTGGTCCATGCGCGCTTGCCGTCGGGTGAGGGGCGCCTGCTGATGGCCATCCATCACCTGGCCGTGGACGGCGTGTCGTGGCGCGTGCTGCTGGAAGACCTGCAACACGTCTACAGCCGCTTGGTGGCAGGGCAATCGGTCGCGCTGGCAGAGAAAACCGCGAGCTTCCAGCGCTGGTCGCAGTCCCTGTACGACCTGGCCCGCAGCCCTGAACTGGCCCCGCAATTGCCCCATTGGCAGGGTCTGTCAGCGGCCGATGCCTGCCTGCCGGGCGATACCTCGGTTCACAGCCTGATCGGCGCGGGCGACACGGTCAGCTTGAACCTCGATGCACAGGACACCCGCCGCCTGCTCAGCGAAGCCCCGGCGGCGTATCGCACCCGCATCGACGACCTGCTGTTGGCGGCGCTGTCTCAGGCGTTGTGGCAGTGGAGCGGGCGCCGTCGTCATGTCATCAGTCTTGAAGGGCATGGCCGTGAAGACGTTTCTGAGAACGGCGACGGGCTGGACCTCAGCCGCAGCGTCGGCTGGTTCACCAGCCTGTACCCGGTGGCGCTGGAGGCGGATGACGACGTCATTGCCACGCTCAAATCGGTCAAGGAAGCGGTGCGTGCCGTGCCGGAAAAAGGCCTTGGTTACGGCGTCCTTAAATACCTCTCCGGTGCCGATTTGCCGGAGCTGGTGGGACAGGGCGTGACCTTCAATTACCTCGGTCGTTTTGACGACAGTTTTGCTGATTCCGGGGACGCGCTGTTCTCGCTGTCGAGCCAGACCCTCCAACACCTGCGCGATCCGCAAGGCCCACTGGCCAACGCTTTGGCCATCGACGGTCAGGTGCGCGGCGGCCAGTTACACCTGGACTGGACCTTCAGTCGCGAGCGTTTCAGTCGCGAAACCATCGAACAACTGGTGGCGCTGTACCGCGCGCAGCTGGTGCAGCTGATCAATCATTGCAGCGACGAACACAACGCTGGCCTGACCCCGTCGGATTTCCCGCTGGCGGGCCTCACCCAAATGCAACTGGACGCCCTGGCGATTCCGGCGCGAGAGGTCGAAGACATCCTGCCGTTGGCGCCCATGCAGCAAGGGATTTTGCTGCACAGCCTGTTGGAACGGGGCAACGGCATCTACCTGATGCAAGACCAATACGCCGTCGGTAGCGAGGTGGATTTCGAGGCCTTCAAACACGCGTGGCAGCAGGTGGTGCAGCGCCATCCAGCCTTGCGCACGGCGTTCCACGGGCTGGAAAGCGGCGCGCAGCGTCAGGTGGTCATGCGCCGCGTGCCGTCGCCTGCGCAACTGATCGACCTCAGCCATTTGTCCCGCGCTGCCGCCGAGGCCGAGCTGGAAGCGCTGCTCATCGCCGAGCGCGAACAGGGCTTTGATTTCGCCAGGGCGCCGTTGCTGCGCCTGCGTCTGGTGAAGTTCGGCGCGGCGGATTTCCGCATCGTGCAGAGCCACCACCACGCGCTGATCGATGCCTGGTGCCGGGGTTTGATGCTCACCGAATTTTTCGCCCATTACCGCGCGTTTCTTGAAGGGCGCCACGTCAGCTTGCCTGCCGCTCGCCCGTATCGCGACTTCCTGGCCTGGCTTGCCGAGCAGGACGAAGCGGTCAGCCGGGATTACTGGCGCGAGGCGCTGGCCGGGTTCACCGACGTCACGCCGCTGCCGTACCGTCACAGTCCTCACGGTGAGCCGCAGATGCGCGACGTGACCCTGGCCCTCGGCAACGCGCAGACCGCCAGACTGGCCGATCAGGCCCGCCAGCACCGCCTGACCGCCAACACCTTCGTGCAGGCCGCGTGGGCTTTGCTGCTCATGCGTCACAGCGACCGCGACGACGTGGTGTTCGGCGTCACCGTGGCCGGACGTCCGACCGACCTGGAAGGCATCGAAGGCGCGCTGGGGCTGTTCATCAACACGCTGCCGTTGCGCGTCCGGCGTCCAGGGCTGGGCGCATCGGCGCTGGACCTGCTCAACGCGTTGCAGGCGCAAAACGCCGAGATGCGTCAACACGAACATTTGTCGCTGGCGGACATTCAGTTGCTGGCGGACACCCCGCGCGGTCAGCCGCTGTTCGACAGCCTGTTCGTCTTTGAAAACGTTCCGTTGGGCGCCGAGGTTCAGCAGGCCGTGAACGAATACCGCATCCAACCGCTCGCCAACCGCACTCACACCAACTACCCGTTGACCGTGGTGCTGTTGCCCGGCGAGTCCCTGCAATTGCAGCTGACTTACGACACTCGCCACTTCAACGATGGCGACATGAACACGCTGGTCGGCCACTTCCGTCGCCTGCTCGCACAGCTGATCGACAACCCGCAACAGACCCTCAGCCAATTGCAGGTGCTGGAACAGGCCGAGCGCGAGCAACTGCTGGAACAGGGCCAAGGCCCGGTGCAAAAACATTGGTACGGCATCAGCTACCTGGAGCGTTTCGAGTCGCGGGTTCAGGCCCATCCGACACGGGAAGTGGCGCGCTGCGAAGGCGAGAGCCTGAGCTACGACGCGCTCAATCGTAGCGCCAACTGCATCGGTCACGGCCTGATCGCAGCGGGTGTGCAGGGCGATGATGTGGTGGCGCTGTTCGCCCCCCGTGGCCTGCCGTTGCTGAGCATGATTGTCGGGGCGTTCAAGGCCGGTGGCGCGTACCTGGCACTGGACGATCGTCATCCCGCGAGCCGCAGTGCGCGCATGCTGGTGAGCAGCGCCGCGCCGGTGTTGCTGACGCCCCGTGACTGTCTGCCTCAGGTCGAGGCGATTCTGGCGCTGATGGAGAACCCGCCGCGCCTGCTGATGCTCGAAGACCTGCTGGCCAACGACCGCGATGACAATCCGGGCCGTTACGCCAGCGCCGAGCAGCTCGCCTACGTGATCTACACCTCCGGCTCCACCGGCGAGCCGAAAGGGGTGATGGTCAACCAGCGGGGCATGCTCAACAACCAGATGTCCAAGCTGCCGTACCTGCGATTGGGCGAGGGCGATGTGATTGCTCAAACCGCCGCCACCGGGTTCGACATTTCGGTGTGGCAATTCCTCACCGCGCCGCTGTTCGGCGGGCGTGTGGAAATCCTGCCGGACGCCGTGGTGCATGACCCGCAACGGCTGCTGGAAGAAGTGGTGGCCAATCAGGTCAGCGTGCTGGAGTGCGTGCCTGCGGTGATCGACGGCATGCTCGCCGTTGCGCCGCACAAGCTTGACGCCTTGCGTTGGCTGATCCCCACCGGCGAGGCGCTGACCGTGGACCTGGCGACCCGCTGGTTCAATCGCTACCCGAACGTGCCGCTGGTCAACGCTTATGGCCCGGCCGAATGCGCCGACGACGTGGCGCTGCACACCCTGACCGCTGCTCCGGCTGCGAAAGCCAACATGCCGATTGGTCGCCCCACCGACAACAACCGCCTGTACGTGCTGGATTCCAGCCTGCAACTGGCGGCACCGGGGGTGGTGGGCGAGCTGTACATCGGCGGCGTCGGGGTAGGGCGTGGCTACGCGGCGCGTCCGGCCCTGACCGCTGAACGCTTCCTCCCCGATCCATTCGGTGAACCGGGGACGCGTCTGTACCGCAGCGGCGACCTGGCGCGCTGGAACGCCGAGGGCGCGCTGGAATACGTGGGCCGGGCCGACTTCCAGGTGAAGATTCGCGGCCAGCGCATCGAGCTGGGGGAAATCGAAAACGTCCTGTTGGCCCAGCCGTCGGTGCGCGACGCCGTGGTCAGCGCGCAACCCACGCCCCACGGCCCGCAACTGGTGGCCTACGTGGTCGCGGAAGCCGAGCATGCGTTGTCCGCCGACGTGCTGAAAACCGCGCTGGCGCAAGCGCTGCCCGCGTTCATGGTCCCGGCACACGTGATGCTGCTGGCGCGTCTGCCACGCAACGCCAACGGCAAGCTCGACCGCAAGGCCCTGCCAGCGCCGACCGTGCAGGAACGCCATTTCGAAGCGCCTCAGGGCGAGCGCGAGGAAGTCCTCGCCGAACTCTGGGAGGGCTTGCTGAAAGTCGAGCGGGTGGGGCGCGACGACAACTTCTTTGAACTGGGTGGGCACTCGCTGCTGGCAACGCGTCTGTTGTCACGCATCCGCGAGCGCCTCGGGGTGAGCATTCCGCTGGCGCAAGCCTTCGAAGCCACCACCGTCGCCGCGCAGGCGGCCCTGATCGACACCTTGCAGGGGCAGACCCTGACGCTCGACCGGCTCGATGCCCTGGACGAGTTCATGAATGAGCTGGAGGAAAGCAACTGATGTCGCAACCGAGCATGACTTCGCAAAGCAAGCTGCTGGCCCTGGCCACCCGCTTCCTCAGCCTCAACGCCGCGCAGCGTCGGGTGTTTCTGGGCAAGCTGCGCGAGCAGGGGCTGGATGCGTCGGCCTTGCCGATTCCGGCGGGCGTGGCGGGGGAGCGCAGTCCGACCTCGTTCTCCCAGCAGCGGTTGTGGTTCCTCGAACAGCTGGAACCCGGCAACAGCACCTATCACTTGCCGGGTGCCTTGCGCCTGAAAGGCACGCTGAACGTGGCCGCCGTGCAGTCCGCGTTTGCCCGCGTGGCCCAGCGGCATGCCAGCCTGCGCACGGTGTTCGGCAGCGCTGAAGACGGCACGCCAGAGCAAGTGATTCAAGCGTCTCAAACGATGCCTTTCGAGCAATTGAATGCCGCCGATGAAGGTGAGTTGCAAACCCTGGCCGATGCCTTCGCCCGCCGCCCGTTCGACCTCGACCAAGGCCCGTTGTGGCGGGTGGCGCTGGTCACGTTGAGCGATGACGAACACGTGCTGTTGGTCTGCCTGCACCACATCATCGCTGACGGTGGGTCGATTCAGGTGCTGTTGCTGGACTTCGTTCAGGCCTACCGCGCGTCCCTCGAAGGTGACGACAGCGCCCTTGAGCCGTTGCCGTTGAGCTATGCCGACGTTGCCCTCTGGCAGCGTGCGTGTCTGGACGCAGGGGAGGCGGATCGTCAGCTCGACTACTGGGAACAGCAGCTCGGCGGTGAGCCGCCGGTGCTGGAATTGCCCGCCGACCGCCCCCGTCCGGCGCGCCAGAGTTTTCGCGGCGCACGCCTGCCGTTCAGCCTCGACGCCGCGCTCTCGGCACGCCTGCGCGAACTGGCGAAACAGCGCGGCGTGACCCTGTTCACCGTGATGCTCGCCGCCTACCAAGTGCTGCTGCACCGCCTGAGCGGGCAGAACGATCTGCGCATCGGCGTGCCGATAGCCGGGCGTCAGCGCGCTGAAACCGAGGGGCTGATCGGCTTTTTCGTCAACACTCAGATTCTGCGCGGCGAGGTCACGGCCGACGCCACGTTTAACCAGATCATCGACAACGTGCGTCTGGCCTCTCAAGGGGCGCAGGCGAATCAGGATTTGCCCTTCGAACAACTCGTGGACGCACTGGCGCCCGAGCGCAGCCTGAGCCACAACCCGCTGTTTCAAGTGCTGTACAACCATCAACAGCGCCAGGACGAAGCGCTGCAATTGATGCCCGGCCTCAACGCGACCCTGATGCCGCTGGACAGCGGCAGCGCGCAGTTCGACCTGGCGTTGCACACCTGGGAAAACGCAGCGGGTGAGCTGGCGGGTAACTGGAATTACGCGACGGACCTGTTTGACGGCACTACCATCGAGCGCTTGCATCAGCGGTTCGTGCAGCTGTTTGATGAGTTGCTGGCGCGGCCTGAGGCGGCGATTGGCGACTTTGAACTGCTGGATGCTCAGGACCGTGCGCAGTTGGTTCAGGTGAACAATACGGCGCGGGATTGGGATGCTGAATCGTGGATCGTGCATCGTCAGTTCGAGCGTTTGGCGCAGCTGCACCCTGACCGTGAAGCGTTGCGTTGTGGGGATCAGGTGCTGACGTATCAGCAGCTGGATCAGCGCGCCAATCAGCTTGCCCATTACCTGCGCGGGCAGGGCGTAGGGCGTGAATCGCTGGTCGGCGTGGCGGCGTTGCGTTCGGTGGAAATGGTCGTTGCGCTGTATGCGGTGGTGAAGGCGGGCGCTGCCTATGTGCCGCTGGACCCTGAGTACCCGGTGGATCGCCTGCGTTACATGCTGGACGACGCGGGGATTGGCTTGTTGCTGAGCCACGATGCGGTGATCGACGAACTGCCTGTGGTGGAAGGCTTGCAGGTGCTGAATCTGGATCAGCTTGATGTGACTCAACAGCCGGTCACCGCGCCAGTCGTAGAGATTCACGCCGAGCAGCTGGCGTACATGATCTACACCTCCGGTTCGACCGGAAAGCCGAAAGGCGCCGGCAACACCCACGCGGCGCTGTTCAATCGTCTGGCGTGGATGCAGGACGCGTACGGTTTGGACGCCTCCGACGCCGTGCTGCAAAAAACACCCTTCAGCTTTGACGTCTCGGTGTGGGAGTTCTTCTGGCCGCTGATGGTTGGTGCGCGTTTGGTCATGGCCCAGCCCGGTGATCATCGCGACCCAGCGTTGTTAAACGGTTTGATTGCCGATCACCAGATCACAACACTGCACTTCGTCCCGTCGATGCTCGCCGCCTTCATGGCTCAGGACAATCTGTCCGGCTGCGCCTCGTTGAAACGCATCGTCTGTTCTGGCGAAGCCCTACCTGCCGATCTGGCGCGTGAAACTCTGCAACGTCTGCCGAATGCGGGCCTGTTCAATCTGTACGGCCCGACCGAAGTGGCCATCGACGTGACGCACTGGACTTGCGTGAACGAGTCGGGCGCTTCGGTACCGATTGGCCGTCCGATTGCCAACTTGCAGATTCACATCCTCGACAGCCGCCTAAATCCGCAACCCATTGGCGTGCCGGGCGAGTTGTACATCGGTGGCATTGGCCTGGCTCGCGGCTATCACCAACGCCCCGGCCTGACCGCTGAGCGTTTCGTCGCCAGCCCGTTTGGCAACGGCGAGCGTCTGTACCGCACCGGCGACCTGGCGCGCTGGCGAGCGGACGGTGCGGTTGAATACCTGGGACGCCTCGACCACCAGATCAAACTGCGCGGCCTGCGGGTCGAGATTGGCGAGATTGAAGCCGCGCTGCTGGACCATCCGGCGATCAGCGAAGCCGTCGTGGTCGCCCGCCAACTCGCCACCGGCACGCAACTCGTGGGCTATCTCGTTGCACAAGCGTTCGATGAAGAGCACCTGCGCACTCAGCTGAAACAACGCCTGCCGGACTATATGGTCCCTGCCCATCTGGTCACGCTGGAAAAATTCCCGCTCTCGGCCAACGGCAAGCTGGACCGCAAGGCCCTGCCGGAACCACAACTACAACAACGAACGTTCGAAGCCCCGCTGGAAGGTGTCGAAACCGAACTGGCGGCGCTGTGGCAGGACCTGCTCGGCGTTCAGCAGGTCGGGCGTCAGGACAATTTCTTTGCGTTGGGCGGCGATTCGATCCTCAGCCTGCAAATCATCTCCCGTGCCAAGAAGCGCGGCATTCAGCTGTCGCCCCGGCAGATGTTCGAGCGCCAGACCATCGCCGAATTGGCCCAGGTCGCGCAGGTGGTGAACCGGGATGAGGCCGCCGAATTGGCACGCATTGCGTACAACCGCGACATTCCGCTCACGCCGATCCAGCATTGGTTTTTCGAACAACCAATGCGCCAACGCAGCCACTGGAACCAGTCGCTGCTGCTGACCCCGGCCGAAGCGCTGGAAAGCCCGGCGCTGGCTCAGGCCCTGCAAGCACTGATCGATCATCATGACGCCCTGCGCATGAGCTTCACGCAACAGGACAACGGCCACAGGCAGCAACGCTATCGCCCTGAAGAGAACGCAGACGGCCTGCTGTGGCAACGCGAAGTCAGTGCCGATCAACTGACTCACGCCTGTGACGAAGCCCAGGCCAGCCTCAACCTCAAGGACGGCCCGCTGCTGCGCGCCGTGCATTTCAAACTGGCCGAAGGCGGCGAGCGCCTGCTGCTGGTGGTGCATCACCTGGTGGTGGACGGGGTGTCGTGGCGGCTGCTGCTGGAAGACTTGCACAACGCCTACACCCAGGCTCAGTCCGGACTGACGGTCGATCTGGGAGAAAAGGGCCTGCCGTTCCAGCGCTGGGCCAACCGCTTGCTGGACTTTGCCTACAGCGACGCCGTGCTGGCCGAGGCCGACTACTGGCGTAGCCTGCCACCTGCGCCGCCGCTCCCGTGCGCCAACCCTCAAGGCAAGGCGCAGCAAAGCGTCGTGCAGCAGCAACACCTGCAACTGGACGCCGCCCGAACCCACGCGCTGGTCAATGAAGCGCCCGCGGCGTACCGCACGCAGATCAACGACCTGCTGCTGACCGCACTGACCCGCGCCCTGCAACGCTGGAGCGGCGAACCCCGTGCGTTGATCGCGCTGGAAGGCCATGGCCGCGAAGACCTGTTCGAGGGCGTCGATCCCTCGCGCACCGTGGGTTGGTTCACCAACCTGTACCCGGTCAGCCTGCACGCCCACGACAGCCTCGATACGGCGCTGAAACACACCAAGGAAACCCTGCGCGCCGTGCCCCACGGCGGCCTCGGCTACGGCCTGCTGCGTCACCTGCGTGGCGAAGCGTTACCGTCGCTGGAAGGCTGCGTGCTGTTCAACTACATGGGTCGCGTGCAAAACAGCAGCGGCCTGTTCACTCTGGCCCACGAAGCCAGCGGCGCCCAACGGGCCGCCGATGCGCCGTTGGCCTGCGAGCTGTCGCTTGATGCGCAAGTGCGCGACGGCCACTTCAGCCTGACGTGCAGCTACAGCGGCGAGCGACACGACAGCGCCTCGATTCAGCGCCTGCTCGACGCCTACGCCGTGACGTTGAACGAAGTGATCGAACACTGCCGCACCCATGCCGCCGTGACCCCGTCGGACTTCCCGGCGCTGGACCTGACTCAGGCGCAGCTGGACGTACTGCCGGTCGCACCCCGCGACATCGAACAGCTGTACCCGCTGACGCCAATGCAACAGGGCCTGCTGTTTCACAGCGAACTCAGCGCCGTGCAGTCCGGCGACGATGCGCGAGACCTGTACATCAACCAAGTGGCGCTGGACGTCGATCACCTGCCGCTGGTTCGCTTCACATCGGCATGGGCGGCGGCGGTGCAGCGTCACCCGATCCTGCGGGCGTCGTTCCTGCGCCTGAGCGGCAGCCAGCAACCGGTCCAGCTGATTCGTCGCGACGCCGTGCTGGCGGTGCGCGAGCTGGATTTGCGCAGCAGCGCCGAATCGCTGTCCGATGTACTGGCCGCCGAGCGTGAAACCCCGTTCGACCTGCACCAAGCGCCGTTGATGCGCGTGCTGCTGGTGCGCCAGAGCGAGACGCTGTGGAAACTGGTGTGGACGTTCCACCACATCCTGCTCGACGGCTGGAGCAGTGCGGCAGTGCTGGGCGAGGTGATTCAAGCGGCGATGTCCGACACCGCGCCCATGCCGGCCGGGCATTACGGCGATTACGTCGAGTGGCTGCTGAGCCGCGACGCCGAGCGCAGCGCTCAGTTCTGGCAGACCCATCTGGCCGGTTTCGAACAGCCGACCCTGATGGCGACGGCCCTGACCGCGCCGACGTCGGCCAACGGCGAACCGCTGCCGACCCAGGTGCGGGTCACGTCGATAGACCTGGACAGCGAGCTGCTCAACAGCGCCGCACGCCGTCAGCGCGTCACCGCCAACACCCTGATTCAAGCGGTTTGGGTGCTGCTGTTGCAGCGCTACACCGGGCAGAAGCGCGTGGCCTTCGGCGCCACCGTGTCGGGTCGCTCGGCCCAGGTGCCGGGCATCGAACGCATGCTCGGGCTGTTCATCAACACCCTGCCGCTGGTGCAAGCGCCGGACGCACAGCAGAAGGTTGGCGACTGGCTCAACGACCTGCAAGCGCACAACCTTGAGCTGCGCGAACACGAACACACGCCGCTGTTCGAAACCCAGCGCTTCGCCGGGCATGCCGGGCGCGACCTGTTCGACAGCCTGGTGGTGTTCGAGAACTACCCGGTGGACGCCGTGCTGCGCGACAAGCAGGCAGGCGGCGTGAACATTGGGACCGTTGAACTCAGCGACAAAACCCACTACCCGCTGAGCCTCGCGGTGGTGGCAGGCGAGCGTGCGCACATTCACGTCAACTACCACAGCAACGTGTTCAGCGCCGATCAGATCGACCGCCTGTGCGGCCACTTCCAGGCGTTGCTGGACGGTATTTGCCGCTTCCCCGAGGCGCGCATCGGCGACCTGTCGATGCTCACCGAGCGCGATGTCAGCGAAATGCACGCCTGGAACACGCCGCCGTTCTCGCCCTACGTGGATCGCCCGATTCACGAACTGATTGCCGACCACGCCCGTTTGCGTCCCGAGGCGATTGCGCTGGTCCATGGCGAACAGCACCTGACCTTTGCCGAGTTCGACCGCCGCGCCAACCAACTGGCCCACGCCTTGCGCGCTCGCGGCATCGGCACCGAAGTGCGGGTGGCAATTGCCATGGAGCGCGGGGTCGATTTGTGGGTGTCGTTCATGGCGGTGCTGAAAGCGGGGGGCGCGTACATTCCGCTGGACCCGGATTACCCGACCGAACGCCTGCGCTACATGCTGGAAGACGGCGGCGTGAAGCTGCTGATCTCCCACGACGCGGCGCTGGACCGCGTGCCAGTGGGC
>NZ_JBSKHU010000009.1:0-259310 GCF_057128705.1 Pseudomonas salicis
ATCGATCACCAGATAAAGATTCGCGGTTTCCGCATCGAGGCCGGTGAAATCGAGGCGGCGTTGAAGGGTTGCGAGGGCGTGCGGGAGGCGTTGGTCATCGTCCGCGAAGGGGCAAGCGGCAAACAGCTGCTGGGCTATGTGGGCGGCGATGACGGTGGCAACGTCCTCAGCGAAGACAGCCTCAAGCAGCAACTGGGCCGCACGCTGCCGGAATACATGGTGCCCGCGCACATCGTGATCATGGAACGTCTGCCGCAGCTCCCCAACGGCAAGCTCGACCGCAACGCGCTGCCGAACCCGCAGATCAGCAGCCACGCCTTCGAAGCGCCTCAAGGCGAGCGCGAAACGCAATTGGCGCAGGTCTGGCAGCAGCTGCTGCGCATCGACTCCGTCAGCCGCCAGGACAGCTTTTTCGAGCTGGGCGGCGATTCGATTCAGTCGCTGGCAGTGATCACCCGCTTGCGTCAGGTCGGTTTGAAACTGGTGCCCAAGGACGTGTTCAGCCACCCCCGGTTGAAAGACCTGGCCCTGCGCCTGACAGCGGTTGAAGCCAGCGCGGAAGTGATCATCGAAGAAACACCCACCGGCGAACTGCCGCTGACGCCGATTCAGGCGCATTTCTTCGAACAGCCGATGATCAATCGGGGGCACTTCAATCAGGCGCTGCTGCTGGAGGTTCAGCGTCCGGTGGAGGCGTCGGTGCTGAGCCGTGCGCTGGACGCTGTGCTGCGTCACCACGACGGGCTGAACCTGCGCTTCACGCGGCGTGACGACGACACCTGGCAACAGGCGTATCGCCAGACCCAGGCCAGCGACAGCCTGTGGGTGCGTGATGTGGCCGATGACGCCGGGTTGACTGCGTTGTGTCAGGAGGCGCAACGCAGCCTCGATCTGGAAAACGGACCGCTGTTGCGACTGGTACTGGCGCAAACGGCTCAACGGCAACGCCTGTTGCTGGTGGCCCATCACCTGGTGGTCGATGGCGTGTCCTGGCGGGTGCTGCTGGAAGACCTGTCCCGGGCCTACGCGCAGCTGGCGTCGGACACGGCCGTCAATCTCGGTGCGAAACCCAGCAGCTATCAGCGTTGGGCGCAGCATCTGGTGCAGGCGGCGCAGGCCCCTGAACGCCAGGCCGAAGCCGCGTGGTGGGCCGCGCAAACAGAGCAGGGCGAGGGCGTCTGGCCGGTGGACCATGCTGAAGGTCGCGCCACCCAGCAAGACCTTGAACAGACTGAACTGCTATTGGACGCCGAGCTGACCCGTCGCCTGCTGCGCGAAGCCCCGGCGGCGCTGGAGGCGCGGGTGGATGAAATCCTGCTGGCCGCATTGGCTCAGGCCCTTGGCGGCTGGACCGGTCAACACGAGCACCTCATCGCGCTGGAAGGCCACGGCCGTGAAGCGCTCAGCGAAGGGCTGGACGTTGGCCGCACCGTGGGTTGGTTCACCAGCCTGTTCCCGGTGCGGGTCGAGGCCGGGAGCGACATTCGGCAGACCGTCGAGCAGGTGCGCTCTGTCGTACGGGGCCTGCCAGACAAAGGCGTCGGTTTCGGTCTGCTGCGTTACCTGGGCAGCGAGCCCGTGCGTCAACGACTGGCCGCGTTGCCGGAGCCGAAGGTGGTGTTCAACTACCTCGGCCAGTTCGATCAGGACCTGGGGGATGGCCGTTTCGCGCCGTCGAAGGTGCCTGCTGGTGACCTGATCGACCCGGCGACGCCGCTCAACCGCGAGCTGGAAATCAACGGTCAGGTCTTCGCCGGGCAGTTGGGGCTGACCTTCCGCTTCAGCAGTCAGCGTTATGAGCGTCAGACCATCGAGCGGCTGCAAGCGGCCTATCGCGCCGCGCTGGTGGCGTTGCTGGAGGGCCTGCCGATCAACGACGCCTCGCCAGTCGCTCAGGTCCAGGCGACGAGCAACCCTGGCACGCCGAACCCGCTGATCCGCCTGAGCAGCGGCGCCAGCGACAAGCCCGCCGTGTTCTGCGTGCACCCGGTCAGCGGCACGGTGGTGGGTTATTACGCGCTGGCGCGGCGTCTTTCGGCGCAGTGGGACGTGTGGGGGATTCAGAACCGTCAGGTGCTGGACGGCCAGTGGCGCGACACGTCCATCGAACAAATGGCCCGCGACTACGTCAAGGCGTTGCTGGAGCAGCAGCCCTCCGGGACGTATCGCCTGATCGGCTGGTCCATGGGCGGCACGATGGTGCTGGAAATGGCCCGTCTGCTGACCCGGCTGGGCAAGCGCGTGGAATTCGTCGGCCTGATCGACGGCTACGTGCCGGGCGCCGGGCAGCCGCGTCCACCGGTCCCTGAAACGGCGCCGCAGTCCCTGACTGACGGCGAGACTGAAGGCGACGAACACTGGCAGCAGTTGCTCGGCGTCGAGCGGCACATGCGCCAGTTGGCCAACCAATGCCGGGACATCCCCGCCCTCCGCGTGCCGGTGTACGCGTGGTGGGCCGAGCGGTCTCCGGAAAACAACGAAAACGCACCGGCTCTTCTGGAGCAGGGCATGGGTGGGCGCATGCAGGTTTCAGCCTGGATCGATGCCGACCACCTCTCGATCGTCCGTGATCAGTCGTTCATTACCCAATTGGCCGAGTCCCTCGCGCAGGTCAACGAGCGCCCTCAGTCCCACGATTTCCAGGAGCAGGAATATGCATAGCCCACACAACGTGACGTCCATTGGCGAGCTGAGCCCCGAGGCGGCACTGATCAACGCCGATTACCGGTTTGCGCCCACTGCGCGACTGGAGCGGCAGGCGGCCGTGGAATCCAACGCCCGCAGCTACCCACGCCGCATTCCGCTGGAACTCAAGCGCGCCCAGGGCATTCACGTGCAAGACAGCGAAGGGCGCTGGTTCATCGATTGCCTGGCCGGTGCGGGCACCCTCGCATTGGGCCACAACCACCCTGAGGTGGTGCAGTCGATGCGCGACTTGCTCGACGGCCAGCGCCCGCTGCACACCCTCGACTTGATGACCGAGGCCAAGGACGAATTCATCCGCGAGCTGTACGCCTTGCTCCCGCCTGAATTCGCCAAGGACGCGCGCATTCAATTCTGCGGCCCGGCAGGCACCGACGCGGTCGAGGCGGCGCTGAAACTGGTGCGCACCGCCACCGGGCGCAGCAACCTGATGGCTTTCCACGGCGCCTACCACGGCATGACCCAGGGCGCGCTGGGCCTGATGGGCAACCTGGGGCCAAAGGCGTATCTGGACGGCATGGCCTCGAACGCGCAATTCCTGCCGTTCCCCTACGACTACCGCTGCCCGTTCGGCGTGGGCGGTGAAGCGGGGGAACGCATCGGCCTGCATTACATCGAGAACCAACTGACCGACCCGGAAAGCGGTGTGCTGCCACCGGCCGGGATGATCCTCGAAACCCTGCAAGGAGAGGGCGGTGTGGTGCCGACGTCTGCCCACTGGTTGCGCGAGATTCGCCGCATCACCCACGACGCCGGGGTGCCGCTGATCCTCGATGAAATCCAGTGCGGCGTGGCGCGGACCGGCAAGCCGTTTGCCTTCCAGCACGCGGGCATCGTCCCGGACGTGTTGGTGCTGTCCAAGGCCATCGGCGGCAGTCAACCGATGGCGGTGGTGGTCTACAACAAGGCGCTGGACGTCTGGAAACCGGGTTCTCACGCTGGGACGTTCCGTGGCAACCAGCTGGCCATGGTCGCCGGTTCCACCACCCTGCGCATCGTGCGCGAACAGCAACTGGACCAGCACGCGGCGGCCATGGGCGAACGCTTGACCGGCCATCTGCGTGCCCTGCAAAAAGACTACCCGCAGATGGGCGACGTGCGTGGCATGGGCCTGATGCTCGGCGTGGAAATGGTCGATCCCGCAGGGCGTCCGGACCTGCTCGGGCGGTTCCCTCACAGCGGTGAGCTGGCGTCGAAGATTCAGCGCCACTGCTTGCAACGCGGGCTGATCATCGAGGTGGGTGGCCGTCACTCCAGCGTCATCCGTTTCCTGCCGCCGTTGATCGTCACGGCGACGCAGATCGATCAGATCGCCGACATCTTCAGTGCCGCTGTTTCGGCTGCCATCCACACCCGTTAAGCCCGTCCGTGTATCCGCGAAGTGACAAGGGAATGCACTTCGTTGTTTGTATTGAATACCAATAGTAATGAGAACGTTTCTCTGTTACATTTTCACGCTTTTTTGACATATGCAGTCAAAATTTGGGGCTTGAGGCCCCGTGTTTCTTCAAGGGAGGGGGAGTTCGGATGGTCAGCAACAACAAAAATCAATTCAAGGTGAAAGCCCTGGCAGCGCTGGTTGCAACAGTCGCGTGCCACGGTCTGGCATGGGCCGACGATGCCCCTGCGAAATCGGCGAAAGGGTCCACCATTCAATTGCAGAATTCGGTGGTGTCAGGTGAAGCCCCGGTGGCTGAAACGGACGTAGGCTATCAGGCGAAAAACAGCACGGCGGGCACCAAGACCAGCACGCCATTATCGGAAACCCCGCGTTCTGTATCGGTCGTGACACGTCAGCGCATGCAGGATCAGGCGTCCCAAACCCTGACCGACATCCTCGGCTACGTGCCGGGCATTTTCGCCCCACCGTTCGCGGTCGGCGACGGCCTGGCCGGTGACCTGTTCTCGATTCGCGGCTACAACGCCACCGACTACGGCTACGGTCTGCTCAAGGACGGCCTGCGTCTGCAAGGCAACCGCTACGACACCACCACCGAGCCGTATGGTCTGGAGCGCACCGAAGTGTTCCGGGGCCCGAGCTCGATCCTCTACGGCGAAAACGCGCCGGGCGGTCTGGTCAACCTGGTCAGCAAGCGCCCGACCGAAGTCGCGCAAGGCGAAGCCAAGTTCACCTACGGCAGCAACAACCGTCGTCAACTGAGCCTGGACGTCTCCGGCCCGCTGACCGACGACAACCGCATTCTGGGTCGTGTGGTCATGCTCGGCCGCAACGCCGACACCCAGGTCGATTCCGTGCCGGACGACCGCATTTACATCGCGCCGTCGATGACCTTCAACTTCGACGAAGACACCGCGCTGACCCTGCTGTCTTCCTACCAGCGCGACCGCACCAAACT
The DNA here is from genome assembly GCF_057128705.1 of Pseudomonas salicis. Taxonomy (NCBI): domain Bacteria; kingdom Pseudomonadati; phylum Pseudomonadota; class Gammaproteobacteria; order Pseudomonadales; family Pseudomonadaceae; genus Pseudomonas; species Pseudomonas salicis. Next base: position 5,061 of record NZ_JBSKHU010000009.1, read on the forward strand.
GGAACTGGGCTACCCGGCGGCGGGCACGCTGCTGAACAACCCCAACGGCAAGATCGGCAAGAGCCAATTCAACGGCAACCCCAACTGGGACGATTTCGAGCGTGAAAGCTGGACCCTGGGCTACGAGTTCAGCCACCAGTTGAACGAGAACTGGCAGTTCCGCCAGAACTCGCGCTACATGGAATCGCGCATCGACCGCCACGAGACCTGGCCGAACAACCTGAACAACGGCGGCTTCGGCAGCACGTTGACCAGCACCGCGTACGACCGCGACAACAAATCCATCGCCTACTCGGTCGACAACCAGTTCGAAGGCCACTTCACCTCCGGCGCGCTGGACAACACCGTGCTGCTGGGCGCGAGCTACGACCGCACCTCGTTCAACCAGGATTGGGCGGCGGGCAACGGCGGTACGTTCAACGCCTTCAACCCGGTGTTCCCGGCGGGCAATCCACGGATGCTCGCAACGATCCAGAACTCGCAGCTCGACCAGCAGATGTACGGTTTGTACAGCCAGTTGCAGAGCAAGTACGACAACTGGATCTTCCTGCTCGGCGGTCGCCAGGACTTCGTGAACAGCAAATACCGCAACCGCGCCGGTACCACCAGCGGCGTGGCGGATCTGGACGGCTGGGATCACCGTTTCAGCTGGCAGACCGGCCTGATGTACCAGTTCGAAAACGGCATCTCGCCGTACGTCAGCTATTCGACGGCCTTCACTCCGGTGCAGCAGTCGTCGCAGCCGAATGGTGATTTGCTGCACCCGATCCTCAGCCATCAGTACGAAGCCGGTTTGAAAATCGAGCCGAAAGGCTGGAACACTACGTTCAGCGCAGCGGTGTTCGAACTCACCAAAACCGATGACGTCGTGGCCGGGTCCAACGGTTTCAGCCAGCAGGTGGGCGAGAGCAAGTCCAAGGGCATCGAACTGGAAGCCAACAGCGACATCACCCAGAACCTGAGCCTGACGGCGTCGTACACCTACACCGATGCACGGGTGACCAAGGATGCGCCGGGGTCGTTGTACGAGGATCACCAGTTGACCGGTATTCCGCGTAACCAGGCGTCAGGCTGGGCGACCTATCGTTTCCTCGACGGTCCGCTGAGTGGCTTCCGTGTGGGCGGTGGTGTGCGGTATTTCGACAACACCTTCGCGTACACCGCACCGACGTTGTACGGCAAGTTGAAGACCGGCGATGTGACGCTGGTGGATGCGTTGGTCGGGTATGACATCGACAAGCACTGGTCGGTGGATGTGAACGCGAAGAACCTGTTTGACAAGGAGTATGTCAGCGGCTGCAACAACGCCGGTCGTTGCTATTGGGGCGAAGAGCGCACCGTGTTGGGTACGGTGGCGTTCCGCTGGTAAGAATTGGCGGTTGAAGAGAAGGGCAGGCACGGGTGACGTGACTTGCCCTTTTTTGTTTTTGAATTGCGTTCATATCCATTTCATCGGATGTGGCTGATATCGGTTCCGCCCTTACGGCGGGTCACTTTCGAAAACGGGCCGGCACTCCGGCTTTTCGAAAGTGACCCGCCGGGGGGGCGGAAAGGTGAAGCAGTGTCGCCACCGCAAATGGATATACATGCATAACAACGCACCGCCTTTGATCCGCTTCAAGAAAAAACACTAATCATCCGCCCCCCTCATTCGTCTTCTAGATAAACCCGCATCACACGCGGCCACTCATCACGAAGAGGCAACCCCATGAGCTTTGACGGCGAAAACACCCAATTCCGCGTGGTCATCAACCACGAAGAACAGTACTCCATCTGGCCCGACTACAAAGCCATCCCCGAAGGCTGGAAAAGCGTCGGCGTCGAAGGCGACAAACAGACCTGCCTCAACTACATCGAAACCACCTGGACCGACATGCGGCCCCTGAGCCTGCGCAAGGCCATGGCCTGATTCACCCCCTTTTTGAACTGCTGCCCTGGAGCGTCTTGCCCATGAACATGAGCATGCTCACGCCACATACCCTCCACGTCGAAACCGGCTTCCCGCTGCGTGTCTACCCCGGCCAGACCGGCGCGACCCTGGCCGCCGAATTCGAATCCCTGCGCGGCGTGGTCGACCGGTTGCTCGAACGCGACGGCGCCATCCTGTTCAACGGCTTCAACAGTGAAGGCGTCGACGGCTTCCAGCGTTTCGCCGCCGCGTTCGGCCATCCGCTGCTCAACTATGAATTCGGCTCCACCCCGCGCAGTCAGGTGGACGGAAAGGGGGTCTACACCTCCACCGAATACCCGGCGCACCGCTCGATCCCGCTGCACAACGAACAGGCCTACACCAACGAGTGGCCCATGCGTATCTGGTTCTACTGCGCCAAGGCCGCCGCCAGCGGAGGCGAAACGCCGATTGCCGACAGCCGCGAAGTGTTCCGTCGGATCAATCCGGCCCTGCGCAAGCGCTTCGAAGAGAAGCGCCTGATGTACGTGCGCAACTACGGCAACGGCCTCGACCTGACCTGGCAACAGGTCTTCAACACCGAGCGCCACAGCGAGGTCGAGGGCTACTGCCGCAAGCGCGGCATTCAGTGCGACTGGAACGAAGACGGCGACCTGCGCACCCGACAACGCGTCCAGGGCGTTGCCCAACACCCGCGCACCCAGGACTGGGTCTGGTTCAACCAGGCGCACCTGTTCCACCTCTCCAACCTCGACCCTGAAATGCAGGAAATCCTGCTGGACACCGTCGGCGAGGAAGGCCTGCCGCGCAACGTCTATTACGGCGACGGCAGCCCGCTGGAAGACGACGCGCTGGCGGAAATTCGCGGCGTGCTCGGTGAGTGCGAAGTGGTCTTTCCCTGGCACACCGGCGACGTGCTGATGCTCGACAACATGCTCACCGCCCACTCGCGCAAGCCCTTCAGCGGTGAACGCAAGGTGGTCGTGGCAATGGCCGAAGGCGTCAATGGCGACGCGCTGCTCAACACCCCATGAGTTCGAAACCCATGCAAAAAACCAAACTGGTGTACGTCTGGTCGCTGCGCAATGGCGCGGCTGACAAGGCCGGTCAATACGTCGATTACCACGGCGAACAACGCTACATGAAGTCGCCGCTGGAGTATCTGGTGCAGGCGCTCAACGACACGCCACTGGGCGATCATTACTCGCTGGAAGGCATCATTTGCGACGACAACCCCGAGTCGGCGCGGGACCGCGAGAACATCAAGGACTACGGCTTTGGGCCGGGGCAGGGCGAGCACTGGTTCTACCCGGCGGACCTCAAGGTGCAGGGCCGTCCGGTCAACGATTTGCTGGAAAATGTCCCTTCGACGTATCGCGCCTTGCCGTTGGGCGACAGCCAGCGTCCGGCGGGGAAATCGGATTTCGAGCGACGCTTGGGCGAGCGTTTGCAGGGGCTGCAAGCCGAGGTCGTGGTCCTCGACGGGCTACTGGTCATCCTCGACGAACTGGTGCGGCCGGGTGCGGATTTTCATCGGCGCATCGTCAACATCCATCCGGGCATTACCCGTCTGGAATCGCCCTACGAACGTCGCGGCGCCTACGCCACCCTCGACGCGCTGTACGGCGCGCAGGGCAAGAAAGTCATCGACTGGAAGACCCGCGAAACCGTCGACATCCCGGTGGTGGACATGACCGGCGCTTCGTTCCATTACGTGGACAACGGCATCGATTCGGGCGAGGTGATTTTTGACGTCCTCGACACGCCGATTGCGCCGGACGACACCATCCTCGAACTGCGCTGGAACAACTTCAACAACAGCCTGTTCCCGGCGCTGGAGCAGGGGTTGCTGGTGTTGGCGCGGCGCCAGCCTCATTAACATCTGGCTGGAAAAAGCGGCGTCGACCCGGGGATTCGTGCAGTGATCCCTGCGCTGACGCCGTTGTTCATTGCCGATTTCGCGCACTACCGCGACGTGCTCGTGCTCGACGACGATCCGCGCCCAAGCGTACCGCTGAGCACCTTCTTCAGTTCGGGTGCATTCGACGACACCTTGACCCGTTTCGGCGAGCACTACCCCGACAGCGACCGACGTGGGCTGGCCTCGGTCTGGGCCAAGTATTACTGCGTCAAACTGATCCCGCCGGTGGTGGCGTCCTCGCTGATTCTTGACCACCGGCTGCCGCTGGACTTCGATGACTTGCAGCTGATGCTGGACGGGCAGGGCATGCCCCTGGGGTTCAAACTGCCCGATTCCGGTCGGCGATGGTCGCCTGAACCTGCCGATGGAGTTGAGCGTTTCGACGACCTGATCGAGCATCATCTGCGCCCCTTCATCGAGGGCGTCACGAGTCGCATACGGCTTTCACCCCATGTGCTGTGGAGCAACGCGGGCAATTACTTTGATTGGTTGCTGGGCGTGCTGGCGGGGGCGATGCCTCACGCCAACCTGCGCCATGGGCGTGACGTGCTGAACGCCAAACAACTGCCCGATGGCCGACGCAATCCGCTGTACCAGCCGGTGTGTTATCTCAAGGTCGAAGGGCAAACCGAATTGAGGCGCCAGCGGCGGGTGTGCTGTGTGCGGTATCTCGTCGGTGGGTTGGCGTACTGCGAGAGTTGCCCGGTGCTGCGCCGTCCGGAGCGGCAATCTGTTTAGCCCCAGGGCAAACGCGAAACCCTGTAGGAGTGAGCTTGCTCGCGAAGGCGTCGTATCAGTCGCCGCAGGAGGGACAACCCCACCGCTTTCGCGAGCAAGCTCACTCCTACAAGGGATCGGGGAGAGCCACACGTTCGGGCTGCCCCCACGCTCACCGCATCAAATATCCGTCGAGCGCGTCACGTCTTCCCACGCGGCAATCTCGGCTTCCAGTTGCGCCAGCTTGTCCCGCACCAGTTTCAACGCATCGCTGCCCAGCAACAAATGCGCGGGCGGTGCGTCGCTGGCGATCAGCGTCAGGATCGCGTTCGCGGCCTTGACCGGATCACCCGGTTGCTTGCCGCTGCGCTCTTCCCGGGCCTTGCGGATCGGGTTGAAAGACTCATCGTAATCGGCGATCTGCCGTGGCGAGCGCTGCATCGAGCGACCGGCCCAGTCGGTGCGGAATCCGCCCGGTGCGACCGCCGTCACGAACACGTTGAACGGCTTCAATTCCTTGCCCAGCGTTTCGGAAATGCCTTCCAGCGCGAACTTGCTGCCGTGGTAGAACGAGATACCCGGCATGGTGATGAAGCCGCCCATGGACGTGATGTTGATGATGTGCCCGCTGCGGCGCTGACGGAACAGCGGGACGAACGCTTTGGTGATCGCCACAGCGCCGAACACGTTGACGTCGAACTGATGACGCATTTCGTCCAGCGTCGACTCCTCGAACACCCCTTCGTGGCCGTAGCCTGCGTTGTTGACCAGCACGTCCACCGGGCCAAAGGCCTTGTCGACATCATTGACCACACTGTCGATGGCGGCGAATTCAGTCACGTCCAGCAGCACGCCGTGGGCGCGGCCGGGGGCCTGAGCTTCGAAACTTTCGATGGCGTCCTGATTGCGCAGCGTGCCGATGACCTTGTGTCCCGCGGCCAATGCCTGAGCGGCCAGTGCCTTGCCGAAACCTGTGCTGACACCGGTGATGAACAGGGTTTTTGTCGAACTCATAACGTTTCCCTCTCGAAGCGTGTTGCGGTTGCTGAAAGTCCCCATGGTAGGAACAGCAGACCGAAACCCGCTCACCCAGTTCTACGCGATGATTGCCTGATTCTGCCGTGGATATCGACAACACCACACGCCCTCTGTGGGAGCGAATTTATTCGCGAATGGATTCAGGCGGTGGAGACGGGTGGGGTGAACCGGCCCTTCGTCGGATTGCCGCCCAACATGAGGTCGCTCCCACAGGTTCTGTGCCGGTTGCCTGATCGGGGCTCAGACCCGAGGATTCGCCGTGTTTTTAGTCACCAACCGCAACCCGCTGGCAATACTGCCCACCGCCGCGAACCCCGCACCAATGCTCAACGCCAGCACTGGCCCGTGGGCGTTGGAAATGCCGAAACTCAACGCCACCAACGCCGCGCCGGTGGCTTGCCCGATCAAACGGGCGGTGGCAATGGTCCCGCTTGCGCCGCTGGAGCGTTCCTTCGGCGCGCTGGTCATCAGGGCTTTCTGGTTCGGCGCCTGGAAGAACCCGAAGCCGATGCCGCACAGAATCATCCGCACGATGATCGAGATCACGCTGGCGTCGGCCGGCATGGTCGCCAGGGAAATCATCCCGACGCAGAGCATCGCCAGCCCGATGCCGCCCAACAGCCCCGGCGGATAACGGTCCGACATACGCCCGGCAAACGGCGCGATCATCGCCACCACCACTGACCACGGCGTCATCAGAAACCCGGTCTGCACCGGGTCGCGGCCCAGCGTGGTTTCGAAAAAGAACGGCAGCGACACGAACGCCAGGCCTTGGGTCGCGAACGAGCAAAAGGCTGTCAGCGCCGAGAGGGCGAACATCGGGCGTTTCAACAGATCCAGCGGAAACATCGGCGCCGGGTGCCCGGCCTCGCGTTTGAGCATCGCCGCGCCGCCCACCAGAAAGATCGCCAGCGCAATCAACACGCTGCTCATCGACCCCAATTGCGCTGCCTGGCTCAAGGCGAAAATCAGGGCGCCGAAGGTGATGACGTTGAGGATTGCAGTCACGCGGTCGAAGGTCAGGCTGCCGGGTTTGGTCACCGGCAACGAATTCCAGGCGAACACCAGCGCGAAAATACCGATAGGCAAGTTGATCGCGAACAGCCACGGCCAATGGGCCACCGACAACACCAGCGAGGCGATGGTCGGGCCGATGGAGAACGACGTGCCGACCACCAGCGCGTTCATCCCCAGCCCGCGCCCGAGGCGTTCGGCGGGGAAGATCGAGCTGATCAGCCCGGCGTTGACGCTCATGATCGCGCTGGCGCCGATGCCTTGCAGCACGCGGGCCACGGTCAGGGTCGGCAACGACCAGGAAAAGGTGCACAACGCCGACGACACCACGAACAGGATCAGGCCGCCGAGGTACACCTTGCGCTGGCCCAACACCCCGCCCAGCGCCGCGAAGGGCAGCAGCGTTGCCACCGCCGCCAGTTGGTAGGCGTTGATGATCCACACCGACGCGGCGGGGGAAGCGTTGAGGTCGGCGGCAATGGCCGGCAGGGCGGTGTTGGCGATGGCCGTATCGAGGGTGGCGAGGGCGATGGACAGCAGAATCGCCACCATGCCGCGAAATTCGCGGGAGGAGAGTTTATCGCTGACGCGCGGCGGATTTTGAGGGGCGGGCTGAGGGACAGGTTGGACCATTATCGACAACGCTCCGGGAAAAAGTGCAAGCAGGGCTGCATACGCAACCAGAAGCGTGATGGTGCCGGTTTGTTAGGGGGCTATGCAATGGACAGAGCGCAGGAATTGAAGCGGATTATTGGATGATTCACCGGAGACAGACACGACGCATAAACCGGTGGGAGCGAATTCATTCGCGAGGGGCGGGTACATCCGAGGCATAGCTTGCGGCTGTACGTGCGTTTCGCGAATCGATTCGCTCTCACAGGGCCTGAATCCCGGTTTAACCCCCGGGCGTATCGATGTCCCGATCCGTCTCGCCCGTTTGCGACTCGTCCTTGGTCTTGTCCGGCGACTCATGCTCTTCCGGTTCGAAGTCCGGGGTGAAGCTGTTCTCGCCTGAACGGTTGCCGTTGTTCTCCTGGCTTTGCGCGCCGTTGTTGCTCTGGCTTTGCGACCCTCCCGACGCCGGTGGCTTGTCCTGACCCATGTGATTGTCAGGGGTGTCCGGGTCGATGGCCGGGTCGTTGCGGTCGTTGGTTTGACGCGTGTCTTGGGTAGCCATATGCACCTCTTCTTGATACCGGATTCTCCGGGGCTTACCGATATCGAGGGCATTGCGAGGCTGGCGTTCGATGAATCTGCCGAGCGGTTGTCAGCTGTCGCGGTAAGCGCCAGTCACGGGCAGGCGACTGCCGAGGCGATAGCGGGATGAAGGGTGAGCGAGGCGCACGTAGGTGACGACGCGGCCGTTGTTCCAGGTGCGGCGGATCAACACCAGACAGGGTTCGTCGGCCTCGATCTGCAGATACTTGAGCTCGTCGGGAGAGGGGTGGCTGGCCTCGACGATGTGCTCCATTTCGTCCGGCTGGATGATTTTCAGCAGGTAGCGCGCCGACTGCAAGGTGTCGCCAAAGGGCTGTTGGAGGAACTCCGGTGCGCTCTGCGGGTTGACGTAGCGGTCTTCCAGCTGGACCGCCACGTCGTCTTCATAATGCACGCACAGCAGATGAAACACCGACGCGCCGGTGGGCAACGACAGCGCTGATGCGATGGGCATCGACGCCGATTCCCGCGCCAGGTGCAGCACGTGGCAACGATAGCGGTGGCCCCGGGCGAGGATTTCATCGGCGATGTTGGTGATGTGCAGCAGGTTTGACTGCGGTTTGCTCTCGGCGACGAACGTACCGACCCCGGAGATTCGCAGCAGACGGCCTTCTTCGGTCAGCTCGCGCAGCGCCCGGTTGACCGTCATGCGCGACATGCCCAGCTCCAGCACCAGCCGGTTCTCCGACGGGATAAGGTCGCCCGGTTTCCATTCCCCGGACACCAGCTTGCCCTGCACGAAATCCTTGGCCTGGCGATACAGGGCCTGGGGTGCGGGTTTGTCCATCATTGACCTCCCAGGACCTGTAGGAGTGAGCTTGCTCGCGATGAAGATTTACCTGTCAACGCATGCGTCTCACACACCTCTATCGCGAGCAAGCTCACTCCTACAGGATTCGCGTGTATTCAGATCGACCCGTCTACGATTTTCCGTCCTGCCAAAACGCGTTGCGGTCCAGATAATTCTGCAAAAACTGCTGCAACCTCGGCTGTTCGGCGTTGTGGAAGATCTGCTGCGGTGTACCCCGGGCGACCACTTCGCCTTGATCGAGGAAGATCACCGAATCCGCCACCTGCGCGGCAAAGCCCATTTCGTGGGTCACCACGACCATGGTCATGCCTTCTTTGGCGAGGGTCTTCATCACCTGCAGCACTTCGCCCACCAGTTCCGGGTCCAGCGCCGAGGTCGGCTCATCGAACAGCATGATGTGCGGCTCCATCGCCAGCGCCCGGGCAATCGCCACGCGCTGCTGCTGACCGCCCGACAACTGCGCCGGGTAAGCCGTGGCCTTGTGCGCCAGACCGACCTTATCCAGCATCGCCATGCCGCGTTTGTTCGCCTCATCGGCGGACAATTTACGCACCCGGCGCAGTGCCTCACAGACGTTGCCGATGGCGGTCATGTGCGGCCACAGGTTGAACTGCTGGAACACCATGCCGACGTTGCGGCGCACCTGATTGATCTGCGATTGCGGCGCGCGGCGACGGCCCTTGTCGGTGTCCTGCCAGCCGAGCAACTGGCCTTCGATGTGAATCGAGCCTTCGTCGTATTCCTCAAGGAACGCCATGCTGCGCAACAGCGTGCTCTTGCCGGAACCGGACGGGCCGATCAGGCACACCACTTCCGAGCGCTGCACCTGCAAATCGATGCCCTTGAGCACGCGAAGGGTGCCGAAGCTTTTGCCGACCTTGTTCAGCGTCAGAATGGTGGGCTGCTCGCCGGGTAGGGTTGCCGAAGTCTTCATGCGTTCACCTTGTTTCTCGCGTGTATTGTCGGACACGGCGCCGCTGGGAATCAGGAGACTGTTCATAGGGTGGCTTCTTTCATCGGGCTTGCTTGTTCATGAAGCGGCCGACACGGCTTTCCAGGAACATGCCCAGCCGCGAGCACAGTTCCACCAGAATCAGATAGCCGATGCACAGCATCAGCAGGGTTTCGACGAAGGCGAAGGTCTCCGAGCCGATGCCGGTCAGGACCATCGTCAGCTCCGGAATGGTGATGATCGACAGCACGGCGGTCTCCTTGCACAGCACGGTGATCATGTTGATCAGCGCCGGAAGGATGATCACCAGCATCTGCGGCACCTGAATCCGCCAGATGCATTGCAGGCGGGTGATGCCCAGGCAATCCGCTGCTTCCAGTTGACCACGGGCGACCGAATCGAAACCGGAGCGGAAGATTTCGGCGAAGTACACGCTGCCGTACACCCCCAGCCCGAGGATGCCCGCCGGGATCGGATCGAGGCTCAGGCCGAACGACGGCCCGCCGTAATACACGAGGAACAACTGCACCAGAAATGGCGTGCTGCGGATCAGTTCGATGAACACCCGCAGCGGCGCGCGCACCAGGTTGTTGCCGAAGATTTGCGCGACGGCGATCAGCATGCCCAGCACGATGCCGAGCACCACACCGCTGCTCCAGGTGCCGAGGGTGACCAGAAAGCCCGAACCAATGTCGTCGAGGTGATCGGTGATGATTTTCGGGTCGAAGATCATGCGCCTTGCTCCTTCAACCGGCGTTCCAGCACGCCACCGAAATACGCCAGCGGGATGTTGATCAGGCAATAGAAGCCCGCGAGCATCAGGTAATCCTGCACGAACATGTAATCGCTGGCGGCGAGGTTTTGCGCGGTGCGGGTCAGGTCAGCCAGGCCAACCACCGACACCAGCGATGAGGCCTTGATCAGCAGGATCATTTCGTTGACCAGTGCAGGCAGGGTCAGGCGCACGGCCTGGGGCACGCGGATACGCACCAGCATCTGGCTGGCGCTCAGGCCCAGCAGACCGGCGGCTTCCAGTTGGCCGCCCGGAATGGCCAGGAATCCACCCCGCAGAATTTCAGCGGTATAGGCGCCCGCTGCCAGCGACAGGCCGATCACGGCGGCCACGGTGGGCGAGACGTTGGGCAGGCCGACGCGGGGCAGGAAGTAATAAATGAACAGCAATTGCACCAGCAGCGGAATGCCGCGGAACACGAAAATATAGGCCCCGCCCAAACGACGGAGCAGGGGAATCGGCGACAGGCGCAACGCCCCGACGACCACGCCAATGACGAAACCGATCGCCAGCGCGGCGATGGACACCTGCAACGTCACCCACAAGGCGCCGAGCAATAAAGGTGCGTTCTGTTGCAGCAAGGGCCAATCAAACACGGTGTGACTCCAGCTGTGGATCGACGCTTATGGAAAATCTCGGCAGTCAGATCGCGCTCAATCTTGACCACTGCTAAAAACACTGTAGGAGTGAGCTTGCTCGCGATAGCAGTGGGTAAAACACATCATCGGCTATAACCAAGCTCCCATCGCGAGCAAGCTCACTCCTACAGAGAGGTGCGTCCTTCCCGCGAAAATGGAACGACGCCAAGGCTTACCAGGTCGGTTCGAAATCACCCTTCGGCACGTCCATCTCGGCGCCCAGCCATTTTTTCTGCAGGGCAGCCAGGCGGCCGTCGTCGTGCATTTTGTTCACGGCGGCATCGAGCGCGGCGATCAGGCTGTCGGCATCGGCGTCCTTGCGGCCCAGGTAGGCGAAGTAGGATTTCTTGCCGAACGGCGGCTGCACCACTTTGTACAGATTGGCTTTCTGTGCGGCGACGAACGAGATGTTTGGCAGCGAGTTGGCCACCGCGACAATACGCTTGGCGGCGAGGTCAGCGTAGGCCTGGTTGTTGTCGACGTATTCGCGAATGGTGACCTTCTCCGGCAGGGTCGCGGCGAAGGTTTTCAGCTCTTCCAGTTGCGCCGAGCCTTTGCCTGCACCCACGGTCTTGCCCGCGATGTCTTCAGGCTTCTTGATGCTGTCGTCCTTGGCGCCGACCATCAGCGCCACGGTCGCTTCGGCAATCGGCGAGACGAAGTGGTAACGCTCCTTGCGCGCCTTGGTCACGATGATCGGACCGGCCACGACGTCGAATTTCTTCGCTTCCAGGCCCGGCAGCACGCTTGGCCATGGCAGGTCGAGGAACTTGATCTTGACCCCCAGTTCTTTGCCCAGCTCGGCGAACAGTTCGGCGTTCAGGCCCTGCTGTTTGCCCGCCTCGAGAAAGTCGAACGGCGCGAACTGCATTTCCGTACCGACCACCAGCTCACCGGCTTTCTTTACGTCGGCCAACTGGTCGGCGTGGGCGGCCAGAGGCAACAGGGCGAGTGCCACTGCCATGCTCAGGCGTTTGACTGTCTTGTTGAACACGTGTGTACCGAAGCGGGAATCGAGTTGCATGGGGTCACTCCTCATTCATCAGATGCAGTGTTGTGTCGTCGTGATCGGGGTCAGGTGGAACGGTTGTGTGATGTGAATGTGCAGTTAGCGTGCCATACCGGTCTATACAACCCGCCCAGCGTTCAACCGAAGATTTTTCCCGGATTCAAAATGCCGTTGGGGTCAAAGCTGCGCTTGAGCTCGGCCATGGTTTGCAACGCTTCGGCGCTCACGGAGTGGTGCAGAAACTCGCGCTTGAGCAGGCCGATGCCATGCTCCGCCGACACCGCGCCGCCCAACTGGCCCACCGCGCGGTACACCAAATCTTCGATTTCAAAGACCGGCGCGGGCTGGGGCAGGCTGTTAAGGTCTACGGTCAGGTGCAGGTTGCTGTCACCGATGTGGCCGAAATACACGCTGTGATTGCCTGGCCAGCGCAGGTCCAGACGCTGGCGACACAGGTCGGCGAATTCGCCGATCTGGCCGATGGGCAGGCTGATGTCGAAGTTCAGCGGTGTGAGGCGAACCGGGAATTCGCCGGTGGCTTCGCGAATCGTCCACAGGCTGCGGGCCTGGGTCTGGGAACTGGCGAGGATCGCATCCACCACTTCACCGGCCTCAAGGGCCGCGTTCAACGTCTGTTCCAGCACCTCGGCACTGGCCGATGATTCCAGCAGCACGTACAGCGGATGATGATCGGGCATCGGCGCGACGGGGTTTTCCAGCCATGACACGCCCATGCGGTAGAAGTCCTGCCACATCAATTCGTAGGCTTGCGGCGTCCCGGCGCTGCGCTGCACACGACGCAAAAAGGCGACGGCGCTGGCGTAGTCGGGCAGGGCGCACAACAACGTGGTGCTGTGGCCGGGTTGCGGCGCCATTTTCAGCACGGCGCGGGTGATCACCCCAAGAGTGCCTTCGCTGCCGATGAAGCACTGTTTCAGGTCATAACCGCAGTTGTTCTTGATCATCTTGTTCATCAGGTTCAACACGCGACCGTCGGCCAGCACCACTTCCAGGCCGAGCACCAGATCGCGGGTCATGCCGTAGCGAATCACCGCGTTGCCCCCGGCATTGGTCGCGATGTTGCCGCCGATCTGGCACGAACCCCGCGCACCCAGATCCAGCGGGAACAGATAGCCCGCGTCGGCCACTGCCTGTTGAATCGCCTGCAACGTGGTGCCCGCCTTGACGGTGACGGTGGCCGCCGCTTCGTCGATCTCTTCGATGCCTTGCAAGCGGTCCAGCGACAGCGCGAAGTCGGTGGGACGCGGGACCGCGCCGCCTGCCAGACCGGTCATGCCGCCTTGGGGCACCACCGATTGGCGCGCCGCGTTGCAGATGCGCAGGGCCGTGGCGACTTGCTCGGTGTCCGTGGGCAGGATCAAGGCCGCAGGGCAGGCGGGCGCGTGGCGGGTCCAGTCGGTGTGGTGACGCGGGCTGATGGCGTCGCCGGTCAGCACCTGGGCATCGCCCAACGCAGCGCGTAATGCTTTGAGGGTGTGTTGCACGTCACTCATGGGGTCAACTCACGGAAAAGGTCGCGTCAGCCTTCGGGCTCACACGCAATTGATTCAGGTCTGGCTGGCCGAGCAAGGTCAGGGCCAGGTGCAGTTCCCGGCTCAGCAGGTCCAGCGCATGCCCGGCACCTGCCTGACCACCGACCGCTACGCCATATAAGGTGGCGCGGCCCAGCAGCACGGCGTCGGCGCCCAGCGCGCAGGCCTTGAGAATGTCGGTGCCGCGACGAATGCCGCTGTCCAGCAGAATGCTCAACTTGCCCTTGGCCACATCCGCGATGGCGGGCAGGCAATCGAGGCTGGCGGGCACGCCGTCCAGCTGTCGGCCGCCGTGGTTGGTAACGACAATGCCGTCCAGCCCCAGCTGCACGGCCTGTTCGGCGTCCTGCGGATGCATCACGCCCTTGAGCAGCAGGCGATGAGGCCAGCGGTCGCGCAGGCGGGCGAGGAAGTCCCAGCTCAGCTGATTCTCCATCTTCGCGCCGATGAAATGCGCGGCGCCTGCGGCATTGCGCTGATCGGCGGGCAGGTAGCGGTCGAGGTTGGCCATGCTTGGCATGCCGTGGGGCCAGAGGGTTTGCCGGACCCAGCGCGGGCGGCGCAACACGTCGAGCTTGTTGCGCAGGCTCAACTGGCGTGGCCGGGAGAAATTGCGTTTGTCCCATTCGCGATTGCCCAGCAGCACGGCGTCGGTGGTCAGCAGCAGCGTGCGACAGCCCACGGCGTCAGCCCGTGCGAGCAAGTCTTCCTGCACTTGCGGGTCGCTCATGGCGTAGAGCTGAAACCACAGGTTGACGTCCGGGACGGCCGCGACAATCTGCTCCAGCGAGCTGGTCGACACGGTGCTGAGGGTGAACGGCAGGCCGCGCTCGGTGGCGGCCCGGGCCAGGTGAATGTCGGCGTCGCGGTGCAGCATGCCGTTGTAGCCGGTGGGGGCGATCACCATCGGCATGGGCTGTTCGCGCCCGAACAGGGTGCGGCGTGTGTCGGGCGTCTTCCACGGCACCAGTGTGCGCGGCAACAGGCTGACGTCTGCGAAGGCCTGACGGTTACGGGCCAGGGTCAGCTCTTCTTCAGCGCCACCATTGAGGTATTCCCACGCGAAATGCGGCAGCCGCCGACGGGCCATGTCGGCCAGTTCGGCAATGCTGTGCGCGCGCAGGCAATCGGAACCGGTGTGATAACGACGCATGGGAGTCCTTGGACGAGCTGTATAGACAGCTGAGGCAAGATGCAGGCCAGTTGAGATTAGCCAGTACGCCCCCGTGGCAGGGCTGTTCGATCTTGGGGCAGTGACAGCGATGTCACCAAAAGTTGCACCGAATGAATTCGGCGTGCACGTTGCTGGGGCGTTGCGAAACCTGACGTGCACTCACGACACGGTCACGGTGAGCGCTATTGGAGGTTGCCACCGTGGGGAAGGGGCTATCTGACGCACCCCATTCGTCTAAAAGACGCGCGGCATACAAAATGCTTCTTCCTGTCTATACAGCCCTATTTCCCTCTCACAGGAGCCCCCATGACTGTCACTGCCAATCTCCCGCTGATCGACATGGCCGGTGTCCGCGAAGGCGACGAGGCCGCGCTGCATCGCGCCGGCGAGGCCATTCGCAAGGCCTGTAGCGAAACGGGGTTTTTTTACATCATTAACCACGGTGTGCCGCAGGCGGTGATCGATGCGGCGATGGCGGCGGCGAAAACCTTCTTTGCCTTCCCGCCCGACGTGAAACGCCAGGTGGCGGTGAACAAACGCCATCGCGGCTGGCACGCGTTGGGCGGGGCGTTGATGTACGAGGCGACCAAGCCGGATTTCAAGGAATTCTTCAGCATGGGGCTGGAGCTGCCGGAAGACGATTCGTGCGTCCTGGCGGGGGAGGCGCTGCGCGGGCCGAACCAGTGGCCGGATTTCATGCCGGAACTGCGCCTGGCGCTGGACGCCTATTACGAGGCCATCGGCCGTGCAGGCGCGGATTTGCTCAGGGCTGTAGCCGTGGGGCTGGGCATCGAGCCGGAGTTTTTTTCGCCGAAATACGGCAAGCGTTTGCAGCGCACGCAGATGGTGTATTACCCGCCGCATCCCCCGATGGCAGAGTCCGATCAGTTCGGCGTCGCGCCGCACACTGATTACGGGTGCATCACGTTGTTGTATCAGGACAACAGCGGCGGGTTGCAAGTGCGTGAACTGTCCACTGACAGCTGGATCGATGCGACGCCGATCGAAGGCAGCCTGGTGGTGAACGTGGGGGATCTGTTGGCGCGCTGGTCCAACGACCGCTTCCGCTCGACGTTGCACCGGGTCATCAATAGGTCCGGGCATGAACGGTATTCGATTGCGACGTTTTACGACCCGACGTTCAGTGCGGTGGTCGATCCCTGTGACCTGGGCGTGGACACCGGGTCATACCCTCCGGTGACGGCCGGGGCCTATATATTGAAGCGGATCGATGATTCGATGGCCTACCGAAAAAAGGCGCAATAACGCCGTTTCATTGAGTCGACGCCCCAAAGCCGACTCACTGCCGCACCCGCGGCGCACGAGCCTTTGCTGACGGGCCTCGATCCCGTCTGCGCATGACTCTTTACGCTTTCTTTATGGGTTTGGCGCCCCGTCGATCTCGTTCCTTTACACCCTCCGATCCGACAATTCCCTCACACGGCAGTCGCCGTATGACGGAGAGTTTTTCATGAGCGTTCTGGATGGGGTGTCTCTGCTGTTGGCGGCAGGGTTGTTCGTGTATTTGCTGGTGGCGCTGCTGCGTGCCGGCCGGGTCGAGGAGTGACGGCCATGCACGGGTATGACTATCTGCTGATTCTGGCGTTCTTCGCGCTGGTGCTAGTGCCCGCGCCGCTGTTGGGCCGCTTCTATTACAAGGTCATGGAAGGCAAGCGCACGTGGCTGAGCCCGGTGATGGGGCCGGTGGAGCGTGTGTGTTATCGCCTGTCCGGCGTCGATCCCACGGTCGAGCACAACTGGAAAACCTACACACTGGCGCTGCTGGCGTTCAACCTGGCGGGCTTTGTCGTGCTGTTCGCGATTTTGCTGTTCCAGGGCGCGCTGCCCCTCAACCCCCAAGGCCTGCCGGGGATGGAGTGGTCGCTGGCGTTCAACACGGCAATGAGTTTTGTCACCAACACCAACTGGCAGAGCTACAGCGGCGAATCGTCCCTGAGCTACCTGAGCCAGATGGCGGGCCTGACGGTGCAGAACTTCGTCAGCGCCGCCACCGGCATTGCCGTGCTGGTCGCGTTCTGTCGCGGGATTGCCCGTCGCTCGACGCAGCACCTCGGCAACTTCTGGGCCGACATGACCCGCGCCACCCTCTACGGCCTGCTGCCGCTGTGCATCGTGCTGGCGCTGTTTCTGGTCTGGCAGGGCGTGCCGCAAACCTTCGCCCATTACGTCGATGCCGTGACGCTGCAAGGCGCCGACCAGACAATTCCCCTCGGCCCGGCCGCCAGCCAGATCGCGATCAAGCAACTGGGCACCAACGGCGGCGGCTTCTTCGGCGTCAACTCCGCGCACCCGTTCGAGAACCCCACCGCGTGGAGCAACCTGTTCGAGATGGCATCGATCATTTTGATCCCGGTGGCGCTGGTGTTCACCTTCGGCCATTACGTCAAAGACCTGCGCCAGAGCCGCGCCATTCTGGCCTGCATGCTGGTGCTGTTCCTGATCGGCGGGGCCACGGCGTTGTGGGCTGAATACCAACCCAACCCAACGCTGAACCTGGCATCGGTGGAGCAGACCGCGCCGATGGAAGGCAAGGAAACCCGCTTCGGCACCACCGCCACGGTGCTGTGGGCGACCACCACGACAGCGGCCTCAAACGGTTCGGTCAACGGCATGCACGACAGCCTCAATCCGCTGACCGGCATGATCGCCCTGGCCAACATGATGGTCGGCGAAGTGATCTTCGGCGGCGTCGGCGCGGGGTTGTACGGGATGCTGCTGAACGTGCTGATCGCCGTGTTTCTCGCCGGATTGATGATTGGCCGCACCCCGGAATACCTCGGCAAGAAATTGCAGGCCCGAGAAGTGAAACTGCTGGTGGCGACGTTGATCGTCATGCCCGTCGGTGTGCTGGTGTTCGGTGCGCTGGCGGCGTCGTTGCCCGGTCCTGCCGGGGCGGTGAGCAACCCCGGCGCCCACGGCTTCAGCCAACTGCTGTACACCTACACCTCGGCCACGGCGAACAATGGCTCGGCGTTCGGCGGGTTCAGCGCCAACACCCTGTTCCACAACCTGATGCTCAGCCTGTCGATGTTCATCGGCCGCTTCGGTTACATCCTGCCGGTGCTGGCGCTGGCCGGGAGTCTGGCGGCGAAAAAGACCGCGCCCCTTGGCCTGAACAGCTTCCCGACCCACGGCCCGCTGTTCGTCACCCTGTTGACCGTGACCATTTTGCTGGTGGGGGGCCTCACGTTTCTGCCGACCCTGGCGTTGGGACCGATTGCCGAACACTTGAGCCTGGGCTTCTGAGGACCGAATCATGAACATGCATGCGCCTGTGACAAAGCACCCCGAGCACACCGCCGAACCTGCGAAAACCGCCATCGCTGCCTTGTGGCGTCCGGCGTTGGTTCAGGCCTTCGTCAAACTCGACCCGCGTCAGTTGCAACGTGCGCCGGTGATGCTGGTGGTCGAGCTGACCGCGATCCTCACCACCATCCTGTGCCTGATCCCCAACCCGGCCGTGCCGACCTTCGTCGCGGTGCAGATTGCGGTGTGGCTGTGGTTCACCGTGCTGTTCGCCAACTTCGCCGAAGCCTTGGCCGAGGGACGTGGCAAAGCACGGGCCGACAGCCTCAAGGCCGGGAGCGAAGGCCTGAAAGCCCGCCTGCAAGGGGCGAACGGCGCGTTTATCACGGTCAACGCCAGCACCTTGCGCAGGGGCGACGTGGTGCGCGTCGAAGCGGGGGAGCTGATTCCCGGCGACGGCGAGGTCATCGAAGGCATCGCGGCGGTGAACGAAGCGGCGATCACCGGGGAATCCGCGCCGGTGATTCGCGAGTCCGGCGGCGACCGTTCGGCGGTCACTGGCAACACCCGGCTGGTCTCGGACTGGCTACTGGTACGCATCAGCGCCAACCCCGGCGAGTCAACGCTGGACCGCATGATTGCGCTGGTGGAAGGCGCCAAACGCCAGAAAACCCCCAACGAAGTCGCGCTGGACATCCTGCTGATCGGCCTGACCCTGATCTTTCTGCTGGTGGTCGTGACCCTGCAACCCTTTGCCCATTTCGCCGGGGGCAGCCTGCCGCTGGTGTTTCTGGTGGCGTTGCTGGTGACGCTGATTCCCACCACCATCGGCGGCCTGCTGTCGGCCATCGGCATCGCGGGGATGGACCGCCTGGTGCGCCTGAACGTCATCGCCAAATCCGGCCGGGCCGTGGAAGCGGCGGGGGATGTGCACGTGTTGCTGCTGGACAAGACCGGCACCATCACCTTCGGTAATCGTCGCTGCGCAGCGGTCTATGCGGCGCCCGGCGTAAGTGGCAAGGAGCTGAGCGAAGGCACGCTGCTGGCCTCGCTGGCCGACGACACCGCCGAGGGCAAATCCATCGTCGAGTACCTGCGGGGCCTGCACCCCATGGCCGAGCCTGTGCTGAGCCAGTTGACCGCCGTGCCGTTCAGCGCTGAAACGCGCTTGTCCGGGGTGGATTTCAACGGCCGCGTGTACCGCAAAGGCGCCGTGGATTCGCTGCTGACATTCATTGGCCGTGACCGCGCCGACCTGCCGCAAAGCCTGGCCCGAGAGATCGACAAGATCGCCAAGACCGGGGGCACGCCGCTGCTGGTCTCGGTCGACAACACGCTGCTGGGCGCGATTCACCTCAAGGACGTGGTCAAGCCAGGCATCCGCGAGCGTTTTGATGAGCTGCGCAAACTGGGAATTCGCACGGTCATGGTCACCGGCGACAACCCGCTGACCGCCGCCGCCATTGCTGCTGAAGCGGGGGTGGACGACGTGCTGGCCGAAGCCACGCCGGAGAAAAAACTGGAGCGCATTCGTCAGGAACAGAACGACGGGCGTCTGGTGGCGATGTGCGGCGACGGCGCCAACGACGCTCCGGCGCTGGCCCAGGCGGACGTCGGCATGGCGATGAACGACGGCACCCAGGCGGCGCGGGAAGCGGCCAATATGGTCGATCTGGACAGCGACCCCACCAAGCTGCTGGACGTGGTGCAAGTGGGCAAGGAATTGCTGGTCACCCGAGGTGCGCTGACCACGTTCTCCATCGCCAACGACGTGGCCAAATACTTCGCGATCCTGCCCGCGCTGTTCGCGGCGATCTACCCGCAATTGGGCGTGCTCAACATCATGGGTTTGGCGAGCCCGCAGAGCGCGATTCTGTCGGCCATCGTGTTCAACGCGCTGATCATCGTGGTGCTGATTCCGCTGGCCTTGCGCGGCGTGCGGGTGCAGGCGGCGAGTGCGGCGCACCTGCTCCGTCGCAACCTTCTGATCTACGGGCTGGGGGGGATTCTCGTGCCGTTCGTGGGGATCAAGGCGATCGACCTGCTGTTGACCGGCCTGCATCTGGTGTAAGCGCTGTTTTTCGGCGGCGGGGTGGCGTGTCCTGCCTCGTCGCGACCCGATTTGATTGAGGAATGAATGATGTCGACTATAGTGCGTCCCGCTGTGAGCCTGATCGTGCTGATGACCCTGATCACCGGCGTGGCTTATCCGCTGGTGGTGACCGGCGTCGCGCAAGTGGCGTTCCCGGAACAGGCCAACGGCAGCCTGGTGTATGACGATCAGGACAAGGTGCGCGGCTCGGAATTGATCGCGCAGAATTTTACCGGCGAAGAATGGTTTCACCCTCGTCCGTCGGCCGGGGCTTATGCCACGGTGGCGAGTGGGGCGAGTAACCTGGCCCCGAGCAATCCTGCGCTGGCCACCCGGATCGGTGATGATGCGGCGAAAGAACAGGTGGAAGGGCAGGGGCCGGTGCCGTTGAACCTGCTGACCACGTCGGGGAGCGGTCTCGACCCTCATCTGTCGCCAGCCGCTGCCGATTATCAAGTGACGCGGGTGGCGGCGGCGCGGCATGTGTCTCGGGAGACCGTGCAGCGGCTGGTGGTGGCCAACACCTACAGCCCGCTGATTGGCCCGGCAGTGGTGAATGTGCTGGCGTTGAACCAGCGTTTAAGTGAGATTCGCCAATAACGATGTTCCACATGTAGGAGCGTGGCTTGTCCCGCGATCGGCGGGGAACCCGTCGTAAAGTCAGCGCACGCGGTGCGTCTGACGAGGCCGAGGTGTCCAGTTTTGCTGCCGGTTCCCGGCAGATCGCGGGACAAGCCACGCTCCTACACCGGGGCACCGCGCTACGATTTGATCATTACATCAGGACAACCCCGTGAACTCAGACACCCGCGCCGATGCCTTGCTGGCCACGCTCCCCCGGGATGACCGTGGCCGCTTGAAGGTGTTTCTCGGCGCTGCTCCCGGCGTGGGCAAGACCTTCGCCATGTTGCAGGCCGCGCACACGCAACTGCGCCAAGGGGTGTCGTTGTTGGCCGGGGTTGTCGAAACCCATGGCCGCGCCGAAACCGAAGCCCTGCTCGGCGGCCTGCCGCAATTGCCCATGCTGCGTTCCGAATACCGGGGCGTGGTGCTGGAAGAAATGGACCTCGACGGCTTGCTCGCGGCCCGGCCAAAGCTGGTGCTGGTGGATGAACTGGCCCACAGCAACGCGCCGGGCAGCCGCCACGCCAAACGCTGGCAGGACATTCAGGAGCTGCTTTCGGCGGGGATCGACGTCTACACCACGGTCAACGTGCAACACCTCGAAAGCCTCAACGATCAGGTGCGCGGCATCACCGGCGTGCAGGTCCGCGAAACCCTGCCGGACTGGGTGCTGCAGGAAGCTTACGAACTGGTGTTGATCGACCTGCCGCCGCGAGAACTGCTGGAGCGACTGCGCGATGGCAAGGTCTACGTGCCGGAGCAGGCGCGAGCGGCCATCGACGCGTTCTTCACCCAGACCAACCTCACCGCCCTGCGCGAACTGGCGATGCAAACCGCAGCGGCCCAGGTCGATAACGATCTGGCCTTGGGGTATCGGCAACTGGGCCAGTCGGCGCCCGCCGTTCGTGGTCGCTTGCTGGTGGGGGTCGATGGCGATGCCCAGGCCGAGCGTCTCGTGCGACACGCCAGCCGCGTGGCTCAGCGCAGGCACCTGCCGTGGACACTGGTGCACGTCGACAATGGCCGTTTTTTCGATGAACTGGCGCGCAGCCGCCTGCAAAGCGCGCAGCAGCTGGCGGAACGGTTGGGCGGCGAAGTCGTGGTCCTGCGGGCCCCGGAAGTGGCGAAAACCCTGATCCAGCACGCCGCCGAACGCCGCGCCAGTCTGGTGCTGGTGGGGCAGTCGCGGCCTTTATTGCGTCGACGGGTGTTCGGCGGTGGGCTGGCGTCGCGTCTGCTGCGCAATGCCCACGGCCTGGAAATCAACGTGCTGGACAGCGAAGCGCGACCCGATCAGCCGTATTCGACCACGCCCCGCACGCTCAGCGGGTTCGACTATCTGTTGGCCGTGCTGGCGACGATCTGCGCCAGCGCGCTGGCCTGGGCGGTGTCCAGTGTCTTGGCCTTGCCGAACATCTCGCTGGTGTTTCTCGCAGCGGTGTTGCTGGTGGCGGTGCGCAGCAGCGTGGGCCCGGCGATGGTTTGCTCGGTGCTGTCGTTTCTGGCCTATGACTTTCTGTTCATTCCGCCGAATTTCTCCCTGAGTATTCAGCGCGAAGAAGACGTGCTGACCCTGCTGTTCTTCCTCATGATGGCCGCGCTGACCGGCAATCTCGCCGCCCGCCAGCGTCGCCAATTGCAGGCGTTGCGCGACACCCAGGAAGAGACCAGCGAGCTGCTCGACCTGTCGAAACGCCTCACCGCCGCCACCGACCGGCAGGCCGTGCTGAGCGCCGCCGACCATCACCTGTCGGGCTGGAAAGAACTGAGCGTCTGCATGCTTGACCGGGACGGCGATCAAGGCTGGAAGGTCGAGGTCGGCGGCGCGCTGGAGTTTTCCGAGTTCGAACGCGCCGCCGCCGACTGGGCCTGGCAACACGGCCAGCCCGCAGGCCGAGGCACCGGGACGCTGCCGTCGGGTGAGTGGTGGTGGCTGCCGTTGTGGGTCGATGAGGCGCCGCTGGCGTTGCTCGGCGTGCGGTCGCGTCCGGGGCAGACGTTCAGCGCCCAGCGTCGGCGATTGTTGACGGCGTTGAGTCAGCCGCTCGGGCAAGCCTTGGCCCGTGCGCGACTGGCCGAAGACCTGGAAGCCGCGCGTCTTCACGGCGAAACCGAACAATTGCGCAGCGCCTTGCTGGCCTCGGTGTCCCACGACCTGCGCACCCCGCTGACCGCGATGCGCGGCAGCATCGACAGCCTGTTGGCGTTGGGTGAGGCGATTCCGCTGGACGACCGCCGCGAGCTGTTGGAAGGCACTCGCGACGAGGCCGAGCGGCTGGACCGCTACATCCAGAACCTGCTGGACATGACCCGACTGGGTCACGGCGCGCTGAAACTGGCGCGGGACTGGGTCTCGCCGGGAGACATCGTCGGCAGCTCCCTCAACCGCTTGCGTGCGGTGCTGGCGCCGTTGCAGGTCAGCACGGAACTCTCCGCCGAACTGCCGCTGCTGTACGTGCACGCGGCGCTGATCGAACAAGCGCTGATCAACGTGGTGGAAAACGCCGCGCGCTTCTCGCCGACCCATGGCCGCCTGCAGATTCGGGTCGCCGCGTCGAGCGATGAGCTGACCTTTGCTGTCAGCGACGAAGGGCCGGGGATTCCGGAAGCCGAGCGGGCGAAGATTTTCGACATGTTCTACACCGCCGCCCGGGGGGATCGCGGCGGGCAGGGCACCGGGCTGGGGCTGGCGATCTGTCAGGGCATGGTCGGTGCCCATGGCGGGCGGATCAGCGTCGGCGAGGGCATCGACGGACGCGGCACCTGCATCTCGCTGCACCTGCCGTTGCAGGCCCAGCCGCAGGCGGACGTGGAGCAGGTGTGGTGAATAGGCGATGGGTGACCCTCGGTGTTAACAAAAAAAACAGGCCTGTAAATGAATGACTCACCGGTGTCGCCAATCAACCTGTGGGAGCGAATTCATTCGCGAAGGGATCGTACGGTCGACACTGTTCTATCGACTGGACTATTTTTCGCGAATGAATTCGCTCCTACAGGTTTTGGGTCCGTTACGGACCAAGGGTGACAACGTGACAGGAAAACCATGAGCCAGACCGCAACCATTCTGGTGATCGACGACGAACCGCAGATCCGCAAATTCCTGCGCATCAGCCTCGCCTCACAAGGCTACACCGTGATCGAAGCCGGAACCGGCACCGAAGGCCTCACCCAGGCGGCGCTGAACAAGCCGGATCTGCTGGTGCTCGACCTCGGTTTGCCGGACATCGACGGACAAGACGTGCTGAGCCAGTTTCGCGAATGGTCGACCGTGCCGGTGCTGGTGCTGTCCGTGCGCGCCAGCGAGGCTGAAAAGGTCCGCGCCCTCGACGCCGGGGCCAACGATTACGTGACCAAACCGTTCGGGATTCAGGAGTTTCTGGCGCGGATTCGCGCATTGTTGCGGCAGGCACCGGACACCGGGCAGGCCGACTCGGCGCTGGTGATCGGCCCGCTGACCGTGGACCTTGCGTATCGGCGGGTGCTGCTGGACGGCAACGAAGTCGCTCTGACCAAAAAGGAATACGCGGTGTTGGCACAACTCGCGCGGCATCCGGGGCGGGTCATCACCCAGCAGCAATTACTCAAGGACATCTGGGGCCCGACCCATGTGGAAGACACCCATTACCTGCGCATCGTCGTCGGGCACTTGAGGCAGAAACTGGCGGATGACCCCGCTGCACCCCGGTTCATCCTGACCGAGGCGGGGGTGGGGTATAGGTTGGTGGCGTCTTGAGGTTTCTGTACACCCTTGCTCTCAATGCTCCCGCTCATACCGATCCAGCGTATCCCGCGCAATCTCCCGTCCCAGTGCGATCAGCTCCGGGGCCTTGTAGAACTCGAAAAACCGGCACACGCGCTTGGGCACGTTGATCAGGATGTCCGGCGGATACCCGGCGATCTTGTACTGCGCCAGGGACGTCTGCATTACTTCGAAACTCTGGTTGATCAAATCGAGCAGGGACGCAGGCCCGACGTTGTCGATGATCACCGAGCCGCTGGCCGACTTCGGAGCGCCCGGTTCGGTCGGCGCGGCGGCGGGTTGCTGGCCTTGGGGATCGGCAGAGTCGGCGTCGTGTTGGCCCAGCCAGGAGTCGGGCAGGGTGGCCGCCGTGGTCTTGAGGCTGTCCTGCTCCAGACGCAACACATCGCCCGCCGCCACGTCCATCTTGCGCCGGAACGGCAGGTGCGAGCCGATGGAGTTGATCAGGGCGTCGAAGCGTTTCTTCACGGCCGGCGGGCGTTCGATCACCGGCAAGTGGTATTGCTTCTGGTTGGTGGAGTTGAGGTTGACCGCCACGATCAGGTCGCAGTGGCTGGACACCACCGGCACGATGGGCAACGGGTTGAGCAGGCCGCCGTCCACCAGCGTGCGATTGCCCTGAACCACCGGGGTGAACAGGCTGGGAATGGCCGCCGACGCACGCATGGCCGAGTGCAGGTTGCCTTCCTGAAACCAGATTTCCTGCTGATTGGTGAGGTCCGTGGCCACGGCGGTGTAGGGAATACGCAGGTCTTCGATGTTGATCTCGCCGACGATCTCGCGAATCTGCCCGAAGACTTTTTCCCCGCGAATCGCACCCAATCTGAAGCTCACGTCCACCAGCCGCAGCACGTCGAGGTAATCCAGGCTTTCAATCCAGGCCTTGTATTCCGGCAGTTTGCCCGCCGCGTAAATCCCCCCGATCACCGCCCCCATCGAGCAACCGGCGATGCAGGCAATGTCGTAGCCGCGTCGCTCCAGTTCTTCGATCACCCCGATGTGTGCATAGCCTCTGGCGCCCCCGGACCCCAAGACCAGCGCGATTCTTTTTTTCATTCGCAGGCTCCCCGTTGCAGTGGCTCTACCCTACGCCCAAGGGTGCCGTTTTTCATCCGGCGCGTGTATAACCGCTACGACAAAAAACAACGGCCCTGCGACCTGTGGTTATGGCACTTTTACATCGCCGCATCGTCAAACCCGCATCGTTGATTCCATTGTTGACTTTCCACCCTTGAGGAACACCCGATGAAAGCCTGGATCTGCCTGCCACTGCTCGCCCTTGTTCTCACAGGCTGCGCGGGGAAAACCGCTTATCGCGACAGTTGCGCGACCAACCTGGACGCTGCCTGGCACGAACTGGACCTCGCCAAAGCCGAAGGTTTTGCCGGGACCGTCAGCTACTCCAAAGCGCTTTCGCTGTTGACCGGCGCCAAGACCCAGCAACAGTTCGAAGCGTTCGAAGGCTGCAACGAGAAAGCCGAGAAGGCGCGTTTCTACATCCGTGAATCCCGCGCCGGGCGATAAGCCTCGCTGTCGGCTGATGCGCCGGTATTAGCGGACACGTAAATCCCCTGTGGGAGCGAATTCATTCGCGAAAGGATTTGGCAGGCCCTCATCTGCGCCAGATGTACCGCCTTCGCGAATGAATTCGCTCCTACAGGTCCCGGCCTGGCCTGAAAATCTCGCGTCAGAACGCCTGTCCCCGCATCCTCCTCATAATTCCTCCCGATTCCTCTCATCCGCTCTGGCGAAAAGGCCTACGCTGACTTTAAAGTGGCTGCACGTCTGGCATCTGCTGCAGTCCTACTAGCCAAGAGCTGTCGCCTGGGGAGGCTTTCCGATGGGCAGAAAACTGGATGCGTGTCTCAACGCAATCAATGAAGTGGTGTTGGGCAAGGAGCCTCAAGTCCGTCTGGCCCTGACCTGTCTATTGGGCGGCGGTCATCTGCTGATCGAAGATTTGCCCGGCATGGGCAAGACCACCCTGAGCCACACGCTGGCGCGGGTGCTGGGGTTGAGCTTTCAGCGGATTCAATTCACCTCCGACCTGTTGCCGGGAGACATCCTCGGCACGTCGATTTTCGACCGGGAGACTGGGCAATTCACCTTCCATCCCGGGCCGATCTTCGCCGAACTGGTGCTGGCGGACGAGATCAACCGCGCCACGCCGAAAAGTCAGAGCGCGTTGCTCGAAGCCATGGAAGAAGGGCAGGTGACCATCGAAGGCGCCACCCGGTTGCTGCCTGATCCGTTTTTTGTCATCGCCACGCAAAACCCGTTCAGCCAGGGTGGCACCTTTGCGTTGCCCGAGTCGCAACTGGACCGCTTTCTGATGCGTCTGTCCTTAGGCTACCCGGCGCGTTCAGCTGAAAAAGCCTTGCTGCTGGGCGAATCGCGGCGGGAACTGCTGCCGCGCATCGAGCCGATTCTCGACCACACTGAGCTGGCCATCTTGCAGGAAGAAGCCCGACGGGTGCGCGCCAGCGACGCGCTGGTGGATTACGTGTTGCGGTTGGTGGACGCCACCCGCAGTCAGCCGCAGTTCGCCTACGGCCTGTCGCCCCGGGCGAGCCTGGCGATCCTCTCGGCGGCGCGTGCGTGGGCACTGCTGATCGGGCGCGATTACGTGATACCGGAAGACGTTCAAGCGATCCTGCCCGCAGTGATCGGTCATCGTCTGCGCGACCGCAGCGACCCGACCGGGCATGGCGGCGGGGCGTTGGTTCAATGGCTGCTGCGTGAGGTGCCGGTGCTTTGATGCCCCAATTCAAGCCGTTCTGGCAGCGCTGGGTGGGACGTCGCATCCCCCCGGCTTCGCGGATCGAGCTGAATCACCGTCAGATCTTCATCCTGCCGACCCGGTCGGGGGGCACGTTCATGCTCGTGCTGTTTTTGCTGCTGCTGGTGTCGATCAACTACCAGAACAGCCTCGCCTACGGCCTGACGTTCCTCATGTCGTCGGTGGGCATCCTCGGCATTCTCCATACCTACCGCAATTTCAGCGGGCTGGTGCTCAGCGCGACCCATGCCCGTTCGGTGTTTGTCGGCGAGCCGGTCCAGTTGCGTCTGCGTCTGGAGAGCGCGTCCAACGGTCATCAGGCCATCGCCTTGGGCTGGGACACTGAAAAGCTGGAGCAAACCGATGTCGAGCCTGAACAGCAGGTGGAGGTGGCGCTGACCTTGCCTGCGCTCAATCGCGGCTGGTTGCGGGCACCGCGTCTGCGGGTCGAGAGCGTGTTTCCGCTGGGCATCTTCCGTGCCTGGAGCTGGCTGGACCTGGAGCAGACCGTGTTGATTTACCCGCGCCCGGTGGCGGGCAGCCTGCCATTGCTGCAAGGGGTTCAGCCCCACGCCGACGACGATGGCCAGGCGACCCAGGGGCAGGGCGTTGATGATTATCAAGGCTTGCGCCCCTGGCAGCCCGGGGATTCCATGCGTCGCATGCACTGGAAAGCCTGGTCGCGTGGGCAAGGGTTGATGGTCAAGGAATTCACTGACCTGAGCGGCCACGACCTGTGCCTGGACTTCATGGCCCTGGGCGGCGACATCGAAGAGCGCCTGTCGCGGCTGTGCTATTGGGTGCTGGAGTTGTCCCACCGACAGCAGCCGTTCGCCTTGCGCCTGCCGGGCTTTCTGTCGGCGGTGGACAGCGGCGACGCGCACCGCGAGGCCTGCCTGCGGCAATTGGCGCTGTACGGGGTGCGGGCATGAAACCGAGCCTCAAGGTGGCGTGGGCATGACCTCCGCCAACCTCGCCCAGCCGATTCCTCGGGTCAGCCTCAACTGGTTGCTGATCGCCCAAGCGCTGGTCATCGTGCCGTTTTCGATGCACATCCCCATCGCCTTGGTGGTGCTGTGGCTGGTGTGCAGTTTCTGGCGCATCCAGATTTTTCGCATGCGTGTTCGGATGCCTGGCACATGGGTCAAGTGCGGCCTGCTGGTGGGCACGGCGGGGGGGATTTTTCTGGCGCGGGGCAGCCTGGTCGGGCTGGATGCCGGGGCTGCGCTGCTGATCGCTGCGTTCATCCTCAAGATGCTGGAGATGCAGACCCGGCGGGATGCGCTGGTGCTGATCTTTCTTGGCTTCTTCTGCGTGGCGGTGGGTTACCTGTTCGAAGACGCGCTGCTCTGGGGGCTGTTCACGCTGCTGCCGGTGGCGACGCTGTTGGCGGGGCTGATCGGCCTGCAGCAGTCCAGCCTGTCCAGCAAACCGGCGGGCACCCTGAAACTGGCGGTCAAGCTGCTGTTGCAGGCGGTGCCGCTGATGGTGCTGCTGTTTCTGTTCTTTCCCCGTCTTGACCCTCTGTGGTCACTGCCGCAGCCCAGCAACAAGGGGCTGACAGGGCTTTCCGACACGATGGCGCCGGGGGACGTGGCCGAGCTGAGCCGGTCGGCGGCGCTGGTGTTTCGCGCCAGTTTTGAGGGGCCGGTTCCACCGCGCGATCAGCAGTATTGGCGCGGCCTGACGCTGGAGCAGTTCGACGGGCGTCGCTGGTCGCAGTCGTCCCGCGCGCTGGTGCCGGACGCGCCGGACTGGCAAAAAACCGGTGAAAAAGTCAGCTACAGCGTGGTCATGGAGCCCAGCGGCAAGCCGTGGCTGATGACCTTGGACGTCGGCGAGACCGACCTTGTCGGTGTGCGACAGATGAGCGATTTCCGCTGGCAGCGACGGCGGCCCATCGAGCAGTCGGTGCTGTACAGCGTCAACGCATGGCCCGACGCGGTGCGGGAAACCAGCCTCAGCGACGGGGCGCGCTCCCAGGATTTGCAACTGCCCGCCAAAGGCAATCCTGAGGCCCGGGAATGGGCGGCGGACATGCACCGGCGCCACCCCAAACCTGACGCGCTGGTGGAAAGCCTGCTGGCGTATTTCACCGAACAGCCGTTCCGCTACACCCTGAAACCGCCGACCCTCGGGCAGAACGGCATCGACGACTTCCTGTTCGGCAGCCGCGCCGGGTTCTGTGAGCACTACGCGGGGGCCATGACCTTAGTGCTGCGGGCAGCGGGCATTCCGGCGCGTGTGGTCGCGGGCTATCAGGGCGGCGAGCTGAACCCGGATGGCAATTACATCAGCGTCCGCCAGTTTGATGCCCATGCCTGGGTCGAATATTGGCAGGCGGGTGTCGGCTGGCGCAGCGTCGACCCGACCGCCGCCGTGTCACCCGCGCGGATCGAACAGGGGCTGGAAGCGGCACTCGGCGACGATGAAGAGTTTCTTGCCGATTCGCCAATGTCAGTGCTGCGCTACCGTCACCTGGCCTGGATCAATTCGATTCGCTTGAGTTGGGATAACCTCAACTACGGCTGGCAGCGCTGGGTCCTGGGGTATCAGGGACAGCAGCAATTGCAGGTGCTGGGGCGTTGGTTCTCGGGCTTTCAGGCGCCGGTGTTCGCGGGCGGCGCGCTGGTCATTCTCGGGCTGCTGGCGCTGTGGCTGTTCAAGCCGTGGCGGCGGGAGAGCGATTCGCAACTGCGCCTGTTCAACAGGTTCGCACGTCTGTTGGCGCGGCACGGTCTAAAACGTCAGCCGGGGGAAGGGGCTCGGGCCTTCGCATCCCGCGCCGCCCAGCGCTTCCCGAATCATGCCGAGGCCATCGAAGGGTTCGCTCAGGAATTCGAAGCCCAGCGTTATGCCGGTGTCTCCGGTTCGATGGGGCACCTGCGTCGGCGTCTCAAACACTTGCGTCGCCGTTTGCCCTGGCGCTTGTCAGCAGTCAAAGACAAGCCGTCGTCATGAAGAACCGTCATCATGAAAAACCAAGGAGTGTTCAATGTCTGCCATGGTCGATCACCTGATCGCCGAGATTCTTAGTCTCAATGTCAAGCTGCTGGCGTGCCATGCCAGGTTGGCCGCGTCCACCGACAGCGAAGCGCTGCATGACCTGCGCACCACGGTTCGGCGTCTGCGCAGTGTGCTGCGCCCTCTGCGGGGGTTGCCGGGGCTGGACCAAGTCGAAGAAGCCGCCAAGGGCGTCGGTGACCTGACCACGCCGCTGCGTGACATGCAGGTGCTGGCCGCGTTTTTGGTGGAGCAGGGCCAGGATCAGGCAACGCTCAAACGCACGACGTTTCTGAACACCGCCTGCCCTCAGGTCGCAACGTCTCCGGAATTGAACCGGCTGTTCGGGGTGCTCGATCAACTGCCCGCGTTCCTGCGCGCCCAACAGCGTCACGGGTTGCTCAAGAAACTGCGCCAGCGCATTGAAAAGCGCATGGACAAACAGTGGAAGAAACTGCGCGAAGCCATGGCCGACCCGGCTCACGACCGGCATCGCCTGCGGCTGTTGATCAAGCGCGTGCGCTACGCCGCCGAGGCCTACCCCGAACTCAGTCATCAACCCGACGGCATGCAGAAACGCCTGAAGTCGGCGCAAGGGGCGCTGGGCGACTGGCACGATCACCTGCAATGGCTCACCCAAGCGGAACACCAGCACGACCTTTCGCCCTGTATGGCGGGCTGGGAATTGGGCATCCTGCGTGCCGAAGAGAAGTCGGACAAGGCGTTGGACAAGCTCGCCCACGCCTGCTTTGGCGATGCCCCGAGGCATTGATCCCGATCAGGCCGCAGAATTGGCAGTTATGAGCGCTGTTCGGGAAGCAGCGTCTCGCTAAGATCCGGGCATGTTTCCAGTGAACCCCACGGAGTGCCCATGACCTTTTCCGAATTGCTCGACGCCGTTCGCGCCCACCCGCAGGCCGTGACGATTCCGGCGTCCTGGTCCCAGGGGCGCTCCTGTTTCGGCGGCCTGATGGCGGCGCTGCAATTCGAAGCGATGCGCGCCAAAGTGCCCGCCGACCGGCCGGTGCGTTCGCTGGCGATCTGTTTTGTCGGCCCTCCCGCCATTGATGTGCCGATCTCGTTCGAGGTGGAAATCCTGCGCGAAGGCAAGGCGGTCAGTCAGGTGCTGGGGCGGGCAGTGCAGAACGGCGAAACGGTGACCTTGATTCAAGGCAGCTTCGGCGCGCCCCGTGAGTCGTCGATTTCGGTCGCTGCCGAGCCTGCGCCCACGTTGAAACCCGTGGAGGACGTGTCGCCGTTCCCATTCATTGCCGGCGTGATGCCGGAATATTTGAAATTCATCGAGATGCGCTGGGCGCTAGGCGGTTTTCCGTACAGCGGCACGCCATCGCCAGCAATTGGCGGGTATGCGCGGTTGCGGGACGTGAAGGTCGAGCCGTTGACCGAGGCCCATCTGCTGGCGCTGGTCGACACCTGGCCGCCTGCGGTCTTGCCCCATCTGAGCAAACCGGCACCGGGCAGTTCATTGACCTGGACGATTGAATTCGTGCAGCCGCTCCCGGCCATGACCACCCATGACTGGACGCAATACAAGGCGGTGATCGAGCACGCGCGGGACGGCTACGGCCATGTGGCAGCAGGGTTGTGGACGCCGAGCGGGGAGTTGGTCGCGATCAGCCGTCAGACGGTGACCGTGTTTGGCTGATGGACAAGTGGGGAGGGGTTAGCCCCGAGACCGTTACTGGCCTCGGGTTTTGATCGCTTGCGCGGCAATGAGCCCCAGAATGCCGATGCCCGCCGAGGCGATGCTGGCGCTCAGCGCACCGTCGAGCAGCAACAGGCCCGAGACGATCGACAGCGGAAACGCCAGAGACGACAGCACCAGATTCGACGACAGCCCGGACTTATGGGCGCTGGAGAAGAAATCTTCAAGGTGCAGGTTTGCGATGAATTTGGGCATGACGTTGACCTCACAAAGCCTAATAAGAACCGTTTTCGATGGGTTCAGAATAGGCCTGTGAGTGCATCGCGGCGAATCGAGGTTTGCTATGGGCTTCATAGGTGGAATGGAGGAAAGCAATCGACCCCTTTCACCTGCGTCTGTAGCAAGCACCGCGGCGTCCCCACTGTGGGAGCGAATCATTCGGGAAGGGATTCTGCAGGCGACACATCTGTGCGGGATGTACCGCCTTCGCGAATGAATTCGCTCCCACAGGGTTCTGCGGCGTGCCCGGTTTTTGCGAATAATCCCGTCTGCGGTTTCACCTGCGCCTCTAGCAAGCACGGCGGTGTCCCCACTGTGGGAGCGAATTCATTCGCGAAAGGATTTGGCAGGCGACACATCTGTGCGGGATGTACCGCCTTCGCGAATGAATTCGCTCCCACAGGGATCTCCATCGGTTTTCAACCCCGCAGTTTCAACTGCCCGATCGCCGTATTCAGCTCACCCGCCAGGGTCGCCAGTTCATCACTGGTACTCGCTGAATCCACCGTCTGGCGCACGGTGCGTTCGGTGACGTCGCGGATGCTGACCACTGCCCGGTTCATCTCTTCCGCGACCTGACTCTGCTGCTGCGCCGCGAAGGCAATCTGCGTGTTGCTTTCGCGCATCTGGGCGACGGCATCGGCGATGGCCGTCAGGGCTTCACCGGCTTCCTGAGCGTGCTGCACGCAGTCATCGGCCTTGTACGAACTCTCCTGCATGAAATCCACCGCATCGCGGGTGCCCGCCTGCAACGCGGCAACCATGGTGGTGATTTCGTCGGTGGAGGTCTGCACGCGCTTGGCAAGGTTGCGCACTTCGTCGGCGACCACCGCAAAACCGCGGCCCATTTCCCCAGCCCGGGCCGCTTCGATGGCGGCGTTCAGGGCCAAGAGGTTGGTCTGCTCGGCGATGCTGTGGATCACGTTGACCACGCCGTTGATCTTCTGGCTGTCTTCGGCCAGGCGCTGAATCATTCCTGCCGTTTGCTGTACGCCGCTGGACAGCCCGGCAATCGAACTCTGCACCCGGTCCACCACGGCCTTGCCGCTACCCGCCAGCGCGTCGGCGCTTTGCGATTGGTCGCGGGTGGCGTTGGCGTGTTGCGCGATGTGATAGACCGTGGCGGTCATTTCGTTGATCGCGGTGGCGACTTGGTCGGTTTCGCTTTGCTGGCCGAGCATGCCTTCGCGCACATCGCTCATGCCGGTCGCCAAATGCACCGCGCCCTGATCCAGCCGCGCCGCCGACTGCGCGACAGTGCCGACGATGCGCTGATACCCGGCCTGCATGGCGTTGAACGCCTTGGCCATTTGCCCGACTTCATCTTCGCCCGTGAGAGGCACACGCGCCGACAGATCGCCGCTGCGCTCAACGTGCAGCATCACGTCCTTGAGGGTGTTGAGGTGGGTCAGCAGGAAGCGGATCAACAACTGCGAGGCGCTGAGCATGGCGAGCATCAGCACCAGCACGGCCACCGCGTATTCGGTGAAATGTTCGGCCAGCAGGTCGTTGAGCCCCGGCACCGCGGGGAGCGGTGGGGGCGTGGGCGCCGGTTGCCCGGCAGGCCAGGCGGCCAACAATTGCGCCTGAGCCTGGACCGCAACTCGGGCGTCCTCGGCGCGGCTGTGCTGTTCCAGGTTCAGTGCATAAAGCACCAGCAGCAAGGTGGTGATGAACGCGACGGCGTTGACCGCCCAGAATTTGTATTTCAGCGAAATGTTGCTCAACCAGCGGCTCATGAGGAAGCTCTTCTGTGATTGCACGTGATAAGGCAAGGTGCCATCAGTTTCTCAGCTGCGCATGACAGATGTGTTGATCTGTATCAATTCCTCCGGTTGCCTGTTCGGCAAACCGGCCTCCAGGCGCAGATCCCCCTGTGGGAGCGAATTCATTCGCGGAAGGATTTGGCGGCGACACATCTGCGTCGGATGTACCGCCTTCGCGAATGAATTCGCTCCCACAGGGTTTTGCTCGGTGCATGACCCGAGGGTGTCAATCAATCACAGGCAGCGAAAAGAATGCGCGGGCGCAGGCCGTGGTGTGGGCAGCGAGGTCTTCCGGGGTTTCGCCCCGATGCAACGCTACTTCGCGCAGGACTTCCGGCAGGTACGCCGGTTCGTTGCGGCCGTTTTTCGGTTTGGGCCGCAGGGTGCGCGGCAGCAGGTACGGCGCGTCGCTTTCCAGCATCAGGCGGCCTTGCGGAATTTCGCGCACCAGTGGGTGCAGGTGGGTGCCCCGGCGTTCGTCGCAGATCCACCCGGTGATGCCGATGTGCAGGTCCATGTCCAGATAATTGAACAGCGCGCGTTTTTCGCCGGTGAAGCAATGCACCACTGCGCCGGGCAGGTGATCGCGATACTCGCGCAAGATCGCCAGCAACCGTTCGTCGGCATCACGCTCATGAAGAAAGACCGGCATGTTCAAGGCCACGGCCAGCGCCAGATGGGCTTCCAGAACCTTTTCCTGTTGCGGGCGAGGGGAGAAGTCACGGTTGAAATCCAGGCCGCATTCGCCTACCGCGCACACCGAATTTTCTTTCAGGAGGGCGTGCAACTGTTTTTCAGTGTCCAGTGTCCAATCGCTCGCCGAATGGGGGTGAACCCCGGCGGTGCTGAACAATCGCTGGCCGCTTTCGTCCAGTTGGCGGCACATCTGCAAGGCCTGTTCGCTGCCCTCGACGCTGGTGCCGGTGAGGATCAATTGCCCCACGTTGGCAGCGTAGGCGCGGTCGAGAACGTCGCGTTCCTTACCCGCAAAACTGGAATTCACAAGATTGACGCCGATGTCGATTAGTTGCATGGTTCACCTCAGGCCGGAGGCCGAGAAGAATACCAGAGCGATTGAAGCCATAAAAAATCAAGCAGACTCAACTGCTTGGCATGATTAGACCCCTGTGATGTTGCCAGCTCAGGCGCACGCCTGAGGCGAACGCAGCTGCCCGACACAGACTTCAAGCCCGTTTTTTCGGCATTTTCCCGGAGCGTCAATGATCCGAGCCTCATTCATTTCGCTGTGTCTGCTGCTCGTCAGCCACTCGGCATCCGCCCAGGCCTCGACCCGCCCGGCAGGGCCGCCGGTCATCGTCAAGAAAACCCAGATTCGCGATCTGTCGGCCATTCGCAGCAGCAAAGTCCTGCGCGTGCTCGTCAACCAGAGCCGCAACAGCTCCGGTGAAGTGCAGGGTGAGCCGATTGGCGTCGAATACCGCCGCCTGCAAGCCTTCGAAAAATACCTCAACGGCCATGCCCGCGATGGCCAGAAAATCTCGATCAAACTGATCCCCAAAGCCAAGGACCAACTGCTCGCTGCGCTGCAACGGGGCGACGGGGACATGGTAGCGCCTGGCGAACTGCTCGACGCCAGTGCCGCCCATTACGTCGATGCGACCGAACCGGTGGTGAGCCATGTGCCGCTGGTGGTGGTCGGTGTGCGGGGCGAGCGGGTGTTCAAGCGCCCCGAGCAACTGTCCGGCCGGACGGTCATGCTGACCAACGGGAGCGCTGCCGACGAAGCCCTCGCGCAACTGAACCAGAAGCTGGCCCTGCGCAAATTGCCGCCGGTGAAAATCGAATGGGTCGATCCCAGCCTTGCCGTCGAAGACGTGCTGGAAATGGTGCAGGCCGGCATTTATCACCTGACCGTGGTCGAACAGCCGATTGCCGAGCGCTGGGCGCGGGTGATGCCCAAATTGCGTGTCGATCGTGGGTTGTCGCTGAGCGATCCGGGGGACATGAGCTGGTTCGTGCGTAAGGACGCGGTGATGCTCCACGCCACGGTGGACCGTTTCCTCGAAACCTATGAACCGCCCGCCAATCAAGACGCGGCGTTCCAGAAGGCTTACAAGGATTTGTACCGCGTTCACTATCCGCTGGCCCGTGAAGACCGCCAGCGTCTGGAAAAACTGCGTCCGACCCTGCAACGCCACGCCGACGCGCAGAAAATGGACTGGCTGGACCTGGCAGCGCTGGCGTTCAAGGAATCCCAGCTCAACCCGAGCGCCAAGGGCGGCAGCGGTGCGACGGGCTTGCTGCAAATCACCCCGTCAGCAGCGCAGCGGGTCGGCGTGGGCAATATCCACGACGTCGACGGCAACGTGCAGGCCGCGAGCAAATATCTGGCGATGATTCGTCACAAGTTCTTTGCCAGCCCGAAGATCAACGAACGCGAGCGCATGGCATTTACCCTGGCCGCCTACAACCTGGGTCCGGAGCGGGTTCAAGCGATGCGCACCGAAGCGAAGCGTCAGGGCCTGAACCCCAATCAGTGGTTCTTTCAGGTGGAGCGGGTAGCGATGGAGCAGGTGGGGATGAACGTGGTCACCTACGTCAACAGCGTGAACAAGTACTACCTCGCTTACGATCAGGAACGCAGTTCGCTGGAGAGCCCGTCGCCGCGCAAGGTGGCGATCCGCGAATGAATGTTCCTGAAACAATCGACAAAGCCTGACACACTCAATTGACAATCCCCGTGCGGCTTCTCTAGGATGCCGCTCATGCGCCGATTTAAACAGCTACTTGCGGGGCGCCGGGTGTCGTGAGCAACGACACCGAAATACCGCTAAAGCGCTGGTTCGGTGTTGCCTCTCACCGCTGCCCAGCGGAACACTGAGGCAGAGAAACGACACTATGAGCAGCACTTCCAGCCCCCGCCCCCTCGTTCGCCTGGCGCCCATCGGCAGCCAGTTCAGCCGTCGCAATCCGAAGATTCTGCTGGGCGGTTCGCACCAGCCCACGCTGTTGCGCTACCTTGATGGCTGGCCCCGTCGCCAGCACGGCCCCCACGCTTTTCTCATTCAATTCATCGACCTGCACGACACCCTTGAGCGGTTTGGCAACGACCAGTTCGACCTGGCCGTCATTCAGTCGCCGACCGCCGAAGCCGCTGCAGGGGTGATCCGCCATCTGACGCGCATTGCACGGCAAGGGCTGATCACCCGCACCTGAATCAGCGTTTCAGGGGTTGCAACTCCTCACGGGGATGGCTCAGTTTGCGCCCGCCACGAATGGCGTTGGCGTGCCGGCAGTTAGCGACCAGCCGACTGCGCGATGTCCAGTCCGTATTAATGATGTAGAAGTTCTGGATGTAACTGTTCTCGTCGACCGAATCGAACCACTCATCGACCTTGTGGCTCAGGTCGGTCGGCGCGTGGAGCGGTAGAGAATATTTGGCGCATTGCACGACGCGCAGCTGCTCGATGCGTTTGTGTTCCCCTGCCACTTGGTCCACGAAGGCCTTGAGCGTGTTGGTGTTAAACAGGTTTTCGCCCGGCCAGCGCTGGCTCACACCATCCCAGCCTTCATCGGACACACTGCCGTGGTTGTAGGCGACGACGACATTACGACCAGGGTGCTGCGCCCAGAGGTGTTCCAGCGCCCAGCCGCGCAGGCGATCCGGTATGACGCGAGCGCCCAGTTCGTTGAAGACCATGGCTTGCAGCTGGGCATGAGCCCGATCAGTGAAACCGTCGAACTGGTGGAAGTCGAGAATGACGATTTCCCGTGCCGGTTCACCCGAGCTTTCCAGCTCTGCGAAGAACTTGCGAACGGCTTCGACGATGTCAATGGCGACGGTTCGGCCAGAGGAGGTGAGGTGGAATAGCTGGAAGCGGTTGGGGTCGCCTTCGACGTAGCCTTCCTTGAAGGTGACGCGCAGGTCGAGCACGCGAATCCCTTGGCGCAGTTGTTCCAGCGGCGATTCGTCCTGTGCGTATTCCTGGGGCACGCCCAGATTGGGCGATTGTTTGTCGCTGCCGGAATTGTGAGCGCCCGGCAGGATCAGTTCATCGATGCGCAGTTGCTCGATGTCAGGGGTTTCGGCGATCCAGCTGAGGTGAGCGGGCGCGCCTGCGTGGCGTTGAGTGCGGTTCATGGTGTCAGTCCTTGACGTGGTAAAAGACGGCTGCTGTTCTGGGCCGCCCGGGCGTGTACTTGCCCTTGGAATCGGTCAAAAGACTTGCCTGCTTTTGGCCTTTGGTCAACCGAACGGCCTCAGGGCAAGCGTGACCTGATGTGTTGCGGATGCGTTTACTTGACCAGCAACACCACGCGGCCCCGCACCGGGTCTTCATCCAGATGGTTGTGCGCCTTGCCGAACTGTTCGAACGGCCAGGTGCGATGAATGTCAGGCTTGAGCTGCCCGTTGACGGTCAGTTCATTGATGACCTCAAGAGCGCGTTTCATCGCCGCGCTGTCCTGTTCGATCCCCAACTCCGCTTTACCGGTGAAGTTTTCCAGGCAGTGCACGAAGAAGCGCATGTTCTTCTTGAACGCCTGCAGGGCCGGGAACGGCGTGCGGTTGCCACCGCGCAGGCCGTACAGCACCAGGCTGCCCCGAGGCGCAAGAACGTCACCGAGCATCGACATCTGCATGCCGCCAAAACCGTCAAACACGGCTTCGATGCCTTGGCCCTGGGTCAGGGCGTCGATGCGCAGACAGATGTCGTCCTCGTCGGTCACGATCACTCGTTCAGCACCGTTGGCGAGCAGGTATTCGCGGTCTTCGGCGTGCTGAGTGGCCGCAATCACCCGCAGGCCGAGTGCCTTGCCCAACTGTACGAACGCGATGCCGGGGCTGTAGGCCGCATCAGTGACCAGCACGGTCTGACCCGCCTGAACATGGGCCAGGTCGACAAGGGCGAAGTACGCCAGCAGCATGGGCGTGTAGTGAACGCTGGCTTCCACCGGCGTCAATACGTCGGGGTAGCGGACCAGGGCGTTGCGCGGCACCAGCACGTGGTCGCCACACACCGGGTAGTCGTTGGCGCTCATCGCCTTGAAGCTGGCGACCTTGTCGCCGACTTTCAGATCGGTGACGTCCGGACCTACAGCCTCGACGATACCGGCCATTTCGCTGCCAATGCCCGCAGGCAGTTGAACGGGGGCGAGGGCCAGGTTCTGCCGCCACAACACATCGTCCCAGCTGATGCCGATGGCTTCGGCACGAACCAGCACTTCCTGTGGGCCGGGTGACCGGTCAGGCTGCTCCTCGCAACTGAGCACATCGGCTTTGCCGAAGCGATGAAATTTGATGGCGCGGGACATTTCCAACCTCGACTCATGTGATTAGGGTTGTAATGACTTTACGGAGGTAGGGCTTTATCGACTATTTCTGTCTGTCGATACCGGACATGCCCGTTATCAATTGGGGTTTTTGGAACTCTCGGCACCGGCGTCCACATAACGTGTTTTTTGCGGCGCCTGTCGTGTCAGAGTGAGGTGGCGGACGGCATCCCTCGCGCTGCCAGGGGCATCCTCACGCCGCACACCTTGTGGGAGACGCCGGAGGTACGACGGCAGCGACAGCGTCGGGTCAGGGTTGAATGCATCCGCTGACCCACCGCCTTCGCGGCCGTCGCACAGCTCCGGCTGCTCCCACAGGTTTGGTGTCGGTCGCGGACCTTGAGCCACCCCCGCTGCGGCCTGCCCGGCGGCAGCTTTTCATTTCCCCCACGCCGCCAGGGCGCTCTCGACGAAATGCCTGACCTTGGGCAGTCGGTAGCGGTCCTGGGGGTACATCAGCCACATCGGGCGGCTCGGTGGCGTGTAGGCCTGCAATAACGGAATCAGGGTGCCGGCCTTCAAATCTTCGCTGATCAGCACGTCCGGCAGCATCGCCACGCCCATGCCCGCCAGCGCCGCCTGACGCAGGGCGGGGGAGCTGTTGACGATCATCGGGCCGGACACCGGAATTTCCATCACGCCTTCAGGCCCTGTCAGCTTCCACAGCTTGTCGGCGGCGCGCCAGTCGTCGCCAGCGGGGTAGGCGAACGCCAGGCAGTTGTGATCGCGCAGGTCGTCTGCCGTGTGCGGCGTGCCACGGCGGTTCAGGTAATCCTGCGACGCGCAGATGGTCAGGGTGTAGTCGCGCAGGGGGCGGGCGATCAAGGCCGATGACTCGGGGACGCCCAAGCGGATCGCGGCGTCGAACCCGTGCTCGACCAGGTCCATCAACTGGTTGCTCAACACCAGTTCGACCTTGATTTCCGGGTAGCGCTGGGTGAACGCACTGAGCATCGGCGACAGCCGCTCCGCGCCGAATGCCGGGGCCGCCGTGAGGCGCAACGTGCCGCTGGGCTGGGTCTGCACGTGTTCGGCCATGCGCTCGGAGTCATTGACCAGCCCCAGCACCTCGACACAACGGCGGTAATACTGAATGCCGAATTCCGTCAGGTTCTGGCGACGGGTCGTACGCTGCAACAGGCTCACGCCCAGACGTTGCTCCAGCGCCTTGAGGTGATTACCCACCATGGTCGTCGACATTTCGCACTGGCGGGCGGCGGCGGTCATGCTGCCGGTCTCCACCACTTTCACGAACACGGTCATCGCCTGGAACACGTCCATTATCAAGTCCTGCTTAAAAGTCACTCAAGAATGTCGATCTTTATACAGGAAAACGGGTTAACGATACTGGCGTCACACACCACTGCTGGAGCGAAACCCATGACCGCCGCCTGCCTGATGAACACTTACAAATCGATGCCCTTGAGTTTCGTCAGAGGCGAAGGCGCGCAACTCTGGGACGACACCGGTCGCCAATACCTCGATGCCGTGGCGGGCGTCGCCGTGACCAACGTCGGCCACAGCCATCCGCAGATCGTCGCGGCCATCACCGAGCAGGCGGGTTTGCTGCTGCACACCTCCAACCATTACCGCATCGACTGGCAGCAGCAACTGGCGGCCAGACTGACGCAGCTTGCCGGGCTGGATCAGGCGTTCTTCAATAACTCCGGCGCTGAAGCCAATGAAACCGCGCTCAAGCTGGCGCGGCTGTATGGCTGGGCCAAGGGCATCGAGCAACCGCTGGTGTTGGTGATGGACAACGCGTTTCATGGCCGCACGCTCGGGACGTTATCGGCCAGTGACAACGGTACGGCGCGGCTGGGGTATCAGCCGATGTCCGGGGAATTCATCAAGGTGCCGTTCGGCGACATGGGCGCGATCAAACAGGCCGCCGCAATTTACGGCGAACGGATCGTCGCAGTGATGCTGGAGCCGGTGCAAGGCGAGGGCGGCGTGGCCGTGCCGCCGCCGGGTTATCTGAAAGCCGTGCGCGCCCATTGCACGCAGAACGCCTGGCTGATGATCCTCGACGAAATCCAGACCGGCATCGGGCGGACCGGGCGCTGGTTCGCTTACCAACACGACGGCATCGTTCCGGATGTCGTGACACTGGCGAAAGCGCTGGGCAATGGCATCCCCGTTGGCGCCTGCCTCGCGACCACGGCCGTCGCCCGGCTGTTCACCCCGGGCAGCCACGGCAGCACCTTCGGCGGCAACCCGCTGGCGTGCCGGGTCGGCTGCTCGGTGCTGGACATCATCGAACGCGAGGGCCTGCTGAACAACGCGGCCGGGCAGGGCGAACGCCTGCTGACCCTGCTGCGCGATGCCTTGGCCGGGCACCCGAACGTGGTGCAGGTGCGCGGGATGGGGTTGATGGTGGGCATCGAGTTGAAGGCACCCGTGCGGGATGTGTGCCTGATGGTGGCGCAGGAATATGGCGTGTTGATCAACGTGACGCGGGGCCAGACCATTCGGTTGCTGCCTCCGTTGATCATTGATGAGGTCGATGTGGAGCGGATCGTGGTGGCGGTGGTGGGCGCATTGGCAAATAAGCCGATGTGAACGTCCTGTAGCCGCACGGCTTGCTGGCGGTGGCGATCCCATGTCCGTCACCGCCGGCTAGCCAAACCGCTACAGGGATCGAGGCGATCACCTGGCCTGCGGCACGATTTATTTCTCCGCCGACAACGTCATGATCATCGCCGCCGACAGGTACAGCCTCGGGGCGATGCTGGTCAGGTCGGAATACTCGTCGTCCGCATGCAGCCCGGCGCCGACGACGCCCAAGGTTTCCAGCACGGCAGGCTTCTGGTTGTCCGGGACGTAGGCGTAACCGGCATCGGTGCCGAAGCGCATGGCGATGGGTTCGATGGAGCGACCGATCTTGCCGTACAGCGTCTGTGCGGTTTTGGCGAGGTCTTCGCTGGCAGGGTTTTTCACTAGGGGTGGACGGCCTTTTTCGAGGCGGAAGGTGACCTCGGTCCCGTCGATCAGCTTGTTTTTCACGATACGCTCACCGTCGGCCTGCACCCGGTCCGATTCACTCAGGTCCGAATAACGCATGTCACCCTCGGCCGAGGCGCTGGAAGGAATAATGTTGCGCTTTTCGCCACCCTTGATCAGCGTCCAGTTCACGGTCGTGCCCTTGGCCGGGTCGCCCAGGTCCTTGAGTTGAACCAGCTGGTGGGCCAACTCCATCGCCGCGTTACGCCCCGCTTCAGGCGCCGATCCTGCGTGGGACGACTTGCCCTTGACGTCGACGAACACCCCGTTGATGCCGTTGGTGGCGACGGTCACGGCGTCCTTGTCCGGCGGCTCGTACGAGAAGACGTAGTCGTGCTTGCGCGCGAGGTCGGCGATCAGTTTTTTCGAGCCTGCCGAGCCGGTTTCTTCATCGGGGTTAAACAGCACGGTAATCGTGCCGAAACCTTTGAATTTTTGATCTTGCAGCAGTTTCAGCGTGTGCAGGACCATCGCCACGCCACCCTTGGCATCCGCCACGCCCGGCCCATAGGCCCGGTCGCCGTCGATGCGGAACG
The DNA here is from genome assembly GCF_057128705.1 of Pseudomonas salicis. Taxonomy (NCBI): domain Bacteria; kingdom Pseudomonadati; phylum Pseudomonadota; class Gammaproteobacteria; order Pseudomonadales; family Pseudomonadaceae; genus Pseudomonas; species Pseudomonas salicis. The sequence continues at coordinate 47,875 of NZ_JBSKHU010000009.1, forward strand.
GGCGCTTGGCCGCAGTGCCCGGCCCGAACACGGTGTCGTAGTGAATCATCAGCAGAAAAGTCTTGCTGCCGGTGCCTTTGATCGTGCCGACGATGTTGTCCCCGGCGGAAGGGGTGGCCGGGGTTGTCTCGACCGTGGCGCCCAACGCTTTGAGCCGGTCCACCAACACCGCGCTGACGGTTTTCAGCCCCGGCGCCTGGCCGGTGCCGGTGTCGATGTCCACCAATTGCTTGACGGTGGCCAGGTAAGGCTTCTGTTCAGCCTCGGCTTTTTTCAGCAGTTGATCGGGCGGCAGGTCGGCCGCGAAGGCCATGGAGCAAAGCAGCGAGGCGGCTACGGCGGTCGCCAGGGAGGTGCGTCGAACGAGCATGCTGGATCCCTCAGATGATGTGCGAGTCTCGTAGGGTCTGATCACCCATGGTTCGGCATTGTTCCCCTCGAATGAATGGATGAGCCGTGAAGGGGCGTGTACGACGCGCTTTCCCACACCGATCCCCGTAGAATCCCACCTCGGCACGTGAGTTTTCGAGGTTGCAGCGGTGGATTTACAGCAGGGCTTCGTCCTGACCCGGCATTGGCGCGACACGGACGCAGGGACGGAGGTGGACGTCTGGTTGGCCACCGACGACGGCCCGCGTCACTTGCGCTTGCCCCTTCAAACCTCCACAGCGTTCATTCCGGAACAGCACCGGGCGAGGGCCGAGGCGGTGTTGCGGCAGGAACAGGGCGTCGAGCTCAAGCCATTGCAGCTCTGCGATTTTCGCCACCGTCCGGTGTTGGGCCTTTACACACAGCACCATCGCCAATTGATGGGGTTGGAGAAAGCGCTGCGTCAGGCCAGTGTCGACGTCTACGAAGCCGACATTCGACCGCCCGAGCGCTACCTGATGGAGCGTTTCATCACCGCGCCGGTGCAGTTCAGCGGCACCCTTGATGGCGACGGTATCTGGCAGAACGCGCAACTCAAACCCGATCCTCACTATCGCCCGCGCCTGAAACTAGTGTCTTTGGACATCGAAACCACCGAGCGCGGGGAGCTGTATTCCATCGGACTGGAAGGCTGCGGCGAGCGGCAGGTGTACATGCTTGGCCCGCCCAATGGCGATGATTCCATCGTCGATTTCAAACTCGATTATTGCGACAGTCGCGCGCAGTTGTTGGAACGGCTCAATGACTGGATGGCCTTGCACGACCCCGACGCGATCATCGGCTGGAACGTCGTGCAATTCGATTTGCGCGTGTTGCACGAACACTCCCGGCGCCTCAACGTGCCGCTACGTCTGGGGCGCGACGGCGAGGCCATGGGCTGGCGTGAACATGGCGCGCGCAACAGCCATTTCTTCGCCTCGGCGGCGGGGCGCCTGATCATCGACGGGATCGAGGGCCTGCGCTCGGCGACCTGGAATTTCCCGTCGTTCAGCCTGGAAAACGTGTCGCAGACCCTGCTCGGTGAGGGCAAGGCCATCGACACGCCTTACCAGCGCATGGACGAAATCAACCGCATGTTCGCCGAGGACAAGCCCGCGCTGGCGCGCTACAACCTCAAGGATTGCGAGCTGGTGACGCGGATTTTCGAAAAGACCGAGCTGCTGACCTTCCTGCTCGAACGCGCCACCGTCACCGGTTTGCCTGCCGACCGCAGTGGGGGTTCGGTCGCGGCGTTCGAGCATCTGTACATGCCGTTGATGCACCGGCAGGGTTTCGTCGCGCCGAACCTCGGTGAACGCATGCCGGAAGCCAGCCCCGGCGGATTCGTCATGGATTCTCGCCCCGGCCTGTACGAGTCGGTGCTGGTGCTGGACTACAAGAGCCTTTACCCGTCGATCATTCGCAGTTTTCTCATCGACCCGGTGGGCCTGATCGAAGGCCTGAAACACCCCGAGGACAGCGAGTCGGTGGACGGCTTTCGCGGCGGGCGTTTCTCCCGCACGCGGCATTGCCTGCCCTCTATCGTCGCGCGGGTAGCCGAGGGCCGCGAGGTGGCCAAACGCGAGCGTAACGCGCCGCTGTCCCAGGCCCTGAAAATCATCATGAACGCCTTCTACGGCGTGCTCGGTTCCAGCGGCTGCCGCTTCTTCGACACCCGGCTCGCGTCGTCCATCACGATGCGCGGCCATCAGATCATGCGCCGGACCCGCGAACTCATCGAAGCCCAAGGCTACGAGGTGATCTACGGTGACACCGACTCGACCTTCGTCTGGCTCAAACGACGCCACGGTCAGGAAGAAGCGGCGCAGATCGGCAACGCGCTGGTCAAGGGCGTCAACGACTGGTGGCGCGAGCATCTCCAGGCGGAATACGGGCTGGAAAGCGCCCTTGAATTGCAATTCGAAACCCACTTCAAACGCTTCCTGATGCCGACCATTCGTGGCGCGGAAGAGGGCAGTAAAAAGCGTTACGCCGGGTTGGTTACCCGCGCCAATGGCGAAGACGAGATGGTCTACAAAGGCCTGGAAGTGGTGCGCACCGATTGGTCGCCGCTGGCCCAGACCTTCCAGAAAGAACTCTATCTGCGCATCTTCAACAGCCGGCCGTTCGACGATTATGTGCGTGATTACGTGCGTCGCACCCTCGCCGGGGACCTGGATGACCAGTTGATCTACCGCAAACGCCTGCGCCGCCCGCTGGACGACTACGAACGTAACGTCCCGCCCCACGTCCGCGCCGCCCGCCTGGCCGATGAATACAACCGTCAGCAGGGGCGCCCGTTGCAATACCAGAACCGGGGCTGGATCAGCTACGTCATCACCTTGGCAGGGCCGGAGCCGCTGGAAGTGCGCACCGCGCCGATCGACTACGACCACTACATCACCCGGCAGCTGCAACCGATTGCGGATGCGATCCTGCCGTTCGTGCAGGAAGATTTCGCGACATTGATTGGGGGGCAAATGGGGTTGTTTTGAACCTGGAGGGCCATTCAGAGCCAAGGTATGGGGTGCTGATATGACGAGACCCACAATCAGCCCGCCTTTCATCGCCCTCAAAAAGCAAGCGCTTGCGTGAAACGATTCAGCTGTTCTAGAGTGTTTCAACGTTATTCCCGAGCGCCACCCGAAAACGAGGTGGATCGCCGATAAGAACAAGAAACCTCGGAGAGACCCATGAACAGCTTTTTGGCTGGACTGCCGCGTGTTTTCCCTGCGCTTTGTGCGCTGTTTTCCCCTGTTTCAGGCACTCTCACATGAGTGCCGTCCTCGCTGAACATCCCTTGCCCGTGCTGGAAATGAACGCCATTTCCAAGACCTTCAACGGCCTGCGCGTGTTGAAAAATGTCGCCCTGAAAGTCTATGCCGGTGAAGTCCATGCGCTGATGGGCGAGAACGGTGCGGGCAAGTCAACGTTGATGAAAATCCTCTCGGGGGCCTATCAGGCTGACGCCGGGGGTGAGATTCGCATTGGCGGTCAGACGCTGGCGGCGTTCGATCCGCTCACTGCGAAAGCCCAAGGCATTGCGGTGATCTATCAGGAACTGAGCCTGTGCCCGAATCTCAGCGTCGCCGAGAACATTTACCTGGGGCGAGAACTGCGTCGCGGCTGGAGCATTGATCGCAAGGCGATGGAAGCCGGTTGCGTCGAGGTGCTGAGCCGCTTGGGTGCGGATTTCAAACCTGCGACCAAGGTCAGCGTGTTGTCGATTGCCGAGCGCCAACTGGTGGAGATCGCCCGTGCCTTGCACGCCAACGCGAAGATTCTGGTGATGGACGAGCCCACCACCCCGCTGTCGTCCCGGGAAACGGACCGGCTTTTCGCGCTGATCAAGCAGCTGCGGGATCAAGGTCTGGCGATCATTTACATCAGTCATCGCATGGCGGAAATCTACGAATTGTCGGATCGCGTGTCGGTGTTGCGGGACGGTGAGTACGTGGGCATGTTGCAGCGCGACGGGCTGTCGGCGGACGTGCTGGTGAAGATGATGGTGGGCCGCGATCTGTCCGGGTTTTACAAGAAAGAACACGCGGCGTACGACCCTGGCGAAGTGGTGATGCGCGTGCGCGACATGGCGGACGGAAAGCGGGTCAAGCCGTGCAGTTTCGACCTGCATGCGGGCGAGGTGCTGGGCATCGCCGGGCTGGTCGGGGCAGGGCGCACAGAGCTGGCGCGGCTGATTTTCGCAGCCGACCCGCGCACCTCGGGCACGCTGGAAGTCGCAGGAAAACCAGTCACTGAGCTGCGCAATCCCACCGATGCCATTCGTGCGGGCGTGGTGTACCTGACTGAGGATCGTAAGGCTCAGGGCCTGTTTCTCGACATGAGCGTGCGCGACAACATCAACGTCTGCGCCTGCGTGGCCGACGCCCATGCCGGTGGCGTGCTGGATCGTGGACGCGGGGCGCAGCGGGCGGTGGAAGCGATTCGTTCGCTGTCGATTCGCGTGGCGTCGGGCAAGGTCAACGTTGGCGCGCTGTCCGGTGGCAATCAGCAGAAAGTGCTGCTGGCGCGGCTGCTGGAGGTCAAACCCCACGTGTTGATTCTCGACGAACCGACCCGTGGCGTGGACATCGGCTCGAAATCGGAGATCTACCGGATCATCAATGAACTGGCCAAGGCCGGAGTGGGGATCGTGGTGATTTCCAGCGAGCTGCCGGAAATCATCGGCACCTGTGATCGGGTGCTGATCATGCGCGAAGGGGAGTTGGTGGCGGAGGTCGGCGGCGCGTCGGGGGAAGCGATTTCTCAGGAGCGGATCATTGATCTGGCGACAGGTGGCGAGCAGGTACCAGGTATCACAGCCCCCGCGTGACCTGTAGGAGTGAGCTTGCTCGCGATGACGTGGGCTCGGACGCATGAGATGTTTCGGATGTACCGGCCTCTTCGCGAGCAAGCTCACTCCTACAAGGGATCTGCGCCCGCTCTAAACATTATCTACAACAATAAAAAGGAACCCAGGCCATGAGTCTGCCTCTGGAGAACTCGCCCACCGTCGCCGCGATCAGCAAGCGCGAGCGGGTGCGTGAGCTGATGCGCACCATCGGTATGCTGCCGGTGTTGATCCTGTTGCTGATCGGCTTTGCGCTGATGACTGACAGCTTCATGACCCTGCAGAACCTTTCGATCATCACCCAGCAGGCGTCGGTGAACGTGGTGTTGGCGGCGGGCATGACGTTCGTGATTCTGACGGCGGGGATCGACCTGTCAGTGGGCGCCATTCTCGCGGCGTCGGCGGTGGTGGCGTTACAGGCCTCGATGTCGCCGCAGTGGGGCATGCTCGGGATTTTCGCCGGGGTCGGGTTCGGCCTGTTGCTCGGGCTGGTCAACGGCGGACTGATCGCCTTCATGCGCCTGCCTCCCTTCATCGTCACCCTCGGCGCACTGACCGCCATGCGCGGCCTGGCGCGATTGCTGGCCGACGACAAGACCGTGTTCAACCCCGATTTGCCCTTTGCCTTCATCGGCAACGATTCGGTGCTCGGCGTGCCGTGGCTGGTGATCATCGCCGTGGCCGTCATCGTGATCTCCTGGTTCATTTTGCGGCGCACGGTCATGGGCGTGCAGATCTATTCCGTGGGCGGCAATCCCGAGGCGGCGCGGTTGTCCGGGATCAAGGTGTGGAAGGTCTTGCTGTTCGTCTACGCCGTTTCCGGTGCGTTGGCAGGGCTGGGCGCGGTGATGAGTGCGTCACGCCTGTTCGCTGCCAATGGCCTGCAACTGGGGCAGTCCTACGAGCTGGACGCGATTGCGGCAGTGATCCTTGGCGGCACCAGTTTCACCGGCGGTGTTGGCACCATCGGCGGCACGTTGATCGGCGCGCTGATCATTGCAGTGTTGACCAACGGCCTGGTGCTGCTCGGCGTCTCGGACATCTGGCAATACATCATCAAAGGCATCGTGATCATCGGCGCGGTGGCGCTGGATCGTTATCGCCAGTCCGGCGCGCGGACCTGATTCGTCATTCTGGCTGTACGCGTTTCATCCTTTGGCTCTGACAATAACCACAAGAGAGGCATCATGAACTTCAAACGCAAATTCCCTGCTGTCGTGTCCCTGTGTCTGGCGGCGCTGTTGTCCCAGGTCGTCGAGGCCCGCGAACTGAAATCCGTGGGCATCAGCCTCGGCTCGCTGGGCAATCCGTATTTCGTGACCCTGGCCGACGGCGCCAAGGCCAAGGCGTTGGAAATCAATCCCAACGCCAAGGTCACGTCGGTGTCCGCCGATTACGACCTGAGCAAGCAGTTCTCGCAGATCGACAACTTCATCGCGGCGGGCGTGGACCTGATCCTGATCAACGCCGTGGACCCGAAAGCCATCGCGTCGGCGATCAAGAAAGCCCAGGCGGCAGGTATCAAAGTCGTGGCCGTTGACGTCAGCGCCACCGGTGTGGACGCTACGGTGCAGACCGACAACGTCGAAGCCGGCAAGCTGGCCTGCCAGTTCATCGTCGACAAGCTCTCGGGCAAGGGCAACGTGATCATTGAAAACGGCCCGCAAGTGACCGCCGTGACCGACCGCGTGACCGGCTGTAAATCGGCCTTCGCTGCGGCGCCTGACATCAAGGTGCTGTCCGATGATCAGGACGCCAAAGGCTCCCGCGACGGCGGCTTGAACGCGATGCAGGGCTACCTCACGCGCTTTCCGAAAATCGACGGCCTGTTTGCAATCAACGACCCGCAAGCCATCGGCAGTGATCTCGCGGCCCGTCAGCTCAAACGCAGTGGCATCGTCATCACCTCGGTGGACGGCGCGCCGGACATCGAGCACGCACTGAAATCCGAGTCGTCGATTCAGGCCTCCGCGAGCCAAGACCCGTGGGCCATGGCGCAGCAAGCCGTGGTCATCGGCAATGACCTGCTCAACGACAAGAAACCGGCCGAAGCCGTCACGCAACTGACGCCGAAGCTGATCACCCGTGACAACGTCGGTTCGTACACTGGCTGGTCGAGCAAGCGCTGAAACGGAAAGCGGAGGGAGTGAACGCAGTGGTCAAAATGGAGGACGTGGCGCGACGGGCTCGGGTGTCGACATCGACGGTGTCCCACGTGCTGAACGGCACGCGCAAGGTCAGCCCGGAAACGGTGGAGGCGGTGCAGCAGGCGGTGCGGGAGTTGGGCTACATCCCCAACACCCTCGCGCGCTCGCTGGCCCGCTCGCGCACCAACACCATCGGCGTGGCGATTTCGGCGCTGTCCAACCACTACTTCAGCGAGACCGTTCACGCCATTGAGACCGAGTGTGCGCGCCACGGCATCATGATGCTGTTCGTCGACACCCACGACGATCCCGCGCAGGAATTGCGCGTGGTCAGGGCGCTGCACCATCGGCGGGTGGACGGCATCCTCCTGGCCCCCTCCAGCGATCCCGAACAGGCGGCGCTGGCCTATCTCCAGGCCAATGCCATCCCTACGGTGCTGGTAGATCGGCTTGCGGCAGACGGCTTCGATCAGGTCGGGGTCGAGAATCGCGATTCGACCCGCGAACTGGTCACGCACCTGATCGGCCACGGTCACACTCGCATTGCCATGATCGCCGGCCATCGCGGGTTGAGCACCACCGAGGAGCGCATCGACGGTTATCGCCTGGCGCTGGAAGATGCCGGTCTGACGTTCGACGACACGCTGCTGGTCAACGGCGAATCCAACAGCGAGTCGGCGCGCAAGGCGGCTGCGGGATTGCTGGCTCTGGCCACGCCGCCGACCGCGATCATGGCCGCCAACAACCTGATGACCATTGGCGCCATGCACGCGTTGCGGGATGCGAAGATTGCGGTGCCCGAGCAGATGGCGTTGGTGGGTTTTGATGATTTCGACTGGGCGGATTTTTTCCTGCCACGTTTGAGTGTCATTGCGCAGCCGGTGCAAGCCCTGGGTGAGCGCGCTGTGCAACTGCTGCTGCAACGCATCGACAACCCAGAGGGCCGACGAGGCTCGGAGCGATTGGCCGCGACGTTACGCATCCGAAACTCATGTGGATGCCCTTGAGCGTCTTTCGCTGACAGGAACTGAACAACGATGAGTCATGCTGTTTCTCTGGGCATCGATCTGGGCACCTCGGAAGTCAAGGCCGTGCTGATGAGCGCCGAGGCTGAGGTGCTGGGACAGGCGGGGGCGCGCATCAGCGTGTCGCGCCGCCAATCCGGCTGGTCGGAGCAGAATCCTGCCGATTGGTGGCAGGCCTGCGTGACCGCGCTGGATCAACTGCGCGCCGAACAACCCGAGGCGTGGAAGCGCGTCGAATGCATTGGACTGTCGGGGCAGATGCACGGCGCGGTCTTACTCGATCAGGCAAACGAGGTGCTTTATCCCGCCATCCTCTGGGACGATTCCCGAGCGATGGCGCAAGCCGAGCAACTGAACCGCGACTTTCCCGATTACGCCGACGCGACTGGCAGCCTGGCGATGGCCGGGCTGACGGCGCCGAAGCTGCTGTGGCTCAAGCAGCACGAGCCCGCGTTGTTCGCCCGCATCCACTGCGTCTTGTCACCCAAGGATTACCTGCGATTGCTGCTGACCGGCGAGCGGGTCAGCGACATGTCGGACGCGGCGGGCACTCTCTGGCTCGACGTGGCCAGGCGCGAATGGTTCGCGCCGATGCTCCACGCCACTGGCTTGACCCTGGCGCAGATGCCGCGCCTGCTGGAAGCCGATCAATTGTCGGGCCACCTGACGACTGAAGCGGCCCGGCAGCTCAAACTCCCCGTGAACCTGCCCGTAGCGGCCGGGGGCGGGGACAACCCGGTCTCGGCGGTGGGCATCGGCGCCGTCAATGCCGGGGATGCGTTCGTCACCCTCGGCACCAGCGCCGCCATCGTCGCGATCACCGATCACGCGGCGGGTCATCCACCAAGCGCCGTGCACAGTTTCTGCCATGCGCTGCCGAACCGCTGGTACACCATGGGCGCGATGCTCGCGGGCGCCAGTTGTCTGCGCTGGGTGACACGCTTGCTCGGTCAGCCGGACGAACAAACGCTGCTGGACTTGATCAACACCACGCTGCCGGTCAGTCAGCCTGTCGCCGAAAACGCCCCGCTGTTCTTGCCGTATCTCGCGGGCGAGCGCACCCCTCATAACGACCCGTTGCTGCGGGGCGGCTTCATGAACCTGGGGCATGACAGCACGCCCGCGATGCTCGGTTATGCCGTGCTGGAAGGCGTCGGTTTCGGGTTGCTGGATGCAATGAATGCCGCGCTGTCGGCAGGCGCATCGGTCAACGCCTGCGCGCTGGTGGGCGGTGGCGCGCGCAGCGAATACTGGGCGCAGTTGCTGGCCAATATTCTGGAGCGGGAAGTCTTCACCTTGCAGGGCAGCGAATTGAGCGCGTGCATCGGGGCCGCGAAACTCGGGTTCATGGCGATCGGGCAGGGGGCCGATCTGCCACGGCAAGGTCTGCCGATCAAGGCGCGGTATCAGCCCATGCCATCGGCACAACCCGTTTTGCAGGCGCGGTACAGGAAGTTTCGGAGGCTGCTGCCCGCTGCTCGCGGGTTGCACGACTGAGAAGTGGCGGGCCAGCGCCGTCTGGCCGCATTTTTTTTTGGAACGCGTTTTCAACGGGGCGGTCGGAGTGGTGGGTGATGGCCGATGGCCCTGCTCACATTGGCTTCGACGACCGCTTCACTGTCATCACTCCGACACGTTCTCCGGGCAAAGTAGTGCGAGCGTCGTTAAGCCTGTTGATTGTCAATTCGACGTTTTGCAACCGCTATCGGGATGACTTATGAGTGCCACGGACGCCAGCGCCATCAAATACAAGGGATTGAAACGCCGCGCCACGGTCATTTATCGACGTGATGGAGACATTCTCTTCGTTCGGAAACGCCGGTCGAAATGGAATCTTCCCGGCGGGCGCGTCGAGCGGGGCGAAACCCCTCTGCAAGCCGCCAAGCGCGAGATGTCGGAAGAAACCGGCCTCAGCTTCGACCGCCTGACCTATGTGTCCGAATACAAGCAGGATAACGTCGTGCACTTCCTGTTCGAAGCGCGACGGACCTTGTCCAAGAAGCCCCGTCCCTGCAACGAAATAGACGACTGTCGCTGGATCAGCGCCAAGCGGCTGGCCAAACGCAATGTGCGTGAGCCTATCCGCGATTTGCTCAAGCGCTGCGCCACCGACCTGTAGACGCTGAACGCTAGTCTTCCCTCAGTGGTCAGACGCCTTTCATGACCGGGCGGCTCTGAGCCGACGGCAGCAGCCGCAATCCGGCGCTCTGCACGGGGCGCTGCCGATCCAGAATGAGTCGTTGATACTGCTGTTTCATTTCGCAGATCACAGGCCCCATAAGCGGGTGTTTCCTGAAATTCCCCAAACGCTGATCGATGATCTGTTCCACCCGGCGGAGGGCAGGGCCGGTGTCGTTCGCGGTCATGCAACCCGTCGTGACGGCCAGCAGTTCATCGTCGATCGCGGCCAGCAGGCGCTGGGCCACAGCAATGTCGTGGGTAAACGTGGTGACTTCCGGAATGTCCATTAACTCGCTCCAAAACGCGCTGAAAGAAGGCCAAAAGGCCGTGCCATCAGTGAACGAAGACCGCTGAAAGTACCATTCCAGAGCCTTCGAGGCGGTGCATGGTAACGCGACTCGAGTCATCATACGAGTGCGCCGCGATGACGATGTTTTCATTCATCGGGAGCGGCACATCGTGATGTGAGAAGGTCAGCGTAGCTTATGAATGGCATTCCGGGAGTGGATCAAGGGTGCAGCGCCTGGCAGGACGGGAGGTCGGTTTTCAGGTGCCGAGATGTCCATGGTCACAACATCTTGCTGTTGCGGAGGATGGAAACGCACGGGCCGAGACCTTGCTCACCGACTCCGCGCCCAGCAGGTTGATCAGTTCGCCGAGGGCCGGGTGGTGGAAGTGGCGTTCCATCGCCTGCGTGGATTCCCACAGGCCGGTGATGATCCAGAGACCGCTTCGCCCATGGCTGTGCAGGGCCTGATAGGTGATGCACCCCGGCGTGTCGAGCATGAGGGTCGCGAGCGACGAGAGCTGCGACGCGCACGACGAGGCGGCAAGGTGTCGGGTGTGAACCTCGATAATGCTGATCGCTTCTGTCACGGGGGCATTCCTCATGGGGTCGTCTCAGGCGAAGCCGCCGTTGGCGCGCAGCACTTGCGAATTGATCCAGCCGCCGTCGGGGCCTGCCAGAAAGGCCACCGCACTGGCGATGTCGTCCGGGGTGCCAAGGCGTTCCAGCGGGGCCAGCTGCGCGATGTGCTGAATCTGCTCCGGGGTTTTGCCCTCAAGGAACAGATCGGTGCCGACAGGGCCAGGGGCCACGGCGTTGACGGTGATGCGACGGCCGCGCAGCTCATTCGCCAGCACGTGGACCAACCCTTCGACACCGGCCTTGGAGGCAATGTACGGACCGTAGGCCGGGAACGATTTGGCGATCACGCTGGTGGACAACGCAATGATGCGGCCGCCGTCTTCGACATGGGCCGCCGCCTGCGCCAGCACCAGAAATGCGCCGCGCAAGTTGGTCGCAATCACCTTGTCAAAGTCCGCCAGGCTGGCTTCGCTGATGGTCGCCATCGGCATCACGCCAGCGCTGTTGACCACGACATCGATCCTGCCGAACGCGTCTTTGGCGGCGCGGAACAAGGCGGCGACTTCGTCCGGCTGACCGACGTCGGCTTGCACCGCGATGGCTTTTCCGCCTGCCGCTTCGATGGTCGCGACCGTTTCCTGCGCCCTGGCGGCGTTGTGGGTGAAGTTGACCACCACAGCAAACCCGTCAGCGGCCAGGCGGGTGGCGATGGCTTGGCCGATGCCGCGGGAGCCACCGGTGACGATGGCGGTGTGCACGATCTTGTCAGTCATGAAGAGCTCCGGTCATTCGAGTGGGTGGGCATGCGCGCCCTGTGATGCCCATGGTGCTTGTTTGCTGTTGCCGGATAAATACGTATAGATTGGCAACACTATTCAGCCGGGGACAACAATACATGGACCGTTTCGACTCGCTTCAGCTGTTCACCCGCATCGTCGAGCTGAGCAGTTTCAGCCGGGCGGCGGCTGTGCTGAACATCCCCCGTGCGACCGCGACCCATGCGATCAAGGCACTTGAGAACAGGCTGGGCATCCGGCTGCTGGAGCGCACCACACGACACGTGCGCCCGACCGTTGACGGACAGGCGTTCTACGAGCGCTGCGTGTTTGTGCTGAGCGAACTGGACGACGCCGAGTCATCCCTGCGCCACGTCGCTTCGAACCCGCAAGGCATGTTGCGGGTGGACATGCATGGCACCCACGCCACCAAAATCGTGCTGCCGAGAATCGACGAGTTCAGAGCGCGCTACCCCGGCATCGAACTGACCGCCAGCGGGGGAGACCGGCTGGTCGATCTGGTCCAGGAGGGAGTGGATTGCGTCGTGCGCGCTGGCACCCCTCGCGACTCTACGCTGGTCGCTCGACCGCTGGCCGTGATGCCACAAACCATTTGCGCCAGCCCGGACTACCTGAAGCGGTTCGGCACTCCCCGGACGCCGGACGACCTGGCGAGCCATCAAGTCGTCAAATTCTTCTCCAGCACCGGCTCATCGAGTTTTCCGCTGGAATTGATCATCGACGGCCAGATCCGCTCGTTCGACCTCGACGGTTGGATGGCGGTCAACGACGCGGAAAGCTACGTGGTGTGTGCACTGCGCGGATGCGGCCTGATTCAGGTGCCGCGTTACCACATTGAGGAGGCGTTGAATGATGGGCGACTGGTCGAGGTCTTGCGTGATTGCCAAAGCCCGGGCCTGTCAGTGTCCGCGATGTACCCGCACCACCGGCATCTGTCGCCGAGGGTGCGGGTGTTTATCGACTGGTTGAGCGAGGTGTATCGGGACCGGTTTGGGGCGTTGCCGGGAGATTATCGGGAGGCGACATGAGTCGCTCGGCTTTGGCGCTGGCGTCTTCGGGCCATAGCGTCCGCTGATGTTTCGTCCCTCGCACGATGGAACATGGCCGAAGGCTCAGACAAACACCTCACGTTCCTGTTCGAATATGTCCGCCACCACATCTGCCACCATGCGGATGGACGCATTTTTCCGGTCGCGGCTTCGAGTGAGGAGGTACACCTCTCGGCTCGCAGGAAGCGCACCGAGGTCGCAGATCCGCAATGCGGGGTCTTGCCTGCCAATGTAGTGCGGGATCAGCGCGAGTCCGATACCTGAGCGGGCGGCCATGGACTGCAAAAACTGGTCTTTGGCACGAAATGCCACGCGCGCGCGTGGGAAGTGCTTCGTCAGCCATGCCGCTTGCGTCAGGTAGGCATCGGCCTCGTTGAAACCGATGAACACCAAATCGCTTCCTGCCTCAGCGGCGCGGCAGGCGTGTTCAGTGCCGTAGAAACCGTAGCCAATGGTGGTCAGTGGCCGCGCAATGATGTCGCCGTCTTTTGGTGCATCCACGCGAATCGCGATGTCGGCCTCATGCCGTTCCAGGCTCACCGATCGAAGGGCTGGTGCAAGGTCGATGTTCAATCGGGGGTAACGGGCCGCCAATACCGGAAGGCGGGTGATCAGAAAGCCGTTGGAGAGGCCGGGGGAGGAGCTGATCCGGATGAGGCCCGAGGGCGTTCCATCGTGCGTGCCATTGGTGAGCGCCTGCGCTGCGTCCTCCATCTCGCTGGCCGCCTGCAACGCGTGCGTGCCTGCCAGCGTCAGGACATACCCGTCTGGCCGTCGCTCGACGAGTTTTTCTCCCAGGGCGTCCTCAAGAGAGTGAATGCGTCGGGCGATCGTGGCGTGGCTGACAGACAGCATCCGCGCGGCTGCGGAAAGGCTGCCATGCCGAGCGAGGGCCAGGAAGACGCTGACATCTTGCCAATCGAGGGCTGTTCGTTTTTGATCAGTCATTGATCGAAGATAGGGAATTTATGAACAGCTGACAACGCTTTATCGTCTGCTTACTCAACGAGCATTCAAGGAGTCAAGCCATGTCAGATTTCAAGAAAGTCGCCATCGTCACCGGCGCATCACAGGGGATGGGCGAAGCGATCGTGCAGGCGTACCGCGCAAGAGGTTACGGCGTCGTAGCCACATCCCGCACGATCCAGCCCTCCCATGACGCAGGCCTGGTGACCGTCGCAGGGGACATTGGGGATCCGGAAACGAGCAAGCGGCTGGTGGCGGCGGCCCTGGAGACATTTGGCCGCATCGATACGCTGGTGAACAACGCCGGCATCTTTATTGGCAAAGCGTTTACCGACTACACGGAAGAAGACTACCGCCTGAAATTGAAGACCAACCTGGACGGTTTCTTCTTCGCTACCCAGGCAGTCATTCCGGTGATGCTGAAACAAGGCACCGGCCACGTCGTGCAGATCACGGCCTCCACCGCCGAGTTCGCCAGCTCACTGTCTCCTGCCTTCATTGCCATGTTGACCAAAGGCGGCATGAATTCCGCCACCAAAAGCCTGGCCATCGAGTACGCCACAAAGGGCATTCGGGTCAATGCCGTTGCCCCCGGTGTGATCCGAACGCCGATGCACGACCCTGCGATGGTCGAGCAACTGGCAGCGTTCCACCCCATGAAAAAGCTGGGCGAGGTCGAGGACATCGTCCGTGCGGTGCTTTATCTGGAAGATGCCGCCTTCTCGACGGGGGAGATCCTGCACGTTGACGGCGGCCTCATCGCCGGTCGTTGATCGTGAGCGCAGGGCGGTGACAACGCCCCGCGCTTTGGCGCGGGGGATTGCTGCCGGAGTGCCGTTGCTGCAACCTCGTCGTTCATTTATGTACGAGGTGGAGCATGGACTGGAGCGACATGCGGATATTCCTGGCGATTGCCCGCAGCGGCTCGCTGGGTGGCGCTGCCCGGCAGTTGGGGGTGAGTCATCCGACGGTCGGGCGTCGGTTGCAGGTGCTTGAGCAAACCAGTGGGCAGCCATTTTTTCTGCGGACTGCGCAAGGGCTGGTCCTGACCGACAGTGGTGAGCGGATTCTCGGTCTGGCGCAGGACATGGAACACAGCGCCCTGGCCATCGAACGTCGTCTGGCAGGAGACAGCGATCAGCCGGAAGGGCTGTTGCGCATTTCATCGGCCGACTGGTTCGCCTGTCATGTGTTGTCACCGGTACTGAGCGAACTGGTGCGTCGGTATCCATTGATCGTTCCCGAAGTCATTGCCGGGCATCGACTGTTCGACCTTGCCCGGCGGGATGCCGACATCGCATTCCGCATCGTGCCTTTCACCGAACCCGACGTCGTGCACCGCAAGCTGACAACCTTGCCATACGGACTCTATGCCGCTGTGCATGCGCCGGCGCCCCACCCGGAGGGCGAAGGTGTGGGCCTGATCCTCATGAGCGTCGCCCAGGCTCACTACCCCGACGTGCTCTGGCTTCAGCAGCGCTATCCGCAGGCGCGCACCGTGTTCACCAGCAGCAGCCGGACCGTCCAGGCGCAGATGTGCGCGATGGGCCATGGGATTGCCGTATTGCCACGGGTCCTGGGCGATTCGGTGCCGGGACTGCGACTGCTGGATGAGCATGAGCCCCCACCGGGTCGGGACATCTGGATGGGGTATCACCAGGACATGCGCCAGATGGACCGCCTGCGAGCGCTGGCCGACCTTGCGTCGAGCATGATCGGCTCGGGTTAGAGCGTTTATGCCCTTCAGGACGTGCGAGCCGCTGACACCTCCGATGCCAGGGTCGACTCCCGCGCCAGGGTCAGGCTCACCACGGCACCGACCGCCAGGCAAACCGCGATGCACAGCACGGAAATCGTAAACGCGTGAGTGATGCTGGTCGGGGTTGTCTGGTCTCCCAGCAAGGTATAAAAAACGCCGCCGATCAGTGCGACGCTCAGCGATGTGCTGATCTGCAACGTGGCGCTGGTGATGCCCGCAATCATCCCGGAATACGCCGGTGCGACTCGGCCGGTCACCATGCGCATCAACGTCGGCAAGGCCAGCCCTTGTCCAAAGCCGATCAGGAAAAGAATGACGACCAGTGACGTGAGCGGCGGGGCGAGGGCAGGCGGCGTTACTGAGACGAGCCAGCCAAGCCATAGAAACCCCGCCACTTCCAGTGCCATGCCTACGGGATTCACGTAGCCGCCAAGGACGCGTCTGAGTTGAGGGACCGACAGGGGGCCGAGGAGGAACCCTGCGCCAAATGGCAGGAAAATCAGGCCGGCCTGCAGCGCGGTCATTCGCAGCGCACCTTGCATGTACATCGAGAACAGCAGGAAAAATACCCCGATGGCATAGAAACACAGCGCGACCAGTAACGCTCGGCCCAGGCCGGGTGCTTTCAGGGCGGCGGGCGCGAGGATGGGGGTTCCGCCAGCACGGTGCAGCCGGCTTTCGTAACGCCAGAACACGACTGCCAGCACGGCGGCGGCCGCGAGCGACAACCACGCCCACAGGGGCCATCCCGCCTCACGGCCTTCAATCAACGGCACGACCAGGGCGGTCAGGCTCAACATCGATAATGCTGTGCCCACCAGGTCCAGCTTGCTGGCGTGCCGGGCGCGGGTTTCCTTGAGCAGAGGGATACCGAACGCAATGACCAGCAAAGCGATCGGCAGGTTGACCAGAAAAATCGCCCGCCACCCCATGCCCAACACGTCGACCGCAATCAAAACGCCGCCCAGCGCTTGACCGATCACAGACGCCAGTCCAAACACCGCTCCGTACAGGCTCAGTGCCAATGGCCTTTCCGACGCCGGGAAAATGGCCTGTACCGAAGCAAGCGCCTGAGGCGCCATCACGGCAGCAGTGACGCCTTGCAAGGCGCGTCCGAGGATGAGGACCCAGGGCGACGCCGCCAGGCCGCACATCAGGGATGCGGCAGCGAAGCCCAGCAGGCCAAGAAAGAACATCCGACCGCGACCGTACAGATCGCCGAGTCGACCGCCGGTAATCAGCGTCACGGCGTAGAGCGTTGCGTAGGAAGAGATCACGAGTTGCTCGGCGGAGGACCCGGTACCCAGATCCCCCTGTATCGAGGGCAGCGCGACATTCACGATGAAGAAGTCCAGGGGAGGCAGAAATGCGCCGACGAGCAAAATGGCGAACATCACCCAGCGCCGTGGCTCGGACACTTCGGTTTCAATTTGAGACATGACAGGCATCCTGTGTGGCCACTCAGGTTTCACGGCGAACGAGAGACGTCGATTGAAAAACAGGCTCGGTCGAGCAGGTTTTTTCGCCGACTCGGGTCAAGCCGATTGCGGCCGATTTTGAGGGTCACTCGCCGTTTTTGCGCCTTACAAAACTGCACGGCCGTCGTTCATTCGTGGCAGTGCCGCTCCGCTCCAAGGATGTTCACCATGGGCGTGTCGCTCCAAACGACGGTTTATTCATGTGGATCAATCTGGGGCATTCAGCCCCACAGGAGAACACCATGGGCATCGAAACCCTGAGCGCTCGACTCGACGCGCTGGAAAGCCGCGCCGCGATCGATCGACTCATCAGCGCTTACTCGAACGCATTCGACCGCATCGATGCGAGGCTCTTGAAGGACATCTGGCACCTCGACGCCAGCCTCGATCTACCGGGGTTCGGCGCCGCGACGGGCCGTGACGGCATCCTCGCCATGGCTGAAAACAGCTGGCGCCAGATGCCCCATATGCATCACTGGATGGCCAATCCTCTGATCGAGATCGCAGGTGACAGAGCGACAGGAACCGTCGCCGCGGACTGCCTGTTTCATGACATCGACAAAGGCCCGGTACAAGTCAGCGGGCTCTATCACGACCGGTTCGAACGCCGGGCAGGGAAATGGGCGTTCGTGTCCAGGCGGTTCGAGCTTCATTTTTTGACCCCATTGAACGACTGGCAGCCCATTGCAGGCGTCGAGTCATTTACAACGCTGCCGCTAGAGCCGCGGCAGGGCTGAGCGCGGCATGCGGTCCAGTGCCGTGTCATTCAAGCGCGAGCTCAATGCACCGCCCAGGACCGTGGCGCAGGCGTATGGGAAAACTTCGAAATCCCTTTCACCCAGAATCGCCGGTGGGAGGTCTGGTCCGGTGGCAGCAGCGGCTGGCTGGACCATTGATGCTGACGTTTCGATTCTTCGCGGTAGGCCTTCCATTCCATCGCTTCTGCCGTGTCTTTGGCCGCTCGCTCGTCATCGAACCAGCCCAAAACGGAAACTTCGCCCTGATCGCGGCCGTGTTCTACCAGCAGATAAATGTCGTACATGCCTGTGCCTTTCGTTCATCAAGTCCGGCCCGGTGTTCGGGCTCTACTGATGGCTTATCGACAGTTGACCGAAAAAATTGAGTGCTGCGTGATGGGGCGCTGACCGGCGGCGCCGTGTGCCAGAGCGCCGCGAGGGTCGACGTCGAGGTCACTTCGGCAGTGGCGTCAGCACCTCGCCGTTGTCGTCCAGCAGGATGAACACCAGCAATTTCGCCCGTTGTGTGGCACTGGCGTTGCGCGATTCGTAATGTTTCGATCCAGCGGGTTCGTACCAGGTTTGCCCTGCCTTATAGGTGATCGCCTTGCCGTCGTTGACCCGTGAAACGACTTCGCCTTCGAGCACATAGGCCATGGCGCTGCCGGTGTGGCTATGGGGAATGGAAGCCTGGCCGGGCGTGTAATCGACGGTCAGGACCATGGCCTTTTTGCCCGGCGCGTTGAGCATCGGGTGATTTTCCAGGATCGTGATTTTTTCGTGTGTGTCGTCGTGGGCTTGGGCGTTGAAGGACAGCGGCAGGGAAAGCGCGAGGCAGGAGAGGGTGGCGGCCAGCAGTTTCATGAAGGGTGCTCCGAAAAGGGGTGACAGGTGACACGCTAAGCCTCGCGTGCCACCGGTCACACTGCCAATCCGGGGAAAGATCAGGGGGCCAATTGCAGCGCCCCGTTTTAGAGGACAGAAATGGGGTAGTCGACGATCAGGCGAAATTCGTTCTGATCCCCCTCGGCCTGATCGGCATTGCCGCGATGCCATGCCTGGCGGATGCGGAACGACAGATCCTTCGCCGGGCCGTCCTGAATCACGTATTTGGCTTCCAGGTTGGTTTCGTGGTGTTTGCCGTCCTCACCATAGCCATAGGCGCGATAGGGGCTGTCGGCGGCCATTTTGGTGCCGTCGATGTCGCGGCCGTTGATGTAACGCGCCATGAAACTCAAGCCGGGCACGCCATACGTCGCCATCGATAAGTCATACCGGGCTTGCCACGATTTCTCGCCCGGGCCGTTGAAGTCCGAGTACTGCACGGAGTTGGCGAGGAAGATCGAGTCGCCAGTGGTACCCGGGCCGTTGTCGCCGAAAGACACGTAGTCGAACGGCTCGTCGCCATGGACTTTCTGGTAGGCGAGGGTGAAGGTGTGCCCCGCCAGAAAACTGTAGGCGGCCGCCAGCGACCAGGTGGTGTTATTGATTTCACCGGCCTTGGCCTGACCTTCGTCGTTGGTGCGGTAGAGGTTGAAGTCAAAGGTCACCGACTGATCGCTGGGCATCGCCAGCACATAGTTGGCGTTGGCGTAGTACTGACGCCAGACGTCTTCGAATTCGGAACCGTATAACTGAACGGACAGGCTGTCGTTGATCGCGTACTTGCCACCGACGAAATCGACGCTGCTCGTGGTCACCCCGGCATAACTGGCGTACAGCTCGCCACTGGAGCTGGTGTGCTGCGGCCCGTTGCCTGCGGTGAAGTGACCACCTTCAAGGTCAAGCCCTTGTATCTCGCTGCTTTGCAGGCTGAAACCGGTGGCGGTCTGCGGGAACAGCCGGGTGCCGCCTGCGGCGAACACCGGCGCGGTGAGCTGCATCGTGCCCCACTTGAGTTCGGTCTTGGAGATGCGCGCTTTGATTGCACCGCCAGCGGTGGCGAATTCGTCTTCTGGGTTGCCGCTGCTGTCGACCGGAATATTGCCCGTGCCGGAGTGGCCCGCGCCGCCGTCGAGTTTCAGGCCGTACCAGCCGTAGGCATCGACGCCGAAACCGACCGTGCCGGGCGTGAAACCGGAGCTGAAGTTGGCCATGGCCGCCTGGGACCAGTCCCGACGATCCCCGGCACCGCTCTTGCCATCCCGGTTGAAGTAATAGTTGCGCAACAGCACGTTGAGTTTGGCGTCCTCGACGAAGCCTTTTGCATCGGCCTGGTCACTGACAAACGCCTCGGCGGCTTCCACCGATTGGACATATCCCGCTGAAACCGCCAGTGCGATCAAACTCAGACTTAGCATTCTCATAATGGCATGACCTCTGAAGTTCCTGAGGCAACGTGCTATCACGGTGTGCGTGCGATAGCGCCCACTTGCCTGCAAGAGCAGAAGCGTAATCCGGCTTTTTGAGTTCGCCACTTTCCGCGCGCAATCAGCCCCTCCGCAGGCCGTTTTTCTGACGATTGGTTTAGTTAACAGGCAATTAAGCGGGGTCGTTAAAGTGTTTGTTCAAGGGGAATTGCTGCCCGGACGCTCAACGGCTTGTGGGAAAGTTGCAATGTTCAGCGTCGCTCTCAAACGCCACCTGACGCACGAAACAATTGCTCAGCAAGCCGTTCAAGCCTTCATTGCTCGGTTTGGCGAAATGGGCGGCCATGACGTCGCAGGACGGCCAGCGCACGTCAATGATCCACAGATCCTGGTCTGCTTCGTCGCGGTTGAGAGTGCTGCTCAGGCAGCCGGACACGGAAGGGAGGTCTTTGACGACACCGGCCAGGTACTCGCCCAGTTCTTGTGAGCGGCCATGAGCGGCGTGAATCCGAACGGTGTTGCAGGTTTCCAGGGTCATGCGAATGTCTCCGTCACAAACGATATCGTCTTTCAACGGAGCCATATTAGTGGGGGACGGCGCAAATGCCAGTGGCCAATCGGAGGAATGAGCGGGAGGCCAATGCTGTGGGGGGGAGGTAAGGTCCTGAGCGGCCGTCAGAAACGGCGGGGGAGCGAATCATCTCGCTCCCCCTCACTGCGATTCAAGACTGCTCATAGACAGTCGCAACAGCGCGCACAGCTTGGGGCTTACAGCTCGCCACTCAAGGCTGGCAGCTCGCTGCCCATTATTTGCTACCGCTGGACCCGCCAGTGCCGCCCGCGCCACCGCCGCTGCCGCCCATGCCGCTGCCATTGCTCATGCCGCCACCCTGGCCAGCGGCGCCATTACCGTCCGAGCTGCCCATGCCTTTGGTGCCTGGGGTGGAACTGTTTCCGGCTTTCGGCGTGCCGTCTGTGTTCGGGCCAGCGCTGCCATTACGTGGGCCAGTGGTGTTGGAGTTGGTATCAACCGGATTGGTCGGGCCGGTGGACCCTGCAAACGCAGAACCTGTTGCAATAGCCATCAGGCTGGCAAGGGTCAGAGCCGTCAGTTTTTTCATGATCATGATGTGAATCCCTTTCTGTTGTGGATACACATTGGTCTGGTAGCCGATCGTAGACGTGCCGTGGTTCCGACGAACGGTCAGTTCGGACGGTCTGAAAAACCCGGAAACACCTTTATGACCCCATTGCAGGGTTTTGTTGACCCATCACACGCAAGACCGACATCAACACCGGTCATCCTGACACCGTTTTGTCATATTCACGCCGAAAACACGAGCTTTCAGCGCCGTTATCGAGCCGATTGTGGCGCATTGATATTAATTTCTAAAAACGTGGACAACCCGGTTGGGAGCCAATGAATTCGGGGGTTTTGTTTTTACAGGGTGTAGGAAATTACCTACAAAATCGCCTCGATTCCAAGGTGTGTCCCAAGACTGTCATCAAACAGAAATGTTTCGGGTTTTAAATCTGCATCGGGTCTTCAACTGCGACCACACATACACATTCTCTTGCTGAGGTATTGCCGTGAATCTGCTGACAAAAACACGCCTGTCACTCCTGCTGGCTTCGATGGCCTTGTCCGGAATGGCACACGCTACGGACGTCACTGGTGCTGGTTCGAGCTTCGTGTTCCCAGTCATCTCGAAATGGGCGACCGAGTACAGCGCAAAGTCCGGCAACAAAGTTAACTACCAGTCGATCGGTTCCGGCGGCGGTATCGCACAAATCAAGGCAGCCACCGTTGACTTCGGTGCTTCCGATGCCCCTCTGAAAGCCGAAGACCTGCAGGCTGCTGGCCTGGGTCAGTTCCCAAGCGTGATCGGCGGTATCGTTCCAGTCATCAACGTTGAAGGCATCGAAACCGGCAAGCTGGAACTGAGCGGCAAAGTTTTGGCTGATATCTTCCAGGGCAAAATCACCAAGTGGAACGATCCAGCGATCGTTGCGCTGAACAAAGGCGTGAAACTGCCAGAAACCGCGATCACCGTGGTTCACCGTTCGGACGGTTCGGGTACTTCGTTCAACTTCACCAACTACCTGAGCAAAGTCAGCCCGGACTGGAAAGCCGGTCCTGGCGAAGGTTCGGCTGTTCAGTGGCCAGTCGGTGTGGGTGGCAAGGGTAACGAAGGTGTGGCTGCTTACGTGAAGCAGATCAAGGGTTCGATCGGCTACGTGGAATTCGCCTACGCCAAGACCAACAACATTTCCTACGTCAAGCTGGAAAACGCTGCTGGCAAAACGGTCGAGCCTAGCGCCAAAGCGTTCGCCGCTGCCGCTGCTACTGCTGACTGGGCAAGCGCCAAGGACTTCAACCTGATCATGACCAACGCCCCGGGCGCTGAGGCATGGCCAATCACTGCCACCACCTGGATCATCATGTACAAGCAGCCGAAGAAGGCTGAAGAAAGCAAGGCCGCTTTCGACTTCTTCAAGTGGTCGCTGGAAAGCGGTCAGGCTCAAGCCGAGTCGCTGGACTACGTTCCACTGCCTAAAGAGCTGGTCAGCAAGATCGAAACCTACTGGAAAGCCGAGTTCAAGTAAGAACTCGACGTTATCCGGCTAACCCCTGTCACCGAGCGCTCGGTGACAGGGTTTCCTTGCGAGTGGACCCACCATGACTGAGAACACCCAATATATGTCCGCTGTGATTCCGGATGCTGAATCCGAGAGCGAAAAACGCGCGGCCCGCGATCACCGACACGACGCCTGGTTCCGGCGCACGATGCTGGGAGCGGCTCTGTTGGTGCTGCTGTTGCTGGCGAGCATCGCTGGCTCGACGCTCTGGGGCGGTGCCCTGGCGTTCAAAACCTTTGGCTTCGAATTTCTTACCAGTACCGAATGGGACCCTGTCGCCGGTCATTTCGGCGCATTGGTGCCGATCTACGGCACGCTGGTCACCTCTTTCCTTGCGCTGCTGATTGCCGTTCCGGTGAGTTTCGGCATCGCGATTTTTCTGACTGAAGTGGCGCCGCCCTGGCTGCGCACACCGATTGCTTCCGCTGTCGAGTTGCTGGCGGGCATCCCCTCCATCATCTACGGCATGTGGGGCCTGTTCGTCTTCGGCCCCTTCATGGCGGCCTACCTGGCGCCCTGGATCAACGACAACCTCGGCGCATTGCCGCTGATCGGTCCGGTCTTCCAAGGCCCGCCGCTCGGCATCGGCATGCTCACCGCCGGTATCGTGCTGGCGATCATGATCACGCCGTTCATTACCTCCGTCATGACGGAAGTGTTCCGCAGCGTGCCAGTGGCCCTAAAAGAATCGGCCTACGCACTGGGCGGCACGACTTGGGAAGTGGTCTGGGACATCGTCCTGCCCTACACCCGCTCGGCGGTGGTCGGCGGCGTCTTCCTGGGACTGGGTCGCGCACTGGGTGAAACCATGGCCGTGACGTTCGTACTGGGTAACGCTCACCAGTTCTCCGCATCGCTGATGATGCCAAGCAGTTCGATTGCGTCTGTGATCGCCAACGAATTCAGTGAGGCGTACACCGACCTGCATCGCTCGTCGCTGATCGCTCTGGGCTTCTTGCTGTTCGTTGTTACGTTCATTGTGCTGGCCATTGCCCGCCTGATGCTGTCCCGTCTGTCGCGCAAGGAGGGCCTATGAGTAAGGTCGACAACGAAAACCTGTATCGGATGCGGGCTTTCAAAAATAAGCTGGCGATGGTCCTGAGTTGCGGCGCGACCGTTTTCGGTCTGCTGTGGCTGGTGTGGATTCTGATCACCACCCTGGTCAACGGTTTCCAGGCGCTGAACCTGCGCCTGTTCACCGAAATGACTCCGCCGCCAGGCGCTGAGGGCGGTCTGGCCAACGCGTTCTACGGCAGCTTCCTGATGTCCGGCATCGGTCTGTTGATTGGCACCCCTATCGGCCTGATGGCCGGTATCTGGCTGGCGGAATTCGCGCGCCACACCAAGCTGGGCAACGCCGTTCGCTTCATCAACGACATCCTGCTGTCAGCACCGTCGATCGTGCTCGGCCTGTTTGTCTACACCGCCGTGATCCTGCCGATCAGTGCCGTGACCGACCATCGCATAGGCTTTTCGGCCTTCGCCGGTGCGCTCGCCCTGGCGTTGCTGGTGATTCCGGTCGTGGTGCGTACCACCGACGAAATGCTCCAACTGCAACCGGCGACCATGCGTGAAGCGGCGCTGGCTCTGGGCGTGCCACAGTGGAAACTGACCCTGCAGATTGTCCTGCGTGCCGCCCGTGCCGGTGTCATCACCGGTATCTTGCTGGCCTTGGCGCGCATCACCGGCGAAACCGCGCCGTTGCTGTTCACTGCATTTGGTAACCAGTTCTGGAGCGGTAACCTGCTCAAGCCGATCGCCAGCATTCCCGTCGTGATTTTCCAGTACGCCATGAGCCCGTTCGATGACTGGCACTCACTGGCCTGGGCCGGTGCCCTGATCATGACCCTGTTCGTACTGTTGCTGAGCCTCAGCTCCCGTCTCCTTCTTCTGCGCAATAAGGCATCCTGATGAATAACCTTTCGCTTGCCGACGAAAAAACCAAGATCCAGGTTCGCAACCTCGACTTCTACTACAACGGCCACCAGTCGTTGAAGTCCATCAACATGACCATTCCCGAGAAGCGCATCACGGCGATCATCGGCCCGTCGGGTTGCGGCAAGTCGACCATGCTGCGTGTGTTCAACCGCATCTACTCGATGTACCCGAAGCTGGAAGCCAAGGGCGAAGTGCTGCTCAACGGCGAAAACATCCTGGCGCCGGGCTATTCGATGAACCGTTTGCGCAGCCACGTAGGCATGGTGTTCCAGAAGCCGGTGCCGTTCCCGATGTCGATCTACGACAACATTTCGTATGCCGTGAAGCACCACGAAAAGCTGTCGCGTCGTGAGATGGAAGAGCGTGTCGAAGAAGCCCTGCGCGGGGCCGCGCTGTGGGATGAAGTGAAAGACAAGCTCAAGCAAAGCGCTCAGAGCCTGTCCGGTGGTCAGCAGCAGCGTCTGTGCATCGCCCGCACCATCGCACTGCGCCCGCAAGTGCTGTTGCTGGACGAACCGACCTCGGCACTCGACCCGATCTCCACCGGTCGCATCGAGCAACTGATCACGGAGCTGAAGGAACAGTTCACGGTGGTTATCGTGACCCACAACATGCAACAGGCCGCGCGTTGCTCGGACTACACCGCGTTCATGTTCCTGGGCGAACTGATCGAACACGGCGACACCGACACCATCTTCACCAAGCCGACCAAGACTCAGACCGAAGATTACATCACCGGTCGTTTCGGCTGATCCACGCTCCACGCCGTTGCCTGTGGCCGCTCAACCGGGTGGCCACAGGCACGACCCCGAACACCCTGTAGACCTGCAGCACCACGAAACCCCTGTAGGAGCGAATTCATTCGCCAAGAGCCGGTACATCCGACACTTCTCTGTCGGATGTTCGAACGCCTCGCGAATGAATTCGCTCCGACAGTTGGGCTTGCGTCACAGCTCAGCCTTTGGGCAGCGGCGGAATCGGGCTGTAATCCCCCATGAACTGCTCCAGCCGCTTGCGCAGCCAGCGCTCTGCCGGATCAGTGTCCATCACGCTCAGCCAGACCATCGACAGCTCCAGGTTCGGGGTAATGAACGGCAGCGGCTCCCCCCTCAACAGTCCCGAATTGCCCATCGCCAACGTTAGATGATCCGGCAAGTTGCACAACAGGTCGGTCCCGGCCATCAGAGCGGGCAGGGTGCTGTATTGCGGCACCGACAGGACGGCCTTGCGCTTGCGCCCGATGGCCGCCAGCCACTCATCCGCGAAGCTTGAAATATTCGCCACGTGAGAGACCACCACATGCGGCCGTGAGCAGTATTCGTCCAGGGTCAAGGGTTCGGGCGAATCGTCTGCCCGCACCACCATTGGCTGCACGCTGCGCAGCAACTTGCGCTTGGCATTGGCGGGGAGTTCGCGGGTCAGGCACACACCGACCGTGATCTCACCGGACATGAGCAGTTCGGAGACATTCCAGTAGCTGACCTGCTGAATGACGATCACGACCCCCGGTGCTTCCTGGCGAATGGCGCGCAACAGGGGCGGCAACAGGCTGTATTCGACATCGTCGGACAGACCGATGCGGAAGGTCATGTCGCTGCTGGCGGGGTCGAAATCGCGGGTCAGGCTCAGCGCCACGGACATCGCGTCCAGGGCCGGCGACAGGTGGTGGATGATCTCGTTGGCCCGCGCCGTGGGTTCCATGCGGTGGCCTACGCGGATGAACAAGGGGTCGTTGAACAACGCTCGAAGCCGGTTCAGGGCGGCGCTGATGGTGGGCTGGCCAAGGAACAGCTTCTCGGCGGCACGGGTCACGTTGCGCTCTTGCATCAAGGTCTCGAACACCACCATCAGGTTGATGTCGGCCTTGCGCAGCTCGTTGCGATTCATACCTGATCCCCGTTACGCGACATTCGTCACCCTGCTCGTTGAAAGCCTGCGAAATGATGACCGGCAGTTTATGAAGCACCGTCGTCCGCCGTCCAGCGTAACCGTATGTTTCGCGGACCGGTTGGTTAACGGAAGGGCTTTGCGCCCTGTGCCTGTCGACCGACGCACAGACCTGTGGGAGCGAATTCATTCGCGAAAACGGTATTCCAACCGAAGGAGATGCGGCGCCTGCGCCGACGATTCGCGAATGAATTCGCTCCCACAAGGGTTCAACTGCGCTGCGGCGTCTGAGCCAGACACAAACCTTAACGTGTGGGAGCGAATTTATTCGCGAAAACGGTACTCCAGGCGAAGGAGATGCGGCGCCTGGGCCGACGATTCGCGAATGATTCGCTCCCACAGCGGTTCACCTGCGCTGCGGAGTCTGAGCCAGACACAAACCTCCCAAAGGTTTGGATCGTGTCCAGCCTGGCGACATCCGCAATGAACTTCCATCCAAGGCCATCAGTCAGCATTTAAACGCTCATCTGAGGCTCGACATTCCATGCAGATTTCCTTGAAAGGCCAGGTCGCGCTGGTAACCGGTGCCAGCTCTGGCTTGGGCCTGGGCGCGGCCCGAGGGCTGGCGGCTTCCGGCGCCGCGGTCGTGGTCAATTACCACTCCCAACCCGAACCCGCAGAAAAACTGGTGAACGAGATATTGAAAGCGGGCGGCCAGGCCATTGCCGTTCGCGCCGACGTGTCGAAGGAGGAGGAGGTCGAGGCCCTGTTCGCCGAAACCCTCAAGGCGTTCGGTCGGCTGGACATCCTGCTCGCCAACTCGGGCCTGCAAAAAGATGCCCCTATTGCCGAACTCAGCCTCGACGACTGGAACACCGTGATCAGCGTCAACCTCACCGGCCAGTTCCTCTGCGCCCGTGCGGCGTTGCGCCAGTTCGCCAAACAGGAGATCCGCCCCGAGATTTCCCGCGCACTGGGCAAGATCATTCACATGAGTTCCGTGCACCAGGTGATTCCTTGGGCCGGGCATGTCAACTACGCGGCTTCCAAAGGTGGGGTGGACTTGCTGATGCGCAGCATCGCTCAGGAAGTCGGCGAGCAGCGCATCCGCGTCAACAGCATCGCGCCGGGGGCGATTCGCACGGCGATCAACACCAAGGCCACCACCGGCGATGCTGAGAAAGCACTGCTGAAACTGATCCCCTACGGCCGCGTGGGCGAAGCCGAAGACGTCGCCAACGCCGTGGTCTGGCTCGCCTCCGACGCCTCTGATTACGTGCACGGCACCACGCTGTTCATCGACGGCGGCATGAGCCTGTATCCGGAGTTTCGCAACAATGGTTGAGCCTTCCCGCACGCAACACGACCCGCGCGACGAGCCGCAGAATGCCATCGAGAACCACGGCATCATCGGCGACATGCGCAGCGCCGCATTGGTGGCCGATACCGGCAGCATCGACTTCTGCTGCTGGCCGGATTTTGACAGCCCGAGCATCTTCACGGCGCTGCTCGACACCCCGGACGCCGGGATCTTCCAGCTGTCGCCCCTCCTTCCCGACGCACGCCGTCAGCAGTTGTACCTGCCTGAAACCAACGTGCTGATGACCCGCTGGATCGCCAAGGATGCCGTGGTCGAAGTCACCGATCTGATGCCCATCGCCGACGAAGTCGAGGACCTGCCACGGCTGGTGCGGCGCATTCACGTGCGCCATGGCACGACGAAAGTGCGGATGCTGTGCCGCGTCCGCCACGATTACAGCCGCGCCGAAACCACCGCGCAGATGGAGGGCAAGGACGTGCGCTTCGAAGCCCAGGGCCAACCGGCCATACGCCTCTGTGCCACGGTGGACCTGTCGCTGGACGGACACGCCGCCATTGCCGAATTCGAGATGAAGCAGGGCGATATCGTCGAGTTCATGCTCGGCGGCGCCGACGATGAAAACGTCCGCGCCACGCAATGCGATTGCGACCTCAAAAGCACCGTCGATTACTGGCAGCACTGGAGCCGCCACTCCAATTACCGGGGTCGTTGGCGCGAGACCGTCAACCGCTCCGCGCTGGCCCTCAAGCTCCTGACCTCGCGCAAGCATGGCGGCATCGTCGCGGCGGCCACGTTCGGGCTGCCGGAAGAAGAGGGCGGCGAGCGCAACTGGGATTACCGCTACACCTGGATTCGTGATGCGTCGTTTACCGTCTACGCCTTCATGCGCCTGGGCTACACCGACGAAGCCAACGCGTTCATGCACTGGGTCCGCGAGCGCATGGGCGACTGCTGCGACGACTCGACCAAGCTCGGCATCCTGTATTCCCTCGCGGGCCAAGAAGAATTGCCCGAAGAAAACCTGACGCACCTGTCCGGCTACGGCGGCGCAACCCCGGTGCGCATCGGCAACGAAGCCTATAAACAGACGCAACTCGACATTTATGGCGAACTACTGGACGCGGTCTATCTGGCCAACAAATACGGCGAGGCCATCTCCCACGAAGGCTGGAAGCACACGACCCGACTGGTCAACGAACTCTGCGAAAACTGGCGCAGCAAGGACGTTGGCATCTGGGAAATGCGCGGCGACGATCAGCACTTCCTGCACTCGCGACTGATGTGCTGGGTGGCGCTGGATCGCGCGCTGCGTCTGTCGTTCAAGCGTTCGCTGCCCGCGCCGTTCGAGCGCTGGACCAAAGAACGCCAAGCGATCCATGACGACATCTGGGAAAACTTCTGGGACCACGACCTCGGCCATTTCGTCCAGCACAAAGGCAGCAAAAACCTCGACGCCTCAATGCTGCTCATGCCGCTGGTGCGGTTCGTCGGCGCCAGCGATCCGAAATGGCTATCGACCCTTGATGCCATCGAACGCACCCTGGTGCGCGACGGCATGGTCTACCGCTACCGCAACGACGATGACTACGGCGACGGCCTCGACGGCGAAGAAGGCGCGTTCGTCGCCTGCTCCTTCTGGTACGTCGAATGCCTCGCGCGGGCAGGACGCGTGGAACAGGCGCATTTGGAGTTCGAACAGTTGCTGCGCTACGCCAATCCTTTGGGCCTCTACGCCGAAGAGTTCGACACCCATGGCCATCACCTCGGCAACACCCCGCAGGCCCTGAGCCACTTGGCACTGATCAGCGCCGCCACCTTCCTCGACCGCAAACTCGAAGGCAGCCAGACCCTCTGGCAGCCCTGAGCGTTAATAAGGAGCAACCCTATGACCCATAAATTTAAAAAAGGCGATCACGTGCGCTGGAACTCAGACGTGGGGCATGTGGTGGGGGTGGTCACCAAGGTGCACACCAAGGATGTTGAGTTCATGGGCAAACATCGGCCTGCGTCGGAAGATGAGCCGCAATATGAGGTGAAGAGCGACAAGACCGGGCATCTGGCGATGCATAAGGAAGGGGCCCTAGAGAAGATATGAAGATGCGCTTTCGCGTATGAGCAGGGCTGGCCGGAGCGTAAAAAAGAGCCGTCCCAGCTACCCTGAGGTGCTTTCTTGAGGCAATGCAGGTATGTTCCCGTCTGACGCTGGCGCGTGATGCCAGATTGAGTCAGGACCTCGGGCGTGGCGATCAGGATGGCACAATGGATGACGCTTTGATTCTGGCGGATCGCACTGATCTGCACGCCGGAACCACCCCCCATCGAGTACCAGCACCACCTCCTGCCCCAGGTTTCCCGCACCTCCGCCCTGACCATCCCGCAGCTGCCAGCCGAGTTGCAGACCGCAGTGGCCAATGCCTATCTACTGTGCCGAATGGCACACACCATCGAGGACGAGCCGGGCTTTGCACCTAAGCAAAAACAGCTGTACCACAGCGCGTTTCTCGACGTCGTGATGGGCAAGGCGGCCGCCGGGAGATTGAGTGATGAACAGGTTCGTCATTTGACGCAACATACCCTCGCCGCCGAGCGCGATCTGATCCGGCACATGCCGCAGGTGCTGGCTGTCACAGCCACCCTCAATGCGGCACGGCGAAACGCCACGCTGGCCTGCCTGAGTGTCATCACCCGCCGCATGGCCGAGTTCCAGAGCAAGGTTTGCCTGTCGGGGCTGGCTGATTGGCAGGAGCTGGATCGCTACTGCTACTGCGTTGCGGGATGCGTGGGGGAGACCCTGACTGAATTTTTCATCGACTTTGAGCCAGTGCTTGCGCCTCAACGCCTGACTTTGCGGCATCTGGCGCGTTCATTTAGCGCGGGCTTGCAGTTGACTAACATTCTCAAGGATCAGCGCGCCGACGCCGAGCGAGGCGTGTGCTAGCTGCCACGCGATCTGCTGGGTGCGCATCATGTCGAGCCTGGGCAGATGCAGGCAGGCCCTCGTCACCTCGGCCATGCCAGGGTCATTGCGCAGCCGGTCGGTACGGCCAACGCGCACCTCTTGCAGGCATCGGAATTCACCTTGCTGATCCCGGCGCGGCATACCGGGATACGGCGGTTTCTGGCGTGCACTATCG
Source organism: Pseudomonas salicis (assembly GCF_057128705.1). Taxonomy (NCBI): domain Bacteria; kingdom Pseudomonadati; phylum Pseudomonadota; class Gammaproteobacteria; order Pseudomonadales; family Pseudomonadaceae; genus Pseudomonas; species Pseudomonas salicis. The sequence continues at coordinate 78,870 of NZ_JBSKHU010000009.1, forward strand.
GCTTGGCGTTGCTGACGTTGCGCAATGTACAGGCTTCCCGAGGCACCTGTGAAGGTCAGTTGCCCAAGTCGCCTGGATCATGCGCCTGACGCGTCTCTCGCAGCGTTCCGATAAGAGCTTGCGAATGCTGTACAAACTGGCTTCGCGCACGTTGCCGATGACCCTTATGGATGCTGACTAAAGCGCTTGAGACTCTATGCTCAGCGCTAATCGGCGCCTATGCCGGATCCCAATCTGGGGATCGATTTTATTCGCGAAAAATGGTGCAGCCGATAAATCTTTATCGGCCGTACTGCCTCCTCGTGAATGATTCGGGCCTACATTAGGACGGTGGCAGCCTCAAGGCGGGCAATATCCCACAGCGTTGCGCAGATTGCTTGAATACGACGAAGGTCGGTGATCTGTCATGTGAACAATTCACGCGCATGTAACATGCGCTTAGATTAAATTGAAGTGACGGTAATCGCTAATTCGTTTTAAGATTTGGTAACTCATTGTTAATATGGAAGAATATCGTTTGCGCGCTCAGCTTTTTTTTATCCTAATAACAATTCAGTTGAAGAACCTCCATATTATATTCATTTTCCATTATAGTTTTCCTTAGCAAGGAGGTTACCATGGGAACTTCAGTTGCCCAAGAACGTATGGGATGTTTGGATGACTGGAATGCTCGGTAATGAGCAGTCATTCAAGGGTGTCAGCGTCAAGGAGGATGAGTTTAAAGGTTTGGTTTGATACCAATGGGCAATAAATTATTGAAGTATTACTCCACATTGATCGATTGATCGATCGGTGCCTTTACGTGGCTGCGGATCAAAATGACTTGAACGGCTGCTGCGTCGGCGACACCAACTTTATCTACTGGCGGGAGAGATAACCATGGGTGCATTCACAGCGGATGATGATCGTGTAGAAATTCTGAATATGGGCGCTCATCTGGGGTGGGCCCCGGTGACGGCGCAGAAATTTGTTTATTCCGCAGCGACACTGACTCCGGGAGTCTATCGCCTGACAGCGCGTTATAAGGGGATAGAAAGCAAAGAATGGGTGGTCAATGTGAAAGCAAATCCGGATGTCGATGATTTTGAAGATGCACAGCCCGGTGTTTTTCCAAACTTTGATCGTCCATATTACCAATGCAGGACGCAGTACACAGGCCAGCTAGGAGCTGCGGGGGGCAAACCGTCCGGTGTTGTCGATAATTCCAACGGACCAGGAACCGGCAAGTGGCTGGATATAAACTCTACGTACAGTGGCAATCCGGAGGGCGCCAATTACGACACCGTACTCACAATGAGTTTCAATAAGCTTTATTCGGTGGTGTCTTTCGATAGTGCATCTGTAACGGGTTGGAGCGGTAATGCATCGGCGTCGGTGCAGGCTCTTGATGTTCATGGGGGCGTCATTTCGGGTCCAGCCTATATTCATATATTTCCTAAAGCCGGGTTCGAGCGGATCACACTAGGCGTTGAAAATTCAGTGCAAATCGCCTCTTTGAGATTCAATACCCGATCCAGTGGCGGCGGGCAAATGGTGTGGCATTCGATTCGTGTCGATAATCTGAACATGCAGGTGTGATCGTGATGGTGACCCCCAATGGCTCTGGCCGACTCCTCGCGATTGGGGCGGGTATTTCCCGATATGAATGGCGGCGAACATGGCAGGGCCATGTCATTACCTGATCACTCGCTGAGATTACCAGCATGAGGGGGAATTCGTCGGTCGTGACGAAGTTCACGTGGGCCACCGGATGGAATGAACGTTCCCGTCTGCAGACATGGTTGACCGCTACTTCACCCGCAACTCATACCCCACCGGTAATGTCTCCAATGTAAACCGATCCGCAATCATCCCGCAGTAACTGGTCCGTGCCAGATACGCCCCCGGCCCTTTCAAATACGCGTCGATATTCGCGACTTCCTCACACAACTCAAACGTCCGCCCCTTAAGCAAGCCGCTGGCCTGGGCCGAGCGCAGCGCGCCGTTGGGCGTCCAGTCGGCGATGATGAGGGCGCCTTCGGGGGCGGATTTTTCGTAGCTGCGCACGAACGCTTCGGCAGAGCGGTCGGTCAGGTACGGCACCATGAAGTAGTGAATGTCGTCGCGGAACGGCAGGGTTTCCTTGTGCACGGGCAACTGAATGGCGCCACTGGCGTAAACGGCGAACACCGCGAGGATGACGACAGGCGCGGCGAGGGGCGAGGCGGTGGCAAGGCCCGCAGCGTTGCGCGGCAGCAGGGCGTACAGCTGAATCACGCCGATGATGCTCAGCAGCACGGCCCCTGGCAGGAAGAACGTGAAGCGGTCGGTGACGTTATAAGAGACCGCGAAGATGAAGTTCATCATTGCCGCCGCCCACAACACCCGCAGCGCCGGACGCTTGGGGAACAGCAGCAGGCCGACGAGTTGCGGGCCGATCAGCGACAGCATCAGCAGCACCACCGAGTTTTTCTCGTGCCACATGTCGTCGAAGCGGAACAGCGAGCCTTGCCAGCTTTGCTCCGTGGTGCGGTCGGGGATGCCGATCAGGTAGCGATGACCGATGTCGTAGAGGCTGAGCCCGTTGTGCATTTCGTTGATGACGCCGGGAATCGCCACCCCGAAACCCACCACGAAGCCGGGCAGAGTGACGAGAACACGCGCCTTGTGCTGCCAAAGCATCTGTACGTAGAGCGGGAACAGCACGATGAAGGTCAGTTGGTGAATCGCAGCGGCGAGGCCGGTCAAGACGCCGATCAGGAACAGCGCGGGCATCACGCCCAGACGCGGTTTGTCTCTGAACTGGATCATGTAGGCGAAGATCACCAGCACCGTGTGCAGGATGTAGACCTCGGCCTTGGTCGAGACCCAGAACACGCAGTGACACAGCACGGCGGCGGCCACGGCGACCAGCGCCTGCTGGGTCGTCGCGCCGACGCCTTTGGCGAGACGGTAGATGGCCCAGCCCAGCGGGATCAGCAACAGCGAATTCATGAAGCTCAACACCAGCGGCCCGAAGCCTGCAAACAGCGCGGTGCTTACGAACAGATAAAGCGGGTGGTCCAGCGGGCCGAGGGTCTGACTGAAGAAATGGCCTTGGGACGCGTCGGCGAGGAACATGCCGTTGTCCATCCACTGAATGGGCCCGCTTGACGCGAGAAAGCTGGCGAAAATCGCCCCGATCATCAACAGCGCGGAAATCAGCATTGATCGATTGCGTACGGCTGCCACCATGAGTTGCACTCCTGTCCCTGTTTTTCCATGACGCGCAGCCGAACGGCGGTGCGCGTGAACCTTACTGAACCGCTTCGCGCCGAGGCGCCGCTTCACCCTTGAGCTTGAACAACATGACTGCGCCGATGGCCACGGCGAACCACAAGGTCGCCAGGCGAATCAGCACTGTGGCGGCCACGGCGTCGGCGCTGTTCATGCCTTTCCACACCAGCAGCCCGACCATCACCGCTTCCGCGCCACCCAGGCCGCCCGGCATGAAGCTCACGGCCCCCGCGAGCATCGCCAAGGCGTAGACGAACACCGCGAAGGTCAGCGGAATGTCCGCGCCCATCCAGTGCAGAATCCAGTCGAAAGCCAGCGCTTCCGCACTCCAGGCCACGACGCTCAAGGCGGTGAGGCCCAGCATCAAGCGCAGGCGGTGACATTGCTGGGCATGCACCAGCACTTGCAGCAGATGCCGTAACAGACCGATCACTTTGCCGCCTTCGGTGGGCACCAACAGGGTCAGGCGTTCCAGCAAGCGCCGCTGCGACAGCACCAACAGACCCACCAGCACCAGGCTGACGCCGACCACGATCATCGGCATCGCCTCGGGGTACAGCGACAGGCCGAAGAGGGTCAGCAGCACCACGGCGAACAGATCCGACAGCCGCTCGCTGAAGAACGCCGCAAAACTCTGCGGATAGGGCACGCCCCAGCGTTTCAGCAGCACGCCGCGCAACGCTTCTCCGGCTTTGCCCGGCGTGGTGGTCAGGGCGAACCCGGCCAGGTAAATGTTCAGGCTCGGGCGCCACGGCATGGGGTGGCCGAGCACCTTGAGGTAGGCCTGCCAGCGCGCAAACCGCAGGCCGTAATTGACCGACGACATGAGCAGCGCAATGACGATGCCTACCAGCCCGACCTCGCTCACGGCCGCGCCCACGGCATGCCAGCCGCCCCACAGCGAGAACGCCAGATAGCCCAGCGCCGAACCGACCACCGACAGCATCACCGCGCGGTAACGCCAGCCGGACAGGTGCACGGCCTCGGGGGAGGTCGCGCCGCTCACAGGTTCAGCCTCTTGAACACGGGCTGCGGGATCGAGCGGATGATCAGCATGATGAAGGCCCAGAACCCCGGCGCGTACAGGGTCGGCACCTTGTTGGCGATGCCTTTGACGATCCGTTGCGCAACCTGCGCCGGTTGCGCCAACAACGCGGCAGGCAGCGACAGGCCTTGGGTCATCGGGGTATCGACGAAGCCCGGCTTGATCGTGGTGACGTGCACGCCCAGCTTGAACAGCCGCGCCTGCAGCCCTTCGCAATAGGTCGAAACCGCCGCTTTGGCGCTGCCGTACAGGTAATTCGAAGGCCGCCCGCGATCCGCCGCCACCGACGAAATGATCGCCAGACTGCCGCAGCGCTGGGTCTCGAATTGCGTTGCCAGCACCGTCAACAAGGCAATCACCGACGTGCAATTGTTGGCGAATTCACGCAGGGCTAGATGCACGTCGCGTTCGCAGGCTTTCTGGTCGGGGAGGGTGCCGTGGGCGATCAGCGCGATGTCGATCTGGCCCAGTGCGGTCAGGCAGCGACCCATCATCAGCGGGTGGGCGTCGATGTCGTTGGCGTCCATTTCGTGCAGCGTGACGTTCTTCGCGCCCCGGGCCTTGAGATCCGCGGCGGTCTGTTGAAGTTTGTCGACGTTGCGCGCGACGAGAAAGAAATCACTGCCCTCGGTCGCCCACAAACGGGCGCAGGCAGTGGCGATGGCCGATGTCGCGCCAATGATCAGCACTTTTTTCAGGTGGGGTGTGTTCATAGCAGCACGCGGCTCCAGAAACGGGACATCAGAGAGGGATCGCGCAGCGCTTCCAGTCGCTCCCAGGCGGGGTACGCCCGACGAAAGTCCGCGCCGCTCATATGGGCATCCTTGGCCGGATACAAGCGGCCTCCCGCAGCCCGAACGATGTCGTCCAGGCGCGGGAATACAACGTCCTCCAGGTGTTCGCTCTGGGGGAAGTCCAGTGCCAGCGAGGTCCCCGGCATCGGAAATGACAGCAAGCCTGGCGAGCGCACGTCGCCGCAGCGCTTGAGCACCGCGAGAAACGAGCCTTGCCCCGCATCGGCAATGGCCCGCAACAGCTCGCCCATTGCCGCTTCGGCGTTGGCGGTGGGAATCGCGCATTGATACTGCTGAAACCCCCGGCGACCGTAGATGCGGTTCCAGTGCAGGATGCGATCCAGTGGGTAGAAAAATGGCTCGTAGGCACTGCGGCCCGGCGTGCGCCGACTCGGGTGCACGCGCCAGTACAGGTTGTTGAAGGCGCTCAGGGACAGCTTGTTGATCAGCGACACCGGTGGCGTGACCGGGATGCTCAATTTGGCGCGAGACTCGGTAGCCAGCGAGCCGTACTGCGCGTGATCGCCGACGATGAACACCCCGCGCCCGGTGTCGGCGCCTTTGGCCAGGCAGTCGACCCAGGCGACGCTGTACTCGTGCTTGTCGTCCAGTTCATCCGAGAGCGCGAAGAATTCGGCGAGGTTGGCGAAGCGCACGGTGGTGGTGTCGATCTGACTGGCGCGGATCGGCATCAATTGGATTTGCGCCCAATGAATGATCCCGGTCAGCCCCAAACCGCCAATACTCGCCGCGAACAGCGACGCGTTGACGCTGGGAGAACAGACCATCTCGGGCTGACCGTGGCGCAGCAGACCAAAGCTGCGCACATGACGGCCAAAGGTGCCGCGCACGTGGTGGTTCTTGCCGTGCACGTCATTGGCGATGGCGCCGCCGACGGTGGCGAATTGGGTGCCGGGGGTGACCGGGAGAAACCAGCCATGGGGAATCGCGACGCTCAGGACTTCGGCGAGGGTGATGCCCGTTTCGACCTTGAGCACGCCGGTGTCCCAGTCGGCCTCGATCAGCCGGTCCAGCGAGCGCATGTGCAGCACCTGATCGCTGGTCGCGAGGCAACTGTCGCCGTAGCTTCGTCCATTGCCATAAGGCAGGCTGCTGCGGTGATCATCGATCACCCGGTCGAGGTGCGCGGGCAGGTCGTCGAGCCAGACACAGCTGTGACCCCGTTGCGGACTCTGGGGGAAACGGCCCCAGGAATACAGGGGTGTGCTCATGCGGCGATCCAGAACATCAACAGGAAAATCGCGCCGATCAGCTGGCTGGTGCGGTCGCGGATGGCGAACACCACCGGGTCTTCGTTCATCTGCCCGCGATGGGTCAGCATCCACACGCGGGTGACCCAGAACAGCAGCAGCGGGCACGCCAGCCAGATCACGTGGGGCGTGACGTACAGCGCGGTGGTCTTGGCGTCCTGGATGTACAGCGCCAGGACCATCACCGCCAGATACCCGGACGACGCACCGAGGGAGGCGATCATGTCCAGGTCACCGGGGTAATAGCCGCGCCCTCGGGCGAAGGTGTTCACTTCCCGAGCGCGAGCGTCGCGCAACTCGGCGTAGCGCTTGACCATCGCCAGACTCAAGAAGATGAACATCGAGAACGCGAGAATCCAGAAGGTCAGCGTGAGGTTGAACGCGGCGACCCCGGCAATGATGCGCGCGGTGTAGAGCATCGCCAGCGCGATCACGTCCCAGGCCATCAGCCGTTTCAGCTTGAGCGAGTAGGCCAGCGTGAGGCCGTAATACGCGGCCATGACCGCCGAGAACTGCCAAGGTAACAACAGCAACGCGGCGCCGAAGGCGGTGAGCAGCAGGGTGGGCACCAGTATCAACCCGGCCTTGATCGACAGCCGTCCACTGGCAAACGGGCGGTTGCATTTGCTCTTGTGGTGGCGGTCGTCGCACAGGTCCAGCAGGTCGTTGAGGATGTAGACGCTGGAGGCGCACAGGCCGAAGCAGAAGAAGGCGAATATGCCGTCGCGCATCAGGTCGAATTGCGCCAGGCGGTGGGACGCCAGCAGTGGCACAAAAATCAGGGCGTTTTTCAGCCACTGGTGCATGCGCAGCGCCTTGCGCCAATCCCGCAGGCTGGCGGTGTGGGTGCGGATCGTCGGTTCGACTTGGGTCATGGCCTCTACGCGGGACTCAACCCCTGAATCCGGGTTGACCACGTAGGCCTGGCGGGAGACTTTCCAGATCGGCAAATCATCTTTCGAGTTGCCGATGTAATCGAAGCCGCCTTCACCGTAGTGCGCAACTAATAGGTCACGTTTGTTATTGCCGGACAAGTTGCGATTGGCATTGGACGCTAATACCAGGTCAAACAGTTGAAGGTGTTCGGCAATCTTCTCCGCCAGACTGACATGGCTCGCCGTGGCCAATACGATCATCCGTCCCGTGGCTCTTTCAGCCTGGATCATTTCAATGATCTGGGGATCGTACGGTAATACGGATACATCGATTTCCGTCCCCAGCGCCAAGCCTTCCTTGAGCGCCGCCTTGCCTTTGAGTAGCCACCTGAGAAGGCTGAACGCCTTGAGTGGCGTGCCTCTGACAAAGGCCATGGCTGTTTCCATCAGCAGATCGGAACGTAACAATGTGCCGTCCAGATCAACCACTAGCGGGGGAAACGTTTCCTGAACTCTTCCCTGAATTCTTGCCATGTTCGGGTGCTCCTTTGGGGATCAGTCCGACTATAAACAAAAATGTTTTTTCGAAACTTCATTTAAATTAAAGGGTCTTGCGCGGTGCGACGAGTGTCTGACGTCAGAATTAAATAACGCGTTATACCGGCACTATGAAGTGCAAATGTCTCAAGGGTGAAACAGCGCGAGGCGATTAATTGGCGACCAACTAATGGCGTATGTCTATGCCGTTGCGTGGGTGAAATCGTGCGGATTGGCCCTGGCGGCGCTTCGGGCCGGTGTCATAATGACAACGTTTTTTCGGCGCTTAACCGTGTTCTGGAGTTCTATGACCCACCCCTTGCTGCTGGCCCTCGTGCCCCTTGTGGCCGACTTGTCCCGTGATTTGCCAGACCAGGAACGTTATCGGCGGCTGTTACGCTCGCTGCGGCAGTTGCTGCCCTGTGATGCCGTCGCGTTGCTCCGGCTTGAGGAGGACGTGCTGGTGCCGTTGTCGGTCGAGGGATTGAGCCCTGACACTTTGGGGAGGCGCTTTCGACTGGGCGAGCACCCGCGGCTGGACATCATCGTACAAAACCGCGAGCCCACGCGCTTTTCCACCGACTGTGACTTGCCGGACCCCTACGACGGTCTGGTAGACGGGGTACACGGCGACCTTGAAGTGCACGATTGCCTCGGCTGTCCGCTGTACGTGCAGGACACGTTATGGGGCGTCATCACGCTGGACTCGCTGGACCCGGCGCGTTTCGGCAGCGCCGATCTGCGGGATCTGCAAGCGTTTGCCAGTCTGGCGGCAGCCACGGTCATGGCCAGCGAACGTATGAGCCTGCTGGCCCGCAGCGTCGAAGATCAGCGGCAACTGGCTGAAGTCTACAAGCGCGCTGCGGGAGGGCGCGGGCCCCGAGAGTTGATTGGGCAAAGCGCGGTGCATCGCCGCTTGCAGCAGGAAATCCAGCTGGTGGGCAACAGCCCGCTGACGGTGTTGATCACTGGTGAAACCGGGGTCGGCAAGGAGCTGGTGGCCGAAGCCATTCACCTGCAATCGCCTCGTGCCCAGAAGCCGCTGATCAGCCTCAATTGCGCCGCGCTCCCTGAATTACTGGTGGAAAGCGAACTGTTTGGTCACGTCAAAGGCGCGTTTTCGGGGGCCGTCAGTGGGCGCAGCGGCAAGTTCGAACTGGCCGACGGGGGCTCGATCTTCCTCGACGAAGTAGGGGAGTTGCCGCTGCCGGTGCAATCCAAGTTGCTGCGGGTGTTGCAGAGCGGGCAATTGCAGCGGGTGGGGTCCGATCAGGAGCATCGCGTGGACGTGCGCATCATCGCCGCCACTAATCGTGATCTCGCGGAGGAGGTGCGCGCCGGGCGTTTCCGGGCTGACCTCTATCACCGTCTGAGCGTGTACCCGTTGGTGGTGCCGCCCTTGCGTGAGCGAGGCCGGGATGTGTTGCTGCTCGCCGGGTATTTTCTGGAAGAGAACCGCGCACGGATGGGCTTGCGCAGCCTACGGATGAGTCCCGAGGCGCAAGGGGTGTTGCTGGGTTATTCATGGCCGGGCAACGTGCGCGAACTGGAGCACCTGATCAGCCGCGCTGTGCTGAAAGCCCTGTCGGCCCACAGCGAAAGGCCGCGCATTCTGACCATCGAGGCGCCCGCGCTGGGGCTGGAGGATGAATCGCCCGTCGGCCTCGGTACGCCATCGCTGCTCGCGGACGTGCACCCGGTGGTCAAACCCGGCGAGGGGCTGAAAGAGGCGGTCGACGGGTTTCAGACGCTGCTGATCAACGAGGCGTTGAGTCGGCACAACGGCAAATGGGCCGAGGTGGCACGAGAGCTGAACCTGGACCGCGCCAACCTCAGTCGGTTGGCGAAGCGGTTGGGGATCAGGTGAGCGCCAGGCTCCGCTTTTGATTCTGGCCGGACTCCCACGGCCTCCGGCCAGAATCAAAAGCCCTTGCCCTGCGCCCCTCACCGATGCGCAATATCCTCCAGCGCCAGGTTCCGCGTCTTCGGCCCGAACGCGCCGATGGTGATGATCACGATCAGCATGCTGACGACGATGAAGGTCAACACCCCCGGCGTGCCGAAATGGTCGAGGAACAGGCCGATCAACAGGCTGCTGAACACCGTCGACAACCGACTGAACGAATAGCAAAACCCCACGGCGCGGGCGCGGATGTTGGTGGGGAACAGTTCGCTCTGGTACGAGTGATAGGCGAAGCTCAGCCACGCGTTACAGAACGTGATCATCACCCCGCAGACGATCAGCCCCACCGCCGTACTCTGTTGCGCGAACAGCGTGCCGAAGATCATGGCCCCCAGCGCCGAGCCGACGATCTGCCATTTGTTCTCGAAACGGTTGGCGAACTTCACGAACAGCAGCGGCCCCAGCGGGTAGGCGAGGGTGATGATGAAGGCGTATGCCAGGCTGTGGGTGACGCTGACGCCTTGACCCGAGAGCAAGGCCGGCAGCCAGTTGCCGAAGCCGAAAAAGGCGATGGCCTGGAACACATGAAACACAATGAGCATCAGCGCGCGACGGCGATAGGGCGGCTGCCAGATGTCAGCGAAACGGCCTTTGCCTTCGACGGCCACGTTGTGGGTTTCCGGAGCGTCCAGCGCCTGGCCATGGTCCTTCACGCAGCGTGCTTCGAGGTCGTCCATGATCTTCTCGGCCTCGGCAAACCGTCCGTGCTGCGCCAGCCAGCGTGGCGACTCCGGCAACCGTGAACGCAACCACCAGATGAACAGCGCGAACACCGCACTGGCAATCACCACCCAACGCCAGCCCGCAATGCCCAACGGGTCCTGTGGCACCAGCCACCAAGACATCAACGCCACCGACGGCACCGACAGAAACTGCACAAAGAATGCAAAGGCGAACGCCGAACTGCGCATGCGCTTGGGCACCAGCTCCGAGAGGTAGGCGTCGATGGTCACCAGCTCGATGCCCAGGCCGATGCCCACCAGAAAACGCATGCCGATGATGCCCAGCGCTGAGGTCTGGATGCCCATCAGCACCGTGGCGACGGTGTACCAGATCAGCGCGAAGGTGAAGATCGCACGGCGGCCAAAGCGATCGGCAATCGGGCTCAGCAGGCTGGCGCCGAGAAACAGGCCGAGAAAGGTCGCCGAGGCGAATGCGGCCTGGTCGGAAAAGCCAAACACGCCCTGTGCGCCCGTGGCGAAGAGGCCGTCGCGAATCAGGCCGGGGCTGATGTAGGCGGTCTGGAACAGGTCGTAGAGTTCGAAGAAGCCGCCGATGGACAGCAACGCCACCAGTTTCCAGATCGTTGAAACGGCAGGGAGGCGATCGATGCGCGCAGAAATCCGGGCGGCGCGAACGGGATCGATGCCATCCGTTGGGGTTTGGGCAGGGTCGGAGGAGGGCGAAAGTGAAGACATTATTGTTTTCCAGTTCCGTGGGACGACGCATGTTAGAGCTTTTGCAGAGATTCAAGACAAAATATTTCCCGGCGTTTAAGCTTCATGGCTGATCGCAATCACCCGCCGGACTCCCGTGAAATACAAACTCCCCACCACCGCCACCGCGCCGTTTTGCCCCTCTGCCGTGACCGACACCGTCGCGATTCCGGCCAATGCTTCGTTCCTGCGCAAGTTGATGCTGTTCGTCGGGCCAGGCCTGCTGATCTCCATTGGCTACATGGACCCCGGCAACTGGGCGACGGCCATCGAAGCGGGGTCGCGTTTTGGTTACGCGCTGCTGTTCGTGGTGGTGCTGGCGAGCCTGTCCGGGATGGTGTTGCAGAACTTGTGTTCGCGTCTGGGGATCGCCACCGGCCGAGACCTGGCGCAGTTGTCGGCTGAACGCTACAGCCGTCGTGTGGGCATGGGGCAGTGGATTCTGGCCGAGCTGTCGATCCTCGCGACGGACCTGGCGGAAGTGCTCGGCGCGGCGCTGGCCTTTCACCTGCTGCTGGGTGTGTCGATCACCACCGGCGTGGCGTTGACGGCGTTCGACACCGTGATCGTGCTCGCCCTGCAGGGCGCCAATTTTCGTCGTCTGGAAGCGATCATTCTGGGCCTGATCGCAACCATCGCGACCTGCTTCTTTATTGAATTGGTGCTGATCAAACCGTTCTGGCCGGATGTGGTTGCCGGGTTGAAACCGTCGTGGAACGTGTTGAGTCAGCAAGAACCGCTGTACATCGCCATCGGCATTCTGGGTGCGACCGTGATGCCCCATAACCTCTATTTGCATTCGTCAGTGGTGCAGACCCGGGTCAATGGCAGCTCTGTCGAGAGCAAGGCCAGTGCGATTCGTTATGCGCGTGTCGACACCATCGCCTCCCTGAGCCTGGCGCTGGTGATCAACGCGGCGATCCTGATCCTTGCGGCGGCGGCCTTTCATGGCAACGGCCATTCCGACGTGGTGGAAATTCAGGACGCCTACCACCTGCTCGATCCGCTGGTGGGCGGCGCCTTGGCCAGCGTGCTGTTCGGGATTGCGCTGCTGGCGGCGGGGCAAAGCTCGACGTTCACCGGGACCATCGCCGGTCAGGTGGTGCTGGAAGGTTTCCTCAACGCCAAGATCCCGTGCTGGCAACGCCGCCTGATCACGCGGGCGCTAGCGCTGATTCCGGCACTGGCCGGTGTGATCTGGTTCGGCGACGGGGCGGTGGGCAAGATGCTGGTGCTGAGCCAGGTCGTCCTCAGCCTGCAACTGCCGTTCGCCTTGTGGCCGCTGATCCGCTTCACCAGCGACAAACAGCTCATGGGACCGTTTGCCAATAACACCGTGACCAAGGTGCTGGCGTGGGGGCTGTTCGGCCTGATCTCGCTGGCGAACGTGATGTTGATGGTGTTTTGGGTGAATTGAGTTTGGTGGCGCTTGCGGCGTTCGATCCGGTGCCACGTTTTTTTGATTCTGGCCCGAGATGATGGCTATACCTCGATCCGCTTCTGGCCGCAGGCCGTGGGAGTTGGCTTGCCTACGATCTACTGCGCAGCAGTAGCAAAACCGGGCACCTCGGTTTCGTCAGACAAACCGCGTACGCGGGATATACGGCTGCTGCGCAGCCGATCGTAGGCAAGCCAACTCCCACGGCCTTCGGCCAGAAGCCCGCCCGCGGCGCTTTTAACTTAGAAGAATCCCGCGTGCCATCCCCGTCGCGGCAATCACGATAATCACCATCAACGCCGCTTCCATGTGGCTGATGCGGGCGAAACGTCGTGAGCGGGAGGTGTCGATGGGTTGCTGTTTTTTGAACGCGATGCGCCATTTGATCAGGGCGAACATCGGCACGACTTCCAGCGCCAGAATCGCCACGAAGGCCGTGATCTTCAGGTGAAACAACGGTTGGTGCAGGTAGTAGAACGAGCCTTTCTCCAGCCCGCCGAACGCACGAAAGGCGCCGGTGATCAGTAGAATCCCCGCTGACACCGCCCAGATGTTGTCGACCACGAACACGTCGCGAAAGGAACGGGGATCGTCCGTGCGCAATCTGCGCAGTGCCCGCCCCCTTGCCAGAACCGCCGCCAGCGCGAAACCAAACGCCAACAGATGCAACGCAGCCACTATCCACTTGACGACCATGGTGCTACTCCCCCGAGCGGTATCCGAAACAAGCCGATACACCTCAAGCGTAGCGGGTCGCGGCCATTATGCGCGGCAGGATTGATGAAACTGTTGTCAGTTCCGCGGCTTAGCGCTGTCCGGGGGCGGGGAAGATGGCGCCTTGACGGGCGCCAACGAGGGCAAATCCGATGAAGCGAAGCGTCGAATCAATCCGAGGCTTGCAGGCCTTTCTGCTTCATGACCAGATTCTTTTCCTTCTTGTACTGCAACGCGACTTCCGGCGCCGGACCGCTCTTACCGGTCTCCATCCACAGGCGCATACGGCTGGCGTCCGCGAAGTGAGTGAACTTGCCGAAGGCGTCCAGAATCACCACCGAAACTTGACGGTTGGCCATGCTGGTCAGCAGCACCAGACAATGCCCGGCCTGGTTGGTGAAGCCGGTTTTGGTCAGCTTGATGTCCCAGTTGGACTTGCGCACCAAGTGGTCCGTGTTGCTGAAACCCAAGGTGTAGTTGGGTTTGCGGAAGCTCACGGTTTTCTCTTGGGTGGTGCTCAGCTCACGCAGTAATGGGTAGTTGCGCGCCGCCAGGGCCAGTTTGGTCAGGTCGCGGGCGGTGGACACGTTGAACACCGACAGGCCCGTTGGCTCCATGTACACGGTGTGGCTCATGCCCAGTGCCTTGGCCTTGGCGTTCATGGCTTTGATGAACGCCGGATAGCCGCCCGGGTAGCTGTGCGCGAGGCTCGCCGCTGCGCGGTTTTCCGACGACATCAGGGTAATCAGCAGCATGTCGCGGCGGTTGAGTTCGCTGCCCAGTTTCACGCGGGAAAACACGCCTTTCATTTCGGCGGTCTGGGAGATGTCGACCTTGACCATCTCGTCCATCGGCAACTTGGCGTCGAGGGTGACCATGGCGGTCATCAGTTTGGTCACCGAAGCAATCGGCACGATGACGTCGGGATTGCTGGAGTACAGGACCTGGCCGGTTTGCAGATCGGTGATCATGGCGCTGCCGGAAGCCAGATGAAGATTGGCCGGGTCACGATTGAAAGCAGCGGGTTCGTTCGCAAGGGCACCGGTGGAAAGTGCCGAGCCTGTGAGCGCAAAAAACAGGCCGATGAGGGTTGTGCGAATGTTCAAGAGCGAAGCTCACTTAAAAAGAATGGAGAGGGCGTGGACAGTCGGACTTTTTTCAAGAGCGACAACAAGATGGGCGCATTTTAGGAGCATGTTTCTAACTATGTCGATGGCCGGCATAGGACGTTTTGGTATTAAAAACCGCTTGTATGGCATCCGTTCAGGTTAAGGGCGAAAAAAACCTGTATTTGCGCTGGGCATGTCGATATTCATGGCACTGCGGCCAGTCACGAATTAGCATTCGACGCCATCGGTGTTTATCCCTCAAATGACCTAGGAGTTGTGCAATGCCCAAAGGGTTTATCAGCAAGGATTACGCGTCTCTGGTGTTCGGTGCGGCAATCGTTGCGGTGCTCTTGCTCGTCGCGGGCTTGTTCGTGCGGCCGTCGGACTGGGCGGGCTGGATTCAGGCCATCGGCCTGATCGTCGGTCTGATGATGGCGATTGCGGTGCCTGCGATTCAGAAACGTCAGGACTTGGCGTTGCAGCGCAAGCAATTGCGGGATCGCGAAACCGGCTATGCGCGGCGGATGCAGTACCTGTGTGGCGAGCTCAATGAGCTGCTGGCGAAAATTACGGTGAACCTGGTGCATTTGCGGGCGGCGGATCGGCACCGCTTGCAGCGCACGCTTGAGGATTACCTGCACCGGCTGTTCGAGTCGCACAAGCTGGACCAGAACGACGACCGTGTCGTAATCGCTCATGAACTGCGGTTAGTGGCGAATGAGATGATCGAAGAACTGGAAAGCGGCCGTTCGGACCGGGTTGTCCTCGGGGCGTTGGAAAAACGGTTGCAGAAATTGGCACATCGCTGCCAGGTGAATGCGACGCAGGCTGAGCGGGTTTGATTCTGTCAGGCAGATGCAAGCCTCCGGCGTCTCCGACGCAAAAAAAAGCCCGCATCTGGGATGCGGGCCAAAGGGAAGTGCGGAGCAACGCACGATTCAGGGAATAACGAATTCAGTTCAGCTGTTGAGCTTGGGGGCTTCAAATTGCTGGGACAGGGCTTGGGCCGCAGGCAACGACGGCAGAGGACCGCTGACCGGTTCGCCGTTCTGGACCAGGTACCAGCAGGCCAGCAAGCCACGTTCGCGAAGCGATGCGGGAACTGCGCTGCCAACTACCGACATGATCTGAACCTTGGTCATAAGTGCCTCCATCAATCTATGGCGCTACTTTACGGCGCGATCCCGATCAGCAGAAATCACCGCGCTCGATAGTCGTCATTGATGTGTGACAGGTCAGTTTTTTTGCTGCCGTGGCACAGGAATTGTGCATCCGTTCTCATCCGAAGCCTGTGACCCCTTCAGAGTCGAGCGCCACGGTCGACACTCAGCAGAAACGAAAACCCCGCCGGTTGGGCGGGGTCTGGTATTCGGGAGGCTGCCGATCGATAACCGACAGTCTCAGGTCGGTGCGTCACTGTTACCAGCGACCGCCACCGTGGTAGTAGCCCGGTGGTGGGCCGTAGTAGCGTGGCGGACCGTAGTAGCGTGGGCCGTAGACGACGGGACGCTCAACCACGTAGGCCGGTTGATAGTAAACAGGCGGTGGCGGCGGTGCGTAGTACACCGGCGCTGGCGCTGCATACACCGGAGCCGGTGCCGCGTAGACAGGGCCGGAAGCCACGGCCGCACCCACCACGCCGCCGACGACTGCGCCGATCACTGCCGCTCCACCCCAGCCTGGGCCGCCGCCATGGGCTTCAGCCTGACCTGCGAGGGCGAGGGCACCTAACAACAAGGCAACCTTGGGGATGTGACGAATCATGACTGTTCCTCGGTGTTCAGTCCCGTTGTCGCGAGCCTGCGTTACGCTCAGGCACTGCCACGGGATAACTGATCAGACAGCGACTTTCGGGAAATCTGCGAAGCCGCTGCGTAAATTTTGTGTAAGGTATTCGGTGACTTTGATGACAATTGCTGCGGTTAATGCCGCAAGCAACTGAATTCTACGCCTTTCTCAGGGCGTTAACGCATACCGTTCGGGAGATTTCATGTTAGTGACTGCAAGCAAGGAAACGCTGTTATGTATGTCCCTCGCCGGGCGTCCCGGCAACTTTGGGGTGCGGTTTCATAACTATCTGTATCAACTGTTGGGCCTCAACTTTTATTACAAGGCCTTTTCCCCGACTGACTTGCCAGCCGCCATCGCGGGCATGCGCTCCCTGGGCATTCGCGGGTGTGGTGTGTCGATGCCGTTCAAGGAGGCCAGCATTGCGTTGATCGATGAGATGGACCCGTCGGCGGCGGCGATTCAGTCGATCAACACCATCGTCAATACCGACGGGCATCTGAAGGCGTACAACACCGATTACATTGCCGTCGCTCAGTTGGTGGATACCCATGCCGTGCCACGTACCCGGTTTGCTTTGCGAGGCAGCGGTGGCATGGCGAAAGCCGTAGCCTGCGCGATGCGGGATGCCGGTTTTACCGATGGCCTGATCGTGGCGCGCAATGAACGGGCGGGCAGGGCGCTGGCGAAGACCTGCGGGTTTGAATGGCAAGCGGACCTGGGCAGCGAGCGGCCGCCCTTGTTGGTCAATGTGACGCCCTTGGGGATGGCCGGGGATCAGGCGGATGCCTTGGCCTTCGAGAAAGCGGCCATTGAAGCCGCCGACACGGCGTTCGACGTCGTCGCCACCCCGGCCCGTACGCCTTTTATCGTCGCGGCGGAAAAAGCGGGCAAGCGTTTGATCACAGGGGATGAAGTCGCTGCGATTCAAGCGCTGGAGCAGTTCGTGCTCTACACCGGCGTCCGCCCCACCGATGAGCAATATCAAGCCGCAGCGACGTTTGCTCGCGGCTGACGCGTACGGCCAACACATGGGTGTCGCCTGATAAGCCTTTCGCGAATAAATTCGCTCCCACAGGAATCCGATGCGCAGCGAGATAATGGGCCTGACGCAGCTCAACTGTGGGAGCGAATTCATTCGCGATTGAGGCCAGTAGATTCACCGCATGGGTGTCGCCTGAAAAACCTTTCGCGAATAGATTCACTCCCACAGGAATCCGACGCGTCGAAATCTTGGGCCTGAAACGGCCACAACCGTGGGAGCGAATTCATTCGCGAGGCGGCGGACCAGGCGACAGGGATAGATCGGTCAGACAATCAAGTCGCGGCTGTCTGTAGCCGTTCAACCCTCCAGCTTCGCCAGTCGCTCTTCCAGCTCGTTAATCCGCGCTTCCAGCGCTTCAACCCGTTCCGCCAGCCCCGAGCTGCCGCCACTGGAACGCTCCACCGGAGTCTGCCGCGCCGCAAGAATGGCTTCCATGTCTGCCGGATCCCCCAGCGCGTGCATGTAACGGTCTTCCCGTTGCCCGGCCTGTTTCGGGATCAGCACCGCCAGCCCGCGACCGATCAGGCGCTCCAGTTGATGGACCACCGCGTCGGTGTCTTCAAAATCGTGCATGCGGTTGCTGCGAGTCAGCAGTTCGTTGACGGTTTGCGGGCCGCGCAGCAGCAACAAGCCGGTGAGGATGACCTGCGCCGGGACTAGCTCCAGCGTCTTGTCAGCCCGGTGTTCCCAGCGGTCGGCGCGGCTGCCCATCACCAGACGTGTCAATTGCAGGCTTTCCAGCGCCCGCAGGCTTTGGCCGACCTGACCGGGCGTCAGGTTCATCACCGGCTCGCGGCTGGTCTTCTGGTTGCAGGCCAGGACCAGTGCGTTGAGGGTCAAGGGGTAGGTTTCAGGGTTGGTGGCCTGCTTCTCGATCAGGCAGCCCAAAATACGCACTTCGGTGCTGTTCAACTGCAGCGTGTCTGCGTCGTCGCGACCGTTATCGGAATCCAGCTCGGTGGACATAGCCCGTTCCCTGTGTGTTGAAAAGGCTATGAGGGTAGGGGCTGGATGAGGTAAAAGACAAGCCGCGTTCGCATGTCACTCATGCCTCCCCAATGCGACTCACTCCATCAGGAACTGTCATGACCATTTCTCTGTACGCCGCTTCGATTCCTGTCTTCAAGCAAATGCTCACCGCGCTGAGCGCCGTGCTGGCCAAGGGTGAAGCCCACGCCACCGCGAAAAACATCCAGCCAGACGCACTGCTGCAGGCGCGTCTGTTCCCGGACATGTTCCAGCTGGTCCGCCAGGTGCAGATCGCCGTCGATTTCGCCAAGGGCGCGAGCGCGCGTTTGTCGGGCATCGAGCCGCCGAAGTACGAAGACACCGAAGTCACCTTCGCCGACCTGCAAGCCCTGTTGACCAAAGTGCTGGCCTTCATCGACACCGTCACCCCTGAACAGGTCGACGGTCACGAAGAGCGCGAAATCGTGTTGCGCCCAGGCACCGACAAAGAAAAACGCATGAGCACTCAGAAATACCTGCTGCACTACTCGCTGCCACAGTTCTTCTTCCACGTCACCACCGCCTACGACCTGCTGCGTCACAACGGTGTGGAAGTGGGCAAGCGCGACTACATGGGCACCTACTGATACGGCCCGTCAGCCTGCGCTGAACCTCTGAATCCGGCCGCCGTCCGATCTGTTCGGGCGGCGGTTTTGTTTTTGTGCGCCGGTCGACCGACTCTGGCGCCGATGTCTGGTACTCTCCGCGCTTCGCACTACGTCATTCCGATTGGCCGCTCCGCAAGGACTGGTCTCTTCGTCGTTTTTGGAGATTTCATGTTTTTCCCCATTTACCTGTTGTCGGCCGCTGGCTTTACCGTGCTGACCACAGAGTTCGTCATCGTCGGCCTGTTGCCTGCCATCGCCCGCGACCTGGCCGTGACGATCCCGCAAGCTGGTCTGCTGGTGACCCTGTTCGCCTTCACCGTGGCCTGCTTTGGTCCGTTCCTGACCGCGTACTTTTCGCGCTTCGAGCGCAAGCGTCTGTTCATTTCGGTGCTGATCATGTTCGGCGTCGCCAACGTGGTCGCGGCGTTCGCGCCCAATATCTGGGTGATGGCCGTGGCCCGGCTGATTCCCGCGCTCGGGTTGCCGGTGTTCTGGGCGCTGGCCAGTGAAACGGCGGTCGATATCGTCGGACCCGATCACGCAGGACGAGCGATCGCAAAGATCGGCTTCGGTATCGTCTGCGCCACGGTGTTCGGGATTCCCGTGGGCACGCTGATTTCCGACGGGTTCGGCTGGCGCACCGCGTTCATGGTGCTGGCGGTGATGGCCTTCGCCAAGGCGCTGTTGCTGTTTATCTATCTGCCGAAGAGCATGCACAAGGATCAGGCGTCGTTCAGCAGTCAGTTTCGCATCCTGCGCAGCCCCATCATGCAGGGCCACGTGCTGCTCTCGGTGCTGGTGTTCAGCGGCATGTTCACGGCCTACACGTACCTGGCCGACATGCTCGAACGCCTGGCCGGGTTCAACGGCACCGTGGTGGGCTGGTGCCTGATGGGCTTCGGCGCCGTGGGCCTGCTGGGCAATTCGCTGGGTGGGCGCTTGGTGGACCGGCATCCGCTGATCGCCAGCCTGACGTTCTGCACGTTCATGATTGGCGGCATGGTGATGGTGGCGCCGAGCATGCATTCGCTGCCTGCCCTGGCGTTGGCCCTCGCAGTCTGGGGCGTGACGCAAGCGGCGTTGTTCCTGGTCAGCCATGTCCGCTTGATGAAAGCCGCCCCGGAAGCCCCGGCATTTGCCGCGTCGCTGAACATTGCCGGGGCGAACCTGGGGATCGGTATCGGTGCCATCGTCGGTGGACGGGTAATCGACCATCTCGGCCTGGCCAACTTGGGTTTCGCGGCGGCCGGGATCATCCTGCTGTCGATTCTGCTGGCCCTGCTGCTGATGACCTTCAAGCCGCGCCCCGTCGGCTGCAACGCTTAGTCGGTGAACAACTGGCGTCGCGCGCCTTCGGTGATGGCGACGATGCCGGGGTGCTTGACCTTGCGCTCGACCGAGATCGCGTAAAACGACTCGGTCACCGCATCGGTCTGGCCGATCAGTTCGACGTCGTACTGAGCCATCACTTCATCGGCGATCACGCTCGGTGCTATGAAGATGCCACTGCCGGACTTGCCAAACGCCTTCATGAGCGCGCTGTCATCGAACTCGCCGACGATCCTCGGCTGCACGTTCTGTTGGGCGAACCAGCGCATCAACCGGCTTCGCACCACGGTCTGCTGGCCGGGAATCAACAGCGGCGCGCCCTGCATGCCGTGAGGGAAATCCTGGCCGTAGGTGCGCGCCAAGGCGGCCGTGGCGAAGAAGCTCACCCCGCATTCCCCCAGTTTCTGGCTATAGCCCTTGATGTCCAGATGCGAAGGCATGGGGCTGTCGGAAATCACCAGATCCAGGCGCTGAATGGCGAGGTCGGCCAGCAGGCGTTCCAGTTGATCTTCGCGGCAGGTGATGCGAATCGGCTCGCTCAATTCCATCGTCGGAGCGATCAGCCGGTAAACGATGGATTTGGGCACCACGTCCGCGACACCGACCCGGAACAGGATTTGTTGTTCATCTGGCTGCGCCCGCAGCAACGCTTCCAGCTCGCCGCCAAGCTGAAACATCTGTTCGGCATAGGGCAGGGCGATGCGGCCCATCTCCGTCAGCTCCAACTGGCGTCCTACCCGCTTGAACAGCTCCACCCCGTAGGTTTGCTCCAACAGGCTAAGCTGACCACTGATGGTTTGCGGCGTAAGGTTCAGCTGCTCGCAGGCACGCACGATGCTGCCAGTCTTGGCCACCACCCAGAAATAGTGCAATTGACGGTAGTTGAGCATGAATTCGCCTCGGCACAGATACTTCGTAAAAAACGAAGTATACGCCTGATAAATACGAATTTTACTGAAGTGTTTCAGTCCCTAGAATGCCGCCTTGTCTCATCAACGCGACCCAATGGATACCGGCACATGGAATACCTTTTAGAACTGGCTGCAAGCCCCACCGCGTGGATCGCCCTGGCCACGCTGGTGGTCATGGAAATTGTCCTCGGCATCGACAACCTGATTTTCATCTCGATCCTGACCAACAAGCTGCCGGTTCATCAGCGCACGAAGGCGCGCCGCATCGGCATCAGCATGGCGCTGATTCTGCGGCTGGGCCTGCTCAGCACGGTGGCGTGGATCGTCCAGTTGACCGAGCCGGTCATCGACGTGTTCGGTCAGGTGTTCTCGTGGAAAGACATGATCCTCATCGCCGGTGGCCTGTTCCTGGTGTGGAAGGCGACCACCGAAATTCATCACAGCATGGACATCAAGACCGAGGAAGAGGCCGCGATTTCCAAAACCGTCGTGATGAGCATGGCCGCCGCCATCGGGCAGATCCTGATGCTGGACCTGGTGTTCTCCATCGACAGCATCGTCACCGCCGTCGGCATGACCGAGCATTTGCCGATCATGGTCATCGCTGTGATTGCCGCTGTGATCGTGATGCTGGTGGCGTCCGAGCCCTTGGCGAAGTTCATTAACGAAAACCCGACGGTGGTCATGCTGGCGCTGGGCTTCCTGATCATGATCGGCATGACGCTGATTGCCGAAGGTTTCGGCGCTCACGTACCGAAGGGCTATGTCTACACAGCGATGGCGTTCTCGGCGCTGATCGAAGTGTTGAACATGCTGGCCCGCCGTTCGAGGCAGCGTAAGCTCGACGCTGAAACGACGGCTACGAAAGGCTGACAGGCTGGGAATGAAAAACGGTCGGGGATGGGAATACCATCACCGACCGTTTTTTTTGGCTTAAGGTTTACTGATCCGACGAGGTCGGGTGGGCGTCAGTGCGCCGTAGCATGACGGGGTTTACGCGCATTCAAGGGCGCGGATGTGCGGGTGGTTTCAGGGGTTCGATAATGCGGGTGATGACGGCGGGAAATCCGCATCACCCCCCACAGCATGGCGCCGGCCACAGCCAGCCAGGCAGCGATCAACATCACAATGGTCATTCCGAGGCTCATGTCTTCCTCCGGCTCTGCGCTCTTCGTTCTCTCAGTAACCGACAGTCTAGTACGTGGGTTGTTGCTGAAAATTGACCGATGGTAGGAATTCTGTGACCGATTTGTTCTATCCAGTTTCACCGACTGTGCAGAGAGGCTATACCCGGACCCTCGGCGGCTCTATGATCGGCGTCCAGGCCGGGTTGCAGGTTGCCCCGGCACCTGACAAGTGAGTGAAAAATGTCTCGAATGGAAGTCTCTGGAAGCAAACGGATGTGGTGGGGCCTGGCCTTGACGTTGATGCTGACGGGGTGTGCCGACCCTCACGCGTACAAGCCGGGTTATCCGCCGGTCTATAAAAGCCTGCCGGACCGGGTCGAGCTCAACTCGGTGCCGTTCTTCCGGGGCAAGTCTTACCAGAGCGGACCGTTCGCGTTGGCGAGCATGCTGAGCGTGCGCGGCGTGCAGACCACGCCTGGCTTGCTGGAAAAGCCGCTGAAGCTGCCGGCGTCGGAGAAAACCCTCGAACTGAGCATGACGAACGTGGCGCGCGAATACGGTTTCGTGGTGTACCCGGTCGATCATCAACTGCCTGATCTGCTGGCGCAGGTGTCCGCCGGTTATCCGGTCATGGTGCGGTTCAGCGAGGGCTCGTTCTGGTGGAAAGAGCAACGCTATGGCGTGCTTGTCGGGTTCAACCAGAACAAACGCAACATGCTGATCTACACCGGGCTGGGCCGCTTGACCGTGAGTTTCGACGAGTTCACTTCGGACTGGGACAACGCGGGCAACTGGGCGATTTTGGTGCAGGGGCCTCGTCAGTTGCCGTCCCCGGTGGATCGCGAACGTTGGCTCAAGGCTGCGAATGATCTCGCGCAGGCGGGGCAGGAGCAGGCGGCGGGTGAGGCGGTGAAGGCGTTGAATGCCGCGCATTGAGAATGCGGCCTACGCCAGCACGTCGATGATGGGCATTTTGGCTACAGGGTTCAGGTCGGGCGCAAGAAGCCCTGCACACCGCAGAACACCTGTGGGAGCGAATTCATTCGCGAAGAGGCCGGTGCAGGCCACGCACCTCCAGCGCCTGAAGATCTTTCGTCGGATTGCCGCCCAGAATGACTTCGCTTTCACAGTGGAAAACGCGTCATAAAGGGGGCATCTCATCGGCCCGGAGACATTTTGCCGCGTGGGTTGATCAGACCCCCAACTTGTCCCGCAAACTGTAATACCAGGCACCCAGCGCCGTCAGCGGCGTGCGCAACAGCTGTCCGCCGGGGAAAGGGTAGTGCGGCAGTCCGGCGAACGCATCGAAGCGTTCCGCCTGTCCGCGCAGCGCTTCGGCCAGCACTTTGCCCGCCAAGTGGGTGTACGTCACCCCATGGCCGCTGCAACCCTGCGAGTAATAGATGTTGTCGCCCAGACGGCCGACTTGTGGCAGGCGCGACAGGGTCAGCAGGAAATTGCCGGTCCACGCGTAATCGATTTTCACGTCCTTTAGTTGCGGAAACGCCTTGAGCATTTTGGGACGGATGATGGATTCGATGTTCGCCGGGTCGCGCGCGCCATATACCACGCCGCCGCCGAAGATCAGGCGCTTGTCAGCGGAAAGACGGTAATAATCCAGCAGGTAATTGCAGTCTTCGACGCAGTAGTCTTGTGGCAACAGCGTGCTCGCGAGCTCCTCGCTCAGCGGCTCGGTCGTGATGACCTGCGTGCCGCACGGCATCGATTTCGCGGCCAGTTCCGGTACCAGATTCCCCAGATAAGCATTGCCCGCAACGATGATGAACTTCGCCCGCACCTTGCCTTGGGCGGTGTGCACCACCGGGCTGGCACCACGGTCGATCCTGATGGCCGCCGATTGCTCGTAAATCACGCCGCCCAGCGACTCCACGGCCGCCGCTTCACCGAGTGCCAGGTTCAGCGGATGGATGTGGCCGCCGCTCATGTCCAGCATGCCGCCGATGTATTCATCGCAGGCCACCACTTCGCGGATGCGGCGTTGGTCCATCAGCTCCAGCTGGGTATGGCCATAGCGCTCCCAGAGTTTTTTTTGCGCTTCGAGATGGCCCATCTGCTTAGGGGTAATGGCAGCGAACACACCGCCGTCTTTCAGGTCGCACTGAATCTGGTATTTGGCCACGCGTTCACGGATGATACGTCCGCCTTCAAACGCCATCTCGCCCATCAACTGCGCCTGTCTTGCACCGACCGTGCGCTCGATGACGTCGATGTCGCGGCTGTAACTGTTGACGATCTGGCCACCGTTCCGGCCCGACGCGCCGAAGCCTACCTTGGCCGCTTCCAGCACCGTGACCTTGAAGCCGTTCTCCAACAGGAACAGCGCGCTCGACAGCCCGGTATAACCGGCGCCGATCACGCACACATCCGTTTCCACCTCACCTTGCAGCAACGGACGTTCAGGGGCGTGACTGGCGGACGCGGCGTAATAAGACTGAGGGTAAGCGGTGTTCGTCATCGAGTGGCCCCTGTTTAATATTTTTTACGAATGGGGCGATCCTACCTGAGATAAATGGCGGTCACCAGCGGGAAAGAGGCCGTTTGGTGTCTTATATATGTGCCACCCCGCATGGGATTTCTGCAAAAGACGATAGTTATCAGCCGGTTAGAAAAAATACTCCGTTGACAGGCTGTTGAATATCCGTAGAATGCCGCTCCACAGCAGGCACGTAGCTCAGTTGGTTAGAGCACCACCTTGACATGGTGGGGGTCGTTGGTTCGAGTCCAATCGCGCCTACCAAACAAATCCGCTCTGCTGGGCGGTGTTGAAAAGGGCGATCCGAGAGGGTCGCCCTTTTTGTCGTCGAAGGTGTCGGGCCTGAACACGCTAGGTCTCGGCCTTGCCCCGCGTAATACGTCCCGCCTTGATTTCATCCACATACGCCCGTAACCGATCCGCGTCCTTGTACTGCTGGTTCATCAGGTGCAGCACCGCCACGACGTCTACATCGTTGATACGCTCGGCCAAACGGCTGATTTCCCCGGCTGTGCGTTCAAGATTACCGGCGATGGCGTTGAGGTCGCGCTTGAGTTCCAGCGCTGATTTTTTCATTCCCACGATCATGTTCCCCAGCTATCGACAGGGCAGGGCGAGAGGTTCTGCCTTTAATACCCCTGCGATGTAACAGGGATGTGATGATACGTCAGTTCCGGCTTTTTTCCGGCTATGAAAAAGGCGCCGCTCGGGCGCCATTTCATGAGAGGGGGTGTTGGTCAGCCACCAGCACCGCCTGCGCTGGAGGAGCCGCCTGACGAGCCTTTGGAACCGCTGCCAGACGAACCGCTGCCGGTGGTTGAGCCGCCTGGCAAATCGACGTCATTGCTGCCGCCGGTGCCGTTGCTCATCGCGCCGGTGTTCATGCCTCGACGAATGCCGTTGGCTGGATTCGCTGGGTCCATGTCAGTACCTTGTCGTTCGATGTCCGCGCCTTGTGTCCGTGGATCCTGGCCCGTCTGCGAGGGCGGTGGTCCCACGGAGGGAGACGCCGCGCCAGCCAACGCTGCCATCGAGCCACACGCCAGCGCACAACCCAGCGCCAGTGCCGCAAATGATTTGTTCATCGGGAGATCTCCATGTCTAGGGTCCTGTCTTGACTTGGGCTCTCGGGAATCGAACGGAGTGCCGTCATGGCGACCAACGGTCATGGGACGGATCAGAGCGCGATGGAAACGCGTCCGCGAGGCCTCTGCAAAAAATTCGCATATTCATAGGGTTAACGTGAAAAAAAGACGTTGACACACATTTGAATATCCGTAGAATGCCGACCCACAGCAGGCACGTAGCTCAGTTGGTTAGAGCACCACCTTGACATGGTGGGGGTCGTTGGTTCGAGTCCAATCGCGCCTACCAAACAAAATCCGCTCTGCTGGGCGGTCGCGAAAAGGGTGAGTCGAAAGACTCACCCTTTTTTGTTGTCGGTGGTTTTACGTTCCTCGAAAAGCTCCGGCTCAGGTGTGCCGGTGGCTTCAGGCATTTCTCGTCTATTTCTCAAACCCTTACGCAGAAAAAAATCCTGATTTTTCAGTCTCTCGGCTGGACCTTTTGCCACGATGCGCGATCATCAGTGCATGGAAATCGAAAGGAGGTGCGTATGTTTACTCGGTCGCTGACCCTTGCCGTTCTGTTGGCTGTTGCCGGTCCCCTATTGGCAGCGGATGCAGACACCCCACTGGCGCAGGAGCGTGGCAAGTCGCGTCCGCTGATCATCATCGCCTCCAGCTCCGTGGACCCGACGCTGGTGACGCTGAAGAAAAGCCTCGATGAGCCTGCCAATAAAGAAGCCTTCGCCAAGCGCAACATGGTGCTCTACACCATCGTCTCTCTGGCCGGGCAGCGGAACGGCAAGGACATGGACGCGCAGTCGACCATGGCGCTGATCCGGGAATTGAAGCTGGGCGTCCTGGACAAGAACCAGGCGCAAGTGATTCTGGTGGGTAAGGACGGCGAGAAGAAGATCGATCACAAAGGCGCCATCGATCCCAAGGAGATTTTCAGCACCATCGACCAGATGCCGATGGCTGAGAAAGAGGCCGCAGCCGCTGCACCGGTCGCGCCCGCGGCAGAGCCCAAAGCCGCGACGCAGGGGGGCAAACCGGGCAAGGCAGGTAAAGCGGCCCCTGCCGCGCCCCCCGCCGGGCTGGATGACTGATCAGGCGCAGTCAACGCAGGCAATGCGCATCATGTCAGTAGGGCATGGGTACGCTTGCTGGTAAGATCGCTCCTTTTTTATCGAAGGGACTGTCATGAAACATTGGGCGGGAGCTGTGGCGTTGGCGCTGCTGACGGGGTGCATGGGCTTGAATCAAACGCGTTCGGCCGGGCCTGCGCAGGTGTATGCGAGCCAGAAACCCGCCGCTGCGGTGGCCGAATGCATCAAGGTCAGCTGGGGCAATGTGCAGCTGTTCGGTGATGTCGCCGATGTCTTCATGGAGCAGGGCAAGCCTGGGGAGTTCACGGTGTACACCACCGAAGGCGAGTACTTCGCGGACGTGAGTGCGAAGGGCGGCTCCACCGCAATCAGCTTCTACGCCAAGCCGGGCGGCAAGGCGGTAGACCAGCGTGGAGCAATGGTGGCGACGTGCTTGTGAGGCATGCCCTCTAATTACTGAAACGCTGTTTAAGCGCTCTTGATTCTGGCCACCCGGCCAGAATCAAAGCGGCGTAAGTGCGTCACATCGGCGGTGTCACGCCATTCTCACCCGCAGAAATCGACAGCGCGCTCAACGAGCCGTCCGCTGCCGGTTGTGCTTGCACGATGACCTTCACGCCCGGCTTGAGCAGGCTGCGGTCGCCGGGCACCAGGTTGACGATGGGCACGTCGTCCGGGATCACGATCTTCTTCTGACCGCCCTTGTAGTTGACGGTGATGGTCCGCCCGTTGCTGTTCACCAGATCGCCCACCGAGCCATTGGTCATCGTGCTGTCCTTGCCCAGGTCGAACGCCCGATGGCCGTCGCCCGTGCCGGCCATTTCCGGCGGGAACACGTGCACTTCCAGCGCTTTCAGGGTGCCGTCCGCTTGGGGCACGGCGGCTGAACCCACGTAACTGCCCGGTTTGATATCGGCGACCTGTGCCAGCGTCACGCCGCGCACTTGTGTGTCTTTGGTCAGCTTGACCTGCAGGTCTTCGTTGCGGTTGCTGTGAACCTTCAGTACATCGCCGTCAATCGCGGTGATTGCGCCGCGGACGCGGGTCGGCTTCGCATCTTCTGCCTGCGAGGGTCCGGCCATCAGCATGGCGGATGCCAACAGACTGGAAATCAGCAGGGTGTCACGCAGTCGCTTGCCTGTTGTGATCTTCATGGTGTCGCAATCCTGTGTGGTGAATCAGAACGCCGAGCTTAGCGTTCCCCGCACAGGAAGTGGATGACATCACTGTCAGAATTGGCAGCCTGCGCTTGAAGTGTTTCAGGCATGGCGCGGGAACATGCACAGACGCCCATGGGCGCGCGAGGCCGTGCAAAGCAGAGAGGGGAGTCAGGCGCGCCGTCGTGAGACACGACAGCGCGCCGCTCGAAGGGCGTATTACTGTTGCAGCGAGATGGATGTGTTGGCCAGTTTTGGCTGATTGAACATGCTCACCAGCACTTCATCGAGAATCGACGAGGCACCCCATGGGCGAGCGTCGTTGAGGATCGCGACCACGACCCAGGTGTTGCCGTTGCTGTCCCGACTGAACCCGGCGATGGCGCGAACGGTATTCAGGGTGCCGGTCTTGATGTGCGCTTCCCCGCGCAGCGCGGTGCGTTTCAGGCGTTTGCGCATGGTGCCGTCCATGCCCGCCAGCGGCAGCGAACTCATGAACTCGGCCTGGTACGGGCTGTTCCACGCGGCCTGGAGCATTTGCGCCATTTCACGAGCGCTCACCCGTTCAGCCCGGGACAGGCCAGAACCGTTCTCCATCACCAAATGCGGCGCGGTGATGCCTTTCTTCGCCAGCCACTGACGGATCACCCGTTGCGCGGCCTTGGCGTCATCGCCATCCGCCTCGTTGCGAAACTCGGAACCCAGGCTCAGGAACAGTTGCTGGGCCATCGTGTTGTTACTGAATTTGTTGATGTCGCGAATGATTTCCGCGAGGTCCGGGGAGTAGGCCTTGGCCAGCAGCTTGGCGCTGCCGGGCACGACGTCCAGACGGTCCTTGCCGAGAATGGTGCCGCCCAGTTCTTGCCAGATGGCGCGCACGGCACCGGCGGTATAGGTCGGGTGGTCGAGCAGCGACAGGTAAGTCTGCGAGTTGCAGCCGTCGCCTAACTGACCGGACACCGTGACGGTGATGCCGCCATCGGCCTCAGGGACCGGGTTGTACAGCACGTCGCCGGTGCATTTGTTCGACGACAGCGCCTTGACCTGATTGTTGATGTGAATGGCTGCGATAGGCGGTTCGACCGAGACCAGAATCTTGCCACCATCGTTGCGGGTCACGAAGCGCAGGGCCTTGAGGTTGACCATCAGCGAATCGGGGCGGACCAGGAACGGTTTGTTCTTGTCATTGCCGTCGTCATCGAACACCGGCAGTTGCGGCTGGATGAAATGGCTGCGGTCCAGCACCAGATCGCCCGTCACTTGCTGCACGCCATTGGCGCGCAGGTCACGCATCAACAGCCAGAGTTTTTCCATGTTCAGCTTCGGATCACCGCCGCCCTTGAGGAACAGATTGCCGCGCAGAACGCCGTTGCTCAGGGTGCCGTCGGTGTAGAACTCGGTTTTCCACTGATGGGTCGGGCCAAGCATTTCCAGCGACGCGTAGGTGGTGATCAGCTTCATGGTCGACGCCGGGTTCACCGAGACGTCAGCGTTGAACACGGTCGGAGTGCCCGGACCGGTCAGCGGAAGCATGACCAGGGAGAGGGCATCGTTGTTCAGTTTGGCGACCTTGAGGGCCTCTTGAACCTTGGGGGGCAATGCGGTGTTGATCGGGGCAGCGGCAACAGACAGCGAAATCGGTAGAAGCAGGGTGGCAAAAAACAACGGACGCAAAGACTTGATCATTCAATAAACCCTACTGCAATGAAGAGGGACAACCGGAGGGGATGGATTCCCTCGTGACATGAAAACGGCCGCGACTGAAAAGTGTCCCGGCCCAACAGGCAAAAAATAGCGCCTGGTGACAGTGCGGCATTATGCCCCAAGCTTTCGTGACTTGCGCCGGGGGACAGCCGTCAAACCGCGCTATTTTTTCAAATCTTGTCGAATTGTCATGTGAAACGACAGGCTTCTGTCTGTTTTCGATAAACCACCGCCCATAAAAAAACCACCCATGAAGGGTGGTTTTTAGTCATGACCGATGCCAAGCGACATTCAGTCATGTCAACGCAGCGCGATTACTTCGCAGCGTTGATCGGCTTTTCCGGGTACCAGGCATCCAGCAGTGCGCTGACTTCGACCTTGGTCACTTCACTGCGACCTTTCAGCCAGGCTTCAACGGTGGCGCGTTGCTCTTCGGTGACCGAGCCGCGCTCTGCCAGGCAAACCAGGCCGTAGTCGTCACCGCCAACATAGTCGAGGCCGTTGGCGTCCATGGCTTCGGTCAGGAAAGCGTCGAGGAACGCGTCCACTGCCGCTTCGTCCAGATCCTCTTTGAACTCCAGATTGAGCTCAAAACCCAATTCCTGAAACTCGTCAACACACAGCTTCTTGCGCAGACGACGGGAACGGTTAGTAGCCATGAAAAAATCCTCTAAGTAATTACGGTGCGCAGTCTATCAGCTAAGGCCGCGGGATGCCTGTTCTGTTCGAATGCCCCTCCGGTCGCGATTTCATGGCCTCAAATCAATCCAGCGCTGGCAATGCCTCCAGGTTCGGCCGACTTGCCGGATCGGTGTCCTTGAACGTCGCGGGGCTGATGCGGCGGCGGTCGATGGTCAGGTCGAACACGTCGAAGCGGTTGTAATAGCCGGTGATGTCGTGAAACTGCTTCGGCTCGATGCAATCGTTGAGGTTGAACGTGGCGTAGGCCAGGCCCTCTTCGTTTTGCAGCGTGTCGCCGAGGGTTGCGCCAGTCGGGTCAAGAAACTGCGTCGCGGCGCGGGGGCTGTTGTCGAGCACGTCGATGGCCACCGGGTCGCCGCTCTTTTTCAGCAGGTCGAGCATCGAATCATCGACGAAACCGGCGTTGAGGATGCCAAACACTTTCGCTTCGAACGAGTGAGCGCCCGCACGAATGCGGTTTGCCGCCAGGTTATCGAAGTTCTGGCCTCCGGGTTTGCGCGTCGGCCAGATCGCCGGCCATGCGGAAATGTGAATGTGCTCGCCTTGCGCCGCCAGTGAATAGCGGGCGAGGGGGTTGGTGTTTTCGCCGCAGATGAGCGCGCCGATGTTGCCGATACGCGTATTCGAGACCTGCAGGCCGTGGCCGTCGCCAGGTGCCCAAACCATCTTTTCGTAGAAGGTCGGGACGAGCTTGCGGTGGTGATTGAGGACCGTGCCTTCCTCGTCGATCAGGACGTTCGAGTTCCATATGCAACCCACGCTCGCCCGTGTCGATTCGCTGAAACCCAACGACACGATGATCTTGTGGCGACGGGCTGCGGAACGGATCGCGGTGATTTCCGGGCCGTCGATCATCACGCTGTTTTCCACCATCAGACGAAACCAGTCGTGGTTGTAGATGGGGGCCCAGAGTGCCGCCCAGACCGGGAAACCGGGGATGAACGATTCCGGAAACACGACGAGCTCCGCGCCATTGGCGGCGGCCTCTGCGATGAACGAACAGGCTTTGTCGACGCAGGCGGCCTTGTTCATGTAAACCGACGCGGCGTGCGCGGCGGCGACTTTGACAGTGGGGAGTGCCATAACCTTTACCTTATTCAAACGATTTAGTGATGTGCCGCTTCGGCGACGCCCAGCCCGGTCTCGCGCCGGACGGAAAATTCAACCCAGCGCGACTGAGAGAGCTGGCTCGGGAACACCAGCGAAAACAGCACCACCAGCAAGAAGCCCAACGGGATGGAAATCAGGCCGGGGTTGCGAAGCTGGATCAACGGCTCGCTCAGGCCGACGAGGCTGGTGGCCGAGGCCGGAATTCCGTTCGCGATGGCCGTTTGCGCGGCGGCATCGCTGACCCATTTGGCGCGCTCTTCCGGTGTCGCTTGCAGGGTGCCGTTGTCGGTCTTCTCGACCTTGGTGCTGGCGGCCGTCGCCGCGCTGATCGCCGCCTGTTTTTGCATCAGCGGGTAGGTCATGTTCGGCGACACCAGTACCAGTCCGATGGACAGGATTGTCCCGCCCAGCAACCCGGCCACCACGCCGGCGGTGCTGCAGCGTTTCCAGTACAGCGTCAGCAGGAGGGCAGGCAGGTTCGCCGACGCCGCCACCGCATAACCAAGGCCGACGAGCTGCGCGACGTTCTGACCCTTGGCGGAGATGCCCGCCAGAATGGCGACGGCGGCGATGGCCAGGGTCGCGATGCGTGCGGCGTTGGTCTGCTCCCGTTCGGTGGCCTTGCCTTGGCGAACCGCCCCGACGTACACGTCATGGGCCAGAGTGGACGCGGCGGCGAGCGTGAGACCTGCAACTACGGCGACGATGGTGGCGAAGGACACCGCCGCCACGAAAGCCAGCATCAGGTTGCCCGCGAGGCTGTCAGGGCCGCCCCCGAGGAATTGCGCGAGCATCGGCGCTGCGAGGTTGCCGCCTTTGTCCATGGACGCCACCGCAAACGGCCCGAGGTGCAGCGCGGCGGAGAACCCGATCACCACGATGAACAGGTGGCAGAGGCCGATGAGCAGCATCGCGGTGAGCGCCGAGGTTCGGGCCTGCTGGGCGTCACGCACGGTGAAGAAGCGCATCAGAATGTGTGGCATGGCGGCCGTGCCCAGCACCAGCGCCAGGCTCAGCGAGATCTGCTCAACCGGGTTTTTCAGGTACAGGCCAGGCTCCATGAAGCGTTGACCGGCCTGTTCCAGTGACAGATTCGACACCCCGTTCAGCAGCGTTCCGAGCACATGTTTCTGTACGGCGGCGCTGCCAACAAGGTCGCTGAAAAACGCGCTGATGTTGAAGCCATAGGGTGCCCAACTCAGCACCACCAGCAAGAAGCAGAACGAGATCAGCAGGGTGGCTTTGAGAATCTGCACCGAAGTAGTCGCCCGCATGCCGCCAAACAGCACGTAAATCAACATCAGACCGCCCACCGACACCACCGATATCTCGAACGGAATGCCAATCAACGCGGCGATGATGACGGCGCCGCCGACGATTTGCGGGACCATGTAAAACAGCGCCACCAGCACGCTTGATATGGCCACGGCAGATTTCGAGGCACGGAAACTGTTGCGGAAAGCGAGCACGTCGCCGAGGGTGAACTTGCCCAGATTGCGGCAAGGTTCTGCCACCAATAAAAGGACGGGAATGAAAGAGATGAAGAAGCCAATGACGTAGGTGATGCCGTCCAGCCCATAAATGGCAATCAGACCGGAAACGCCCAGGAATGCGGCAGCAGACAGGTAATCCCCCGCAATCGCCAACCCATTCATTTTCCCGGAGAGCGCGCCGCCGGCGGTGTAGAAATCCTTGACGGAATTGTTCTTTCGCGCAGCCCAGTAAGTAATCGCCAGGGTGATAAAGAACAACAGTGCGAACACACTAAAGGTCATGGCCCGATTGCCGTCCGACACTAAGGTCGCGGCCTGGCTGTGAGTGGCAACCATGGAAAGTAGGGCCGCCGCCAAGAGTTTCGCCTTGCCTGAAACATGAGCGGATGCGTGAGGGGAGCCGAGGAGGCGTGCGGGATTAATGTTTGACATGTTCATCCTGGAATCTCACGGAAACTTCAGTCACGAGGGAGACGGCCATGCGATCAATGCCTTTCAGGCGATAGGCGTAGAGCACGGCAATGGCGGCGCCGAAAAAGTATTGACCCACGAGATAAATCAATCCGACGTTAATCGCGCCGATGACCTTGTAAGCCAGAAACTCGGGGAAGTAGGCGGACAGGACCGGGATCGCGAAGTACACGGCCATGCTGACAAACATCAAAAGAGACACCAGCCTTCTTCGGCGTCTAATTAATACGGCGAAATCGGGGTGCGCATAAATGGCGTTCCAGATGTTTTCAGGTTTCATGAACAGGCCTCGCAAGTGTGCAGTACGTTGGCGAGTCTAAATCAATGAAAGGCTTCGCCAATCAGCAATGCCACAAGGCCTGTTGCATTCCTGCATCCCTATCTCGGTGCCCTGAAACAGGATGTGCGACGCTTTGGTGCGATTTGAAAATGCGAGGTGCTGACGGCGGCTCGATGGGCTGCCAGTGCACGGCTTCAAGGCGGGTTGAGAATATGGGCTGCACGTGGGCGGGGCGGCGTGTTTGAATGCGCTGGGTTTAAAACACTAAGAATGGGGAGGACCTGTACTAAGCGTTTCGGAAATGCTCGTCGTTTTTAAACAGCCGGGTCAAATAAGCGGTCATGGTTTTGATGCGGGCAATGTAACGCAGGTCCTGATGAACGCTCAGCCAGAGTTCTCGGGTAATGGCTGGGGTCGTCAGTTCGATTTTCCGAAGGCCGAAGCGCTCGGCTTCAGAAAACGAGGGCAACATGACCAGGCCCACGCCCGCCGCTGCGGCGAACATCTGCGACAGCATGCTATTGGAGTAAAACACGATGTTCGGCTTTTGGATCAGGTCATCCAGCCAGCGCACGGCGCTGATCTCGATCAGCTCTTCGACGTAACCAACGAAATCGTGTTCGGCCAGATTCTGCGCATCTGGCAAGCCTTTCTGGGCGATGTAATCGTCTGAGGCGTAGAGGTTCAGTTCAAAGCTGGCCAGCCGTTCGGAATGGAAGCCATGACCCTTGGGTTCGAAGAAGCCGAGGAAGACGTCAGCCTCGCGCCGGGTGACCTGCAATTGATGGGTCGACGTCACCAGCTCCAGGGTCACGTTCGGGTGCAGCGCTTGAAGCCTGGGAATCTGCCGGGTGAGGTACAGCGAAGCGAGCCCTTCCATCGTGCCGACTCTGACGCGGCCCGCGATTTCGTTGGTGCCTGTGTACAGCTCGTCCAGCAGCCCGGAAAACCCGGCGCCCATCAGCTCGACCTGCGCCAGCAACCGGGTCCCCTGATCATTCAGCTGCAACCCGGTGTTGCCGCGTTCGAACAGGCTGAAGCCGAGGCTGTATTCCAGATGATTGAGCCGACGGCTCACCGTCGATTGATCGACCTTGAGCTGCTTGCCGGCCTTGGACAGGTTTTCGCAGCGGGCCACGTGCATGAAAATCCGGAGGTCGTCCCAGCTTAGATTTTCAGCTCTCATCGATACGTCCTGGCGGGAGAAAGGCGAGGCTCATTATCGAGTGGCCCTTGCTCAAGCTCAAGGGCGTTTATCACCGGGGCGTCTGGCCTGATCAGGTCACCTTGAAACGCTGCACCAGCGCCGTGAGTTCGATGCTCAGGCGCGACAGCTCGGCACTCGCCTCCGTGGTCCTCAAGCTGTTTTCCACCGACTCGTCCGCGATGTCGCGCACCTGCACCAGACGGCTGCTGATCTGTTTCGAGGCTTCGGTTTGCTGGTCCGCCGCGGCTGCAATGTTCAGGTTCATGCTGTGAATCGACGCCACCGAGCCACGGATTTCGCTCAGCACCTGTCCGGCGGCCCGGGCCAGTTCCACGCTGGAGTGGCTCATGCTTTCGCTTTGCGCCATCAGCGCCGTGGCGTCCCGTGCCCCGTTCTGCAATGACAGGATGAGTTGCTCGATCTCTTGAGTGGATTGCTGCGTGCGCTGTGCGAGGCTGCGAACTTCATCGGCCACGACCGCAAACCCTCGTCCACTTTCGCCTGCACGTGCGGCTTCGATGGCCGCATTGAGGGCGAGCAGGTTGGTCTGGTCGGCGACTTCGCGAATGACGCCCAACACCCCGTCGATCTGTTCGCTGTCATGGCGCAAGCGAGTCATGGCCGTGCTGCATTGCGTCACGTGGGTCAGCAACTGATCGAAGTGAAGCAAGGCCTGGGCGATGATCTGGTCGCCCTCGACAGTGCGCTGCTCCGTCACCTCGGTGGCGTGGGAGGTGTCTCGGGCGTTTTGCGCAACGTGCTGCGCGCTGGCGACCATGTCTGCGACCGCCACGGCCACTTGCGAGGTCTGCTCCCGTTGCTGTCCGGCGCCCACGTCGTTTTGCGTGGTGATGACGGACAGCGCTTTAGCGGCCGAGGTCAGGCGCTCGGCACCGCCGCCAATACGGCCGATGATTTGCCGAAGCTGTTCGGCCATGTCCTGCATGGCCGTCATCATCTGGCCGATCTCGTCTCGGTTGTCGGTGCTGAATTCGCTCGACCTGAACTGGCCGGTCTTGCGCTCGCCGGTCACATCCCCCGACGCGATCTGACGGGCGAGCAGCAGGGCGCGGTTCAACGGCGGGATGATTTGTCGCGTGATGAGCCACGCGGCGCCCAGCCCCAACATCAGTGTCAGCGTGGCGGTGGTGAAGAGGAACCCTTGCGCGAAACGCACATCCGCCTGACGCCCCTCGACATGCTGGCGATAAAGGGTGTCGCCCAGGGTTTGCAATTCCTTCGCCTGTGCAAGCATCTGCCCCTTGGCTTCCAGGCTGGTTTGAATGTCCTGACGGAATTGCGCCACCTGATCCTGATACACCAGCACGGTGCTGAGGGCTTCTTCCAACAGTTGCTGGAGGTTTTCGTTCGGCAACTGCTCCCACAAGTCGTTGCCCTGCTGGCGAATGCTGTCAGCACTGGAGGACAGCATGCGGTGCGCGTCGTCTGTCGGGTTCTGCACGTAACTGTCGACTTGATCCTGCAACGTGGCAGTCAGTGATCGCAGTGTCACGGCGGACTGAAGGGCGGCGCCAATGCGCACAGGGTCACCCGCCAGCGCGTCGAACAGTCCGCCGGTGACGTGCTCCAGTCGGCTTTTGATCTTGCCGATCACCGGCGTCATCAGGTGTTGGGCGTCCTGAGCGTGACGACGGGCCGCGACGAATTGGTTGAACGTGTCCTGATAGTGACCGCGCACGGCCTTGATGCGCTGGACGGACGCCAGAGCGCGGTCACCGGAATCGCTCTGGACGCTGGCGACGATCTGGTCGAACCGTTCGATTTCCTGGTGAAAGGCTTCAACCGCCGACGCCTCCATGGCACGGTCGAAGTCATGCTCCTGAAGGCGAATCTTCGCGATCTGGCTGTCCAGGGAAATGCTGTCCACCAGCGACTGGCTGCGGGTCGCGAGTTGGTTGACGTTGTACAGCGCGCTCCAGGTCAGCAGCGCGGTCAACAGCAGTACCGCACCAAACCCGGCGATCAATTTGCCCCTGACCGACGTCATCATGCCGGGCCTGCCTGCACCAGACGGATGTCCACTTCCCGGTCGACGAATTGCCATTCCACGGATTCGCGCAGGCGCGCCAGCAGATCGTCGAACGCGGCACTGTCCGCAGGGGCAAACTCGAACCAGGTGACGAAATCAAAGGGCTGAGCCATGGCAAGATCGCGGCAGTGGTACAGCCGGCGGGCGATGGCGGGGAGGTAGCGCATGCCGATGGCAATGTGGTTGGACTGCGTTTCGATGATCGCTCGGCGCTCGTCCTGGGTCAGCGCCCACCACGCAGGATTCTTGCGCAGCGCGATCAGGGCCGCGCAGGTGGCGGCGGGGCGCCCGAGATCGGGCTGGCGGGCAGCGAGCGCGGTTTTCTCATCGCGGGTCACGTAGCGCTCGTTGCTGGTAATGCCTTGCAGGTGCCAGACGGACACGCGTGGGGCCTCACCTGCGACGCCCGGCAGAACCGACACGCGCGCGGCATCTGGCAACGGCGCCCCCGTAAGGTTTGTCTGACGCTGAATCGGCCAGGACCCTTGTTCCCCGCCGATAAAACTGAACAGCCGTTGTGACGGTGCGCTCATCGCGAATACTCGAAAAAGACTGCACGGCTCGGGTGCAGCGTGTGGATGAACATCAGGCGGCCACCGACGGTGTGAGCCGTTGGGCGAGGTGTTGGATCAACGCCTGATCGGGGACCGGTTTCAACTGGTCAGCCGTGCCTTTTTTGCCGGTGCCACGCACCCTGAGCAGGTTCCCCTGATCGGGCCGGTAGAGTTCGTAACCCATTTCGCAGGCCGGGCAGAACACCAGATCGCCTGCGCCATGGGTGCGCGACACGACGACCGTGGGTCCGCAGTTCTCGCAGCGCCTGAGCGGAATGCCGGCATCGGTATGGCCCAAAATGTGCTGCAACCCGCCTTCACGCCCCAGGCTGACGAATAAATGCGCATAGGCCTCGTGAAACTGGCTGCCTGCGCTGTCCTCGACGATCTTCAATGCGTCATCGAGCGGCATGCCCTTGCGATAGGGCCGGTCGCTGGTCATTGCGTCGAAGGCATCGCAAATGCCGGTGATGGCGGCCATTCGCGGAATCTGGTCGCCGCTCAGTCCTCGCGGATAGCCCCGTCCGTTGGGCATTTCGTGGTGGGACCAGACCGCATCCATTACCAGCCCGGCCAGCGGGTGGGTGTCCAGTAAACGTTTGCCGATCTCGGGATGGGTCTTGATGACGTCGTATTCGTTCTCCTCAAGCCGACCCGCCTTGCGCAGCACCGCATCGGGAATGCCGATCTTGCCCAGGTCATGAACAAAACCTCCCAGCGCGATCAATTGCACCTCGGTCGCGGACAGACCGGCTTTATCTGCCAGCAGCGCGCAATACTGAGAAACCCGCCACAAATGCCCGCTGGTGTAGGGGTCCCGTGCTTCCACCAACCAGGCCATCGACAACAGGCTCGCCAACAATGGCGTGTCGGCGGAGGGCGATGGGGGCACTGGCGTTCCCAGCCAGTCGTTCAACCTTTGCATCAGTTTCATGGGGTATCGGCTTCCGAAGGAGGAGTGAGCACGGCTGGCTTTGTGCCGCTATGCCACCCATTTCGTTGGCGAACAGCGTTTGGTTACAGGCCTTTGAAATATTTTTTTGGGGGCGGCGTGGAGGTGGCAATTTTGGTGAGTCGGCTGTGGCACAGGCTAAGCAAGCTCATCGGAGCCTGTGCATTTTTTATCAGCCGTTGAGACCAGATGGTGAATTTTTAAGTGCCTTCGGCGAACCTAAGATCGACTCCCCTGTTTGAATACGGCTGTTCTGCAATGACCCGCCGATCTTTTTTGGAGAGTAGAACCATGAGCAATTCGCAAAAAGTCGCCATCGTCACCGGCGCATCCCAAGGTCTTGGCGCGGCA
This sequence comes from Pseudomonas salicis, assembly GCF_057128705.1. Taxonomy (NCBI): domain Bacteria; kingdom Pseudomonadati; phylum Pseudomonadota; class Gammaproteobacteria; order Pseudomonadales; family Pseudomonadaceae; genus Pseudomonas; species Pseudomonas salicis. The sequence continues at coordinate 117,821 of NZ_JBSKHU010000009.1, forward strand.
ATCGTCGCGGGCTATCGCAATGCCGGTTTTGCCGTGATCGCGAATTCCCGGAACATCAAGCCATCGTCGGACACCGGCGTTATCGCCGTGCCGGGTGACATCGCCAGCCGCGAAACGGCGCAGAAGCTGATCGACACCGCCATTGAGCGTTTCGGTCGCGTCGACACGCTGATCAACAATGCCGGCATCTTTATCGGTAAGCCGTTCACGGAATACACCGCCGATGACCTGGCCCGCATGCTGCAAACCAATATTCACGGCTTCTTCAACATTACCCAGCTGGCCATCCCGGAAATGCTGAAGCACAAGAACGGCCACATCGTTCAAATCACGACCACCTTGGTCAACCAGGCGTTGACCGATATTCCAGCGGGCCTGGCACTGATCACAAAAGGGGGCCTGGACGCGGTCACTCGCGGTCTGGCCATCGAATACGCGACCCGGGGCATCCGCGTGAATTCCGTGGCACCCGGCATCATCAGGACGCCAATGCACGGTCCGGAAAATCATGAGTTCCTGGGCAAGCTGCACCCAATGGGCCGTATGGGCGAAGAGCAGGAAATCGTTGACGCCGTGATGTACCTGGAGAACGGCGCGTTCGTCACCGGCGAGCGCCTGAACGTCGACGGCGGCCAGCACGCCGGTCGCTGGTAATCGACGGCTTGTCGACGCGGGTCGTGGATCACGCGGCGCCGCTCTGAATGCGCGGCTCGTAGCACGGCGTTTGGTGTCGCACTTGAGAGCGAGTCGGGGGTGGTTTCGGAATGAAGGGCGGGGCGGGAACTCGCGGCCTCGCCTGATTTCGAAAGGGCCACACCCGGTTGTCATTCCGGGCCCAGGCCTCACGTCTTAACGCTGTCTTAACCAGCGAGTGGAAGCCTGCCTTTTTTCAGAGGGCTTTTCATGTTGCGATCAGAACTCTCGCGCCTGGTGCTCGCCTGTGCGTTCATTTTCACGGCGTCCACCGCCGCTGCGGCCGATGCTTCCACGTCCCGCTACGGGGAAAATCTGGAAGGCTTCAAATACCCTTATCCGTTGCATTATTTCGCCTTCGAATCCCAAGGCACCCAGCTGCAAATGGGCTACATGGACGTGCCGCCCACAGCGAACGCCAACGGTCGAACGGCGGTGTTGATGCACGGCAAGAATTTTTGCGGCGCCACCTGGGAAGACAGCATCAAATCCCTGAGCGCTGCCGGATACCGCGTGGTCGTGCCCGACCAGATCGGCTTTTGCACCTCGACCAAACCGGATCACTATCAATACAGTTTCCATCAGCTGGCGGACAACACCCATGGGTTGATGGCCAGCCTCGGCATCAAGAACGCTGACATCATCGGTCACTCTACGGGCGGCATGCTTGCCGCTCGCTACGCGCTGAGCTACCCCGAGCAGACCGCTAAACTCGTCATGGTCAACCCTATCGGCCTGGAAGACTGGAAAGCGAAAGGGGTGCCGTGGCGCAGCGTCGATCAGTGGTATCAGCGTGAACTGAAGCTTAATGCCGACGGCATTCGCAAATACGAGCAGGCGACCTATTACGCTGGCCACTGGAAGCCGGAATACGAGCGTTGGGTGGACATGCTCGCGGGGCTGAACGCGGGGGCCGGGCATCAGAAAGTGGCGTGGAACTCCGCGCTGATCTACGACATGATTTTCACCCAGCCGGTCGTTTACGAATTGCCCAGCCTCAAGGTGCCCACGGTATTGCTGATCGGCGATGCCGACACCACGGCGATTGGCAGCGACATTGCGCCACCCGAGGTGAAAGCCCGGATCGGGCATTACAACGTCCTGGGCAAAGAAACCGCCAAGCTCATCCCGGGCGCCAGGCTGGTGGAGTTCCCTGGGAAAGGACACGCGCCACAAATGGAAGATCCGGTGCTGTTCAGCAAGACGTTGCTCACCGAGCTGGACCGCAACTGATAGCGTGAGGTGCGTAAAGGGAAGCCGCTGTCTGGGGTGCTTCCCTCTTTTGTATTCGGTTCTCAGCGCTCACCGCTAGGATTGGCGATGCTGAAGCAATGCGCGTTCGAGCCTCATCAGTGCGCCTCTCAATGCCTGTGCGTGATCCTTCAGCGTGATCGGCGGGCTTTCATCGTCACAGGCGTGTTCAAGCTGGTCACAGAGAGCAATGACCTCACTGGCGCTGATGATCCGCGCGGCGCCTTTGATCTTGTGTGCGATGTCGCGCATCTCCTGGCGATTGCCCCGTGTGCTCACGTCGTTCAGCTCTTGGGCATCGTCACGACAGCTGCTGATCAACTGTTTGATCAGGTGTTCGATCATCGTCGGACGATCGCCGGTCAGCGCCAGGATACTGCCCATGTCGAACGGTGGATTTTCGGTCTTGAGCCCCCGGTAGCGCTGCCCGACCCCGATTCGTGACAGCCGATCATTGAGCGCGGTGAGGCTGATCGGCTTGAACAGGCAATCGTCCATGCCGGCCTCGCGGCAGCGCAGGATTTCCTCGGGTTGTGCATTGGCGGTGAAGCCGAGAATGGTGCACGGTTGCTGACCACCCTCACGTTCGTGGGTGCGGATTGCCCGTGTCAGGTCGTACCCATTCATGACGGGCATGTTGCAATCGACGATCACCAGATCGAAGTGTCGGGCCAACCAATGCTCCAACCCTTGGGCCCCCTGTTCGGCCACCTCGCAACGATGCCCCAGGAACTCCAGTTGCTGGCAGAGCAACAGGCGGTTGGCGGGATGATCGTCGACCACCAGAATGTCCAGCGTCGCGGTGTCATGCTCGCTGTTCTCCTTGACCAAGGGAAGGTTGGCCAGCGGGTCGAGAGGCGTCAGGTCGAACATCATGTGCACGCGGGTGCCCTGGCCGGGCTCACTGTCGAGGGTCAGGGTGCCGCCCATCATTTCGCACAGACTGCGACAGATGACCAGTCCCAGCCCGGCGCCGGTTCGGGCCAGTTGCCCGCTGTTGTCGGCCTGAGCGAGGGGCGCGAACAGCCGGGCCTGATCCTCCCGTGTAATGCCGATGCCGCTGTCCTGGATGACCACGTGCAGGCGAACCTGTTGCTCGGTGGCGGAGTCCTCGGCTTGCAGGCTGATGCGGACCTGACCCTGCTGGGTGAACTTGATCGCGTTGCTGATGAGGTTGGAAAGAATCTGCTTGAAGCGCAGGGGATCGATGAGCACATCGATGTTGATGCGGCTGTCCAGGTCCAGTTGCAGCGACAGGCTTTTTTGCCGCGCAAGGCCGTCGAAAACCCGGACCACCGATTCTACCAACTGCCGAAGATTCGCCCGCTCAGGGCTGAGGGTCAGGCGGCCCGATTCAATGCGCGCAATGTCGAGAATGTCGCCGATCAGTTCCAGCAGGTCCTTGGCGGAGCTGTACGCCACTTCAATGGCAGGACGGTCGAGCTGACCCTGGTCCGCACGTTTGAGGGCCAGTTCGAGCATGCCAATGACAGCGTTCATCGGTGTCCGGATTTCATGGCTCATGGTCGCCAGAAAAGTACTCTTGGCGCGGTTCGCGTCGTCAGCCTGTTGTTTGGCGGTTTGCAGTTCCTCGATCAATTGGCGGCGTTCGCTGATGTCGATCCAGCCACCGATAATGCCTTGTACCTTGCCGAGGGAATCCCGGAACGGAAGAATCCAGTGGTAGATGGTTAATGAGCGATCACCGATGTGCAGCGAACGGTCGAGGATCAGCGGCGTGTCGTTCTGCATGACCTGTTGATAGTCGGCAACGTACTGCCGGGCTTCCTGGGCATCGCTCAGCACCCCGTCGAGGATGCTCTTGCCGATCACGTCTTCGCGGTTAGCCGAAAAGGCGGTCAGGTAGCTGTCGTTGCACAGTTGCAGCAACCCGGCACTGTCGCGCACGTAGATGGGGTGGGGCGTGCCGTTGACCAGCGCGCTCATGAATTCGAACTGGTCACCCAGCGCACGTTCGGCACGTACGCGCTGCTTGATCTGACGCCGCATCCAGGCGTTCCAGGCCAGCAAGCCGAGCAGCAACAGGCCCGCACCGATGACGATCTGGTAAATCAGCAGTTGATAGTCCTGCCAGGCGCCACCCCCTGAAGGGACATACGTGCGCCAGCGGTTGTTTATCACCGCCAGGTCTTCCGGCGCAATGCTCGACAGCGCCTTGTCGATGATGCCGCTCAGTTCCGGGGCGTTGCGCGACGTTGCCATGGCGATGCGCGCCGGGTCACGGCCCACCGTCACCCGCATTTGCAAGGCATCGCTCAGCCCCCGCGATGAGATGAAATAATTGGCGCTGAACAACGACGTGATAGCCCCTTCCACGCGACCATGGGCCAGCATGTCGAGCGCCTGGGCGGGATTGTCGACTTCCACGGGATAAATGCGCGGGTACGCTTGCTGGAGGTATTCCATCACCGGGCTGCCGAGGGTGAGGGCAATGCGTTTGTCTTCCAGTTGATCGAGATTGGAAGGACTGGACGTTTCCTTGCGGGTCACCAGCACAAAGGCGTTGTCCATGTAGGGGCGACTGAAGTTGAAGCGGTTTTCGCGTTCGTCGCTGGGCACCATGGCGCCGATAAGGTCGGCCTGCCCTTGGGTCAGCCGGTTCATCATGTCGCGCATGCTCGGCGCGTGACTGACTTCGAAGCGCAGCCCGGTGCGCAGCTTGACAAGGTCCAGCAGGTCCGCCGTCAGGCCGCGAAAGTTACCGTTGACGTCGAAAAAAGTCAGCGGCGCGTAAGCATCGTTGATCACCACCCGAACCGTTGGATGCTGGGCGATCCAGCGTTCCTCGCGTTGGGTCAGTTGCAGTTTCTGGTCAGTGAGCAGCAGGTCGGCGCCTGCACCCCAGCGTTTGGAAATGGCGATGCGCTCCTCGATGGGAATGCCCTTGAGGACCAGGTTGACGATCTCCAGCAGCGCTGTGTTGTCGCCCTTGACGGCAAAGCTGAACCCGTTGGGCTCGTGCTTGCCAAAGTTGGCCATCTGAACGTTGTTGAGGTAACCCTTGTTGATGACGTAGTGGGTTGAAATGGCGTCGCCCAGAAAGACGTCGGCCTGATTGAACGCGACCGCATTGATCGCGCTCTGGAATGAAGGGAAAGTCTGTAAGCTCGCCTTGGGGTAAAGCGCGCTGATTTCGTCCGGGGGCAAGTAGTGATAGACCATGCTCAGGCGCAGGCCATTGAGACCATCGGTCAGACTCCGGTTCTCACCCGTACGCGTCACCAGTACCGGCTGGTCAACGGCGTACGGAGACGAAAGTTTGAGTTCGGACCCTGCGGCCTCGTAACCGTTGGCGCTGCCCAGCAGGTCGATTTCCCCGCTGAGCAGTGCGTCGATGGCCGCGTTCCTTGAGTCATAGCGCAGGACCCTGATGGGCAGGTCCAATGCCCGCCCCAGAATACCCGCGTAGTCGGCGGTGAAACCTTCGTAGTCACGGCCGGTGAGGGTCATGTCGAAAGGGGGGTAGTCCGGAGCGGAAGTGCCCAGGACCAGCTCGCGCTTGTTGCGCACCCACTGCCACTGCGTCCGGTCCAGCGTCACATCCATGTGCGCCGGGTTGGCACGGCTGAGCAGGGTATAGCGTTCGGCCGCAGCCGATCCGGCATGAATACCCATGCTCAGGCATGCCAACACGCATGCTATCCAATAGTCCTTCAACCCCTTAGACATCCTATCTCTCACACTAGCGAATTGCGTTTTGCCATCTCGATAAGTTCGACGAGCGTCTTGACTTTCAATTTTTGCATCAGACGGGTTTTATAAGTGCTCACCGTCTTGTTGCTGAGAAACATGCCCTTGGCGATTTCCTTGTTTGTCCGCCCTTGGGCAAATAGCTGAAGGACCATCAGTTCTCGGTCATTGACTATTTTGAAGCGCTCCAGTTCTTCGGGAACTCCGTCTGTCTGCGACATGCCGAGCGCCTGACTTGGAAAATAATTGTAGCCAGAGAGTACCGCTTTCACCGAGCTGACAAGTTCGCTGAGGTCTTCTTGCTTGCATACATAGCCCGCGGCGCCGTTTTGCATGCAACGGATGGCGAACAAACTGGGTGCTTGTCCGGTCAGTACCAGAATCTTTGCTGGCAGATTCATGGAATTGAAGCGCGTCAGGACCTCAAGGCCGTCGAGTTTGGGAATGCTGATGTCCAGGATGATCAGGTCCGGCATGCATTCGCGGACCATCTGCATGGCGTCCACCCCGTTGTCGGTCTCGCCCACGATCTCGTAATTCTCATTCTCAAGCAGCATCCGGATGGCGAGACGAATCACAGGATGATCATCGATGATAAAAACTGTTTTCATAATTCAATCCATAACGAGCAACGAAGAAAGCGCGCACCTTATCTCAGAAACTAGAGGGCGCGCATGAGCTGAAAGGGCTGATGGCTGTATATAGGAAATGTCCTACAAAAAATGGCGTATTGCCGTACGTCATTACTCAAGCGGCTCAAAAAAGTTTAAAAAACGAGCGTTATAGTCGTCGAAAAAAAGTTATCAGTCGCATGACGTTTATTGCGAATCGGAATGATCCTACATTGAAGTCAGGCGCTGACTACATATCTAAACCACTCAAAAAGGTGATGCAGCAACGCCTACCCTCAAAATGGGGTATTCATTAACGACTGGGCAGCGTGATGTTATTAACTTGCCAGCGATGCAAGTGCCAATGAGATGCCGCGATAGCGTCAGCAGTCACCGGGAATGGAAGAAATAAGTCGGAACAGTTCCAGCGTGTTCAACGGCTTGATCAGGCAACCGAGTAATGGGATGCCGTTTCTGATGGCCTGAGTTTCGATATCCTGCAACTGTGACGGTTCCAGACCACTCAGCAAGACGGCCTCTCTTATCAGGCACCGTCGGCTTGCCCGTTCGATCAATTCGATGCCGCTCATGTCCGGCAGGCGTTGATCGCAGAGCAGGAGGTCGTAAGGGATGTCGCTGCGCTCCATTGCCGCCAGCGCTTCACTGGCGGTCAGGGCGGGGGTCACGCAGTAGAAGCCGTGCATCATTTGTCATCAGAGTTTGTAACGCGCGCACGTAGTATCAATAGGTTAGGGGTGAGAGTGTCACCTAAAAACGTACTGATTGGACATTAGAAATTGGTTTTGCATCTCAGATGCCATTGATTGATGGAACGAAGAGGGCCCGGTGATCTTTACGTGGCAGCTACCACGCTAAGAGAGTCTTGACGCGTAAATGAGAAGGGCTCGGAAATGAGAATATGTCGAATCACTAAAAATTACTTTAGTGAGACGAATCAAGGAACGGAAATCCAGGCAAGGAGGGATAATCTAGATGGTTTTTGAAATGGAATAGTTGGCGGAGAATTGACGCCTACAAATGAGTATGCGCGTAGTTATTTTGTTTTGATAGCTTTCATGACTGCGCTTCTATCGAGAAGACGCTGAAATCTTCCATTGGCAAGCGTTATAGTGGTGGCCACAGTAAGTAGTCCGCGATCTATCATCCGATGAATCTGCTGAGGTCTTACGCGCAAAAGTGCGGCTGTCTCTCTGCATGTTATGTAGGTTTTAAAGAGTTTTCTAATGATAGGGATGGATTTTTTGGAAAAAAAATGTCTGCCCCAAAATTCTGGTTCTATCAGTCCCCCTTGTATCAGTATTAGTTGTAAGTCTGTCACTGGGATGTGAAGGATTTTTGAAGCTTCACCCATCGAGATGTAACGAGCTCTCCAGCAATTCAACCTTTCTACTAAATCTGCGGGAATGATATCTGTTAGTCGATATTTATTTGGTGAGGATGCTTCGGGTAAGATCGATGTGACAAGTTTTTTTAGCCAGCGGCCAGGTATTTCTAACTCTCTTGCGACAGCTCTGTAGGTGACTCCTGTGGTGTTTGCTTGCTTTTGTATCGTTTTCTTTGTTTTCTTTGTTTTCTTTTGGTCAATATGCTCGAGTGCTGAGAAATCTTCGTCTCTTGAATATATTTGTATTGAATTGGAATTTATATGTTTGATGTTGAGACGTTTGAGTGTGCGCGTTACTTTGCTCGTCGAGATATTATAGGTGAGGGCTAGTTCGGTTGCTAAGATGTATCTCTGCTTGAAATTATTCAGTGCGTCTAGCGAGAGGAGAGTAGTGCGTCGTGTACTCATCGAGTCTTCGAGGAAGTCGCTCCTGGCAAGTAACCTAGTGTTTGTAATTGTTGTCTTTAGGAGTGATGCAGACTCCTCGATAGTTTTATATTGCGAGGAGCTGCAAGCAGTTTGATCATTCAATGGTGAGGATGACCCGAGTTGGAGCTTAAGCACGTCACACAAGTTGTCACTGTGGTACCATAACTTCCCTGAGCGATTATCTCTGCGCACCGAGAACACGTTATCCCCGATTAAGGCACGGGTGTGCTGCTTTCGGCACTTGAGCGCACTGGTTAGCTCTGAAAGAGAAAGCTCTACATTCTTGCAGCAATTGTCATGCGTGCATAAGTTACGTAGAGAACTCAGGTTGCTGTTTATCGAGTCCAGTATCATTGGTGATAATATTGGGTGTTTTAGCGTTTTCCACGGCGCTTCAAATGCGCTAAGCGGCATGTTCGAATAGTAGTGCATTTCATCTGAGATAAATGATTTAAGTGCAAGTTCTACTTGTGGGTTTAGAGTAAAGTATTCAGATGATGAAAGCCCGCTCAAGCTCCTAAAAGACGGAGTGGCAGGGTTATATGTGTGAATTGTTTCTACGTAATCAATAACGCTTTGAACGTTGAAACAGCTCGGTGTCGGGTAATACGATTGTGCCGATACGTATTGGCACGGTGCCAGCGTATACTCCTGCCCACATTTACATTTGAGCAGCGAAACCTCCCACCAATTATACATTGTGTCGCATTTTGGGCACCTCTCGACGTATTTTATGCCGTGCACCTTGCAAGAATATTGGTCATGCGAATCTTGATAGCGCAAAAAATACCCTTTTTTTAAACATTCTGGGCAGTACCTAAAGTTGAACGGGATTCTAAAGCCATAGGTGCTTTTTTCGTTCAGATAAACTGGTGTCGCTCTGGACAAATCGCGATGGTATTGATAGTAGAACGCCCTTCGGATATTAGACGCCTGATCGGGCGCTTCTTCAATGAGTAGCTGGCATAATTCACCATCAGCTAGCAATAGCGGGATGGGACGATTGATATTGTCGAGTTTCAGCCGTCCAGCCATTTGCAAAATCGAGTCGAAGCCATTATGGAACGCTGTCCGCATTAGAAGACTGATAGGGCTCTCTTTGGGGAATGCCAGCCCAATATATGACAGGCGCTTCATTTCTTACCTGATATAATTTTATCAAGTTGCTGTTCGCTGGAGTGGAATACGTTATGATTTCCGTTCAAGTGTGTATCACTCCTCAGACGGCTAGCTTCAGTTTTCAGGTGGTCAAATAGAAAGCGATTGCTGCCGCTCTCAAGTGCCGATAACAACGTCGTTGAAAGTAGAACTGAAAGGGGAGACATGTTCCCCGCAGTGTGCACGTAAAGTGCTTTCAGGCAGTAAGGGTCAACTAATGAATCACAGTATTGAAAATTGCCGATTCGTTCAAGCTCTTTGTTGAATGCAGTCAAAATCTTTACCCAATTTGAATTTTTTTCATCCGAATATTCGATATTGCTCAGCCTTGCGCGATAAGGGTATCGCCTGGGCAACTGATCATTGCCGTCAACTATCTCTTCACTGGCGGTGATGCCTGATAAACAGACTGGGATTCGGGATTCGTCCATCAAATCTTTGATCCAATTGCAAAGGCTGATCTTACTTTTCTCTTGTCCTTTCAACGCAATATTATTGAACTCGTCAAGAATAATGAGCCGCGTCCGGCATGTTATTATGAGGCGATGGATACGTCTTTCAGTTGATCCTGTTCTCGCGTTCGCGTCCGGACTACCCAGCGCTTCTAGGATTGTTGCGGCCAGACTCTTTATGGTCGCACGCGGTGGAATACGCACATACAGACAGGGGATGACTTTACGAATGTTTCCCGGTTCTAGTTGTTCGTTAGATTCTCCCAAGATCTGAGTCACCGCTTCGCAAACGCTGGTTTTTCCGGTCCCTGAGTCACCTAATAACATCGCAGATACCGCTTCTCCCCCCGCTTCGCTGTTGCGAACACTGAGTTTGATTGTTTGAACGGCGTCGTGATAGCTGGGGTGTAGGATCTTGAAGGATTTGAATGCTCGGACGATCTGCTCTACGTGGTTCATAGTCGAGTATTTTTGCTATAGATAATTTCAAAGGGCTGGGTATTGTCTTCGCTTTCAGCTGAATTATCTGTGAACATTGATGTAAATTGAGCAGAAAGTGATCTGGTGTTTTCAGATAGAACGTCTTCGGTTTTCGATCCCTGCTTAGACTGCGCGTTTTTCTTCATCCTGACCTGGTATGCCTTTTTGATTCTTTCGATGTCCTTGCGAATCGAAAGTAGCTCGTCCGCAGCGGTATGATCAGAAAAAATAGAATTGTTATCAATCTGCTGCTTTCTGAGCAATTTGTGTTCGAACAATGTCAGATCGGTTTGATAGCGGGGATTGCTAGCATAACCGTGAAAGCGTTCATTCGGACGGTCTGGGTGAGCCACCTCAACCTGTCCAAGATTGGTAGAATCGTAATAGAGGATGGCTTTTTGTCCTTTTCTCAGTTTGTTGTATAGCTCGGGCAACGCAGGACCCCACCAGCTCAAACAAAATGCTTTGGCTACCCCGCCGTTAAGAGAGACGTATTTTATGGAGGTAAACAACCCATTGAGTTCCTCCGTGGCTACCTTTTGCGGTGGGAGTTGCTTTTCTAGCGCCCGACGCCAAGCTTCGTTGGGAGGCATATTCAGGCCACTGTGGGTTGATACGTGGTAATACTTGTTCAACCAATCGCCAAAGACACCGGCTAGCCCATCAGGTGTTATGCACGCTTGCTCTGCAGGGACGTAGTCTCCCAGCTGGTCAGGGTTCGACAGGGTGGTGCCTGGTATCATGTGAATTAACGAAGTGTTCAGCGTGCCAAAAAAGCGCTCGATATGCGGTTTTGAGTCGGGGTTGCCCAAGGGAACGAAGCGAATGGTGATACCAAGTGCTCGACAGATGTGATGTACCCGTTCGTTCGCAAACTCGACTCCACTGTCGACCACCAATTCGATCATTAGACCACGTTCAGATTCCTCCCCATGCACTGCTTCGATTGCCATGCGCAACGCCCGCAGGAATTTTTCTGCGCATGGGGGAATCAGTGACAAATCATAGCCAATCACCTTGCGCGTGCTGACCTCGATAAGAACCAGCAGATGGACGACACGCCCTAGAAGTGTCCCTTCATCATCCACCACCATGAGGTCGACGCTATAGCTATCCGCTTGAACCTGCTCCAGAAGATTCAGAGTCGGCTTGACCACCCCTCCCATGCGGTACAATGGGCGTGTTGCTTCTTCACCCAACGTGCGGTTGTCACGCCTTTGAGCGTTGACGCGGCAAAGCGTCCGATAAAGCGTGCGCAGAGACGGAAGCTTCAGAGGGGCCTTGTGATTCGATATGCGCTGCAGATTCTCGTGGGCCAGCTCACCCTTGAGCGTGGCGAACACGACTTTCATGGTGATCTTAGGTCCGAGCTTTAGATAGTGTGCGTCCAGCACCTGTTCCATCAGAACTTGAACTTCTGAGTAGAGTATTTTTCCGCGTTTTTTACGGCTCAGATGTTTGACGAGCGACAAAGGAAACCATCCTCGCTCGTTGCATTTCCGGGTCCAGTTCACTATCGACGTGTAGCTTGGCGCTTTTTTCTCGTTGCGTTCTACCGCGATTTTTTCAATTTCTTCTTGACATTTTTTGCGGGGTAGCATGCCCCCAAACAACTCTTTCAACCGCTTAACATAATAGAACTTTCGATGTGCGGCCTTGGCCGCTGGTGAATCTGGATCGGAAAGTATCAAACCGGCTGAATGCAGGGATGGCGCATTCACTTTCTTGGTGAACTTTCCAGTCGCTACAAAAAGCGCAAAATCATCTGGACAGTAATGACACAGAAGCTGCGTCATCGTCCCGCGAAGTGAAACGAGACCTGGCGTCACTGTGACGACTTCATATTCCTCTTTGCCGATCTCATAGATAGCGCCTGGAAGAATCTCGGCAGGGTTGTTCAAGACGCGCACCTTTTGAGTTTAGTGTCCAGATTGAAAGGTTTATTAAGGTCGGCGAACAGTTCGTTAAAAAAAATCGCGCGTGCGATGGCACGAATCGAGATCAACGGACTGTGCGTGAGCAACTCTCGCAAAGTGAAGGTGTCGCGCAGATCTCTGATTTGCTCTCGTAAGTAGCTCAATTGACGGTCGGTCGCCAAAAAGCCATGGCTGTACAACAGCTTCAGATTATCCGCCACGGGAGGCAGCTGAATTTGGTGAGCTTCGATCACCAAGTGATGCAAACCTTGTTCACGGCACCAGTCTTGGACCTCATTGAATCGGTCGAGCTGCCGCGATGACACTTTAGCCAAGCTTGGCACGATCTTAACCAGGATCTGTTCTGCAGAAGCAGTGATGACGCGAAAGTCGGGTGTATAGGACCAACTGCGTGCTCGTGTTACCAGGATGATCGGATCAGGGAGAACGGTATAGTCGAGGATGCGGGCATCATGCTCCAGCCAGAGGCAGTACTGAGCCTCCAGGCGCCCGTGGCATCTCACCTGTCGCCCTAGCTTGAGAGAGGAAAAAAATACCGTGTGTCGGCCGTGGCGTCCGCCGAAGGCGTTTTGCTGTCGAAGCGTGCCGTCCGAATTGCGAGTTTGTTTCCTTCGCATAGCGTGCAACTCCCGTCATAAAAGCTTGAAAGTTCAGTGCAGGACGAGCCGATTATGCAGCGCTAATGGCTGCGGTACACCCTCAGGAAATTGTGTAGTTAAAAAAATATTTGTTGAATTAAATCAAGGAATTATCGAGCTTTCCTACTTCCGCATGCGTTAAATTTAACGCGCAGATGTGTACCCCTCCTTGCGAGGATACAGGTGTCGTCTAAGCTCTCGGCACAGTCGGTACATATCGAGCTCGAAGATGGCGCAAAGCATCAATCCAGTACGAAATCGTCTCTTGGCGGGCATTCTGTTTCAAATCTCAGGCGCGGACAGTCCCAATAACTATGCGGTCTGGTGCAGCCACTGGTGGCTAACCCTTCACCCGTATATGGAGGCCGAAGATAAGCCGAACGGCAAGTGGATCAATTTTCTGAAAGGAAGCACGCCGCATTGCCTGGATTTACTCGCTTCCCGATTTCCACCTTTGCGCCGGGCGATGGAGGATTCACTGTGGGATGTATTGGCGTGGGATGGAAAAAATCAAACGCAGATTAATGAGTTCATCATGGGCCTTCTTGGAAAGGGCGATATGTTCCCCCCGCGAGCTTCTCGGACAGCGGTCAACTCACGAATGTTCTCATTGATGGGTGTACCAAACTGGAATGGGTTGGCGCTGGCGTTATCGCTATTAATGAGTCGGTCGCGCGCTTTCTACCGGCATCGTGCGTGGCTGCACAAGCATTTTACAGTCTATTTCGCACTGGCGTGCGCCCAAGATTCTGTGGGGGGGGCAATGTACGGCTTGTATAGACTGGTAGACGAGCTTGTTCAAAATGACATTGTGAAACGGCCTAAAGACTGGCCGCTGCACCTGCAGCATTTCGATGCGTACATGGACGATTGGGAAGAAGCTTATGCAATCTTACCAACCATCCAATGGTTTGCTGACGGTATACCTCAATGGGAGTTGTACGGGACCCTGTGGTGCCTGCATCTTAAAGGTAGCTCTCTGCTGGGCGATCTGATGAGGCGACTAGACCCTGCAGAGATCAAGTACCCACGAAGACTCAGGCAGAACCTGAATAGCATCACACCGCCAGACCTGTCTGTTTACGAACCACACTTGGGAATGGACTTCAAGGCGGCGTACCGTCCGTAAACTACGTCTGACCGAGACACGGCGTCGGCATTTGTTGCGTAACCCTCAGTGGGGGAGCGCGCTCCAACTAGATTGTTCAGCAATACACCGGTGAATGAACCGATGAGGTTTGAATTGGCAAGCTATTACGGATGGCCTGCAAACAAAACCTGTCACCACTTGAGGAAAACATCAGCCCTTCTAAATCCGCATTTTCCGAGCTTTAAATGATAGATTCCCTCCGTTCAGGCCGTAGCGCTCTCGCCACTTCGATGTAGGGTAGCCAACTCAGCTTTCAGTTGTCGCAATGCAGCCTGTGCCTCGACCAGCGTGGCTTGGAGCCGATCGCCCTGCTGTCCTCGATCGCGCACCAGTTGCTGCAGCGCCTCTGCTTCGCTACGCATCTGCAGGTACTTGAACTCCGCGTTGAGGGTGCGATCGTTCAACTGCTGATTCATGTTTGCCAGAAATGCCAGATGCCCCGCCTGTTGATTGACGAGACCTTTCAACTGGTTGACTAAGGCGTGCTGTTCATCCGCGACTGCGACGGCAGTCCGAGCCAGAACCGTCATGCGCTCTGTCAGGTCGTCTTCCTCTCGTGCGGGAGATGCTTCATGTGCCGAGGGCGCATGCTGAAGCGCATCCTGACGATTCAGCTCCTGAAGGTAACGAAGGATCGTGGTGCGTGACCCGGTGTTTCCGAGCTCCGCTCTTATCGCATTGATCGTGATGCGCTCACCTCGTTTCAAGAGAGCATCTCGTGCCAATTGCACCCTTGCCTTATCAATACCACCATTCACCATGGCGTGATCTCCTACCGCTGTTGAGCAATTATGGGCCTGAGTAAGGTACCTGTGGGACCGACTTTTTTCACAATGCTGCAGAACGTCGATGAACTGCTTCGAGGACTGCTCGATCGCCCGGGTTGCAGGCTATTGGTTCGCTGTCTCGGCACATCATTAATCCTGATCGGTCCACTGGTCATGTGAGTTGTGGTGCCTAGCGTGGAACGCACGCAATATGCGCTGATCTTGACGGTGCCTAAGCAGTGGCAGTCTGGCGGGCTCTCTGAGTGTGGCTCGCTTTTCCAATAGGGCCAGCTGCCGCAGAGCCTGGCCATGCAAGCCGCCTAGGATGCCTGCAGCGTATCTTTCACACAGTGTAACGCGCGTTCAAGCCGTTGGCATTTCTGGCTCTGTTGCAATCGGTCGCCGTTCATAGGTTCCGAATCCCGATACAGCTGCGTCATTTCCTGCTGCTTAGGCAGGTGCTTCTCTGGACAGTCATGGGCTTTACGCCGTAGCAATTGCAGCCGCTGGTCGTGGCTTTTGACTTCTTGGTCACGCTGAAGCATCTGCTGCGATCGGTCAGGTTCCGGAGTGCTCTGAGCGAAGCGATGCTTATGTTGTCGAGATTTAGTCAGAGCGTAGTGCTCTTCAAGCTGAGGGTGCTGCTTATGTTGCGCTTCTCGTACTGAAGCCTGATCCATCTCACGCTGCTGTCTGGCTTTCGCTTGATCTTTCTCAAATCGGACCCGTTTTCCAGCAGGCTTCTCCTGAGCCTGAAGCTTCAGATATTCGGTTAATCTCTCAATACAGCGACTGAGTTCATCATCAAGCATACTCCCGGGGGGTGGTGCCTAGACGTCATTCAGCCCTTTCTGATAGCACGGAACGGTGATCTTTGCACCCGTGTTACCGAGTTCAAAGCGAACGATATAAATGGCGTCTCTGTAGTCGCTGCATCGCTGTTGTCGGGGAGATTGCATTGTGTCCGCGCCTAACGAAATTACGCAGTGAGAACCAATCAGCTAGTACCTGGGCCGCCGTTTTGGTTGTTTGCCAGTGATCGTTCGGGGCTTTCCGTGATTGCTGTTCTAGGCGTTGCTACCTGGAATGGGATTTGGAGCTAATCTGCTCGGATGTTGTGGTTCTCTGAGGTGGCTGGTCAGAGCGGACGAACGCGTAGAACTTTTACTAGCTTTCTATACCTTGGGTTGATCTGCGTTGCAGCCTATCGGCAGTACTGGCAGGCTTTCTCGTCGAATCTCGGGGTTACGCAGTGGTCGCCGTGGTAGTAGTAAATCTGTCGGCCTAGTGGTCATCCGACGGACACAGAACCAGATCGCAATGGCGCAGTGAGTTGAGCGCTGAGTGCTGAACTTATTTCAGAAACACCGTGATTAGGATGCCGGCATGATGATGACAGCTTGGGAGGCTATATCCCGGAAAAACCACGGCTGTTGATCGTAGATCTCAAGATCTACCTTTGTAAGCAATGATCTCCTCGTGCCCATCATGGCACGCCTGTGGTGAGAGATTCCGGCATCAGCAGCGCTTGAGGCCCAGACGCAGGCTGTTCTTCCCCTACCTTGTCAGCGAGGCTATGAAATGAAGAAAGTCGTTTCTAGAGAAGTGGACCCTGGTCATCGTGATAGTCGTAGACTCGAGATTCGCAAGATTCTGACGCGTAGGGGCGGACGCATGTCCACTGATGACGTGAACAATTTGTTGGCTGTAGAGGGGGCAAGTTGGGTGAATCAGAGGACCACCCGCCGAGATCTAGACGATCTTATGAAGGTGGGATATATCGTACGCCATGCCGGCGAGACCGGCGACAATCACCGTTCGTGGTACTGGTCAATAAGAAGGCAAAGCTTGGATGTGGCTTTCACGCCTGAGGAGTCATTGACCGTTGCTGCTGCGCTTCAACATGCTGAGCAGTTTGGTTTTTGGCTCTGTACCGATGAAATTGGCATCCTGCGGGACCACCTCACTGGCGCGTTGCATCGCCATTCTGTAGGCAGGCTGACAGTCGAAGATAGGGTATTTACAGGTTCCCGCTTTAATATCCTAAAGCCTGGTCGATACAAACCAGAACACCTGACCGCCATTCAAACTGCGATGATCGAAGATTACAGCCTGCAGATTCGTTATCGCCCGAGGCAGGCCGACAATATCGAGTGCTCATACACGCTGTGCCCACTGGCATTCGCCTATCAAGATTGCGACGTTTACTTGGTGGCGTTTGTGAGCAAGGAAAAATGGCACGGTAAAGAGCCTGACCCAGATAAACCTCGCGGCAAATACAGTAGCGGCGGCCCCGGCACGGTATGTGTGCTGATGCTCAATAGAATGGTCAGTGTCACGCAGGCGAGAGAATTCGTACCAGAGCCTGAGGGTTTTGATCTCCGATCGCCAAGCATCCAGAAGGAGTTAGGAATGATGCACGACGACAAGAAAATCGACCTTGAACTAGCGCTATCGGAAGATATGCTCGACATGTTCAGTGAAAATGAGATCGGATCAGATCAAAGGCTCGAACGTTCGCGCGAAGGGTGGAAGTTTATCTGCAAAACGATGGACACTGAAGGGTTGAGGTCGTTTCTGCTCGGATATGCAAAAAGTGTCCAAGTAGTCGCCCCGTTATATTTGCGAGAGCACATCTGTGCTCAGTTGGAGGCGGCAGTGACAAGGTATAGACGATAGTTTTTCGGGCGTTAGTGCAGCTTGGTTCATTCGGTGGCTTGAGGCGGAAGAATGGCCGTTTTTGTTCGGGGGAGGGCAATGGGCTTTATCGCGATACTCGGCGACTGGTTTACACCCTATGCGCGTTGCTAGGAGCGTCGAGTTGGAGGAAGAAAGTCAGCTTTTCAATACGGCCGATGATCAGATTGGGCGCCGGGCTTTGTACGCGCATGAGGCCGGGTTCCGAACCGTCCGTATTGATGGTGGAGCGCTCGTCACGGGGCAAAACGCTATCCCGTGCGCTTGTACTGCCTTATCAATCATCTCGCGATGCGCCATGGTCTGTTCGCATTCTGATGCGGTGCAATTGTGAGTCTAGGGGGACAAGATTGCGAATAGCTCGTCACATAAAAATTAAGATAGCGCCGTCCGTCTTACATCAACGTTGAATGTTACCGCGGTTAAAGTGATGGGTGTTCCGCCTAGTTTCCCTTATGAGGTTCCTGGCCGAGCTGTAATTCTGAAGAGTTCTCAAGCTTGCTGCGCAGCGACCTGAGCAGTCGAGCGTCGTGACGTTGCCTGATCAGCGACTGCCTGACCGCTTCTTTGAGAGCTGCCCGTTCTTCAAAGACCGCTTGCAGCTCTTGGCTCTGGACATCTCGCGCCTGTTCCGCTGTTTGAAGCCGATCCTGAGATGAGTTGAAGGCGCGTTCGAGCCGTTGGTTCTCCTGGCGATGGTGCATTTGTTCGCCGTTCAGGCGCTCCAGATCACGATATAACTGACTCAGTTCTTGCTGCGATCCAAGCCAACGATCTCGGATTACTTGCATGTCGCGTTGCAGCTGTTGGACCTGTAAGTCGTGTCGTTGAGTTTCTTGTTCACGCTGCAGTAGATGCTGCGCACGGTAGTGTTCGAGCGCCTCTTGGGCTTGGCGGTATTTGTCCTCCAGGGAATGGATCTGCGCCGCACGTTCCTCAAGCAGGCGCAATTGCTGTTGATGCGCCTCCCGCAGTCGTTCCCGTTCCAGCTCCGACTTTTGCAGCTGGCTGACAAGGGTCTCTTCGTGAGCCAACCCTGCCTGTCGTGCCTCTACCAATGCTGCATGCACTTGCTGCAACTGCTCCTGGCGGGCCTGTTCCACTTCCCGTTGCTGTCGAGCCGCTGCCTGCTCATGTTCGAATGATGCTCGTTCGGCGGCGAGCGCCTGGTGGGCTTGGAGCCTAACTCGTTCGACTAGACTGCTGATGTAATGCGTCAGTTCTTCATTCAACGGCATCACGGGCTCCGGAGTTTCCGGGCCTCCGAGCTCCCTGAGGTACCGCTGGATGGTGGTTTTGGACCCTGTATTGCCCAATTCCACACGTACAGCATCAATGCTCGGGCGTACCCCGCGGGCGAGGAGCGCACTGCGTGCGATTTGGACGAGCGCCTTGTTGATGCCACCGCGGGCCATGGACATAACTCCGACGATTTCGTGGTGTTTTATGCAGTATGTAAGTACACGTGTACAAATGCATGAGAGACGGAAGCGCCGCCGACGAGATGACGTTTGAGAATCCTGAATTCTCAAACGTCACCCTCTTTTTCTTCATATTCGAGCTGTTTTGCGGTACGCGGGGAGCTGTGTGGCATGACCGACCCAGTTGATCGTTACCTGAAGTCAGCACGGCGCGAGAGCACAACGCGCCGTTATCGCCAGGCGCTGGACCATTTCGAAGCGGGGTGGGGTGGTCTGCTGCCTGCCTCAAGCGAGACCGTGACGCGATACTTGGCGGATAACGCAGAACGTTTATCCTCGTCCACTTTACGCACGCATTTGGCGGCACTGGCGCAGTGGCACAAACGTCATGGGTTCAGTGATCCGACCAAAGCATCTCGAGTTCGCGATGTGCTTCGCGGTATTCAGGCTGAACACCCGCGACCAGTGAAACAGGCGCAAGCGATACGATTGCATAGCCTCGAGGAATGTTCCGCAGGGCTACAGCGACAAATGACGTCGTCCGACAACGCAGTGCGGCTGCGCGCCTATAGAGATAACGCGTTGATCCTCCTGGGCTTCTGGCGGGCATTCCGTGGAGACGATCTGTGCCGGCTGAAGGTGGAGAACATTCAGGTTCGATCAGGGGAAGGGCTGAACATCTCTATCGCGAGCGGTAAGACGGATCGCGATAACAGAGGGCAACACTTTAGCGTCCCGGCCTTAAAGCGTTTGTGCCCTGTGGATGCCTATGAGGCTTGGCTCGGGGTCAGCGGTTTAGAGGGGGGAGCGGTATTTAGATCAATTGACCGCTGGGGGCACGTTGGTGTCAAGGCATTGAACCCTAACAGTGTGTCTCGATTGCTGCGGCTCGCGTTTGCCCGTAATGGATTGAATGGTGAGGCCTACAGTGGGCATTCACTGAGGCGGGGGTTTGCAACCTGGGCTGATAGCGATGCTTGGAGTACGAAGGATTTGATGGAGTATGTGGGTTGGCGTGATGTGCAGTCGGCTATGGGGTATGTCGACGCGAGTGTTTCGTTCGGAGAATGGCGCCGTTGAAAGCGGAAAGTACTCCCCAAAGATCCATTTGAGGAGAGCTGCAACTCATTTGTCCTGCGATTTTTAGTGATGGCAAAAGGCTATTTGATGTACAGTGTTGTGGCCAACTCATTGCTACACAGCTTGGAGGGATAGCCGATGTACCTCAAGCATGTGCTCCGTGGTGAATCGGGTGTTGCGTCGCTACCGGACCCACAGGCCAAAGTTATGAACGCCTACCTCATCCACGGTTATTGTAAACAGCTGCAGGCATTAAGATATTGGGGTGTGGGCTCGTCGAGAGTGAAACCCCATCGATAAAGATACAGTTGATCATACGGCTTTGCTACTACTCTAGAGAAAAGGAATTCCTAAGAAATGGTAACCAGACTAACTAGCTTGGATTTCGACCAGTCTTTGATTAGGCTTGTTCCAGACGACGACATATCTGACGACGATAATATCTATACCGTAATTGTCGGAAAGAATGGTGTTGGGAAAAGCAGATTACTATCGGAAATCGCCAAGGTCAGTGTCGCAGCGGACTATCATCCGAGAGTTATCGCCGTTTCTACCAGCCCATTCGATAAATTCCCAAGTCCTCGCAAACGAGGGGGCTCCGACGCCAGTACCTATCGGTACGTAGGAATGCGTAGTGAAGGCATGTTTCAAGCCTCTTCGGCTGTCTCGCTAATTTCATCTGCCTCCAAAGGGCTACTGGAGAAACTGGTAATAGGTATCGGCGGACATGACCTTCAAGCCGTTTTTGAATCATTAAACTTCCATCCCGTGGCAGAGTTCGTGTTTAAGCCGGGTTATCTAAAGCTGGGTACTGATGAGTACTACGATACGGCGAGAATTGAAGGGACCAGTCTGGCGATCGAGCTCAGGCGCCTGGATCGGGAATATGGGATTCAGGTTGATGAAAGATATTTCGAGCTTTTGGAGAGTTTTCATTTAGGGAGGCGACTGGAGGTGTTTAACTCCATGGTCAAGATAAATGAGATCATTACTCGGCGGCGGGCAATCGAGCTGAAGGTCGACTTCATCGACTCCACGTCCACCTTGGCTGGGATAGTGGCTGATAATTCTTACATTCATGCTTTATTGGTCCTGATGGGGGCTGGACTCATGAGGCTTATGGATCTGAGGCTAATAAAAATAGGGTATGGGGAGCTATCCCTAAAGAAAGCGAGTTCGGGGGAGCAGTGCTTGCTGGTTCTAATTCTCGGTGTGGCTGGCCATATTGTTGATGGGGCATTGGTTTTGATTGATGAGCCTGAGATCAGCCTCCACCCTAGATGGCAAGAAGAATTTATGTTGCTACTGACTTCGACTTTCTCCGGCTATAAAGGATGTCAGTTTGTAGTGGCCACCCACTCCCCGCAGGTGGTGGCTAGGTTAAAAGGCGCCGGTTGTTATATCGCGTCTCTCTCCCGGCGCGCGCTATACAGGGCGGAAGAGTTTTATGAAAAATCTGCCGATTTCCAGCTGGCGGAATTGTTTGATGCTCCCGGGATAATGAATGAATATATTTCAAGGGTTGCGTTCAATTTGCTGGCTAAGGTAAAGGCCGCCAAACACCTAGATGCTGCATCAGCCAATGAGCTGAGTCGGTTAATGGCGTTCAACCAACAGTTAGATTCCTCCGACCCGGTCAGGGAATTAATACAATCAGTAGAACGGTTGTGTCAAAACTATGCCAATGATTAATGAAGCTGTCACATTAAGTGGTGTAGCGCTGGCGCTGATTCGTGCGAAGGTAGCATCACCCGAATATTCGCATTTGAGTTGGGGGGATGATGACTTGCTTCCCGTGCGGCGAGAGATAAGAGAATTTTATCGGGACTCTCAACGACTAGTGTGCGCCTATTGCTTGGGGCCTGTCTCCGAGAGATCTGCCGCGGGAGCCCCTATCGAACACATAGTCCCAAAGTCTCAGTATTTGGCGTTTATGTTTGAGCCCAAGAACCTTTGCGTAATCTGCGCGGATTGTAATGAGTATAAATCCAGTCGTGAGACTTTAACGGATCCTGTGTTGGTCGCGCATCGCGTGAACTACCCGGCCAACCCTGTCCTTTTTAGAATCGTTCATCCGCATTTTGATGTCTATGAAGAGCATATAGCTAGGTTCAACAGGTTGTATGTTGAATGCTCTGATAAAGGTGGTTATACAATATATGCTTGTAATCTGAATAGGTTTTTCAGGCGTTTCGGTCGCAGTGACGAGTTGGTGAATGATGTCGAGTTGCTTCACCAGTCTGAGCGTTTTTATGACAGAGGAGTAGTGGATCTTGGTCGATGATTGTTGAGCGCATGTTGCATGTCCGTGCAAGTGGGGTAAACTCACTCGCACGCCATTAAAATGTCTCAATGGGGTAATGCCGATTGGCGAGATGTCAGCACCAGGTTTTAGGCGGCTCATCCCTGGGGGCGCGTAGTACTCACGGCTAGAAAGTTGGAAAATGACAAGTCCGATGAATAGATACATGGATAAGATAAGTATCTTTTTTGCCTGGGCGCTGGTGAACGGATGAGCTGACGCCGCTTGGAGGTGCTGATCGTGCTATTGCCTTGTTCTGTAGAGAGGGCTGGCAAGCTATATCTACTTGCCGCAGCGATGCAGGTAAAACCTTGCTACGTTGAAGGAGGTCGAGTTGATTTAGATCGTTCGGTTTTAATTTGGATTTAATCACGTGGCTATCGAATATTTTACATTCTGACCGCGCACTCGTGCATCGGAATAATCTGGTTTTTGGGGTTTTGTATGGGTTTGGCTCTCGCTCTTGTGTTCCATATTCTAGGGACTTGCTTCGCCGCTGTAGTTATCTATATTGTCTCGCCGATGATTTCTGAACTGATCGGCGAGGACTTGCGTTTCGTCTATACCGTTCTTTATGCCCTTCTTGCCATCTGGAGCGTCCGTACCGCAAAAAAAATAGAGACCGGCAAACATGAAGTTGCAAATGAGCTCGAAAGTATCGTATCGAAGGAGGACAAATAGTGTTAACAGTCATCTTTGGGGTAATGGCGGCCGCGCTGGGGATTCTGGTCTGCATGATCCGCGTAATTGGCGTGTTGAATGATGAAGTGCAGCAAGTGGATACTCATGCCGAATCACGCTTGAGGTATCGTTGGTTGTATCGTATTTCGGAAAAGTTGGAAACTGTATGGCCTCTCGTGAAGCCATTAAATGAGTCTGTATGGGCTGAGAAAGTCGCCAATGGCTCAATCGTTGCGGTCGCTGGTTTATTAGTTTTTGCAGGCTTGTTTGAACAGTTCTTAAAAAATCATGCTGTGTTTTTTTTAATTGCTATTTTTATATTTATGTCACTTTCCAACGGGCCTCGCGGATTGGAGGTTTATCGAAGGCTTAAGCCATATTTGCCGGTCATTTTTCCAGCAATTGCCTATCACGGGATGACGATGCTGGAGAACGGGCATCCGGAAATTGTTCAGAAACTGGTGTTTCCCGGTCGAGATTTCGAGGAGACTAAACTGTTAGCGGCACTGGTTGGTTTAGCTATGGCCTTTATCATCCCCTATCCACTGGCAAAGTTTGATTTCTGGTTTTCTAAATTAATTTCAGCAAGCACCTTGTATTTCGTGAAGGATTTTTTACGGCTCGGAGTGAAGCCGTCAGGCGCTCTCGAGATCTCGCTCAAGAAAGTGGCAAAGGACTCGATCATGCTAACGACGAAGGTTGCCCTCGTTATTTTGGGTGCCCTGACTTTCATGGCTCAATTTCTGTAGGGTTTACGAATTCGTTTCATCAGCGCACGTTCTTCGTGCGCTGGTAATCGGCAGCCTGTAGCAGCCCCTCATCAGTAGCCAGCAGTCATAGCGCTCTGTGGAGGTGGAGTGTGCTGGGCAGGGCGGTCTCTGAGGCGTTGTCTGTCAGCGGATGACTTTGAAGGCACAATGGAACAATGCTGCTGGCTGGTAACCAGACAGCAGCGGGTCGACATTCATCCGCCGTTGGTTAAGAAAATCCTACAACGGCATGCGGGACGTATGGTGCTTCTAGCTGGGTTAGCTCTTCCTCTGTGAGACTGATCTCAAGCGCCGCGAGGGCGTCAACCAGGTGTCCGGGGCGCGATGCGCCGATAATTGGAGCTGTAATTGCTGACTGAGAGCCGACCCATGCGAGCGCGATTTGAGCAGGTGGCACCCTGCGGGCTTTCGCCACTGCTGCTACTGCCTCGATCACCTTACGGTCTGCTTCGGCTGTGTGTTCGTAGAGCTTTTTACCAAACTCGTCTGCTTGGCTACGTTCAGTTGTTTCGTTCCAAGGGCGGGTAAGCCGGCCGCGTGCCAATGGGCTCCAGGGGATAACGCCAATTCCTTCTGCCTGGCACAAGGGCATCATTTCTCTCTCTTCTTCACGGTAGAGCAGATTCACGTAGTTTTGCATGCTCGCAAAGCGCGTCCAGCCATTGGCCCTGGACACGTTAAGCATCGTCGCGAATTGCCAAGCATACATCGATGAGGCACCGATATAACGAACCTTGCCTGCTTTGACCAGATCGTGGAGAGCCTCAAGGGTCTCCTCTACAGGCACCTCATAGTCGAAGCGGTGAATCTGATAAAGGTCGATGTAATCGGTCCCTAACCGGCGCAATGAGTTATCTGCTTCCTGCATGATGGATTTGCGACTCAGACCTGCGCCGTTCGGGCCCTGATGCATGCGCTGATGAACCTTTGTTGCAATAACAACCTCATCGCGGCGAGTGAAGTCTTTCAGCGCGCGGCCAACGATTTCCTCTGAGGTCCCGTCCGAATACACGTTAGCAGTGTCGAAGAAGTTGATGCCTGCCTCCACCGCTTGGCGAATGAGGGGCCTGCTTTGCTCTTCGCCCAATGTCCATGCATGTGCTCCACGATCCGAGGCGCCATAGGTCATGCATCCCAAACACAGCTGCGACACTTCCAATCCTGTGCGCCCAAGTTTTGAGTATTTCATACAGAGTCTCCGTAAGCGTGAGCTGGCGATTCGGTTTAACCGGCAGCGATTGCCAACCGCAATCAGCCCTGTAAAGGGCCGGCGCTAGGATATTTTTCTTATGAGATTCAAATAATCCGGTATTTTTGAGAATGATATTTTCACTGGGTGAGAGAGAATGGACAAACTGGAGGCTATTCAAATTTTCGTCGAAGTCGTTGAGCGTGGAACGCTCTCCGCAGCTGCGGCGCAGTTGAACATCCCCCTCCCAACGCTGAGCCGCAAGCTAGCCGAACTCGAACGCCACCTAGGCACAAGGCTTTTGGCGCG
The DNA here is from genome assembly GCF_057128705.1 of Pseudomonas salicis. NCBI lineage: Bacteria > Pseudomonadati > Pseudomonadota > Gammaproteobacteria > Pseudomonadales > Pseudomonadaceae > Pseudomonas > Pseudomonas salicis. Next base: position 142,952 of record NZ_JBSKHU010000009.1, read on the forward strand.
CACCACTCGTAAGCTTGAGCTGACAGACGCTGGCAGGAGTTATCTGCAATCATCTCGCCAAATTCTGGAGCTTGTGACCGCCGCTGAGCGAGGTGCGATGGGTGAGTACATGACACCTAAAGGTGAGCTGCTGATCACCGCCCCGTTAACATTCGGTCGAGTTCAACTGCTGCCAATTGTGAACGAGTTTCTCGCGATGCATCCTCAGGTGAACGTGAAGCTCGCCTTATCTGACAGCCGCTTGGATCTGGTCTCCGATCACCTGGATATTGCACTGCGAATTGGGATTCTGCCGAACAGCAATATGATTGCGAGACGCGTTGGGAACATGCGTTGGGTAGTGGTCGCCAGTCCAGAGTTTCTGGCTGGGAATGGGTCACCAGAGACCCCGGACGATTTAGCAAACCGGCCATGTGTCGGCGTCGACCACGTCCATCTTTCGACGGTATGGCGTTTCCGTGATCCTTCCAGCGGAGCTGCTCGCAATACGCCGATTCGTGCGAGGCTCACAGTAACGACTGCAGAGGCGGCTGTGGATGCTGCAATTGCCGGCGTCGGCCTGACCCAGGTGCTGCATTATCAGGCCGCAGGAGCCCTTGCTGCTGGACAGTTACAAGTGGTGCTTAAAGAGTACGAGGCCGAGTCGCTTCCCGTTTCGCTTGTGTTCCAAGAGCAGACGCTGTTGCCTCTGAAGGTTAGGAGTTTTCTTGACTTTGCTGCTCCGCGTCTTAGACAGGCAATCTCTTTTCAAGGCGAAGGTGCTGTGGGTAACCACTGACGCCGAGATGACCAATCTCGCTATAAGCATATGCTCGATGGAACGCCGGCAGGCTCCCCCCGATACTGCCTTGGCACGTTTATACATTTGTCTATTTGTCTATTTGTCTATCTATCTATTTGGATCAAACAATCATTCGTTGTATCAAACAATCACAATATAGCCGATTGACCCTATAAGTCCCCGCCTTCTATTGACGCTCCTACCGACCTCTCGTAGATATCGTGAACACTGTTTCCTTCACACGCTAAAGAGAGATAACTCCCATGCCTGCGTTGTTTCAGCCCGCCAAAATAGGCAGCCTTGATCTACAACATCGAGTGGTAATGGCTCCTCTAACGCGAATGCGTGCAGGTCCCGATGATGTGCCTACCGACCTGATGGCAGCCTACTACGCCCAACGCGCGTCAAAAGGGGGCTTGATCATCACGGAGGCGACGGTGGTTGCTGCCAATGGTCGCGGTTATCTTGGTGCCCCAGGCATATACACGGATGCGCAGGCAGATAGCTGGCGTAAAATCGTTGACGCCGTTCACCAGAAAGGCAGTCGAATTGTGCTGCAGCTTTGGCACGTTGGGAGGACCTCCCACAGTGATTTACAGCCTGGAGGTGGACCGCCAGTCGCGCCATCCAGCGTGCCCTACGACGGGGTCGCTTACACGCACAACGGCTGGGTACCGGTAAGCCCCGCGAAGGAACTCTCGATCGCAGAAATTGCTGAGCTTGTAGATGAGTATCAAGTTGCAGCGAGTCGCGCCAAAGCAGCCGGTTTCGATGCCGTGGAAGTGCACGCAGCCAATGGTTACCTTATTGACCAGTTTCTTCAGGACAATACCAACCTGCGTGAAGACAGGTACGGGGGCACGCTGGCCAATCGGGTAAGGCTACTACAGGAAGTGCTAGAAGCAGTGATCGAGGTCTGGGGCAACGATCGTGTAGGCGTAAGGCTGTCGCCCAGCAGCGATTTCAATGGCATGTCCGACAGCACTCCGCAGGCTACATTCTCGTTTATCGCCAAGACGCTGAATGATTACTCGCTCGCCTATCTGCATGTAGTCGAGCCGCGTGTCAGAGGTAACGAAATCATCCCAGAACGGGATCAAGCGCCTGTTGCAACACGGCAGCTTCGCAAGGTGTTTGAGGGGCCCATCATTAGCGCTGGCGGTTTTGATGCCATCAGTGCGGAGGAGATCATTGCTCAAGGGGATGCTGACCTTGTCGCCTTCGGTCGTGATTTCATTGCCAATCCTGACCTCCCTGATCGCCTGCTTAAGGGGTATCCATTAAACCTGTACGACCGGGATACCTTTTACGGCGGGGACGAAAAAGGCTATGTCGACTATCCCTTTTTCATATCCGAACCTTAGCGGTAAATGTGCGCCACGCGTACAGCGTGGCGCCGTCATCATGAAGCCGTCTTGCCACCGTTCACCTGGATGATTTGTCCCATGATGAATGAGGCTTTCTCAGAGGCAACGAACACAATTGCTTCGGCAATCTCCTCCGGTGTCCCAAGTCTGCCAGCGGGGAGTGCAGAAGCCATTGCGGCTTTACGATCTTCCGTTCCGGCAAGCCGGCCTAGCATCGCGGTCTCTACTGGACCAGGTGCAATGGCATTAACACGTATCCCATGCGGCGCGGCCTCCAGCGCGGCAGATTTGGTCAGACCCTCGACCGCATGTTTGGTCGCCACATATAACGAGGCTCCTGCTGCACCACGACTTCCCATCGTCGAAGACAGATTCACGATCGCGCCGCTTTTTTGCGGAATCATCACCCTAAGCCCGTGCTTGATCCCGAGTAAGGTACCTAGAACGTTGGTATCAAACATGGAGTGGTAAGCCTCCACCGTCTGGTCGATCAGCGGGCCCCATTGGCCCTCAGTGCCGGCATTATTGACGAGGACATCAAGGTGGCCGAACAGGGCGATCGTCTGGTCAACAAGATTGATTACTTGCTGCTCGTCACGGACATCTGCCAGCAAGAAATGGACGGTGTTGCCTAGAACAGAGATTTCTCGGACGAGCTCTGCTCCAGCGGCCGCGTTTCGGCCAGAGATCACCAAATTCGCACCCTGGTGCGCGAAGGCCAAGGCAGTGGCCCGGCCAATCCCGGCCAGTGCTCCGGTAATAAGCACGACTGGGGGATTTGAAAAGCTGTTGTTGGACATGGAATAAACCTTGATATGAGGTAAGGTAGAGATACCAATATGTACGTCCGTATTGGTTGGCCGTCAACCTAAGATTCTGAGTTCCGCCACATTTGCCATTTCTCATGAGCCTAAGCACAGGAGCCATACCGTGAAACTACCTGGACCGGACCATCCGATTACGATCACCCCAAGTGCCAGCGTGGTGACCGTATTGTTCAAAGGGATCGAAGTCGCGCACACGACCCGCGCGCTGGCACTGGACGAGTCAAATTACCCAACCGTGTTCTACATCCCTCGAGAAGATGCCCGGATGGATCTGATGACAAGTTCAGAGCATCAGACCTACTGCCCGTACAAAGGAGCAGCCACTTACTTCACGCTTGGGCCCGAGCCCGGGAACGGCTTGAACGCGGTCTGGAGTTATCAAGATCCATACCCTGCAATGGAGCTGATACGTGAACACGTGGCGTTTTATACGGACCAGGTAGAGCTGGTAGTGGCCCCGCTTCCATAGGCTGCAGAAAAAACGGCGACTTGTAGTACTGCCGGGTAATCCACTCATTCCTTTCAATGGTGACCTGCATGACTCGTGTAATTGGTTTTACTCAATACGGCGGCCCGGAAGTCCTTCAGTACCTGACTATTCCCACCCCGGAGCCCGGCGTCGGAGAAGTGCTTATCCGGGTGTATGCGATAGGCCTGAATCGCGCCGAATCCATGTGGCGCAACGGCGAATACGTCGAGCCCGTTAAGCTGCCAGCTCGCTTGGGTTATGAGTCGGCTGGAGTGGTAGAGGCGATTGGGAGAGAGGTTCAGCATGTAGCAGTGGGAGACCGTGTGAGTACGGTGCCATCGTTCTCACTGAATGATTACGGCATGTACGGTGAACAGGTTCTGGCGCCAGCTCATGCGGTGGTCAAATTGCCGGATTCAGTCTCCTTTGCTCAGGCCACTGCGATTTGGAATGTATTCATAACGTCCTATGGAGCCCTAATCGAAACCGGTCTGCTGAAAAAGGGCGATGTTGTCTTGATTCCTGCAGCATCCAGTTCCGTTGGGGTCGGTACGCTGCAAGTTGTGAAAGCAGGAGGCGGTATAGCGGTGGCGCTCACACGCACCCGGGCTAAAAGCGATGAGCTACTGAAGGCAGGAGCCGATCATGTGATCGTGACGGGGGAAGAGGACCTCGTGACAGCAGTCAATAACATTACAAACGGCAAAGGCGCCGACATCATTTTCGAGTCAGTGGGCGGCGCTAACTTTCCCAAGCTCGTTGATGCGATTACACCGGGCGGCACCATTTTCATCTACGGTGCGCTCAGCGAAGAGATCACCCCATTACCGCTTCTGTCGCTGATAGCCAAAACTCCTATTATTCGTGGATACAACCTGTTTGGAACGACAACCGATCCTGTTCGTCAGCGCAAGGCTACCGATTTTGTTTTTGACGGATTAGCGAATGGCTCGCTGAAGACAACGATCGCGCAAACCTTCGGATTTGATCAAATGGTCGAGGCCCACCGCGAACTGGAGAAAAACGAGCATCTGGGCCGGATCGTTGTCACCGTTGACTGACGCCATGGTTAGGATCGTGATGTTGAGAATATGGGTCTCAGCCAGCGGCGGGCTGAGGCCAAATCTGACTTAATCGCTGCGATATAACGATGCAAGTGCCTATATTTCAGCGAGGAAATCTCAAATGGGGCTGTCGCAGAAATATTTCCCGCCATTGAGGAATAATGCCCACGGCGAGGCTTGATCGGATTTGAAGAATAGGACCCTATTTCAGACCTCCAGGAATAGCAGCTCGGACTCAACGGATTAACAACTCGCAGTTCTTGCTCGTACCATTTTGCGCCCCACGGTGACCAGCACGGTGTAAGCATGATGAATTCACCGCTCTGAGGGAGAGGCCATCCTGACGGCTGCTCCGGGGCTGCCTCACGGCAGCATTCCTTGAGGCTTTTCGCTTCTCTATAGATTTCTGAGGAAGGGTAGCTTGACCACAATTCTGGAAAAAACCACAGGACTCGTGGCGTTTGTACGCACGGCAGAGGAGGGGTCGTTCAGTGCCGCAAGCCGGGTGATCGGCTCGAGCCAATCGGCCGTGTCAAAAAGCGTTGCACGCCTGGAGCAGCGACTGGGTGTCCGATTGTTCCAGCGCTCCACACGCACGTTGAATCTCACCGCCGAGGGGCAGACCTACTACGATCGCGTGGCGCCCCTGCTCAGGGCCATCGACGAAGCTGACGACGTTGCGGCAGGTGCGACCACTGTAAAGGGTCTGCTGCGTATCACAGCTCCACAGGAGTTCGGGAGGATGCTGATCGCGCGCTGGTCCGCAGAGTTTCTTGAGCAGTATCCGGAAGTCAAAATTGAGCTGAACGTCACCGATCGTTTTGTTGATCTGATCCGCGAAGGCTACGACGTTGCCATTCGTATGGGCACATTGACCGACAGCGAACTGCTCAGCAGAAAAATCACAGATCTTCACTGGGTGATGGTTGCATCACCGGCTTACATTCAGCGACACGGTCTACCACGGACGGTTGAAGATCTGGACTCCCATCAGGGGCTGCGGTATGCGGCCGCAGGAAAACCTTGGCCAGTGTCGCTGGCAAACGGGCAAACGATCCTGCTCAACAGTCGCTTCGACACGGATGATGCTGGATCAATCAGGCGTGCATCAATGTCTGGGGCCGGTGTCGCCTACCTCCTCAGAGTTACGGTCTCGGACGACCTCGCGTCTGGCGATCTTGTGCAGATATTGCCGCAACTGGATTTAGTGCAGTTGCCTGTGTATGCCCTACATGCCTTTGGCAAGCAGGTGCCTGCACGCGTTCGCCTTTTCATCGAGTTTTTGATGAAGCAAGCGGCTTGGTCGGACATATGAGCGATAGGCATATCAAGACGGTAACGCGAAGGGGTGGTCGTGCTCTGTGCCGTGAGGCTGGAGTGGAAAGCAGGTAACGACTCAGCGTTTCTTAGACATCATTTAGGACTCTCAGGCATAGGTTCTCTTCCCAATGCCCGCTAACTGGAAGAGATACCGAAGCATACGCTTACACCATGTTCACAACGAACTGTGTTATCCACCTGGAGAAATCGAAATGACCACTCAAGATAACTCGCCACGCAACCTGCTGATCACCGGAGCCTACGGCGTACTCGGCACCGGCATTACGGACGCAGCTCTGGCTGATCCAAACCGCCGCGTCATCACCGCCGCACGTCGCGCTCCACCTGCTCACCACTTCGCAGGTGGCAAGGCGCCTACCAGTCTGTCGGTGGATCTCCTGAATGCTGAGGCGACTCGCAAAGCGCTGGCAGGAATCGACGGCAAGATCGACCTCGCGTTCGCTGCCTATGTGGACGGTGGCAGCATGGAGAAATCCATCAACGACAACATCGCCATCCTGCAGAATACCCTTGATGCTCTTTCCGCTCGCGACGTGCCAGTCGGTAATGTCGTCCTGATGGGCGGTGCGAAATCCTACGGTTTCCACTTGGGGTCGATGAAAACCCCGGCCCGCGAAAGCGATCCTCGCCTAGCGGCACCGATTTTCTACCATCAGCAAGAAGATCTGTTGGCTGAATGGGCGCAGCGCCATGGTGCAACCTGGACGGTTTTGCGTCCGCACATGGTGTTCGGCCCAAGCATCGCATCGCCAATGAACCTGGTGACCGGCCTGGCGACCTTTGCCGCTATCAGTCGTGAACTCGGCGCACCTTTGCGCTTCCCAGGCAGCTGGGGCACCTGGTCTGCACTGCACCAAACAATGGATGCTCAACTTTTTGGTCGCGCAGCATTGTGGTCCCTGGACGCAGAAGGCGCCCGTAATCAAGTTTTCAACATCACCAACGGCGACTCCTTCCGGTGGCGTCACATGTGGAAAGTGCTGGCTGAAGTCTACGGCATCGAAGCTGGTGAACCTCAACCGATGCACCTGGCCAGCCAAATGGAAAGCATGAAACCAGTGTGGGATAAGCTGGTTGAGAAGCACGGCCTGGTGGCCACCCCTTACGATCAAATCGCTAACTGGGGCTTCCTCGATGCTTGTCTGAATTGGGATGAAGACGTTGTGCTCAGCACTGTCAAATTGGCCCAAGCAGGTTTTACCGAAGTCATCGACACCCACGACAGCTTCCGTCAGCAACTGCTGCGTTTGCGTGAAATGAAGTTGGTCCCATAAGACCGCTGATTTCTTGAAGTTCTAACGCCACAGTAATTCGCGGGTTAGTGATAGACGCAGCGCTTTCGCTCACCCGCGATTTGGATTTGAAGTTGCAGTCGAAAGTTTGCGTTATTCATAGTTATAAGATCTAACTCAACGTAAGTGTTTCGAGTGTTCCGTCGAGTGCCATGTGGTCGATGGAGAAAAGTTTATTAAACGTTCTTTCTTTTAATACCTAATTTGCTCGGAGATTTTGATCATGACTATTCATAAAGATTCTCAACATAAAGCGCCAATTGGTGACTTCGCCCCGCTGTTTATTCCTGCGCCGGTCGGTCTGGGGGCGGGCATTGGTGCTCAAGGCACCGTTGTGAAATCCGCAAGTGGTCGCAAGCTGCGGCTCAAGTTTGCAATGACTGCGTTGGCGTTGATTGTCGGTGGCGGCGGTTTTCTCGGTTTCAACGGACATAGCATTCCGGCTGCGGCTCATGCCGAAACCGCTGCAGCGCTCCCCGAAGTAGACGTCACCAAGGTTTTGAGCCGCTCGATCGTAGATTGGCAGTCGTATTCCGGCCGTCTGCAAGCCGTCGAGCACATCGAAATCCGTCCGCAGGTCTCGGGCAAGCTCGTTCAGGTCAACTTTAAAGACGGCAGTTTTGTGAAGAAGGGGGATGTGCTTTTCACCATCGACCCCCGGCCATTCCAGGCGGAGGTTCAGCGTGCGGAAGCTCAGTTGGCAGCCGCCAAAGCTCGTGCTGGATACACGGCAACCGAGCTTGGTCGTGCGGAGCGCTTGATCAGTGCGAACGCTGTATCAAAGAGCGTGTATGACGATCGTCAAAATGACGCTCGCGAGGCGGCTGCGTCGGTTCAAGCGGCACAAGCCCAACTCGCCACAGCCCGTCTCGACCTTGAGTATTCGACTGTAACAGCGCCTATTTCAGGGCGCATGTCTCGCGCTGAAATCACCGTGGGTAACATCGTATCGTCCGCGCCTGACTCACCGGCATTGACCACATTGGTGTCCACCGATCACCTGTACGCCTCGTTCGATGTGGATGAGCAAAGTTTCCTCAAGTACGTGAACCCTACCCAACTGGTGAAGCAGCCGGTCGCGGTGCACATGGGACTTGCCAACGAAACCGGTTTCCCTCGCGAAGGGCTGCTGAACTCGGTTGACAACGTCATGGACACTTCCTCCGGCACCATCCGTGTTCGTGCGATTTTTGACAACTCCAAAGGCGAACTCGTGCCAGGTCTTTACGCCAACATCCGCTTCGGCGGTGCTCCGCACCAGGCCATTCTGGTTGACGATAAATCCATCGGTACTGATCAAAACAAGCGTTATGTCTTGGTGGTGGATAGCAGCAACCGGGCGAGCTATCGGGAGGTCAAAACGGGCTCGCTTTACGACGGTAAACGTGTGATTGAGAGCGGTCTGTCTGCCGATGAGCGAATCATCGTTACCGGCCTTCAGTTGGTCCGTCCGGGGGACGCTGTGCGCTCCAAAGAAGTGGCGCTGGACGGTAGCGCTTTGCTTCAGTCCGACCTCGCTCGGGCTGATACCGCAGTTAAGCAGCGCTGAGTCGGGAGACCGGAGAACGCCATGAATATCTCAAAATTCTTTATTGACCGGCCGATCTTCGCCGGGGTGCTGTCGATGTTGATCCTGCTTGCAGGGCTGATCTCGATGTCGCTGCTCCCGGTGTCGGAATACCCGGAAGTAATTCCACCCACGGTTACGGTTCAAGCGCAGTTCCCTGGCGCAAACCCCAAGGTCATCGCCGCAACGGTGGCCTCGCCGCTGGAGGAGAAAATCAACGGTGTCGAGAACATGCTGTACATGCAGTCTCAGGCGAACACCGACGGCAACATGACTTTGACGGTCACATTCAAGCTGGGTACTGACCCTAACCTTGCCCAGCAGTTGGTGCAGAATCGTGTTTCACAGGCACTGCCGAAACTGCCTACCGATGTGCAGCGTTTGGGTGTGACAACGGTCAAAGGCTCGCCAGCTATGACCATGACTGTGCATCTGATCTCGCCGAACGACCGTTACGACATGACCTATCTGCGCAACTATGCGCTGATTAACGTGAAGAACCGGATCGAACGTATCTCGGGCGTCTCTGAGGTGCAGATCAAAGGTTCTGGTGACTATTCGATGCGGGTGTGGTTAGACCCGAAGAAGGTCGCTGCTAGGGATCTCACCGCGACTGACGTCATCAAATCGATTCAGGACCAAAACGTCCAGGTCGCTGCGGGGTTGATCGGTGCCTCTCCATCGCTTCCCGACGCTCCACTGCAATTGAGCGTGAACGCCAAGGGCCGCCTGCAGACGGTTGAGGAGTTCGAGAATATTGTGCTCAAAGCGCCCAACGGTGCAGTGACGCATTTGCGTGACGTGGCTCGCATCGAGCTTGGCGCCGCGGACTATGGCTTCCGTGCCCGTATCGACAATAAACCCGCCGTGGCGCTGTGGATCTATCAGTTGCCTGGCGCGAACTCTCTGGACATCTCTGATGCTGTTCACCAGACCATGGCTGAGCTGCAAAAAGATATGCCAGAGGGCGTCGAATACCTGATTACCTACGATCCACCGAAGTTCGTGCGTGACAGTATCCGCGCGGTCGTCCATACCCTGATCGAAGCGATTCTGCTGGTCGTTCTGGTGGTGGTGGTATTCCTGCAGACTTGGCGGGCATCCCTGATCCCGCTGTTGGCCGTGCCTGTTTCGATCATTGGTACGTTTGCTTTGTTGGAAGTGTTCGGCTTCTCAATCAATGCGCTCTCGCTCTTTGGTCTGGTACTCGCGATCGGCATTGTGGTCGACGACGCGATCGTCGTCGTGGAAAACGTGGAGCGTAATATCGAGGCTGGATTATCGCCTAAAGACGCCACGTATAAAGCCATGCAGGAGGTTAGCGGACCGATCATTGCAATTGCTTTGACGCTGGTAGCTGTGTTCGTCCCACTGGCGTTCATGTCCGGCATCAGTGGTCAGTTCTACAAACAGTTTGCGATGACCATTGCGATCTCCACTGTCATTTCTGCTTTCAACTCGCTGACCCTTTCTCCGGCGCTGGCAGCGTTGCTTTTGCGTGGACACGACCATCCGAAAGATTGGTTGACACGCGTGATGGATCGCTTGTTTGGTGGCTTCTTTCGCGTCTTCAACAACGTCTTTCATCGTGGCGCCAATCGTTATGCGGTAGGGGTCAAGGCTGTTGTTGGACGCAAGACCATCATGCTGATCATTTATGCGGTGCTGCTCGGCTGTACGGTGTTGGTCGGCAAGACCGTACCGTCCGGGTTTATCCCGCAGCAGGACAAGGATTACCTGATCAGTTTTGCCCAACTGCCAAGCGGGGCGACATTGGATCGTACTGACGAAGTAATTCGTCAGATGTCTGAGATCGCCATGAAACAACCTGGCGTATGGTCAGCCGCTGCCTTCCCAGGGCTATCCATCAATGGCTTCACCAACTCATCGAGTGCGGGCGTACTTTTCGTCGTACTGGACCCATCAGAAGAGCGTCAGGAAAAAGGTAAGTCCGCTGCTGAGATCACCGCCGCGCTGAAGGAGAAATTCGCCGCACTGAAGGGTGCCTACATCGGCGTATTCCCTCCGCCACCTGTCTTGGGTCTTGGCACCTTGGGCGGCTTCAAATTGCAGCTGGAGGATCAAGCGGATCTGGGTTTCACCGCGCTGGATGTGGCCACGCAGGCTTTTGTTAAACGTGCAATGGAGTCGCCCGAACTGGCTTCGACGTTCAGTAGCTATCAAATAAACGTTCCCCAGCTGGACGTGGATCTTGATCGGGTCAAAGCGATGCAGCTCGGTGTGCCGGTAACCGATGTGTTCAACACCATGCAGGTATATCTGGGCTCGCTGTACGTGAATGACTTCAACCTGTTCGGTCGGGTTTACCAGGTCCGTGCGCAGGCGGACGCTCCATTCCGTGCCACCAGCGATGATATCGGCAACCTCAAAACTCGTAACGACAAGGGCGAGATGGTCCCACTGTCGTCGCTGGTCAAAGTGACCCCGACATTCGGTCCAGAGATGGTGGTTCGTTACAACGGCTACAGTGCCGCCGATATCAGCGCAAGCCCGGCGCCAGGGTATTCGACTGGTCAGGCTCAGGCTGCTATCCAGCGCATTGCTGCAGAGACGCTGCCGCGTGGCGTGAAGTGGGAATGGACCGATCTGGCCTATCAACAAAAACTGGCTGGTAGCGCAGGTGTTTGGATCTTTCCAATCAGCGTGTTGCTCGTGTTCATGGTGCTCGCTGCACTGTACGAAAGCCTGGCGTTGCCAATGGCGGTCATCATGATCGTACCAATGAGCATCCTCTCTGCGCTGACGGGCGTCTGGTTACTGGGTGGTGACAACAACATCTTTACCCAGATCGGTCTGATGGTGCTGGTGGGGCTCTCTGCGAAAAACGCAATCCTCATTGTCGAGTTTGCTCGGGAGCTAGAAATGCAAGGTATGGCCACCGTCAAGGCTGCCATCGAGTCGAGTCGTCTGCGCCTGCGTCCAATCCTGATGACATCGTTCGCTTTCATCATGGGTGTTGTGCCACTGGTCGTATCCACCGGCCCAGGGTCGGAGATGCGTTATGCAATGGGGATCGCAGTGTTCTTTGGCATGCTCGGTGTGACCTTCTTCGGATTGTTCCTCACCCCGGTGTTCTACGTGCTGCTGCGCAAAATCAGTGGTAACAAACCGCTGCATTCGGCCAGTGTTCATGCCGCAATTGAACCGGCTCATGAAGCCTGAGTGGAGAAAACAGCATGAAACGTCTAACAGCAACATTTGCGTTCTCTCTGCTCAGCGTGGCTCTTGCTGCTTGCTCCGTAGGCCCGACCTACGAACGCCCTGAGATGGCTACTCCTCAGGCGTTTAAAGAGGCGAGCAGGGATGCGGATCAAACTGATAAATGGAAACAAGCGCAGCCGTCGGAACAGCTGGAAAGAGGGGAGTGGTGGGTTGTTTTCGGTGACTCTACGCTCAACCGCCTAGAGAGTCAGGCTGTTGGTGCAAACCAAAACCTCAAGGCAGCCGCTGCGCGTCTTAAGCAGGCTCGAGCCCTGCAGCAGAATGTGCATGCCGACAAGTATCCGGACATCAATGCCGGGCTTGGACCGACCCGCCAGCGCCAGTCACCTGCGGCACAGGGCAAGTCGGACGGCGATTCGAATTCAGCGCAGACCCTGTACCGCGCGCAGATCGATTTCTCCTATGAGGTAGATCTGTTCGGCCGCGTATCATCTGCCGTAGAGGCCGGTGACGCTGAGTTTCAACGCAACGAGGCACTGTTTCGCTCCGTGCAGTTAATGCTTCAGGCAGATGTGGCGTTGGCTTACTTCCAGCTTCGGGAACTCGATGCCGACGTTGCCCTTTATGCGGACACGGTGAGCCTGCGCGAACGTACGCTCAAAGTCATCCAAGCACGGGTGGATGAAGGGACCAGCGAGGACCTGGATCTGTCTCGCTCAAGGTCTGAACTGTCCTCGGCACGTGCTGACTTGCTCGGCTTCCAGCGTCAGCGCGCGGTCGCGGAGCACGCGTTGGCGATTCTGCTCGGCGAGAACCCTTCGCAGTTCAGCTTTAGCGCGCAGCCAATTGAGCGTGTGGCGGTCGACATACCCGCCGGCTTGCCGTCCTCGCTGCTTGAGCGCCGGCCGGACATTGCGGCTGCTGAGCGAGCCATGGCAGCAGCCAATGCTGACATTGGGGTGGCCAAAGCCGCGTTTTTCCCTCGGCTCAACCTGACTGGCGGATTCGGATTCGAATCTGATGATCTGGGTGACTTGGGTAACTGGTCGAGCCGGACGTTCCTGCTCGCCCGCTCGTAGGGACGATGATGAGCTTGCCGATTTTTGATGGTGGGCGGCGCCAGGCGAATCTCGACAAAGAGCGAGCTCATTACGAGGAGCAGGTGGCGAACTACCGCGAGACGGTACTCAAGGCTTTCGGTGAAGTTGAGGACAACCTTGCCAATCTCAGATTGCTGGGCGATCAAACCAAGCAGCAGGATGACTCTGTAGCCTCAGCCTCCAAAGCAGCGCAGTTGGCGTTGATGCAATACACCGAGGGCACCACTGACCAATTGCAGGTCATTGACGCTGATCGCAGCGTGCTCTTGCAAAAACGTACCTCGGTGCAACTGGACGGTGACCGCGCACGCTCCGCTGTTGGATTGATCAAAGCGCTGGGAGGTGGCTGGGCCAATCCAGTCGCGGTTGCCTCCTCCAAGAAGGAGCCGTAGCCGTGACCTGAAGCCTCCGCCTTTGGTGGCCTCGATTCAATGCCAAAGGTGGGGCGGTTTCTTGTTGGCTTGGCGCGCAGGTGCCCCTTGATGGGGAGTGCGTAGAGCGTTTCCGGCTGATTACCGTCGGCCCGCAGTTTTCAAATAAGCAGAATCTCGCACACGGTTTTTCCCAGGTAATGACTTACGTTGTGGCGAGAGGGAGCAGATCAATGAACCGGGAAAATCTACGTCGCTTGGACATGAACCTTCTTATCGTGTTCGAGATGGTTCTGCGTGAGCGAAACGTCACCCGGGCGTCCAAAAATCTGTTTACGAGCCAGTCGGCAGTCAGTTCCTCCCTGGCGAAGTTGAGAGATCTTTTCGGTGACCCACTCTTCATTCGATCAGGTGAGTTCATGGAGCCGACCTCGCGAGCCTTAGATATCGCTCAGCTTCTGACTCCGGCCCTCGACGGGATGATGTCTGCTTTGTCCAGCAAGCAGATTTTCGATCCCGCCTCCAGTAGGCAGGTGTTCCGAATCGGCATGTCTGATGACGTCGAGTTTGGGCTGATGCCACAACTTCTGGCGTATATGGGAGCTCATGCTCCCAACGTTTCTTTGGTAATCCGGCGGGCGGATTTCCGAGAGATGCCCCGTATGCTGCTTTCCAATGAAGTAAGTCTCGGTGTCAGCCACACGGACGAACTCCCTGCGAACTCCAAACGGCGCAGGCTCAGAGCCACTCGGCCTGTGGTCCTCAGTGCCATGCGAGCCTCCACTCCGCTTTCCTTAAAAGAGTACTGCGCGCGCCCCCACGTCCTCGTCTCGTTTAACGGAGATCTCAATGGGTATATGGACACTGAACTGGCGAAACTTGGCTTGACCAGAAATGTGATGCTGGCGCTTCCGCAGTTCAGCTCGATGGCGTCGATATTGACTGGAACGAACATGCTGGCCACCGTACCTGACTATGTCGCCTCGCGCATGGTGGAGGTCTGCGATCTGCATGCAGAACCACTGCCCTTGGAGGTGGCGGGCCATGATGTCTCTCTCACTTGGAGTGGCGCGAGCGACAGCAGTCCCGCAGAGCAGTGGCTCAGGGGGGCCATTCTTGAAGTAATGTCGGAATAGGTTTGCGTAATCCGATGATGAGGGTGACGTTCAGGCGGTCGATTCCAATGTGCGGAATCTGCCGCTTACTCACTAGGGGACATGGTTGTGAAAACTGAGGAACGGACACGCATGATGGATTTTAAGATAGCTTAATCGAGTATCGGCAGCGTTAGGGTGCTAAAACTGCGGCCGGTGTGCTTAGCTGGACCAACACTCAAGGAGCGGGATTGTGGGGAAGAAGAAACGCAAGAAGCAGCGCGTAAAGCCATTGGATATGCCGGGTCTCACGCCAGAGATCCAACGAGCCATGGATGAGCGCCGGAAGATGTCCGATCAAGCATTTCTTGCATCCTGCGCCCAGGTTCGCGCCGTCATCACACGCTTTCATCCCGGTGACGTCGTCACCGCCCTTAACATCTCTGATCTGTGGCTGCCGAATCGGGCGTCTCAGGTAAAACATATGCTTGCGTTCAGCCTGCTAGTAGCTACCCCGGCTGAATGTTTCCTGCCCGCCCGCATGAACACCTACGACGTTTTCGCCGAGTTTTGCACCTCCTTGTTCGACGCTCTTCCTGCATTAGGTATGTTGGAGGATTACGTGCCCGATGCTGATTGGGGAGCGGTCAAGATTCTGCTGGGAGACCTGCCCGTCGGGATCCTTCATGGCGGACCTGTTCAACGTATCGTTGACTATGTAGAGGCATTCCGGATTTGCTATGGACACGACCCGCAGGCCGAGTTGGATCTAGAGTGCGCAGCCAGAATTCAGAGCGAACTCTTGCGCCAGGTGCCAGGCAACGGCGGCGAAGATGTTGGAGAAGAGGATCCAGGACACATTGAGGTACCGCCCGTGTTTTTCTGGAACGCAATGCTGTCAGCCTTAACGCAATTGCCTGCGGTAGAGGATGCGCGGGATCAATATATTGTGGAGCTAGGTCATCCTTCAGCGTGGAGCAACGAAAGCGAGTTTGCAGATGCGGTGATGACCGGTACGGTGTTGCCGTGGTTGGCGATACGGGTAGATGGGGTTCTGCGTTCAATTGGCCTGCGTAACACCATGACTGTCGTTGTAGAGGCCTGGGCCAAGACTCGGCAGGTGTTTTCAGCTCACCTTGCCACGCGGCTTGGAGGGTACCTGGAAAAACGGATAGATCATCGCACCTGCAAGTCAGGGCCGCTGTTTTTGGAGTCACGCCACGAACGCGTGCCGGTGGCAATCGCTGCAATCCTTCGCGACGATGATCGCTTTTTTGTGGTCGTGCCGGTGACATCTGGGCAACTGGAAACGGCAGGAAAAACTGTTACTGCCATGCGCAGGGTGATGCGGGCAGTGGACTGGGGATTTCGAGTTGAGGGTTCTCGTCACGGGTTTCAAATTCTTGACGCGGATGGAGTGCTCCCAAAGCCAGCCGACATTGAAATAGTCTTAGTAAAAGCCCAGTTCTCAAATAAATTCTCAGTGCTCAAGCTGCCGGGTGAGGGCACGCGAGTAATGACTCTGCTGGACGCCTGCACCATCTTCGATTCGGTTGAGTCAGTGGGAGAGCTGGTAAAATTCTGGAGCTACGTTGATGGTCTGAAGCAATTTCGCGGCCCGATGTTCGGTGACTTGGGGGACCTGTTCGGGTCTTTCCGTGATGCCCATGCTCAATTAGTTGAAGGCGCAGTGAACCCTGACTTTCTTGGATTGGACCCGCACTGGGGGGCGTCCTGGCGCTATCGTAATTTGCAGCAACATTGGGCACAGGCACCGTTGAATTTTCCGGACGAGGGGAGTGTATGGCAGACGCATATTCGTGAGCGGGAAAGTTCGTTGACACGGGTCGTTGCGAAAAATGCCCCCAAACAAGCCTGGTCGTCAGTACTGAGTAACACCACGGTACACTTTGTTCTTGATGTCGATGCGGTGGGCCTGACACGGGAAGATGGTCCACACCTGGAGCTTTTTACACAAATCGCCGCGGACAGCCTTGCTGAAAGAGCCTCGATCATCTCTCCGTTCTTGAATCTTCCGTTTCGCAGGGTGACCTTGGATTGTTTCAGTGCTCCCCATTTGCTGGCATCGGTGCCGGAGGAACAAATCCAGCAAGCGATTGCGATGCCTTTGGTGACTTCAAGGCGCGGGGGCTCTCAGAGTGATGCTGATAACTACCGCGCTGGACTGACGGTTAACCTGGCGAGATTAGTGCAGGGGCTGGAGAACACCGAGGATGCTGGTTTCGAAGTGGCGTGCGCGTTGGCCATCCTTGAACAACTCTTTTCTGTGTTGGGTTCCACAATACCGCCTGAGTTGCGGCAGGCCATGGAGCGGACGTCCAGTCGACAGCGGCGCTTTACACTGAATCGCTTGGAGCGCTCAGTGGATGTCCCCGACTACACCAGCCCAGAAGTGCCAAAACCCGAAGACTACAAGGTGGCAAGGCGGAACCTTGCCATTCTGCTGAAAGATCAAGGTGTGTCTCCTGGCGAGTATTTGCTTGAGGCCGCTAAGGCTCTGATCAACCCAGCACGCGCAGCATTCCGGGACGCTGTGCACCAGCGTATCGGCGTGTTGGACCGCGAGAGCCTTCTGCGATATTGCGTCGAGCAGCACGATGCTCTGATCGCTGAAGATAACCGGAAGGAGCTGCGGGTCAAGCAGAGTTTAAGGCATGAAGTTGACTACGATCGCGAACAGCACCTGGCAGAAGGCCGGAGAAATTTTGTCAATGAAAGCAAAAACTATCGGTACCTGTTAGAAAGCGCGCTGGTTTTGACATCCCCCCAGAACTCGCCAGTTCGCGCCGAAGCCGTTCTCTCGATTCTGGCGATGATCGACTGGTTGTACGTGCTGTACGATGCCAGCGACGTTCTTCACAACGGCATCGATGTGGGTGGTCTGAGAGTAAGCGATCAATATGTCCCCGAGGTGTTTTACTCGGTAGGGCGTAAGCATCAGGAAGAGGTATTTGGGCGCGAAATGGCAGCCTTGCGTCTAGGTACCAATGTCATGGAGGAAGACAAAGTCACTACGGCGCTGTCCATGGAGGATTACACCGCAGTATTGGATAATGCTTTCGTCAAGGATCTCAAATTCAGCTACTCGCACTTGTTGCAGGTACTCTCCATCCTAATCCTATGGGTGTCTGCCGACGGTGCCGAGGAGCTTGCTTGCGGATATGTAAGTGACCGCAGAACGATCGCAGAGCGAGCTGTGGAAGCCTACCCGAGTCTGCCGCTTGAGAGAGCATTGGACGTAGTAGAGTTTTTGCTGCTTGCGCCTGAGGATGCCTGGCGGCTGATTGGCAAGGATGTGGTAGAAAGCGACGTTCCCGTCTGGGAGCACTCGAAACGCGGGAGTCGTCATACTATTCGCCCGCTCATCAGCCTTTCGGGAGGGCGGGTACTGTGGGGGGCTGCTGCAGTTGATCGAGCTAAGCGCATCTGGACCAATTCCATCTCAGCTGGTTATCTGCCGGCAGACTATCCTTGGCCTGCAGTGCGCGACGTAGTCGGAAGGCTGAAAAAGGAGTTGGAAGACCGTTTGGAGGACCGCGCGTATGAGATTGTCACCCGGGATATGGCATATGTCGCGAAGGGCATCGACTTCAAGTATCGGTTTCCCAAGCAGCAATTTCCGGACGTGGGGGACTTCGATGTGCTTGCGTATCGGCCGGAGGAAAATCAGTGGCTGACCGTGGAGTGCAAATATAACCAGCCTGCATTTTGCCTCAAAGATGCGCGACGATTGCGGGATCGGATTTTTGGTCGCGGTAACGACCGAGGTCAGCTCGAAAAAATAGAACGCCGTCGAGTTTTTTTGACAAACAATGTAGACGCATTGCGATCATTGCTAGGATGGCCGGAGCCGTCCCATAAGCCATTAACGGTGACGGAGCTGTACGTCTCTCGTGATACGCACTTTTGGTTGCGTTTTCCACCGTACGAAGTGCCAACGCATTTTGTACAGATTGATATGTTAGATTCATGGCTTAAATCAGCCAGCTCATAACGCCTCGGATGGCCGAGCCGGCAAATAGTGCGTCAGATTTTCGCCTGCTCGCCATCCCCCCAATAAGAAAATACTGAGTACGCAGGCCCCTGCTTGAGTCAGAGCTTACCGCCCGGTAAATGACTGGGAGTAGCCATAGCTCTCTATGCCAGCGTCAGGGTCGATGGCAATCGCTTAACTTGCGAGCCAAAAAAACTGGCTCGTTTATAGTATTGTTGAAGAGAGGATTAGCCTACCCTGAGGAAGAGTAGGCGATCTGAGATGTCAGACGTTTTTGAGATCATTCAGCCACGGTTGGGTCAGTTTAACCGAAATAGGCGTTATTTCGTAAGTGCCGACATTTGCTATAACGTACGAGTCTTCAGCCAATGCCTGGTTTAAGGCGTCCAGCGTTACGTTGTTTACCAGGATCACGCCACCGCGTCCTTCCGATTTTACAGCGCCGAATAAGATGAGGCCGTCTTCAATATAGCGACGGACCCATTCGCCGTGGGCTTTGTTATGCGGTTCAACGGCTTCAGAGGGTTGGGTCAAAGTAAGGTCGACGATGTACATGATAATTATCTCGTTAAGTTAGATGATGGAAGCGAGGCGAGTTTCACGGGAGTTTCGCTCGAATGGCTCCTTCCATGTTTCTGGTGCTGCACCCGTAGCGAAATCCTCATGGGAATACTTTGGCGCAGCAGGTGGCAAGCCCTGCGGTAATAGTCCGCAGTTCACATGAAGTGAACCGGAGGTTGTCGTCTGTAAGCCGAAAAGGGGCGCACAGAAAAGGATATAGCCTCTGTGCGCCAGGTGTTGCTACGGGTCTTATTATTTGGGAGTAATACATGCGGCGCAGTGGTGGCTATTCTCCCCGGCGCAGCGAACAAGCTATTGCACGAAACTCGCGTCGTTGTTACAAAACAATCATGTTCTCAGGATGCGGTCAGGCTCGTAAGAACTTTCGGGGCGGCCGTCTTGTCGACACCACGACGCTCCGGATCCTGTTGGTCGGAACCTCCGCTGACCCCGGGAGACAGAAAGCGGCCCAGTGTCAGTCTGCCTACCACAAGCTCTTGTGTGACCTCGGCAACGCGAGCACCGAGGAATTGGGCAGTTCTCAGGTCGGATGACGGGGGCGCGACATCGCCGCCTTGGTCCATGTTAGCCTGAGCGGCCATACCCAATGTGTAGCTGTCGCGATTGAGAATGTCTTCATTGGTGTAGGAGCGGTTATTACCGTAGTTCAACCCCAAATTAACCCAGTGCATTTGGTGCTGGGCTGCGAAGGTCATAAGTTGTACCAGCGAGTTTTGTTTATCTCCACCACGCGACGCGCCAGTCGTGAAACCTGCTGCTACCTTGTTTGCCCACCGTTTTTCAACGTATTGCAGGTGTGACGTCGCGTCCATAAATGCTTTGAAGGGGGCCGAGAGGCTGCCCATGTAAGTGGGGGCGCCCATAATGATAGCGTCAGCACTGTCGAGCAAATTCCATTCTTCATGGGCCTCTTCTGCTTTGATGATGCGCACTACAACGCCTTTAACGCTTGAGGCACCAGCGGCAACTGCTTCTGCGACTTTTAATGTATGGCCGTAGCCACTGTGATAAACGACTGCGACTTTGATGGTGGTCATTGGAGTCTCCGCGATCAAACGGCGGCTACGTTGTGTGCCGCATCGGTTTTGATGGTAGAGAGAATTATTTTTCCCAGTTACCCCACTTAGTGATCAGCACCTATGCCTAGAATTCTTGATTCTGTGCTCTACAGCAATTTTCGATAGTGCAGACGCTGATCGTCGGGTGAAGTTGGGTGCCAGCATAAGTCCATGATGACCTTTGGAAAATATCATTGCCAATAATTCAGAATTACAAAAATACCAACGTGTCTCGGAACGTAAGCTGGTCAGAGATGTGGTTTCGTACTCTATTACATACCCAGTCTGACGCGCAGAAAGTTTAATAAGATGTCCTACAGCAACGGGTGCCCTGCCAAATAGACGTCTTGCCCCTGCGAAATATACAAACCAGTCGGCTACATGCTCACTGCTAAAAATGCAAGGACTGGACGAGCGAGCACTCGGGTATATTTGGTTTCGATGCTCCAGGCACTGAGCATGAGATGCAACGTGACCTGAAACAACTTGCTGGTCTTCTGTTCGCTACGTAGCCTGACCACCAATACCTCATTACAGTTAGTCGGTACCGTGACATGGAACTCCAGCATCTTCGCTCCTTTATCGAAGCGGCCGAGCAGGGGCGCGTTAGCGTTACTGTGCAGCGACAGCTGCGCGTCGCCAAATCGTCCTTGAGCCGCCATATTCTGGAGCTGGAGAAAGAGGTAGGGACTGTTCTTCTATCCCGCACCAACGGCGGTGTTGAGCTAACGGATGCAGGGACGACGTTTCTGAGTTTCGCGCGCTCAGCACTGCTCCAAGCGGACGCGGCCATTGGCATCGCGCGTCGAGCGACCAGCTCAGGTAACAAAAAATTTGCTTTGGGGTTGCTTGATGGATATCGAGACGAGTGGTTGAGAGAAATCATAAAGCGCCTTCAAGACCAGTTGCCGACTCTGGAGTTGGCCATTACCAGTCAAGCATCCTCAGCAATGGCTCAAGACCTCAGGAGAGGCATGTTGCACGCGGCTCTGATGTACAGGGAGGAGGGATGCGACGATCTGGAGTACATCGCCCTTCAACAGGAGCCCCTAGTTGCCGTCATGACCAAGGACCATCGACTTGCGAGAAGAGCTACGCTTGATCTGAAGGAACTGGCTCCTGAACTTTCAAGCTTAGCCTCCATTACAGCCCAGGCACTGCAGGCTGCTATCGAGCGCGGAGGGGAGCTTTCCGGATATCAACCTAACTCAATTAACTGGGTCGTGGACTTTGCAATGGCCTTGGCCAAAGCTGAATCGGGCAAGGCCGTTACACTCTTACCTGCCCACATGGCTGAGTCGCTGGGCGACGAGTGGGTAAGTCGCACGGTGGAAGGGGCTGCGTTAATGTTTGATGTGGTGATAGGGTACAAGGGTGCGGACGCATCGAGCACGTGGTCCACGGCACTTGCGCGCTTGCAGGAAGACAGCGGTCTGTTGAGCTGACGTCCCTTCGACTTTAATAGGGTTTGCCCTTGGGTGCCGTCTTTCAACGCAGAACGTGTGTGAAAAGAACATTGATGAATGACTGCATTGCGACCGGGGTCCTCTCTGCTTTTCCGACTAGCATTGCGCCTTGCAGCGATAGCACGATGTGAGAGGCTACGTCCTTCGCGGGGTACTTTTCTCCCAGTTCTCCCTGGGCTACGGCCGCGGCGATGGCGAGCTCTATGCACTGCTTGATCCAGGCATAAATCTCCACTAAACGAAGCCGAATTGATTCGCTGCTCTCACTGGCTTCTGCGGTGAAATTCCCATACAGGCATCCCTTTTCCATGAAACCAGTGCTCAGCATTTCTTTGTGCGCTTCGACATAGCCGCGCAGTCGGTCCAGTGGTTTCAAAGAGTTATTCAGCAAGGTTTCGTTGATGAGCTCTTGGCTGTTCTCAAAATATAGGTTGAGGATCTCCATTCCAAAGGCTTCCTTGGATGTGAAGTGGTTGGTGAACGAGCCTTGCGGAACGCCGGCAGCTTGCACGATGTCACGGACACTCGTGGCGCAGAAACCTTTCTCATGCACCACGCGCAAGCCCTCATGGAGGATTTTTTCTTTCAGAGAAGCTCTAGCCATAAAATCAACACCGTTTGCACAATCGTATTGGCCTATCTCCGCATGCGGGAGCAGTAGCGACCGGTTTATAAGTAGAGGGATTATTGTGCACGAATTTCGATCCAAGCACGCGCTTGGCGGAATCACTGATCGTAATCTGAGCACCCGTCATCAGCATTGGCTTTAGCGCCAGTCGCTGGGTGTAGCAAACACCCAGCGATGTATATTTGAAGCGTGACGGTGCGACGGTATCTCAGCGATGATCGGCGTCGGCGTCGGCGTCGGCGTCGGCGTGGGCGGGATAATCGATGTAGTCCCGGTGATCGCCGCCCCAGAAGGCTTCTCGGTTGTACTTTTTCAACGGAAGGTTCCTTCTCAGCCGCACTGGCAAATCGGGGTTAGAGGAGAACCATCGGCCGAATGCCACCAGATCAGCGTCCCCGCGTTGCAATATTGCCTCGGCGCCTTCGCGATCAAAGCCACCGGCGGCGATAATTTTGCCGTTAAAGATTGGCCGCAGGAAACTGGCGGCAACGGGCGGTTGACCTTCCTCCAATGTTTCCGTCCCCATGACACGAGGCTCGATGACGTGGAGATAGGCGAGATCAAACTCATTGAGCCGGCGGGCAAAATAACCAAAGGTAGCCTCGGGATCGCTGTCAGAGATCGAGCCCCACTTGCCGCTAGGCGATACACGAACTCCTACACGGCCAGGCCCCCACACCGAGACTAAAGCTTCAACAAGCTCAAGTGGCAGGCGTGCGCGCTTCTCAATTGTTCCACCGTAGGCATCGGTACGCTTGTTGGTTCCATCCTGAAGGAATGTATCCACCAGATACCCATTAGCGCTGTGCAGTTCCACGCCGTCAAATCCTGCAGCCAAGGCGCGCTCAGCGCTTTCTTTGAACGATAGGATGAGGTCGGGGATTTCTTCAATATCAATGGCGCGGTGCATGGAGACCGGCACCCAACCATCTTGGGTGAAGACGATGGTCTCGAAGGGCACTTCGGATGGGGCAATTGGAGCGCGGCCCTCGCTCAGGTCAACATGTGATTGGCGGCCGTCATGCCCGATCTGCATGTAAATCACCCCCCCTTCGGCATGAACGGCATCAGTGACTTTTCGCCAACTCTCGACGTGCCGGTCGGTGTAGATGCCTGGCGCTCCCAAGTACCCGCGGCTATCCAGCGATGGGTGTGTTGATTCCACGATAATCAAGCCGCCCTTTGAGGCGCGCTGGCGGTAGTACTCCACCATCATATCGCTAGGGCTGTCGTCTTTCTCTGACCGCAGCCGTGTCATTGGAGCGTGGACTACCCGGTGCTCAAGCTCGTCTTGCCCTAGCGTGATGGGTGAGAAAAGCATCTTTGTATCAGACATAAGGGCCTCATCTGGCGGTGGTAATCGACGATATCAAATCAATACGTACATACGTATTAGGTTGATCACGCCTTTCTTTTGTCAAGAGGGTGGGCTGGTGGACCGATCGACGTCCCCATGGACTCTCGCTGGAGCCCATGAATAATGCGGCCTCTGTCGGTAGAAGGCTTGTGGTGCTGACAAAATCACTTGACGACCAATACGTACGACCGTATTAATTGCCTTCCGCTAAACGGGCCTGGTGAGACGAACACTGGACCGCACAAGCGAAGCCGGTTGTTAGGTTTGGCTGCACTGGGCCCGGCCCATGTTCGTATGTCTCTTGCGGGGTTATTCCCGATTGAATTCCATTTTATGAGGCTTGTATGTCGTCACTTTTTTCAGCAATCAAATTGGGCTCTCAGCCACTGAACCATCGAGTAGTGATGGCGCCACTTACCCGTATGCGGGCAGGCCAGGGTGACTCCCCGACTGACCTTATGGCCACTTACTACGGCCAACGTGCCTCCAAGGGTGGGTTGATCATCGCTGAAGCCACCGTAGTTTCTCCAAACGGGCGGGGCTACCTGGGTGCTCCAGGGCTTTATCTGGACAGCCAGATCGATGGTTGGAAAGCAGTTGTAGATTCCGTGCATGCCAAAGGCGGCAAAATCTTCCTGCAGCTGTGGCACGTCGGCCGGGTATCGCATCGAGATCTTCAGCCCGGTGGCGTTGATCCGGTCGCACCATCTGCTGTGCCGTTTGAGGGGATGGTTTTCACGGGGACGGATTGGGTCGTTGCGTCGCCCGCGCGTGCTCTTGAAATTCCGGAGATCACCAAGCTGGTTCTCGATTATCGGGACGCAGCCACGCGTGCAAAATTTGCGGGCTTTGATGGAGTCGAGGTCCATGCTGCTAACGGCTACCTCATCGATCAATTCTTGCAGGATGGCAGCAATCATCGTTCGGACGAGTACGGCGGCTCCATCGAGAACAGAGCGCGATTCCTCATGGACGTTTTGGAAGCAGTGACTTCCGTGTGGGGGGCTGGCCAAGTCGGCGTGCGGCTGTCGCCGAATGGCGACTTTGGCGGTATGTCAGACAGTGATCCAGAAGCGACCTTCACCTACCTGGCGGATAGATTGAATCAATTTGGTTTGGCTTACCTGCACGTTGTTGAGCCCCGCGTCAGGGGCTCTGAATTGGTAGAAGACAGGGATCAAGCTCCGGTAGCGACTCGCCAACTGCGCAAGGTGTTCAATGGGACCATAATCGCCGCTGGCGGTTTTACCCCAGAATCAGCGGAGGAGATTGTCGCAGCAGGGGATGCCGATTGCGTTGCGTTTGGGCGGGATTTCATTTCCAACCCAGATCTACCACTGCGTATTGAAAAACGGCTCCCGCTCAACGAGTACGACCGAAATACTTTCTACGGTGGCGACGAGCGCGGGTATCTGGATTACGCGTTCTACGAATAACAGGTTGTCGCCAGTCCAAGCTTGGCAGGTTGAACCTGCCAGGCTTCACACAGCTCAGTATTTATTGCTTTTCGTCAGAGAAGGGCGATGAGCTACGGTGCTGCCAGGCGAGAGGTGGCCTGACCACGATGAGGTGATATTGACAATCTCAATGCGTACGTCCATATTAAATCGTATGAGCAGACCATCCCACAAGGAAACTATCCTTACCCACGGCCTAGCCTTGATCCACAAGCGCGGCTTCTCGCACGCGAGTGTTCGAGACATCACTGCTGCGGCGAATGTCCCCAACGGTTCCTTTACGAACCACTTTGCCTCCAAGGAAGAGTTTGGCCTCGCCGTACTTGATATCTACGTGGGCAATGGCGCTGAGCTCATGGCGCGAACGGTGCTGGATACCTCGCGGCCTCCCCTGGAAAGATTGATTGCCTATGTCGACGAGAGCATTGCAGGGCTCGAACAGGTGGGTGTCGAAAATGGCTGCCTGATCGGCAATTTCAGCGCAGAGTCTGATTTTGCCAGTCCGGCCATCCGTCAAAGAGTTGCCGAAATTTTCAAGTACCGTTGCGCATCTGTCGCAGCGTGCATTCGCGAGGCGGTGAGTCGTGGCGAAGTGCGAGCTGACATAAATTGTGACGATGTTGGAGTGTTCATCATTGGCTCGCTCCAAGGCGCCACGCTGTTGGCTCGATCTCAGCACAGCATGGAGCCGATGCGTCAGGTGCGACGCACGCTGGTGGATGTCGTCCTCCGATAAGTCATATCTGCAAGACGGGCTGAGCTGCCTGTTCATGCCGTGAATCCCAGCACCGCGCTCTGTCGGCTTTCGCAGTCTTCTTTCTCTACCGTTCTGAACCTATCTGCAGTCCTGGCCGGTTTTATACCGGGAAGGGCTGTGGGGAATCCTGCTGCAAACCGTTTGGGTGCCAGGCACCGCCACCGCCGTGCAAATTGACTTGACCAAACCAATGCGGTCGTACATATTTGACCAATACGGTCGTCCGTATTGGTTTTTTGCGAACCGCATCATTTGTTTAACGGAGTTGCTATGTCCCGCATTGTTGGCTTTTCAGAATATGGTGGTCCTGAGGTTCTCAAGTTTCTGGAGGTCGATGTACCGGCTCCAGCGGCGAATGAGGTGCGGATTGCAGTGAAGGCGATTGGTTTGAACCGTGCCGAGTCGATGTGGCGCACGGGCAAATACGTAGAGCCGGTGAATTTGCCCGGTCGCTTGGGTTATGAGTCCGCCGGGGTTGTGGATGCAGTAGGCAGCGGTGTGACGCATGTCGCCGTTGGTGATCGGGTGAGTACTGTTCCGTCGTTTTCTCTTAACGATTACGGTATGTACGGGGAGGTGGTATTGGCTCCCGCGCACGCTGTGGTGAAGCTCCCTGACTTCGTGTCTTTCGAGGATGCCACCGCGATCTGGAATCCTCTGATCACTCCATATGGTGCCTTCATCGAGTCTGGGTTGTTAAAGGCAAACGATGTCGTCTTGATTCCTGCGGCATCCAGTGCAGTTGGCCTGGGAGCGATTCAAATCGTCAACTCGGCTGGCGGTGTAGCTGTCGCGCTGACTCGTACCGGCGCGAAACGTAAGGAGCTACTTGAGGCTGGCGCTGCGTTCGTGATCGCCACTGAGGAGCAGGACCTGGTTGCTGAGGTCAATTTGATTACCCAGAACAAAGGCGCGGATATCGTATTTGAGCCAGTGGGCGGCCCGACTTTTGCCAAACTGATTGAGGCACTTAAGCCCGGTGGGACCATTTTGATCTATGGGGCTCTGAGTGAGGAACCTACTGTGCTTCCGCTGCTGACCGTGATTGGCAAAACCCCAATCATTCGCGGCTATAACCTCTTCGGGACCACGACTGACGCTGCTCGTCAGAAGGCTGCGACAGATCATATCTTCGCCGGTTTGAAATCTGGCGTGTTCAAAACGCGGATCACCAAGACCTTTAGATTCGACGACATCGTCGAGGCTCATCGAGAGCTGGAAAAGAACCAGCACCTGGGTCGTCTGGTTGTGAAGGTATAACTGGATAGGTTGCGGGTGCTTATCTCAAGTACCCGCCTTTTGTTGCTCATCCTGGAAGTCCGCGTGCCTATTGGCTGCCGTTGCGCTCTACGCATGGTGTGGCGGACGTTTTGGGCGATGCGTGGGGGATCCTTCACGTTGCCAAACTCGGCCCACTTTGACTGCAGCGCCGCGGCAATCTCAGATTTGTGAATTTTGCTGTACGGATGTACAGTTTAATTTGCGGCGGGTAGCTGACTGGCTGAGCGGACTGCTCCGGGGTTTGCTAACGAAGAAAGCAGGTGGGGGTTGCAATATCAAAAGGCCATGCCTTGTGATAAATTTGATTTCCACGCTTGGCAGGGACGTCTAAGTTATATTCGTACATCCCTTACTAGCATTTTTTATAATAAGGGACGTCCATGAGTTCGGAACAAGAATTTCAAAGCAGTGCTGACGTATTGCAGCGCTGGTTCAAGCGATCCAGAGAATCACAGCTGTCGCACCAGTTGATGGCGGAAAATCTAAGTGCTACCCACGGTACGCTGGGAGTGTTGACCATCAGCATCACTGCAATTGCAGGGGCTACGACATTGCTGGCCACGCTTGGTGAAGTTTCGAAAGTGTTGCTTGGTCTCTTAACTTTGGTGGCCGCAATTCTTGCCTCGCTGCAAACTTTTTTGAAACTCGAAGACCGTGCAAACCAGCACCGGATTGCTGGGGCTCGATATGGCCATGTGCGTCGCAAACTGGAGTTGGCAATGGTGCTCGAGGCTTCTGAGAAAGAGTCCCGGTTGAAGGAGGCTGAGAACGAGTTGAATAGCTTGGCAAGTGAGAGCCCAAGTGTATCCAAACGAGTGCTTGACGCTGCGTTGAAAAGGAATGGTCAATGAGCAATCCATTCAATAACTTGATCTTCAACCGCATCATCCTGCATAACGTTCACAAGCCCAATGAACATGGGGCAACGGCTGCAACTATCAGCCTTGAGCTGACGACCTTGAATCAGGCAGGGAAGCAGCTGTTGCAGGAACGGGTCAGCAAGGTTCTTGGCTCGGGGTCGGGATCATTGGCCATGGATGTCGCCAGCAAGACGGCTGCTAGCTGCTATGAGTACTCTAAACAGCTGGTCCAGGCCAGTGAGCGGGGGTTTATTACAACTTCGGCCGCCATTGCTCATCATCACACTGCTATCCACTCCAGCAAGCGCTGGCCCGGCGGCACGTTGGTGATCATTTCGGGGACCACGGACACTGACAATAAGCGCTGCCTGATCATTATCAAGGCGGAGCAGCAGGCCGGGTTCACGGAAACCGAAGAGGATGGGAAAATCACCCTGGCGTATCTTGAGAACCTGATCCTCACGCCACAGTCCAAGCTGTATAAAATTGGGATTTTTTACGAGACGGTCGCGAGAACCAGCGGTGCCGTGGTTGAGCTTGATGCGCACGTCTTCGACAGCAATATCAAGTCGGACGACGACCGCCAAGCCGCGAAGTATTTCTATTCGAGCTTTCTGGGGCTCAGAATTCCAGACAGTGCCGTCCAGCGAACACGGGACTTTTTCGAGTATACGGCCGAATTCATCGAGGGGATGGAGGCGCCGCCGGAGCGGAAAATCGACCTGCAACAGGCGCTGTATACCTACCTCAAGACGGATACATCGACGACGATCGAAGGGGCCGAATTCGCGGAGCGCTTCCTGTCCGCTAACGAGTCAGACGACTTTGTCGGTTATTTGGGAAGGAAAGGATTTCCGGATTCGGCAGTCGTCAAAGATACAAAGGCTATCAACAGGAAATTAGCTCGTCGCAAGCTAAGCTTCACCAATGATGTGAAAATTACCGCGCCAGCTGATCAGTTCGCAGAGCTGGTGAGGGTGGTGCAGACCACCGAGACTGAGACAACGTTGGTTATCAAGGGAGCTCTGGTGAGCCAGGACCGATGACAGAGGACGACTACCTCAGTCGCTTTCGAAATGAGGCTCCATGCCTTAAGGCTTGGGGCCTGTTCGTCGTTGATGAGATTAAACGGGCCATCAGGCATGCCCGTGGTGCTGAAGGTTATGAGCAGTGGGTAAAAATGCCGCCCGCGATCAGGGTTAAAGACGAAAGCTCCCTGGTGGCCAAGGCGTTTGTCCTGAACAAGGGATGGTTTAGCAACTATGAGGACATCACCGATAAAGTAGGTGTCCGCTTTGTTTTGGGCTTATCTGACCAGATCGTTGAGGTTTCAAAATTCATTGAGGCATCTGACCACTGGCAGGCAATGGGTAGCAAAGAGTTCGATGAGTGGCGTGAAAAAGACCCCCGGATATTTGACTATCAATCTGCCCACTTTATAGTCACGTCATATAGCGATATTACTTACGATGGCGTAATGATCCCCGAAGGGACGAAGTGCGAGATACAGGTCAGAACTCTCTTACAGCACGCTTATGCGGAATTGAGTCATGACACGCTTTATAAATCCAACATTACCAGTCAACCTGAAGTCCATCGATTGTTTGCCAAGAGCATGGCGCTCATGGAAACAACTGATGATATGTTGCTCAAGGCAAATCAAAGCACCTTAAAATCCCTCGCTAGTGTCCAAGCGATCAAGGATGTGGTACTGAAGGTCAATGCCGAGCACTTCTCTGCGGTCTCGTTCGAACCAAAATCCCGTGAAAATGATTTTATCATTGATAAACTGCGGGGTGCTGTGGGAGCTCAGTGGGTCGAGGAGTTTGAAGGCTTTGTGAAAAGATTTTCGGCAATGCTTGAAGGTAAAGTGGCAGAGCGGAGAGTAGGGGAGCCCATCTATCGAATTCCTGCGATTACTCTGATTTACTTTCTTGTACAGACCCGTCCCCGCTCTCTGCCTCAACATTGGCCATTTGATCTGCCGATGCTTGAGCCGATATACAGTGATCTTGGTGTGACGCCGCGGTGGACCAAAGATATCTGAAATCAATCCTGAAGCGACGAACCAACTGAGTGCCGCTGACGTTCACCTAGATTGCCCAGCCCTGACGCGAGGTCACTGCAGAGCTGGGAATGAATCAATTCCACAGGGCGAAGCTAATCCCTTAACAACCTGCTATTGCAACCGAATGCTCATTGCAGTGACGGGACTACGGCGTCTTCCGAGATTAGCCTGTTAGCTTTCATTTGCCTCCAGAAATCAGCAGGGATCTCGGTGCTGACGGCCGCCTGGTCCTCGGCAACTCTTGATGGTTTGCTCGCACCAGGGATTACAGACACCACATTGGGGTGTGCTAGCGCGAACTGCAGCGCGGCGGCCTTGACGTCGACGTTGAGAGAGTTGGCAAGCTGGGTGATTTTCTGTACGCGCTCAAGAATTTCGACGGAAGCAGGTTGGTACTCAAAGTACTTCCCACCGACGAGGACGCCTGAGCTGTACGGTCCACCGATCACGATATTGACGCCTTGCATGGCAGACTTCGCCATCAACCTCTGTGCGGCGGGGGTATGCTCCAGAAGGGTATAGCGGCCAGCGAGGAGAAATCCGTCGGGCTTAGGCTCATCTAAATCCAGGATCAACTCACAGGGTTCGACTCGGTTTACTCCCAACCCCCAGCCCTTGATAGTACCTTCCGACTTTAGCTTCGCGAGCGCCCTGAATGCTCCCTTGCGAGCTGTATTGAAATGCTCGATCCATTCATCACCGAAATTGTTTTGATCGACATCGTGGACCCAGACGATGTCTAGGGTGTCGGTGTTCAGTCTCTTTAGGCTCTGCTCGATCGAGCGATACGCGGCGTCTGCGGAGTAGTCGATGATCAGTTTGTTCTTGCGTCCATTCGCAAACAACCCGGTTCTTGGTCTCTCGCTGATCTCATCAGAGATAAGACGGCCTACTTTGCTGCTCAGTGTAAAGTCCTGTCTGTTGCGGCCAGCCAACGCTTGACCTAGTCGATGTTCGGAAAGGCCGGCGCCGTAGAACGGGGCCGTGTCGAAGTATCGAATTCCTAGCTCCCAAGCGCTATCAATGGTGGCACGGGCGTCATCATCACTGATCTCTTGAAACAGGTTCCCCAGCGGGCCTGCACCAAAACCCAATTTCCCGTGTATCTTTTCAGCAAGACTCATAGGTACCTCCGCGCGTCTGGCGCATTAACTTTTTTAATGGTGGCCCGGTTTTTTTTGGCCTGATTCTCAAGCAGCGTCTCCGATCGACTAAGTGTCCGTACCTCAGGCTTTTGCTGGCAGCCAGCCGCCGCCCAGCGCTTTGTAGATGGCAACAATTCCACGGTAGGTATCCACTTCGGCTTGTGCCTGTGCGTCCTCGGCACTCAGACGCTCGCGCTCTGCGTCCAGTAAAACCAGAAAGTCGACCACACCCTCGCGGTACTGCATCGAAGCAAGGTCCGCTGCTTTGCGGCTTGACTCGCTCTGGCTAATCAGCGACACCAATCGCTGTTGCCGTTTGCTGTAGTCACTGAAGGCGTTCTCGGACTCCTCAAGCGCCAATAGGACATGCTGTTCGTAGTTTGCCAGGGCGCCCTCGGCTTCCGCGTTTGCGCCGCGAATTCGGGCCCGTACGCTGCCAAGGTCAAATGCCGGCCACGTAATGCTTGGACCAAGGGCCCAGGCTTGCGCGGCTGAGGAGCCGATTTGCGAGCCCCTCCCGGCGGTGAACCCCAAAAAGCCGCTTAGGCTTACTCGAGGAAATAGGTCGGCGGTTGCCACGCCTATGCGAGCGGTGGCTGCCGCCAATTGACGCTCGGCACTACGTATGTCCGGTCGCTGGTTGA
The DNA here is from genome assembly GCF_057128705.1 of Pseudomonas salicis. Classification (NCBI taxonomy): domain Bacteria; kingdom Pseudomonadati; phylum Pseudomonadota; class Gammaproteobacteria; order Pseudomonadales; family Pseudomonadaceae; genus Pseudomonas; species Pseudomonas salicis. The sequence goes on from NZ_JBSKHU010000009.1 coordinate 174,726, forward strand.
GTAATGCAGTCGGATCACCAATGGACAATGATTTCGCAATCGCCGGCAGCTTGGCCGGGCTCAGATTCACGTCCAACGCTTCAGGCCGCTCGCCCAAAAGAGTGGCGATGCGGTTGCGTTGTCGAACCTGCTCGGCTTGCAGTTGGGGAATGGTCGCTTCAACGGCAGCGAGCCTTGCATCTGCACGCACTACATCCAAGTCGTTGCCCACGCCGGCCTCACGCATACTTGTTGTGATGTTTCGCGATTCTTGTTGGTTCTTCAGGTTGGCCACCGCGATGCTTTCCCGAAGCTGCGCACCTCTGAGCTGGCCATACGCATCCACCAGTTCGGCGATCATGGTGATCTGGAGCTCATACAGGTTGGCCTCTGCTGCTTCCTGATCTGCTGTGCTCGCTTCCAGCTCACGCTGGATCCGCCCGAACAGGTCTATCTCCCAAGCCATATCGAGACCAAGGTCATATCGCTCGGTGTTCACGCGCTTGGTGGTGGTGCCTGGCTGTTGCCCCTTTCCGAGGTCCGCGCTTGCACGGCTCGTGACGACGGGCATTGCATCGTTACTGACGTCGTCGCGGATCGCGCGCGCCGCTTTCCAACGTGCGAATGACACGCGCAGTTCGCGGTTTCCAGACAGGGATCGTGACACCAGTTGGTTAAGTGTCGGATCGTCGAACTGCTGCCACCAGAGGGTTTCAAGATGGGAGCGGTCGTAACTCCCTTGTGCCGAGGAGTGGACCTGCGCAGGTAGCGGTTCGGGGGATTTGTAGTCGGGGCCTACCGTGCACGCTGCCAATGCAAGAACGAGTAGGCTGGGGAGAAGCAGTTTCATATTCATGAGAGTCTCCTACATCATCAAGTTGAGCTGTACCAGCCTGTTTGGAAAACAGTTACCCGCTCTACTGCAGATGATCTCAGCGGAAACTTCTTGCGACGGATCAATAAGCTTTGTGTGCCCGTGGTGGGAGCTAGGTTTAATCGGTTCGCGTAGGAGGATTTTTACTCATGAAAAACACATCTGCTAATTGAAGCCGACGAACCTTTGTATCGATCAGGTTAATAGCGCGTGGCTAGGCGCTCGGATGACTGGTGTGATGAGCAAACCCACTTGCCTGCTTCATCGCCCTGTTAGCATAGGCTCTAGGTCGGGCTTTTACCTGATTCATGCACAAGGGAAAAGCCCGATGAGGAGATTGTTCCATTATTTATAATTTAGATTTACAGCGCGCGAAACAAGTTAGCTGTCCGCGACGCCTGTCTTATCGCTCACTTCAATGCCTTCCCCGGCGTAGCCTTCTGTTTTGAACAGTTGAACCAGCCATTCGATAAAGACGCGGACTTTGGGAGCAAGGTTTTGTTTATGCGCGTACATTGCCCAAACCGGCTTTTTCTCCAAGTTATGAGTAGGCAGAATTTTCACTAATCGTCCTGCTTCCAGCAAACCCTTAACCGAGAAATGGAGCCCCTGGAAAATGCCCATTCCTGCCAAGCCGGCGGACAATGCGGCTTCGCAATCGTTGACCAGAATGCTGTTCTTCAGGCGGACCGTCTGTTCGTCTGTACCCTGGATGAACACCCAATCCATTGTTTTTCTGTTTGGACCGGAGAAGAAGTTGATAGCTAGGTGTTGGTGAAGGTCCTTCAGTCGCTCGGGTCTGCCCCGTTTCTCGATGTAAAGCGGCGAGGCGCAGGCGATCATGGAAACCGTCCCCACCTTCCGTGCCACAAGCGCTGAGTCCTTGAGTCCTCCTACACGCACTGCGCAGTCGATGCCCTCCTGAATGATGTCCACCATCTGGTCACTGATACCGACGACGAGCTCAATATCGGGGTAGAGGGTTTTAAACTCGGTCAACGCCGGAATGATGAGCATCTTGGCGAGTGATACGGGAAGCTCAACTCGCAATTTCCCCTTAGGGGTCTCTTCTGCTGTCGAAAACATTCCAAACGTATCGGAAACGACTTCGAGTGCCTGGCGGCAGCGCTGATGGAAGGCTAGCCCTTCACTGGTCAGACTCATCTTCCGCGTTGAGCGATGTATAAGTCTGACTTCCAAGGTGTTTTCCAACTGCTGGATCGCCCTGGTGATGTAGGGTTTGTGCAATTGCAATGCTTCGGCGGCCCCAGAGAAGCTGCCTGTTTCGACGACCTTCTCAAAAATAGTCATGGCTTCGATCAAATTCATGTCGTCGATCTCCAAGCGGCGGCGTCATGCTCACCAAAGCAAATTTCGAAAGCGCTGCCCGCCGGGCAGCGCCCTGTAGGCAGTTTAGGCTGCGGCTGGAACGCCGAGTATGTGTTTCTGCGAGTAGCGCTGTGACAGCCGGACAACAAATGCTGCAAGCACTGCGACGGCTGCGGCAACGAGAGGGACAGCTTGTAATCCAAGGCCTGCGCTGATCACCATGCCACCGATCCAGGCACCTAGTGCATTACCGACATTGAACGCACCGATGTTCAGAGTGGCGACCAGGTTGGGCGCCTTGCTTCCGAAATTCATAACGTTGATTTGCAGCCCTGGAATAGATGCGAATGTCACGACAGCCCACAAGAAGAGGTTGATCTCAACGGGTATCAACGACGGCATGGTATAGGTCACTGCCGAACTTACCACTGCCAGTGCCAACGCTATTCCGGTAAGCGCAGTCCCCAAACGCCAATCCGCCAGTCGACCGCCGACGGTGTTACCAATGGTCAGCCCGACTCCGATAGACAGCAGGCTCAACGTGACGCCCTGGGCTGAGATTTTCGTTACATCCTCAAGCATTGGAGCGATGTAGGTGAACATTGCGAACATCGAGGTGTTGAACACTACGGTGGTCAGGAGCGCCACCCAGATTCCTGCGTTGTTAAGCGCCTTGATTTCACTGGCGAAGTCGACTTTTTCTTCGTCAGCGCCATTGGGCAACACACGCCACAACCCGATCAACGTGATAACCCCCAGAATAGCGATCGCCCAGAAGGGAGCGCGCCAACTTGCGTACTGGCCCAAAGCGGTGCCCAGTGGCACGCCCAGAACATTCGCCAGTGTTAGGCCAGTGAACATCATAGCGACCGCTTGGCCTTTCTTGCTGTCGGCGACCAGGCTGGCAGCAACAACAGCGCCTATACCGTAGAAGGCCCCCTGGCAGAGTGCGGTGAGCACCCTTGCGAGCATCAGATACCCGTAGTTGGCGGCTACCGCACAGAATACGTTGCCCAAGATGAATATTGTCATCAGCAGTATCAGGGCGTTTTTGCGTTTCATGGATGCCGTCAAAAGCGCCATGATCGGCCCACCGATCGCCACGCCTAGCGCGTAGCCCGTAACGAGCCAGCCTGCGCCAGGGATAGACACCGAGAGGCTGCGCGCGACATCCGGCAACAGCCCCATAATCACAAATTCTGTAGTCCCGATCGCGAATGCGCTCAAGGTCAGTATCAATAATGCAAGTGGCATAGCGGTTACCTGAATCTAGGGTGGGAGGTTCCGGTGATGCTGATTTCTAAGCGAGTCAGCAATCTACCGGCGCTCAAGTTAGACAGTTCGATCACTGTCGAACTGTTGTTTAAAAAAGTCAGACGTTTGAGTAGGCTCAATCAAGGCAGTAACGAATTGAGGTTCGAATGTATTTATTGGAATAGGCGAGGCGGTGGGCTTGACTTATATTTCGGACAGCTGCGTTATATACGCTCGAAGCACGTCTCGTCTCAGCGTAAGACTTTTAAATTTCCCTTCGCGGATGTAAAAAATCAGCTCGGCTCGTTCAAGCTCTTTGATGTGGTGCGAAAGAGTCGGCGCGCTGATGGAATGATTCTCCAGCAAGGTTGAGCAGGAACATGGACCCTGTGCAGCACCGATTTCTTTTAATAACTGATATCGCCGCGGTGCGGCCAGCGCTTGAGCGATGCGTTCAAACTGAGTGAGCGTTAGTGCCAGTGTGCGATCGTCTTGATGGTCCGCTTTGTCCCACATACACAAATCACTTTACTCATAACAGTTTTGCAACTGTCGAACTGTTTGATCAACAAACCCGCCGGGCAGCATCCATTAACCTGGCGCTTCGTTGAAAAAAAGACCGCAGGATGTTGCCACTGCGGCCGTAAATTAATCGTCGCTGCAAAGGTGTTAACCAGCGACGTGTTGGATGTTGCCAGTCTGAGGGTGGAGCGACTAGCTACAAGTTATGTAAATCACAATTATCGCTTTGGAAATAAACATTTTCCCTCCCCCGTGTTACATAGCACGCCTTTTGAGGCGATTGATTTTTTGTGTAGGACGGGGGGCGTTCAGTGGCAGAAGACTTAAATGTATCAAACGATATCATTCACAAAGCACTTGCTAATTCGACGCGTCGGCAAGTCTTGATGTGGTTGAAGAAGCCTAATCAGTACTTTCCTGATGCCATTCGTTCAAGAAAGGGGGGGGTCCCTGCAGGGGAGATCGTGAGGCGCTGTGATGTCTCACAGTCGACGGTTTCAGTGCACTTGAGAATACTGACCGGAGCCGGGTTGTTGCTTGTAGATAGGGTGGGGCAAAACGTTCTCTATACCCGCAACGAACCCATTATCCGTAGATTCTTAACCGCCATAAAAACGGAGCTCTAGTGCTCTGCTGTGTACGACTAGCGTGCTTCCGACTCGGCTGAGATCCATTTTCAATAAGCATCAAGGCGCAGCGGATTCAGTCCCTGGGTTTTGAGGTCGACGACGCCGTGTCACTGACTGGCGTCATGCTACCGACTCAAGGTATGCCCTGCAGGGCTGGGCAGTATTGTGCTTCGGGCATCTGACACGGCGGGCATCAGAGATGCGGGCGTGGGCTGGCAAGTTGAAACTCAGTCTCCTCGGGCCATGGCTATTTTGATCATTAGCCTTAAGCGCTCCACATTGTTGATCCGCGAACACACTCTTTGGCGATGAGGCCTGCGGCGTACAGACTTCATACATCGCGATCAGCAAGGACGAACTTTCTCGTTAACAGCCATTCGCTACCTGCCGATTTTTGAACGCTTTTCTGAACATGACCGCTGTCAATCAAGGGGATGAATTCGGTGAACCTATTCGCGCGCTTTAAGTTTTCTACCAAATTGCTCACAGCTTTTTTGTTGTGCGCCTTCATCACGTTGTCAGTGGGCTTGGTGGGTATGACCGGTACGGCGCGTTTAACTGACATGCTCTCGAAAATCTTTTCCCAGAATCTCGTCGCGGTGTCAGGTGTTGCCGAGGCGCTGGGCGGCGTCGCATCCCACAACCGCGGCTTGTACCGGTTGCTTAGTGCTGAGCGCGGGGGCGCCACGCAGGGGGAAACGCAACGTTTGAGAACCGAGTTGGAGTACAGCAAGGGGGCCACCGAGCGGGCGTTATCTAGTCTTGGCGAGCTCCATGAGGGCGTTGCCGAAGCCAGCGTGATCAAAGTTGCCCAGCTCTGGCCGGAGTACGTCGCAAGCTCCACCGAAGTCATGTCGCTGATTCGAGCGGGGGAATACGACCGGGCGATGTCGTTGTTGGATGATCGCAACGCCAGTGCATTTCGGGCAATCAGGGACACGCTACGGGTCATGGTTGAGGCCAACAATGAGCAGATCAAGGATGGCGCAGCTCTGGCGCATGAGCTGGAGCGGAGCGTATTCATCAGGCTCGTTATTGGCGTCACCATCGCGTTTTCGGTCGCGTTGATGATCGGTATTTTTATCACCCGCATGATTACTAGCCCGCTTCGTGCTGCGGTATTGAGTGCTGAGCGAATCGCGAATGGCGATCTGACTCATTCGGTGGTTGCGTCGGGCACTGACGAGGCGGGTCAGTTGCTAAAAGCACTGGGGAACATGCAGAGCAATCTAAGGGATACCCTTCTAAAAATTGCAGACGAAGCGAGGCGTCTGGTCACCGCAGCAGAAGAGCTCATGCAGGTCACCGAAAAAAGCACTATGGGTTTGGCCCGTCAAAATGGAGAAATCGAGCAGGCTGCTACAGCTGTCAATCAGATGACGGCGGCCGTTGAAGAGGTGGCGTCTAACGCAGTGTCGACATCAGAAGCTTCTCGCAGTGCTGCCAGCGAAGCAGAAGATGGACGCAGCCAAGTTCATCGAGTGGTCGCGGGGATCGATATTATGCAAGGCGACCTCGTTCAATCGGATGTTGTGGTAACCGAGCTGGCGGGGCGAGTCCGAGGGATTAGTTCCGTTTTGAATGTGATACGGACCATCGCAGAGCAGACTAACCTGCTCGCCCTGAACGCCGCGATCGAGGCTGCCCGCGCAGGGGCGCAAGGTCGCGGATTTGCCGTGGTGGCCGATGAGGTCAGAGCTCTTGCTCACAGAACTCAAGCGTCAACGCTGCAGATAGAAAGCATGATTGGCTCTGTCATAGCGGAGGCCGATGGCGCGGTTGCGGCTATGCGCAAGAGCCTGGGTACGGCAGCATCTACTCAGGACAAGGCGCGCTTGGCAGGCCTGGCGCTGGAGCAGATCACCAGTACAGTGTTTCAAATTAACGAGCGAAATCTGCTCATAGCAGCCGCTTCGGAGCAGCAGGCTCAGGTGGCCCGTGAGGTTGATCGTAATCTGGTGAACATTCGCAGCCTATCGGAGGAGACTTCCGTCGGCGCTACCCGGACAGGTGCTTCGAGTCAGCAGCTAGCAGGGATGGCTGCGTCATTCAATGTTCTGGTTGGCAGGTTCAAGCTCTGACGGCATGACCTGGTACCTTGCGCGCAACGGGTGCGCGCCAAGCACCATTGGCTCAAGAAGTGGTCTTGAAAAACGCCGTGATATCGCTAGCGAACGTCTCAGGCGTTTCCCAGAACGGGAAATGCGCTCCCTGGCGGACTTCGGTCCAGCGAACGATGTTGAAGAAGCGTTCGGCGAATGCGCGGGGAGGGCGGCCGTTTACAAATTCCCTATCAGGCAGGTAAGCCGCCGTCGGAGCTGTGATGCGGCCACCTGGGAAAAACGGCGAGCCGCCGGGTTGCCTGAACGCTTGGTAGAACCAGATGCTGGACGCCACGGAATCGCTTACGAGATACACCATGACTTCCGTGAGCACCCTGTTGAGGCCCAGTTTTGCGTCCTTTTCGTCACCGAGTGCCTTATTCAGATCGCCCGCAGTGCTGTCCAGATCTGCCCAAGCGTGGAACTTGTCGGTAAACCAGGCAGCTAGCCCGATCGGACTATCCGCCAAACCATAGGCCAAGGCGGCAGGTTTTCCGGACTGAAGCCAGAAATATGCGAAAGCCTTAGCTATGAACGCGTCCTTCTCGGTTGTCCAAGCTGCGACATCGGGGGGCTGCTCTGACAGCGGTACCGGAGGTGTCGGTACCATGTTCAGATGCAGTCCGGTGACATTCTCCGGAAAGTCATGCGCTAGATACGTGGCCAGGACGTGCCCATGATCACCTCCTTGAAGGCCGAACTTTTCATACCCAAGCACTTGGGTCATGAGCTGTTGATAGTGAGCGGCGATCTGTGTTGGGGTAAGCGCTACGATGGGTTTGCTCGCAAAGCCGTGGCCTGGCAGAGATGGGGCAACCACCGTCAGTGCTGTTCGAGGGTCACCACCAAAGCGGGCGGGGTCAGTGAGTCGGTCGATTACATCGACTAAGGAAAATCTGGAGTACGGCCATCCATGAATGATCATAACCGGCTTGGCTGGTGGACTACCCGCAGGGACTTTCCCGGGTACGTGGTAAAAGTCGAGCAACAGATTGTCGACTTGGGCAGTGAACTGCGGGTGGCGGTTGAGTGCTCTTTCTGCATTACGCCAGTTGTAGCCCTGCAGCCAGTGCTCACGTAACCCACTCATATAGGAAGCATCCACACCTTGCTCCCAGCCATTGGTGCCGAGTGGTGAGGAGATCTGGGCATCCGCTACGCGTTTGTGGATGCGGTCCAGCGTCGACTGGGGCACGTTGATATGAAAGGGGGTGATTCCCTTCAGTTTCGCGGTGCTGGCAAGTGCCTGCCCTACCGTGGTTGCAAGCAGCGCAGCCGTCATGCCGGTTTTTATGAAATCACGTCGGATCATCAAGTTTTTTTCCTCGCAGGCAAATTGAAGAGCTCGCCGGTAAGCGAATGTGGGGTGCCTCTCGTCGGCGCGAATCGCGAATGGCCGGTTATCTGCTGCCCTTAGGCGTCAGAAGGTTTGGGAGTTTTTTGTGGAGTAATCTGAAGCTGAATGGTCTGAAGCCACGCCGGTGTTTCGGCTTGACGCCGAGCCTGTTCGGGTTCAGTTACCGATTGATAAACATCGCCCGATGCTATCAGCGCCCTTGAGTTGCAGTGCATCAATACGGTGGATGAGCACTATCAATATCCCAGGTCGGGTACCGTTAAGCCTTGCGGACGGGCGTTTCCCTTGTTGACAGCATTCTTGTCAAAAGGGAGAGGTCTGGATGAGCTGGGTTTTGCGTGTTCAACACGGTCAAAGGCAGCGAAATCCAGTGTCAGCACATGGACTCGTAAGTGCGGGTCGGACGCAACGTGTCTGAGACCAGGGTTCATACAGACGCTCAGACGCTCCGGTTCGAGGGAGCTCATACGGCCTAGACTCAGTTCTCCTTTCTCAGTGCCTTGAGCGGGTCGCCAGAGCGCATTGAAGGGTGACTTCGGGCATATTGTGGCGGGTAATTCATGGATTCATTCAGCTCAGCTGCGGCGTGCCATGCCCAGCGTGGGTCGTAAGTCATCCCGCGACCGAGTGCAATGAGGCTCGCTTGGCCTTCCTGCAGAATTTGTTCTGCGGCGTGTGCTGAGTTGATAAGCCCTACAGCGATGCTGGGTAGGTGCGCATTCAGCTGAATCTTCTCGGCGAGTGGCATTTGGTAACCAGGTCCTACAGGTATCTTCTGGGTAGGCAAAATACCGCCGCTCGAAGCGGCGATGTAGTCGCATCCGCGGCTTTTTAGGGCCTGTGCAAACGCAACGGAGTGTTCTGGCGACCAGCCGTGTTCAATCCAGTCCGTTGCAGAGATTCTCACCCCCAACGGTTTGTCGGCTGGCCACGCCTCTCGGACTGCGCTAAACACTTCCAGCGGATATGCCATGCGGGCCTCGTCGCTTCCCCCATATCCATCTGTTCGGGTATTGGATAGTGGTGAGAGGAACGAGTGCAGCAGGTAACCATGTGCGCAATGCAACTCGATTAGGTCAAAGCCTGCTGCCTCGCACCTTTTTGCAGCCCCAGCATACGATTTCAAGAGCGCGCGCATGTGATCACGCGTGAGCATTTTCGGTGTTGGTCTACCCGGATAGGCAAGAGCCGAGGGGGATATCAGACCCCATCCTCCTTGCTCCGACGTCAGTGGCAGTTGTCCTTTCCAGGGAACGGACACCGATGCTTTTCTCCCCGCGTGAGCAAGCTGAATGCCGAGCTTGGCTCCCTTGTGGTGGTCTCGAAACGCAGTCAACCGTTTGAGGGCGTGGGCCTGTGTGTCGTCCCAAAGCCCCAAGCAGTTTGGGCTTACGCGTCCTTCGGGCTCAACTGCTGTCGCCTCCATGATCACCAATCCGGCGCCCGAAATCAGCAGGTTGCCAACGTGCATCAGATGCCAGTCCTGCAGTACGCCATTCTCGTCCGCTGAGTATTGCGCCATCGGCGAGACAACGATTCGGTTGCTCAGCGTCAGGTTGCGCAACTGAAATTCGGTGAAAAGCAACGAAGTCATTCTGCGAGCCTTTTTTTGTTGTAGGTGCAGGGAAGAGGGTGGCTTCCCCTGATTTCGGCGACGTTTTCCATAGCACTGTAGGGATGCAGATAATCAGACCGATAGGCTCAAAAACGAGGGGGGTCTTAACTTTTGCTAAAGGTGTTCCTCTCGCGGTCAGCTTCGGAAAGCTAGGCATATGAAAAGCTTAGAATTTTCGGAGAAAACGATTTCTAAGATGTGGGGAGAATCTCGAGATTTGATTTTTTATTTTTCTCTGATTAATCGTTTCACCAAATCAGACTGTTAATAATATATATAGGTAAGCATTTGATTAATAACAGTTAAATTTATGAAAAGTTAATTTTTTCTGCTCTCCGATTGGGTGTGTTGACACAGCCTGGTGGTTTGATGATTATGAGAAAACGTTTTCTCAAAACAACAAAACGCTAGGAGAAGCGCATGAACATTCTCGGATTTCCGTCCCGTCCTCTTGCGGCCACCGCGCTGCTATTCACGTGTTTTTCATCCTTCGCCTGCGAGGTCAAACTTGGCACGGTCGGCCCGTTGTCTGGGCCTGCGGCGCAGTGGGGACAAGCCATTAAAGGGGCTGCTGATTTCGTGGCCGCTGAGGCTAATGCCGATGGCGGCCTGGAGGTCGGCGGTAGCAAATGTCAGGTAAGCGTTGTGGCAGTTGACAGCAAGTACACCGCTGAGGGCGCAGCCGCTGCCGGCAACAACCTTGTCAGCCAAGGCGTGCGCTTCATGATCGGGCCGATCGGTTCGCCTGAGGTCACTGGCATGAAACCCATCGCGACCCGCAATGGCTTGCTGATGATGAGCAACAGCTTTGCCAAAGACGCCATTGGCCCTCAATGGCCGATGGTGTTTCATCTAGGGCCAGGCCCCGGCACTTGGGCCGACCCGATCGTCAAGGTCGCCAAGACAACATTCAATATCAGTACGGTTCTGCTGATTGCGCCGAATGACCAAGCGGGTACTGATGTCGCAAGTGTCGATGCTCAGGTCTACGAAAAAAACGGCATCAAAGCGCAGCAAGAGTATTACCAAAGGGGGACTACCAACTTTGCCCCGATCGTCACGCGCATCATGATCGCCAAACCGGATGCTGTTGATACAGCGTCCACGCCGCCGGGTGATGCCGGAACCTTGATACGCCAGCTGCGCCAAGCCGGATTCACCGGCGCCGTAGGCCGTCTTGGTGGTCCGGGGACTGAAGAGATTGTACGCGCCGCCGGAGGGCTCGAAGCGCTGGGGGACTTCTATTGGTATGAGCCAGTGGTGATCGACGAAAAGGTGCGTGAGATTGCCACGCGCTACAAGGCGCTGCTCAAGGCCGATGCCCCCGAAAATAATTTCTTCTACCAATACACAGCGACCGCGCGGCTGGTCTTGAAGGCCATTACCAAGGCCGGTACTGCCGAGGACACCAAGAAGGTGGCGCAAGCCTTACGCGAGTTGCCGGTCGAAGACCCCAACCTCGGAAAAGGGCTATGGACCGGTCAGGACGTCTTCAAGATCAATCAAGAGGTCTCCTTCCCCTTCGGTGTCGGTTTAATCGTCAAGGGTAAGCAGCAGCCCGTGCAGCGTATTGAAGTGGCTGCGGGTCTCTAAGCGGGAGCGTTGGTATGAATGACATTATCTCTACGGGGCTGATAGGCCTTTCGCTGGGAGCGCAATATGCGCTCTTGGCTCTGGGCTTCACCCTCATCTTTGGAATCCTGGGCGTTGTCAATTTCGCTCATGGCGGGTTCTATCTGTTGGGTGGCTACATCGCCTACAGCAGCGTGCATTATCTCGGCGTTCCTTATCCTGTCGCCGTGTTGATCGCTGTTGCGGGTACCGCACTTGCTGGCTATCTGTTCGAGCGTTGGCTACTTGAGCGAGTCATCGAAGATCCGTTGTCATCCCTGATTCTCACCTTGGGGTTGTACATGGCGATCAGCAGCGGGGTACTGGTGATGTTTGGCCCGGACTCTGTCGAGTACCGATTCCCGTTGACCGGTGCGCTGCGCGCCGGCCCGTTTTTCATCCCGGTGGAAAACCTGATCGTGCTCTGCGCCTGTGTGGTGACCATCGGAGCCACTTACTGGATGATTTATCGGACTCGATTCGGTCGCTCGCTGCGGGCGATGGCACAGGACCGTCCAGTGGCTATGGCGCAGGGTATGCGGGTCAAACTCCTCTTTCCCTTGGCGTTTGCCTTGGCGACCGGACTGGCTGGCCTGACCGGGGCGCTCGTAACACCGATATTGTCCCTTGCGCCACAGGTCGGCGACCCGGTTCTGGCGACATCGTTTCTGGTGGTGATTCTCGGCGGTCTGGGCAGCATCGGTGGCGCAACAGCCGCCGCATTCATCGTCGGCTTGGTCGAAGCGTATTCGGCGGTGTACCTCGGTGGCTCAATGGGGGCGCTCTCGTTGTTCGTCGTGGTGCTGATCATTCTGGTGATTAAGCCCTCGGGCTTGTTCGGCCGTGAAGTGCGGGGGGCTTGAAATGAAAATCTCCCGTTTGATCCAACGTGTCGGCGGCGCCGAGCTGATCTGTTTGCTGATACTTACCGCCTGTTTCGCGATTCCACTCCTTAGCACTAGCCCTGCGACGTTGTCGCTGGCGACTCAGATCATGATTGGCATCATGGGTGCCATGAGCGTTTACATCATGATGCGTATGGATCTCATGAGTTTCGCAGTGCCCGCTTTCATGGCTGCCGGAGGTTATTGCGCCGCGATTGCGAGCCTGCGATTTGGAATTATTGACACTGTTTTGCTCGCAGTATTGAGCTTTCTGGTGCCGGCACTCTTGGCGTTACCCTTGGGTTGGATGGTGCTTCGTCTAAAGGGTGTCTACTTCGTCCTGGTTACCTTCGTGGTGGCTGAGATAGTGCCGTTGCTGCTGTTTGAAACCCCATCGTTGACCGGTGGCTCGAATGGTCTCGCAGGGCTGCCCGCACCGTCGTTCTTCGGCGTTCTGTTGGAAGACAACCGTTCCGTACTGTTTCTCGCCATCGCGTTGGCTTTGGCATGTGGCGCCATCACGGTGATCGTGACGCGGCGCTACCGTCAGCATTTTGCGGCCATCGAGGAAGAGCCGATCCTGGCTCAGAGCCTAGGACTGGTGGTCTGGCGCTACAAGGTGCTGGGCTTCTGCGTGGCTGCGGGCGTGGCGGGCCTGGGTGGTTTCGCGTTGGTCAACATGTTGCTGACAGCTCACCCCAGTTCGTTCTCAGCCATCTCTTCGGTGAATTACATCGCTTACGCCATTGTGGGTGGAAAGGCCTCAATCCTGGGGTCGCTGGTGGGCAGTTCTTTGCTGATCTGGGCCTCGAATGTGTTCAGTTTCCAAGGCGAGTACTCCCAAGGTCTGTTTGGCTTGCTGCTGATCTTTGTGGTCTTGGTGGCCAAGGGCGGAATTATGGGGCTGGTGCATGGGCTGATTACCAAAACGTGTTCAGCGAATCGCTCGGCGCGCAATAAATCTGTGCCCGTTCAGCCATTGAGGTGATGCCATGAATCCATCTTCAACAGTCGCAGGGTCCACTTTGGAGCCTGCAGGTGCCCCAGTACTGCGGGTCGAGAGCATCTGCAAGCGATTCGGCGGCATCAAGGTGTTCGACAACATCAGTTTTTCAATCGCTCCGGGCGAGGTGCTTGGCGTTATCGGACCCAATGGTGCGGGCAAGACCACATTGATCAACGTGATCTCTGGCCAGCTGCCGCCGAGCGCCGGCCACATCAAACTGGCCGAGCGTGAGGTCACCGCGTTGCCACTTCATGCACGCGCGCAGCAGGGGTTGATTCGTAGTTTCCAGCAAACCAAAACCTTCAAATGCGCAACAGTGGGTGAAAACATCGCCCGGGCGATTACCTTCAGCGGTAATCGGCACTCGATGGCCGCCGGCCGGATGGAGGCTTTAATTGATCGATTCGATCTACGTGATCGACTTCATCTACCGGCTGACAAACTGCCCTACGGGCAGCAGAAGATGCTCGGTCTTTTGCTGACTTTTACTGCTAGCCCACGAGTGCTGTTACTCGACGAGCCAGCTGCAGGCCTTGAGGGTAGCGAGCGCGGTCGTATCGACACGTTTGTGCGGGAGGCCGTCGACCAGTTGGGTTGCGGCGTGCTGCTGGTCGAACACGACATGGATTTGGTCAAGCGTCTTTGCACGAGATTGCTGGTGCTAGACGGCGGCCGTTTGTTGGCAGAGGGCGCTCCTGAGGAAGTGCTCAAGCGTAAGGACGTTATTGAGGCCTATCTGGGGACATCCGAAGAGGAGGGCAGTCCATGCTGACCATCGAAAACCTCCATGTTCGCTACGGCGGCATTACAGCGTTCCGCGACCTGTCAATTCAGGTCGAGCGAGGAGAAACAGTTCTGCTGGTTGGAGCGAATGGGGCTGGAAAGTCCAGCCTGATCAATGCCGTGATTGGTCTGGTTCCCCAAGCCAAGGGCAGTATTCGTCTGGCTGGGGTGACATTGGATGCATTGTCCTGCGATCGACGTGCCCGGCAAGGCATCGGTTATTCACCAGAGGGCCGGAGAGTGTTTCCCGCCATGTCCGTACGCGACAACGTGCTGTCTGGCGCCTCGCTTGTTTCTGCGGCCAAGCAGCGCGAGGTCTATCACTGGCTCAGCAAACTGTTCCCCATGTTGGCCGAGCGAGCCCAGCAGCCTGCTGGCCAATTGAGCGGTGGCCAACAACAGATTGTAGCGATCGCACGTGCCATGAGTTCCAAGCCTGCGCTGCTACTGCTCGACGAGCCTTTTCTAGGGTTGGCACCGGTCTGGATTGCTCAGATCAGTGACGCTGTACGCCAGTTTCAAGCGCAGGGTGCAACGATTCTGATGACCGAACAGATGGCTGTCCCGGCGCTGAAACTCGCCACGCGTGGCTATGTTATGCGCGGTGGGGTGATCACCCGCAGCGGCACGGCTGCACAGATACGTGAAGCTGCTCTTTCGGAGGAATACCTATGACAACGCTGGACGACCTGGGTGCAGGTAGCGGTGACGTCTATGAGCTCGTAGCCATCAAGTACGCCACAAACCAACGCCGTGGCGCTCGCGAAAACTTTTTAGCCCACCATGATTTGCATGACGGCCCAATGCCGATGGATTTCTTTGTCTGGGCGGCGGTGTCCAAGGAGCGGGTGGTGCTGATTGACAGTGGATCAGATGAGGCCACGTGCACCCGTCGGGGGCATGAGTTTCTACGCTGCCCGGCAGGCGCTCTGGCTGAGTTAGGTATCGATCCTGCCCATGTCTCGGATCTGGTGGTGACCCACATGCATTGGGATCACATGGGCAACCTCGATAAATTTCCTGCCGCGAGGCTCCACATTCACAAAAGCGAGCTTGCCCATGCAACGGGATGCGGCATGTGCCATCCGCTCCTCCGACGGCCTTACGATGTGGAGCAGATTTGCAGCGTGATCAAGGCCCTGTATGGCGGACGCGTGGAGTTCAACCATGGTGAGCGTCAGATCGCACCGGGCATCAGCGCTCATCACGTGGGGGGGCACACCCCAGGTCTGCAGGTGGTACGGGTGCGTACTCGTCGCGGCTATGTCGTGCTTGCGTCGGATGCCATGCACTACTACGCGAATGCGACTAAGGGCAACCCGTTTCCAGTGGTAGTCGACGTCCAGGAGTATCTGGATGCCTTTGGCACCATCGAGGCGTTAGCGGACTCTCCCCAACACATCATCGCGGGTCATGACCCGCAGGTGATGCAACTGTTTCCCGAATGGTCAGCACCTTCCAAAGGTATCGCGATCCGTCTTGACGCCGAACCCTTGGCTCAGATTCCGCTGATGCCTTCGCGGGTCTGACTTCACGATCATGAACAGGATTTTCTCGATGACAGATTCCAAGCAGCTTACTCTCCAGTTACCGCCGACAGGATCACTGATCGACGGCACTTGGCGCGACTCCGGCCACCAATTCGAAGTGAAAGATAAATTCAACGGGCAGACGATTGCTAATGTTTCAGAGGCCAGCCGCGACGAGGTCACATTGGCCGTGCGTATTGCGCACCAGGCGTTTCTTCAGGGACCACCCGCACCTCATGATCGCGGTCAGACGTTGCGACTTGCTGCTGATGGGTTAGAGCGTCAGCGAGAGCGCTTTGTCCAGATCATGGTCAGTGAAGCCGGTTTCACCATTACTGATGCAAACGGCGAACTCGACCGGGCGAAAATCACCTTAGCGCTTTGTGCTGAGGAGGCCACACGTCTAACCGGCGAGATAGTGCCTTTCGCTGCGAGTCCAGGTGCGCACAAGCGTATGGGGTTCACCCAGCGTTTTCCGATTGGTGTGGTGTGTGCAATTACGCCTTTTAACGCGCCGCTCAACACTGTGCTGCACAAAGTGGGACCAGCATATGCCGCTGGTAACCCTGTAGTGCTCAAACCGTCGGCATTCACGCCCCTGACCAGTGCGTTGTTGGGCGAAGTTCTGCTGGAGGCAGGAATGCCCACGGCCTACCTATCGATCTTGCAAGGGGAGGGCGATACGGTTGGCGCCTGGCTGCTTGAAGAGCAAAGCATCGCTTTTTATACATTCACTGGTAGCACGCGTGTCGGGCGGATCATCCAGCAAGCGGCGGGCTTGCGTCGGACCCAGATGGAGCTCGGAAGTATTGCCAGCACGCTGGTCTGCGCAGATGCCGATCTGGATCAGGCGATTCCTAAAATCGCCAATGCAGGTCTGCGCAAAGCGGGGCAAGTTTGTACGTCCGTACAGCGCCTGTACGTGGAGCGATCGATCGTCAGCGAAGTGTCCGAGCGACTGGTGACCTTTGCCGCCACGCTACAAGCGGGTGACCCTCGAGACCCGGCGACCAAAGTCGGTCCGTTGATCACAGAGGCCTCGGCAATACGCGCCGAAGCATGGATACAGGAAGCCGAGGCGAATGGCGCACGGGTGCTTTGCGGTGGAACCCGCAGGGGTTCGGTCATCGATCCGGCGATTCTCACCGATGTGCCAGTGGACGTCCGAGTCTGGTGTCAGGAGGCGTTTGCACCATTGCTGGTTATCCATCCCTTCGACGATTTCGACCAAGCGATTCAGAGTGCCAACGACACGCCTTATGGCCTCTCAGCAGGCATATTCACCAAGAATCTGGATCGCGCTCTAAAGGCTGCGAGCACTTTGCGGTTTGGCACCGTACAGATCAATGAAACGTCCAGCGCAAGGTCCGACGTGATGCCATTTGGCGGAGTAAAAGACAGTGGCTTCGGCAAGGAAGGACCTTTCTACGCGATGCGCGAAATGACCGAAGAGCGCTTGGTTATCTTCAATCCTTAAGCCTATTCAGCGGGACTCATAGCCATGACAATTTCATCGTTTTTCTGCCCGACCAGGTTGTATCTGGGCTCGGGATCGCATCAGAAACTCGCGGATGTGATCAGACAGTACGGTGCGCAGCAGGTATTTATCGCACTGGATGCCGCGCTGGTCACAAGCGATTTTTTTGCCCGGATTCGTGCGCTGCTCGACGAGCTCGGCGTGTCGTATATGACCTATACCGAGATTGAGCCGGATCCCAGCGCGAATACAGTGGGCAAGGCTTTTGAGGTGTGCTCGGCGCAAGGCGCAACCTTGTTGCTGGCAATAGGCGGCGGCAGCACCATCGATGTCGCCAAGGCGGTAGGGATCCTGGCCACCAATGGTGGACGAATTCATGATTACGAGGGCATCGAGAAGTTCACCATCGCACCGTTGCCATTGATTGTTATCCCGACTACGGCAGGTACTGGCTCAGAGGTTTCCGGTTCCTGTGTGATTACCGACACCGAGAGCCAGCGCAAAATGTCGATCCGTCACGCGGCTCTCAACCCAGCGGTGGTCGCCATCCTTGATCCGCTCGCTGTGCGAACTGTCCCTGGCCATGTGGCAGCTCACTCGGGCATGGACGCTTTTGTGCATGCATTTGAGTCATTCATTTCCCGACAGGCAAACGCTTTTACCGACGCGATAAATCTGCAAGCCATCGAATTGATCGCAGGCAACATTCGCCAGTTTGTGTCCAATCGAGAAAACTCGGCGGCAGCTTCCAACATGCTGTACGGCTCGGCTCTGGCGGGGATCACATTCGGTCAAACCGGATTGGGCAATGTCCATTGCATGGCGCGCTTCATCGGTGCGTCTTTGCATTTGTCGCATGGTCTTTCCAACGCCGTGTGCCTTCCCCATGTCGCGCGGTTCAACATGCTTGCCAATCCAGAAAAGTTCGCTCGAATCGCGGCGGCGATGGGCCGCCCTGTTCAAGGTATGTCTACGCTGGACGCAGCAAAAGAGGCCGTTCACGCAATCGATGAGCTATGCAGCGATCTGGGAATTCCTTCCCGTTTGCGGGATCTGGGGGCAGATGAGGCTGATTTCGATGAAATGGCGCAACAGTGTTTGCAAGCAGATTACAATCGCTGGAATCCGCGACACACCACCCAGGCAGACTTCCGACAATTGCTTCAACGGGCCTTTTGACCCCGTGCATTTTTTGGTGGGATCAATACAGGCATATCCATGACTCGATCAAATAAACCGGAAAACTCACCCGCCAAGCGCGTGACGGTACACGACGTGGCTCGCGCTGCTGGCGTGGCGATAGCCACTGTCTCACGCGTAGTGAATGGTGTTCCTACTGTTGCCGAGGAGGTGCGGGCGCGCGTTCTGGTGGCGATCGATGAGCTGGGGTGGACGCCTAGCGTTGCCGCACAAAGCATGCGCGGTATTTCAGCGCGGATGATCGGGTTCATCTTCTCGGACATCCGCAACCCGCTCTATGCTGCCATGGTCAAGGGGGCGGAGGACGTGCTCAGCGAACATGGCTACATTCTCATGGTTGCCAGCAGCAATGGCAGTGCTGAACGTGAGATCGCGCTGCTGGATTTGCTCAAGCGCCGCAGCGCTGACGCCCTTATATTCTCGGTGGAGGATGAAAGCAACTCTGAGGTGTTGCGTACGCTTAAAGCCAGCGGCCTGCCTGTAGTGTTGCTTGAGCGTGAGCTGCAAGCGCCGGTCAACGCGGTCGGGGCTGACCACCTGGATGGGGCCCGTCGAGCGGCTGAGTACCTGTTGAGTCTGGGCCATAGACGCATTGCAATGATCTCGGGCGGGAAGGGTAATCGAGTGGCTCGTGACCGCTTGCGTGGCTTGGAATTGGCCCATGAGCGCGCGGGAGTCAGTATCGACCCGCAGCTGTTGAAGCTGGATAGCTTCGACAAGGACTACGCGTTTCGCGAAACACAGATGCTGCTCAACTTGAACGAACCGCCTACAGCGATTATCGCCCTGGGTATGCACCTGCTGGCGGGGGTCTTGCCCGCCATTCGCATGAAAGGGCTCTCGATCCCTAACGACATCTCGCTGATTGCCTCCAATGACAGCGAGCTTGCGCAACTGGCAACGCCGGCAATCACCGTGATTCGCTATGACGCGAGCACATTGGGGCGTGAGGCTGCGCGTTTGTTGTTGCGCCAGTTGAACGGCGAACAGCAGCCCGACGGTACCCGTATTCAGATACCGACGGAGTTGGTCCTTAGAGAGTCATGCGCAATTCCACCGACACGCTAAGTATCGTCCTAGCGGCCTTTATCCCGCACTCAGCGCAATGTTGCGCGGTTGCCGATACAGCACAATCGTTGCTGACAATCCGCATAGCGCGGCGAACATAAGCCAAAAGGCGGGAGAGGCTTTGTCACCGGTTGCTTGGACCAAAAAGGTCGACATAGCCGGGGTGAAGCCACCGAACACTGCTGTCGCGAGACTGAACGCCAACGAAAACCCCACAACCCTCACTTCTTGCGGCATCACCTCGGTAAGCGCCGCCACCATCGCACCGTTGTACACGCCAAAAAAGAACGAGAAGTACAGCAAAACCACCAGCAGTCGTTCGAAACTCGCAGCTGCTGCAAGCCAGTGCATCGCCGGGTAGGCTGTAAAAATGCACAGCAATGAAACTGCGAGCAGCAGCGGGCGACGGCCGATTCGATCGGATAAGGCGCCGCCAATCGGCAACCAGATGAAATTGGTTAAGCCGACGAACAGCGTAACGACCAGGCTGTCGGTGGTACTCAGGTGCAGTACCGACCTGCCGAACGTTGGCGTGTACACGGTGATAAGGTAAAACGTGGTGGTTGTCATCGATGCAAGCAGCCCGCCAGCCAGGACTGTGCGCCAATTGTCGCGCATGGAGCGAAAGACTTCTGCTGCACTCGGATGATGTGATCGTGACTTGAACGCTTCGGTCTCCTGCAACGACCGTCGAATCATAAAGATGAACGGGATAATCACACAGCCGATGAAGAAGGGAATCCGCCAGCCCCATGCGGCAATTTCAGTTGCCTCAAGATGGGCATTGATAGCGTAGCCAAGCGCCGCCGCCAAAATGATCGCGATCTGTTGGCTTGCCGATTGCCAGCTGGTGTAGAAGCCAGTTCGGCCAGGTGTAGCAATCTCTGCCAGATAGACCGAGACACCGCCTAGTTCGGCGCCCGCCGAAAA
Organism: Pseudomonas salicis; assembly: GCF_057128705.1. Classification (NCBI taxonomy): domain Bacteria; kingdom Pseudomonadati; phylum Pseudomonadota; class Gammaproteobacteria; order Pseudomonadales; family Pseudomonadaceae; genus Pseudomonas; species Pseudomonas salicis. The sequence goes on from NZ_JBSKHU010000009.1 coordinate 194,875, forward strand.
GCCCTGCAGCAAGCGGCCTAAGAGCACCAGGATCGGTGCCGCGACGCCTATGCTGGCATAGCTAGGCACCAAAGCTATCAGCACGGTACCGCACGCCATGATCGACAGAGTGACGATCAGCCCTTTGCGGCGGCCAACCTTGTCGATGTACGCACCCAGGACGATTGCACCGAGCGGGCGCATCAAAAAGCCTGAACCGAAAACGGCGAAAGTCATCATCAGCGATGCAAATTCGCTACTGGCGGGGAAAAAGGTTTGTGAGATATACGTGGCGTAAAAACCGAACAGGAAGAAGTCGAACTGCTCTAGGAAATTACCACTCGTGACTCTCACGATCGCACCAAATTTTGAGGTACGTGATCTAGGGGGTTGCGTTGCGGTCATCATGGTCAGGTTGGCACTCATTATTGTTATGGGAGGGGGAGCCGTCAGTCACTGCCGGCGTTGATTGGATTGGGTTGGCGTTTTTCGATGGTGTATTTCAACAGTGCAGCACTGCGGAATATGCCGTGAGCGAATTTGCTGTAAGGCATGGTTAAGAAGAACGCCATCACCAGTCCCAGATGAACAGCCAGCAGCAAGCCCAATGCATTGGTTTCACGCCCGGCTAGTAGTGCGAGACCACTTGCACTGACCAGAAACAACAGAGCGATAAATCCCCGATCCATTGGCTTTTGCTCTTCATCACCTTGTTGCGGGTTACGACGCAGGTTCATCCACAACAATCCAGCCGGGCCGATGAGCAGCCCGACGCCACCGAAGATTCCCAGCATCACGGGCAGGCTGAACATGGGGTAGGGAGCGGACCAATCCAGAAGAAAGTGGTACAGCGTGGCAACGCCGGTAGCGGCAAAACACAGCATGAATCCGTAGAACGTAAAGTGGTGAAAGCGCCTGCGCCACAAGGTGAACTTGTCATCGTCGTTGTTGCAGCCTTCGCCATGGCCGCCATCCAAGTATTTGAGCTGAGCGACATTGGCCGTCGCCTCTAGCGCTGCGCTTGTTTTTAAGGGCAGCGGTGCGTCGGTGGGGGAGACGTTGCGCCAAAAGCGACCCACACCGATGCTAAGGGCAATCACGGAAAATCCGAATACCGCCCCAAACATTACAGCTAGGGTGTTGTGCGGAAAAATCCCGTAGAAGTTACCGCCAGGCTGGCCAATGAAAAGGTTGCCCATTACCGCAAGCGTTAGGCAGAGGAACAATGCCAGGCCCAGCCCGGACGCCAGTGCCAAGGTCAATCCGTTGCGCTGGTACAGTTTTCCGAGGGGTTTTGGCCAGGCGTACTCGACGTAGGTTTCTAGGCGCACCTTCGCCATGGCCTTGGGCACGTTCACTGCAAACTCATGGGGGGCCGCATATTGGCACGCCGAGAGGCATGCGCCGCAGTTGTGGCAGAGATTCGCCAGATAATGAATATCCGCCTGGGTGAACTCCAGCCGACGTGTCATTGCTGGAAATACCGCACAAAATCCCTCGCAGTACCGGCAAGCGTTACAGATGGTCATCTGTCGCTCGACCTCGCTCTCTTGCAGGTTAAGGACCGGGATCAGTTGGCTGGAGGTCTGAGGATCAAACAGTTGCATGTTGAGATTCCGTATTCGCGATTGAAGGGCCGAATCCTACGGAGGCAGCCGCCTGAACCCCGGCGATACGGCCGAACGCAGTGCCGATAGCCATACCAATACCGGCGGTGTAACCCTTACCCAGGACGTTGCCGGCCATCATTTCTCCAGCGACGAACAGGTTGGAGCTTGGTTTGCCGTTGAAATGCACAGCGGCGGTTTCATCGGTGGCCAGGCCGAGATACGTGAACGTGACACCTGGTTTTAGCGGGTAGGCGTAGAATGGCGGTTTGACGATTGGGCGTGCCCAGTGAGTCTTGGCTGGAGTCAGCCCCTCTGTATGGCAGTCGTCCAGAGCGGTGTGGTCAAACGTTCCGACTTTGCAGGCGTGGTTGTAATCCTCGATGGTTTTGACGAACTGTGCCTGGGGTAAATTCAACAGCTGCGCCAGCTCTAATAGCGTCTGCGCCTTGGTGCCAGGGAACACGGGTGGCATGAATCGGCCGATCGCTTGCTGATCGATTATGGAGTAAGCCTGTTGGTTCGGCTGACCTGCCACCAGCCGACCCCAGATCGCATAGCGCTTGGGCCAGAAGTCCTCACCCTCGTCGTAGAAGCGTTCGCCATTGCGATTGACCACAACTCCTAGGGAAACACAGTCGATACGGGTACAGATCCCTCCGTCATACAGCGGAGCGCGGGCGTCGATAGCGACCATGTGCGCTTGGGTGGGATCACCGATAACATCGGCACCCAAATCCAGCATTCGTCTCAACAGTACGCCGGTATTAAAACGCGTACCGCGAATCAGAAAGTTATCCGAAGGCCATTCGCCGTGTTCGTTCTGGCCCCATGCCTCACGTAGCCATTCACGATTCGATTCGAAGCCACCAGCTGCCATCACACATGCCCGAGCTTCGATTCGTTCAGCTGGTAAAACACGGCCATCGACTTCGCGCTCTGCGATATGGGCGGCAACGAAGCGCCCGTCATCGAGTTCAATGTCGGTAACCTGGGCGTCGTAGCGGATTTTCACCCCCAGACGCTCGGCGCTGCGAAAGTAGGCGTTTACTAACGCCTTGCCGCCGCCCATGAAGAACGCATTGGTACGTGCGACGTGCAGGGCCCCAGACAGCGGCGGCTGAAAGTGCACACCGTGTGAGCGCATCCAGTCGCGGCAGGATGAAGAGGCTCGGATAGCAATGCGTGCTAACTTTTCATCCGTGATGCCTCCGGTCACCTTCAGCAGGTCCTGCCAGTATTCTTCTTCGGGATATGCATCAATCAGCACATCCTGAGGAGCATCGTGCATGCAGCGCAGGTTGCGCGTGTGTTGCGAGTTTCCGCCACGCCAGACCTTAGGTGACCCCTCCAAAAGCATCACCGTGGCGCCTGCTTCGCGTGCCATTAGCGCTGCGCATAGCGCGGCGTTGCCGCCGCCAATTACCAAAACATCGACCATTACATCTCCTCTATTCGCTAGCAGGGTGTACGGGTAGCTGCTGGCGAGTGGGCGAAAGATAGGGCGAACGTGGGGAGGGCGAAAGGCGGGTTTGTATAGGGGGGCTTTAGTTTTGCTAAAGGGTTACATCCCGCAAACTGGCCGCCCCGACGTGGGGGGCGGATGGCTCAATCCATTCGATACATCGGCTGGAAATGTCTTCAGGACTCTTCGATCAGCTTGGCACCAGGCCATTGTTGATCCTTGACCAGTTTCCGTGCGACGTCAGTGATTACGTTACGAGTGGCGAGCGCTGCAGGAGACAGCTCATCGTCCGCCAGCGTGGCCAGCAGGTTTCTGCGGCCGACATGGGGGTCTGCGATCTGCACACGTGACAATGCTGAATTTCCCTCGATAGCTGCCGCAGCACCTGGTTGAATGGTGGCGGCGTGACCTGCTCGAACCGCATTCATGAGCACCACCAGCCCGTCTACCTCCATGACGACATTGGGCGTCACGCCAGAGCGTTCGAATGCAATCATCAACGCCGTTCGCAAACCGTGTTGTGCACTGGGCATTATCAATGGAAGTCGCCCCAGATCGGCTAGCATGACACTCTCACCGGTGGGCGCGTCAGGCAGGCCACGTGAGGCGATCACAAACAGCTTTTCGTCTAGCAGTGGCGTCACGCTCCACCGCTTGCCACCTTCGAGTTGGAACACGATCGCAAGGTCTATCTGCCGCGCATTGAGTTGAGCCGCTAGATGACCCGATAGCATCTCCACCAGGTGGAGCTGGATATCAGGGTAGCGTTCGCGCATGGCATTGATCAGCGGGAGCGCAAGTACGGTTGCAGTGGTAGGGGGAAGGCCCACGCTGACATACCCGCTCATCCGTCCACGGTGGGCAGCTTGGATCGCGTTTTCTGCCTGGCGTAATGTGAGTTGCGCGTGGTGAAGAAATGCTGCTCCAGCGCTGGTTGGTATAACGCCAGTGCTAGTTCGATTCAATAGCCGGGTGCATAGCTCATTTTCCAGCTTCCCAATCTGTTGGCTTAAAGCGGACACACCGACCTCAAGCTCCAGGGCGGCGCGCCCCAGGCTCCCATGTTCGACAATCTTGACGAAGTAACGCAGTTGCCTGAGCTCCAAGGGGATCCGACTCCGAGCAGGAAAAAACCAGTCTACATTCTGTCTTGCTTGCGTTGTGAGGATTGTGCAAGTCATCGCGTGCGTGTGACTTCTTTCTGTCGCTCGATAAGCTGGGCAAAAAAACGATGTACGTTTCACCCTCGCTATCGCCCCTTGGTGGCCAGCCTTACAAAATGTCAGTGCTTGATGATTATTTGTCGTTTTATACCTCATCCCGGCAGGGCTAATTTCCCTCCAACGTTTAACGTGGAGTTCACGAGATGCCTGAACAACAAGAACAAGATGTGGTCATCGTAGGAAGCGGTATCGCCGGACTCAGCGCCGCTGTTACGGCGCTTCAATCCGGTTTGAAGGTGACGATTGTAGAGCGTGCGACAGAAACTGATTACGGAGGGAATACACGCTGGACCGAAGCCTATCTGCGGATGAAAAACGATGCAGAGATCGCGGATGATTTCGAGGAGCAACTGGTCGACAACGCGGGGCTGAATCTCGATCCAGGCGTGTTAAAGGCGGTATCTCAGGACTATTCGGGCTGGCCGGCAAATGTAAAGGCTCATCCTTTGCCCGATCCTGAACTCATTGGCAGATTTGCAGATCGAGTGCCCGCCACAATCGGGTGGCTCAAATCCATGGACCTCAGGTTCAGCCCTCAGCCAACCTACCTGCTGACGCAGAATACATCCCGTATTGTCACTGAAGGTGGTGGTCTTGCACTCATCGAGCGGTTGATGTCGGAGGCGAGAGCGCTGGGTGTAGAGGTGCTGTTTCGTACTACCGCTGTCAGCCTCTTGCATGATGATACGGGGCGTGTCAGCGGTCTATTGGTCATTGACCCTGAGGGGGGGCGCCAGCACCTTAGAGCTCGAAACGTGGTACTTGCCAGCGGCGGATTCCAAGGCAATGCGGAGATGATGGCGCGGTATATGGGCCAACGGGCTGCGAAGATCCGACCGGTTGCGCCAGGCGGTTATTTCAACAAAGGCGAAGGCATCCGGATGGCGTTGGACGTAGGGGCGGCCTCCGCTGGCGAGTTTAGTTCATACCATGCAGAGCCTATTGACCCTCGCTCTTCTCAAGCTGAAGCGGTTGTATTCGTCTATCCGTACGGTGTGCTGATCAACAAGCAAGGACGCAGATTCGTCGATGAGGCACCGGGAACCGTCGATGCGCACTATGACGTGATTGGTAGATCGATTGCAGATCAACCGGAGGGTATTTGCTGGGCACTCTTTGACGGGAGTATTGATGATGTTCCGCGATGGCGCACAACTGTTCGCTCTGATGTTCCTCCTATCGAAGCTTCCACCCTTGAAGGCCTGATTGATTTGATAGGCCTGCCGCTTACTGCTCTGCAAACTGTTAAAGACTTCAATGCTGCATGCGAAGAAAGTACATCCAGCTTCGACGCGCTCACGCCCGATTTTTGCAGTACGAAAGGGTTGGATATCGAGAAAACTCATTGGTCTCGCCCTCTGAATACGCCGCCATTTCGGGCTTACCCCATCATTTCTGCAGTGTGTTTTACATTTGGTGGTCTCAAGGTGAACGGAGACGCTCAGGTTTTGGACCTAGATGGCAAGCCCATCCCGGGCCTGTATGCTGCTGGGGAAACGGTAGGTCTCTACCATCAGGTTTATCCAGGATCCACTTCTGTCTTGCGCGGCGCTGTGTTCGGACGGTTGGCTGCGGAACATATTGCCGCCATTTAAATCACATCCTGAGCGTAAAAAAGGGACTTAAAAAGTCCCTTTTTTATGGGTCAGTATTTCCGAATGAATGGATCAGGCATCTGCAGGTCCGTGGAGATCCAGACGCTCTTGGTCTCGAGATACTCCTTCACTGCTTCGATGCCACCTTCCCGACCAACACCGCTGTCTTTGAACCCGCCAAATGGGGTGGTGTAGCTGGTGGATCGGTAGTTGTTCACCCATACAGTCCCGGCTTTGAGTTTTTCAGACATGTACATCGCACGATGCAGGCTGCTCGTCCACACGCCTGCCGCCAGCCCGAAGCGGATGTCGTTACCGATTCGGACTGCTTCCTCTTCATCGTCAAATCGTAAAACAGCCAGAACAGGACCAAACACTTCTTCTTGGGCGATCCGCATGTCATTGGTGACGTCCACGAAAATTGTCGGTTCAACGATCTGGCCGCAACCGTATTCTGGCCCCGAAAGGGAACGTCCACCCGCGATACAGCGGGCGCCTTCGTTCTTCGCTATGTCGATGTACTGCATCACTTTCTGAAATTGAGGTTGAGTTGCCACGGGACCCACCTGGATCCCAGGCTTGCTAGGGTCACCTGCTTTTGCACGCTGCGTGATGTCCTGAAGGCGCTCAACGAACTCATCATGGATTGAGTTTTGAAGAAGCAGTCGAGAGCCCGCCATACAGGTTTGGCCCCCAGCAGAAAATATTCCGGTGATGACACCATTCACTGCGTTTTCCAGATTGGCATCGTCGAACACAATATTGGGTGATTTGCCGCCGAGCTCTAGCGAGATGCGTTTGAGGTGTGCCCCCGCAAGGGTTGCGACACGTCTCCCTCCTTCATCCCCACCGGTGAACGCTACTCGCGCCACCTCCGGGTGTTTGATCAAAGGTTCGCCAGCCTCATTGCCAAATCCGGTAATGACGTTGAATACACCTGGCGGAATTCCCGCTTGTTGCACCAGTTCGGCGAGCTCAAGCAACGAAGCTGATGTGTGCTCCGACGGCTTGGCAATAATGGTGCAGCCGGCGCATAGCGCCGGTGCCATCTTCCAGGCGGTCAGCAGCAGAGAGGAGTTCCAAGGTGTAATGGTCGCAACGACTCCGACAGGTTCGTATCGTGTGTAATTAAAGACCTTGGGTTTGTCATTGGGAATTACAGCTCCCTGGATTTTGTCGGCGAGTCCCCCGTAGTAAAAGAAGTAGCGAGCGCAGTAGCGAACCTGACCAAGCACTTCACTCATGAGTTTACCGTTGTCCCTGCTTTCCACGATCGCCAGACGCTCAGCTTGCTCTTCAATCAAGCTGCCGAGCTTGTACAGAAGCCTTCCTCTGTCGCTGGCACTGATGGTGCCCCAAGGTCCTTTCAGCGCTGATTCGGCGGCGGCAACTGCAAGGTTTACATCGTCCTCGGTAGCTCGTGGAATTCGAGCCCAAGCCTCGCCAGAGAATGGGTCCAGTGTGTCGAACCATTGTTTGGAGGACGGATCGTGCCATTCGTTGTTGATGAATAGCTGATAATTTTTCATGCGCCACAACCTCGACCTGTTAGATTTGTAGGCTTGAAACTAAAGCCATATTGGCGCTGTATAAAACGACAAATAATCACCCTACGATGATGAAATGTAAGGGTGAACCAGCAACCGAGGCGTCAGTGTGAAAAGAAAAATTCCAAGCACCACTGCCCTGTTAGTTTTTGAAACCGCCGCCCGCCAAGGGAGCTTCTCTCGAGCGGCGGATGAGCTGGTCCTGACGGAGGGGGCTGTCAGTCGACAGATCGGTCGTCTTGAAGAGTTTCTTGGTCTTCAGCTGTTCCGGCGCACGGGCAACCGTGTCCAACTTTCAGAGCAGGGCGCTCACTACGCCGCCCAAGTGCGTGAAGCACTCGCTAGGATCGAGCGCGATACGCTTCGACTGATGGCACAACCAGCTGGAGGAGGGGTGTTGGAGTTGGCGGTGATCCCGACGTTCACCAATAAGTGGTTGATCCCGCGGCTTTCCAGCTTTCACCGCCAACATCCTGGGATCAGTATCAACTTGTCGGAGCGTCCCGATCCGTTTCTGTTCACCGGAAGTCCTTTCGACGCTGCCATACATTTCAATCACTCTGCCTGGTCAGGCATGGTGCGCCGAGAGCTTTTTCAAGAGCCGTTGGTTCCGGTATGTCACCCTCAATTGATTTCAGATTTCGGGGCGACCGAGACCCTTGATCTGGAGCAGATACCCCTGCTGCACAAAGCTTCAGCTCCTGATGCGTGGCGAGATTACTGCCAAGACATTGGGGTATCGCTTGCTAACCCCATGCGCGGGTCCCGCTACGACCTTTATTCGATGATTATTGAGGCGGCTTTAGCCGGGCTTGGGATGGCTTTGGTCCCACGGCTGTACGTTGCAAACGAGTTACGAAGTGGCGAGCTCGTTCAGCCATTGGCTGCGAGTCACGGAGCCTACAAAGCGTACTGTGTAGTCATCCCGCCAGAAAAACAGGATGTCGCTATCCTTAGGCTTTTTCTAGCCTGGCTCGAAACCGAAGTGATCGCCTATCAGGCTGCCAAGCTCAACGAGTAAAACGAGTAAGCGGATGGGAAGGGCATTGCCGCCAAGGCTCGCTTTTCTCTTCTGGGCAGATCCACCGGTGATCCTACGCGACTGCTGCAGGTCGCCGGTGGCTGCAGAGATGCTTTAGAGCTCGCCGGTTAGGAATTGAGCTCGGCCCAAACCAAAGCTCCAATCGGCGTCGCTGTTCGTAACGATCGAAACGACGAGGTCTTCAGGTTCAAGGTCGCAATTCTCCTTCAGAAGCTTCGCGAGCAACTGATAAAACTTTACTTTCGATTCTTCCGTTCGAGGTCGACTCGTCACGCTGATAACCACGACTCGGTCAGTTCGGGGGATTCCGAGTCCTGTGTCCTCAATCATCATGCGCCCAGGGCGGTGCTCGCTCAATATCTGATAGCGATCACCTTCCGGAACCTCAAACGCGTCCACCATCGCCCGGTGAGCTGAGTCGAGCAAGGATTTCACCTGCTCCTCGGTCCGCCCTTCGAAAATATCAATTTTGATTAATGGCATGTTGATTCCCTCACTTGGGGTTGAGAGCCCACTCTGGATAGTGGGCATGATGGAAGTGGTTGCAGATTGATAATCGGGTGATGTGCTGTCGGCCGATGGCCTACTTTTTTCTGCCGACGATGGGGCATTTGCACGATCGGTCAGGATGCTGATGGATCGGATGGGGGACCTAGATCGACTGACGGCGCCTATTTGAGTGAGGACGACAGGTCGGCTTCGGGCAGGAATGGGGCTACTCCAGGGTAAATCTTCTCCATTTTCCCGGGCTGTAGCCTTCGCTTCGTGAGAACACTCGCGAGAAATGGCTTTGGTCTACAAATCCGCAAGCTAATGCGATTTCCGCGAGACTCAGTTTGTTGTTTTCCAGCATGACCTTGGCCCGCTCCACGCGCTTTTTCAGCAACCACTGGTGTGGGGCCATCCCTACGGTTTGCTTGAAAGCTCTTGCGAAGTGGCTGACGGACACACCGGATTCTGACGCGAGTGCGGAGATGGAAATGTCGGTGTTCAGATGTTCCTGAATGAAGTCATGGGCGCGTCGCAGTTGCCACGGCGCCAGGCCGCCTCGAACTGGAGTGCTGGCAGGCGGCGCGTTACCGTAGTGGCGCACGATGTGCTCGTGGAATGCCAGGGTGATGTGCTCGGTAAACAAGGACGATGCGGAGCCGGGTTCAGCCATGGCTGCTGCAAGCAGGTGCGCTAAACCGTGAAGAACTAGATCCTTGTGACCATACCCGGGAGCGCTCAGCCCTCCGACACGTTTTAGCCCTTTTTCGTACGCCATCTCATCTAAGGTGTCTTGTGACACATACATGCGCAGCGTATTGAACGGGGTGTCAAGTTCCACCACCGGCATCGCGCTAAGGTCAAAGAGATACACCGATCCAGGGCCGGCGGCCGGGAGCGATGTACGTCGCGTGCAATTCCAGACGGTTGAAAAGAAAGGGCCAGACAGGGGCACCTGAAAAGCGAATGCTTCCTCGCTGGGAATGTCGAGGGATCGACCTTGTAACGCTTCCTTGCTTTTCAAGTGCGTGAATGTGATGGGCTGCTTCGCTAGGCTAGGTACCCATAGAGCGGGTGGCTTAGCAATATGGAAGCGCTGCGCCAATACTTCTTCAGGGTTAGTCGGTCGCATAGAGGGCCTCTCAAGTCTTAGCAAGGCTCAGTACAGGTTGTGTGAGTGCCATCCAAGGCCACCGCAAAGCGTATTCCACAAGGATCGTGGAAGTAGATCGCTTTGAAGTGATCGGTCTGGAAGTCAGTGGTGACTTCAAGGCCGGAACGTTGGACTGCTGCGGCGATCTTGTGTAGTGAGGGCTCGTCAGGGACTCGCCAGACCAGATCGTGAGGAATGCCTGATCCTGCGGCTCCGGAGCGGTCGTTCGGGATCGAGATTACATCCAGAGTAACGACTCGGCTCATCGCTTCGTGACTAAATCGAGATACTGAACCTTCGCGACCGGAGCGGGTGAATCCCAGTGCGTCGATCAGGAAGCGGGCCGTTTCATCCAGTCCCTCTACCTGAATCTCTACTGCGCTAATCCGAAGAATTTCATAGTCGGCGTCGATGTAGCGTTGAGGCCTTGCGGAGTCGAGAGAGACCGGATCGTCCTCGACCATCGCAAGCTGTAATCCGTCAGGGTCGCAGAAACACAAATGTTCCTTCCCAAAGGACCACGCTCGTCCAAAAATTTGCGCACCAGCACGTTCCAGGCGGTGCTGCCAGAACCACAGGGAGCCTGCTGGAACGGAGAATGTCACCGCGCTGATATGGCCGCTTCCAATAGCGCCAGGTTTGGCTGTTTCATCGATGACAAAAGTCAGCAGTGATGTCGGCGAGCAAGCCTGTTTACCGCAGTAGAAGTGCATGAGCTTTCGCCCGTCCACGTAGAGCGGAAGCCCCACTAGGTTGAGGTCCAGTGTACCCATGTAAAACCGTAGCGTTCGCTCAAAATCCGTCACCACAGACGAAATATGGTGAAGCCCTACAATGGATTTGGAGTGCGTCTCGCTGCTCGATTTTTGCATCTTGGACCTCGTCCGGGCGAATGCCTTCTGCCTACAGTGTCTTCTACTTATCAGGCTGTGGCACTGTCTCGTTTGGAGATAGTGTCATACCACTTTTGCAGATTGCGTTGGGTTTCGCCGATCGGGTGACTGAGCGCCTTGGTGGCGAAATCAACGGTGGCCAATGCAGTGATGTCAGCTGCGCTGAAAAACGCTCCGGCGACGAATGGGACGTCGGCGAGGCGCTGATCCAGGTCGGCAAAAAAATGCGCAACGCGCGCTTTGCTACGCTCAGCGAGCTCCGGGATTTGCTCGTAGGCGTGCGGGCCAGCGAGTGCGCGGCCTTTTAGCCCAGGGACTGCGTTGCGAACTGCCTCCATGACGGCTATGAAGCCATCCAGTTCGGCCCGGCGCTCCCACATGGTCACCAGAGCTTTCTCTGCTGGGGTTTGGCCCAGCAGAGGAGTCGCAGGATGAGCCTCTTCCAGGTATCGCCAGATAGCAGGCACTTCGGCAATGGCGGTGCCATCCTCCAGTACCAGCGTGGGAACCATGCTGCGAGGATTGAGCGCACGATACGCATCAGAAAACTGCTCCTTCGTGCCTAGGTCGACTGGGACCAGCTCTACGTCGAGCTTTTTCTCTGCAATGAAGATGCGGACACGGCGGGAGTTGGGCGAACCACTGGCGTGATAGAGCTTGAGTGCTGACATTCTGAATACTCCGTCATTTAGTAAAAACGGCCCGTTATCGGGGCCGTGAGAGGTCACTGTGCCGACTTGCCACCGTCGACATTCAGGATGTGGCCGGTGATGAACGCTGCTTCTGGTGAGGCAGCAAAGACGATTGCGCGAGCAATGTCCTCAACTTGACCAATTCGCTGCACCGGTACGATTGAAGCCATGTAAGCCTTGCCTTCAGGACCACCGGTGAAACGCTCGAGCATGCCGGTGTCGACGGGGCCAGGCGCGACTGCGTTAACACGAACACCCCATGTTGCAGCCTCAAGCGCTGCAGACTTGGTCAAGCCCTCAACGGCATGCTTGCTTGCCGCGTAGATGGAGGCGCCAGCGGCACCTACGTGACCGTAAGTGGATGAGATATTGATGATTGAGCCCGAGCCTTGAGCCTGCATGACACGCAGTTCGTGTTTGAGGCTCAGCACGGTGCCCAGAACGTTGGTATCAAACGTTGCGGCGTAGGTTTCTGCCGATTGCTGCTGGAGCGGGCCAGGTTGCCCTTCGGTGCCAGCGTTGTTCACCGCGACATCCAGGCGACCGAACAGTGCGACAGTCGTATCCACCAACTGACGAACCTGTTCATCATCGCGCACGTCGGCTTTGATGAATTCTGCTTCGGCACCGAGTTTGCGCAGTTCCGAAACCAGCTCCTCTCCAATCTCTGAGCGACGACCGGAGACAACAAGTGAAGCGCCGTCTTTAGCGAAGGCGATTGCGGTCGCGCGACCGATGCCGGTGAGGGCGCCGGTGATTAAAACTACAGGCTTGGACATGATGCTTCCTTCTAATTGATGCGCGGTGCGCTTCTGGGTTACGCGGACTCAAGGAGGCCGCGCTGAGGACGCCCATTATTCGAATCGTAAGGAAGCAGAGATTGTATGGACTCGGCAGGAATTGCATAAAACCGGCATGTTAAAGCACCAGCACTCCGGCACGCTTCTAGGTTCTCTGGCGCGGATAGTCAGCTCCAAAATTCCATGGTTTAGCGTGATTTTGAGGTCGCAGCGCGTATTTCGGCGACCTGTGCGTCAGTTACCGCCGCAGCGCCTTCAGACCAGGTCGCCTTGATATAGGTGACGACGGCGGCGACTTCTTGATTGCTTAAAGCAGCATGGAACTCAGGCATGGGGAAGGGGGCAGGAATACCTTTTAGTACAAGGTACCCGGTGCCATTAAGCGTCACGTTGATCAAAGATGACGGATCAGGTTCAAGCACATTTGGATTGCCTGCCAGCGGCGCAAGCCATGGTGCCAGTCCGCGACCTGCGGACCCATGGCATTGTGCGCAGTGAGTCGCATAGATATTTTTCCCGGGATGATTACTGCTGGCCGCCGGCGTATCGAGTGTGGCGATCTGGTAAGGTTTACCGTCATCTTTTCGCGAACCGGGCAGCGATTTCAGGTAGGTGGCCATGGCTCGCGTGTCCCTCTCACTGAGCCACTGAGTGCTATTGATGATTACTTCGGTCATCGACCCAAATGCAGTGGCATGTTTGTTGGCTCCTGTTCGCAGGAACGTCTGGACATCTTCCAGGCTCCATCGGCCAAGTCCGGTGTTATGGTTTCCGGTGAGGTTAGACGCAAACCAATGTTCCACTTTTGCACCGCTAAGGAAATCATCATCCGATTGATCCAGCGCCTTCTCTTGGAACCCAACGCCTCGGGGAGTGTGGCACGCACCACAATGCCCTAACGATTGCACCAGATATGCACCTCGGTTCCATTCCGCGCTTTGTTGGGTATCGAACTGATAACGTGTGTTGCTGACGAACACCCAGCTCCAAACAGCCAGCGGCCACCGGATGCTAAGGGGCCAAGGGATTTCTGATTCTTTGTTAGGCGCAGGCACGGCCTCAACACCGCTCGTGAAGTAGGCATAGAGCGCTTTCATGTCTTCGTCGCTGGTCTTTGCGTAAGATGGGAAGGGCATAGCCGGATACAGCCGATGTCCATCTTGTGCAACGCCCTCCCTGACCGCGCGGATGAAGTCCTGCTCGCTATAGGTACCAATTCCATATTTTTTGTCAGGTGTGATGTTAGTGGTGTAGATAGCGCCCATTGGGGTGTCCATCCTCAGACCTCCTGCGAATGCTTTTCCCCCAGGAGCGGTATGGCAGGCAACGCAGTCCCCAGCCTTGGCAAGGTACGCTCCTCTGGACACTATCGAATCGGGTGTATCCGCCGACGCTTGGCTCGACAAGCCCGCAACGAGCGTGGCAAATGCAGTGGACAGCAACGTTTTCATCAATGACACCCTCGTTGGCGGACGGTGACGCAACGGAGTAACGGACTCGGGGTAATGACGACCGTCAGGACCTGTTTCAAGATGAAAGTTCAGGGAGGCATCAGCGCCTCGAAAGGACGGCTGCTTGGGGAGGGCTGTCCCGGTCGCTGGAAGGACCGAGTTGGATATACCGCAGAGTTCCAGCTTCGTCGCTATCGTAGCTAGGTCGGTCAGTGCTGAGGGTCGCCCTTCAGATTGCTCTCGGCTTGAATCGGGCAGGGCATCTTTTGATGCGTTATCGTGGCCAATATGCGCGCTGGGGTCGTTCTGTTCATGTGTGGATGCCAGAAGATGATCTTGGCCGCACCCATACGCCCACGATGGAGGAGTTTCCTTCGAAACTAGGCGCGATAGGGCGCCATTCGTTGCTTCGGGTAAAGCCTTAGAGCTGTCAACATCAAGCTTGCACGCCACGTTCACCTGAACAGGCCGGGAGGCGTTGTTAGACCTTAGCTCCGCCACGCCGACGATGGCGAGTCGGTGGAGGCAAAGCGCATGTTTAATCTGGGGAGCAGTTGCCGCGCGCCCGATAAAACGGACTCGCCACATCGACAACGAATGACGAACAGACTGGCTGTAGACTCCGGGCATGAACTGATTTCGGTGTAGCGGGAAGATGAAGCGATAGCCTTGGCCAGGTACCGTCATGACGTAGCTATCGTGATTATCACCTTCACTGAGCGTTCGTCTCAGCGCCGCAATTTGAGTTCTCAAATTGCACTCCTCAACGACAGTTCGAGGCCACGCCCTGGCAATCAGCGTGTCCTTAGTCATCAGCTGACCTGCATGCTCAACCAACGTAATGAGAATCTCCAAAGCCCTGCTTCCCAGTTTTACCGGGAGCTCGTCTCTAAACAGCTGGTGCTGTTGTGGAAGGAGCGTATATGGACCGAAATGAAAAGCGATCGGAAGCGGTGACGAATTCATGATCGAGACACCTATGTTGGCTGGGCGGGGGCAAAAAGTGCGGGCGCAGGAATGCGCCATCTGAGGAGTCCATGGGACCTGATGGGCAATGACCGAAGAATGCTTCGTGCTGTGGTTGTTGGGTCTGATTGGGGTCGCAGTGTGGCTTTGCGCCGGACCGGCACTCAGGGATTCACAACGTTTCACTAGGGTAGGGCTAGCAACCGGTAGCAGCATCACAACCTAGGAATATCTGTTCTTCTGGGGTGCGGAATGAGCCAAGAACTAACGCTAAACGTGAACAAAAAAAAGGTAGTAGTGACCGTCGACGATCCGAATATGCCTCTGCTTTACGTGCTCCGTGGGAACCTGGGATTGCATGGTCCAAAATTTGGCTGTGGCCTTGGGCAGTGCGGGGCTTGCACGGTTCTTCTCAACGGGGAAGCATTACGGTCATGCTTACTACCAGTGGCTGCGATTGCCGATGCTTCGATCACTACACTCGAAGGCTTAGGGGAGGGGGAGAAACTCCACCCGCTGCAGCAAGCATTTATTGATGAACAGGCGGTTCAATGTGGTTACTGCATCAATGGAATGATCATGCAATCCGCCGCCCTGTTGATTCGAAACCCGCATCCTTCCAAGGATCAAATCCAGCAAGAGTTAGCGAACAACCTCTGTCGCTGTGGCACCCACATTCGGATCATGCGTGCAGTGGCGAAAGTCTCGTCCTCCTCTTTGGAGGTGACCCATGTTTGATATGAGGAGGCGAAGCCTTTTAAAAGGCGGGATGATCGTTGTTGGTTTCACCCTTCTGCCTCAGGCGTTCAAAGCTCTTGCGCAATCTGATCAGACAGCCAAAAGCGTGGCGCTTGATCGGGTCGACGGATACCTGGCCATCGCAAGCGATGGGGTCATCACCCTCTATTCGGGGAAAGTCGATCTGGGGACGGGTGTCGAGACAGCCATGGCACAGATCGCGGCGGAGGAGCTCGATGTGCCTCTGACGCGCGTTTTGGTCGTCCAGGGTGACACCGCTTTAACGCCAGACCAAGGAACGACCTACGCGAGCGTTTCTATCAGCAGCGGTGGAATGCAGGTGCGCAATGCTGCTGCGACCTTGCGGCGGGAGTTGGCAACCAGAGCTGCCTTGCGGCTAAGGGCCAATTCCGATGAGCTTGTGGCAGAAGATGGGGTGTTCACCAATAAGACCTCAGGGAAAAGCGTCGCATACTTCGAGCTGATCGGCGAGCAGGCGCTGGAGTTAGCGGTTGACCAGAATGTGGTCACCAAATCACCCGCACAGTTCAAAACCGTAGGCAGGTCTGTGCCACGAAGAGACATCCCACCGAAGATCGTGGCCGAATTCACCTACATGCAGGACTTCAAGTTGCCGGGCATGTTGCATGCTCGTGTCGTTCGGCCTCCGAGCATGGGGGCTGACCTGATCTCCGTGGATGAGACATCCGTTAAGGACATTCCAGGGCTGATCAAGGTCGTGCGAGAGGGTAGCTTTTTGGCTGTCGTGGGTAGTACGGAATGGTCCACGATATCTGCCTCCCGAATCCTCAAAGCCCAGTGGAGCGAGTGGGCCGGGTTACCCGAACAGGCTAAGCTTTGGGAGCACCTGCGCAATACGCCGGTCAGTAAACTTGAGGTTTCCAGCAACGTCGGTGACGCGCAAGGTGCTTTGGCGAGCGCACCGCACGTGTTGAAAGCCACCTATGATTTTGCCATTCACACGCATGGCTCGATTGGACCATCGTGTGCTGTTGCCGATTTTACCGACGGCCAGCTCACCTGTTGGTCAGCCTCCCAGGCGACTCACGGTTTGCGGCGGCAGTTAGCTGTGATGTTCACGTTGAAGCCCGAGAACGTACGCGCGATTTATCTTGAGGGCGCGGGTTGTTACGGTCGCAATGGTCATGAAGATGCAGCGGCAGATGCGTGCCTGCTGGCCAAGATCATGGGACAGCCTGTACGTGTGCAATGGATGCGTGCGGACGAGCATGGCTGGGACCCGAAAGGGCCACCGACATTGATCGACATTCAGGCCGGGTTGGACGTTGAAAAGCGGGTAATTGCCTGGAAAAGCGACTTCATGGTCCCTGATGGTAAGGTGGGTACTGTCGAATTGATCGCCGCGAAACTTGCTGACATGCCCCGAGAGGATTATCTCGCGCCGGGTGGTGTGATGGGCAACTCGGGCATCGTTTATCAGTTTCCGAACGTGCTGACCCAAGGCCATCGGCTTGCGCACACCCCCTTTCGCCCTGCATGGATTCGTTCGCCGGGGCGGATGCAGAACACGTTCGCAAATGAGTGTTTTTTGGACGAGATCTGCGCCTTCAAAGGCGTCGATCCGATCAAAATGCGAATGGAGAGTATCGACCCTGCCGACCAGAGGAGCATGGAGGTTCTGAAGCGGATTTCAGAGCTTTCCAACTGGGATAATCCTCAGCCCAACGACAGGCAGGACACCGAGATTAAGAGAGGGCACGGTGTCGCATTTGTCAGATATGATCTTTCGAGGACGTACATCGCCATGGTCGCGGAGGTCGAGGTTGAGCGTAAAAGCGGAAAGATTCATGCGCGCAAATTCTTCGTGGTCCAGGATTGCGGGCAGATCATCAACCCGGACGGAATCAACAATCAAATCGAAGGCTGCATCGTACAAACGGTGAGCAGGACGCTCAAGGAAGAGCTCAAATTTGATCGCTCAACAGTCACCAGCCGCGACTGGTCTTCCTACCCGATCCTGCGCTTTCCTGACGTCCCGGAAGTGACCATATCGCTGATAGATCGGCCGGACCAACCGCCTTTGGGAGTGGGAGAGGTCGCAGCGTCCGTGGTCTGTGCTGCTTTGGGGAACGCGGTCTTCAACGCCGTAGGCGCACGATTGCGTTCAATTCCATTCACGGAAGCGAAGGTGCTGGCCGCGCTTTCCGCAAAGCCTTGAGTGGCTCATGAGGATGGTGTGGGACAGGGCTCCGATAGTCGGCACAGAGCCCTGGGAAGTCCTTAGGTTTGGCAAAACTACCGTCCCCTCCTGCAGTGCAGGCGGTGCCAGTGGTCAAATCACGCCCCTCAAAACGCCATACTGCCGGCTAAGCCCTCATGCTTGGCCGACCGGAAATCAAGTCGTACCAGCTGTTCAGGTCGTTCAGACCACCCTGTATGGGCAGGTTAAGGGCCCTTGATGTGAACTCAATCGTTACCAGTGCGGTGATGTCGGCTACCGAAAATGAATCGCCTGCCACGAAGGCATACATGCCAAGGTGTGCGTTGAGGGCAAGATGAAAACTGTGGAGGCGTGCCCGATTTATTTCGACTAGCACCGGATTTCTAAAGCGCTGTTTGTTCTCGTAAGATTCGCTATTCATGCTCGGGACCAGGCTGCGCATTAAATCCATAGCGACGTGAAAACCCTCCTGTTCCACCCAGCGCTCCCACATAGTCACAATTGCCTTTTCCTTGGCCGTGGTGCCGAGCAGCGAGGTTTCAGGGTAACTTTCTTCAAGGTATTGGCAAATTGCAGATGCCTCGACGATTGTCGTGCCGTCTTCCAGTAGCAACGTTGGAATGGCATCCTGCGGGTTAATCAATCTATAAGCCCTGGACCGGGACTCCAATTCGACCGGACTAATGGCTATCAGTCGTATATCAAGCCCTTTTTCTGCTAAGAAGACGCGTACTCGTCTTGCATTGGGTGAAGAAGGCGAGTGAAACAAGGTAAGAGATGGCAAGTGCATGGCGATATCCCGCGTGAGATAGTTAGATACACCTACAACCTATCTGGTAGTTATGCAGAGCACCGTTGGGGGCTCCCGGAAGTCTTGGCAGTATTCAGAGACGAAGTCTTCGTCGGAGAACATCCCAGGTCAGCCAGCCAGCAAAATTGCCCAGCGCATCCGACTCGTCTTCCTTGCGGGTATAAGTAGAAAAACAGTCATGCGCTTCTTGGGTGCGATAGTCAGGCTGTCCTAAATGTTTGGTGAGCTGCGAGAGAACAAACGACATATCGTCCTCGCCTTTGTACGCCAGCTGGAACTCCAGAAAGTCTGTGATGGCACTAGAGGCGAGAATGCCTCCGTGAATTGAGCTGCATCGTTGCGGATCTCCGTGCCACCAAACCGTGACCTGTCCCTGACTGGGGCTTTCATCAGCCCAGTCCTGTGGGACCAAGATGGTGCCGTCCCGGAGTCGCTTCGCACATCGCCGGCAGTTGATCACCTGCTGTTGGTAAAGCGGACTCAGACTGCTAATGAAGTTCACAAAGGGCTGACTACTCGTTCCCATTAGAGTATTCCTCCAAGGTTGGCGCTGAGAAGAGCCTCCGTGCTGGGTGCTCAGATAAAACAGTTTTATCTGTACGGAAACAAAGCTTATGATCCAGGCTGTCGTTTCAACGAATAAAAAACCCCTCCGCCAAACTCAGGGATGAAGGTAGCCGCGAAGGGGTAAAATGCAGAGGCGTGGACGAGATCATGGATGTAGAAGGCTTGGCAGGAAGGATCACGCGTGACATCAGCTCGGCTCGCTAGGCGCAACCATCCGGTAGGGGCAATCGGCTCAAGGTTCATGACGTTCCTCCACCGCTTTGAGGCCCACCCTGTCAAGGGCGGCGCGTTCGACGTGATCGCTAGACTAGATCGACTAAACCAGATCGTCAACAGGCTATCGCCGTTCGGCGCGCACGTGCCATTAGACGAATCCGTCTGTCACTTTTTGGCTGACGCTGATCATATAACGCTATATTTTCCCAGACGTCCTCAAACATTCGACGTGGTGTTTGGAGGGGAGATTAACAATGGATAAGAAACCCTCGGCCCCATCAAAGCCCTCGGCCCATAAAGAACAATTGCTGAAAACAGGGATGAGGCTCTTCTTCGAAAGGGGATATCACGGCACGCCAGTCGATGTCTTGCTAGCTGAGTCGGGCGTTCCGAAAGGGTCGTTTTATCATCATTTCGGCTCCAAAGAGGCATTTGGCGTAGCTGTGGTGACTGAATATTACAATTTTCAGATGCTCACCCTTGATAGCTGGATATCCCGAGATGAATTAAACGCTTTGCAAAAAATACTGGGCTATGTAACTGCGCTCTCAAACATGTTCAAACGTTCAGGGTACAAGTCTGCCTGTTTGATTGGAAAGTTCTCCCTCGAGCTAGGCCCGAGTTCGGAGTCTTTTCGTATATTGCTAGCAGATATGTTTCTGGCGTGGAAGAAAAAAGTCGAAATCTTGGTCAGCGATGGTCAGCATGATTTATTGATCACTCGCAGCTTATCTGCGGATCGCTTGGCTGAGGCCATTCTGGTGACTATCCAAGGTGGATTAGCGTTGTCTCTGGTTTTTCAAAGTGGGCAAACCTTGCAAAATGGTGTTGCATCTTTAGAGCGGCTTCTGACCGAAGAAAACAAGTGATCCTGTCACCACTGTGGAGTTTTTGCCGGGGATTATGTGCATTGCAGCGCGTCAGAGTTTGGAGCAGGTTTGTACAATTTTGCAATCGCTTAGTGATGGCTGGTATTGAGAAGGCCAAGCGCGCGGTTGATGCGTTGAGACTGAGAGTCTCGAATACACCCAGTACTAACTTGCGATTTCATACTTTTCGGATACTTGTTGCAGTCCTAGAGCTATCCCGCGGTTTAATTTTAAACGCCCCATCTTTTCAAAAACAGAGAACGCTGCTATAGGATTGTTTAGAGGAGTGTCCCGCTGAGATTCAACATCTTCTTCAGATAGGCACGCCGTGCGTGATGTGACAAAGAAATCTCCGGATAATGTGGCTGGAACAGCATTTATGATAGTGCAGCCAGGTGACAAGGTGTTCCAGAGAGTGCAGGGAGTCGAACCTACTTACACTGCTTCGTCGGAGCATCTATGCGTAAAGTCAGTGTTGGAATACTGGTGTTTCCCGGATTCCAGTTGATAGACATCGCTGGTCCGAAAGACGCGTTCGCCCAAGTAAAGCATTTGAGCGATGGCGAATCGCAGTATGACATGCACACGATTGGAACCACGCGCAGCCCTGTCCGGTCATCCAGCGGCCTGGCAGTGATTCCTGAACGCACTATTTTTGACCCATGCCCATACTTTGACACGATTTTGATACCGGGTGGGATGGGGGTCTTTGATGTCTACGATGACTCCACACTCCGCGACTGGCTTCGTGATAGGCGCAGTGACTGTCGTCGGATGGTTGCGATCTCAAATGGGGTTTTCATCCTGGGCGCCGCGGGCTTGATTGATCGGCGGCCGGTTGCCGTTCATTGGACATACGCCTCGCGCTTACGCGAAATGTTTCCGATGGTTCACATCGATCGTGACCAACTCCACGTTGTGGCCGGGACGCTGTATACCTCGGCGGGTACCACTGCCAGCACTGATCTGTCCCTCATGATGATCGAGGAGGATTTCGGAAAGCAGCTTGCCACAGATGTAGCCAGATATCTGGTTGTGTATCTCCGTCGAGCCGGAGGGCAGTCTCAGTTCAGTCCACTCGTAGAGCTGCAGGGCGAAGTGACCTCTCAAGTTGGCGTGGTTCAGGCATATATCCTGTCTCACCTTGACCAGAGTCACAGCCTCCATTCACTGGCTGAGCGGGCACACATGAGTGCTCGAAACTTGAGCAGACGCTTTGCTAGAGAAACAGGCGTGACACCTATGGCTTACCTAACCGACGCCCGGGTTGATGCCGCGAGGCGCTATCTAGAGGTGTCGCATCTTCCGATCAAGGAGATAGCCGCTCAGTGTGGTTTCGACAGTGCGATGAGCTTACGACGTAGCTTCGTAAAACGCCTATTTATCAGCCCGCAGGAATATCGTCAGCGTTTTCAATCGGAAGGGGCAGGTGATGTTCTGTCATCTGAGTCTTCCCCCTCAGGCGATGCTTGGGATGCGGTAACCCCTCAGATCTCGCCGTCTCCGCAAGCCTTTCAGCCTCAAGATGCAACGGAGTGGGATTCCGGAGTGGGATATAGGGGCGTCTTGAGGTGAGGCTGAAACTGGTCAACCCTTTCAGCTCCGCGCCACAATCCGCCGTTGAGGTGCGGTACCAGCAGGTCTTCTGGAGAAAGTATCGATGCTGTAAAAGGCTCCAGGCCTCCTGCCGCTAGAACGGGTAGTGCAGCGACGGAAGGAGGCAGTCAGACTGCCCCCCACGTTGGTTCATTCTACGGGCGCTGATAGTTCGCAGCGTGTGTCAACTCAAAATACGCGATACACCTGCCCGGTTTGAGCACCCTCCACACTGCGCACATACCCGACAGCCACGCGCCGCGCGCTAACGGGCTCAAATCCGTTAAATGTGGGTGCGTACAGATCTTTGGTTTCATCAACGATGCCGGCGCTGACAACGTTGATGCGAATTCCGCGGGGCAGATCAACTGAAGCTCCGCGCACGAAACCTTCAAGGCCTGCGTTGACCAGGGCCGCGGAGGCTCCGCCAACAACCGGCTGCTCGCCGATGATACCGCTCACCAACGTTATGGAGCCGCCTTCAGACAGGTATTTCACAGCATGCCGGGCAAGATTGACTTGCCCAAGCAGCTTCGCGTTCACGCTGAAGTGCAACTGCTCGGTAGTCATGTCGGCCAGGCGACCAAAATGCAGTTCCCCTGCAGCCGAAACCACAGCGTCGAACTGGCCCAATTCTGAAAACGCCCGGACGATGCTCTCTTCGTCAGTGATGTCCAGTTGAACATCTGCGCCTTGACGTCCTGCGCGAATGATCTCGTGACGGTCACCAAGTTCTTTTTCGATTGCTCTTCCTATAACACCGGATGCGCCGACCAAAAGGATTTTCATGCTGCACCTCATTGTTCACAAAAAAGCCGTATTAGGCTTGGTGAATCGAGTATATGGAGCGCTGCAGAGAGCTAGAATACCGAGTTCACAGAAGGTCTGTTCGCATATGAAAACAATCCTAGGGATCGCAGACAGCGCTCTGATTTTTGTTTCGGTGGCCACTGAGGGCAGCTTCACCCGTGCGGCGGCGCACTTGGGCTGCTCGAAAGCTCACGTGAGTTCACAGTTGGCGGCGCTCGAGTTGGACTTGGGTATACAGCTGGTTCATCGCACTACCCGGCGCTTGATCCTGACGGATGCAGGACGCCTGTATTTGGAATATGCCAAGCAGTTGCAGGAGACACTTGTTGAGGCGGAGCGGGCTGTTTCATCTACCCGCTCCGAGGTCTCTGGGCAGCTTCGTATTTCGGCACCGACTTCCTTCAGTGAGCTGGTGCTGCCTGAGCTACTAATGGGCTTCTGCGAGACGTATCCAAACATAAAGCCTGTGGTAGATGTGACCCCAGTCCACCACGACCTCAGGGATCAAAAATTCGACGTCGCATTCCGCGCGACTCACAGGCTCGACGACTATTTGGTGGCTCGCCCTATTGGTGTGGTGCAGGAGCGCGTGGTGGCCACTCCAGGTCTCATCGAGGCTGCGGGAACGGTAGACGATCCTGCCGATCTCGTTCACTTGCCCTGCTTGGTAAACAGCCATTTCGGAGATTCTCCGCACTGGCTGTTCGCAAGAGAAGGTGAGCGAAAGTCGGTAACCGTATCGGGGCCTTTCGTTGCCAATACCTATCAAGCAATACATCGTTTCGCCCTAATGGGCGCAGGTGTGGCGAAGCTTCCCCTGTTTATGGTCGCGCAAGACATTGCCCAAGGAAGGCTCCAGCTACTTTGCAGCGATTGGGCTGCCCCCACTTTGCCCCTGTATGTCGTTTACGCAGGACAGCGCCATTTGCCGCTACGCATCAGGGCGTTTGTGGATTTTGTTGTTCAATGGTTTGGCGATGATTCGCGCCGATGCCTTTTCTCCTGACCCGTTTTTCTGATTTGAGCTTTGTATGCAAGGCCTGAAAGGTCTGCTTATCCGTTAAGCAAGCACCTTCTGGGATTATTTTTGGCCCCACCGCGGGTTCGTGCGCGTTAGGTACAAATCCTGATTGTTTGATCCAATCTAGCGACGGTGGAACTGACAAAAATATCCCAACATTTACCTATCTTGAAAAGCAGACGTCCAGCGGTAGCTCCATCTTGAGTCGCTACGCACGATGCATCTGGAGGGCCCGCGGAAGGTTTGGCAATGGCCGTTTAACAGGCTCGCCTTGCTTGAGGAGCGCCTTCCAAGACGGGTAGAGGGGATCTATCACTCCGCCCAGCAGGAGCGTGTGGTTGGTTTACTTTTGCGCACGTCGGGAGTCTTGCAGACACTTATATTTGGAAACGATTCTAATGCACGCATCCGCTTCAAATTTCGATTCGATATCAAATAAACATGACCTTGCTACCCGATACGCTGCCGTACGGGGGCAGACGGAGACGCTCATCAGTACTCTGACTCCCGAGGACATGGCGGTGCAATCTATGCCGGACGCAAGTCCCGTCAAATGGCACCTTGCGCATACGACGTGGTTTTTTGAAACCTTCGTACTTCAAACCAATGTCCCTGAATACGAGGCGTTCGATGACTCGTATTCGTATCTGTTTAACTCGTACTATGACGCAGTGGGACCACGCCATCCACGTGCTGCCAGGGGGCTGCTCACCCGGCCATCAGTGGCCCGGATCATTGAATATCGTGAATATGTCGACTTGCATGTCATGGCATTGCTCAACGTTGTGATTCCCGATGAGCTTGCAAACTTCATAGAGCTTGGTATCGCCCATGAGGAGCAGCACCAAGAGCTGCTGCTCATGGACATTCTGCATTTGTTCAGCGCGTCTCCACTGTCTCCTGCTTTTGACGCTGCCTGGCCGAGGCCTAGTGCAGGTCGTCGTGGAAAATTCATCCCGATGCCGGCAGGCATCAATTCAGTGGGCCATGACGGGGCCGGGTTCGCTTTTGACCATGAAGGGCCAGCCCATCAGGTACTGCTACAAGAGTTTGAGATGTCGGACCGCCTTGTCACAAACGGGCAATGGGTCGAATTCATCAAGGATGGTGGGTATCAAAAACCTCAGTATTGGTTGGCCGATGGATGGGCCAAGATCCAAGAGGGCGGATGGCGCAGCCCACTCTATTGGGAACTCCACGATGGTATGTGGTCGCAGATGACGCTGCGTGGCAAAGAGCCTCTCAATTTCGACGAGCCCGTGACTCATGTGAGCTACTACGAGGCGGCCGCGTTCGCAGATTGGGCGGGCGCTCGACTACCTACGGAGTACGAATGGGAGGTAGCTGCTGGCCGTGGAGTTCTTGAGCAGACCTCTGAAGTCGCTTGGCAATGGACTCAAACGGCCTTCAATTCGTATCCGAGGTTTCGCGCAGCTTCTGGAGCGATCGGTGAGTACAATGGGAAGTTCATGGTGAACGTAATGGTGCTCCGCGGCGGGGCAGGTATCACCCCTAAAGGCCATACCCGTTTGACTTACCGAAACTTTTTCGGGCCTGACAAACGATGGATGCTGTCGGGGGTACGTCTGGCACGCGATACGCCAGACCTGACCTTATTGAGCGGACCTGAGAACCCAGATGGGGTTTAGAAACCACCGCGCTTCAAGATGCCGATCATCGTCCTGAAGAGGGGAGCGCTCGTGCCCTTTAATCGACCACAAGTGCTTTCTATCGAGATAGAGCCGTTGCGACCCCTTATCGGCGATGCTGATATTGGGTATTCGTCAGTCTGTTTTTTCATTGTCGATGCTCCCCGTTAACTTGACCCTCAACGGAACGAGCCATCCGGCTCCTCCAACAAGTCTGCGGAGATCTCGATCATGAAAAAATCCATCGCTATCGGTTTTGCACTTTCGATCCTGGCTGCTGGTTCTGCTTTTGCCAGCCCTGCAAAGGATCATTTGCGCTCCGTAGAGTTAGCCTCCATCTCGACAATGCGTGGCGATCAGGCGGCCAGCAAAAATGCCGTCAAGCCATTCGCTCCCCAGGCATCAGGTAGCGTCATCGTTGCCGAAAACCGCAAAGAATTTGGTTCTCAATACCAGCGCTACTGAGTTCTTTCGGATTGAGGATCAAAAGCCCGGCAGAAGCCGGGCTTTTTATTTAAGTCGGTGCCAAGCGGTGGAGGTCGCACGGTCGCGACGCTCGTGATCACCCCGGTAGCAAGGTGTTTGGGTCTCAGAAAAGGAGCGGTGATCCGAACCTAATGGTAAGTCGTGCAACGGCATCGTCCGGTACCTGGGCTTGTCATGAATAGCGATGGTTTGATATTGAAGAGCCACCCACGGATATCCGCATCTATCCAGATTCCGTTCGTTCTCTCTACAAGGAAGGTCAATGCAAGCCAGCGATGCATCACTCCGTCATTTCGGTGAAGTTCTCGAGCACTACAGCTTCTCCATTCCTGATTACCAGAGGGGGTATTCGTGGGGAGAGAGCCAATGGCAAGCGCTCTGGAAGGACCTCCAGAATGTCGTGAACAGCGGGGCTGATCAGCATTTCACCGGCATGATGTTGGTCCGAGAATCCGGAAAAAGAAAAAGGCAGCCCGGTGTCGAGCTCGTGGACGGCCAGCAGCGGTTGCTTACGGTGATGATTCTTGCCAACGTCTTACGGACCGAGCTAGGGGAGTCGCCTCAGAGATATGCGGTAGAATTTAAGGACAATGAAGAGCTCCAAAGCTATTTCAGCTTCTACGCGTTATATGACGCCCGTTTCGAGGTGTCTCTTTCGCGCGAACCCTCAAGTTACGCCTTGAATCTCAAAGCGGCTTCGTCTTTCTTCACCCACCTCGTAAAGAGTATTGCTGTCGAGAGGGCTCGTGAATCTCTAGATTGCCTCCTTGATCGTTTTAGCCTGTTTTTACTTACCGTGTCAGCAACGTTCGATACCCACGTTGCATTTGAGACATTAAATAATCGCGGACGTCCGCTATCTAAGATAGAACTGCTCAAGAATAGGTTGATCTATTTGTCGACAGTTGTTGCTCGTCCCCGTGATGATGCAAATACTTTGCGTATTCAGGTCCACAATACTTGGAAAGGGATCTATCGAGCCCTGGGGCGTAATGAAAAAACGAAAAACCATGATGATGAGTTTTTAATGGCTCATTCAACTGCTTACTTCAAGCGCAGGCGTGAGGCAAACTGGCTGGAAAAAACGTTGTTTGATGATGTTTTTGCTGTGGGTATAGAGTCGACTACGTTTGCCTTTATCCGTGACTACTTGCAGAGTCTGGAGAGTGCGGCCGTATGGTGGTCGCACATTCACTCTCCTTCTTTTTTACCTCAGGGACATCAAAAGCAACTAGACCGCATTGATCATTCAGGATTCGCTTTTTTCAAACCCCTGATTTTGTCAGCCTACTTGCGCGTTTCGTTGGGAGTGCCTGGCGTAACGGTCAATCCACGTGAGCATGCTGCTCAATTGATGTGCGTCGAAGCGCTGCTTGCCGAAATCGAAAGGTTCATCGTGGTTGTTTTGAAGTTATCTGGCGCCAACGGCACGACGGGG
This sequence comes from Pseudomonas salicis, assembly GCF_057128705.1. NCBI lineage: Bacteria > Pseudomonadati > Pseudomonadota > Gammaproteobacteria > Pseudomonadales > Pseudomonadaceae > Pseudomonas > Pseudomonas salicis. The sequence continues at coordinate 222,181 of NZ_JBSKHU010000009.1, forward strand.
AAGGCTGACATGGAGTCGGCTGCATTTACTCTCCTGAAGCCCGGCAGGGACGGCTTTCTCGCTGAAGATTATGGGATCTCGGACCTGGACGGCAAGAGCGCAGTCAATCTGGTCTCCCGCTGGATCAGAGCTTATGTAGGGAATACGGAGCAGGACGACGGCAGTTTCGACGATGATGATTTTCCATGGGAAGGGCTTTTTTTACCATTCCAATTGCAGACACACATTGAACGCCGGTTCCAAAACGGAGATGGTTTCTATAAGTGGGATTTTACCCGGTTAGCATTGTATGAGTATGAAGCGAATTTTCATAAGGGTGGCAATAATCCTGTGAAAATCCCATGGTCCGATTTTCACTTCGATGAGACGGTTGAACATATTTTTCCGCAGAAGCCTACTGGTGACAGTAAGATCTATTGGGATGAGAAAATTCCCGTGGATGGGCGCTCGAACCGCAATGGGCGGATTACCAAAGCATTGCAAAACTCGTTAGGCAATTTGCTGTTCCTATCTCGTAGCAGCAATGCCGCTGCGTCCAATTCCGCTTACAGCATCAGGCAAGGACGCAGTGAGTCGGGAAAGCGAATCCGCTTTGAGAACTCGAGTTATTCCGCAACGGAAGTGTCCCAAGTATTTCGCGAGTGGAACGTGCAAAGCATCGCGGTACGGGGTGTCGCACTGCTCAAGTTTATTGAGGAGCGTTGGGATATAAAGTTGACGGACACTCCCGAGGATCTGAAGAGCTATATACCACTGTGTTTTGGACAGCACAGCCAAGCAATAAAAGAGGGGAAAGCGGGGAAGCTCTCATTGCGTGGGCTTAAGATCAAGCTTGGCAAATAGTTTCGTCTGAGCGGAGTGTGATACTGCTCTGCGCGAATGCGCAGAGGGGGATTTTTCGGAAATCCCTTTTAGCTTGTCCTGCTCACTTGAGCTATTTGGTCTTGATGCGCTTCGTTAGAGGGGCTATCAGTCTCCCGCTTTAATCCGACCCGTTCTTTTGATCAGGTCTTGCACTCTGGATACGAATAGTTTGAGCATCGTTGAAGTATTCGTGCGGTTGTACCCGATCATCAGGTCCAGTGTCGGTGGTTCGCCGCGCAACGGGCGGCTGGTGACGGACCAAGGCAGGAAATTCTCGGCGTAGGCGGGCAGCAGGGCGACACCGCGTGTCGAGGCGATCAGCGACATCGCCATGGTTAGGTTGTGGATACGATGGCTGGGCGTGATATCCAGCCCGGAGGCCTTCAGGTAGTTTTCGATGGCCAAGCGCATTGGGTAGGCGATGTCCGATGCGCCAATGAAGACTTCCCCCGCAAGATCCCGCACATCGACGTCTTCGGCTGCTGCCAGTCGATGATCGCTGGGCATGACTACCACGAAAGGCTCTTTGGCCACGCTGATGTAGTTCAATTCCGGCGTGTTGTGTTCTTCCCGCAGAAAGGCGATGTCCAGTTTGCCGCGCATCAGGGCCTCGGCCAGGTCAGGGGAATATTGGCTGGAGACCGTCATTTCCATGTTAGGCAACTGGTCGCGGAGTAACCGGGTGGTCTCCGGGAGCCAGTCCACTTCTTGTCCAGTGAGAAAACCCACTGCGAATGTTGGCTTGCTGGGGTGCGCCGAACGGCGGGCCGCTTCCACGCCAGCTTCGACCTGACCCAGGGCGAGGCGCGCATGGTCTAGAAAGGCTCGGCCTGCGACCGTCAATTCAATACCTCGAGCGCTGCGCACCAGTAACTGGGCGCCGACCTCGTCCTCCAAATCCTTGATCTGCCGGCTCAGCGACGGTTGCGAGGTGAACAAACGCTTTTGCGCCGCCACGGTGACGCTGCCTTCTTCCGCCACAGCAATGAAATAACGTAGGTGACGCAGTTCCATAGTCTCGACCTTAGCATGTGGGCATGCCTTACAGGCATGGGCACCAGCCTACAAAGTCTTATTCAACCACGCAACCAACGCCTAAATTGGCTTCAACGGCAACGGAAAACCGTTGTGTAACCTAACTACCGAGGCCTGCCATGCATACTCATCAGACTGCTCCGACTCAATACGTCGACGCCAACGGCATTCGTTTCGCTTACCGCCGTTTCGGGAAACAGAGGGGCGTTCCAGTGGTGCTCAACATGCACTTCACCGGCACCATGGACCACTGGGATCCGCTGGTCACTGATGGATTGGCGCAGGAGCGCGAAGTGATTCTGTTCAACAACACAGGTATCTCTAGCACATCGGGGGAAGTCCCGACTTCAGTCGAAGAAATGGCGGCCAATGCTGCGCACTTCATCAAGGCTTTGGGGTTGCAGCAGGTGGATGTATTGGGCTTCTCCCTCGGTGGTCTGGTGGCTCAGACCCTGGCGATTGCTGAGCCTGCGCTGGTTCGGCGTCTCGTGCTGGTCGGCACTGGTCCTCGCAGCGGGGAGGCGATGGCTTCGCTGACACCTGAAGCCGTTGACGTGTTCACTGCGACATATCAGAACCCTGATGACCTTTGGCTTGGTGTGTTTTTCACCCGGTCCGAAGCGAGTCAGGCGGCGGGCCGCGCTTTTCTCCACCGCTTCCGTTTGCGTGCCGAGGGCCGCGACCCCGAGGTGAGTGAGAGCGTAGCGCCAGCCCAACTGGCGGCGCTGGCGAAGTGGGGCGCGCCGCAGGATAAACCGTTCGAGTATCTGTCCGCGCTGCACCAGCCAACACTGGTTATCAACGGCGACAACGACGTGATCATCTATTCGATCAACTCTTGGCACTTGCAACAGAACATCCCCAACGCCCAATTGATTCTGTATCCCGACGCCAACCATGGTTCGCAGTACCAGTACCCCGAGCGCTTTGTGGGTCACGTCTCGACGTTCCTGTCCGAGCAGTGATTCAGCGCCTGACCCTGTCCCGATTTTCATCATTATCCATTTGAGGAATACATCATGAGCAATTTGACTGGAAAAACCGCACTGGTCACCGGCGCATCCCGTGGTATCGGCCGCGCTAGTGCCCTGGCCCTGGCCAAAGCCGGCGCGCAGGTGCTGGTGCATTACAGCAGCGGCACCACCGAAGCCCATGCGGTAGTCGCTGAAATCCGTGCCGCCGGTGGTCGCGCCGAGGCGGTTGGGGCCGATCTGTCTAAAGTGGACGGGCCTCACACCCTGGCGCAGCAAGTCATCGCGATCGTCGGGGCTCGGCTCGACATCCTGGTGGCCAACGCAGGGGTTGCCAACGCGGCGACCATCGAAGACACCACCGTCGCCGACTTTGATCGCCTGTTCGCCGTAAACGTCCGCGCGCCGTTCTTCCTCGTGCAGCAATTGCTGCCGGTATTACGTGAAGGCAGCAGCGTTGTGCTGTTGTCCTCGTTGGCCGCCCGCGCTGCAGTGGGCAACCTGGCCGCTTATGCTTCGACCAAAGGCGCCATCGACACGCTGGTCACTCACTTCGCCGCCGCCCTCGGGCCCCGCGGCATTCGGGTCAACGCTGTTGCCCCTGGGGTGGTCGACACCGAGATGTCGAGCTTTGCACGCACCGACGCTGGTCGCGACATAACTCTGTCGATGCAGGCCCTGAAAAGTGTTGCGCAGCCCGACGACATTGGGGGAGCCGTGGCTTTCCTTGCCTCCGACGCCGCTCGCTGGATCACTGGCGACACCCTGCGCGTCGATGGCGGCTCCAAGCTCTGAGTCCCCCGTTCCCCCTATTGCCCCAGCCTTCAAGTCAAGTCGCCCGGTGTGCTCAAACCGGGCAGTGGAGATTGTTATGACTCATGTTTCCGATCTGTTCACCCCATTTAGTCTGGGGGCAATCACGCTCAAACATCGCGTGATACATGCACCCACCACACGACTGCGATCCGAGGCCGATGACAGCCCAAGCGAAATGATGGTCGAGTACTACCGCCAACGAGCCTCCGAAGGTGGCTTGTTGATCACCGAAAGTGCCCACCCGTCGCTGGACAGCCGCGGTTACCTCGGTGCTCCAGGCATCTACACCCAGGCGCACGTGGACGCATGGCGCAAGATTACCGATGCGGTGCATGCCAAAGGCGGCAAGATCGTCATGCAGATTGCGCACGATGGTCGGCAGTCCCATGTCGATCTGAGCGAGGGCAGGGCGCCGGTGGCGCCCTCGGTCGTGCCATTTGAAACACAGGTGCTGACTCACAATGGGTGGGTTCCCAACTCGCCGCATAGGGCGCTGGAGACGGAAGAAATTCCGTTGCTTGTCGAGTCGTTTCGACTCGCCTCACTGCGAGCACTGGACGCAGGTTTTGATGGAGTCGAGTTGCACAACGCCAACGGTTATCTGGCCGATACCTTTCTGCAAGACGGCACGAACCGTCGCACCGACCGCTACGGCGGATCACTGGAAAACCGCGTGCGTTTCACCGTTGAAGTGCTTGAGGCCATGATCTCGGTGTGGGGCGCCGGCCGGGTCGGTATCCGAGTGTCGCCAAGCGGGGAGTGGGGCAGCATTTCGGACAGCAATCCGGAGGTGACCTTCGGTTATCTGGCCCAGCGCCTAAACGACTTCGACCTGGCTTACCTGCACGTCATTGAACCTCGTGTCAAAGGCACCGACGAGAACCTCACCGTTTCTCAACAGCCCGTCGCAGCTGCCACGCTACGGAAGGTGTATCGCGGTCCGATCATCGCCGCTGGCGGTTTTGATCGCGACGGCGGCAACGCCATGTTGCAGCGTGGCGACGCTGATGCCATTGCGTTCGGCCGCTGGTTTACCTCCAATCCGGATCTGCCTGAGCGCTTACGCCAAGGCATCCGTCTGACTCCCTACAAGCGTGACGCTTTCTGGGGGGGCAACGAAACTGACTACATCGATTTTCCCTACGCCGAATCCCCGCAAGCCCACTGACTTGCCAACCTATTCCGAGGAACCGATCATGATCACCACGCTTTATCACTCCGGCGGTTCACCCAACTCACGTCGCGTACGTATCTTCATCGCCGAAAAAGGCCTGCAGGTGCCACTGGTGCCTGTGGACCTGGGCAGCAAGGAGCAATTCTCCGACGCTTACAAGGCGATCAATCCGCGCAGCATGGTGCCGACTCTGGTGCTGGGCGACGGCACTTCGATTGCCGAAGTCCCTGCCATCTGGCGCTACCTGGAAGAAGCGCATCCTGAGCACCCGCTGCTGGGGCGTACGGCGACGGAGAAAGCGCTGGTTGCCATGTGGGAGCGGCGCGTCGAACTCGATGGCTTTGCTGCCGTGATGGAAGCGGTGCGCAACGCCGTACCGGGGCTGGCCGGGCGAGCGCTGGCGGGGCCGCACTTCTATGAGCAGATTCCTGAACTGGCCGAGCGCAGCCGCTTGCGGGTAGTCAACTTCTACGCCGACCTGAACCAGCGCCTGCAGAGCGTGCCGTTCGTGGCCGGCGAGTATTTCAGCGCTGCGGACATTAACGCACTGGTCACGCTGGATTTTGCCAAGGGCGCTTTGAAAGTGGCGACCGGCGATGATCATACGGCCTTGCAGGCCTGGTACGACAAAGTGGCTGCGCGGCCAAGCGCTTCGGCATGACTTGAACATGCGCTTTGAGCCTTGCCGGGAGCGCCTGGCAGGTTGTTTTGCTTTTTTGGATTCGACTCAGAGATATGTATCGCTCGCCCGTCGGCCTTGCACGTACTACAGCGGGGAAAACCCAACAGTAAACCCGTTCACAGCTCTTCAAGGTTGTGGGCGTAACGACGAGCGGATCCGGGCAATTTGCGTATAACGCTCGCCAAAACTACCCGTCCTGCCAAGCCTGGCCGGTTGGTTGAGGCGAAGCAGCGGTTAGTCAGGTTTGCTGCACGATTCCTCGATTTGCAAAATGTTGTGCGGGTCTTCCTTTTTACGAGGCGAGCAGAGCGGCGGATCAGGGCTTGATCCCGCCATAAGCCGGGGGCGATGCCATCAATCTATTCTGCTTTGTACGCGGCAGAAGATGTTTGGGGGACGCATTCAAGAGTTTCGTTGAGCAGTTGAGCGTCCAGGCGCTCGCGTTCTCTTGACGCTTCATCGCGAGTCAAAAATACCAAGGGCAAGCGTTGCTTGACTAACGTGTCGTAGAGGTTGAAACCGTCGGAGATGGTAGTGTGCTGAAAGCGGCTTCCGTTGCCGTGCCTGACACTGAGCTTTTCAGTTCGGATCGCTGGCACTATTTCAAATCGCTGTCTCATGCCCCTGCGCCTCAGCTTAATCGTCGGCCCGTGAGCGCGCTAAAGTAGCTCGCGTCATCCTCGTTCATCGTCAAGAATTCGGTGCAATTCAGCCCAGGGGAAGTGGGAAGCGCCATGTTCAGTCGCGCAACCATATTCGTGTTGAAAGGCTTCGCCCGAATCAGATATGAGCTGTCCTTTCATGCATCCTGCACAGACAACTGTTCCCCCGATGAGTGTCCATACGGAACACCACAGGATCATTCTGTGGTTGGTATCCATGACTGCCCCTGTTCGTGATCGGTGGGACACACTAGCGCTCTAGACCATTGAAAGGAAGCTTCGAACGGATATGCGCAAACGAGTGAAGTCGTCCCTCGGGGGAAGATGCTTGTGTTGAAAACCGGCGTTCCACAGGAGCATCCAGAAGCTGGCACCATACGCGATTTTGCAACCCTTTTTTACGGGGGATGGGGATCTACGAGCAATGTAAGACGCGGGGTGGGTTTTCAAGTCGATTTGACTGAGTTTCAAGTCTCTGTCACAGCGACCTGGCATATAGGATACCTCAGTAGGAATTAATATTGTGATGCCTGGCAGGGATCAGTTTTCAATTTAAACTCATGACAAAGTCCACTGCTTCAGATGCTGATTTAGCGGTCCTGTCCTTGATAATAATTTTTGATGGCGCATCCATGAAGTTAGTAGGTTCCTCTTGCACGAGTAGGGAGTCGTCGAAAAAAACCTGTAGCGAGCTTTTCCCCGAAAGGGACTTGTTAAGAGTGTCGCTAACACCCTGGTTGTAAACGCTATTTAGAAATCCTATGACAAAAGCATAAGTCGCAAATTTTACGTAGGGATCATCCGATTCCGATCCATCGAAGCTCATCATGTCCGCAGTTTCAGTCTGGATCAGTCTGTTTTTTAGGTCGTTGATTAATGAGCTTTCTATTGATTAAATTTCTTGGCTATCGCCTAGCTTGATGATTACTGCGCGTTTTCGTGTCGAATATGTGTAGTTAAAGTTGTAAGGCTCTAGGTCTTGTGGTGGGTAGCATGATTCAATAAATTTAACTCCCAGTGCGGTGATTTTTACGTCTCTGATTAGTCCTCGTGCAATTAGCGCCGTTAAGGCGAGTTGTGATATGCTGTCGGTTTGTAGGCGATGAAAAAATCCTTTGGCGTGGCTAGTTTGTTGTGGGAAATGCAAGAGTATCTCGTCAGCGTGTAGGCTTCCCGCAAGATGTCCAGATGTTCAAAGGCCAGCTCTTTTAGACTGTGTATGAAGTGACGTCTATGGGTGACTGGTACCAAATCAAGTGCTATTGCCCGGGTTAGATTCGCATAGGAAGATGTTTTTTCTTCTTCAATATCAGAAACGCAAGCGTCTAGTAGGGCATGAAAATCAGCCGCGTTCAGTTCTGCGTTGATAATTTCTTTATTATTCACGCCATCTCTGTAGAGTAAGGTTCGATGAAAGTCAGTGACGCGCTTTTCGTTCCTTGCCTGCACATAATCACGAGCTGCTTCTAGGCTGATTTTCGTAGCCTCGTATACGGCGTTAGCTCCTGGGCTAAGGCTAATACCCAGTTTGACTGCGAGATCAGCAATCTTAAGAACAGTTTTGACTTTGTCTTTTTTTGACAGACCAGCAGCGTCGTTTAGAAAGTTAGCCATGTGGCAATCCCTTTTCCGGCAGCTTATTTTTGCGCATTCTAACGGAGTCTAACCCACATCTATCCCTTCTTAATCGTAAAACACGATTAGGCATGCCGTCGTCCCAGGTACGGAGAGCGCCTATGTAAGCAGGTTCAATGCACCTGCTTACATTTGGCGAGATAGAAGCGGCTGCGAGGTGCGATCGGTACCATTGATATGTAGGGGCCGAATTGCTGAACTTCTTTGACCGAAGGCTCAGCGACTCTGTAGCAGTCTGGCTATTCACGCATAACCGTGAAGCGAATCCCTTGCTGCTGACTTTCCCTGAAAAAGCGAGTTGACCCAGCAGAATAAGGGTTTGGCAGCTCGTAGACTGCGACATTAGCCCCGCGTACATTCGTCACGTAGAGGATGCGCCAGCGGTTAGCCCCCTCTCCACGCATGGTTACCGCAGCCGTAACCTGAGAGCGCTCCAGGTCGATGTGTCCTGGGTCCGCGACATGGGCTTTTACTTCGTAATGAATGATGCCTTTCGCGTCTGTCACCTTGAAATCGAACCCTTGATCGTTCTCTGGGGGAAGCGCTAGATATTTGCGCCCCATTGAGGATACCCAAAACTCTGGGCGCATATTGCGGTGTTTGTTGGAAAGGTATTGATATGCAGCAAGCTCTCCTGCAAAGCCGATGAGGTCACGTTGCTCCTGACTCAGATATTTAGGATCTTCGGTTCGCAGGCTTGTGCTTCGCCGAGGCGGGCGGACTGGGGGGCGCACGCCAAACGCCTGCAGAATTGCGAGACCCGAGCGTGCTTTGAAATCTCCGCTAGCGAGCGCATCCTGCATGGCTTGAGCAACAGCGTTATGCCAGCCCTGAGCTCCACCATCGATATCTAGCCCTCCAAACTGCAGGCTACGCCGCTCTGTCTGCCGACGTGTTTCACGTTCACGCTCTTCTAAAGCCTCGAAGGCAAGCTCATTATCTGAAAGGTCGAGCACTTCGGGCTCTAGGGTTGCATTCATGTTGTGTGGCCAGAGGCCAGCACGCAGGAGGGCGCTTGGGAGAGTGCTTTCATCGAGAAAATCAAAGTCTAGCGTGCCAGATGCCAGCGCACCCCGGATGAGGCGTTCAGATCCCAGTAACCATAGATCTTCTAAAATCGCAGAGTTCTTTTTCGCCCAGGCTCGAGCCAAACGTTGTAGATGATCTGCTATTCGTGTTAATAGCTGCCTGTTGTGCTGACGGATTACATCGATTGCTGCGCCCGATGGGAACGGGCCAGGCCCCAGATAAGTTGTTACCTGTCTGTCGATCTCAACATCTACAACATTGGAATCGATGTCGTCGAACATCTCTGCCCATTCATCAGGCAGGTGTAGCCATTTCAGGGACACGATCTCGCTATAGATGGGAAGCGAGCCAGCGACATCGATAGATGGCGTGTGTGCATCTCTAACCATGCGTTCAATCGCTGCACGCCGTTGTTCTAACCGGACCGAAAATCTTTCTGAAAGCCTCTTTTTGAATTCCAGCGGAGCCCGCTGTAGTGCGATAAGGCTCGTGTTGAACTTGCTGAACTCAATGTCGAGTTCGCACCGGAGACCATTTAGTGAGTCTGCATCCCTGCACAAATTGACGATTCGCTCGGCTTCTTCGGGTGGGATCCCCCAGCCCGTAAGGGTTGTCGCAACATCAGAGTCGTCTCTGAATTCGTCCGCTCTTTCGACAAGTGTGTTGGCTAAATCTTGGTGCCCCATCGCGTGAACCGAAGGAGTTAAAAACTCCAACAAACGGGGTGTCGTCGCCCGTAGTGAACGCCTGAGCTCGGTAATTCTAGCGACGGGACGTCCCAGCGCTCGAGCGAGTTGCATGTCGGTCGGCGTCCTCAGATCTTCGCCTTCTCGCGACATCTCATTTCCAAATGCGGAAAAGGTTAAGCGGAAAGCGTCGGTCAGCCCCGGGCGGCCTATCGCGGCCGGTACTGCGGATAAAATAATCGACAAAGTCGACCAGCTTAGCGCTTCGCCCTCACACAGAACAGTAGGGTAATGCTCGTTGGCAACGGGGAGGATGCCGTCCAGCTCTTCAGGCAGGCTACTGGTAAGCCCGTCTATAGAAACAGTGATTTCACGGACAAATCGCAATCGCACACGACGGAGTGCCTCGCCTAGTGCCTGGCGCGCACGCAGCGTGTTCTGGTTGTTGAGATTAGAGCTCACTTCCAGTACCAGCACTGCGAGGTCAGCGATCCATTCACTGTTTTTATTTACCAGCAGATCATCCGCAGCACTTGGAAAAAACGGCTCACCATCTGTTGCGATGGCAATTGAATCTTCGTGGATCGGTCGGGCGTTACACCCAAGATTCAAGGCTAAAGCTTTGATACAAGCAGTAGTGGCTGAGCTGCCTACATCAACAGTGATTCGTCCGAAAGACGTCAATATCTGTTGAAAAGTAGGACGTGACCCGTCGTCGATGTAAATTGTCTCTAGCAGGGGAGTCTGTTTGCTCAGGGTCACTGCTACCAGCCCCTCTGCTGTGTCATTCGGGATTACAAGAGTTGACGGCAGGGAAAAGCGTGCCGGGAGTTGAGCATATTCAGTCCAAGCCTCACGATACGCTTTTCGAAAGTCGTCAAGGAAAGCGTCTGATATACCCCTCTGAAGCAGTTGCCCGAGTGCGGCAATGCGCCTTGGCGAGCTTTTGGGATCGGCCCAAGTAGGCACCTGAAGGTTGTTGGATAGCAGCTCCTGTAGGCGGGGATTGCCTTCGATAAGGTCTCGCACGATCCTCTCTGGCCGTGGCACAAATCGTGGGATTTCACCCCTACTGCCTAACCAACATTGCGCTAGAGTCAAACCCTCAAACTCTTCACCGGCTGACGCAGGGATCCATGCCGTGGACCTCAGGAAGGCGGCTATTCCGCTTGGCCACCTCACATCATCAGATCGATAGCCGCGGCGCGAGAGCAAAGCGATCAAGGCGTCAGCGGGTATTTTTGACAGTGTGTTAATAATGAGACGCCCATATGCCAAGCGGGCCGGTCCGTTCATGCTGCTATAGCTCATCTGACCGTATAAAAACGGGACGCCTTTAGTTACATAGGTTCCACTTTGATATGCAAGCTCCCTTGATCCCGACACCGCCTTGCGCCAGCAAGATCCGAGCTCTAACTCGAAAACTTGGGTCGCTAATGAACCCGCCCTCAAACTCCGCCATTCTGCCGATTCCATCCTCACCAAGATACCTTGGCTCCATGGGAGCCCATCTTGAACGCCGGCAATTCTCAGAAAGTCTCGCCAGTCATGTGCGCCATCTCCTGAGCCGGTTTTCCACTCATTCCAATCAGGGAGCATCATTTTAGCTATGCCCGAAATCTGCTTGTCATGAGATGCTTCTTTACAGAGATCTGTCAGTAGATTGCCGAGCGTGTCGCGCCATCCTGCAGAGAAAAAAGCAGAGCTGGCTTTGCCAATTTCCCCACTCGCAAGAGGCACCCAAAGGCCTGCGGCTTTTAGGCCTTCGTCAAATTCCTGGGTGCGATTCAGCTTCCATGTTTTGAATGCCCATGTAAGTACTGAGAGAGCTTCTCTTCGGCGAGGGCGGGGCCCGAGTAAAAATCCCAGTTTGGGAATCAGGTTGACTAGGCGAAATTCGGTGGCTAGTCCAGCTTGAACGAATGCGCCGACCACGTCAGGCGGCCAGGCAAGAGTAGGGTCAGCGAATTCGAGACCATTGGTTATGCAGCTAGGTGGGAAGATGCCCGCATCATCAAGGCGTTTTTTCTTTTTCGCACCCCGCCCTGGATCTGCGTTGATAAAAAATTGTACTGCATTCCCTGGTTCGGACTGCGCACCTTCGGCTCTTACAAGCTTGCGTGCTTCGCTTCTGAAAATGAGCTTGCCCTGAAGCAGCTTCAGAATGTCTTTTCTCTCACTTAGATCAGCGTAAAAATCCTGCCAGCTCGCCGCAGTCGCTTTGCGCTGGCGCTCTAGATCTGCTGCGAGTATAGGCACCCACGCAGCGAGGTGCTCAGGTTGGGGTTCAAGGGAGTAACCCATGTCGTCTGCAAGAACGCGTAAAGCGGCAACACGTCTTGAACCGAGTTTGCGTCGCAGCAATAGCGCGCCTGTGGCCTTGGCGATCCAGGATGCACGTAGTGACCTGTACATCTCATCCTGCCAGTCAAAAACTTTTTTGAGCGCCCCCCAGCGTGCCTGGTTGTCAGGTGGACTCATTATCGGAAGCGGGAGGGTGCCAAAAGCTAGTCCTTTGGCCTTCAGAGCCGACAATATTTGCTCGGTTGGGCGCCAAGCGATCGCATCCACTGCAGCGTGAATATATGAGGCAACTGTAATGTTTGTATTCGCTAGACCATATATGAGGTCAACGCATATTTCAGATGCAATTTTGACAAACTCTTGATTTAAACGGTTTTCGAGGCTCAGACCCTTTCGATCGGGGTCAGGGAAGAACGGCGCATCCAAATGGCCATTGAATGGACAGGGCGTTTCCATCGGTAAAAAAGCATAGTAACGGCCTTCTGAAGCTTCAAATCCCAGCGGAATTGCGATGCTTACCGTAGGGACTCCCTCCCAGTTTCGCCACCGCTCCACCTTATGGCGTTGTTCAACCGCTGCGTTAACTGCTGCTAAAAAGCGAGCCTGGTCGACAGCACGGCTGATAAAAAGGTATGAGCGACCGTCAACCTCGATCTCTTCTATCTCGAGGTTGTCGGCTTTGAGCGGCCGACTCAATGGGTGGCGACGGCGGTTCAGCACCCGGCGTGATGTCACTCCGTTGGCGTCGACTTTTTCAAATATTAATTTGGCAAGCTTGGGGAGGAAGAGGTTTAGAGGCACCCGCTCATCGAAAAGCGATTGCCATTCGCTTTCCATACGGGACACGGCTATGCCGTCGGACAATGGCAATCTTATAACTGTAGCAAATCCCTCCGTTGCATAGTCCTGTACGTCGTCAGGCAACCTGTCGATAACTAGAGGTAGCTGGAGGTTATGGGTTTTGCCGACTGCCTTCTCGGCGAGGGCTGGCGTCGAAAGCTTCATCAGCCGTTTGCGTTGAGCCATCTCATCTGCAAACCGGAAGCAAAATCCATTAAATTTTCCCTCTTTGGGGCTCCCCAGGGCCGAATAGATCTGTGGGTCATCACTGATCAATGTAACGCTACGAAAGCCGAGCCCTTTGTGACCAATGGAATTTCCAGGTTGTTTTCTGCTCCTCGCTGGGTTAACGATTGAATCAATATCTGCCCGTGAGAAACCGTCCCCAGTGTTGCAGACATCTAAGGTGGCCTGCAGTGCGGAAGAGAGATCTAACTTCACTAGGATATGAGCGGGTCCAGGACCTGCGCCATCGTAGGCATTTTGTATGAGCTCACGCAGGATTCGGCCATCATAGAGTGTGGCCGCAGTCTCCGTCAGCTGGCGCATTGAGTCATCTCTTTCGGAGCCGAGCTCTATGCCGTGTAACGTGAGCCTGAGCTCTCGATCAAGGATCTGCTCGAGGTAAGCCGCGGGTGACAGTTCGAGCCGGTCCGAGTCGTTTTCTGACAAGGCGGTTTCCATTGGTACTTCTACGCTGGTGTCCATTAGCTACCTTCCCTAGCAGTGGTGAACTGACCTCAAATAGCTTCGCAGTTTCGCAGCTGATTTGTCCTGCTGTTTTGCAGAAACAATAGGTTTAGGTTGCGCCAGTGAACATGACACCAGCGCACAGCTCGCGCATATTCATGTACTGTTAGCCATACTCAGGTAAAAACCGGCTTTGCCTGGGAAATTTAGGTTTATAAGCATTCCTAGGGACACAGCATGGTTTTAGCGTGGTCAGTGGATGGCAATGATCTTAATACGAAACCCCGGACGGGGGGGGCTATTGCCGAAAAAGGGTTTTTATTCCAGAAGGCCTATGCGCTGGTCAGGCTTACATGGCTCCTAACGGGAGAGAGAAAACTTGTTGAGCTGCGGTATGAAGGTGCTCAGGACGTTGACCTCAGGTTTGTTGGGAATCGTGAGGTCTTTATCCAGGCGAAGGATCACCAGCAAGGCATTCTCAGCTACTCGAAGCTAAAAGATGTCATTGCTGGTTTTGCACGGGACATGATCACCGTTTCGGCTCGACATGGCCAAGGTACCCATTTTCCTGGTTTCCATCTTGTTTGCACAAGTGCCCCCTACGAGGAGGGGGCTTATCAAATTTTGCGACGAGTCTTCATACAGAAACATGCAGAAGCGATTGAACCGCTGATTTCGGAACAGTATAGAGAAAGCCTGGACCAGGCTCAGGTGTTGGAATGCATTATAAAGGTCTTGGAAAATGCGACGTTCGAGATTCTGCTCCATGAGGAAGCGATCGCAGATCTTAATGCCCAAGCGTCTTGGAATCTCGTGAGATTTGGTGTGCCGCCAGAGCATGTCCGGTCGTGTATCACGAGGTTGCAGGCGGCGTTGGTGCCGAGGGCAACCTTTCAGGTTTCAGATGTTGTCGAGAACTTGGTCGGGCTGCCAGATGGGCACCCTGGTAAGGACGGAGCTGCCTGCCGATTGCTTCCAGCTAAGCGCTCACTCGAAATGACGAGCTCGATGCGAACTGCATTTCTTCACGGTGCAGCTCAAAGCTTATGGGCTGCAGTGGCCAACGATCTAGACGTGTCGAGATCTGAGGTTTCGGGAGTAACGCTAGCCTTAACCGATATCCGAGCTTCGGGCGGGATGGTCGTCGTGGAGGGCAATTCCGGCACCGGAAAAAGTGCGCTGGTTCGTCGTATTGCATGGGATGCTCACCAAGCAGGGACTCACTTTGTGCTGGAGGTGGTGGTACCTGGCGAGGTTGATGATGCGAGCTGGAAAGCAATCTTGAGTTTGCTGGTGCTCTCCACCAAACCGTTGCTTCTGATAGTCGATGATGTGTGGCGACATGCCGAGTTCGTCGAGGCTTTGGAGCGACATATCAGACCCGACCTATGTGTACTTGGAACGAGCAGACCTGTGGCTGCGTCCCAGAAATCAGAGATGACCACGCTCGCGGTCCATCCAGTACGCCTCGGACCGCTCTCAACTGAGCTTGTGGAAGAGCTGCGTGATCTTGTCGGTACGGAACAGAAGCCTCCTGTGCAGGTAGGTATTGGTCAAATCGCAAGGTTCATGGAGCATGGGCAACTCCTAGCGTTATCGCTGACGCTTCAGGGAGGATCGTTAAATGAGTTTGCCGCCAACGTACTAAGACCTCTACGTACCAAAGCGGCATTCGGGGGTTTTTTAGACCTCTGCATTCCAGGTGGCTATGACCAATCGGCTCCGCTATCACTATTCGAACGCCTTCGACCAAATGGGGTCGCGTTTTGGAAAGACGAAAGCTTTTTCGGTCTCGTGTCGGTCCAAAAAACCAAAAGCGGAGTCTCTCGCCTAAAGGTTGGCCATTCCCTAGTCGCGCAGGCAATAGTCGAAAACGAGCATGTGAGTATCGTTAATCGAACCATCTATTTTTGCGAGAGTTGCGATCCGGGAATAGTGGCGGAACGAAGGTTTGTGGTGCGTTTGCTACGGGACGTGCTGGCTGACAGCGACTTCGTTGAGGAAGTGAAATCAAAGCGGCAATCTATGGCGGATGGCATCCATAGGCTTTTTGATCACGCTTCCTTCTCAGATGCTCATCGTTTGGCGAAAATGCTCTCGTTACTCGGGCAACCAGCGCTTGAGCGAAAATTTCTCGCTGCGGCGAAGGCGGGCCGCGTAATCGACAGTGTTGACGTCGGCCTGGCATTAAGCTTCAGGCGGCGTGAAGATTATGAGGAACTCTATCCGCGAATGCTCGAATTCTTCGAAAATGAGCCGAATGCTCCAGGCCGGCGGAGATTTGTGTATCGAGTACAAGACCTTGGTTCGCCTTCGCAACAACTAGCGGTTATTGAACAGACTGCGTCTTGGGTAATGAAGCATAATTTTCCATCTGATGAAACTCTCGCCGTTTTACAGTTAGGGGTAAGTGCTAAAGAGAGGGCGGCTACATTACGTTTACAGCCAATGATTCAGGCATATCTCGAATCAGAGGATCCATCGATAGATATTCTCAATACTGCCATCTCCGCTGCTCGGCGTATGAAGATACCTGAGCTGTCGCTCAAGGTGATTCATGGAGTCATGAGGCTCCTCCATAGCACAGAAGTATGGGATTCAAGCCACAGGGATTTAGTGCGGAGGGTTGCGGAGCTTGTTATCCCTGAGCTTGATGAGGTCACCAGAGCCGCTTTAGGGGGGATGATCGTTGCGACATTTGACAACGCTGATAATCCACGGAAGCTGGTGAAAACAGTTACGGCCGCTATTATCGTAGGCGCTACTGATACGATTACGCCAATACGCGATGCAATTAGCGTCATGAAGGCCAATGGATGGGAGGGGGCTGACCAGCTCGAAAGCCATTTCACGCACCGGTTCAAACGCACTTAGGTTGCTACACCAGATCGCTGGGCGTTTTAGACTCTCTTTTTAAGAAGTCGATAAGCGCCCTTAGTTTTTTTGGTAGGTGCGTTTTGTTAAAATAGTAAAGGTACATTATCCCCGGTGCCGACCAATCCTCCAGCGCTGCGATGAGGGAGCCATCTTTGAGAAATGGCTCGACGACTTTCCGGGCTACATATGCAAACCCGAAACCGTCTAAGGCTGCTCGTACAATCAAATCGGTATCATTTGTAGCAACTCGGCCGCTAACCGCGACCTTCACTGACTTTCCGGATCTTTCAAAATCCCATTTAGGCGCCATGCCCGTCTCTGCGTTTCGATAGTTTATACAGTCATGAGCCAACAGATCTTGGGGAAGTTTAGGCAGTCCGTGCCGAGAAACATAGTCGACTGACGCTATGACAACAAACTCCATCGGTGATATGACTGGTACTACGACCATGTCATCGGATAGCACATCGTCATATCGAATGCCTGCATCAAACCCCTGCTTAACAATATCCACCAAACTATTATCCACCGCGATCTCAAGTTTTATGCCGGGGTGCTGTTCGAGGAAACGCTTTAGCAGCGGTTGTATAACGAGTCGGCTGGCGCTCGAGGGGACGTTCAGCCTGAGCGTGCCGGTGGCGTCGTCTGCAGTACTAGAGACACTCTGTAGCGCGGAGTGAAGGTCGTCCATGAGTGGAGCAACCTTATCGATCAGCAGCTTTCCGGCATCCGTAACGCTCACGCTACGAGTTGTCCGCGTCAGCAACTGCACCCCGAGCTCTTTCTCCAACGCTCGAACGGTGTTGCTGATCGTCGATACCGACAGCCCGGTCGCATCGGCGACGTGAGTGAAGCTACGTGCCTGTGCTACCTGCATGAAAATGCGAAGCTGCTGAAAATCCGGATCGGACATTATTTATCCTAGATAAAAAGGTCATTCGGATTATGCGGGTTTTTACGATTAACGAGTAGGTGCAAGATCGTTCCACACCATCCCATCTCAAGAGGCCTCCTCGTGAACTCCATAGCTCCTAAGCCTGTTTGGTTTATCACCGGTTGTTCGACCGGTTTCGGCCGCCAACTTGCGCTGCACACGCTTAATTTGGGATATCCAACGGTAGTCACCGCTAGGAATCCCGCGCAAATCGAGGACATAGCAACATCGTTTCCCAGCAATTCTCTCGTCCTCACCCTAGACGTCACTGACCAGAGCCAAGTCGATGCTGCTGTCGCGGCGGCTGAGGAGCGTTTTGGGCGTATCGACGTCTTGGTGAATAACGCAGGGGTCGGGTATTTCGGCTCCTTCGAGGAAAGCGATTTGGCCGAAGCAAGAAATATGTTCGAGATCAACGTATGGGGGCTTTCAGCCGTGAGCCGCGCTGTGTTGCCTGGAATGCGCACACGCCGCTCAGGACACATCGTGAACATTTCATCGGCTGGAGGCATCGCGGCGTTTCCTGCTTTGAGCTTTTACAACGCTTCCAAATTTGCAGTCGAAGCGATTTCTGAATCGTTGTCTCAAGAAGTTGCACCGCTAGGTCTCAAAGTCCTACTGGTCGAGCCAGGGCCTTTCCGTACCGATTGGGCGGGGCGTTCGGCAAATGAAGCCCCAAGTACCATCGGCGACTATCAGCAGACTGCTGGCGCTCGGATCTCTACGATGCGAGGTTACAGTGGTAGCCAACCCGGTGATCCTGTTCGTGCAGCGGCCGCGATTGTTGAGGCGGTTGAGGCTGAGCATCCCCCGTTGAGACTTCTCTTGGGTAAACTCGCCCTCAGCACCGCACGCAACAAAGTTGCCGCGCTGAGCAGAGACTTCGACGCCTGGGCAGCAGTCAGCGAAAGCGCGGACTTTCCTCAGGAATAGCCAGTTCGTGCGCTGTTTAGGCTGGCAAGGTCAGCGCCTCCGGAACAGGTTTGGTAATGCGACCCGGTAAGCACAAAGCGCTTTCTACACGCGGAGCTAACCAGGTCCTGGTTTGGGCCTGGTTAGCTGATAACGCGCTATTCACACATGGGAAGGGATACCTCTGATGAAATTAGATAAAGACTTGGTGCGAGAAATCCTGCTTGCCATCGAAGATAGCCACAAAACTCCGGACTCTTGGATTGACCTTGCAATTGAGAGCCACAGCGAGGATGAAATCTCTTATCACGTCATGTTGCTGCACGAGGCCGGATTTATCGTGGCGCAAGACCTTTGCTCAATGAGTGATTTTGACTGGCGACCGAAACGACTGACCATCAGAGGGCATGAGTTTCTCGACACTATTCGAGACAGAGAGGTTTGGCGTCTTACCAAAGCAGGAGCAGAAAAGGCCGGTGGAGTGAGCCTTGCAGTGATGCTTGAGATCGGCAAAGCCTATGGTAAGCAGGTGCTCAAGGAGCGCTTGGGGATTGATCTGCCCTGAGCGGGAGTGTCGCCCGTAAGCCGCGCACACCACCGCAGCGAGAACAGTCCGATCGCGCTGCCCCTGATGAGGGTCTTGGATTGTGGGCATCTAACAGCGCTTTGGCTTAGAGATCACCAAACGACGGGGTCTTGTCCTGATTCATCAACTGTAAAAATGTTGGCCTCATTTTTCTTTCTGGAGTGTTGTACATGACGAGTGAGAATCACAAGGTAGGGGTGTGTGCGTTATGTGGTCCTGATTTAGCAGGCGAGAAAATCTTGCGACTGAGTCATTTTTTGCCAAAGGCAGTCTACCGGTACTTCAATCGCTTTAAATTAGAAGGGACAAAGCTGCTTATCCGTCCGAAAGAAGACGCCAAGGTTTTCTCCATGAGCACGCAGGTGGCTCAGCATCTGCTATGCGACGCTTGCGAGCTGCTAATGACAAAACAGGGTGAGGACTACTATTTGTCAGAAATGATGAAGATAGACGTCGACGCCAAGACACAATCACCTGTTTATAAGATCCTGCTCAATGGGCTCGTACCCATCTGGCGTCCAATCAATGATCGATATCCCGATGCGGTACTGAATGCCGGTAGCACTCTGGTGCCGGAGATTGAGTCACGAAAGCTTTACCATTTCGCTATAGGCATGTTCTGGAAGGCGACACTCAAAGGTTGGAAGCATTGCCCTCCAATGCCGCTGGATGCCGCCATCGTGGAGCAGATGCGTCGGTTCCTTCGTGGAGGAGATTTCCTGCAAGATTACATCGTCAAAATTGTTCCATCGTTTTGGAACGCTAAGTTTGCTGCGTCCTTCCCCACGGTGGTCCGCACGCAACCGTTCTTTTCAATACAGTCTTTTGATTTCTACCTCGAAAGGTCAGAGCGCGATTTTCGTAGCGCTACATCACAGGGGGCTGCCCCGATTTTTTATAGCGTCGACCGTAAACGCTCTCACATGGCTTATCAGGGTGCTATAGCAAACTACAACAGGGCCAAGCAGACCAATTCTGCTTTGGGCACTTCACTAACCTGGCTCAACGACTGACCGCAGCTCTTCGGCCTAAGGTGCCAACGTAGTGCCCTCTTGCCGGGACGGACCAACAAGACGTTTCCGAAGCAAGAGGGTTCAAGGCTACCAATACAGCTTGAGGTCCGGACTCCGGGCATCAATAACTCGAACCACTTTTGCCGACGTCGTACGCCACTCAGTGCTATCAAGGAGCCAACTAAGCATGTCCGTCGCGCCGATTCCAGAAATGAGACCGGAACGATGGCAGGCTTCTACGAGGGGTTTCAGGACGGCTTCCCTGCAGACAACCCGCCATACGAGCGCATTTCCACGCCCGCTCATTGAGCCTCCGGAAATGCTATTTCCGCTGGGATGCTTGTTGTGCCCTCTCTTTCGATTCACGGGCCCTGTTAGCGGGGTAAATGTCTACCTCGCCAGCGACACGTACGCCCCTCAGCGAATTCTCGAACGCATCGAGTTCTTCTTTTTCAGGCGGCCATCCCGCTCGAGTTCTTCGTTTATAGTCGTTGATGACATCAGCTATTTCGCGGGGGTAGCTTCCACTTTCAACGCTCTTGCGCCAGTCATCTTCATACAAGTCATGTAGCGCCCCAAGGGCTACTAGGCGATGCTCGGCAATGGCTTGGCTGCGTTTAGTTTCTGGGTTGGGTCTGGGACGCCTGCGAAATTCTTCCAGAATGGAGTGATCCAACTGCTCACCCTGTTGCAGCATGGCAAGGTAGCGAATGCGGTTGATGAACCGTTTGATTGCCCTCGGTGTGGCATGGCGTTGGTGCACCAGAGGCAACCATGCCCCTAAGGCTTCATTGAAGGCGCCGGAGTCCTTGACCTGGCGCATGCTGGTCCGGATGCGATAGAGAAGTACGCCTGCCGCGTAGACCGCGAATGCCAGCAATGCCGCCAACACGCTGCCAATCCCCACAAAGCTGGGGCTGCTGGGTTGTACCTGCAGTTCTGGCAACTGCAACGGTGGTTGGGTGACACGGGGCAGGGGCAGGGGCAGGGGAGTATTGACAGCCACTTCGCTGCTGACCGGTTGGTCTGCTGCTGCTGCTGCTGCTGCTGCTGCTGCTGCCGATTGGGGAGAGTTTAACGGCGCGTTTGCTCTGACAATTGAGCTCGCCGGTGACTTGGTTTCAGGAATGTTCATCATTTTTCCTGCTGTGAAACCAAGCACCGCGACCAAAAGCAATAGAAAGAAAGGCCAACGGTGGAGCAGTTTCGGAACAATATAGCTGGTGTGGGCGTCGTCGCTTTGGCTCGGCGGGAGGAGCTGCGCCAAGTTCTCCTGTTGCGGTACCTTGATCTCTAAATTAACCAGCTTCTCTAGGTATTTTCCGGCGTAGATCCAGCGTCTATCTTCGACAGTGACCGCAGCAGCAGGGTCATGGAGAGCCAGTTCTTCCGCGAATTTCTCGAAATGCAAACCCAGTGCGGCTCTTATGTAGCGAGTTTCCATGCCGAAGATTACAAAACAGTTGCCAGAGGAGACCAGAAAGTTGACAGCCTCTAGTACCGTCAGAATCGTTTCCGGTCTGCAGCGGTCCAGGTCGTCAATCACGATGACGGTGCGATAAGGGAGTGCTTCAGTGACCTCGGAGAACTGTTTGGCAAAAACGGTGCGGAAGCTCGTTTGTGCCTGAGCCTCGCTGATTCGAAATCGGGAGGCAGTAGTTGACAGCAAGACGCCAGGATCCACACCGTAGGCTTTAAGCGAGGCGTACAATGCTTTGCAGGTCACCAAGGCAGTGGCGATTTGGCCGAGCAGTCTGCCGATGTCGCTTCCCGTGAGTGCTGACGAGGTATTCGTTCCGTTGGCGATGCTCTGAACCAATAGCCACAAAGTGTTCCATTCCTCCTTGGGGTGGAAAATCACGTAACTTGCCAGGCAGGAAGCCGCTGCAGCTATCAGTACCGTCAGCAATAGATGGCTGCTGGATCGGATGTACAGGAGGTTTATGCGGAACGCCCAGCCGTCCAGCGACAGGAGCGATGGTTGACCCTGGATGCGTATGGCGTTAAGCAGTGAAGCGAGCATTTGCTCCTCGCTCTGGTGATGCCAGGCGTTGAACCAAATAGGGCGATATTTATAGCGGCGCAGATCCTGACAGATCAGGGCCATCAAGCTGCTCTTTCCGGAACCCCAGCCCCCGGATATCGCCACCGTCAGAGGCGGCTCGGTTCGTGTGTTGCGCAGGAAACGTGAGATGCCGCGAGCCAGAGGGGCGAAGCCCAGTTTGTCCTGGTCGACGTCTGCAGTAGGCGCGTCGGTGACTGCAATTGCGGCTGCGCCTTCCATGTCGGGTTCGTCTGGCCGCTTTAGCATTCGCCAAACCAAAAAAGAAGAAACCAATACGGCACACCAGAACCATGGCGCCGGATATTGCCGATAGTGCAGTGGCCACGACACTGGCTCCCACGTTCTTCCCGCATTCGTTGTATGAAGCAGCGCCGGGGGAAAACCCACAATCCAGCCTGTGTTACCCGCGTCGTCCATGGCCACTGCAAGGCGGGTCGATCCTACACCGGTGAGCACAGACGTCCAGGTGTCTCCGCCATTGACAGTTTTTAGCAGCAGTCCGCCATTGCCGGTCGCCCAGCCGTGCTGATCATCGCGAGACATCATCAGGCTGTTGAGTGACACGCCATCGAGCCGGTTTTGAACACGCCAAGTGAGGCCGCCGTCGAGGGATTTGGCAATAACACCATCGTCTCCGGCGAGCCAGCCGGTCAGGCCATCGTCGCTGAATCGGATGGCCGCGAGGTTGACCGAAAACGTGGAAACCCGCTCGCCGACGATTTTCTCGGAGGGTGACGGCAACTGCGAAGAAAGCCTCCATGTGTGCCCACTGTCGACGCTGCGGGCCATTAAACCTCTTTCACCGACGGCCCAAGCTTTACGACCTGTGTCATCGATATACACGCTTGTGAATGTATCGCGGGTTAGGGGTGAGTCGCCCTCGGATAACAACTGCTGTGCCTGACGCCAGGTCCTCCCGCTATCGTTTGTCACCAAAATGCTTGTACTTTTGCCAACTGCAATGCCAACCAGTCCATCTGGATTGAAGTCGATATCAAGCAAGTTGGGTGTGTTGGCGGGGATGTGCGCAGTCCACAGCGAGTCTTCAGCGGATTTGCTCAACATAACCCCGCTATCGCCGACCGCCCAAGTACTGCCGTTCTCGACAATGCTTGAACCGTTCAAGCGGATCTGGCCGGCTGGCATGCTGGATGTCCAGCTGGCGCCTGCATCATCTGATTGCAGAATCAGCCCCGATTCTGCGAAACCGTAAACTTGCTTGCCATCTTTGCTGACCTCTACACTGCGTAGCAGCGCTGGTGCTGCCGTTGCGACAGTGTCCCAATGGTTTGCGCCGCTTTGGCCATAAACGATAGTCCCCGCATCGCCCACTGCAACGCCGTGGTCGATGCCCATCAGTTTTCCGAGCACTTGCCCAACGTTTGGTGGAATAACGCTTTGCTCCGGAAGCGGCGGCATACTGTCGATGTTGTTTCGCTGATCCTGCAGCGGAATCTGTTGCGGGAACCGCGCGGGTTTTTGGGGCGGGGCTGCTAAATCAGGTCTGCCAGGCAAGTCACGAACAACACCATCTGAGTTGTTGTCCATTTCGCACACTTGGCGTGATCGGCGCTTACCAACTAATTGGAATGAGTGCGGGGTAACTGCGGCGTCCAGCCGTGTTTTGCCGAACAGTGCCAAGCTGTTCAGATTCGCTGTGGTTCCGCTCTCGACGCTGGTCCACGTGAGGCCATCAGCGCTAAACAGCAATGTACCGTTTTCACCGGCCACCCAAATACCTTCGGCGCTACCGGCTACAGCATTCAGGGTGACTGTTGTGCCGCTGCTGTGGGGGAGCGACCAGTTCTTGCCATAGTCCGATGAGCTGACGATGGTGCCGTTCTCGCCCACCGCCCAGCCATACTGCCCCGCAAACCAGACAGACTTGAATTGTAGGGCTTGCCCATCGGCAGACCTTGCTTCTGCCGCAAGCCAATGGTCACCCCCATCGACGCTGAAAAAAATAATTCCCTCGGCCGTAATCCAGCCGTTGTTGCCGTTCTGGCTGAAGAAAATCGATGAGGTATTACGTACGGTCGTCAGGCCGCTGCCACGGATAGTTATGTTGCGCCAACTTTGCGCAGCATTCGTGCTAACTAGCACGGTGCCATTATTACCGATGGCCCAGATCTTTTTAGCTGCTTCGCTGTACTCAACATCAACAAGGTCGGTAGCGCTTCCCAGGTTGGTGCGCGGAGAAACATCGCTCCACGTAGCTCCGCCATCTTCGGTGCGTAGCACGGTGCCCGTATCCCCGACCGCCCAACCGAGCTTGCCGTCCCGCTGGAAACGCACGCTTCTGAGGTTTGCCGCGACAGTGTGGGGGCCTGGCTTCCAGGTTTTTCCCCCGTCATCGGTTGCGATAACTGTGCCGCCGAGACCCACAGCCCAGCCCTTGTCACCTATTACCTCCACGGATGTAAGGGCTGACGGCATAGCAGGCAACCGTAATGCGGCGTTCACCTCTACAGGATTGAGAAACCATTCAAGGGCGTTGGCTTTAGGGCCGGTCGTTGGTGAGGCAGACAGTTGTAACCATGTCCCTACGCACGCGGCACTCAACAGTAGCAACGCAATAAGGCCCAGTGTGGGCTGCACCTTTGGCCGCTTTTTGCTGCGGCTGGTTGCGCTGCGCTCTTTCTTTACCTGCATGGCGTCACTCCTTGAGTTAGCCGAAGACAGTTCAGACTAGGAATTCCCCCTTCGCCACAACCAATTTGCTGGATTGTTACACCTTGGGTGTCGCCTCCATCACGTCGGTTTCCGAAGAAAAACTGCATTGAGGCATTCCCGACTCCCTCTTAAACCATATCCCGTCATTTGGCGGCGCTGGGCTTGTTGTTGGTTTACAACCCTTCAAGCTCGGTCGTAGCAAGTCCAGCGTTCGACTAATTTGGATTCGGGCGTTCGGCAGGCCTAAGAACAGGTACCGAAACGCGGCCTAGCCGCGAAGCCTATGCTGGAGAGCTTGGGAAAAAGTCTTAAGCGCATGCTCACCGAGCGAGAAGCCTGCCATTCGATTAGCGAAGCGCTAGACCAGCGAACGGTGAGGGCCGTACAGCGAATGTTGATTAACACGCTCGACCCTTTGATGCCTTGCAACAAGCCGAGAAGCGCTCATATGCCATGGGGCACTAATCGCTACGCGCCATGTGCGACTACACGCTGTGCAAATTTCTTGAGACCAATGATGACGGTTGCTTCAGGCCCACTGTGCCAGTTTCAGTGTCTCAGGCGATTTGTTTACCGCGTCGTTGATGTGGCTCCTTTCGATGGGGGCGCCATCCCAGTCGAAGGCTTGCACGACTAAAGCAGATTTCCCCGGATCCACGTCTACCCTGCAGAAGTTGTCATCCTGAGTAAAACCCCACGCCTTATAGTTCATGGCGCCCAAGGCTGGGCTAATTTCGAAGCGATCGTTGGTGTTTGGCGCCTGAGAGTCGTGGACATAGCTCGACGGATCGCCATCCGCGAAGGCAAATGGCCAGTAAAACGCAGACGAGACAATTGAATAAGATACGAGCTCCTTGGCCTTAGTGAACTCAAGTTTTGCCAAGCTGGAGCAATGAATATCACCAGAGAGGAAGATCACATTCTGGATTTTCTCTTCGACTATTGTCTGCAGAATCCTTCGTCGCGTATCGGGAAAGCACGGCCATGAGTCGTCCTTCTCCTTGTGTCTATCGCTGAGCAACGTGTCCACTCCATTCGGAACGAAGACGCTTGAGGATACTATGAACTTTGGCACATTACCCCGTGTTTGCTGCATGTGTGTCAGCCATGCGCAGACTCGATCTAATTGGCTGGGCTCGTTCTGATTCAAAGAGGGGCGACCGAGCAGGTGGTTATCCGACAGCCCCGGCATGTCCGAGTGAAAACGTTGGGTACGAGTGTCGAGGACGAAAAATGGGTAGTCGGCACACAGAAAGTCGTAGTACAGGTTCAACGTGGCCATGCGCTGTAGGGGCGGCTGTGCTCCGTAGGCCTGATCATGGACGTAGCTGTCGGCGAAACGGGGACCGTGACTCCATTGGTAGCTCATGTAAGCGCCGATGGCCAAGTTGAACAGCATCCTTTTCGTGTTGCTCTCATAAAATCGATCCTGTGACCAGTTATCCTCAATCTCGTGGTCATCCAGAATCATATAGGTTGGGACACGGCTCAAAAGCTTCTGCATGTTTCGAGAGCCTAAAGCATTGTGGTAACGGCTCTGAAACTCCTCGTAAGTGTCCGCAAGCCCGATAGGGACCAGACGGTTAAACATGTCCGCATAGATCTGGTCACCTACCATTAGCGTGCAGTTGACTGGCCGCGCTTCGTGTTCGAGCAGCATCGGGCGAAAGATACGGTCAGCCTCCTTGCGTTTCCACAGCAGTCCCGGATAACGACATGAGCCAAGCAGGAAACTGAGTGGGGAAGCGTTTTTTGAAGGGGCCGGCTGCGTAGTGAAAACGGCTTCGGAGAACGCCTCGCCCAGCCCGTCCTCAAGATTGAACTTGTCCGCCCACACAGAAGCTGGAGGGAGCTTTGATGCAATTTCCTCGCTGGAGACATTGCTATCGTTCG
Organism: Pseudomonas salicis; assembly: GCF_057128705.1. Lineage (NCBI taxonomy): Bacteria > Pseudomonadati > Pseudomonadota > Gammaproteobacteria > Pseudomonadales > Pseudomonadaceae > Pseudomonas > Pseudomonas salicis. The sequence continues at coordinate 248,522 of NZ_JBSKHU010000009.1, forward strand.
GATATGCATCGTCTAGGTTCAGCGACGCCATACGCACTGTGTAGGTCGTGGCTGGTTTGAGCTTGTACGGCAGCAGTTTCTGCTCTTCGGCCGCATCCCTCCACAGCGATGTTTCTACCCCAAGGTTTAACGTCCCGGTACGGTCGTATTCGCGTCGCAAGCGGAAATAGAAGATGTCGCTTGGCTTCACATTGCCGTTTCGACCTACGACCCCTAGAACACCAATGGAGCGGACTTCTTCGTCGAGATCCTTTTTATCGAGGGCATTCGAGGCGGCAATCCAAAGACGGCACGAGTTGTGAGTCGTGTGTCCTACGATGGGGCCAAGTGCGGGGGCTCGGAGCGTACTCATGTGGCAATCATCCTTTCTGGTGGGCTAATGCATCAATGAGGTCTGGTACTCAAAGGTCGTCGGAATGAGGACAGTCAGTCGTGCTCAAGGGTTAAGCCTGGAAGCGGCTTGGTGTTATCGATAATAGGTTCGTGGGATATCGCGGCCGCCTTTTTTTCCGCGATCGCATCAGCGTGTACAGGCGGTAATGCAACATCAGAGAAGGGTTCAGGTGTGCGGTACTCGTAACCCTGCAATTGCTTTAAAAGCCCGCGATATTCTTGCAGTGGGAGGGTGCGGGCTGGCTGTTTCAGGTTGTTCCCGAAGAAGTTTTCCCAATGGCCCAGAAGAACCAAGCGCGGTCGGGTTACTCTCAGCAGAGCAGTTGGGTAGTCAGGCACATTGTCCCAACTGGCCGCGCAAATGATTTCAACATCGAAGCCTTTGCCATCCGCCATGAGCGGCGGAAAGCCCCATGGTGGTTTTGCAGCACTGTCTTGGTAATGAATCCGATAAACCGGCTGAGAGTTTCCATCCAGAAGATCGATAACCCAGGCGAGGGTCACATGACCGAGTTTCCAATCGAAGATCGAAGTTGGGGTGGTCTTCAGGTCCTCGTCATAAGCTCCTGGCAGCCAATTTCGCCCTAGAAAGTGGGGTGCGTGCATGCTTTCTACTGGCATTGCACGAATCCTCCCGCGCGGCACACCATTTTTCAGAAGCGCAGGATCATCGCCGTCGGTAATCGTCTCGCCGGAAGAATAGAACCAGGTGCCGCGCCAGCCAGGTTGTAATCGATAGCTGATTTGTCCGAGGCGAGGTACCACGGACTTAATCGGTGAGTTCTCCGCCTGCAGAATATGGCGGACCGTTTCTGAGCCGTAAACGACCGCGTTGGGTGCTTTGGTTCGGACAACGTAGCTGACGTCTAACAGGTGGTCATAATGTGCGTGACCGACCAACAGCATCTTCACATCCCCGGCGAAAGGCATGTGCACATCAACTTGCTCGGGATCCACTCTCACTCGGTACGGTGGGACACCCGTAATACCCATCAGCGCAGGATTACTGATCGACGGCGCCATCAGCAATCCTTCACTCTCCCAATGCAACAACCAGCCGCCGACACCAAGATATTGGATCTTCGGCTCGCTTAAATGATGCAGGTCGGATATCTGAAGCCCTTGACTCTGCGGTTCGTAAGTACAGGCACTGAGCAACAATGTTGCGAGTAACGAGATCCTTCTCATGAGAATCTGCCCTCAGTTGACGTATTAAGCGTAGCGCAGTAGCAGAGTTCGGTAGCCACATTTTTTGAGTATTGAGAGGGCGTGGCCTAGGAGGGCAGGGTGTAGGAAACAAGGGGGCTACTTACGACGCTGCTTGGCGTACCTGTAGTGCGACTCCGGACTTTCTCTGAGGCGTTTTGGCATAGCAGTCACTCGCGAAGGGCGGAGCTCGGCCAGTAGGAAATATTCGTTGCTTTTAGACGCGGGCGGTTCGGAAAGTTGTCGTTCTGCAACCGGGACCTTTATTCTTCCGAACCTAGCCAAGAGGTGAAGCAAAGCGTTCACCTGACAAAGCTACGCCCCTAACTCCCATTGGCTGCAACACCTGTGGAGCCGTCATTCCAGCATGAACACAGCAGATAAAACGCACGCGAAGGCTCTACAGGACGCCCTTCTAGCCCTCGATCCGTCAGGCCCAGAAGGATTTGAAGGGTTACTCGGAGTTGTACTGGGTGAAATCACAGGACAATCTTTCCGTCTCGCAAAGTCAGGTACGCAGCGAGGACGAGACGGCGATTCGGCGTTCGATGGCGGGGCTACATATTTCGAGGGGAAACGCTACAAAGAAGGCCTTTCGAAGAACGATATTTCGACAAAGCTTTTCGACGTTGCGAACGACGACACCGGCGCGGTGGATCTCTGGATACTCGGAGCAACGTGCGAGGTGGCATCCCAAACAGTCGAAGACGGGCGGAAATTTTCGGCCAAGAACGGCTTCGGCTTCACGGTATTGGACTGGTCAAATAACGATCTCGGGGCGCTTCTCGTCGCCACTGTTGCGGCAGGTTCAAAATCCAAAGCAATCATAGAGCAAGGACTCACCGGAAAGCTCGAATCGGGCCTTATCGCACCCGCTATCAAAGCAATCGACCACTTTGGAAAACACGGGGACTATCCCTCAAGACTGAGTGCGCTCAGAAAATCAGTCGCCACAGACGTTGGGTTGGGTCACGCCAAGACGCTCAACCAAGAATGGCTGGGCCGGTTGTTCACAGACAAAGTGCAGGCGCGCGCCGAGCTCGGCCAACCACTCTCCCCATTTGATCCGTCCGGCCCTGTGGCACTCGACCGACCTGAGCGTGTGCTTCTTAAGAAGGCATTCTCCGGAGCTCCAGAAAGCGAAATCTACGCAATTGTCGGTGAAGAGGGAGTTGGAAAATCTTGGCTGGCTGTCCAGAGCTGGAATCTGTCCAATCCCAAATCACTTCTCGTCCTGTGTCCTGCCGACGATTTGGCCGGAGATGATGCAGAAGACTTCGATGACTTCTTAATTCTCAAACTGATCCATCAGACAGATGGAAATGTCACGCCGCAAGTGATCGCGCGCTGGCGGCGCCGCTTCAGAGATTGGCGCACGAACATTTCGGCAAGCTCCGTCCGCGTTACCCTCATAGCGGACGGGCTCAATCAACCGCTCAAGTCGAACTGGGGGCGTTGGCTCGATCGCGCCGCGCGACGCTTGAAGGAATTGGGCGGCTGCCTGGTGGTCACCACCCGTACGCAGCACTGGGCGTATCTCAAAAAAACGCTATTTTGTGCAGTAGGGACGATCACGTTGGCCGAGTGGTCCATCAATGAGGTCAAACAGGTGTTGGGCAGTCGCGGCATCGACTTCTCCAACACCAGGATTGAGGTTCTCGAATCCGTTCGGAATCCCCGACTTCTTGGTATCGCTATTGAGCTGATAGAAGCCAAGGCCATCGAGCTTTTGGATGAGCTAAGCGTCGGGCGGCTACTCTTTGAGCATATGCGCAGAATGGAGCAGCACGGGCCGGCTACAGTTTCGGCGCCCGCATTCGCCGACCTTCTGAAAGACCTCGCAGCTAAGGTATTGGCTCGAGCGAATGCGCAGAATATGGATGATCTCAGGCTGTTCGATGCCGTCCAAGAAGTCCAACTCGAAGCTGTTGCATCCAGCCGGTTCTTCTCCTCGGTGAAAGGAAGCGCGTCACAGTATGAGATAAAACCCGATGGTCTCAACCTGGCACTCGCGCTCTACCTCGTTGGCCAACTCGAACGGGAGTTGCGCAACGAACGTGACCCGCGAGAAAAGCTAGCGACAATACTGGAACCGATCAGCGCACTTGATGAAACGGCCAAGGTTATCTTGCTCGCAACTCAGATAGCTTGCCTTGAAGATGAAACGAGCCCCGAGGTACGCTCCGCGCTGATCGAAAAATTCGTGTCACTGCAGAATCTTCCGAACAGCCAGGCCGACGCCTTCGCTGTGCTAGCAAAATCGGCCCCGCTCGCTTTCCTGCAAGCCGCTGAAAATGTATACCTGTCCCAAGAACACATTGCTAGCAAAGAGTGGCTGCTATACGCGCTGCTCAACCGGCGCGACGAGCCGGGAATTTGGCAGCACATTTTGGAATCTACGAAGCGTTGGTTGTCCTTCTATTCGCTTGCACCAGAACGAGGGATGCACCGGACGTCGGGCCATGGATCTGTCACTCAGGCTGACGAAGAGCGCAATAGAGTCTTGGCTAAAATTCAAGAGCGTCAGGCTGCCCTGACTGAAGTCGAGCGATCCTTTATGACTAGGAGCCTGGTAATCGCTCCGCACCCTAGGTTCGATGGTATAAGTCGCTTCGCTCTCTATCTTCTGGCTGGTAGACCGCTAGAAGAGATCGCAACTTATCTTGTCCGTTGGCGTTTTTCTGCCGCACTCAATTCGTCAATGTTGGTGCCCTATGAAGAATTCGAGCAGGTTCTTCACTACAACCGCGCCGATTGGCAGGAGACTCGATCAGCAATCCTGAAGGGATTGGAAGCGCTGCCGGCGGAACACTCGTCCGGCGTGGGGACGTGGACACGCGTAGGCATCCTGTACGGCACCGGGGATGTCGGCGACGCCAAAGAGGGGGCCCGTATCCGCGATGAACTCACACGCGACCAAGAACGCTTTGAAGGCTGGTCTAGAAAAGAAAATTACAGCGCTGTTGATCCCTGCAATCCCGATACCGTAGAACCAAAGAACGTTATCGCGACAGCCCAAAACTATCGACAGATTGACCCAGAAAAAATCGCCATGGGCCGGGGAATGGCCCAAGAGGACCATTATTTCCTCGGCGCTAGGGCCGGTGTCGCACGCTTCGTACCTGATGACGCGATACACACGCACCGTGCACTCGCGAGCGAAGTGCTCGGCCGTAGCGGGCACGCGCGGCTTCAGGGCGTATTGATGCTTTTACGGCATAGTGCGGCCCTCACAAAGGACCTTGCCCAACGGTTCCTGTCGGCCAGTGTATCTAGCACCGCGTCGCATAAAGACGGGCAAGACGATCGGGAGGAATTCCTTACGGCACAGTTTTCCGCGATCATCGCATTGCCGCATTTCACCGCCGACGAGCAGCTCGACGCGATCGCAAAAATGCAGGGCGAGACCCTCCTACTGGAGCTGCTTTCATCCGTGGGCAGTGCCACACCGGAAAAAGTGGAGCAGGTGCTGGAGGGTGTTTTGCAGAGTGGAAATGAGTATGCGCAGACAGCAGTTCTCGCCTCAATCCACTACTCTAAATCGCCGCTCACACCGCGCGCTGTCGGCGTTGTCAAAGGCTTCATCCGGTCTCCAGTCAAAAATCTCCGGCATGAAGCGCTCGCCCTCGCCGCATCGAGCGGCGACACTTCATTACTACAGGAGGTCATAGATAGTGGATGGAGCGCGAAAAAGCCGAACAAACGCGATAGCAGTTTCGAGGAGTGGCATGGGTCCACCGCGGTATTGAAAGCGTTGGAAGCAGGCCTGATAGAGACGGTGTCCGCGCTTGATCGGATGAACGTGTCCCACTACGGGTTCGCCGCCGAAACCTTACCTGCGGAACAGGATGATGCCATCGCCGCTCGCATCGAAGCCGCGCTTGTGAAGGCATTGGACTATGAGGGTGATGTGGAGTTGCCGGAGATCGAGACTGAGGCGCCGACAGTGTCCGACCTCGCGCCCCCCCTGGTGTCGTTAACGGAGCGGGCTCCGTCGGAAAACGACTTCACATCCCAGATGAATCGGCTTTCGGAAACGGCAGAACAGTTCGACGAGCGCCAACGCCGCATGAACGACGCCTATCAACGCTTTGCCGGTGAACTTACGGCTGTTGAAGCAGACCTAATACTCTCCGATCTCACGTTCGACGGTATCAAATCAATCATCGGACAGGATGCTGATCGCGATCAGCGCTGGCTCCGGATGTTGGTCGCCACCTCCGATCAAAAGCTCCGTCATCTTCACCACGTCGCCCTACAGGTAGCGGTCGCACTCGGCGCCAGCGGCAATCCGTTAGCACCGGATTTCATTACCCGCATTTTGGCATTGGAGCCGACCATACGTCGTGTCACCGGCTCTGCAAAAATCCCTGTAGAGACCATTGTTTTATGGAGCAACACTGCTAGCCCGGCGATGGTGGACATATGCAAAAGTCGCCTACAAACACCGCAAAGTGACAGCGACATTGCGCGTGAGGTCATCGCGGCCCATCTCTGCGGAAAGGTGGCAATTCTACAAACGTACATTGATGAACTTCTTGCTACGGACCGGCCATACGAAACAGCACTTGCGCTCATGATTGCAGGCTTTTGCGACGATAGCGTCCACGCTCAGGCGGTTCTGTCCCGCTTCGACGGCACCGAGGGTTTCATCGGCCAGGCCCACGCAACTGCGAGCGATTCGTATGCAAGGAATCTTTGGGCAAAGACTTGGTATGCAAAGATGTTAAGTGCCCAACAGCAGGAGGCTTTCTGGAGCGCGTCCATTCTGTTTATGAAGATCGTCGATGGCCGTTTTGACATCTGGTCCGAAGCCTCGAGAGCACCAACAGCCATCTTCACGGCGTTTATGCCGACGATAACTCGGGAGATCAGCAACAGAGCGATTAAGATCCAGAAAAAGCGCCAAGAGAAGCTGTTCGGTGAAAAAGCTCCCTCATCTGTAATGTTGAGTTTCAAATAATGAAGTGCGAAGGCAGAGGCGAAAGCGTGGTCGCTTTCGTCGGTAGGTATCGACTTTGCGAGTGGCCGAGATAAGGGCGCGAAGCTGTTCCGGGAAATTTCACCTCTATGTCCGCTTCTGGCCGAAAGCTGACGCCTACGTTTTGACCACTTTCGGCCTGTCTAAACGGACACGTGAAGCACTCGACAAGCGCTCAAGCCCAAAGCCATTGGGTCGATATCCCTACCTGATAATCTCGAAAAACTTCAGTAAGGATACTCGCGTGGGCGCTTCCCAAGCAGCAATCGCATTCCGCTCTCAGCAGGTCGACTTTGACCATCAACGGCTGTCGAGTCTGTTCAACAAGCGTGTCGAGGTGCTCGATCAGCGTCCGCCGCGCTTCGACCCTCGTCAGCAAAATGAGGTGGTTGTAGAGCAATACGGTGATGTTTGGGTGATCAGCAACGGCATACTGGCCATGGGGCCGCTGGAAAATTCTCACTATGACGCCAGCGAGCTGTACCGAATCTTGGGATCGCCAGAAATGATCATTTCATTTTGCCAATACGAATCTGGGGACAAATACGGCTACGCGTTCATCGAGAATGGAATTCTGACGCGATCACGACTACATCCATTCGATAGCCCTGTGCAGCAGTTTGGGCCGTTGAAACCGTTTGAGAACCGCTGGGCATCGGCAGAGTTTTACTCCGAGGAAAATGATTGCCCTGAGGATGGTCGGCAGAAAATCTACTATCTGGGAGACCGTGAAATCGAAGTGCCGGAGTTTGGGCTAAGTAGTCGCTTGAATTATGAAGCCTTGAGCGAGTACCTCGGGATTTGCCCTTGGGACAATGATCTCAAGCCGCGAATCTGGTATCTGCGCCTTCACGACCTGCCACAGCCACGCAAACCATGGTGGAAACTCTGGTAGGTCCGCAATAAAAGTGCTCGCCCCATATTAACCCTGAGTCCTAATGGTGAATGTCGGATTTTGGGCGATGCCGGCCTGTCGTTGCCGACTGCTATCGACCCGAAGCGGAAAATCATGCCATTTTGAAGTGGTTCAGGCGTCGAACGTTACCGGCTTAGCTATGCATCACTTCAACAAAGAAATGTAAATTCCTCTTGGAAGATTTCTTAGCGTTAGAGAATTAACCGCCATGCTTGAGCTGACACGTTTTAGGGCAGCTCAAGCGTAGGACACTCAGGAGCCTCGGCAGCAATCAGGATTTGGGAGAAAGCAATCCGGCTGTTTCACCCCCATCGACCGTGAGGGTTGTGCCGTTCACGTAGCTGGCGCTCGGCGAGAGCAGCCAGCAGATAGCATCGGCGACTTCCGTGGCTGATGCGAGGCGACCTTCCGGGATTCGGGAGGTTAGGGCTGCAAGGCGGGCCTCGTCGTTGACGATCTTGTCCATCATGCGCGTGGCGATTTGACCGGGGCAGACAGCGTTGAACCGCACTTGCCCGCCGTATTCCAGAGCTAGTGCCTGAGTCAGACCCAAGAGCGCGGCTTTACTCGCGCAGTAGGTGGCCAACCCTTGTTCCCCGGTTTTTCCGGCGATGGAGGATACGTTTACGACGGCGCCCCGGCCTGCTATCAGCCCCGGCAGTGCATGTTTGGTGTAGAAGAACACCGAACGCGTGTTGACGGCGAACAGCGTGTCCCACTCATCCTGAGATGTCTCGGTAAATACTTTCCGACCTGACATGCCTGCATTGTTCACCAGCCCCGCCAGCTTGCCGTCGCCCAATTGCAGCGCTGTTGCGACGACGCTGCGACAATCCTCCTCATTCATTACGTCGCCTGCGACGAACGTGCAGTCGGGCAGGCGGGCGGCCAGTTGGGTCCCTGCTGTTTCATCGCGTCCGGTGAACACTACCGGGTGGCCGAGGCTGGTCAATTTTTCCACGGTTGCGGCGCCGATGCCTTGAGTGCCGCCTGTGACGATGTACATGAATACTGCTCCTGAAAGTGTCGCCGGCGTTTGTCAGACCGGCGGCTGCGAAAGAGGGCGGGCGCTGAATATCAGGCGGCCGGTTGTTTCAAGGTTCTGCTGGAACGCAACGAGAGCCAGGTCGTGGTCAGCAAGCCCGCCAAGCCCACCACCAGCAGGAACGATGACATCGCAACAATCGACGGGTCGATGGTGTCACGAATGCCATCGAACATCTGTCGTGGCAGCGTGCGTTGACTGGGGCCACCGATGAACAGCACGACGACGATTTCGTCGAACGATGTCATGAAGGCAAAAAGCGCTCCCGAGACGACCCCGGGCGCGATGATCGGCAGGGCGACGTTGATGAAGGCACGCAGCGGCGATGCGCCCGACATTGCGGCGGCCCTCAGCAGGCTCATGTCCAGACCTTGCAGGCTAGCGGCGACGTTGATCAGCACGAAGGGCGTGGCCAGCACGGTGTGCGCCAGGATCATCCCGGTCAGGGTACCTGTCAGGCCCAGTTGGCCGAACAGAAAATACATGCCCAGCCCGGAAATTACGGGTGGAATGATCATCGGCGAAATCAACAGCCCCAACAGGTTGGTCGCGCCGGGCAGGTTGCGCCTTGCGAATGCCAGCGCCGCCAGAGTACCCAGCAGCGTGGCGAGCAATGTTGCGGCGCAACCGACCAGCAGGCTGTTGCGCAACGCTTGAAGCCATGGGCCAGCGCTGAAGACTTTTTCGTACCAGCGAAGGGACAGCCCCGGCAGCGGATACGAGAGGAAAGTGCCGCTGCTGAACGAGATCGGCACCACGGCCAGCAAGGGGAGGATCATGAAGACGATCATAACGATCCCGAACAGGCGCAGCAGATTGCGACTAATGATGCACAGCGTGAAATGGTTCATGGCAGGTTCCCGATTACTTGAGGCCGGCGATCTGGCGAATGCCGACAAGCCGCGCGGCGACCAGATAGATCGCCATAACGCAGAGGATCAGCACCAGCCCCAGCGCCGAGGCCATGCCCCAGTTGACGGTGGTGTTGGTGTAGAAGGCGATGAAGTAGCCGAGCATCTGCTCCCGCGCACTGCCCACCAGCGTAGGCGTGACGTAGTAGCCGGCCGCGACGATAAAGGTCAGCAACGTGCCGGACCCGACGCCGGTGAGGGTCATCGGCAAATAGACATGCAGGAAGCCCCGAACCGGATGCGCACCCAGGGAGCCCGACGCGCGCATGTAGTGGGCCGGAATGCCTTTCATCACGCTGTAAAGCGGCAGCACGGTGAAGGGCAGCAGGATATGCACCATGACGATGTAGACCCCCAACGCATCGAAAATCATTGGCAGCGGTTGGTCGATCAGTCCAAGTTTTAACAGCAAGGTGTTGACGATGCCTTTCTCTTGCAGCACCACGATCCAGGCGGTGGTCCGTGCGAGCAGCGATGTCCAGAACGGCAGCATCACCGCCAAGATCAGCAGCATCTGAAACGGTCGCGAGGCTTTGACCAGCAGGACGGCGAACGGAAACCCCAGCAACAGGCACAACACAGACACGACAAACGCGATCTTCAAGGTTTTGAACGTGAGGTCCAGATACACGCGTTTATCTGGGGCGACGCGCTGGATGCCTTGCGTCGTGCGTTCAAGGTCCAGGGCGGTGAGCAGGTAATAAGAGGTATAGGCCGGTGATGCGCGCTCAAACGCTTCCCATAGCTCAGGCGTTGACCAGCGAGGGTCGATGGCAGTCAGACGCGCGCGGGGTGATTCACCGCTGACCGGTTGCTGATTGGCGGGCCACTGGTAGCGGCGAGCTGTGGCGGTGATGAGGAAACGGTAGCCGCTGTTTTCGTAGTTCATGCGCCGCGCGGCTTCACCGATGACACCCAGATTTTCGACGTGCATGAAGTCCTGTTCAACGGCCTCGAACACGGCATCACCCGGCAGGTTGGAGCTATCGCTGCGCGTTTGCTGTTCCAGCGCCTGAACGGCGCGGGGGAAGGCTTGCACCAGCTCCGGATTGCTGATGGCGCGATACAGCATCATGCCGATGGGGAGAACGAAAAAGACGGCGGTGTAGATCAACAGGGGCAACAGCAGCAACACCGAGACGAGGCGTCTTTGTCGACTCGACTTCTGGTGGGCGCTTGCAAGTGATTCCAGCGCAGGGGCGGACATATCGACTGACCTCGGAATTCGAAGGCAGCGGCTTCGGTTGATCGAAGCCGCCATTCAAGCAAAGGACGGGCTTACTTCGCCGCCCAATTGGTGAAGCGCGCCATCAGGTCTTCCTCGTAGTTGACCCAGA
>NZ_JBSKHU010000010.1:0-4970 GCF_057128705.1 Pseudomonas salicis
ACCTTCGGTACTTCGTCGACCGACACCACCACGCGCACCATTAATGTGGTCGTGAACGACGGTATCGTTGATTCGGCCCCGGCGGTCACCACGATCACCGTCTCCCCGAACGTGGTCCCAACCATCGACCTCGACGGCAACGACTCCAGCGGCGCAACCGGTTCCGGCTATAACACCAGTCTGACCTTGGGTCACACTGGCCCAGTTGCTATCGCCGATACCGACCTGAAGATCGCCGACTCCGATAGCCCGGACCTGAAGTCCGCGACCATCAGCATCGGCGGCACGCACATCACTGGTGACGCGCTGGCGGCAGGCATCTTGCCCTCCACTATCGTTGCAGCCGTAAGCGCTGACGGCAGCTCTATCGTGCTGACTGCCAAAGACGGCACCGTAGCGTCCCAAGCCGACTTCGAAGCAGCGATCAAGGCGATCACCTTCGGTACTTCGTCGACCGATACCAGCACTCGCACGATCAATGTGGTCGTGAACGACGGCATCGTCGACTCGGCTCCGGCAGTTACCACGATCAGTGTTTCGCCAAACGCAGTCCCAACCGTCGATCTGGACGGCAACGACTCCAGCGGTGCAACTGGCAACAACTACACCACCAGCTTCACCCTGGGCCACACCGGCGCCATCGCCATCGCCGACATCGACGTAAAAATCGCCGACTCCGACAGTCCAGACCTCAAGTCCGCAACCATCAGCATCGGCGGCACGCACATCGCTGGCGACGCGCTGGCGGCAGGCACCTTGCCTTCCACTATCGTTGCGAGCGTCAGCGCAGACGGCAGCAAAGTTGTGCTGACCGCTAAAGACGGCACCGTGGCATCGCAGGCTGACTTCGAAGCTGCGATCAAGGCCATTACCTTTGGCACAAGCTCGATCGACACGAGCACTCGCACTATCAACGTTGTAATCAACGATGGCATCGTCGACTCCGCTCCAGCCACCACTACAGTGACCGTAGTTGCGAACGTCACACCGACGATTGACCTGGATGCCAATGATTCCAGCGGTGCGACCGGCACCGGCTACACCACCAGTCTGACCTTGGGTCACACTGGCCCAGTTGCTATCGCCGATACCGACCTGAAAATTGCCGACTCCGATAGCCCGGACCTCAAGTCCGCGACGATCAGCATCGGCGGCACGCACATCACTGGCGACGCTTTGGCGGCAGGCACCTTGCCTTCCACTATCGTTGCAGCCGTTAGCGCAGACGGCAGCAGCATCGTCCTGACCGCCAAAGACGGCACCGTGGCATCGCAAGCTGACTTCGAAACAGCGATCAAGGCGATCACTTTCGGTACTTCGTCGACTGATACCAGCACCCGTACCATCAATGTTGTGATCAACGACGGCATCGTCGACTCCGCTCCGGCCACCACTACAGTGACTGTGGTTGCCAACGTCACACCGACGATTGATCTGGACGGCAACGACTCCAGCGGTGCGACCGGCAACAACTACACCACCAGTCTGACCCTGGGTCACACTGGCCCAGTTGCTATCGCCGACACCGACCTGAAGATCGCCGACTCCGACAGTCCAGACCTCAAGTCCGCGACCATCAGCATCGGCGGCACCCACATCACTGGCGACGCGCTGGCGGCGGGCACCTTGCCTTCCTCCATCGTTGCGAGCGTCAGCGCTGACGGAAGCAAAGTTGTACTGACCGCCAAAGACGGCACCGTAGCGTCCCAAGCCGACTTCGAAGCAGCAATCAAAGCCATCACCTTCGGCACTACGTCGACCGACACCACCACGCGCACCATTAATGTGGTCGTGAACGACGGCATCATCGACTCCGCTGCAGCCGTCACGACCATTTCCGTGAAGGCCAATGCCCTGCCGGTCGCGGACCTGAATGGCGACGACGCCGCTCATCCGGGCAACGACTACGCCGTGACGTACAACGAGCAGGCCCCTGCGATTTCCATCGTGGGCGATCTGAAGATCACCGATGCGGACGACGCCAACCTGAAAGGTGCCAAGATCACCCTCAGTAACGCCGATCCGTTGGACAAGTTGGACATCTCGGCGGTCAACGCGCTGGGCAATGGGGTCACTGCCACTCTGAACGGCAATGTCGTGACCCTGTCGGGCGACGCGCCGAAGTCTGCGTATGAAGACGCCATCAAGGCCATCACCTTCAGCAGCTCCAGTGAAGAACCGGCTCACGTCGATCGCTACCCCACCATCACCGTCCAGCTCGATGACGGCTCGGGTATCTCGGCCATCACACCGGTTTCGACCACCACCATTCATGTGGTGCAGATCAACGACACTCCGATCATCGACCTCAACGGTCCAGACACCGTCGTCGGCACGTCGAACGGCGTCGACTACACCACCACCGTCACTCAAGGCCAGGCAGGCGTCGCCATTTCTGCGGCCTCCGTCACCGTCACAGATGTGGACAACACGACGCTGAAGTTCGCGACGGTCACGCTCAACGGCTCACAAACCGGTGACGCGCTGGACTTCTCCAAAGTGGCAACGCTGAACAATGGCGTCGTGGCGACCCAAACCTCGATGGGTGTGATCACGCTGACCGCCAGTGCGACCGGCACGCCGACGCTGAAGGACTTCCAGGACGCGATCCACGCCATCACGTTCAGCACGACCTCGACCGTAACCACGCCGCGCACCATCACCGTGCTCGTGGACGATGGCGCCGATCTGAATCACTCGTCCTCGGCGACCACCACTATCAACGTGCAAGGTGCTGCGGGCGGCACGATCCTCGGCGACGAAGATGCCACGCAAACCGTGTCGTGGGATTCGCTGGGCATCAACTCGTCTGGCTCGCCGGCGTCCGGCATTGTGATCACGTCGCTGCCAACCGCAGGTTCGCTGGTCTACAAAGGTCAGACGCTGACCGCATCGGACCTGGGCAGCAGCGGCCTGACTATCAGCAAGGCTGACGTCACGGGCGGTCTGTTGCAGTTCGTGCCAGTGCACAACGCGTCGGGCATCAGCCCGGACTACACGCAGCTGACGTTCAAGCCGGTCTTCGGCTCGGGCGCAGATGCCGTCACTGGCAGCAACGCGACTCTGCACATCGACGTGAAGCCGATTGCCGACGCACCGACCTTGGATCTGGGCTCTACTGTCCTGCCAGGCAGTGCCGCAACTGCAGCCCCAACATTGCCTTCCACCGGTCTGACGCAAGTCACCTGGGTCGGCAACCTGAGCGGTCTGCACACCGATGGCGGTGGCGAACCGACTGCCAACCTGAAAACGGTGTTCGACGCGGCGGCCTCCAATGGCAGTCTGGCGCACAGCACCACTACCGTTGCCAACTACGTGAGCACGAATGTCGTGCAGGGCACCGGGTCGCTGACCACGGGCCTGATCTACCTCGAAGCGGGCAAGTCCTACACCTTCAGCGGTCACGGCGATGACAGCCTGCTGATCAACGTCGGTGGCACCAACGTGGCGACCGCCAGCTGGAACGTCCAGTCGGGCAAGATCATTGGCAGCGCCTACACGCCAAGCGTGTCCGGCTATTACACCCTTGAGCTGTACCACTACAACCAGAACGGCCCGGGCAACTACGAAGTCCAGATGTCGGTCAACGGCGGCGCAGCAACGCCGCTGGGCAGCAGTGGCGTGCCGACTTACAACTCGATTGCCGACTTGCAGGCAGCCGGTATCGACGTCAGCGCGCTGAACGTCAAGGGCAACGCCGTTGAAGGTTTCTACACCGGCTACGCGCTGAACGAAGGCACTGCGGGGAAGGCGATTTCCCTGGTTTCCATTACGCCGGCGCTGACCGATACCGACGGTTCTGAAACGCTGAGCGTGAAAATCAGCGGCGTGCCTGCGGGCGCAGTGCTGAAAGATGCGACCCACAGCGCGACGGCTGACGCACAAGGTAATGTCGATGTCACCGGCTGGAATCTGTCGGGCCTGACCATCACACCTACCGTCGGCACCACCAACTTCAACCTGACGGTCGCAGCGACGTCGACAGAGAAAGAAAACGGCGATCACGCGTCGACGTCCAAGACACTCTCGGTCATCGTGCACCAGCCAGTGAACACTGCGCCGGTACTGGATCTGGACACCACGACGCTGGGCCATGACTACAGCACGACGTTCACCGAAAAAGGCAGCCCGGTGTCGATTGCTGGTTTGCAAACCAGCCTCACCGACCACGACGGCAGCACACTGAAGTCGGTGACGATCGCGCTGACCAACGCCAAAACGAGCGACTCGCTGAACCTGGGTAGCCTGGCTGGTCTGCATGGCATCACCGCAGACACCAGCACAGCGGGCAAGATCGTGCTGACCGGCACCAGCGCGACCACCTTCGCGGATTACCAGGCTGCGATCAAAAACATCACGTACAGCAACTCCAGCACCAACCCGGACACGACGCCGCGCACCATCACCATTACCGTCGATGACGGCACGGGCACTGCAACGGCGACGTCGAGCGCGACCACCACGGTTAACGTGGTGCCGGTCAACGATGCTCCAGTGATCGACCTCAACGGCCCAACCGCCGCAGGCAATGACTTCGCCGCGACCGCAACCCAAGGCCACACCGGTGTTGCGATTGCCGCGCCGACCACGCTGATCACCGATCCGGATGGCACCACCATTAAAGGTGCCGTGATCGAGATCACTGCTGGTTCGACAACGGGTGACAAGCTGAACGTAGGCACGTTGCCAACCGGCATCACAGTCGATGCATCCAAATCGACCGCAACCCACATCGAGCTCACCGGAACGGCTTCGCAGGCGGACTACGCCACTGCGATTCAGCGCATCACCTTCAGCACCACCGACACCACTAGCAAGGGCGACCGTACCGTGAAAGTCACCGTCGACGACGGCGGCACGGGTACGCACACCGGTACTGCAAACTCGGTGATCTCGGTCAAGGCCAACGCCGCGCCGGTCATCGACCTTAGCGGCCCTGGTACCGATGCGGCTCACGATGGCGTGAACTA
>NZ_JBSKHU010000010.1:5070-220182 GCF_057128705.1 Pseudomonas salicis
GGCGGCACGGGCACGCACACCGGTACTGCAAACTCGGTGATTTCGGTCAAGGCCAACGCCGCGCCGGTCATCGACCTCAGCGGTCCAGGCACCGACGCAGCTCACGATGGTGTGAACTACGTCACCAGCTTCACCGAGAAGAGCACCGTCGGCACTTCCATCGCCGACAGCACCCTGACCCTTGTTGACAGCGACAAGGACAGCGGCACGGTCTACACCGTGACCGTGACCCTGACCAACCCTGTGACGGCAGATGGCGACAAGCTGACGTTGGGCGCATTGACCGGTGGCATCACGGCGGACACTTCCGTCGCCAACGTCATCGTGCTGAAAGGCACCACGGCGACCACCCTCGCTGACGTCCAGAACGCGATCAAGAACATCACGTTCAGCAACACCAGCAACAACCCAAGCCCTGCGGATCGCACCGTGACGGTGAAAGTTGACGATGGCAGCGGCTCGAACGCTGTCGGCAGCGCTACCACCACCGTGAAAATGGTGCTGGTTAACGATGCGCCGGTTCTGGACCTGGACACCGCGAAAGACGGATCTGGCTACGCAGGCAACTACGTGGCAGGCCACGCGGGTGTGGCGATCGCCAACACCACGGCACTGTCGAGCGTCAGCCTGTCTGACGCTGACACCGCAACACTGAGCAAGGTGACAGTCAGCGTCGTTGGCCCACAAACCGGCGACCTGCTGACCGCCGTTGCGGCCAACATGCCGTCCACGGTTGTGGCCAGCGCGTACAGCAATGGCACGATCACCCTGACCGCCGCCACTGGAGCGACGCCTACTCTGGCCGACTTCCAGAAAGCGATTCAGGCGATCACCTTCAGCACCACCGACACCAGCAGCCCATCGCGCAGCATCAACGTCATCGCCGACGACGGCCAGCCGTTTAACCACGCGTCTAACACTGCCGTCAGCACGATCACCATCGCGCCTAACATCGCGCCTGTCGTCGATCTCAATGGCCCGGGCACCGATGACGCGCATAAAGGCAACGACTACAGCACCACCTTCACGCAGAAAGGCGGCGCCATTTCCATTGCCGACACAGGCGTGCAGGTCAGCGATGCCAACGGCGACAAGATTGCCAGCGTCACTGTGACCCTGAACAACCCTGTCAGCGCTGATGGCGACAAGCTGAACATCGCCGCAGGTCCTCTGGCGGGCGGCATCACCGTCAGTCAAACAGGCAACGTGATCACCCTCACCGGTAACGGGTCGACCACCTACGCCAACTATCAGGACGCCCTCAAAGGCATCACTTACAGCAACACCAGCACCCACCCGGACACCAGCACGGTGCGGACCGTGACAGTGGTTGCCAACGATGGCACCGGTACGTCCAACGCTACGTCGAGTTCGACCACTTCCATCACAGTGGTCAACCAGCCGCCGGTCGCCGTTGACGACAAAGGCACTTCGTTCCCGGGCCTGCAGGGCAATTACTACGGGTACAAGGAAGGCAGTGGCGCTGGCTTCGATGGCCCGAACCTGGGCACCATCAAGCAGGCGCTGGATTTCATTGCTACTCACAACGCCGATGCGTCCTTCACGTCGACGTCGGTCAGCTACCTGAGCAACAGCTTCGGGGATGATTTGGGGCGCAGCGGCAACCTGAACGCGTTCCTCGGCACCGATCAAAGCTCGCTCGTCTACACCAAGGGAAGCACCCAGACCACCACCAGTGACGCGATCATCGAGCTGTCTGGCCAAGTCACCCTGAAGCCTGGTGACTACTCGATGCAGGTGACTGCGGACGATGGCTACATCGTTCTCATCGACGGCAAACAGGTGGCTGCCTACGATGCCAACACATCCGTCGTGACCAAGGAGGTCCGGTTCACCGTGACGGGCGGCATGACCCATGATGTCCAGATCGTCTATTGGGATCAGGGCGGTCACGCAAAACTCCAGGTGTCTGTGGCACCAGTGACCGGTAACACCGTCGGTACTTATACCGTTCTGGGCAGCAGCACGGCAGCTACGTCTCACGACACGCTGACCACGCTTGAAGATCAGTCGCTGGTCATCAAGGCAAGCACGCTGCTGGCCAACGACACGGACCCTGACAGCACCAACTTGAGCATCAACTCGCTTCAGGGAAGCAAAAACCTGACGACCCCATCGTCGGTCGTTGACGCCTCCGGAAAAGTCGTCGGCTCCGTGGTCATGGACGCGTCGAACAACGTCATCTTCACGCCAGCCAAAGATATCTCCGGTCTGGTGAAGTTCAGCTACACCATTACTGACGGTGCCAATACGTCGAATACGGCGTACGTGACGGTCAATGTGGTGGCGGTCAACGATCCGCCTGTGCTGGACCTGAACACTGCGGATGGCGCGGTTGCCACCGGCTATGCCAACAGCTTCACGCTGGGTCATGAAGCGGTGGCCATCGCCAGTGCAGTAGGCATTACTGACGTCGACAACACCACGCTCCAGTCAGCCACTGTCACCGTCAACAGCTATCTGGCTGGCGACGCACTGGCGTACGGTGCACTGCCGAGCTCGATCGCGGTCACCAGTTACGTCAATGGGGTGCTCACGCTGACCAGCAAGAATGCAGGTGGCAGCGCGCTTACCGACTTCCAGGACGCGCTCAAAGCAGTCACCTTCAGCACCACCAACACCGGCGGCACCCGTACGATCAACGTCGTGGTCAACGATGGCGCAGGCAATTCGAATACCGCCGTCAGCACCATCACCGTGAAAGCGAACGTTGCCCCGGTAATCGACCTGGACACGTCCGATGGTACGAGCAAGACCGGTTACACCAGCACCTACGTGCTGGGTGGCAACGGTGCGCCAATCGGCAACACAACCGCATCACCTGGTGTGAAGCTGATCGACACCGACAACACCACCCTGAGCAAGGTGACGATCAGCATTGCCACCGCACAAGCGGGCGATACCCTCGACATCTCCAAGGTCTGGGCGCTTAACAATGGTGTGACGGCAACGGTCAGCAACGGAGTCGTCACGCTGACCAGCGCCTCGACGTCGGCACCAGCGACCCTGACCGCGTTCCAGGATGCGATCAAGGCGGTCACCTTCAGCACCACGGATACGACGGTGGCCACCCGCACCATCAACGTCGTGGCGAATGACGGTCAGGCGGACAGCAACATCGCGAGCACCACGGTTACCGTCAACCCGGGCACGTTCAAGGCCACCGAAGGCCTTGCTGGCGCGGACACTCTCAACGGCACCGCCGCCAACGACATCGTCGTGGCTGACGTGCACGCGATCAAACTGGTCGCGGGTCAGAACTACAACGTCGCGTTCATGCTGGACAGCTCCGGCAGTATGAGCGCCATCCTGGATCAGATGAAAACCCAGCTGACCGCGGCGCTCACTCAGCTCAAAGACGCCGCGACCAAAGTTGGATCAGGCACCGTGCAGGTGTTCCTGGTCGACTTCGACAGCACCGTACACAAGACTTTCACCCTGGACCTGAAGAACTACAACCTCGATAGCCTGAAAGCCGCCTTCCTCGACAGCATGACCAGCGGTGGCGGAACCAACTACGAGGCTGTTTTCCAGGCCACGCAGAACTGGTTCACCAGCTCGGCGGCCACCAGCAACACCAATGCCCAGAACCTGACGTACTTCATCACCGACGGCTCGCCGACTTTCACCGTCGACAACAAAGCCACGCTGCACCCGACGTTGATCGACTTCTACAACAACACGAACGACGACGTGACGCTCGATCAGAAGTTGAGCAGCTGGCAACAAGGAACGGCCCTGAAATCCAACGGCGTGACCATCATTTCGGCTAACGGTGAGGTCTATCAGTACGTCCAGGACAAGAATGGTAATTGGAGCTCCAGCATCATCGGTGCGGTCGACGGCAGCGCGGGCAAAAACGTCTATACCGCGACCGGCGGTGACGGCGCGAACACCACCAGCGACGTCAGCGCGGAGTCGAAAGCCGCCTTCGCCTCACTGCAAACCGACGCCCACACGGCGGTGGAAGCCATCGGCCTGAATAACACCAAGGACACGCCGGTCACCAGCACGGTGCTCAATGACTACGACAGCAACCAGCATTCGCAGTCCAGCATTAACGTCGCCGACTTGAGCAACGCCATCCTCAGCAAGGAAACGCTGCTCGGCCCAGGCGATGACACGGTGAACGGCGGTGCTGGCAACGACATCCTGTTCGGCGACCTGATCGACTACACCTCGAAGGCAGGCACCGCGCTGCAAGGTGTCTCGGCACTGAAGGCATTCGCAGCGGACACCTTGAACGTCGATGTGTCGACGATCACTGACAAGGCGCTGCATCAGTTCGTGACCAGCCATGTCGATGACGTCGCCACGATGACCAAGACGTCGAACACCACCGGCCTGCCAGATGGTAACGACAAGCTCTTGGGTGGCGATGGCGATGACATCCTGTTCGGCCAAGGTGGCAACGACACCCTGACCGGCGGTAAGGGCAACGACATTCTGGTAGGCGGTGCGGGTGCTGACACCTTCGTCTGGAAACAGGGAGACCTGAACACCAACGGCGGTATCGACGTCATCAAGGACTTCAGCATGACGGAGAAAGACACCATCGACCTCCGCGACCTGCTGCAGAACGAATCCGACGCGACCATCGACAACTTCCTGAAGTTGACGACCGCCGCAGACGGTTCCGCTCAATTGGCTGTCAGCTCGACAGGTCAGCTGAACGCAGCGGGCGGCCTGGCCAATGCGGACGTGACCATCAAGCTGGAGGGCGTTCACTTCACACCGTCGACTACAATCAACTCGTTGATCGCAGGCGGCGACGCAGCAACCATCAAGGTCGACCACCACTGATAGCACCCCTGGCGACCGCTTCGGCGGTCGTCAGCTTTCGGATTACCGAGGACGAACCATGTTTTACGTTCAACGCAATTCCCAGGGAGAGTTGGTGCGCGTCGAAGCCTCAGGCTTTGCCGAAGCCACAGCGACACTGCCCGCTGACGACCATGAGATACAGGCCTGGTTCGCCAACGAATCAGTGGCGAACAGCCTCAACGCCTTGAAGCTCAGCGACGCCGAAATGATTCGGGTACTCGACGACTTGATTCAGGTCCTGACCAACAAAGGCGTGCTGCGCATCACCGACCTTCCCCCTGCCGCACAAGCCAAGTTGATGGACCGTAACCGGGCGCGTGTGGCGTTGGGTGGGTTGAGCAATTTGATTGATGATGAGGAAACCGGGCTGGTCTGATTGCACTTTGTCGGCTCTTTGACGTCAAATCTGTCCGCCATTGCATAATGGCGCTTTGATTTGACGGAGAAGGACTCCTCCATGACCACAGTGACATACAACCTGCCGATCAACGTTTACGACCTGAACGACTGGTACAACGCCAACACCCACTTTTCCTACGCCACTTCGTCAGTGTTCCAACTGACCGACGGCTACCACACCCTCACCTATTCGGGCTTCGGCTTCACCTATGGCGCGTCCGGCGTCACCGGCGGCACCCTCACGGGCCTGAACTGGATGCAAGGCACACAACCGGTGTTCAGCGTCACGGGCCTCAGCACCAACTACAACACGCTGCTCAACTACGCTCTGACGGGTGACGACGTGGCCATCGGTGCGCTGGTACTGAAGGGCAACGACACCTTCATCGGCTCGAACGGAAACGATGACTTCTACGGTTACACCGGCAACGACACCTTCAATGGCAATGGCGGGATCGACACCGTCTGGTACGACACCGGCAAATCCACGGCCGTGATCAAGGCCACGTCCACCGGCCACACCGTGATCACCCCCGGCAAGATCGACACCCTGACCAACATCGAACGCCTTGAATTCGGCGACGGCAGCTCGCTGGCCCTCGATGTTCAGGCAGGTCAGAACGCTGGTTCAGCTTATCGGCTTTATCAGGCGGCGTTTGATCGTAAGCCTGACTTGGCCGGTCTCAAGTCTTGGATTGGCGCGATGGATAACGGCGCAACTATCAATCAGATCGCTCAGGCTTTCGTCGACAGCGCGGAGTTCAAGACCTTGAATCCAAGCCAGGACGCGAATTCGATCATCAACAACTACTACCTGCACGTGCTGCATCGCGGAGCGGATGAACCAGGGCTACAGTTCTGGAATGCGCAGATGGCGAGTGGCGTAAAAGCCAACGAGATACTCGTCGCGTTTTCCGAAAGCCAGGAAAACCAGGCCAACACCAAAGCAGCGCTGGACGGCGGGCTTTGGTTGAGCTGATGCAGGATGCGGCTACGGCATCCCAGCCCTGCGTTGCGGATGTCTAGCCACTTCACTTTGATAGTCAGCGACGCCGTTTTCAGGCGCCATCTTTGCGTACATTCAACCACGTATTAATAATGACGCCTGAATAACGCCATGGAGACTTCCCTTGTCAGGCGTTCGACGCGGTATTCATCAGCACTATTGGCTGACGCCCTCAGAGCCAAATAAAAGTCGTCGTCCCTTGACGTCAATAAGCCTGCACTCGTTCATCGAGCGCATAATAAGTTCAATACCCAATTGCTTGTTCCGGCCTATAAAACCTCCTATTTTAATCTGACAAAACCCCTAAACCTTACGCCATCAGTGCAATCGCACCCCATGCAGTCGAGGAAGTCGTTATGTCTACGATGACGCTTTACCAACCCATTAATATGAACACAATAAAAAACTGGAACGGCGACACCCCCATCGGAGAGCCTAACCATTTCCAGGTCACCGATGGCTACCGGGTTCAAGATTATTACGGCACCTTTCAATACGATGATTCGGGTGTCTTCGCGGGAACCATGACCTCAACAGTTGCGTATCAAAACGGACTTTACTTTTCGGTTGAAGGCTTTTCTTACAGCGCCCCGCAAATGATGTACTACATCAAAAGTGGCTTTATCGACCAGGCACTCGGCACAATGCTGGCGGGCGATGATACGATCAACGGCTCGTCCGGGGCTGACGTGATCAAAGGCTACACCGGAAACGACACGCTGAATGGCAACGGCGGCAACGATACATTTATAGCGGGCACCGGCAATGACCGAATAGACGGTGGCGACGGCGTCGACACAGTGAACTTCAGTTTCAGCAAGAGTAATTACACTGTCTCCAAATCGGGCGAGTTGTTTATTGTCGCCGACAAACAAGGCCCAACAGACACATTATCGAACGTCGAGCGCCTTAACTTTGGCGACGGCAGCCAACTCGCACTGGATGTCAATGCCGGCGAACACGCGGGCTCTGCTTATCGTTTATACGAAGCGGCGTTCGGACGAAAAGCCGATACCAGTGGCCTTAACTTCTGGACCAAGAGCCTCGACGCAGGAATGACACTTAGCCAGATCGCAGAAGGCTTTGTCGCCAGTAAAGAGTTCCAGAAGTTAAACCCTGGCAACGACCAGAACTCAATCATCAACAGTTACTATCAGAACGTATTGCACCGCGCGGCCGATGCTCCCGGATTGAAATTCTGGAACGACGCCGTCAGCCAGGGCATGAAGCCAGGGGAATTGCTGGTGGCGTTTTCCGAGAGCCAAGAGAACATTCACAACGCATCGGCTGAACTGGCCAATGGTGTCTGGCTGATCTGAAACACTGACCACTCCGGCAATCAAGATGAGACGGCAATGAAGAGCACGTCAGGACAGCGCAGCTGAAAATAGGTGGGCCGCCCTGATAGACTCTGCGCTTGTCACTCAATTTGGAAGCCTGTACATGCCCCGTACCCTGCTCACCGGCGCCAATGGTTTTGTCGGGAAAATACTGTGTTCGACGCTGCAACAGGCAGGACACCATGTCATTGCACTCAGTACCGGCGACAACGGCTCGCCCTCCGCTGCCGATGAACAACTGATCGGGGACATTCGCGACTATGAGCAACTGCGCAGCGCCATTCGCGACGCGCAGCCTGACCACATTATCCATTTGGCTGCCATTTCCAACGTGGCCATCAGCTTCAAAGACCCGCTGCAAACCTGGCAAACCAACGTCATGGGCAGCGTCAATCTGATTGAAGCGCTGCGCGCCGAGGCACCCAACGCCTTCGTATTGTTCGCCAGCTCTTCCGAAGTCTACGGCGAGTCGTTCAAGGCAGGTGTTCCATTGAACGAAGCCGCGCCCTGTGCGCCGATGAACCCCTATGCCGCCAGCAAACTGGCCGCTGAAGCCGCCTTCAATCAGGCGTTTCGCCAAGGCACCGCAGGCGTCATTGTTCGACCGTTCAATCACATCGGCGTAGGCCAATCACCCGATTTCGTGACAGCCTCCTTCGCACGACAGATCGCGATGATCGAAGCGGGTCAACAGCCGCCCCAGCTCAAGGTCGGCAACCTCCAGGCGGAACGGGATTTTCTGGACGTCCGCGACGTGTGCGACACCTACGTGAAGCTCCTCGAACTGGCGTCGAGCCAAGCGCCCTATCCACGACTGCTGAACATCTCCAGCGGTCAGCCGCGCAAGATCCAGACCATCCTCGACACACTGCTCAGTCTCTCCGACCAGAAAATCAACGTCGTTGAAGACCCCGAGCGCATGCGCCCCTCGGACATTCCCACCGCCAGCGGCGACAGCGAGGCAATTCGGACGCTGACCGGGTGGAAGCCAAAATATGATCTGAAGGACACGCTGGAAGACCTGCTCGATCATTGGCGCAAGGTCGCCACATCTTCGGATTGAACCCGGCGCCACCTGCCTGAAGAACCGCCATCATCACGCACCACCCGACACCCCGCCTGACAAGACGACCCCTGTCGCACGGGGTGTTTTTGCATCCCTCGATCCTGAAACCCGTACCGCGATGAACAGGCGACGAACGTCGCGACTCTCAGCAGGTATCAAACTTGATACCTGAACGCCATCATCTACAGTCTGTACTCAACCCGACTCGAAACAGCGCCCTCCGCTGACTATTCGAGCGCCAATAGCCCCTCGCCCGCCGCGCCCAATCAGGTAATCGATATGGCCACTCTGTCGAACTACTATCGACTCATCGAAACCCACGTCATTGACCCCAGCCTGCGTCCGGAATACGTCTCCAGCTTTGCCATCACGGCAGACCTCAATGCCGACGGAAAACAGGACCTGATCGTGCTCGGTGCCAGTTATCCCGGGGGCTCAAACACCCCTCAGCAAGGGGGCGTGTATTTTGGCGACGGCAAGGGCGGCTTCACGCCGGCCACGAATGCGATCTTTCCTGTCAGCACTTTGCAGACGGTCCACCCGCGAAAAGTGCTGACTCAAGACTTCAACGGCGACGGTCGCCTCGATGTCTTCATTTCAAGCCATGGCTGGGACACCGATCCCTTTCCCGGCGAGCAGAACAGGCTTTACCTGTCCCAGCCCGACGGCACCTGGCTGGATGCAACGTCGACGCTCCCGCAATTGCATGACTATTCACACACGTCCGCCGTCGGAGACATCAACGGCGACGGTGCGCTCGATATCTTCGTAGGGAACGGCTACCACGGCCAGAACGGCATACTCGCCTACAATCTGATCAACGACGGCAGCGGCCACTTCAGCCAAAGTTCGCTGGGCTTACCCGTGGGCCAGGGAGATATCCTGGACTTCAACACCGGCCACATGTTTCCCGGCGCGACTCTGGTGGACCTCGACGGCGACAACCGTCCCGAGCTGATCATCACGGCCGACGCCACCGCGTCGTTCAACACCAACCTGCAAACCACCGTGCTCTGGAATAATCAGGGCACGTTCAGTCAGAACAACGCCACTCGATTGCCCGCCACCCAAAGTCTCAAGGGCCACATCGACCTTGACGCCGAAGCCATCGACATCAATCGCGATGGCCTGAAAGATCTGGTGCTCATCGGTACGCAGGGCAATCCGTTCTACGACGGTTCGTTCATTCAGGTGTTTCTCAACAAGGGCAACCACCAGTTTCAAGAGGTCACCTCCCAAGTCATGCCGGCTGCCGACATCGCCAAAGGTGCCTTCGGGGCTGTCAGCGGAACCGCATGGCCCACTTGGATTACCGTGCTGGACTTCAACCATGACGGGATATCCGACTTCGCGGTGGAATACACCGGACAGCTCAAGCAATCGACCCCGCTGGTCTGGCTCAATGACGGCACCGGACACTTCACCACCTTGCACGTGAGCGACTTCGTCAATCCCGGCGATGAATGGCGGCTCGGCACGGGTCACCTGACGCAAACCGACAACGGCTACAGCTTCCTCACCACGCAATCCTATAACGGCAGCGGAGGCCTGGTACTCACCGGCCTGTTGGCCACGTCGCCCTACACATCGACGCCGCCCGCGACCCAAGGGCCGTTGATCATCAACCCCAACGACGTGTTCGAAACGACGTCTGCCGATGACCATTTCGACGGCGGCGCCGGGCTGGACCGAGTGACTTATCACGGCCCCTCCACTGATTATTTCGTGACCAAAAACGGGAGCGGCTTTCAGGTGCTGGATCGCACCGCCAAGGACGGGACCGACCAACTGGTCAACATCGAGCGCCTGGTCTTCACCGACTTGACCGTTGCCCTGGACCTCGACGGTAACGGCGGCCAGGCCTATCGACTCTACAAAGCCGCGTTCGACCGCACGCCCGACAAGACAGGCCTGGGATTCTGGATCACCCAGCTCGACAACGGCGCGACACTGAACCAGGTCGCCACCGGCTTCGTGAACAGCCAAGAGTTTCAAGCCATCAACGGCGCTTCCCCGACCAACCTGCAATTGGTCACCAGTTTGTATCAACACATCCTGGGGCGTGCGCCCGATCAGTCGGGCCTTGATTTCTGGACCACGCAAATGAACAACAACGCCCTCGACAAGAGCCACCTGCTCACCAGCTTTTCGGAGTCGAACGAGAACCGCATCGCGCTGATCGGGCAAATTGAAAACGGCA
Organism: Pseudomonas salicis; assembly: GCF_057128705.1. Classification (NCBI taxonomy): domain Bacteria; kingdom Pseudomonadati; phylum Pseudomonadota; class Gammaproteobacteria; order Pseudomonadales; family Pseudomonadaceae; genus Pseudomonas; species Pseudomonas salicis. Next base: position 15,927 of record NZ_JBSKHU010000010.1, read on the forward strand.
TTGAGTACATTGCGTGAAGGCGTGAGGGGTCGTCGGAGATGACATCAAAGTGATATAACGCCTGCATTCGGCGTTGATAAACCACGCCACTCACGCAAGGAGCAACGCAGTGGCGACGGGTGATATTCGCATTGATTCGCTGGTAGAAGCATCGCGCGCCTCGTTGGCGACAAACCATCCCTACGGAACAGGCGCTGTCATCAGCTACAGCTTTCTGAACGCGGCCCCCGCCAGCTCGCAGGTCTACGACTTCCGTAGCTTGACCGACACTCAGCGCCAGGCCATCAGCGCCATGCTAAGCGAGGTCTCCACGCAAACCGGTATCACCTTTCAAGAGGTCGCCACGGGCGGCCTGCTTGAGTACGGCGCCTACAGCGGACGGGCGGGCCTGCCGTCAAACGTCGTCGGAAAAGCCGAATCGATCACCGACGGTTCCGGCTCGACGGTCTGGTTGAACTGGCAAGTGCCCGATATACAAAACCTCGCCACCGGATACGGCCGACAACTCGTGCTGCATGAGACGGCTCATTCCCTCGGCCTGAAACACCCAGGGTCTTACAGCAGCTACGACAGCGGTCCGTTTCTCCCGGTGAGCGAAGCGACGGCCAACCACACCATCATGGCGTACAACGGCGGCAACACGGAGCACTTGGGCGACTACGATGTCCTCGCGCTCCAGTATCTGTGGGGCCGCCCCGGCAGCCCCTCGAATGAATCAAACGTGGTCTCGGTCAATTCCGCCAACGCGACCGGCAGCTACTTCGACGACACCTTCGTCCTCGACGTAAACACCTTTGGCTCAAGCGTCCGCGTCGCTGGAGGCAGCGGTATCGACCAACTGAACCTGAACGTCGCATCGAGCCAAGCGACGTTTCAGTCCGGCCTCGCACAGTTCAGCTACGCGAAGCCCGACGGCAGCGTCGCCGGGGTGTATCTGGACAGCGTCGAGCGCATCCAATTCACCGACAAATCCATTGCCCTGGATATCGACGGCAACGCCGGTCAGGCCTACCGCCTTTATAAAGCCGCATTCGACCGCACCCCGGACAAAGGCGGCCTGAGCTTCTGGATCGGCCAGCTCGACAAAGGCGCGAGTATTGATTCAGTGGCCGCCAGCTTCGTCGCCAGCCAGGAATTCCAGACCATCAACGGCGCATCGCCTAGCAACCCGCAGTTGGTGACCAGCCTGTATCAACACATTCTGGGCCGCGCACCGGATCAGTCCGGGCTGGATTTCTGGACCACGCAACTCGACCACCAGACGCTCGATAAAAGCCACCTGCTGATCAACTTCGCAGAATCCACGGAAAACAAAATCGCCCTGTCAGGTCTCGTTTCGCAAGGCATCGAGTACATCGCCGGGGCCTGACGAACGTCCCGTTTTCAAAAGCGGATTCTCCGCTCGCCCTGGCCAGAACGTATCGCCCAGGGCGTCGGATGCCGGTTTCGGTACTGACCGTGCAGCAATTATTACCCTGACCGGTGTTAACGCTGACCTGACCGTTTCGAAAGGAGTTATCTCTCACGTAGCTTAGTTGCCCGTGTTGGATGCTCAACCGCTTATCGGCTATCAGTCATCCCCCTCCAAATGATGCGGCCCTTAAATAGATTTTCTATGCTGGCGATGTAATATCTGACATGGCATTGTCGGTTACGGCCATTCAAGGCTATCCAGACGAGCCCCATTTGGCCCAGTCAGCATTCGGGAATATCTCCCAGTGTCCGGCGCCATTTTTCAAGGCAGATCTCTATGGCAGCTCCTTCCGTTACATCATTGTTCGCAAGCACCAGAGCATATAAAGCCGGCGACGTCATCCAGATCCAGGTGACCTTCGACTCTGACCTCGTCGTCACCGGAACCCCGCAATTACAGCTGGCCACCGGGCCTGGTCAGGGCATAGCCACCTACACCGGCTTGGCCAACGGCGATAGCAAAACAATGATATTCAGCTACACGGTTCAAGCGGGGGACAACACTGCCAACCTGGATGTTTCCAGCACCACGGCTTTGACACTCAATGGTGGGACCATCGTGGGATCGGGGTTAAACGCCAACCTCACGTTGCCCACCCCAGGCGCTGCACATTCACTTGGTGCCAATAGCCATGCCGTGATCGATACCGTCGCCCCTTTTGCTCCTTCTTTACCTGCGATGGCTTCAAGCAGCGATTCGGGCGTTTCCAACAGTGACAACGTTACCTCCCTGACCACGCCTACCTTCACCGGCACCGCTGAGACTGGCTCGACTGTCACGCTCTACGACACGGACGGTGTCACCGTGCTGGGGCAGGCGCTAGCCACCGGCGGGGCATGGTCGGTGACGACTGCGGCATTGGCCAACGGCGCGCACAGCCTCGCCGCGAAAGCCACCGACGCCGCGGGAAATGTCAGCAGCGCTTCGGCAGCGTTAACGGTCCAGATAGACACGACAGCACCCAGCATCTCTTCCATCAACCGGGTGGGACCCGCAATGCAGGGTGGCTCCTCAGTTGACTACGCCGTCACGTTCAGCGAGGGCGTAACGGGTGTAGACATCGGGGATTTCGTGCTGAGCAAGACCGGCACAGCGAATGGGACGCTGAATTCGATCTCGGGAAGCGGCAGCAATTACACCGTGTCCGTCAGCTCTGTCACGGGCGATGGAACCCTGCGCCTCGACTTGATAAACGCTGGAACGCTCATCACTGACATCGCCGGTAATTCAGTGGGTGGAGGTTACTCGAGTGGGCAAGTGTATGTCCTCGATCACACAGGCCCTGCCATCGGCAGTGTGTCAGCGCCATTTGACGGCATTTATACAGCGGGTCAGAGGCTGGATTTTACGGTCAATTTCAATGAGGCCGTCACCGTCACGAACGCGCCTAGCCTGGCGTTGACGCTGAGTACTGGCACGGTCAATGCTACTTACGTAAGCGGGAGTGGCAGTAGCGCGCTGGTTTTTCGATACACAGTCGCACCAGGTAACGAGGACCGCGATGGCGTGGCATTGGGCGCTGCGGTGCAGCTCAATGGAGGCAGCATCAAAGATGCGGTCGGCAACAATGCCGCGCTGACACTGAATAATGTCGCGAGCCTCGCGGGCGTGCAGGTTGCCGCCGTCGGACCCGCCGTCACGGCGATCTCGCTCGTGGACGCCGCTCTCACCCATGCGACCTCGGTGCAGTATTCGGTGGTTTTTGATTCGAGCGTCACAGGTGTTGATTCAGGCGATTTCGTCTTGGTCGGACAAGGCGTGACCGGAAACATCAGCAATGTGACGGGCAGCGGTTCCACCTACACGGTCACGGTTAACGGCGTGAGTGGCGACGGCACGTTGAGGCTTGATCTCAAGGCAACAGGCACCGGCATCGTCGACGGTGCAAGTCAGGCGATAGCTGGGGGCTACACATCCGGCGATGTCTACACCATTGATCAAAGCGGACCGTCTGTGACAACGGTATTAGCGCCCAACGATGGAAGTTATGCCGTTGGCGACACGCTGGCCTTCAGCGTTAAGTACAACGAAGCCACGGTTGTCACCGGCACACCGCGCCTCGGTCTGACACTCGATCAAGGCGGCCCGGTCTACGCAAGCTACGTCAGCGGCTCAGGAACCGACACCCTCACCTTTCAATACGTCGTCGCCACGGGTCATGCTGACAACAATGGCATCGCCGTTGCCACGACGCTGGACCTCAACGGCGGAACCCTCAAAGACGCGGCTGGCAACGACGCGGCACTGGCGCTCAACAATAATCCGGCGCTTCCCGGCGTTTTGGTCGACCCTACCGCGATCCCGCCGGTTACGCCGCCTGTCGCTCCTCCGTCGGGCGCGGGCGTTACCCTGACGGCGCCGGAAGGCGGAGGTACGCTACACGGCACGGCCTTCGCCGATACATTTACCGGCTCTACTCACAACGACATCTTTTACACAGGAGGTGGGGTAGACGCTGTGAATGGCGGCGGCGGTATCGACACCGTCGTGCTGGCTGGTGCCAGAAACGACTACGGGATCAGTCATCAGGCCGATGGCAGTTTTGTCGTGCGCTCGCTGGCGGACAGCAACACAGTGGTGACCCTGAAAAGCGTCGAGCGGCTGCAGTTCGATCAGCAAACGATCGCCATCGACAGTACCGGTGCAACCGCCAGGGTCGCAGAGCTCTACCACTTGGCGTTGGGGCGCAACCCCGAAGAGGGCGGCCTGAACTTCTTCCTCGATGCCGGCCAACACAACCTGAACACTGCTCAGCTCGCGTTGGGAATCGTCTCCAGTCAGGAATTCATGTCGCACCAAGGTTCCGTGGACAACGCGACGTTCCTTACGCAGCTGTACCAAACGGCCTTCAACCGCTCACCGGATGCAGAGGGCTTCGCGTTCTACATGAACGGCCTGACCTCCCATCCCGGTCCGACCGGGCAAGCTGCGGTGCTGGCCAGTTTCATTGACTCGCCTGAAATGGCGATCAAGCTGGCGGGTGTCGTTGATCAGGGCGTGCCGTTATTGGTGTGAGGGTGCCAGCTGGTCAAGCTCTGAAGTGAGGAGCCCACTGACCAAAACCGCCTATCGGGGCGGTTTTTTGTTGGGTCAGGACTCAAGTGGGGAGGGTGAACGTGCCGGGGCAAACAAAAAGGGCCGCATCACTGCGGCCCTATCTGCACAAGATCACTCAGGACGCAATCAAGCGCCGAAGGTGATTGAATTACCTACAACGTTGATGTCCAGGTTGGTGCCAACCAGAATGATGGTGACGTCGGGAACGTTATCGAAATGCCCCGAAGCATCAGCCACATCGATTGAGACTTTGGTGCCTGTTACAGCGGATGAGCCGTTCCAGCCCCCAATAGTGAGGTTCTTGTCGTAACGGATAGACAGGCCAAAATCTCCGGCGTTGACCGACGACGCGTTGCCAGAACCATTCCCCAGGAACTGAACCTTGGCCGAAGCCGCGAACTGGATCGTGTCACCTTGAGAGAAGTTAGTGATGTAGTCACGAGTGCTGGCGTTGGTGCCAGACTCCGCGATCAGCGCAGCAGCGGTCGAGCCCTGATACACGAAGACATCCTTGTTGACGCTGCCAAACATGTTGTCACCACCGGCCCCACCAATGACCGTCGTAGAGAAGATGCTGCTCAGGCTGGCATCAGCAGTCGCAGCGCTGGTATCGCCTGCATAGATAGTATCCGCACCGTCTCCACCGGACAGGAAGTTATAACCCGTGCCGCCGTTGATGGTGTCGTTACCGGCGTTGCCATAGATGGTGTCGTTGTCGTCTCCGCCATACAGCGTGTCGCTACCGGCCGAACCTTGCAGCGTCTGCTCGCCCGCACTGCCCGTGGTTACGATGTGGTCGTTGCTGTCCAGATCGTCGAAAATCAGGCGGTGTGCCTGTTGGGCTTGGTACATGTCTTCGGCGTTGCCGGTGACAGTCTTGGAGTCGGCATCTTTGACCCAAGTGGTCAGCGACGCGCTGTTGCCAGACGGGTTTTCGTCAGTGATGTAGTTGGCGATGGTGTCGGTGATGCTATAGGTCGTCTTATCTGCAGTGGTTTTGCCCAAAGCATCAAAGGTTGGGTTTACTGCATTCCAAAACGTCTTCGCACCAGCCAAAGCGAATGTATCGGTTACATGAATATTACTGACGCTGTGATCGGCGCTTGTATCCAGGCTGTTGCCGGTGATGAAGTCCAGATTGTTGCCACTGATCTGGTTGAGGATGTTCGATGCACTGTCTTCGACGTAGAAGCTGTAGTGCAACGTTGCATCCCAAGCGTGTGCGCCCACGAACGTGTTCGTGTTCGCAGCATTGTCACGAATGCTAGCAATGCTGGTCAGACCGTCATTCGTGAACGCCACGATGTCGTTGGCTTGAGAAACGCTCAAGTTGGAAGTGTTGACTGTCAGGTCGTGCGCACCGTTGATGCCAGCGGCATTGCTGCCGTTAGTGATGTTGCTGTAGGTGTCCGACACATCGTAATGGGCAGGAATGCCATTGGCGTTCACATGAATGCTCTGTGCCTGAACCGCCGATGCGACGCTTGTAGCGGTCAGCTCGGTGGCTGCGCCGATTGCAGTAACAGACGCTGGAACATTTGTCGCCAGGCTGGTAGCGCTGTCGCTGATGGCGTAAACCGCAGTGGCCTTGAGCGTGTGCAACTCGACGGCCTGACTCACGCTCGCATCGATATTGGCAGTAACACCCACGGCATGCGCCACGTAATTATGGGCAGAGGCTGCGATCAATGCTGCAGGAGTGTCGACAAGGTTGTAGGTCAAGTCGTTGAAATCAACCACCGCATGACCTGAGCCATCCTGCAGATTTGACAACGCGAGCAAGGCTTCAAGCTGGGCAACGGTGACGTCGCCCAAGCTGGTGCCACCCGTCAAAGTCACAACACTTGCGCCGAGTGCAACAGCATTGTTGGCGAGAACGGCGAGCACTGTGTCATGAAGATCGTAGGTCAGCGTGCCGCTTGCAGCGCCAGCACCGTTAGCCGTGTCCAGCAGTTGAATCTGGGCGACAGTGGCCGGGTCGGTAACGATCACATTAGAACCCGTACCGACATAGTGCGAAACCACGCCGCTCTGGATCAAATTGCCAATGGCGTCTTCAAGGGTGCCCGCTGTGACGGTACCAGTGCCGATGGCGGCCTTGACCGTATCCAGTCCCGATACGCTGATCGAATTGCTGACAACAACGTTTTTGCCAGGGGTTACGTATCCAGTGCCGCTATTAGCGTCGGCGATCAGTGCGGCGTCGTCGCCAGTAACAGACGTGTATTCCACTGTCGAATTGGCGCCCGTTAGCGTATCCAGCTCGCTAATAGTTGGAGAGCCAGTGACGATCAACTCCGATGCGCCAGTGAGCTGGGGCGGAGCTACCGACAACAAAGCTGTCGCGCTGTCGTGCAACGCATAACTGCCAGAAACCAGAAGAGGCAGCTGTGCAACGTCCAAGGTCAGTGTGCTGCCGGTAGCCACGATGAAATGGTCAACGGTAGTCAGGGTATTCGTGGCGGTCAGATCCAGATCGGTCGTCAAAGTCGCGGTGACTGTCAGGCCAGTCGCGAGCTTGGTGAGATCGCTGGAGGCAGTGACGTTGGTGATGTTGAGCGCACCAGTACCGTGAATTTCACGAGCGCCGATATAGCTCGCGTCAAGTTTTACGGTTGCAGAACCGATTTCGACTGTCGTCGAGGTGTTGAAGGCAGGAACCGTGAGCGTCGACTTGATGCCATCGCGGGTGAATACCACCGTGTTGTTGATCAGGTCGCGGGTAACATCGATGTCGCCGGTCGCTGTACCAGTGAAGTGCAGCACGCCGCTGTCAATTTGCGCGACGAATGTAGGCGCAGCAGGTGGGGTCACGCCGCCACCGCCGCCGCCACCGTTCGCGGGTGGCAGAGTTGCAACAGTATCAGCTGCCTTGTCGAGCAACGTCGGGAGGTTGCCTACCGTGGTGTCTTTCACCTGGTCCAGGTAAGCGCGGCCGATCTCGATACCGCGGGTGTTGCCGTAGTTTTCCAGTGCTTCTGGAGAGAGCGCCAATTTGTTGGTAAAGGCGTTGGCCAGCTCAACACGACCATTCAGCACTTGCAGGTCGATGCCGCTCGCGAGGCTGGAGATGGTTTTGGCGATGTCGCCCAACGTTTGGGTACCGGCTTTCAGCAGGCCCACCCAAAACTCAAGGCCACCGGGTTCGGCGCTGCGGCCAAACATCTGCAAATAGAGGTTGTTGACCAGCGTATTGTCGTCAAGCGAACCGAAGCGTTGCTGGTACTCCGGAGCATTGGAGAAGTCTTTGATGATGGCATTGATGTCGCCGTGGTTCGTTTCCACGACATTTGCCCAAAAATTCAAACCGGCCGGCTCTGCCGGGCGTCCGTAATAGGCGACATAAAGAGCTTGTACTTGCGAAAGAGTTGCCTGACTAGCCATGTAATACTCCAAACTTTAATGAAACGTCCCTAGAACTCAGCCTCTCGGATTATCCGCGGCTGGACTTCTTCCTTTCCCTTTCCTTCGGTCAGAGCAAGTGCTCGGAATATAGACGGGGCTTTGGCTTGCTGGCAATGGGCTATCAAGAAAATTAATGATCCGACTTCAGCGCCTGCCACAATCAATATCGGCAGAAAGAAGACAGCTTTAGTTTAAAGAAGCTAAGGCCGACGGGCGGCTTAAGCAGACGGGACGGGCGTCTCCGCCAAAACGTGTTGCAGAGACTCGGTAATGTCGTAGGAGGTTTCAGATGAAAGGCAGATAGATATTAAATTGACGCCAAATAAATAGCGCTTTATCCGTTTTGATTTTTTTCATTAGCTTCCGAGATTAGCGTATGAAAAGTAGTTGATATAACTTGTCGGATTAAATTATTAAGCCTTCCGCACAAAACTTTCTGCCCAAATCATCAACAGCCAAATTTCAGAAAATATCCTATGGACCATCCTCTGAACTGGAGCCGCATTTAGCTTGAGAGACGGCGGTCACATGGCTGAATAGTTGGAGGCGGCTGGGGTTGAACGGTGTCTTGTCAGTCCGTGTATTTAGTGGATACCCATCACAAAATGAAGTGATAGCGCTCTGACATGCCGATGTTGCTATCTACCCCATCAGGCAGGTGGCACTATGCCGGCTCATACCAGCCTTCAGGGAAGTCGTCATGTCTGATCTCGATTCGCAGCAGTTGGTTACGTCGCTTTACGTCGCAGTCTTTGGCAGGGCACCGGACACAGCAGGACTAACATTCTGGGCTAACCAAATCGACGGCGGCCTGCCGTTCACCAATGTGATTTCGGGTTTTCTGCAAAGCCATGAAGGGACAGTCATTTATGGCGCCGCAGTCAGCGACTCCGATTTCTTCCAGCACTTCTATGCCACGGTGCTGAATCGCTTGCCCGACCCTACCGGTCAGGGCTTCTGGGAGACCCGGCTCTCCGATCTTGGCAGCCGCCAGGGTCTGATTCAGGAAATGCTGCAATCGATTTTCAACGCGGGCAGCGATGACCACCAGTTGCTGCTGAACAAAATTGAGGTGGGTCTGGCGTTTTCCACGTCCGCCCAGGCCAATGATCCTGAGCGCGCCAAAAGCGTTTTGAGCTATGTAACGTCGGACCCGGCGTCCGTCAATGCTGTAAAGGCCATCATCACGGCATGGGACAACACGACTCCCGTTGCGCCTCAAAAAGTGTTCAATCTGACAACGGGCGCCGACACTTTTTCTCCGACAGCAGAGACCCCGTCGCACCGCACCTCGGCTGCCGACGAGCAGTTCGTCGCCTTACCGGCCACGCTTGGCTCTAATGACACTATCGACGGCGGTGCAGGCAACGACACCCTTGAGATCACAACGGGCGCCCCGATTGGGATCTTTACGATTCTCGACGTGGAAACCGTTAAGCCGACGTTGACCAACGTTGAAAACGTGATTGTTCACGCCAATGGGTATGCGGCTCTAGACCTTTCTGACTCTTCGGGCATCACTCGTCTTGAAGTGAGCAAAGGTTTCTCCGGTGTCGATTTCTACGGCGTCGGCTCGATCAATAACCTGAGTGTGAAAGACCAAAACTCAGCGCTGACGACGCTCCATGACGCCACCGCTTCTTCTTTCAATCTAACGGCGATCAACGCAGGGTATCTGCCATATTCGCCCGCTTGGTCGAAAGTCGCGTTCACCGACTCAACAACCGAAACGTTGAACATCACGACGACAGGTTCTGGCTTGGTGATCCAACAGTCGGAAAACCTTTCAAGCGTGTCGATTGCGGCAACAGGCAACAACGCAGTCGATCTGTCGACCGATGGCACGTTGTCCATTGTTCAGGTGACAGGCGCCGGGGCGGTCGATCTGCTTGTGCATGCCTCCCTCACTTCCACAGCGAATATCGCGCTCGGAGCGGGTAACGACACGCTGGAATTGTTCACAGCCATCGTTCCGGGAAACCAACTGACGGTTTCCGGTGGCGAAGGAACGGACACGCTTCAAACCTCTGCTGCGAATTACGCGGCCCTGCAAACGATTTCAGGCTTTGAGGTGGTTTCATTCACTGACACCCTGCAAGACGGCGCCACTCTAGATGCGTCCAAAGCCGGCAGTAGCAATAGCTTCATTGCAGGTGCAGGCATTGCGAGCGGCGGGACGGCGCAAGTGACAGGTTTGGCCGCTGATGCCACGGTAACTATTGCAGGTCTCAACACCGCCGGTGGCATCCCGTCCCAGGCGCAGCGTAATTTGGTCGAGCTCGGCAATTCCTTTTCGAATGTCTCAGGCAACTTCCATGTATCAATCACGGTAGAGGGGCATACCATTGAAGCGAGCGGAAGCTCGAATCAGAGTCTGGTCACTGCGCTGATCGATAAGATTAATAGTGACAGCGCATTGAGCCAGATCGTTACGGCTACCCCGTTGCAGTTCGACCTTGCCGGCTTCAACCTGACTGCGAACGCACCAAACGCCCCGTTTGATGTACAAGTTAACGGCAATGTTGACGGCACTGGCGATGACTTAACAATGAGCGCCGGGATGATCAGAGTCCCTGCCGTCGCCAATCTCGGAACGCCAGGCACGTTGCAGGTGAGCCAAGCGGTGGATACCGGTAACGACTCTCTCACCATCGTGCTCAACAACACGCTGCACGACAACCGTGATGATGAACAAACCGTATTTGGTCTGGCGAACGCCGTCACGGCGCAAAACATTGAGCACGTTACGATCAAGAGCACGGTATATGTGCCAGAGTTCGTTAACCCTGACCCCACCAAAAACGATGTCGCACAGAACGTCTTGACCCTAAATGACGATGCTGTGAAAACGATCGTGGTGACCGGCGACCAGGCATTCAGCCTTAAAACACAGAGTACCCAGACGGCCCTGACCTCCATTGACGCTTCGGCCAACAAGGCGGGCATTGTGATCGACGCGTCGGAGCAAACCAATGCGCTGACCATTAAAGGCTCTGCAACTGTTGCCAACACGCTAACGGGCGGAAGCGCCAAGGACACAATCGTCGGAGGTACGGGTGACGATGTGATCAACGGAGGCGGTGGCGCAGACATCCTGACGGGCGGCGGCGGTAATGACACCTTCGTTTTCGCTGATGTGTCAGCTACACGGTCAAACCTGCAGCTTACGGACAGCACGACCGCGAACATCGCCTCAATCACCGACTTCAACGCTGGCGATCACATCCAATTGGGGCAGAGCAACATGCCTTTCTTCAATGGCGCCCTCGTTGGTCGGGATACCGATATCAATGTCAGCGCTCATTCTGTGGCATCGGCGAATAACTTTGGCGAACTGTTTTCGGCACTGGACGCCGCGAACTTGACAGCGGCGTCCACGTTCTCGTTGGCACTCATCTATGACGTCACCGTGGCTGCCGGTTCTTTGAAAGGGCATTACGCGGTGGTGCTCGACGGCTCTGCAGGGTTGGGTTTGAGCGATTCGATCATTCAGCTTTCCGGCACCAAGACGTTGGTGAACACTGATTTCATTCATCTTGGTGAAGCGGTGGCATAACGCGTTCAGTGTTGCAGACGTTGTTCTTGGCAACATGATTCAGAAACCCGCCCCTTGAAGGCGGGTTTTTTATTGGCTATCCCGCGCCGTGTCTGCCATTGCATATGAGCTTAAGTCGATCTTGAAGCGATGGTGGGCGGTGCGGCAGGCTGCGATGTCAGACGCTGCGTCCAAGTCGGACTAGCGCTGAGGCAGGGGTATGAAAACGTAGACGGCGGCGAGCAACATCGTTTCGGGGGGCGATGTACTTTAAATGAGTGCGCCCGAACGGATGCCTAATGGTGACTGGTTTGGAAGAGGAAAGCTTTAGGCATTAAAAAACCCGCCTTTTGAGGGGCGGGTTTTTTGAGTCAACCGACGACGGGCCGAAGCCCACCGCAGTTATCCATCACGAGGCAATTAAGCTACGTGGGAGATAACACCGTTCGAAACGGTCAGGTCAGCAACGTTAACACCGGTCAGGGTGATAACAGCTGCGTCTGGCGAGGCTACTGCGGTTGCATCACCAGTAGCGGTGTGCGTAGTAGTGCTGCTGCCGTAAGCCTGAGTTTCCAGGACTACCAGAGTGTCAGCGCCTTTCTGAACCAGGAAGAACTCTGCCTTGTTGTTGTCGCCAGTCGACAGAGCGCCGCTGTTGTAGGTCAGGCCGCTGCCGATAACGATCGAATCGCCCGAACCGAAGGTAGCAACTGCGATGTCGTTGGTGGTAGCGATCTTCGAGCTGAAGAAGAACACATCTTTATGGTCAGCAGTGCCAGCGTCAGCAGTGGTGCCAACTGTGTGCAGAGTGATCTTGTCGGCGTTGTCAGTGTTGAACTTGGTGATCGCAGCCTGAGCATCAGTCGAAACTTTAGTCAGAGCGGTGTACTGATCAACGACAGCCTTGACAGCAACAACTTTGGCATCAGCAGTTTGTGCGTTAGCCAAAGTTTTGTTAGCCAGAACCAGGGCAGCTTCTGCGTCGATGTAGTCTTGACCAGTAGTACCAGCAGTCAGGTTGTCAGTAGCGGTATCCAGAGCAACTTGGGATTTGGCAGCTGCCAAGCCCAAGTCGCCAGCTTTAACAACAGCTGCACCGTAAGTGTCTACTTTGTTCAGCTCAGTAACCAGAGCGGCACGAGCGGTAGCACTGGAAGCCGGATCAGCCAAGAAAGCAGAGACTTTGGCAGCGGTGTCGAAAGCGTTGGCACCAGACACGCCAGCAGCTGTGGACAAAGTGGCATAGGTAACAGTGGAACCGGAGGCAGAAACCGAAGTGTTCAGGCCGGCTTGGGCCGAAGCGGTAGCAGCGGCATTTGCAGCGACAGCGGCGTCAGCAGCAGTGTCAACTGCTACAGCGTTATCGTATGCACTGACAACAGTAGCGCCGACGTCAGCGGTTGCTGCGTCTTTTGCTGTCTTCAGGTCAGCAGTGGCGTTGGTGACGTCAGCGTTCAGAGTAGCGATGGTTTTAGTGCCACCGTTAGCAGCCAAAGCACGGTCGTTTTGTGCAGCAGTCAGAGCAGCGCTAGCTTCGGCAGACGAAACGGAGCCATCTTTGTTAGTGTCCAGAGCAGCATTGGCAGTAGCAGCAGTTTTGCCGTAAGCAACCAGAGCATCTTGAGCAGCAGCGAAAGCGTTGATCAGGCCGAGTGCTGGAACTTGACCTGGCAGAGTACCACCAGAGATCGCAGCCAGCGCATCGTTAACCGAAGCGGAAGTGCCGTCGACCTTAGCAATAACCTGAGTACCGGCTTGAACGTTATAAGCGGCGCCAGCAGTGTCAGTGTAAGTCTGAGCTACGAAAGTTTTGTTGTTGATGGTGGCTTGGTCTTGAGTACCCAGGCTCTGGATCAACGAGGAAACGAAAGTGTCAGCCTTGACGCTACCGTTAGCGAACGAGGCAACCCAGAAAGCTTTACCGGCTGCGTCTGCAGTACGGCCCAGTACGTTGGTGTAGACAGCATCGACCAGAGCGTCGGTGGTCAGGCCAGCGTATTTCGAGGTGTATTCGGTAGCCAGAGTCAGGCCAGTAGCTACGGACGCGATGGTCGCGGTGCCGGTAGCGATTGCATTCGACCAGAAGTCCAGACCCGCTTTATCAGCTGCGCGGCCCAGGTAGGAAACGTACAGCTGTTGTACCGCGGTGATTTGAGCTTGAGTTGCCATTTTCGGTATTTCTCCAATTTTTTTAGTCGAATCGACAAACAGACTTGGGTAGTGCGGACCCGTCGGTCCCAGTCTGATTGCCGCACCCCTAGTCAGGGAGCGGCCCCTTCGTGGGTAACGTTAAGCCAAGTGCTCTTGACCAATCCGTACGTATTCCATTTGGACTGGCCAATTGGCATAAAGCTCGGCAATCCTACACATCTTTCCTACAAGGGAACAAGATAAATCTGACGTAAATGTATCACTCATCTTACGCCGAGATTTTGACCCTGACTCCCTTCAGTGCTGACCATGCGACTTTCAAGGAATTCCGTGAAATCTTTCAAAAGCAGCAGGTTGCCATCACCGCTCAGGTGGTCCCCGTCAAGAAAAAGTGGCTTGCCGTCGCGAAAGGCCTGGCAGTCATCTTCTTGACACAAAACCGGGAACGGGTCCCACAAAGATGAATGCGGAAGTTGCCGAACTATATCTTTCAAAGAACGCAAAACAGGTTGACGGAAACGGTTCAAAGTCACTTGGGAAACACTAAACCCGGGTTTACAAATCGGGTTATTTTGATTGAACCAATCCGCACATCTAAATGGCGGCGATTTAAAAATCGGCTTGGGTCCTTCAAAAATAATCGACACCCCCATGTCGGAAAATTCCTTCAGCTCATGAACCGCTGTCGTCACTGCTCGTCTACGACGCGCGTAGCCTTTTGCACCCAGCATTTCCTTATCGGCAACGGCTTCGCCCGATCCAGTCCACTGGTCGGAAAACCGCGTCAGCCGTAGCGATGGCAAAAACAGGATGTCGCCAGGCTTGATGCGCGAGCGCAGGTCACGCAGGGTGATTTCCTGGAAGTGAGGGCACACCGGGTTCTCGAACTCGCGCCACGGTTGCAGGCTCACGTAGGGGCAACCGCCATTGTTATAAACAACGATCAACGTCGATTTTCGCAGGGCGTATTGCTTGAACATCCGCTCATAGGCCATGGCGTGGGAATCGCCGATGACATAAATAGTCTGGGGATTAACGGCTCTTTCCGGCTGGCAACCGTGAGGCTTGAACACCAGTTGTAGCGTGCCTTCTACGTTGTGGTATTCAGGGTCAGCGATGCAGCCGGGATGATCAGGATCGGTAGATGGCCCGTCTGGATACCAGTCGTAATGATGCTGAGTGACGGTACTGAGCGAGATACGCGGCTGGTCATCGACGATCTTTCCGGCCAGCCACCAGCCACCTCCGATAACGCCAACACCCAATACCACGACGACGATCTGCGGCATCCGCCGCAGGAATCGGGCGTGGCGCATGGGGTTTTCGATGAAACGGTAGGACAGCCACGCCAAGGCAAACGTCAGCAGGACAGCGACTATCCGCAGCACCGCCGTATCAAGGCCCACCGTCCAACGGAACAGCACAAAGACAACCCAGTGCCAGAGGTACAGCGAATATGAAATCCGCCCCACGGCTACCAGTAATGGATGCCCGAGCAGTGCATGCAGCCGAACGAGGTTGTCGTGCCGGTGCAGGCAATAAATGACGCCGACCGTGCCCAGAACTGCAGGCAGTGCGCCCGGGAACGGGAAATGTGCGGGAGAGGTAAAGCCTAACGCGCCCAGTAATAGTAGAAGCGATAGCAGGCCAAACACGCCCCGCCTCCGGCCAGTGCTCTGAACGGGCTCACCCTGCTGGGTCAATTGGAACAATAAAACGCCGGCGGCAAGCTCCCAAAAGCGGCTGGGGCTCAGGAAATAGGCATCAATCGGGCTGGCCTGACTCTGCCAATGAGCGAAGACCAACGAAGCGATGCCCCCCGCCACGAACAACAGAATCGACAGAGCACGGCCCTTGCGCCCGAAAAACCAGGCCATGAATAGCAGCGGGAACACCAGATAGAACTGCTCTTCGACTGCCAGCGACCATGTGTGGGTGTAGGGGTTGAACTCGGTCGTAGGGGCGAAATAGTCGCGGCCCGTCTGCGCCAGGATGAGGTTGCTGAATCCAAAAAACGCGTAGAGCCCCACTCTCTGGTTGACGTCGCTCAACCAGGAACCGGGAACGAATAGCGCCGTGAAGTACGCCGTAACCAGCAGGCAGACGATCAGCGCCGGGAAGATGCGCTTGATCCGGCGCGCATAGAAATAGGCGAAGAAGTGGAACGGATTGCGGCCTTGATAGCTGGCAACCGAGGCGCTGACCACGAATCCTGAAATGACGAAGAAGACGTCGACCCCAACAAAACCGCCCGGCAACCAAGCGCCATGGAGGTGGAATACCAGTACCGCCAGAACTGCCAGCGCACGTAGGCCGTCGATGTAAGGGAAATACGGCGAGCGTCTTACAGACGACAACATCTCTGCACTCATTCAGGGGCCCTCAATAAAGTGGAGCACCCTACTCACCTTCCTGCAGGCAAACAAGATACAGACGACAAGTAGTGAGGATTTTTCCTACCGACGGCAGGGAACAATTCAGACCATGGCGCACGGCCATGCAGAGCGGGATTTTTAGAAGGAGAAGCGCAGTGACACCGGGGCGGTGGATCGCTCAAAGCGTCCCCCGCCCTGGGTTTTATCAAGCCTTTGGCGTAGTGACCGGTTCGTCGATCAACAGGGCTTGCAGATCATTTGCGCTCTGACGCCACGTCAGCCATGGCATTCCGGACGAAGAGGGGGTGAATCCTGCCGAAACCCATTCACTGATCGCCGATGCCAACTCATTGGGCTCTCGCGCCGAAAAGAATGCAGCGTGATCGCCAGCGACCTCACGGAATACCGGGATGTCACGCGCAAGGACAGGAAGCCCCTTCTGCGCCGACTCGATCAACGGAAGCCCGAAGCCCTCGTCGTCCGACGCCGCGAGCAGACCATTGACGTTCAGGTACACCTGCTCCAAGAATTCGTCGCTGATACCGCTGAGCCAAAACAGACGGCGGTCTTTTTCAGGGTGCTCGGCGAGGCGCGACAGCAACTGGGGAATCGAACGCTGCTGATCGAGCGGCAAGTCCTGCCACCCTGCCCGCCCCACGATGACGAGATTGACGTCAACGCCGGTATTCCAAAGCTCCGTAAACGCATCGATGGCCTGGAGGTAACCTTTGCGAGGTTCCAGCGTGCCGACCATCAATACGCTTGGGCGACTTTGAAGGCTTTTCAGAATACTTGCAGCGTCGTCTGGCAACCCGGTGGTCGGCGCTGTGTGAGACAGATCTGCACCCAGGTGAAAGTGCTTGATCGACAAGACGTCTGCACGATCTGGCTGATTAGCGCGCAGCCACACTTTCATTTCATTGGCGACAGTGGCCGAAATGCACACCACCCCCTCGAACTGCGCAACGCTGCTCAACCAATCGGCGAAGTAGGTGTTGGCTTTCGGCGGGAAGAACTGGGGGTGCGTCACAGGCAGCAGATCGAACACGACCGCTCGACAGTCCACGCCATGGGCTTGCATGCGCGTGAAAACACCGGCCTGACTGGCGAGCACCAAGGCTTGCCCCGAAACATCCAGTGTCAGCAATCGATCACCAGCGGCGTAATCGATGCCCTGATCGGCCAGTTCTTTACTTAGGCCCAGCAAACCGGCCGTGTAGGCGGTCGCATAGCGGTAGTGCCATTGGCCATCGGCGTGAGTCAGGTAAACCGGCTCGACGCGATAACCGGCGGGAGGCTGCTCCAGCAGGGCAAGCGTCAACGCTCGCGCCACTCGCTCGATACCGGTGTGACGGTCCACCTGGCAAGTGGCGGTGATATCCAGCAGCAACTGCCGCGGCTTGTACGGATCAGGTTGCCCTTGAAGCAGCTCATCGGACAGGGCGAGCAATGCTTGTTTGAACAGCTTGACCTGCGCCTCATCCGCATCGTCGGCAAGTGCGCGGGTGGAATCCGGAAGCTGCGCCAGGTGCTCACGCAGGCGGGCATCTTCATGCTGGTCACGCTCACGTGTCCGGGTAATGGCCGCGTGGTACAAGCCAGCGCAATATTCCGGACCGTGCTGGCGCTCGATGACGTCGCGCCCGCGCTTGCCCAACGAGGCACGTGCGTCGGGGTCGCGCCACAGGGTTTCGATGGCGGCGGTCAACGCTGAAGTCTCGAACTCATCGTCGATGCGATACACCGCTTCTTCCGGCAAGTCCGCCATGCTGCCATTGGCGTTGACGATGCAAGGCAAGCTGTAATTCATGCAGTCGAGCACAGTGGCGGAGGTTTCACCGCGTGAAAACGCTCTCAACTGAACGGCCAGATCGGCGGCCGCCAGGTACTGCTTGAACATGAGGGTGTCCGCCCAGCCGGTCACCCGTACCCGAGCGCCCAAACCGCTGTCCGCGATGGCTTTGAGCAGGTCGCGGCAGTACGGGGTGTCGCCAGCGACGCCGACGAAGACCAGCAGACAATTCGGCTCGCGGGCCAATTCTGACGCAAGCCACGCCTGCAACAGACGATCATTCAGTTTCGTGGTGCCGAGCAAACCAAAGCTGCAGATCAGAAATGCATCTTCTGGAATGCCGAGCGCTTCGCGTACAGCAGCGCGCGGCTGATCCGTGGCGAACTCACGCAGCAGCGGTACGAGTGACCAGTCTTTGGCGGCGTCTTTGCCGTACCATTCCTGGGCCAGGCGCTGGGAAACCTCAGAGTGCACAATGACGCCGCGAGCACGTTCGAGCAGCAAGCGGTTGACCGGGTAATCGAATGCGGTGGCTTCGGAGAGCGGGTCGACCATCGCAGGATAGCCATGGCCGTAATACAAGGTTTGCAGGGTCAGACGATGGCTATTCGCTCGCGCGCTCATCGTGCGATTCAGATCGCTGACGAAGAAGTCATGCAACACGATGATGCCCGGCACGTCTTCCATCAGCTCGATCATGAAGCTGTGATAAGTGGAGTTGCCGATGTGGTAAAGCACAGCGTCGAACTCGTCCGCATGCGCCCTCAACCATTCGGCGTCGTGCAATTGGCGATGTTCGTTGATCCACGGGTTATCGACGATGGGCTGTTCGACAATCAGGTCGATACGGTAGTAAGCCGCCAACGCGGGCAGCAGCTCGGCACTGTAGTCGGCGATCCCCGAACGCTCCGGAGGCAAGGGCGACACGAAGGCGAGCCGTGGTAGTAATCCACTGCGATCAGGTTTTGGAATGGCGTCGGAGCGCAACAAATTCCACAACCTACGCTGGAGATACTCGACACGCGGCGAATAGTTGGACAGTGGATCAGGGGTCGGCTTCAGCGCTGCGACGGCGCGCTCAATGCTCTGCTGGTATTCCCGCAGCCGGCGTTCCAGCCACGGTACACGGTTGACGACTGCTTTGAGGGCGCCCATGAATCGAGGTTTGGTTTTCAGGTAACGTAAAGTTCCTTCAAGCGGCTTGAGCGCCATACGCTTGCGAAAGCCAGGGTCCTTGATCAGCCGGACCACCCCGCGCAAAGGACGCGTGATGCGCCACGATGAGCTGCTGTAAATCGCCAACAACTGCTGCTCGTAATTCCAGCTACGGTGCAAGCTTTCGGCGTAATGGGCGTCTATCTCACTCAACTGCCGATGATGTTCGTGGCTCATCGATTCAAGACGATCATTGAAACGCTGAATCTGATCGGAGAGCTCATGCCCGATTTGCTCCGACCGTTCACGGACGCGCGCGATGCCCGTATTGACGCCCTGATCGAAGCGGCTGGCCAGCGTCTCAAGCTTGAGTCCGTACTCTCGCGAAAACAGATCCGCAAAGGCATCCGGCTCACCATCGACAGGCACTGTATTACGGGCAATGACCGCGTAATCGGGGCTGACGTGAAACAGCACATTCACCAGCCCGATAGGGGCGTGCGGGTCATGCAAATCCGCATGTTCTTGCAGGCGAAGAATCTTGGTGCGCGGGAAGCCGCTGAACTCGCACAGGAACTCCAGGAACGGCGGAGGCAATGGCCGCTCATGGGTCGGGTCCAGGTAGAAGTCACTGGTGCCCACCGACACGTTTTCGCTGTTCGGCGTTTCCAGAATCAGCAGGCCCTTTGGCGACAGAACGCGCTGGGCTTCGCGCAGCATCGCGCGCAAATAGTCGAACGTCACGTGCTCGACCACATGAAACGAGGAGATCAGATCGAGACTGTCATCGGGCAACACCTGGAGTGCAGCAAGCGCATCGAGGTTTTCAGCGTTGAGCCCACGCTCATGGCAGGCTTCGAGCATTGAGTCATCAAGGTCCACACCGCGTGCCTGAAAACCTTCTTCCTCCAGTAGCAGCAACCATTCCCCACGGCCACAACCGACATCCAGCGCCTTGGGTTGCGAGACGTCTTGAAGCAGCGCTTTCAAGAACGGCCGGTACACCTCAAGCCTTTGGCGAATGACGGTTTGCGAAGAGCGAAATCTCTCTTCGAGTTGGCGATAAAAATCATCACTCATGGTTACGACGACTCTCCAGTTGGGCGCCTAGCCAAGACACCCCGATGAATTCACTGTGGCTGCGATTGACGACTTCAAACAGAACGGCCCGCTCTTGCCAGGCATAGTTGCTTTCGACATGACCGGCATGTCCGTGCAGAGCGATGGTGATCGAATAGGTGCCAGGCCCCAGATTGACGGGAAACGAGAACGACCACGACAGATCACTCTCTGCCTCGATGTCATAGCAAACCTGATCAAGATGGCGGGTATTGGTCCCGAAGACGTCCTGACCGTAGCGATCCTTGATCAAAAAGCCCAACACGAGATCGGGCAGTTGCGCGCGAATGCGAGCGTCGACGCGCAGTGTCAGTTTCTGGCCAACGTCCACCACTTCGATGGATTGATTGTGCTCATCCAGCAATTGAAAACGTGTAAACGAAGCAGACCCGGTTCCCGAAAGCAACGCTCCGCTGCGCTCGGGATTGTTGATGATCTGCTGATCCTGATGCGCCGCCAGCAAAGCGTTGTAGTAGTCCATGACAGCGTCCGGCTCCCCTTCCATCGCCACAGTGCCGTGGGACAGGAGAATGGCGCGGTTACAGATACTCTGGATCGCCTGCTTGTCATGACTGACCAGAAGCAGGGTCGTGCCTTCCCGAGTAAATTGCCGGATTCGATCAAAGCTTTTGTGCTGAAAGTAAGCATCGCCGACGGAAAGTGCTTCGTCGACAATCAATATTTCGGGCCGCTGCGCTGTCGCAACTGCGAAGGCCAGGCGCGCCTGCATGCCACTGGAGTAAACCCTGACAGGGTGCTCGAAATAGTCGCCGATCTCAGAAAAGCTGTGGACGTCATCAATGAACCCGTCGATCTGCTTCTGGGTGAAGCCCATCAAGCCCGCAACGTGATACACGTTTTGCCGCCCAGTCAGGTCCGGGTGAAAACCCATGCCCAGTTCGAGAATCGCGGATACTCGACCATTGATGTGCACTTTGCCCGTGGTCGGGTGCAGGGTGCCCGTGATGATCTTGAGCAGCGTGCTTTTACCTGCGCCGTTCAGACCGATCAGGCCGACTGCTTCGCCAGGACGCAGGGCGAAATTGATGTCCTTGAGGACCCATTTACGTTCGACCGACGCCGACGCAATCCCGAACCACGCCAACAAACGTTGGCTTTCACGGGCGTATTTATTGAAGGCTTTACCGATGCCTTCGACGCTCAATGCCGCTGTCATAAGACGTCCACCACTTCATCGATTGCGCGGTGATAGAGGAAAGCCGCGAACACCAAGGCCACGACAGCGAAGATCGCCGGGTACACCAACACCGAGAAATCAGGCGCATTGCCGTAGACCAGAACGCTTTGATAGCCCTGCACTACGCCCGTCATCGGGTTGAAATGCAGCCACTGACGGTATTGCTCGGGAACCACGTCCACGTTGTAGACGACCGGCGTCAGCCAGAAGCCGAACTGCAGAACGATGGTGACGATCTGGCCAATGTCCCGAAAAAACACATTCAACAAGCCGAGGGCTAAACCGACGCCCAGCGCCAGCGCCATGAGCAGCCCGGTGAGCACAGGCAACCAAAGCAGCTGGATGTTGGGGATGTGGCCCAGGAAAGCGAAAATGACGAGCACGGAGAGCAACAAAACAAAATTGTTCAGCAAGGCACTGCCGCACACGATGGCGGGAAGCGCCATTCGCGGAAACACCATTTTCTTCAACAGATTGCCGTGCTCGATGAACACGTTGAGGCAGCGGGTCACCACTTCCTGAAATAACGTCCAGGCCAGAATGCCGGCAGTGAGATAAATGGGATAGGCGTACGCACTGTTGAGGCCTGGCAATTTGGCGGCCATGACCAGCGAAAGCACAAAGGCGTAGATGACGACCTGAGCCAAGGGAAAGAGGACGATCCACATCAACCCCAGACGGCTGCGCACTACGCGAGTGACGAATTCATTGCGAATGGAGTTTCTGATGAAGTGTCGGGCTTGCCAGAGCTCGTGAAGAGAGTTACTCAATCAGAGGGTTCCTGTCAGAGACCATCCAGGGGACGGCATAAAGAGAAAACCCAGCCCCCTGGTCGGCGGTACGAAAAGGACGGCACGGGGTTAACGGATAAAACGACACGACCCGAGCTGGTGAAGCTCGGGTCGCAAAAGAAAAGCGGCAACGTCACTTAGAAGGAATAACCGCTCTTGTTACGCTTGAGGTCGGCATCGACCATCAGCTGACACAGTTGTTCGAGCGTGGTCTTGGCTTCCCAGCCCAGTACGCGCTTGGCTTTTTCCGGGTCGCCGATCAGCAGTTCGACTTCGGCTGGACGGTAGAACTTGGGGTTGACCTGAATGACGGTCTTGCCGGTCTTGGTGTCGATGCCGTGTTCGTTGTCAGCGCTGCCTTTCCATTCCAGCTCGATGTCCACGGCCTTGAACGCCATGGACACGAAGTCACGGACAGTCTCGGTGCGGTTGGTGGCCAGAACGAAGGTGTCCGGCTCGTCGGCTTGCAGCATGCGCCACATACCTTCGACGTATTCCTTGGCGAAACCCCAGTCGCGCTTGGCGTCCATGTTGCCCAACTCAAGCACGTCCTGCTGGCCCAGCGATATACGGGCAACGGCGTCGGTGATCTTGCGGGTCACGAACTCTTTACCGCGCAGTGGCGATTCGTGGTTGAACAGGATGCCGCTGGAACCGAAGATCCCGTAGGACTCACGGTAGTTGATGGTCATCCAGTGAGCGTAGAGCTTGGCCACGCCGTACGGGCTGCGCGGGTAGAAATCGGTGGCTTCGGTCTGAGGGACCTGTTGCACCTTGCCGAACATCTCGGAAGTCGAGGCCTGATAGAAGCGGATCTTCGGGTTAACGATGCGGATCGCTTCCAGCAGGTTCACCGCGCCGATGCCGGTGATTTCTGCGGTGGTGACCGGTTGTTCGAAGGACACGCCCACGAAGCTCTGGGCCGCCAGGTTATAGATCTCGGAGGGTTCTGCTTTTTGCAGCAGACGGATGCTTGCACCCAGGTCAGTCAGATCGTGCTCGACCAGCTCCAGGTTCGGGTGGTTCAACGCGCCTACTTCTTCAAGGCGCCAAAAGTTGACAGAGCTGGTGCGACGGTAGGTGCCGTAGACCTTGTAGCCCTTGCCGAGTAACAGTTCGGTGAGATAAGCACCGTCCTGCCCAGTGATGCCGGTGATAATGACGGATTTGATAGGTGCATTCATTGCTTGATGTTCCGGTCGGGGACAGTGTCCGTTTTACTGTTGTTACTCAACCACACGTTGACGCTCTCTACGCTTTCTTCGGAAAGCTTTCCGGCCCAACGATTGAGGATGAACAGGTTAGTAATGAAGTCGTATTGCGTCTTCAAGAGATCACGACGAGCCTTGAACTCGTTCTGTGTCGCCGTCAGCACGTCCACGGCATTCACTACACCATAGGCAAAGGCCTTTTCTGCCGCAACGGTTGATTGCTCAGCGGAAGCCAATGCGTTGCGATTGGCGCGTATTTTTTCGACGCTGGAGTCCGCGGTCAAGTAAGCATTTGTGGTTTCTTTGACGACTTGACGCCGCGTCGCCTCCAATTGCAGTTCTGCCGAGACCTGCTCCTGGTAAAGACCACGCGTTCGGGCCGAGGTCGATCCACCACTGTAAATCGGCACCGACAACGCCAACCCGGCTACATAACTGTCCGTCTGAGGCGCCAGTGCGTTGTTATAGCCTTCGTTCGTTTGCTGGACGCTGAGGTTGGCCGTCAACGTCGGATAGTGTCCGCCTTTACCACCGCGAACACCGGCCTCGGCCGCTTCGACCGCGTTTTGGTTCGCCTTGATGGACGGGTTGTCGACCTGAGCCAGCTCTACCCATTTCTCAAGACTCTGATCTGACACCTTCAGGCTCACGTCGTCACGAACCCGGCTGAGTTTTTCTTTGACAGGGCGACCAACGATCTCCGAAAGCGCTGCCCGGCTAAGACTGACCTGGTTTTTGGCATCGACTTCCTGGGCAACGAGAGAGTCCACCCGCGCCTGGATATCGAGCTTATCCGTAATCATTGCAAGACGTTTCGCATAGAGCGCATTGACGCGATCAAGGTTTTTCTGAGTGGCACGCAGCTCGGCCTGAACGAGTTCCAGCTCGTCGTCAGCGGCCAACGCCGCGAAGTACCGTTGAGCCAGGTCCACGGTCGCTTCGGCCTGAGCCTCGTCACCTTCATAGATAGACTGCTTGGTCAGGCTCTTGTACTTCTGATAGTTCTCCCAGGTCGCCTTGTTATAGATCACCTGGCTCAGACCGACGCTGTAGTTCTCGCTGTTGTACGACTGGCGAATGAGCTCGTTGGTCTGGTGAATCCGGTTGCGCCCGGCGTTTGCGCTGATCTGTGGCAAGAGTGAGCCGAACGCTTCACGTTCATGCTCTTTTCCAGCCTCGGCGCGGGCATAGGCGGCTAGCACGCGAGGATCTTCCAGACGGGACTCACGATACAGCTGAGTCAAGTCGGCGGAGTAACCCTTGGCACTGACGCCCGCAGGGCTTTCCGGTTTCGTGGGTTCTGCGGTTTTGGGCTCTGCCGCGTGCGCTTGCACGGCCAACACTCCCAACATCATCAGGCATGGAGACAGGCGCACGGTCACTCCTCAATCATCGATTGAGCGATGGCGTTACGCGCTGGTTGCATGATGTATTGCAGCATGGTGCGCTTGCCCGTGTTGATCAATACATCCGCTGGCATACCTGGCAGCAGTTTGCGATCTCCCAATTTGTGCTCCCCCTCCTTGGTCACTTCCACACGCGCCAGGTAATAAGGAAGGCCGGTTTTCTCATCCGTCAAACGGTCAGCCGAGACCTGCGTTACGACGCCGTCGATTGGAGGCGTGGTCGCACTATTGAAGGCGCTGAACCGAATATTGGCTGATTTACCGATGGCGATTCGGTCAATGTCCACAGGCTGGACATGGGCTTCGACCACAAGCTCAGAGACCGAAGGCACGATATCCAGCAGCGGAGTGCCAGGGCGAACGACACCCCCGATCGTGTGGACTGTCATGCCGATGACCATACCGTCATCCGGCGAGCGAATGATGACGCGGCTCAAACGATCTTCAAGTGCAGCCGTACGCTCCTGCAGGTCATAGGCCTTCGTCTGCACTTCGGCCAATTGCTTGACGACGTCAGAATTGAAGTCTTTGTTGATCTGCAAAATTTGCAGTTGGGTTTCGTTGATCTGCAGCTTGGTCTTGGTGATGGTTGAGGAGTGATCCGCCACTTCCGACTTCAACATGTCGAGCTTGCGTTGCTGTTCGAGCATGCGCTGCTTGTCGACGAAGCCCTGCTCCAGAAGCTCCTTGAGCTCACCGATTTCGCCGGTGTAGGACTTCTCGAGGTTGACCTTGGTCCCGATCATCGAATCGGTGCCTTTGATCTGCTGGTTGAGCTGACCGATACGCTCCTGAAGCACCGACACCTCACCCAGGCGAGCCCCACGTCGCGCGTTGAAAACTCGGGTTTCACTGTCCCGGGCTTCCTGTCCACGTGGGGTGCTGGCGGGCAACAGCTCGCCAAAATCGATGCTGCTCTTATCATCCCGCTCGGCACGCAAACGCGCTTCCATGGCTTTGGCGGCGATCAACTGGCTGCGCGTGGTTTCGTACTCGGCCTTGAGCTGAGAGTCATCGAGCACGATGATCGGGTCGCCCTTTTTCACGATGTCACCATCATGAGCGAGGACATCTTTAACGATGCCGCCCTCAAGATGCTGAACGGTCTTGCGATAGGTTTGTACGGTCACTACGCCCGGCGAATAGGCAGCACTGTCCAACGGAGCGAAAGCAGCCCATGAGCCGAACACCCCGAAAGTGATGAACACGATCCAAAAACCAACGCGGCGGCTTTTAGTGTCGGAAACAGGAACACCGTCGAAGATATCGGCGGTCGTTGCGATGGAATGCTGAGTCATCTACGTTTTTTCCTGTCAGACGCGGCTGGGCGCTGCGTCTGACGCAACCTGGGCTGTTTTCTGTTGTGCGGCGAGATGTTGAGCATTGAGCTCAGCCATGACTTGTTCGCGAGGGCCGTACATGCTGATCGTACCGCCGGTCATGACCATCAGGCGATCAAGCTGCGAAAGGATGGTCGTGCGATGAGTGATCACGAAGATAGTCGAGCCACTCATTTTCATGTGCATGATCGCCTGCGCCAAAGCCTGTTCGCCGTTGTCGTCGAGGTTGGAGTTCGGCTCGTCCAGAATGATCAACCGTGGCGCGCCATAGATCGCACGGGCCAGGCCGATTCGCTGACGCTGCCCACCGGAAAGGTTCACGCCTTCGCTTCCGATGACCGTGTCGTAACCTTCAGGCAGGAGCAGGATCATTTCGTGAACGCCCGCAACGCGAGCGGCCCTGATGACCTCGTCAGCATTCACGTCAGCGAAGCGCGCAATGTTTTCGCTGATGCTGCCCTCGAACAGCTCGATATCCTGAGGCAAATACCCGACGTAAGGACCCAGCAGGTTTTTATCCCAGTTGGCGATGTCGGCGCCGTCGAGGCGCACCACACCATGCTGAGGCTGCCAGATGCCCATCAGCGCCCGAGCGAGTGTCGACTTGCCCGACGCGCTCGGCCCGATAATGCCGACCACGCTGCCAGCGGGCACGGAAAAACCGATGCCTTTAATGATGGGAGACTTGGAGCCTGGGGCAGCGATCACCAGATTTTCGACCAGAATGTTGCCTTGAGGAGCCGGAAGTTTCATCCGCTCTGCCTCGGCATTTTGCTTATCCAGGATTTCGTTGAGCCGCGCGTACTGTGAGCGCGCACTGATGAACCCCTTCCAACTGCCGATGATCAAGTCCAGGGGAGCCAATGCTCGACCCAACAACACGGAGCCCGCGATCACCAAACCTGCGTTGATTTCGTGGTTAACGGCGAGGTACGCACCGAGACCCAGAATCAGCGACTGGGCGAGCATGCGGAAGGTCTTGGAAATGTTGGCCATCAGGCCGCCCTTGTCGCTGGCGATCGACTGCAGGACCAGCACCTTTCTCTGACGCAACGCCCAGCGATCGATCAACGTGTTGAGCATCCCCATGGACTCAATCACTTCCGCATTTCGCAAGTTCTTGTTGGTGTACAGACTCGCAGCGATGTTTTCCTTGTTCGCGGCAGCAAGCGTGGTGCCGGTCAGGCGTTCGTTGAGAACGGCGAATATAAGAAGGACGATTGCACAGCCGATTGCCATCCAGCCGTACCAAGGGTGGAACAAGAACATCACCGCAATGTAAATCGGCAGCCAAGGAGCATCGAAAAAGGCGAAAAGACCATTGCCGGTCATGAACTGGCGCAAGCCGGTCAAATCGTTCAAGGCTTGAGCAGACGAATCCATGCCCCCACTCTCCAATGCCCGCTTGAAGCTGGCACGGTAGAGGTCACGACTCAGGGCAATATCCAGCTTGCTGCTTACACGCACCATGATGCGTGAACGAACGAGCTCAAGGGCCCCCATCGTTATCATCAGACCAACCATGATTATGGTCAGCAGAACCAGCGTTGAAATGCTTCCGCTAGTCACCACCCGCCCATATACCTGAAGCATATAGAAGGTAGGTACCAGCATCAGGGCGTTAATGAAGAGGCTGAAAAAGCCTACAGATATGAAACTGCCCTTACAGGCTTTCAACGCAGCCTGCAAGCTATTTTCATGTGTGCTGCGCATAAGCCATTACTGCCAATATGGTGTCGGAAAAGCGCGGGAGTATAGCACCACGTACCGAGTGACAAATGAAAAAGCGTTTAATCGATACGCGCCACCGAAGCGGCTGCGCGTAAGACAATTCTGAATTTCAGCTGACGCTTGGACGTGAGCGCCAAGCTTGGATAGAGTCGCTGCTGCCGTAACGGTCGGTGAAGTCGGGATACGTCGGATCAGACGCCCCTGGACAAATCTGAAACTCATCGTGCGCACTAAATGCCTCTGCAAATCGTCAAGGAAGCGGCATTGTTACTGCCTGCCACGTTCCAGCAAGCTCTTTGCCATGGCGTGAGAAAAAAGCCGGAAACCGACGAAGTGCAGACACGACTGTCCCCATCCTTTATTCACATACGGATTCTGAACGATGCCCATTAAACGGGCTTATAGCGGAAGCAAGGTGAAGTGGCAGGTTCGATACCTGGGGCGCCAATAACCCGACGCGTTCCGAGTGGTTTGGCCATGAAGGAGAAGCAAAACCATGTTACGGTTGCGCATTTACTGGCGTCTGACGCCCATCTCTCATTGTGATCGGTGGGTGAACTCATCGTCATCGGCTAAATGGCTGGCTGAGCGCCTGCATCTTTTGACGACGTCCCTTACACGTGGAACAAAAATTGACCTTACTCGACAGTGCGGAAGCCACCGCCCCCCTCACCCCTCTGCTCAAGCTTTCACTGGTCATCCCCGTATTCAACGAAGCTGAGACCATCCAGCTCTTCGTCGAGGCTGTCGATGCGGTATTCGCCCGCGCTCCGGATGTCGGGCTTGAAATGGTCTTCATCAACGATGGCAGTACCGACGCCACGCTCGAACAATTGCTTGAAGCGCAGGCGGGGGATTCGCGCGTTCGCATTGTTGACTTGAGCCGCAACTTTGGCAAAGAAGCCGCTCTGACCGCGGGACTTGAAGCTGCAACGGGCCAAGTGATCGTCCCTATTGACGTTGATCTTCAAGATCCGCCCGAGTTGATTCTGGACATGATCGCCAAATGGCGAGAGGGCTATGAGGTTGTACTTGCGAAGCGCGCCAACCGAGACTCGGACACGTGGGCCAAACGTGCCTCGGCGAGTTGGTTTTACCGCCTGCACAACAAAATGGCCGATCCTCAGTTGCCCGAAAATGTGGGCGATTTCCGCCTGATGGACCGGTGTGTGATCGATGCCCTCAAGGCTTTACCCGAATCTCGCAGATTCATGAAAGGACTCTTCGCATGGGTGGGTTTCCGCACCACTGTCGTTGAATACACTCGCCTGGAGAGAGTGGCGGGGGAATCAAAATTCAACGGTTGGCGATTGTGGAACTTTGCACTGGAGGGGGTGACCAGCTTCAGCACCGATCCCCTGCGAATCTGGACCTACCTCGGGGTGGCGGTTTCTTTCCTGTCATTTCTCTTTGCCGCTTATATCGGCTTGCGGGTCGTGATACACGGGACTGATGTGCCGGGTTACGCGTCGCTCATCGTCGCAGTTACGTTCCTGGGCGGTCTTCAACTGATGGGCATTGGTGTGATCGGCGAATACCTGGGCCGAACTTATCTGGAATCCAAACGCCGCCCGGTCTATCTGGTGCGCCGTATCTATGATCCAAAGGACTGATCAATGGACCTCAAAGAAACCGAAATTCTTGGCAGCGACATCGACACTCACTGGTATTACAGCTCTAAAGCGAAGGCCGTCAGTCGCACCTTGGGGGGTGAGTCGTATGCGACCATTCTGGATGTAGGGGCCGGCTCCGGTTTTTTTTCGAGATATCTGCTGAATACCACCGACGCTCAGAAAGCGTGGTGCGTCGATATCAGCTACGAGGCGGACAGCGACGCGCTGGAGTCGGGCAAGCACGTCCATTATCGTCGCGACATCAGCGAGGTGAACGCGGACCTGGTGATGCTGATGGACGTACTGGAGCACGTAGATGACGACGAAGGGCTCCTCCAGGCTTACGTCGACAAAGTCCCGGTCGGCAGCCGGTTCCTCATCACTGTGCCGGCCTTTCAGTTCCTGTGGAGCGGGCACGATGACTTTCTTGAACACAAGCGACGCTACACGCTGAAGCAGCTTGAAGCCGTCGTTCGGCGAACGGGCCTGACTATTGATAAGGGCTTTTATTTCTTCGGGGGCGTCTTTCCAATTGCAACCACCGTGCGCTGCCTGCAGAACGTCACGCAAAAATCCCAACCAGCACAATCCCAGCTCGCCAAGCACAGCCCGGTCGTGAACTCGTTTCTCAAGGCGCTATGCAATGTCGAGCTCCCCTTCGTGGGGATAAACCGGTTCGCAGGTCTTAGCGTTTTTTGCCTTGCGCAAAAAAGAGCGCTGTCCTGACCATCCCCCAGCATGAACAGGCAACCCAACCGTATTGAGGCCTTATTGGCCTCATTCGTTGGCTTCGCATAGAGCCGCGCCATCGCAGCGTTATAACCGGACAGACTTGTGAACTCAGTTAAACCCAACTTCTCGCCGTGGTCTTTTCTGCCATTTCTGCTAGGCCTGATTGTCTTCATCGTGATCACAGGCGGCTCGATACTCTGGCCTCAAAACACTGACTGGCTGATGGACGGTGACCCGGCAACACACTGGCTGGGCTGGCAATTTTTCCGCCAGACTCCGTTGTTCCAATGGCCGATGGGTGCCAACTATGCTTACGGAATGGAGATCGGCAGTTCGATAGTCTTCTCGGACTCGATTCCCATCATGGCGTTTATCTTCAAGCCATTCAGTGCGTGGCTTCCTGTAACGTTCCAATACATCGGCATTTGGGTGCTGTTGTGTTTCATGTTGCAGACCTACTTTGCCTGGAAGCTACTTAGCCTGTTCACAGCTAATCGCTGGCTTGCGCTCGCTGGCAGCGCATTTTTTACGATTGCCCCCGTTTACATGGCGCGTTTGGGTATGCATTACGCGCTCTTTGGCCAATGGGTAATCGTTGCTTCGCTCTACCTGTATTGTTCAAGACAGTTCTCGATTTTACGGTGGTTATCACTCCTGACCGTCGCGGCGTTGATTCACGCGTACCTGCTGGCAATGGTGCTCGCGATTTGGATCACCGACCTTGTCCAGCGCCGCTGGTCCAAACAGATTACATTCCTGAGAGCGTCAACGATTCTGCTCGGCGGTCTGGTGTTGGTAGCCGTGGTGATGTGGGGCACTGGCTACTTCATGCTCAAATCCGGCGTTCAGAGCGGAGGCTTTGGCTTCTATCGAATGAACCTGCTTTCGCTGATAGACCCGAACGGCGCCTGGTCAGTGATAATCCCGGACCTGCCCAACATGCCCGGTGATTATGAAGGCTTCAGTTTTCTTGGCGCCGGATTGATCCTGCTGTTAGCCATTGCCTTGGTGACTTTGGTCTTCAAGAAAACCCCTTGTGAAAAAGCGCGGTTCATCCCGCTCGCGACGCTCTGCGCGCTGCTAATGGTTTATGCCCTTTCTGACCATATCGCGATCGGCGCGAATGAGAGCTTCCAATACAGCCTCCCCGAATTGACCAAACGCATCACTGACACCTTCCGCGTGTCGGGACGATTTATCTGGCCTGTTTATTACGCCATTTACCTCGGCGTTCTCTACCTTATTTTCACCCATACCAAAGCGCGAAGTGCGATGTTGCTTTGCTGCGCTGCATTGGCGGTACAGGCCTTCGACTCTACGAAAGCAGTGCATAACCTGCGAACGGCACTGAACGAGCCGCCAAAGTGGGAATCCCCGCTGAAAGCACCCGCCTGGCAAATGCTGGGGACGCACTACAAAAAACTCCTCTATGTGTTGCCAGCGAATCAACTGAAGCCCTGGCTAACGCTTTCAGACTTTGCAGCCTCACATCAGATGGAGATCAACATTGGCTACTTCGCGCGCACCAACCCCGATGTTGAAAAGTCAGCGCGAGACTCGTTGATCGCCGCAATCGCAGAAAACAGGATGGACCCCGAGGCCGTTTACGTCTTCGAGAATGACTATCTCTGGGACCTGATCGGGAAACGCAGGAATGGGTCTGACCTCATGATGGTGCTGGACGGGTATCGGATACTCGCGCCCGGGCTGGGGGATTGCGATACCTGTGACCCAGCGTTGATCGATGGCCTGACGGGCACTGACGATCCAACATTCAACTACGCAGGCGGGGTCCTCTCTTTCGCTGCAAACGGCAACGCCACAGCTCACGAAGTGTTTGGCTGGGGCGGAGCGGAACCGTGGGGAACGTGGTCCAGCGGCAAGAGCGCAATGGTGCGCCTACACCTTCTGACGATCCCCAAAGGAGACTTGCAGCTCGTAATCAAAGGCCATGCTTTCGTCAATGACAAAGTGCCCTCTCAGACCGTACGGGTCATCGTCAACGGAGAAGCAGTAGGTGAAATCAAATACCTCAATGGCCAGGCAGCCGCCGCGCACTCACTGAAAATCCCCGCAGCACTGGCTCGCAAGACCCAAGGCAAATTAGCCATCAAGCTCAAATTCGATGATGCCGCTTCTCCCGCCTCACTGAACCTCTCACCCGACCCCAGGGTCTTGGCTTTGGGCGTCGAGTCGATGGAAATAATCGCCGGTCCTTGAATCAGATGTCGTCCTGCCGCGCTTTGGGACGTGCTCAAGAAGCACACGCCGCAGCGGGACGACGTGTAAAAATATGCGCCTCTTCGCATAGCCCTCAACCAGGAACACGCTTAAACACCATGAATACGGCCAACCCCAAACACTCCCTGCTCAAGCGAACCCTGCGGTTCGGCGCCACGGGTTTGTTTGTCACCGCCCTGCACGTGGTCATTGCCACGACATTTATCCACTTCATCCTGGCCGAACCGTCCACCGCTAACGGTTTTGCCTTCTGCGTCGCGACTGTCGTTTCTTACCTGATGCACACCAAATGGAGTTTCTCTTCCGAACTGGAAGGCAGAAACCTGCTGAGATTCATTGCCGTGTCCGCTATTGGTCTGATGCTTTCACTGATCATCCCATTCATTACGAAATTGCTCGGTTTCGATTACATGGTTGGAACCGTCGCAGTCGTCATCGCCCTGCCTATCACTAACTTCATCCTGCACAACGCCTGGACCTACCGATGAGCGCTTACAGCCCAGCGCCAGACCGTCGATGGTTGTTACTTCCTGCCCTGTTGGGTTGTGTCGTTTTTTTCCTGGTCACAGGCGGTAAGATTTTAAACCCTCAATACATTGACTGGTTGATGGAGGGTGACCCTGCACAACACTGGCTAGGCTGGCAATTTTTCCGGACATCGCCTCTGGTGCAATGGCCGCTGGGCGCCAACCCCGCATACGGTCAGGAACTGGCGAGTTCCATTGTTTTTACAGACTCCATCCCCGTGATGGCCCTCACCTTCAAATACTTGAACACTTGGCTACCCAAAGATTTTCAATACTTTGGGCTGTGGATACTGATCTGCTTCATTTTGCAGGCTGTCTTCTCCTGGAAGCTGCTCTCACTCGTCTCCAGCAGTTTCGTCAACCGCACGATAGGCACGTTGTTCTTTTTGCTAGCGCCCGTTTTCCTGTGGCGGCTGCACGGTCACTACGCACTGTTCAGTCATTGGCTTTTGGTCGCAGGGTTGTACGCCTATCACAGTGAGCGCTTCGCATCCCAACGATGGGTTGCACTTGTTCTGCTTTCAATTCTCATCCATGCCTACCTTGCTGCGATGGTAATAGCGATCTTGCTGACGGACTTGGGTCGCCGGCTGTATTCAAGAGAGAAAACCCTCTTGCAAGCGCTGGGATTCATCGCGATGGTATTTGGCCTGTGCGGCGTGGTCATGTGGTCGTTGGGTTACTTCATGGTGGGTAGCGGCGTCTCCAGCAATGGCTTCGGCAGCTACCAGATGAACCTGCTGTCGCTGATCGACCCGAACGCCACAGGCGTCGAACCCGCTGGAACATGGTCGCAGCTATTGCCTGACCAGCCGGGGATGGGAGGTGATTATGAAGGCTACAATTACCTGGGCATTGGAATCATCGGACTGTCGTTAGTTGCGCTCTATACACGCTATAAAAATGACAGGTTCAAAGTAAGCGCCAGAGGATGGCTGCTGGCGCTTTTGTCAGCGGGACTGTTCATGTACGCGATCAGTAATCGAGTCGTCTGGGGTGACCAGGAAATAGTCGCCTACCCATTGCCATCGATCATTCAACAGCTCGCCGAAACGTTCAGGGCATCAGGTCGCTTTTTCTGGCCTGTGTATTACGTCATGTACGCCCTCATATTAATGACGCTGTTCAAACACATCCGCCCACGCTTTGCGGCCGTGCTGTGCTTGGTGATGCTGTGCGTTCAAGTGGCAGACACCCAGAACGCGTGGCGTTTCTTCAAGTACAAGTTCACCCAGGCCGCAACATGGGTCAGCCCCCTGTCTTCGCCCGCGTGGGAAGAGTTAGCCAGCCGTTATAAAGCGATTGTGCTCGTGCGCCCTAGCAACGGCCCACTGCATTGGATGCCGATTGCCCAATTTGCTGCGACTCACGGCATGTCGACCAACGCTGGCTACTTTGCCAGGGTCGATGCCAGCGCGGAGCAGTCGTCAAGAAACTCGTTATCGGAGACAGTAAAAAATCAAAGCTATAACTCCGACTTCTTATACGTATTCAACGATGACGCACTATGGGATATCGCAGCAGCCAATAAAAACCCCAACAACACGATAGGCGTGCTGGATGGCTTGCGCATTGTTGCCCCCGGCCTTGATCACTGTACCCAGTGCGCCGCGGACCTTGTGACCGTCGAACAAAGCCGGCTTGCGCCCTACAGTTCCGGGATCGTGTCTTACGACGTGAATGGCACAGGCAAACTCGCACCTACGGACGGCTGGTCCGTACCGGACGCACACGGCACATGGTCGCTGGGGCATGACGCCAGGATCGTGATAGACGTTCCGGCGTTACCGAATCGCAAGTTAGGGCTGAAGCTGACAGGAGGCGCATTTTTGGCTGAAGGCCATTACGTGCAGGACATCATACCCACCATCAATGGGATTCGATTGCCTGCTCTGCGTTATGACATGGCCACCCCAGGGCCGAGAATCATCAACCTGCCCAAGGGCTTGGTAGAGTCGGCGAACGGAAGGCTCGTGATTGATTTGAAAATTCTGAACCCCGAATCACCGCTTCGGCTGGGTGTATTCAATGACGCTCGCGAACTGGGTATCAACCTGCACTCTCTGGAAGTTATATCGGTGGAGTAGCGCCCATAACGTGCGCCGCTCAGCCCTAACGCGAGCGGCCGTCACGGCCTTTTGACGCTCCAAGGCGCCGGATCACCAAACAACTGCCCCTGCACCCCTTCGATCCCCATCTCGGCAATCACCAAATGCTCGCCCTCAGTCTCGACCCGCTCGGCGATCAAGGGCAGGTCGATGCTGTGTGCCGCCCGCTGCACGGCTTCTATAAAGAGGCGTTTGTGGCTTTCTTCGTCGATGGCGCGGATGTAGCTGCCATCAATCTTCAAATACGCCAACCCAAGGTGCGCCAGGTTACCGATCATGCTGAAGCGGCCACCAAACCGCTGCAGCGCCAACGTGAAGCCAGCGGCCTGCAAGCGACGGGTGAGTTTTTCAAGCACCGCCTGTTCAGGCAATTGCTCCTCACCAATCTCGATGGTCAGCCGCCCTGCCAGTTTTGGATGCTGACGCAGCGCGTCGAACACTTGGTTCAGCGCCGCAGGGTCACTCAACGTCGCGGCAGACAGGTTCAGCGCCAATGACTGGTCGTGGGTCTGAAGGTGCTTGAGCACTTGGTGCAGCATCAGCAAGTCCAACCGGCTCGACCAGCCGAACCGCTCGATCCACGGCAGGAAACGCCCCGCCGGAACAGCTTCGCCCTGCTCATTCACCAACCGCGACAACGCCTTGTAATGCAGCACCTTCGTGATATCACGCGTGCCGACCACCGGCTGGAAGAACAGCTCGAAGCCACCATGAGTCAACGCATGATCCAGCACGCGATGCCACGTGTGCTGATCATCACCGCTAGGCGCGACTTCGCCATTCTCGACGTAACTCCAGGTTTGCTCGCCTTGGGTTTCGGCCTGTGCCAGCGCCTGATCCGCCAACCCCAGCAACGTCAGCGGTGCCTCGCCGGGCACATAGGGCGCCAACCCCATGTGCGCAACAGGCGACACGTCGGACGCCCCCGTGGCTTCGAGTGTCTTGAGCGCCAACTCCAGATCGTGAACCAGCGCCAGCGCCTCTTCACGGGCCATGCCCGGCGCCAGCACCGCGAACTCACCGCCCCGCGAACGGCTGATGAGGTTCCGGATTTTCGGATATTTCTCACAGTGCGAAAGCAACAACTGTGCGACCGCGATCAGCAGGGCGTCGGTGCGCTTGCCGCCAAGCCGCAGGTTCAGACCCGCTAGATCTTGCACGCGCAACAGCAGCAGATGACCCGCCCGGTGTTCTTCCTGATTGCTAACATGGGCCTTGAGCTGCATGTCGAAGTACCGCCGGTTCGACAAACCGGTCAGGCTGTCCTGATAAGACTCAATGCGCAGTTTCTCGCTGCGCTCCGAGCTTTCCTTGAACAGTGCCTTGAGTTTATCGACCATCTGGTTCATCGCCTGCACCACCCGACGCAGCTCAGGCGTGCGCGGCAACTCCGGAAGCGTCAGGAACTCGCGACGGGCAATCGCCTGGGATTGCGCAACCATGTAATCCAGCGGTTTGAGTTGACGACGCAGCAGCAGCGCCCCAAGCAATGCGCTAACGATGCCGCACAACACCAGCCAGCCGAGACTGCCCAACGCGCTCTGCCACAGCTTGGCCAATGCGAACATTGGATGGCTCACCACCTCGACTCGCGCGGTCTGTTGCCAGCCGCGACTCACGATCCCTTCACCGCCTCCCGGTGCCAGGCCGATGGCGTTGATGAACCATTGCGGCACGCCTTGATTGTCAGGCTCCGCGCTGCGCTCGACGATCACCGCATTGGTCGCCAGGTCCACCACGCGAATACTGGCGTAATAGCCGCTGTCGAAAATCGACGTCACCATCAACTCAACCATGGCCGGGTCGTCGATGTTGGCAGTCAGTGACAGCGCCAACGACGTCGCGGCGTCTTGCGCGTGAGACTGCAACTGATTGACGTACTGCGCCCGCGAGCTTTCCAGGCTGACGACAAAACTGCCCGCAAACGCGACAACCAAAAACAGACAGATAGCGATCAACAGCTGTTTGAACAGAGACATCAGTGCTCCTAATTCTCAGGCTCGGTCGGGAAGCCTTCGGCGGCCATTTTCTTCAACACGTCCTGCCAACGCGACAGGCGCTTGGTATCGCCCACTTTCTTGTTGCCCTGCGCACCCGGCAGCCACAGCCCTTCGGCATTGAAGGCGTAAACCGGCAACAGGTCCGGCCGTTCGCTGGCGGGTTTGATTTCATTAATGAGGCTGTCGAGCACCAGCGGCATCGCGTTGGGGCTCGAATAATAGGTCAGCACCATGTGCGCACGGTTCAGGCGCAACGCCTTGACGTAGGTGATCAGCAATTTCTCGCTTGGAACGCCCAGCCGACGCAGACTGAAATATTTGGCGATGGCGTAGTCTTCACAGTCGCCCGCGCCCTTCCACAGCGACTCGATGGGCGTGGACCAGTAATCGACCTCATGCCACAGGTCGATGTCTTCTTCGTAACGCATCTGTTTATTGAAGAACTGATTCACCACCGTCAGCTTGTCCATCTCGCTGACCTGCTTCTCGGTCGCCAGCAGATTCTGCCAGGCGTCGATCCGTTGCTTGCCAGCCCCTAACGGACCGTACAGCGCTTCGGCTCTTCTGCTGATCAGCGCGAAATCCCAATCAGCCGTCAGATAGCTCGTACACGCCGTGCACGCCAGTGCAAGCGCCAAAAGCCACCACAACCCTGGGCGCTTGTGAGCTGAACGTACTGCCAATTCGTTGAGTCCATCAGGCAAACGGATAACCGGAAAGCGATGGTGAGGGGTGGACGAGGAAAAGACAATGGCGCGATGGAATCACACGACCAAGTCAATGCCTCGATAAGTTGACTCATGTTAGGCTCGCGCACCTGAATTTCATGATGTTCGTTCTAGATTGAGAAAACGTATGGATATTGGTTTGAGCTGCACCGTTTGGGCAGGATGCGAACGCACCGGTCATTTGGACGGAATTGGCATTTATACCCAGTCGCTATGGCAAGCGTTGGGACAGATAAGCCCCAATGAGCCAGACCCTATCAAGATCAAACCGTATGCATTCGGTCGCGACCTTCCTCAACTGCCGTGCGGCGTCCCGACCCCCTTGGCGGAACAGTTCAGAGTTCAAGTGTTGCGCAGCGGTGTGCTGAACTTGCCGCTGCCCAACTCGGCAACCATCCGCCAGGACATTGATCTGCTGCATGCCACTGATCACCAGATCCCGTTGATCAAAGGCGTTCCCGTCGTCGCCACAGTCATGGACGCGATCCCACTCATACACCCTGAGTGGATCAGGCAGAACCTCAAAAGCTTGAAAGGTTGGCTCTTCTCGAAAAGTGTTCAGAAGGCCGATCACATCATTACCATCTCCGAACACAGCAAACAGGATTTAGTAACGCATCTGCGGATCGCTCCCGAGAAGATCAGCGTCACGCCGTTGGGTGTCGAACCTGTCTATTTCGAGCGCGTGCCGAATGAGGTTCGTCAGTCGGTACTGAATAAGCACGCGCTCAAACCAGGGTTCTTTCTGTGCGTAGGCACACTGCAGCCGCGCAAGAATCTGCAACGTGTACTGAAAGCGTTTCAAACCCTGCCGGCTGAAGTGCGCAAACAACATCCGCTGATCATTGTTGGCCGCGACGGCTGGGCTAACGAAGAATTGATCCCCGAACTGAAACGCCTTGAAAAACGCGGTGAAGGGCGCTGGCTGAGCTATCTTCCGCAAGCTGAAGTTTTCGCATTGCTACAAAGTGCGGGCGCGCTTGTTTTCGCCTCTTTATATGAAGGCTTCGGATTGCCCGTGATCGAAGCATTCGCGGCGCAATGCCCTGTCATCGCCTCAAACACCACGTCCCTTCCAGAAGTGACGGGAGGCGCAGCCTGGTCGGTTGATCCGTTGGACGTCGATAGCATTGCAACCGCGATGCTGGACGTTTTGCGCAACGATGAACTTCGGACAAGCAAGATTGACCAAGGCTTGGCTCGTGCGCAGCACTACACATGGAATGAATGCGCCAGACAGACGCTGGATGTGTATCGAAAGGTATTGGCTGCTAAATGAACTGCACCATCAACTGAAAAAAACAACGATGAGGGCTCGAACGAATTAACATCGCCTGGATGAAATCACTCGTTCGACGTCCCTCAAAAACATTAGATCAATAAAGCCCGAGCGCTATAGCGAAACAATCTCAACGAAGATGATTTCGAAGTTGCCAGCACTTGGGGCATTCCCCCTATACTTGCAACGCCTGAGATGTCTGATTCAGTACGAGTTGTATTCATCCGCGACATTCGTCGTGCCCTGGTGAATGACTACGATCATGCGGGCCTGTTGCACTTATTGCCCGTACTGACTGATACAGTGACAGCCTTCCACTTTCTGATTCTAACTTTGCCGTCAGACGCGCGCGGGGGGAGTGTTTTCGCCCGTTTCATACGATCAATAAACAGCTCAGCAAAGATATAAAACCCGAGGATGTCCAGTGACCATAAAAGGTTTTTTAAAAAGGGAGTTTTCTGCACTGAGCGACGGCTGGCACGCGTGGTATCTGCTGGCATTGCACGACATCAAAGGGCGCTATCGCCGTTCGATCATTGGACCATTCTGGATCACGCTGACATCGTTGTTATTCATTGGCGGGCTGGGGTTGGTGTATTCGCGCCTGCTGAATCTGGACCTCAAGGAATATCTACCCTTCCTCGCCTGCGGCATCGTTGTCTGGACATTCATTCTGACCTTCATCAATGAAGGTGCGAGCGCGATCATCAACTCCGCGCACATCATCAAACAAATCAGCATGCCGATATTGACCCATATCCTCCGGGTCGCCTTTCGCGACACGCTGATCTTTCTGCACAGCTGGATCATCCTGATTCCGCTATTGATGTGGTACGGCTACCTGACCTGGTTCGGTCTGCTGTGTTCGATTTTGGGGATCGTGCTGGTGGTCTTCGCCCTCACTCCCTTTGCCGCATTATTGGCGGTGATCTGTGCACGCTACCGCGATGTCCTGCCGATGGTCACCAGCGCGATGCAACTGCTGTTCTTCATCACGCCCGTCATGTGGCACCCCGCCCAACTGGCCGGTCTGAGCGAAGTGATTCGCTACAACCCCTTCGTCTACCTCATCGACCTGGTCCGCGAGCCCATGCTCAACGGTCTGTTTCCCGCTGCATCGGCCGGGCTGGTTATGGCAATGGGCACAGCGTTGTGGGGCATCGCACTTTCGATGCTCTTTCTTAATCGCAAACACATTCCTTACTGGGTCTGACCATGGCGTATCTGATCGCAGAAGGTGTCACCGTCGATTACCCGATTCTCGATGTCGGCCGCCGCTCCTTCAAAAAGGACGCGCTGTCGTGGGTCACCGGGGGGCGCATCGGTGAAAACGCCAGCCACCACCTGAGCATTCGGGCGCTGGACGGCGTCAATCTTGAGGTTCAGCCCGGCGAGAAAATCGGGCTGCTGGGGCACAACGGCTCAGGCAAAAGTACGCTGCTCAAAGTGATGGCTAACGTTTACTGGCCCACCCTTGGCGCGCTTCGATCTTCCGGAAGAATCACCTCTCTCCTCGACCTCACGCTGGGCATGGAAGTGGAAGCAACAGGCTATGAAAACATCTTCCTGCGCGGCGCGATCCTCGGCGTGAAGCCGAGCGAGATCAAACAGACGATCAACGACATCGCCGAATTTTCAGGGCTGGGCGACTACCTGAACCTGCCGCTGCGAACCTATTCGTCCGGCATGCTGGTGCGCCTGGGGTTTTCCATTTCGACGGCGTTTCCTGCGGACATCATTTTGATGGACGAATGGCTGGGCGTGGGCGATGCGCAGTTCCAGGAGCAGGCCAACACGCGCCTGAATGAGATGACGTCCAACGCATCGATTCTGGTATTGGCCTCTCACTCTCCAGAACTGATTAACAGCATCTGCAATCGCGGCATCAGACTCGAACACGGAAAAATAACCGAAGACTTTCTCATCGGATAACCGCCATGAAGATAGCAATCGTTTCATCCTACAAACTCGAATGCGGGATCGCGCGGTTTTCCGAAGTCCTGTACCGCAACTTGATGCCGGACAACGAAGTGTCGGTTTTTGAACTGCCTCCGCAAGAACTTAAAAAAAGTTTCGGCGCCTCTGACGCAGAAGCTGATCAATTCATTGGGGCGATCTGTGAACAGCTCAAATCATTTGACGCGGTTTCGATCCAATGCGAGTACGGACTGTTTTCAGACTCGGTCGATATCTCGATTCAACGCATCAAACGTCTGTTGTCAGCCAATCCCAACTCGACGATCACATTCCACACCGTATTCAGTCGATCCAGTTCGGCAGATGTCGCGTTCCCGTCCTTGGCCAGGCTGGTGTTTCGCCCGCGATCTACCGTCATGGACTTCGCTAGAAGTTGGCGGTCCAGCAAAACCGCGCGTTATGAGTTGGGTCTTTTTCAGTTCATCCGCGAGCACAAGATCAAAGTCATCGTGCACACCGAAACCACAAAGCGCGTTCTTCAACAGCGCTTCAAATTGGTCAACGTTGAATGTCATCCGCTGTGCTACACAACGAAAAAAGAAAAAACCGAGTACGACCATCCGACCTGTCGCGATGAGCTCGTCAGTCGCCTCGGCCTGAAGGACGATGACCGCCTGATCGGTGTTTTCGGTTTCTTTGGCGGCTATAAGGGCTTCGATTACGCGATCCAGTGCATCGCCAGACTCCCCGACAATCATAAATTGCTGATTTTTTCAGGGCTGCACCCGACCGCCATCAAACAATCCGACACCTCGCAGATCGACCAACTGGTCAACCTCGCGAGGAAACACAAAGTCCTTGGGCGCACGTTTTTCATGGGCAGTGTCGACGATGCAGCCATGTACAAGGCGATCGCCGGTGTGGATTTTTCCTGGCTCCCCTATCGCGAAGTCGGCCAGGAAGCCTCGGCGATCTGCAGCGAAGTGGCTGAGCTGTCAAAGCGCATGATCATCTCGCGGAATTTCGCGTTCGTGGACTACATGAAATTCAAGCTGCGCGACGACTACGAGTTTTTCGAGATTGGCAACGTGGAAGAGCTGCGACTCAAAACGATTCACTACGACACCTACCACCCGCCGATGATGTCGCTGTCCGCGAAGGATCACGCCGCGTTGCAGACCCGTTTTTACCTCGACCAATTGAGTCGGCCAGCGGTGTAGATCACACCCTTCGCTCCAACATTGCCGAGCCGGAGGCACATCGACTGAATGTGTACACCGCGAACGCCGGCGCTTTCAGACACCTGTCCTTGCCCATCCGATGCCGGGAGCACTTTGATGCCCGCCAAAATGCCTGATTCATTTTCGGTTTATCTGGACCTGCTTCGTGTCGTGGCCGCCGTCACGGTGCTGGTTTCGCATTACCCACTCACGGCGGCCTTGGGGGCGATAACGGACCGCTACAATTTCGGTTATGACGCGGTGGTGGTGTTTTTCGTGCTGTCCGGCTACGTCATCAGCCATGCTGTCGACACGAAAGAGCGGGATGGTCTGACATACAGCGTGAACCGCATCGCGAGAATCTTCCCCGTGGCCGCCGTCGCCGTGCTGTTGTCGTGGCTGCTCATGAGCATGGGCAACGCAACGAATCCCACACTTCACCCTGACGCTTTTCAACTCGATACGCCGGCCTACTACGTCATCCGCACGCTCTCCTTCACCAGCGAGTTCTGGTGGGATGACATTCGCCCGTTCGGCAACGGTCCGTACTGGAGCCTGGCATTCGAAGTGTGGTGTTACGTGATCTACGGACTGGCCATGTTCACACGCGGTCATTGGCGAGTGGGGCTGGTGCTGCTTGCGCTGCTGCTGACGGGGCCCAAACAGTGGCTGGTGATGCCGATATGGCTCGCTGGGGTCGCTGCCTATCACTGCCGAGATCGAATCAATCCGGGTCGTCCCATGCTGTGGGCGCTGTGTGTTCTGCCACCTGTGGTATTTCTCACCCTGCAACTGAGCAATCCTCGGGACTGGTCGTACCCTCTGGTCGGTATGCACATCGAACGTTTCTTGGGGCATGGACTGGACGGCGCTGCCAATTGCGGCTGGGGCTATCTGCTTGCCGCACTGGTGGCGGCGCACTTGTTCGCGGTTCGTAAGCTGTGTCTGCTCATGTCGTTCAATGCCCGCGGGCGTGCAGCAACGATCATTCGACAACTCGCTGCCTACACCTTCAGCCTGTATATCATCCACCACCCGCTGCTGACTTTCTGGCACGCGGAATTGGGACAAACCCGCGATTTCTATAGTCCAGACCTGAGGGGGCTCGTTTATCTGGGCACGCTCATTCCGGTTTTCATCCTTGGGTATCTGGTGGAGCGCAGAAAAAACGTTTTCCGGACCATGATCCTTGCCGTTTTTGCCAACACCAAGCGGATGATGAGCCCCTGAGAAGGCAGCTTCGACTGCCGTTCTCTGGTATTCTTGCAGCCCTCCAGAATGCGGCGAAGCCCCGTAAATCCGGTTGTATCGGACGGCTTTTCCCCTGTGAATTCGCAGAGTCGAGCACATCGGACAGTGCCGCGAGCCCGCATGGCGTTGTTACCGCAGATTGCAACCATTTGGCACTTTAAGGATTGGAAACCATGGGATTGATACCCGTAATTTTGTCTGGCGGCGTTGGTAGCCGGTTGTGGCCCGTTTCTCGCGAGGCCCACCCCAAACCTTTCATGACCCTGCCGGACGGGCAGAACCTGATTCAAAAAACCTTTCTGCGTGCTGCGGCGCTGGAAAGCGTGTCGGAAGTACTGACAGTCACTAACCGCGAACTGCTCTTCAAGACAGAAGACGAGTACCGAACCGTGAATACCAGCGGCGTCGCTCAGAGCTACATTCTTGAGCCTTTCGGCCGCAATACCGCCGCCGCCGTCGCTCTCGCGGCCCTGCAACTGAAAGACGCCCATGGCTCAGACGCCCACATGCTGGTGCTGGCGGCCGACCACCTCATTCAAAACGAAACAGCGTTCGCCCAAGCCGTTGCCAAAGCGGTTCAGCTGTCGGAAAAGGGCTTTCTCGTCACCTTCGGCATCAAGCCTCAGTACCCTGAAACCGGCTTTGGTTACATCGAAGCGGGCGCGCCGATCGACTCGAACGGCGGCCTGCAGGTCGCCCGGTTCGTCGAGAAGCCGGACCTGGCCACGGCCGAGTCCTATCTGGCAGCGGGCAACTACTTCTGGAATTCCGGCATGTTCTGCTTCAAGGTCGGGACTGTGCTGGAAGAGTTCGCCAAACATGCGCCTGACGTGCTCAGTGCCGTTGCGGTTGCCATGGAGCGTTCGCGTCTGACCCAGGCCGATCGCTATCGCTGCCTGGCGCTGGACCCGGCCTCGTTCGGCGACGTGCCGGACATTTCCATCGACTACGCGCTGATGGAGCGTTCCGACAAGGTCGTGACCGTTGCGTGCGATATCGGCTGG
The DNA here is from genome assembly GCF_057128705.1 of Pseudomonas salicis. Classification (NCBI taxonomy): domain Bacteria; kingdom Pseudomonadati; phylum Pseudomonadota; class Gammaproteobacteria; order Pseudomonadales; family Pseudomonadaceae; genus Pseudomonas; species Pseudomonas salicis. Next base: position 60,287 of record NZ_JBSKHU010000010.1, read on the forward strand.
AGCGATATCGGTTCGTGGAACGCGGTCAGTGAGCTGACCCCGGAAGACGAAAACGGCAACCGCTTCGAAGGTGAAGTGCTGTCTCACGGCGCGAAGAACAACTACGTCAACAGCGAAGACCGCCTCACCGCGCTGGTCGGGGTTCAAGATTTGCTGGTCGTCGACACCCCCGATGCGCTGATGATCGCGCATAAAGACCACGCGCAGGACGTCAAGAACATCGTCGGCCAACTCAAGAAAGCCGGCCACACCCTGCACCTCCTGCACCGCACCGTGCACCGCCCGTGGGGCACGTACACCACGCTGGAAAACGGCGAGCGTTTCAAGATCAAGCGCATCGTGGTCAAGCCCAAGGCATCGCTGTCCTTGCAAATGCACCATCACCGCAGCGAACACTGGATTGTTGTGAGCGGCATGGCCGTGATCGTTAACGATGATCAGGAACTGATGCTCAACACCAACGAATCGACGTTCATCCGCGCCGGTCACAAACACCGCCTGAGCAACCCTGGTGTCATCGATCTGGTGCTGATCGAAGTGCAGAGCGGCGATTACTTGGGCGAAGACGACATCGTGCGTTTCGAAGACGTCTACGGTCGCGCCAACTGATCGGATGCGGTCTGCCTTTCTCTGACCGCGCAGCCGGTTGCCTTTGTGTCACGAGCGCAACCGGCTCTCCCATCTTCAATCGAAGCCTTCTTTCTGCCTGTCAGTGAAAAGCGTTCAACGATGCCGGCTCTCGCGCACGACACCGGCCACGCACCTGCATTTGTACGTTCGGAACAACAATGATCAAAGTTCTACACTTCTTCAAAACCTACTACCCGGAAACACCGGGCGGCGGGATCGAGCAAGTCATTTTTCAGCTGGCGCAAGGCAGTGCGGTCTACGGCATCGAGCCGCAAGTGCTGTACCTCAGCGCGAACGGCTCGGCTCGCAATCAGACCGTGGGCAATCACATTACCCATCGCTCGAAACAGGATTTCCATGTTGCTTCGACAGGCTTTTCGCTGTCCGGGATTCGGGATTTCAAAGCGCTGGCGGCCCAGGCAGACGTCGTTCATTACCACTTTCCATGGCCCTATATGGACGTGGCGCACTTCGCGACACGGATGAAGAAGCCCTCGTTGGTGAGCTATCACTCGGACATCGTCAAACAGAAAACCCTGCTCAAGCTGTATTCGCCGCTGATGAATCGCTTTCTCGGGAGCGTTGACCGGATTGTGGCGTCGTCCCCGAATTACGCCGCCAGCAGTGAGGTGTTGACCCGCTTCAAAGACAAGGTCGAGATCATTCCGTATGGCCTGGACCGCGCGACCTACCCGGCGCCCTCGCCCTCCAGACTGGCGCATTGGAAACGGCAATTGGGCGAGCGTTTCTTCCTGTTCGTAGGCGCACTGCGCTACTACAAGGGGCTCGACTTCCTGCTCGAAGCGGCGCATCAGACGAAGCTGCCCGTCGTGATCATGGGCGGCGGGTACGAAGAGCAGCAATTGAAGGCAAAGGCCACTGCGCTTGGGCTGAGCAACGTGACCTTCCTGGGCGGACTGGGTGACGAGGACAAAAACGCACTGCTCGCGCTGTGCGAAGCGTTCGTCTTCCCGTCTCACCTGCGTTCGGAGTCGTTTGGCATTTCGCTGCTGGAAGGCGCGATGTACGGCAAGCCGATGATTTCCTGCGAAATGGGCAGCGGTACGACGTTCATCAACATCGCCAATGAAACCGGGCTGGTGGTCCCGCCCCGTGACTCGAATGCGTTGGCAGCGGCCATGAACACCCTGTGGCATGACCGGGAACTGGCCAGCCGCATGGGCGCCAAGGCGGCTCAACGTTATGAGGAAGTGTTCACGGCGGAGAAGATGGTGCGGTCTTATGCGGCGCTGTATCAGGAAGTCCTGAACAAGCACTGAGACGCGTAATGCCGGAGCGGCACGCCTTGCTGATGCTGGCGATAGAACTTACCCGGCTCAACTCCAGATCGCACACGGTCTGAAACTGTGGGAGCGAATTCATTCGCGAAAGATGCAACAGGCGACAAAGGTCTTGGTCGCAAACCCTCCGTCCGACCTTTGAGCTCCATGGCTTTCCGGCGGCGTCAGTTCCACCGCGACCGCTGGCAAGCCATGCTGCTAAAGAGTTATCAATGAGTCAGGGCTTACGCTTTCTCGGCCCAGTGTTGAACACGGGCACCTTTCGCACGGGCTTTGCAGCGGGCACGTCGGCAGCCACTTCGCCGCTATCGACCCATTTGCCCAGATTGCGCTTGCTGCCACTGACTTTTGGTTTCTTCGGCTTCTTTGGCTTTTTCAGGATCTGCCCGGTGGCATCCGTCGGGGGAACGCGGTGTTCAGGAATAAAATCCGGTTCTTCGCGGCGTTGCAGGGTCTGGCGCGTCAGCACTTCAATGGCGCTGAGCAGCTCGACTTCGTCCGCACAGACCAGCGAAATCGCTTCCCCCGTCTGCCCGGCACGCCCCGTGCGACCGATGCGGTGCACGTAATCCTCCGCGACGATCGGCAGGTCGAGGTTAACCACAGTCGGTAGATCATCGATGTCGAGACCGCGAGCCGCCACATCAGTGGCCACCAGAATCTGCACTTCCCCCGCTTTGAAACGATCCAGCGCCCGCTGACGGGTCGCCTGCGGCTTGTCGCCATGAATGCCGTCGGCGTTGATGCTCAGGCCCTGCAGGCGATCCACCAACTGGTCCACACCGACGCGGGTCTTGGCGAATACCAGCACCTGACTCCAGCGCTGCTTTTTCAACAGATGAATGAACAGCTCGCTCTTGCGCTTCTTGTCGACCGTCACCACCCACTGTTTGACCGACGACGCCGCAACGTTGCGCGGACTGACCTCAATGCTCAGCGGGTTATCGAGCATCTGCCCAGCCAGCGCGCGGATCGAATCGGAGAATGTCGCGGAAAACAGCAACGTCTGGCGACGTTTCGGCAGCGCGGCGTAGATATCGCGCAGCTCTTCCGAAAAACCCAGGTCGAGCATGCGATCGGCTTCGTCGAGGATCAGCGTCTGAACCTGAGAAAACTTCACTGCATTTTGACGGTACAAATCGAGCAAACGACCCGGCGTGGCCACCAGCACATCGACACCGCGACGCAACTTCATCATTTGCGGATTAATGCTCACGCCGCCATAAACCGCATAGGTGGCCAGCGGCAGGTGTTCCGCGTATTGGCGAATCGCTTCATGCACCTGCTCTGCCAGCTCGCGAGTCGGCACCAGCACCAATGCCCGCACCGAGTTGGCCGCCACTTTCGGGCCTTCCATTGTCAGACGTTGCAACAACGGCAGAGCGAAACCTGCGGTCTTGCCAGTGCCGGTCTGCGCCGCGGCCATCAGATCACGGCCCTCCAACACGGGAGGAATGGCCTTGGCCTGAACAGGGGTAGGCGTCTGGTAGCCAAGCGCATCAAGCGCGCGCAGCAGGGGTTCGATCAGGCCGAGAGAAGCGAATGTCATGGGATTACCGTTGGAAAAAGGTCAGCGCGTTAGGGCTGTGAAGAGCCAATGGCGCGCAGTTTAACCTGCTTGCACCGGACTCTGCTTGCGCCGCTGCGTCGACGGCGCTTCTGCGCGAGTTGCATCAGTCAGGTGACTCACTCCATAAGAGCTCGGTAAGTATCTATCTACAACCATCGTAGGAACTTTCAGCTAAGAATGAAATAGCAGGAATTATCCCACGAAACTTCAAGAAACATCTCTGATTTAAACCCTGTAGACTTCGCACTCATTGAGAATGCAAACCGCAATCATTCGACCGCAAACGAAGTCATGGTATCGCCCGCGACTTTAGTTTCCGTCAATGGAGATCACCAATTGCCTGTATCTACCGAGACATCTAAATACATAAGAATACTGTCCAGCCTTATCCTTAATGATCTGAAGGCTCGATACCTCACGAACTACCTCGGATTTCTCTGGGTACTTATTCAACCCTGTGCGACTGCTCTCATTCTGTGGTTTGTTTTTGAATACGGATTCAAAGTACCTCCGCACCATGAATATCCATTTCTACTGTGGCTTGCCTGCGGACTGATCCCTTGGTTTTTCATAGCCGAGGCACTTACCACAGGATGCCACGCAGTTAAGGACAACAGTTTTCTGGTCAAAAAAATTGTATTCAATGTATCGCTTTTACCTATCGTCAAAATAGCTTCAGCATTAGCAGTACACTTGCTGTTTATCTGCATCCTGCTCAGCTTGTTTTTCCTTTACGGTTATTCCGCTTCGATCCACTGGCTCCAGCTTGGCTACTATGTGTTTTGCCTTACTGCATTGTTGCTCACATTGGCTTGGTTGACGAGCGCAGTGGTCATATTTTTCCCGGACCTCGCCCAAATCATCGCAATGAGTACTCAGCTTGGCTTTTGGATAACACCTGTATTTTGGGACATTACAGCGCTCCCAGACTCGATCACCCAATACCTTTATTTGAATCCATTTACCTATATCGTCGAAGGTTTTAGAGACGCAATGGTGAGAGGTGTGTGGTTTTGGGAACACCCGACCCAAACCGCTTTATTCTGGAGCGCACTGATTCTTCTAACCCTGATCAGCCGCTATGCATTCAAAAAACTTAGCCCACATTTTTCGGATGTCATGTGATGGACAACCCACCTACTCAGGCGATAACCGTTAATGCCGTGAGCAAACAATATAAATTATATAAAAAGCCCGTTGACCGTTTTGTGGAAGCATTGTCGTTTTCAGGCAAACGGCGACACCGTGCATTCCACGCCCTGTCCAATATCAGTTTCAATGTATTGAAGGGCCAAACTGTTGGGATATTGGGCAAAAATGGCGCGGGTAAAAGTACGCTGCTGAAAATCCTGACCGGCGTGTTGACGCCCAGTGAGGGAAGCGTAGAGATCGCGGGACGGATCGCTTCGCTGCTGGAACTCGGAGCAGGCTTCAACCCTGATTACACCGGGCTTGAAAACATCTATTTCCAGGGTGCGTTGATGGGGTATAGCGCTTCCGAAATGGCGAAACGTCTCCCTGACATCCTGGAATTTGCTGATGTCGGAGAGTTTATCGAACAACCTGTCAGGGTCTACAGCAGCGGCATGTTCGCTCGACTGGCCTTTTCTGTTGCGATCAATGTCGATCCAGATGTACTGATCATCGATGAAGCTTTGAGTGTGGGCGACGCAGGATTTCAGTTGAAGTGCATGTTGAAAATGCAAGATATGCAGCTTCGCGGAACGACCATTCTATTTGTCTCACATGACACCCAGTCAATCATCCGGTTCTGCCAAGCGGTCATCGTCATGGATCGCGGCAAGATCATCGAATACAGCCACGATGTATTAACTGCAGCGAAAAACTACGAAAAACACGCGAGAAATAATGGCACCGCTGTGCCCACCCCCATATCAGATATGCAAAAGGATGCGTGCTATGAAACGGAGCTGGGAGATATCTCCGAAGTCAGATTCGGCTCGGGGCAGGCAAAAATAAACGCGGTTGACTTTATCGCCGTAGACGGAACGTCCTGCAATCAGTTTTCACCATCAAACACGATTACGATGCACTGTTACATACAATCCGAATTTGTGTTGGACAATGTCGTGGTGGGCTGGTCACTTAGAAATACTAAAGGATTGGATGTGGCTGGCGACAATACACTGCTGGCCGGACATACATTAAATCTAGAACGAGGTGGCTATAAACTAACCTTCGTTTTTCCGCTAAACATCGCACCTGGCGACTACTTTCTATTTATCGGTATGGCACAGCTCGGACTTGAAAGAGTTGAACTTGACCAGCGATGGCCTTTGAGAAAAATCACTGTTTCAAGCGTTCGTGCGGTCGTCGGTACCGCTTACTGCCCCTCCACTGTTCACATGATCAAGGTTACCTAAGCTATGCCGTTGACGGAAAAAAAGGGACTGGCCCTTCCCCATTCGATGACTATGGTACCGGCGACGCGAGATCGCACATTTCTGCGCGCCAGAGTGAAATCCGCAACACAAAACAAAAAGGTAATGTTCTACACATTGCCACTCGTCCTGCGCGAACGCCCAACACTGTTCAGTAGTATTGTGGACGTTTATCAGCCATTGGCTGACCAGTTCGCAGTCGACGGATGGGACTGTGTCTTTGTTGGCACAGATCAATTGCAGCGCGAATACCCGAAATTTACTCATGAATGGATAAGCCCCAGCACCTTGTCTTGCCAGTACCCAGACTGGATGCGTTCGGATTGGTTGCACGACTGGTCCGGCATTCTGAGCGGTCGATCGCCTGAATTTCACGAAGAGTTTGTCGATACACTGATTCAACACTGCCAGCCGGACCTGGTCTTTTGTTGGAATTTTGATAGTGCTCTCGAAACGACGTGCTCGGCGTACGATATCAGCTTGATTTTCAACGAACTGGGCATGCTACGAGCGCCGAACCCTCTGACATACTTTTCGGACCCGCGTGGCGTCAATGCCCGCAGTAGCTTTCAATCGCAATTCTCATACTCCACAGCCTGTAGCCAAGCGCTTAATCTCGAAAGCGCCATTGCCAGATTGAAAGCGCTTGAGGAGCTATATAGCGCTCCTGATGACATATCGCCCTCCGGATGCTTGATTTTGCTCCAGGTCAGGGACGACTCCAACGCAATCACCGGGTCGCCATTCGCGTCGATGGCTGACTTTGTTAATTGCGTGATCGAAGCCGTGGCCCCATCGGGCATACCCGTCACTGTCAAACCTCATCCGCTGGACGACATTCCATATCTACCTGCCGATGTGAAAGTCGCCGACAAAGCCGCCTCCATCGAGAAGCTGATTGGTTCGGTGGAAGTCGTTTTTACTCTCAATTCGTCGGCGGGCTTTGAAGCAGCGCTCGCAGGAAAAACGGTGTACGTTTTGGGAGATGCGGCCTATTCGAATCTAGGGCTGACGATAGACGTTCCTACCCCCTCTGAGTTACCCGAAGCCTGGAAAAAGTATCAGAATTGCTTTACCGGCGATCAGGAGTTGAGAGCGCGAGTGCTCTACTTCGCGGAGCGCATGTATTTTCTCTCGGTGACCCAATTCGCTGACCCCCTTGCCCATTTAGAAAAACTGAGATGCCAAGCTCCCGGGCAATCAAACAATAAAAAGATCGAAAAAATAGACAATTTCAGGCAATACACGCTGGTCAATCGTTTGAAAAAAATGAATGACGCACACCACGCTGAATTTGCACGCTTCAGTGCCTCGGCGCTTGCCGATAAGGCTGAGCTTCAGGCACAGATCAACTGGCTGACGCATTGTCTTGCCGCAATAGAGCGCTCGAACTCTTGGAGCGTAACTCGACCTTTACGCGCCACATCCGAGAAGTTCGGTTCGCTTCAAATGTCCCTCCGTGAGTTTTACCAACGAGTGCCATTTCTGCTGATCTTGAAGATCAGACTTGAACGCATAATCACGCAAACCAAAACTGGAATTTCTGCGAATTTTCAGTCAAAAAACAATGCCAAGGCGTTGCGCGCCCTAACGGATCGGCGTTTTTCTTACTCCATGCCTATCCGAACTTCACCCTACGACGAACCTGTAATCGACATATCTATCGTTACGTATAATAGCGCACAATGGGTCAATGGTTTTTTAACGTCACTGATGCGTCAAGCTTATCCACTGAGCAAGCTGAGATTATGTTTTGTTGATAACGGCTCGAGCGATGACACGGTGCGGCAATTAGAACAATGGAGCGAACAGCTCTCCGGCGTTGTGGCAAGCTATACAATTCTTCACGGCCCTAATGTAGGTTTTGGTGGAGGGCACGACCGCGCGATAAAAAACTCAGATGCTGAATGGGTATTGGTTACCAATATTGACATCGAGTTTTCTGATCAAACTCTGCACGCATTAATCACCTCTGCCCGTGCAGACACACGTGATGAAGTTGCATCTTGGGAGGCGCGCCAAGCCCCGTATGAACACCCAAAATATTATGACCCGGTCACGCTGGAGGTCAACTGGTCATCACATGCCTGTATTCTGATTAGAAGATCAGCCTATGTGAACTGCGGCGGATACGAGCCCAAGATATTCATGTACGGGGAGGACGTAGAGTTGTCTTATCGATTCCGCTCCCATGGATACAGATTAAAATATTGTCCGTCCGCTGTTGTCTATCACTACACCTATGACCATGCAGAACAGGTAAAACCCCTTCAATTCAAAGGCAGCACGTTGGCCAACCTTTATATTCGTTGGCGATATGGGGATACGACGGACAGAATGGCGGGCGTGATTTTGCAGGGCTTGTTGTGGCTTCGCCCGAGCGCCTACAAAAACTCTCGTCGGCACTTGATCTCAAACGCTTTCACGTTCGTAAAAAACATTTGGCATTTTTCTGCAGGTAAGGGCCCCCAGACAAGCGAAGGCTACCCGTTTCGAGCGTTTGACTACGAGATGACACGAAGCGGAGCTTTCTGGCAGACGGGACAGCTGTTGACCACATTTCCGAAAGTGACCGTTGTAACGCGCACCTATAAGAAACGAGAAGAGTTCCTCAGACAGTCAATCATTTCCGTATTGAACCAGACCTATCCGAACGTTGAATTGGTGGTGGTCGAGGACGGAGGGAAGACAATGCAATCGCTCGTTTCTGAATTTGCTCGGGGTGGAAAAAAGGACATTCGGTATTTCGGCCTCGAAAAGGTGGGCCGTTCGGTGACTGGCAATTATGGACTGGAGATGGCAACGGGAGAATACTGCATGTTTCTCGACGATGACGATTTACTGTTTTCTGATCACGTAGAGGTTCTGGTTACGTCATTGCGAGACAACCCGAAAGCTGTAGGCGCATACTCTCATGCCATGGAAGTGGCTACGGACATAGGCGACCATGGTCGATATACGGAAGTCAGCCATGTCGAGCCAGAAGCCTTCAAGCACGCGTACGACTACGACATATTGCTGGATCACAATTTTATTCCTATTCAATCACTTCTGTTCAGAAGGAGCTTGTTCTTGAACAGAGGTGGATTTGAAACCGACATGGACCATCTTGAAGACTGGAACTTGTGGCTGAGGTACGGCTTCAATAATACCTTCTCCTACGTCGCAAAAACCACGTCACTTTTCAGAACGCCTGCAAACTTTTCAACGAGACAAGATCGACAGATGCAATTGCACAATGCTTACTTCACTGCAAAGAACAGGGCTATAGAGTCATGCAAAAACTACTCACAGCACCAAAACCAAATGGCGAAAGAGTAATACGATAAGACCTGGCATCGACGGAAGCTAAAAATCTCACCACCACCTAGAGCGTTATTACAGACGTTCTAGGATGTGCACTACCAACACACGTAGTGCCCTAACATTTTTATGCGCATTCTGGATCTGCAGGCGGTAGCCGTTCGCTTGCAATAAGGAGATGGGATAGGTATGGACTCAACTATCACTGTACAAAGCCTGGGCATATCCCCCCACAATGATGGCGTGGCTGTTCTCTTGGCTGCCTTTAATGGCATGAAATGGATTGAAGAGCAGGTCAATTCAATTCTGAGACAAGCTGATATTGACGTTACTTTATATATCAGCATCGACCCTTCCGGAGATGGGACCGAACAGTGGTGCGAGCAGTTCGCTGCCCCGCGCACTAATGTAATCGTCCTGCCTCAAGCCTCGGCGTCTGGCGGGGCGTCTCAAAACTTTTTTCGTCTCATCCGGGATGTCAATCTGGGAAACTATGATTACATAGCTTTTTCGGACCAAGACGACATTTGGTACCCGGACAAATTGAAACGAGCAATTCGCGCACTAAAAAAAGAGCGAGCGGCGGGGTATTCCAGCAACGTTCGCGCATTTTGGCCAACGGGTCGTAAATGCGTGATCGATAAAGCCCAGGCACAAGTGCAGTGGGATTTTTTCTTCGAAGCTGCCGGCCCCGGATGCACCTATGTGCTCACAAAATATCTCGCGTGCGAATTAAAAAAGTCAGTATTGAAACAATGGGAGGTTGTGCAGCAGGTTACCCTTCATGATTGGTATTGCTACGCATTCGCTCGAAGAAATGGACACAAGTGGCATATCGACTCAAGGCCCTCAATGGACTATCGCCAACATGATCACAACCTGCTCGGAGCTAACACAGGGTTGAGGCGGCTAGTCGAACGTTACAGACGAATCCAGAACGGTTGGTGGTTTGGTCAGATTCGTCTTATCTCCCAGCTCTTGGGCGTGCCTTCGAATCCCCTGATCAACACCAGTGACTTGTTCTCCAGATGGCAGCTTATGCTTTTGTCGCTTAATGCAGGTCAGTGCAGGCGCAGGCTACGAGACAAAATCGGATTCGCCATCATTTGCTGGCTCGAAATTCTCACGAGACGAAGCCGAAAGCGCTGAAATGTTTGCTTGCCCGCCCATCGCTCGTCGTTTACGAACTCTGCACCGGACTCTGCTTGCGCCACTGCGGCAACCCGATCAGCACCACGGCGCTGATGATCACGGCCATGGCTGCGGATTCTGCCGGGCCGATGTGTTCGTCGGCGAACAGGACGCCGAGCATGACGGCGACGGCCGGGTTGACGTAGGCGTAGCTCGTCGCGGCAGCGGGGCGGACGTTTTTCAGGAGGTACATGTACGAGCTGAACGCGACGATGGAGCCGAACACCACCAGGTAGGCCATGACCAGCCAGCCGGACAGGCCGGGGGATTGGGTCATTCGTTCGCCGCTGACGTAGCTGCCGATCAGCATCATCGCACCGGCGACGAGCATTTCGCAGGCGCTGGCCATGGGGCCAGCGGGCAGTGGCAGGTAGCGGCTCCACACGGAGCCGAATGACCATGTGGCTGCAGCGAAAATGACCAATGCCGCGCCCATGGGGCTGGCTTGCAGGTTGGAGCCGAGGTTGAGCAGTGCGATGCCGATCAGCCCGAGCACGATGCCTGCCCACTCCAGCCGGGTGTTGCGATGCCCCCAGATCAGCCCGAACAACAGGGTGAACAGCGGTACAACGGCGACCGCCAACGCCGCCACCCCCGACGCAACCCCCGCATGTTCGGCCAGGGTCACGGCGCCGTTGCCACAGGCAAGCAGCAGAAAACCAATCATGCCTGCGGCTTTCCATTGCTTCCACGTGGGCATCGGCGCGCCGCGCCAGCGCATGAACGCGAACAGTATCGAGCCAGCAATGGTGAAGCGAACCCCTGCCATCATCAAGGGTGGCCAGGTTTCAATGCCGATCCGGATAGCGAGGTAGGTCGAGCCCCAGATCACGTACAGCGCGAAGAAGGCCCCGATGAGCAGCAAGGGAAAGCGGCGGGAAGCAGGCATGAAAGGCTCGACTTTTATTCTGAGTGTTGGTCCTGCGGGGAAGACAGTCACTCGGATTTTTTGGAGCACTATTGTAGGAAGATTGATCTGACAGAATCAGTAACAACTGAAGATTTTTCGACCCATACACTTTTTCAGCCAGATCTAATCAACCCTCAGAACCCACGATGCTTGCTGATGGCCTCTGCGATTTTTTTCGCGGGGACCTTCTGCAACGTGCACATTAACTTGTGGGAAACCCCGGCCAGACCGTGGGTGGTGCGCAGTTCCTGACTCAGGTGCGCCGTGAGGTTGGCCGCCATCTCGGCATCGGCCATGGCCCGGTGAGCCTTGCCGGTATCTGGCAGCCCCGCCCAGGACGTCAACGTGCCGAGTTTGTGATTCGGCGCGGCAGGCAGTAGACGTCGCGCCAACAGCATGGAGCAAGCAAAGCTTTGCTCGCGGTTACGTTTAATACGGGACAGTTCGTAGTCCCAGAACTTCTGGTCAAACGCGGCGTTGTGTGCGACCAGTGGCGTCAACCCGACGAACTCTGCCACTTCGTTCATGACTCGCTCTGCCGGGGGCGCGGTACGAAGCATGCTGTTGCTGATGCCGGTGAGCGATTCGATGAACGACGGTATCCGCACGCCAGCGTTCATCAGGCTCTGATAACGCTCGACGATGACGCCCTCTTCCATGATGACCACGGCAATCTCGGTCGCCCGACAATTGCTGTTGGGAGAAATGCCGGTGGTTTCGAAGTCGATGACGGCGATGCGTTCTTGCATGGAAAAACCTTTAAATATTACGTTTTGACGCAGTTCACCTGTAGGAGTGAGCTTGCTCGCGATGACGGCAGATTATTCAACACTGTGGTGTCAGGCAGACCCAAATCGCGAGCAAGCTCACTCCTACAGTCCTCAGCTTTTAAGCAGCAACCCGCCTTCAATCGGCACATATCTGCTGGCGGCACGGATCAGTGAGTTCGCGGTCAGGCCCGGTACGCCGTAGGCCACCGCCTCGACCCCATGCTTGCTGATGATGCGTTCGAGCAGCAGATCAAAGTCGCCATCGCCCGACGCCAGCACGACTTCGTCGACGTTGGGAGCAACGTCCATGATGTCGATGGTGATGCCCACGTCCCAATCGCCTTTGGCCGAGCCGTCGCTGCGCTGAATGTAGGGCTTGAGTTTGACGGTGAACCCGAGGTTGCGGAGGATCTGCTGGAATTGCTGTTGTTTGGCGTCGCCGCGATCAATGGCGTAAGCGTACGCCTCGACGATCTGCCCACGCTGACTGATGTCCGCCCACAAGGCGGCATAGTTGAAGTGACAACCATGAGCCTGACGCACGGTGTAATACAGGTTCTGTACGTCGGCAAACACCGCGATTCTTCTCACCGGAACTCCTCGATGCGCTGACAAGCGACTTCGACCCGAACGCCGGATCGGCGCTCAGTATGCCAGTTTGAGAAGGGGATTGAAGGTCTGTGTGCCGGTTGAGGGGCGAGGCGTGAACGTTCTGCGAACAATCAAACAAGGAACCGCATGCAGCCGGAAAGGCTACATGCGGTTACGGGTGAGTCATCAGACGTAAGAATCGTCGTCATCGCCCCCAAAGAAACCACCACTGTCATCATTGCTGTAATCGGTGTCCGCGAAACCACCGGAGTCATTACCCCAGCCATCGTTACTGGTCACGCGCTGCTGGTCGTCGCCCCAGCCGCTGTTTCCATTGCCGAGATCATGATCGGCAGCCGGTTGCGCCGGTTGTTGCTCGATGATTTCGACGATTTCCTGGGGCTGGCTGTTGTGGTGGAACAGGCTGCTGATGCCTTCAGCGAGCATCACGCCACCGGCCACACCGGCTGCAGTTTTCAACGCACCGCCGAGAAAGCCAGTGCCAATGGGGGCTGCGGGCGCCTGTTGTGGAGGCTGCGCGTAGTTGCCTTGCGGGGGCGGGTTGTACGGAGGTGGGCTGGCAGGGCCGTCGCGCCAGCCGCTGCCCGATGCCGGTGGAGGGCTCGATGGGCGCGAGAAGGACGACGCCGGCTGCTGTGGCTGCGGATCGCGGGAGCCGCCGCCAAAGATGCTCGACAAGAAACCGCCGCTGCTCTGGGCCGGCGCGGCTTGTGTCTGGGCTTTGGCGCGTTGAAGCTCAGCCTGGAGCTGTTGAATCTGCTCATCGCGCTGACGGCTTTGGGCTTCCAGCTGTTTGATAGCGACTTCCTGAACCAGAATCGCCTGCGCCATGTAATACGGGGCACCGGGTTGCCGTGTCAGATGATCCTTGATCAGCGCCTCGGCCTGGGCGTCTCGGGGGGCCGACTCGGTTTCCGCTTGTTTGAGTTTGGTAAACAAGCCGTCGATCAGGGTTTGCTCTTCGCTGTTCATGGCGACCTCGTTAGATTGCCGTAAGAATTCTGTGACGTGACCACAATGGTCAGACACAAACAGTAATGGGGCGTTTCAAGGGCGTTTCAATAGAGTGTAGAAAAAGTTAAGAAGCGGGACAGACCTGCCTTATTGGCCCGTAAGACCGCTCATACGTTAAAGTGTCCGCCTGGTTTTTCCTGTGACCCATTCATGAATCCGCTGACGATCATTCAAGACTCGCTTTACTTTTTCCGCCGCCATTTCGCGACCATCGTGACGCTGTGCCTGCCGCTGGTAATTCTCGAAGCCTTGACCAAGCAACTGCTCGCCAGCGCTGTGGGGCCGGACGGTTCCGCGAGCTGGCAATTGTTGATTGGCCTGCTCTTTTACCCGCTCTACACCGGCGCGCTGATTCTGTTCCTCGCCGCCAAGACCCGTGGCGAAACGCCCGCCAAGCGTGACCTGCTGGCCGCCACGTTGCGCCTTTGGCCGACCTTCGCTGTCCTGACCGCTTTGAGTACGCTGCTGATCATGGCCGGTCTGTCGCTGTTTATCGTTCCCGGCGTGTGGGTGATGATCAAGCTGGTGTTCTCGGAGTACCTGCTGGTGCTGCGAGGCTTGGGCCCACTGGACGCCATGCGTGAAAGCTTCAAGATGACACGTGGGCATCTGGTACGGATTCTGGCGTGCGTGCTGTTCGTTTACATTCCGCTGTCGGTGCTTGAAGGCCTGAGCCTGTACGTGCTGCCCGATCAGCAAAGCCCGCTGCTGTCGTTGGCAGTGGACAGCATTTCCAGCTTCTTGCAGCTGTTCATTAGCGTGGTGATGTTCCGTCTGTTCATGCTGATCGACGAGCCCGTCCGACCGGCCTGAGGAGCGCCGATGCAACGTTCATTGCGCTACCTCATCGCGTTTGCGCTGTTGGTCGTTCTGGCGGCGGGCCTGATCTACGACGTGACCTGGCACCCCGCCCGACAAGAGCAGATGCCGGTCACCTGCAACGCCAAGGACGCCACGCCACCCATCCTCGTCCCCGGTCAGACGCTGAAAGTCATGACGTGGAATATTCAGTACCTCGCGGGCAAACGCTATGTGTTCTGGTACGACCTCTCCGACGGCAGCGGCCCTGATGAACGCCCGACTCCCGAAGACATTGCTTACAACCTGGATGAAGTGGCGCGGGTCATTCGCGACGAGCAGCCGGACATCGTGCTGTTGCAGGAGGTCGATGACGGCGCCAAAAACACCGACTACACCAATCAACTGGCACTGTTGCAGGAGCGGGTGACGGATCTGTACCCGTGCAGCACCGAGGCGTTTTACTGGAAATCGGATTTCGTGCCTAACCCGCATATCTACGGCAGCGTCGGCACCAAGCTGGCGACATTGAGTCGCTATCGACTGGACACAGCCGAGCGCCTGCAATTGCCCTCACCCAGTGCCAACTGGCTGGGTCGTCTATTTGAACCCAAGCGCGCTTTACTGGTGAGTTATCTGCCGCTTCGCGATGGTGGGCAGCTGGCGGTGGTGAACACGCATTTGGGGGATTTCAAACCCGGCGATGACACCGTTCAAAGACAGGTGGCTGCAACGACGCAACGGCTGGACACGCTCGAAGCCAACGGGACGCTATGGGTCAGCGGTGGCGACTTCAACCTGCTGCCACAAGGACAGTATCAGCGACTGCCCGCCGAACAACGCGAACAATACGCGCCAGAGAGTCAGCTGCATGCGCTGTGGGAAAAGTACCCAATGATCCCCAGCAACGACGACGTCAACGGTGAGAGTCCGCGAAAGTGGTACACCCGCTTCCCCAACGACCCACGGGTGAATGGACCGGATCGCACGCTGGATTATCTGTTTTACAGCCCGGCGCTGAAGCGAATCGACGCGCAGGTTCGGCAGGAAGATACGTTGCTGATTTCGGATCATTTGCCGGTGATTGGGCGGTTTTTGTTGCCGGGTGCGCCATAACACAACCTTCACCTGTAGGAGTGAGCTTGCTCGCGAAGCGTTACACCCTCTAGCATTGATCAGTCAGAAAGATAGCTATCGCGAGCAAGCTCACTCCTACAGGGGTAACGCTACTTCCTCGGCTTGATCCGCGCGGTCGGCTCGGCAATCAACGGATCGTCTGGCCAGTAATGTTTGGGGTAGCGTCCCTTCAGATCCTTCTTCACCTCGGCGTAGGTGCTGCGCCAGAAGTTGGCGAGGTCTTGCGTGACTTGCACCGGTCTGCGCGCAGGCGAAAGCAGGTGCAGTTTGACGATCTGTCGGCCGCCCGCGATGCGTGGCGTGTCGGACAGGCCGAACAGCTCTTGCAGACGCACGGCGAGGATTGGCGGTGTTTCGCTGTAGTCCAGTCGCACAGAGGAGCCCGACGGCACGCTCAAATGATGCGGCGCCTGTTCGTCCAGTCGCTGCGGCAGCGGCCATGGCAGCAGGTTGTGCAGGATCGACGAGAGGTCCAGATTGCCGAAATGACTGAGCCGCGTGACCTTGCCCAGGTACGGCATCAGCCAATGCTCCAGACGCTCAAGCAGCGCTTCGTTGCTGATATCTGGCCATTCGCTGCTGTTCTGTTTTTGCAGGTCCAGTTGGCGCAACAGGCTGACCCGCGCCTGCCATTGGCGCAGTTCCGGCGTCCAAGGCAACAACTCCAGCCCCTTGCGTCGCACCAGCGCCAGCAAGGCCTGGCTGCGTGCTGATTCATCCAGCCCTGTCAGCGGCTCGCGACTGATGATCAACTCACCCGCCTTGCGCTGACGCTCAGCACGGAACACGCCTTCGCGCTCGTCCCAGTCCAGTTGATCGAACGTGGTCACTTGCTCCGACAGGACCGACTCGAACAGCGCCGGATCGAACTCCGCTGCCAGGTAAATCCGTTCTTCACGCTGCCCCTGCCGACTGCCGAGGTCGGCAATCACCAGCCACGGCTCTTTCATCAACGCATCGGGCTCAGCGAACAGCGCAGCGCGGCCGTTGGCCAATCGGTATTCACCGCCACCCGCCTTACGTTGTTGCGCGACGCGATCGGGGTATGCCAAGGCGAGCAAGGCGCCCAGCCAGCGGGGGTGATCGGGATTAGAAACAGGCTGCGTCGACGCCCCTTTCAGATAGCCGCGATATTGCCGCGACAGCTGCTTGGCCCGCTGCACACCACCCTGGGCACCGCGCCCGGCTTTTTCAGTGCCTGCGAGCAATGTCAGACGACTGTGCAAATCGGCACCTGCGCCACGCAGAATGTCGCGTTCGCCCAGCAACGCGGCGACGTCACAGGCCAGCGCGCCAAGCCCCAAAGCCTGGCCGCGCAGCAGCAAATGTGCGATGCGCGGATGAGCAGGCACGTCGGCCATCGCTTGACCATGGGTTGCAAGCTTCCACTCTTCACCCGGCTTACGGGCCAGCGCGCCGAGGCGACCGAGCAAATCCTGCGCCTGTGCGTATGCGGCGGCGGGCGGTGTGTCGAGCCAGACCAGTTGCGCAGGCTCAACGCCCCATCGAGCGAGCTGCAACGCCAGACCCGCGAGGTCCGCCTGAAGAATCTCCGCCGTGCCATACGCGGCGAGTTGATCGTGCTGGGCCTCGGACCACAGCCGATAGCACACGCCCGGTTCCAGACGCCCTGCCCGACCGGCCCGTTGCGTGGCGCTGGCGCGGGAGATGCGCTGGGTGTCGAGCCGGGTCATGCCGCTGCCCGGATCGAAACGCGGCACCCGCGCCAACCCGGCATCGACCACCACACGCACACCATCGATGGTCAGGCTGGTCTCGGCGATGTTGGTGGCCAGCACCACTTTGCGCTTGCCGCTCGGGGCCGGTTCGATGGCCGCGCGTTGGGCGCTCAGGTCCAGCTCGCCATGCAGCGGACAAAGCATCACGTCGCTGCGCTCACCTAAAACGTCGGCGAGCTGTTGATTGACGCGACGAATCTCCGCCTGTCCCGGCAGAAACACCAACAGGCTGCCAGTCTCGTTGCCCAGCGCGTCGAGTACGGTCTGCACCACTCGCGGCTCGATGAACTCGCCCGGTTGAAACGGCCGCCCCCACTGCATCGTCACCGGGAACATGCGGCCTTCGCTGCTGATCACCGGCGCATCGTCGAGCAGGCTCGACAGCCGCTCGCCTTCCAGCGTCGCCGACATCAGCAGAATCTTCAGCGGCTGTTCATCGCGAAACAGGGCCCGACCATTAAGGCTCAAGGCCAGGGCGAGATCGGCGTCGAGACTGCGCTCGTGGTATTCGTCGAAGATCAGCAGGCCGACGCCGTCCAGCGACGGGTCTTCCTGCAAACGACGGGTGAGAATCCCTTCGGTGACCACTTCAATGCGCGTGTTCGGCCCGACTTTGCTCTCCAGACGAATTCGGTAGCCGACTGTTTCCCCGACCTTCTCGCCCAGCTCCGACGCCAACCGCTCCGCCGCCGCACGGGCCGCGAGGCGGCGGGGTTCGAGCATCAGAATCGTCTGCCCCGCCAGCCACGGCTCCTGCAGCAGCGCCAGGGGCACGCGCGTGGTCTTGCCCGCTCCCGGTGGCGCTTCGAGGACGGCTTCGTCACGTTCGACAAGGGCCTGGCGCAGGGCAGGCAGGACGGCATCAATGGGCAGTGAAATCATGAGGGCTCCAAAACAGACCGCTGATTATACGGGCGCGCGCCGCCGCTTTGTTTCTCTCAACACAGAACCGTCTTCGTCGTTGGATAGTCTTATTGCTTAGGCATTTGCCTTGTATAGTTGCGACTTCCTCTGAGGAGATTTTCATGCGCATTCCTTCCCGTTTGATTGGCGGTGCCCTGGTCGTCAGCCTGCTGGCCCAACTGACCGCGTGCGGCAGTATTTTCTATCCTGAACGTCGCGGCCAGATTCAAGGCAGCGGTCGCATGGACCCGGCCATCGTGGTCCTCGACGCCATTGGCCTGCTGTTTTACATCCTGCCCGGCGTGATCGCGTTTGGCGTCGACTTCGCCACTGGCGCGATTTACCTGCCAGACGGCAAGCAAGCGCAAATCGACCCGGAGAAGTTGCAACCGGCCGTGCGCACCGATGGCACCGTGGACAACCTGCGACTGCAAGCCATTCTGAAGACCGAACTGGGCCGCAACCTGCCGCTGGATGACCCGCGTCTGATCCAGCACAAGGGCAGCGTTGAACAACTGGCCTCTTTGGGCCTGGTGCCGTCCGCCTGATGTTTTCGAGGTTAGATTGAAGGAAGCGCCATGAGCAGCAGCCCTGAACACGCCCGGTTATTGCGCCTGGCAACCCGCGCGTCGCTGGCCGTCGCAAGCATTCTGATCATCGCCAAGGCCATTGCCTGGTGGCTGAGCGGGTCGGTCAGTCTGCTCGCTGGTTTGACCGATTCGTTGCTCGATGGCGCGGCGTCGTTCCTCAATCTGCTGGCCGTGCATTACGCGCTGCGGCCGGCAGATGAAGACCACCGCTACGGGCACGGCAAGGCCGAAGCCTTGTCGGGCATGGCGCAATCGTTGTTCATCGCGGTCAGTGCGTTTCTGATCGGCTTTCAGGCCATCGAGCGCATTCAGCACCCTCAAGCGCTGGGAGCCCCGGGGCTGGGGATGCTGGTCATGCTGCTGTCCATCGCGCTCACCGTGGCGCTATTGATGTTGCAGCACAAGGTGGTGAAGGAAACCGGGTCGGCGGCGATTCGTGCCGACTCGCTGCATTACCGTTCCGACCTGCTGCTTAACATCAGCATCATGGTCGCGTTGGGGCTGGCGTATTTCGGCTATGACCAACTGGATGCGTATTTCGGTCTGGCGATCGCGTTCTACATTCTGTGGAGCGCGATTTCGATTGCGCGAGAAACGGTGTCGGTGCTGATGGACGCCGAGCTTGAACCGGGCGTGAGCGCTCGGATGCTGGAATTGGCGCAAGGCGTGCCAGGTGTATTGGGCGCTCATGATTTGCGCACCCGGATTTCAGGGAATCACTGGTTTGTGCAGCTGCACTTGGAATTGCCGGGCGCGTTGACGCTGCTGGTGGCGCATGAACTGTGCGAGCAGGTCGAACGGGCGATCATCGCCGAATTCCCCAAGGCCGAAGTGCTGGTGCACGCCGACCCGCAGGAAGTGGTGAATCGGGCGAACAGCCCGGTGATGAATTGAAGCAGTACCCCCCTCGAACCGAGGGTGTTCTCTGTAGGAGCGAATTCATTCGCGATACGTCGGCATGGGCGACACATGGGTGTCGGATGTACCACCGCTTCGCGAATGAATTCGCTCCCACAGGGGCAACCGAGCAGGCATCCTGAGGGCATCACCGATCTTCAGCCCTCACTGCTGAACGCTATACCCCCGCCCTGCATAACACGCTGCCATGGCCTGACGATAAATCCCGACCACCTCTGGCGCTGGCTGGTAGGTCGCGGCGGCCGGGTCGAAGTTGCTCTGCTGCACGGCATAGCGGTAACAGTCGTAACGGTCCTGCTCGACCTGCTGTTGCGACTGACCATTCGCAGGGTAGGCCACCACATCGTACGGATCGGCAGGTTGCTGTTGCTGCACCTGCTGTTCAGGCGAATAGACCGGCTCCACGCCCTGCGGCGGTTCGGCGACGACGTATTCCTGAGAGCTCTGCTCGTAGGTGTAATAGGTGCCCGCCGCGACGAAAAACAGCGCGCTGCCAAGCCAGACTTGCTGGGCGTAATCCGGCAGATACCGCACGCGCACGCCTCGCGGTGGCGCAACAACCACATAACGCGGACCTTGCGGGCGATACCAATAGCCGCCTGAGTAGAAATAGTCGCTGCCGTGATACGGCACGCGGGAGTAACCGCCCGGCATCCGGTCTATCTCATAGCCAGGACGATAATGCGGCCCGCCGCCCCATCCATCGCCGTGCCCACCGGGACGACCGTTGTTGCCGGGACGGTTATCGCCGCCGCGCCACGGATTGTTGTCCCGAGGTTGATCACGGTAGAAACCCTGACGCGGCTGCTGAGTCTGCACCACGGTGTCCGGGCGACTCTGAATCGGTAGATTGCCCTGGCGGTCTTGCAACTGACGCTGCTGCAACTGTTGCTGCTGCTGACGTTGCTGTTGCTGTTGCTGTTGCTGAAGCTCCTGCTGGCGCTGTTGTTGGCGCTGCTGTTCCTGCACCTGATCCTGACGCTGCTGGTTGCGCTCACGGTCCTGCTGCTGGCGTTGCTGATCCGCCCGCTGTTGCTGGTTCTGTTGAATCTGCCGCTGCTGGTTCTGTTGTTCCTGCTGGCGCTGCTGCTGGTATTGCTGCTGTTGCTGTTGGCGTTGTTGCTGCTGCTCGCGCTGCTGATCCATATTGAAGCTGCGCTGTTGGTTCTGTTGTTGTTGCTGCTGTTGTTGCTGCCGCTGCTCGAAGCCCCGCTGCTGTTGCTGGCGTTGCTCATTGCGCTGCTGTTGTTGATTGTTATCGTCGGCCAACACCTGAGCGCTGATGCTCAAGGCCAAAAGACTGACACCTGCCAAACGCCAGATGCGCATGTTCATGCTTTCCTCACTGCGGCGCGGATACTTGATGGTAGGACTGCATTATGGGTGCGCCGTTCGCAGCACTCTATAAGCGTGCACAAAAAAAGAGGGCCCTTTGGGGAGCCCTCTTTCGAATACTTCGTCCTGGCTCGACGCTTTTGGCGCCGGCTCACCTCGCATCATCTTCTGGACAGTGCGTAGCCCGGTGGCCTGGTCAACCCTGTCGGATTGGAGGCCGCGGCTGGCCTGATTCGGCGGGCCGCGCTGGACGCTGTGTCCGGGCAGTGATTCTGGTTAAAAGAATAGGCCTGAGCATGCGACACAGGATTGCGAATGTTGCTGACGAAAACACCACTTGCGCAATTTTTCCCTTCGGATGAATAATTCAGCGCAATTGATCTCATAAAGGTACCCGTCGTGAGCAAGCTCGATAGATATGACCTGAGTATTTTGGCCGAACTGCAACGTGACGCGCGCATTTCCAACCAGGAGCTGGCCGAGCGCATCGGTCTGTCACCATCGCCTTGCTCGCGGCGGGTCAAACAGCTGGAAGACGACGGCTACATCGTTCGTCAGGTGGCTCTGCTGGATCGCAAGAAGCTGGGGCTGAGCCTGACGGCGTATGTGTTGATCGGCATGGACCGTCACACCCCGGATCGCTTCGAACACTTCGAGCAGCAGATCCGCAGCCTGCCGCAAGTGCTGGAGTGCAGCCTCGTGACGGGCGTCGACGCCGACTATCAATTGAAGGTCGTGGTGCCGGACATGGACCACTATCAGAAATTTCTGCTGGGCCACCTGACCCGTATCGACGGCGTGACCAGCGTGCGTTCGAGCTTCGTGCTCAATCAGGTGCTGGCGAGCACTGAATTGCCGCTGGTGCACCTGAGAAGCTGATTCCCGTTCCATTCACCCCGCACTGCCGATTCGAAGGAGACGACCATGGAACCCGAGGTGTTCGAAGAATGGATGATGACCATTCTGGTGACCGTGCTGATCGGTTTCATGGGGTTCATCGTCTGGGACCTGGCCAAGAAATCGAAAGCTGGACGCTTCGGGACGATCATTTTGTTCGGTGTACTGGGGTTGGGCGTGCTGGCGTTTGTGATCAAGAGCGTGGTGATTGCGTACATCGAGCAGCATAAATAGGTCGGCTGAACACAGGTCCTGTAGGAGTGAGCTTGCTCGCGATGCTGTTCACCAGACACACAAAAAGTGTCTGATAGACCGTATCGCGAGCAAGCTCAATCCTACAATGGACGGCGTTATGTCAATCGCAGCAGCGTGACGGCCAAAATCGGCATTACAGCTTCGCGGGCACTTCCCGCCACTGTCCCTGATCCAGCCCTTCAATGCTCCAGTCGCCAATCCGCACCCGCACCAGTCGCAAGGTCGGCAACCCTACCGCCGTCGTCATCCGGCGCACCTGCCGGTTACGCCCCTCTCTGATGACCAGTTCCAGCCAACTCGTCGGCACGCTTTTGCGAAACCGCACGGGCGGGTTGCGTGGCCACAGTTCAGGCTCGTCCAGCTGCCGAGCCTGCGCAGGCAAGGTCGGGCCGTCGTTCAGTTCGACGCCGTCACGCAGCCTTTGCAATTGCTCGTCGCTCGGTTCGCCCTCGACTTGCACCCAATAGGTCTTGGCCAGTTTGTGTCTCGGGTCGGCGATGCGCGCCTGCAATTGCCCGTCGTTGGTCAGCAGCAACAGCCCCTCGCTGTCGCGGTCCAGCCGCCCGGCCGGATAGATACCGGGGATGTCGATGAAGTCCTTGAGGGTCGCACGCCCTTCTCCGTCGCTGAACTGAGTCAGCACGTCGAACGGCTTGTTGAACAGAATCAAACGGGGTTCGGCAGGCGGGGCCTTGGCGACACGACGAGGCGCACTGGAAGGGCCAGGCGCAGGACGGCGGGAAACGGGGCGTTGATGACGGGACATGACAACTCAAGGCGCGGAAACAGAAAGGGCCACTTTAGTGGCCCTTTCGCTAAACGCCTAGCCTCAACGGAACGGCGGTTCGTCGAAACTGCGCAGTTTGCGCGAGTGCAGCGAGTTGAGCTGCGTGCGCATCAGGTCCAGCGCGGCGATGCCGATCTTCAGATGCTGGGTCACAGCGCGCTCATAGAAGGCGTTGGCCGAACCCGGCAGTTTGATTTCGCTGTGCAGCGGTTTATCCGACACGCACAGCAGCGTTCCGTACGGGACCCGAAGACGATAGCCCTGAGCCGCGATGGTGCCGCTTTCCATGTCCACGGCGACAGCGCGGGACAGGTTGATCAGCGGGCGTTCTTGCGCCCAGCGCAGTTCCCAGTTGCGGTCGTCGTAGGTCAGCACGGTGCCGGTGCGCAGACGCTTTTTCAGGTCGTCGCCACGTTCGCCAGTGATTTGTGCCGCCGACTCCTGCAACGCCAGTTGAACCTCGGCCAGCGCCGGAATCGGGATGTTCGGAGGCAGCACACGGTCGAGAATGCCGTCGCGACGCATGTAAGCGTGAGCCAACACGTAGTCACCGATGGTCTGCGACTGACGCAGGCCGCCGCAGTGGCCGATCATCAGCCAGCAATGCGGACGCAGCACGGCCAGGTGGTCAGTGATGTTTTTCGCGTTGGACGGGCCGACGCCGATGTTGACCAGTGTCACGCCATGGCCGTCTTCGGCGATGAGGTGATAGGCCGGCATCTGATAGCGGTGCCAGACGACGCTGGACACGATGGCCTGCGCCTCGCCGTGGTCCATGCTCTTGTCGACGACGACGTTGCCCGGCAGCACC
Organism: Pseudomonas salicis; assembly: GCF_057128705.1. Taxonomy (NCBI): domain Bacteria; kingdom Pseudomonadati; phylum Pseudomonadota; class Gammaproteobacteria; order Pseudomonadales; family Pseudomonadaceae; genus Pseudomonas; species Pseudomonas salicis. Next base: position 84,160 of record NZ_JBSKHU010000010.1, read on the forward strand.
ATCTTCACGAAGCGCGGATCGTCGCGCAGTTTTTCCAGGCCATGGACGATGAACTGGTCAACGTAGCGGTGGTAGTTGGTCAGCAGAATCCAGGGCTGCACATGGCGCCAGTCGCTGCCGGTGTAATGCACCAGACGGCGCAGGGAGAAATCCACGCGAGCGGCGTCGAACAGCGCCAGCGGCAGTGGGTCGGTGTTCGCCCAGTCATAGAGACCGTCGGCGATGCCATCAGTGGCGGCCGACAGGTCGGTGCTCGGGAACACGCGAGCCAGGGTCGCGGCGGTCACCCCGGTGCCTGCCAGCTCATCGCCTTGCTCAACGACGTAGGGATACGGAATGTTCTGCACGCTGACGCCCACTTCGACGGTGACGGTGAAGTCGTTCATCAGCGGGGTGAGCTGTTCGATCAGGTATTTGCGAAACGCCGCCGGGTGAGTGACGGTGACGCTGTAGGTGCCCGGCAGCTGGACCTTGGCGTATGCGCGGGTGGTCAGCGGCACTTCGCCGTGGCAGTGGTAGGTCAGACGCAATTCGGGGTAGCGGAACTGCAGACGCTCGTCGGCGTCCGGTTCAACGCGGTCTTTGAGGTAACGCTTGAGCGCCTGGCTCAACGCAGTGGTCGCACGTCCGTGCAGCTCGGCAAGCCGGTCCACAGCTTGCTCGGCAGTTTTTACGACAATGAAAGCTTCAGTCACGATGCGCATCCTTCTGATCTTGCAAGGCTCCATCTTGCCTGCAACGGCGGGGGAAGGCACGAACGGCGTTGATGAAACACCAACGGGAGGCGGTATTCCCCTGTGGGAGCGAATTCATTCGCGATACGTCGGTGCTGGCGATGCAGTTGTATCGGCTGTGCCACCGCATCGCGAATGAATTCGCTCCTACAGTAGATCAGCGGCACGTATGAGATGTTGGTCAGCCAATCGGCGGGGTTGAACGCGCCACCAGCGCTTCCACATCCACCCCACGGGACAGCGCGCCATAGACGCGTCCCGGATGCTGCAAACGCCCGGCGATAAACCCGTCGCTGACCACCGAGTTCCCCGCCTCCAGCAGCAGCTTGGCCTGTAAACCGACGGCGATGTCTTCGGTCAGTTGACGGGCACGGTATTGGATGTCGGCGGTGTCCTTGAATGCGGTTTTCAATCGGTCGATGTGCGCGGCCAGTCGAGCGTCGCCATGGCCATCCCCCAGTTCATCGAACAACGCGTCGAGCACACCCGGCTCCTTCGACAAGGCACGCAGCACGTCCAGGCACTGCACGTTTCCCGAGCCTTCCCACGTCGAATTGACCGGCGCTTCTCTGTAAAGACGAGGCAGGATGGTGTCCTCGACGTAGCCCGCGCCACCCATGCATTCGGCGGCTTCGTTGATCATGGCCGGAGCGCGTTTGCAGATCCAATACTTGCCCACCGCCGTGACCAGCCTTGCGAAACGTGCTTCGTGGGAGTCGTCCAGCCGCTCCAGCGAGCGGCCCATGCGCAGGGTCAGCGCCAGCGCCGCTTCGCTTTCCAGCGCCAGATCGGCCAGCACGTTCTGCATCAGCGGCTGCTCGCTCAACACTCGCCCGCTGACGGCCCGGTGCGCGCAATGATGGGCTGCCTGAGTGAGTGCCTGACGCATCAACGCGCTGGAACCGGTCATGCAATCGAAGCGGGTCATGGCGACCATTTCGATGATGGTCGGCACACCGCGCCCCTCCTCGCCCACCATCCACGCCAGCGCGCCCCGGAATTCGACTTCGCTGGACGCATTCGACCAGTTGCCGAGTTTGTTCTTCAGGCGCTGTATGTAGAACTCGTTGCGGGTGTCGTCCGGACGATGGCGCGGCAGCAGGAAACAGGTCAGGCCTTTGTCGGTCTGCGCCAGCGTGAGAAAGGCATCGCACATCGGTGCCGAGCAGAACCACTTGTGGCCGACCAGCTCATACGCCTGACCGGGGCCGGGCTGGCCGACGGGATAGGCGCGAGTGGTGTTGGCGCGCACGTCGGTCCCGCCCTGTTTCTCGGTCATCGCCATGCCAATGGTCACTCCCGCTTTGTGAGCGATGCCGACGTTGCGCGGGTCGTACTGGGTGGCGAGGATTTTTGGCAGCCAGATGTCGGCCAGATCCGGTTGCAAGCGCAAGGCGGGAACGCTGGCGAAGGTCATGGTCAGCGGGCAACCACTCCCCGCTTCCGCCTGGCTGTGCAGGTAGCTCATGGACGCGCGGGCGACGTGGGCGCCTTCCCGGGGATCGGTCCAGGGCAACGAGGGAATGCCCTGCTCGACCGCCGTTTGCATCAGTTGGTGATAGGCGGGGTGAAATTCCACCAGGTCGATGCGATGGCCGTAGCGGTCATGGCTGGCGAACTCGGGCTTGTTCTGATTGGCGAGAAAACCCGCCTCCATCAGCGGACCGCCTGCCAGCGCACCGTAAGCGTCAATCTTCGATTCCGCCCAGCCCGCGCCGTAGCGTCTGGACCACTCCTGCAACGGCAGGTCAATGCGGTAAAGGTTCGCCCCGTCCAGCGAGGGCGGCTGGTTGGTGACGTCGTGTGTTTCGGCGAACTGATGCAGGTTCATGGCGGCCTCCGGTTCTGATCGGTGCACGGTAATGGCGCAGATGTGAGCCAGTGAATCACGCACGAGAAGCCGAAAAAAGTGCCATAGCCGACTAAATCACGGCGGGGTTGTCACCTACGTGACCGACAACGTCGCTCGCTCAACGTCCACGCTCAACCGGAACTGGCTGCCAACGCCCGGTTCGGACTGGTGACTCAAGCGCCCGCCCTGCAGCTCGATCAGCTTGCGGCAGATCGCCAGACCGATCCCGAGGCCGCCGTACTCGCGGGTCATGGAGCCGTCGACCTGATAGAAGTTGGCGTACAGCGTGTCTTCGTCCAGCCTCACGAAGCCTATACCGGTGTCGATCACGTCCAGCAGCAAACGCACCTGCTGGTCGTGAGCATGTCCACTCACGCACAGTCTGATCGCACCGCTTTTGGTGAACTTGATGGCGTTGTCCAGCAGGCAATCCAGGCATTGACGCAGTTTCAGCGAGTCCCCTAGCAAGCTGTCCGGCAAGGTTTCGTCCAACTCGACACTCAGGGACAGCGCCTTGTTCCGAGCCAAAGGTTCGAACGTACTGCGCACTTGAAACAGTAAATGCCGCAGGCTGAATGCTTCGCGCTGAACGCCGATACGCCCCGCTTGCAGCTCGGTCAGGGTGAGGATGCCGTTGACGATGCCCATCATGTTCTGCGCGGAATCCGCAGCAGTCTGGCGGTACAGCGCGATTTCCTCATCGCAGACCTCCATCTGCATCAGCTCCAGGGAACCGATCACGCCATTCATTGGGGTGCGCAGTTCGTGGGTCAGGGTGGCAAGAAACTCGTCCTTGAGCCGGTTGCTGACCGCCAGTTGCTGGTTGAGTGTTTCCAGCTCCTTGCTCGACTGCGCCATGATCTGGGTCTGCCGGTCGCGCATGGTGTTGATGCGGTCCGCCAGCGCCAGCGACAGCAGTGCGACTTCCACGACAGAGCCGATCTGGCTGGCGTACATGGTCCAGAAATTGTTCGGCAAGTGCCCCAACAACATGGTCGCGTTGATCACCCCGCCCAACAGAAATGCCGACCAGGCGAAGATGAAATAACGGGCAACCCGACGCCCCTTCAGCCAGGCGACGATGCCGATCAGCAGAATGACCGGGGTAAACAACAGAACCAGCCCGGTCACCAGCCTCAGTGCGATGCCGTAATCCATGGTCAACGACAGAATCATGATGACGGCGGCGCACAGCATCATCAGCACGAGCGGGGAATCGAGCCAACGCCCCAGCCCCGGCGTTTGCAGGAACTTACGCGCAAATTGGCTGGCGAACAGGATCGCCGCCGCAATCAGAAACGTCGTGGAGACGTTGGCCCACCACGGGTTGTCCGGCCACAGGTATTCGATACCGGCACCGTTGACCGACACCTGATACAGCCCGAAACAGCTGATGTAGAGGATGTAATAGAGGTAGCTGGTGTCGCGCACGCTCACGTAAATGAACAGGTTGTAGACCAGCATCACCAACAACACGCCGTAGATCATGCCGAGGATATACAGCCGCGACGGCTGATCTTCGATGTAGGCGTGACTGGCCCACAGATTGAGCGGCGCCTGAACGGAGCCATGGCTGGCGACGCGAACGTAGACGGTCTTGGTCTCGTTGGCCTTCAGGTTCAGGTCGAACAGGTAGTTGTTCTGTTTTATCTGACGGCTCTGGAATGGCAGCATGTCGCCGGTTCGCCACGTCAGGCTCGGCTCGGCGGTCTCGCTGGCCATGTACAGATCGACGTGGTCCATGGGTGGGTAGGCGAGTTCGAGCAACCAGTCGGCCGAGGCCACCGGGTTCGCGGGCCTGTAGGTCAATTGCACCTTTAACCAGAAGGCGGACTCGGAGTAACCGGCGTTCAGCGCACCGGCATCCAGCGCGTGAAACTGCGCCTGGCCTTCGGGCGAGGCTACCTGTTCAATCGTCGCCGAACCGCTCGGGTCCTCGAACACCTGAGTCGCGCGGCCCAGCGACAAGGTGCGCGTGGTTTCGTCGAACTCCAACGCGCTGGCCAACGTAGGCAACAGGATCAACAACAACGTCAGCAGAACGCGCATACAACACCGCCGACATTCATGGGGGCGGCCATGCTGTTCGCCCAGACTGTAGGAAACGACGCTAGGTTTGAGGCAATAAAGGGAGGCAACGGGCAACGCACTTGCATTTACTCTTCAGACAAAAATGAGACTTACAGCCGACAGCATAGCCACTGATAGCTGGGTGATACCATCTGTATCGTCACACGTCAGACTTTCGTGACTTTCTTTAGGATTATTATCGTCATTCAGCAGGAAAGGGCTGCCCCTGTGGCCGTACAGGGCTGCCGGAGAAAAATCTGCCGCCGACCAGCGGCCCGGCAAAAGCTTTAGTGGTAAGCTCGCGCACCATGAATATCTATAGCTCCCGCCCCGTTGTCCTCTGTCTCTCCGGCCACGACCCCAGTGGCGGCGCCGGTTTGCAGGCAGATATTGAAGCCCTGCTCGCTCAGGGTTGTCATGCCGCCCCTGCGGTCACCGCGCTGACCGTGCAGGACACCGTCAACGTTACCGATTTCCGCGTGCTGGATCGCGAGTGGGTGCTGGCTCAGGCCAATGCCGTGCTCAACGATTCGCAGGTCGCGGCGGTGAAGCTGGGCATGCTCGGCTCGTTGGAGATGGTCGACACCGTCGTCGAACTGCTGCAAGCGAATCCGCACCTGCCTCTGGTCTGCGACCCGGTGCTGCGCGCCGGTGGCGGCGGGCGACTGGGCAAGGATGAAGTCGGCTATGCGATGCGCGAGCGGTTGCTGCCGCTGGCCACCATTGCCACGCCAAACCTGCCCGAAGCGCGCATTCTGGCGGAGCTGCCGGAAGGCACCGCCGACGAGTGCGCCGAGAAGCTGTTGCCGTTCTGCGAACATTTGTTGATCACCGGCGGCCATGGCGACGAGCACGAAGTCCATAACCGGCTGTACATTCGCAACGGCGAATCGCGCACCTTTACCTGTCAGCGCCTACCCGGCAGCTATCACGGTTCGGGCTGCACGCTGGCGAGCGCCTTGGCCGGTCGACTGGCCCTCGGGCAAGACGTGATCAGCGCTGTGCAAACCGCCCTGGACTACACTTGGCGCACGTTGCGCGACGCTGAGCAACTGGGCAAAGGCCAGTTCGTTCCTCGTCGTTTGCCGCTGGATTTCTGCTCGTAACGCCACGAACAAGAGGCACCCCCGATGAAACTGCGTGGCCTGTATGCCGTTACCGACAGCCAACTGTTGGCCGGCAAATTCCTGTCCTACGTCGAGGCTGCCCTTGATGGCGGCGTGACCCTGCTGCAATACCGTGACAAATCCGGTGACGAGACCCGCCGTCTGCGTGAGGCCTCGGAACTGCTGAAATTGTGCGAGCGCTACAAGACCCGCCTGATCATCAATGACGACGCCGAGGTGGCTGCACGCCTCGGCGTTGGCGTGCACCTTGGCCAGACTGACGGCTCGCTGCCCGACGCCCGCGCCCTGCTCGGTCACAAGGCCATCGTCGGCGCCACCTGCCACGCCCAGCTCGAACTGGCAGAAAAAGCCAAGGCCGACGGCGCGACCTATGTGGCGTTCGGGCGTTTCTTCAACTCCAACACCAAGCCCGGCGCACCTGCATGCAGCGTCGAAATGCTGGCTGAGGCGCGCAAGCGTATCTCGCTGCCGATCGCCGTTATCGGCGGCGTCACGCTGGAAAACGCGGCCCCGCTGGTGGCTCATGGCGCCGACCTGCTGGCCGTGGTGCAGGGTTTGTTCGGCGCCGAGACCACACAGGAAGTGACCCGTCGCGCCCGCGCCTTCAACGACCTGTTCAAATCGGCCTGATCACGCGTCGGGCCGACGTCCCCCCATTCGATTCAAGCAGAGACCTTCATCATGTCCCGTTCTGAAACCCTGTTCGCCAACGCCCAGAAACACATCCCCGGCGGCGTCAATTCGCCGGTTCGTGCGTTCAAGAGCGTCGGCGGCACCCCGCTGTTCTTCAAACACGCGGCGGGCGCCTATGTTACCGACGAAGACGACAAGCGCTATGTGGATTACGTGGGTTCGTGGGGGCCGATGATTCTGGGCCACAGCCACCCGGACGTGCTGGACGCCGTGCGCAAGCAGCTGGAGCACGGCCTGTCTTACGGCGCGCCGACCGCGATGGAAACCGAGATGGCGGACCTGGTCTGCTCGATCGTGCCGTCGATGGAAATGGTGCGCATGGTCAGCTCCGGCACCGAAGCGACCATGAGCGCGATTCGCCTGGCCCGTGGTTACACCGGTCGCGACAGCATCATCAAGTTCGAAGGCTGCTACCACGGCCACTCCGACAGCTTGCTGGTCAAGGCAGGTTCCGGCGCGCTGACCCTGGGCGTGCCGAGCTCGCCGGGCGTTCCGGCGGCGTTCGCCAAACACACACTGACCCTGCCGTTCAACGACATCGAGGCGGTCAAGGCAATGCTCGCGGACGTCGGCCAGGAAGTGGCGTGCATCATCGTCGAGCCGGTCGCAGGCAACATGAACTGCGTGCCGCCAGCGCCGGGTTTCCTGCAAGGTTTGCGTGAAGAGTGCGACAAGCACGGCGTGGTGCTGATTTTCGACGAAGTGATGACCGGTTTCCGCGTTGCCCTCGGCGGCGCTCAGGCTTATTACGGCGTGAAGCCTGATCTGAGCACTTTCGGCAAGATCATTGGCGGCGGCATGCCGGTGGGCTGCTTCGGCGGCAAGCGCGAGATCATGTCCCACATCGCGCCGCTGGGTCCGGTGTATCAAGCGGGCACGCTGTCGGGCAACCCGCTGGCCATGGCAGCCGGTCTGACCACGCTGCGCCTGATCAGCCGCCCAGGCTTCCACGATGAACTGAGCGCGTTCACCACGCGCCTCCTCGAAGGCCTGCAACAGCGTGCCGACGCAGCGGGCATCCCGTTCGTGACGACTCAGGCGGGCGGTATGTTCGGCCTGTATTTCACCGACGTGAAAGAGATCGTTACCTTCCAGGACGTGATGAGCAGCGACGCCGACCGCTTCAAGCGCTTCTTCCACCTGATGCTGGAAGGCGGCGTGTATCTGGCGCCGAGCGCCTTCGAAGCCGGCTTCACCTCCATTGCCCACGGCGACGCGGAGCTGCAACTGACTCTCGACGCAGCCGAAAAAGCCTTCGCGCAGTTGAAGTAACACGACATCCTGTGGGAGCGCGCTTGCCCGCTCCCACGGTTGATTGACGGTGTTATTCGGCTATTTTGTTTAAACGTTAGTTGTATGCGGCGCTTCGAGCCCCCTGAATACAGGCGAATCAAGCCCGTGCAGCAGAAAATCAGTAAAGACTTTGTAAGGTAGGCCCCGCTTATTTCATAATGCGCAGCCAGCACGTTTAGCTGGACGGGCATGCCCGCACCTTTTTCAGAGGTAAGTCGACTTCCATGAATCGCACCGGCCGCACCCTTGCATTGGGCTGCCTGTTGCTTCTTCATCCCCTGCTGGCGAATGCAGGTGGCAACTCGTTGTTAATACCAGCGGTGGGTCGCTGCACCCTGAATACCCAGCCAGACAACCTGCCAGCCGCCTTGTCGGCGTGTCAGCAGGCGGCCAAAGGCGGGGATGCGCAGGCGCAATACGAGTTGGGACAGTTCTATTACGACGGCAAGAACACGCCGCGCGACCTCACTCAGGCACTCAACTACTTCGAACAGGCCTCATTGCAGGGCCATGCGCAGGCGCAGTATCAATTGGGCCTGATGTTCTTCCGTGGTGAGGGTGTGCAAGCCAATAACATTCAGGCTTATATCGTCCTGAAGATGGCGGCGGTCAACGGCTCGGAAGATGCGCTCGACCAGGCCGACGAAGTTTCGGGGCAAATGAAAAAGGAAGATCTGGAAGTCGCGACTCAAGTGCTGGGGCAAATCTTCCGCAAGTATCTTCTGGAGCTGCAAACCGCCGAAGGGCGCACGCCATTCGCGCCCTTCCCGGATACCAGCAAACCCTGATCGAGTCGCCGGACCTTATTTGTCCGGCATCGGCATTGGGAACGGCATGACATTGCCAGTCTGACGCGCCTCACTGATCTTCGCCGTGCCCATCCGCTCGACTTCATCGATACGCACGATCGAATGCATCGGCACGAAGCTGCGTACCACTCCGTCGAACTGCTGCTTCAACTTCTCTTCGCTGGGGTCTACCACCACGGTCGTGCGCTCACCGAAGACGAATTCCTCAACCTCAAGAAACCCCCACAGATCGCTTTGATAGATCTGCTTGGCGTACATCTCGTACACCTGGCCCTGGTTGAGAAAAATCACCTTATAGATTGGAGCTTCGCGTTTGGTCATAACAGGCAGGCAATGATCGGTGTTTTGAAAAGGGCGCGAACTATAGCATGCCGCTGGTTAGGCAACGCTAGGAACCCGAGGCCAGGGTCCCTATAATGCGCGGTTCTTCGAATCACCTGATGAATCCGAACCCGCATGGCCAAGAAGCTTTATATCGAAACCCACGGCTGCCAGATGAACGAGTACGACAGCTCGCGCATGGTCGATCTGCTGGGCGAACATCAAGCGCTGGAAGTCACCGCCCGCGCGGAAGACGCCGACGTCATCCTGCTCAACACTTGCTCCATCCGCGAGCGGGCGCAGGACCGCGTCTACTCCCAGCTTGGCCGCTGGCGCGAGCTGAAGCTTGCCAACCCGGAGATGGTGATCGCCGTCGGTGGTTGCGTCGCCAGTCAGGAAGGTGCGGCGATTCGTGATCGGGCACCGTACGTCGATGTCGTGTTCGGCCCCCAGACCCTGCACCGCCTGCCGGACATGATCGACGCCGCACGCATCACCCGCTTGCCGCAGGTGGATGTGTCGTTTCCGGAAATCGAAAAATTCGACCATTTGCCCGAGCCTCGCGTCGATGGCCCGAGCGCTTATGTCTCGGTCATGGAAGGCTGCAGCAAATACTGCACGTTCTGCGTGGTGCCTTACACGCGGGGTGAAGAAGTCAGTCGGCCCTTCGATGACGTGATCACCGAGGTCTTCCACCTCGCCGAAAACGGCGTGCGTGAAGTGACGCTGCTCGGCCAGAACGTCAACGGCTATCGCGGCACGACCCACGACGGTCGCGTGGCTGACCTCGCCGAACTGATCCGCGTGGTAGCGGCCATCGACGGCATCGACCGCATTCGCTACACCACGTCGCATCCGCTGGAGTTTTCCGACAGCCTGATTCAGGCCCACGCCGACGTGCCGGAGCTGGTCAAACATCTGCATTTGCCGGTCCAGTCGGGTTCAGACCGCATTCTGGCGGCGATGAAGCGCAACCACACCGTGCTTGAGTACAAATCCCGTTTGCGCAAGCTGCGTGCAGCGGTGCCGGACATCTGCATCAGCTCGGACTTCATCGTCGGCTTTCCCGGCGAGACCGAAAAAGATCATTTGCAGACCATGAAGCTGGTAGAAGACGTCGGCATGGACTTCTCCTACTCGTTCGTCTACAGCTCGCGCCCTGGCACCCCGGCAGCGGATCTGGCCGATGACACCTCGGAAGAAACCAAGAAAGAGCGCCTCAAGCAGTTGCAGGACCTGATCAACCGTCAGGGCTTCGAGATCAGCCGCAAAATGGCGGGCACTGTCCAGCGCATTCTGGTCACCGACTATTCGAAGAAAGACCCCGGCGAACTGCAAGGGCGCACCGAGAACAACCGCATCGTCAACTTCCGCTGCGACAACCCCAAGCTGATCGGGCAATTCGCCGACGTCTACATCGACAGCGCGCAACCGCACTCGCTGCGGGGGTCGTTGTTGCAGTAAGGCCAGACGCCCTCATCTAACGCTGCATCGAACCCTTCCGTAGCAGCCCGGCTTGCCGGCGGTGACGATTTTGAATCCGCCACCGCCGGCAAGCCGGACTGCTACAGAACCGACGCACGAACCCTGTAGGAGTGAGCTTGCTCGCGATTGCGTTTCTTCAGCCACCATGCCCGTGTCTGACAGCCGGCAATCGCGAGCAAGCTCACTCCTACCGAGGTTATGGCGGCTGCCGACTCAACCATTAGTAAGTGAGCCCTTTCGGACACTGCCCACAGGGGTTATCCTTCATTTCACCTTTATTGCCGTCGGGCGGCTAAAAACCACTTTGAACGCACCTATCGAACCACATCGTTTCAGCCTCGAACCTATCGAGGCCCACCGCTTCGCCAATCTGTGCGGGCAATTCGACGAGCACTTGCGCCTGATCGAACAGCGCCTGGACATCGAAATCCGCAATCGCGGAGGCCAGTTCGAGATGATCGGCGAGCGCAAACAGACCACTTCGGCAGAAAACCTGTTACGCCGACTGTATCGGGAAACCAAAAGTACCGAGCTGTCCCCGGACATGGTTCATCTGTTCCTGCAGGAATCCGGCGTCGAAGAGCTGGACAACCACCCTGCTGCAGAAGTCGGCGTAGCCCTGCGTACCAAGAAAGGCATGATTCGCCCACGCGGCTTGAATCAGCAGCGGTACGTGAAGGAAATCCTCGCCAACGACATCAACTTCGGCATCGGCCCGGCCGGTACCGGCAAGACCTACCTTGCCGTGGCTGCGGCCGTCGACGCGTTGGAACGTGAGCAGATTCGCCGCATCCTGCTGGTGCGTCCGGCGGTTGAAGCAGGCGAAAAGCTCGGTTTCCTGCCCGGCGATCTGGCGCAGAAGATCGACCCGTACCTGCGACCGCTCTACGACGCGCTTTACGAGATGCTGGGCTTTGAGTACGTGGCCAAGCTGATCGAAAAGCAAGTGATCGAAGTTGCACCGCTGGCCTACATGCGCGGACGCACCCTTAATAACAGCTTCATCATTCTCGACGAGAGTCAGAACACCACCGTCGAGCAGATGAAGATGTTCCTGACCCGTATTGGCTTTGGCTCCACCGCCGTGATCACCGGTGACATCACCCAGATCGACCTGCCGAAAGGCACGAAATCCGGGCTGAATCACGTCATTGAAGTGCTCAAGGACGTGCCGGGCATCAGCTTCACCCACTTCAAGCCCAAGGACGTCGTGCGCCATCCATTGGTGCAGCGCATCGTCGAAGCCTACGAGCGCTTCGAAGAGCGCAACGAGCAAAATGCCCCTCGGGAATACCGCCGCGATGCTTGAGCTGGATCTGCAAGTCGCGAGTGAAGCCAGCGCCCCCAGCGAAGCCCAGTTCCGCCTTTGGTGTGAGATGGGCCTGCGCCAGCGCGTCGCCGACTCGGAAATGACCATTCGCCTGGTCGACGAGGCTGAAGGGCGGGAACTGAACCATACCTGGCGTCACAAAGACTACGCCACCAACGTGCTGTCCTTTCCTGCGGACGTGCCTGACGAACTCCTCGACATTCCATTGCTGGGTGACCTGGTGATCTGCGTGCCGGTCGTGACGCGCGAGGCTGCCGAACAGGGCAAGGCGCTGGACGCACACTGGGCGCACCTCACCATTCATGGTTGTCTGCATTTGTTGGGCTACGATCACATCGACGATGACGAAGCCGAAGAAATGGAAGCACTGGAACGGGAGTTGCTTGCAGAGTTGGGCTATCCCGATCCCTACGCCGACGACGAAATCGTCGACACACCACCTACAGAAACACCAGGCAAGGACCACGAGTAAGGGCTATGAGCGAAGACCGATCGAGCAACGGGCAAAAGTCATGGTTGGGCAAACTGACCCAGGCATTTGCCCATGAGCCGAAGAACCGCCAGGAGCTGTTAGAGCTGCTGCGCGAAGCCCATCAGAACAAATTGCTGGACAGCGAAGCGCTGGCCATCGCCGAAGGCGCCATTCAGGTGGCTGACCTCCAGGTCCGGGACATCATGGTCCCGCGCTCTCAGATGGTCAGCATCAAGGCCAGCCAGAGCCTTCGCGAGCTGCTCCCGGCAGTGATCGATTCCGCCCACTCTCGCTACCCGGTGATTGGCGAAAGCCACGACGACGTCCTCGGCGTATTGCTGGCGAAAGACCTGCTGCCCTTGATCCTCAAGGAAAACGGCGACGTCGGCGACATCAAGAGCCTGCTGCGTCCGGCGACCTTCGTGCCGGAATCCAAGCGCCTCAACGTGCTGCTGCGTGAATTCCGCGCCAACCACAACCACATGGCCATCGTCATCGACGAATACGGCGGCGTGGCGGGTCTGGTGACCATCGAAGACGTGCTGGAACAGATCGTCGGCGACATCGAAGACGAGCACGACGTCGAGGAAGACAGCTACATCAAACCGCTGCCCAGCGGCGACTTCCTGGTCAAGGCGCTCACTCCCATCGACAGCTTTAACGAGTTTTTCGACAGCGAGTTCTCTGACGATGAATTCGACACGGTCGGCGGTCTGGTGATGAACGCGTTCGGGCACCTGCCAAAGCGTAATGAAATCACCGAAATCGGCGCGTATCGTTTCCGCATCCTGAATGCGGACAGCCGCCGGATTCACCTGCTGCGCCTGAGTCCGATTTCGCGCTCGTAACGTCGTATCCGTTTGTCATAAGGAATGTAAATGCGCTGGATCACCCGCCCCGGCTGGCCCGGTAACCTGCTGGCCGTGGCTGCTGGCGCACTTGTCACCCTGGCCCTGGCGCCGTTCGATATCTGGCCGCTGGCGATTGTCGCGCTGGTGGTTTTCTACCTCGGGTTGCGCGACCTGACACCTCGCCAAGCGTTGTGGCGGGGCTGGTCGTACGGGTTTGGCCTGTTTGGCGGCGGCACCAGCTGGATCTACGTCAGCATTCATACGTACGGCGAAGCGCCGGTCTGGCTTGCCGGGTTCCTGATGGTGCTGTTCTGCGCTTCTGTCGCCTTCTTCTTCGCCCTGCCCGCCTGGCTCTGGGCTCGCTGGATTCGCCGCAACGAAGCGCCTTTGGCCGATGCGCTGGCGTTCGCTGCGCTGTGGTTCGGTCAGGAAATGTTTCGCGGCTGGTTCCTCACAGGCTTTCCTTGGCTTTACTCCGGTTACAGCCAGCTCGATGGCCCGCTGAAAGGTCTGGCGCCATTGGGGGGCATGTGGCTGATTTCGTTCAGCCTCGCGCTGACCGCTGCCCTGCTGTGCAACCTGCCTCGACTGCGTGCACGCAAAAGCTTCTTCGCTGCTGGCATCGCTCTGCTGCTGGCGCCTTGGGTGGTGGGTCTGGCGCTGAAAAGCCATGCCTGGACCGAACCTTCAGGCGCGCCGTTGAAAGTTGCCGCGATGCAGGGGAACGTCGAACAAAGCATGAAATGGGACCCGGCTGCGCTGAACGCTCAGTTGGCCCTTTACCGCGACATGACGTTCACGTCCCAAAAAGCCGACCTGATCGTTTGGCCGGAAACCGCTGTGCCGGTGCTCAAGGAGTCCGTCGAGGGCTACCTGACGATGATGGGCAAGTTTGCTGCAGATCGGGACTCAGCACTGATCACAGGCGTGCCGCTGCGGCAGAAAGGCGGGCGTGGTGAATTCCGTTATTACAACGCCATCACCGTCACCGGCGAAGGCGACGGCACCTACCTGAAACAGAAACTGGTGCCGTTCGGTGAGTACGTGCCATTGCAAGACCTGCTGCGCGGGCTGATCACGTTCTTCGACCTGCCGATGTCCGACTTTGCACGCGGCCCGGCCGAACAGGCATTGTTGCAGGCCAAGGGTTACCAGATCGCGCCGTTCATTTGTTACGAGGTCGTCTACCCCGAATTCGCAGCCAGCCTTTCCGCCCAGAGCGATCTGCTGCTGACGGTGAGCAACGACACGTGGTTCGGCACGTCCATCGGTCCGCTGCAGCATTTGCAAATGGCGCAGATGCGCGCGCTGGAGGCCGGTCGCTGGATGATCCGCGCCACCAACAATGGCAAAAGCGCACTGATCGACCCGTTCGGCAAGATCACCACCACCGTGCCGCAGTTCGAACGGGCGGTGATGTACGGCGAAGTCACGCCGATGCACAACCTGACGCCGTACCTGCACTGGCGTTCGTGGCCACTGATCATTTTGTCGGTGTTGTTGATTGGCTGGGCACTGCTCGCGAGCCGGATTTCCAAGACGGTTTGATGCAGGATCTGCTGAAACACGCCCCCTGTGGGAGCGAATTCATTCGCGATGCGGTGGTACATCCAATGGAGATATGTTGGATTTACCGGCCTCTCGCGAATGAATTCGCTCCCACAGGGAAATGCAGAGCCCGCCAAATCACCGATAAAACACCCGATACCCCACCAACCCCGCCGCTTCATTGATCAACTGCCCCATCTGCCACACGGCTTTGGACTCCGGCAGCCAGCCAGCAAACGGTCTGGCGTTGTCCGTGCTCAAAAAGCCGACAGGCGCGGGCACGACCGCAAAACCGGCCTTTTCAAAGCTCCAGACCGAACGCGGCATGTGCCAGGCCTGCGTCACCACGACCACTCGTTTGATCCCCAAGGGCTGCAACACGGCCGCCGTCATCGTCGCGTTTTCCCAAGTGGTCCGACTTTCGCCTTCTTGCCAGCGGACGGTCACTCCAAAATCGTCGCGCAACGAATCGGCCATGATCGCCGCTTCACTTGGCGGCTCGCCGTAATGCAACCCGCCCGTGGTCAAAATCGGCAGGCCAGAGGCCTTGGACAAACGCGCCGCATACCGCATCCGTTCAAGGGCCGTTCCCGTCGGGATGTCACTGCCCCAACTGGGGTCGTTGCGCTCACGGCCGGAACCGAGCACCACGATAGCGTCGGCGTGCTGGGCGAGGGTTGCCCACTGGTCCTGTTGCAGGGGCGGAATGCGTTCGATGCCTTTGGCCGACCACTCCACTACCACCGGGAGACTGGTCAACAGCAGTCCAACGAAGCCGATCACAAACAGCGCTCGTGCCAGACGCGGTCGAGCCGTTCTCAACCACCAGGCGAATAAGAGGAGCAGCAGAAAGATGCCGGGCGGCAGGAGCAGGTTCTTGATGGCGTAACGAAAAGGCATCGGGCATCTCCAGAAGATGCCCGAAGCCTAGAAGGATTGACGCTAAGCAACAATGCTTAATCAGACGGGATTGGGACCCGTAAACGTTACCGCTTGAAATGTTTGCTGGAACTGTAGCGACTCAACTTTGCCGACACCTTGGCGCGACGCTGGTCCTTCAACCAGATGACATTGGTTGAAAGTTGCGGGCCGCGGGCCGACTCCGAAGGCTCCCGGGAACTGCTGAGACTCCCTTTCTTGATGTTCGGTGATTCCTCTCTTACAACGACGTCCTTGCGATCCAGATAGGCCTCGATCAACTGAAACTCAGCCTGACTCAAACCACGGAGTTCCAGTTCGGTGGGGTACTCGTTGCGAAGCCGGACTGCTGTTTTCGCCATGTCCAGGGCCAGCCCCAGACGATCAATCAAACGGTCATACAGATCAGGTTTCTCTACTTGGTGCCGCAGCTCTGCCATCCGTTCACCTCACTGAAGATAAACACATACCCTCGACAATGAGCTTAGCGGCACTGCAAAAACCGGCGCGATGCCGCGACCAACGGCGAATGACGGGGGTTGGAGGGCCTCGCGCATGCAATCAAAGGTTTCCCTCGATAGTCTGCCCTCATGTATGCTACGGCGCTTCCTGTTATTCCACTTCCGCTCCTCCGGGTTCGAACCCGTCGCGTTGGCAAAGGCACAGCCTGACACGTGACGCCCCTCCAGTCCGGGACGGCAGCGAAGCGGTCAAGGGTCACCAATCTCTAGTCAAAAGTAGCCATGCACGAACTCTATCAGCCCCGCGAAATCGAAGCCGCCGCCCAGACCTTCTGGGAAGAGCAAAAGTCTTTTGAAGTCAGTGAACAGCCAGGCAAGGACACGTACTACTGCCTGTCGATGTTCCCTTACCCTAGCGGCAAGCTACACATGGGGCACGTGCGCAACTACACCATCGGTGACGTGATCGCCCGCTATCAGCGCATGCAGGGCAAGAACGTGCTGCAGCCGATGGGTTGGGATGCGTTCGGCATGCCGGCAGAAAACGCCGCGATGAAGAACAACGTCGCACCGGCCAAGTGGACCTACGAAAACATCGCCTACATGAAGACCCAGCTCAAGAGCCTCGGTCTGGCGATCGACTGGTCCCGCGAAGTCACCACCTGCAAGCCTGATTACTACCGCTGGGAACAATGGCTGTTCACGCGCCTGTTCGAAAAAGGCGTGATCTACCGCAAGAACGGCACCGTGAACTGGGACCCGGTCGATCAGACCGTTCTGGCCAACGAGCAAGTGATCGACGGCCGCGGCTGGCGTTCGGGCGCGGTGATCGAAAAGCGCGAAATCCCAATGTACTACTTCAAGATCACGGCCTACGCCGATGAACTGCTGGAGAGCCTCGACGAGTTGCCGGGCTGGCCTGAACAGGTCAAGACCATGCAGCGCAACTGGATCGGCAAATCCCGCGGCATGGAAGTGCAGTTCCCGTACGACCAGGCCTCCATCGGCGAAGCCGGTGCCCTGAAAGTCTTCACCACCCGCGCCGACACCCTGATGGGCGCGACCTACGTGGCCGTGGCCGCCGAGCACCCGCTGGCGACCCTGGCTTCGCAGAACAATCCTGAGCTGCAAGCCTTCATCCACGAATGCAAAAGCGGCAGCGTCGCGGAAGCTGACGTCGCCACGCAGGAAAAGAAAGGCCTGCCGACTTCTCTGTTCGTCGAGCACCCACTGACCGGCGAGAAGCTGCCAGTGTGGGTCGCCAACTACGTGCTGATGCACTACGGCGACGGCGCGGTCATGGCTGTTCCGGCTCACGACGAGCGCGATTTCGAATTCGCCACCAAATACAACCTGCCGGTCAAACCGGTGGTGCGCACCAGCGCGGGTGATCAAACCCCGGCGCCTTGGCAGGACGCGTACAACGAGCACGGCGTGCTGATCAATTCCGGCGAGTTCGACGGTCTGGACTTCGCCGGCGCCTTCGACGCCATCGAAGCCGCCCTCGCCAAGAAAGAACTCGGCAAGTCGCGCACTCAGTTCCGCTTGCGCGACTGGGGTATCAGCCGTCAGCGCTATTGGGGCTGCCCGATCCCGATCATCCACTGCGACACCTGCGGCGACGTGCCGGTCCCTGAAGACCAGTTGCCCGTCAAGTTGCCAGAAGACGTCGTACCGGATGGCGCAGGTTCGCCACTGGCGCGCATGCCTGAATTCTACGAGTGCATCTGCCCGAAATGCGGCGCACCGGCCAAGCGTGAAACCGACACCATGGACACCTTCGTAGAGTCGTCGTGGTACTTCGCCCGCTACGCCTCCCCTCACTACGAAGGCGGCATGGTCGATCCGAAAGCCGCGAACCACTGGCTGCCGGTCGATCAATACATCGGCGGTATCGAACACGCGATCCTGCACCTGCTGTACGCGCGCTTCTTCCACAAACTGATGCGCGACGAAGGTCTGGTCAGTTCCAACGAACCGTTCAAGAATCTGCTGACCCAGGGCATGGTCGTTGCCGAGACGTTCTACCGTCTCGAAGCCAACGGCAGCAAAACCTGGTTCAACCCGGCTGACGTCGAATTCGAACGCGACACCAAGGCCAAGATCATCGGCGCCAAGCTGATCGCCGATGGCCTGCCGGTGGAAATCGGCGGCATCGAAAAAATGGCCAAGTCGAAGAACAACGGCGTTGACCCGCAATCGATGATCGATCAGTACGGCGCCGACACCTGCCGTCTGTTCATGATGTTCGCCTCGCCGCCTGACATGAGCCTGGAATGGTCCGACTCCGGCGTCGAAGGTTCGCACCGTTTCCTCAAGCGCGTATGGCGTCTGGGCCAGGCCCACGTCACCGCTGGCCTGCCGGGCGCGCTGGACAAAACAACACTGAGCGACGATCAAAAAGCCGTGCGCCGTGCCATCCACCTGGCCATCAAGCAAGCCGGTCAGGATGTTGGTCAGCACCACAAATTCAACACCGCCATTGCTCAGGTAATGACGCTGATGAACGTGCTGGAAAAAGCACCGCAGGCGTCGGAACAGGATCGTGCGCTGTTGCAGGAGGGTCTGGAAACCGTCGCCCTGTTGCTCGCCCCGATCACGCCGCACATCAGCCATGAACTGTGGAACGCGCTGGGTCACGCTGATCCTGTGATCGACGCGGGCTGGCCAGTGGTGGATGAGTCCGCTCTGGTGCAGGACACGCTGCAACTGGTGGTACAGGTCAACGGCAAGCTGCGCGGTCAGATCGAAATGCCTGCCAGTGCCAGTCGCGAGGACGTCGAAGCCGCTGCACGGACCAACGAAAACGTGCTGCGCTTCATCGACGGTCTGACGATTCGCAAAGTGATCGTCGTACCCGGCAAACTGGTGAACATCGTCGCCAGCTGATTGGATCAGGCGCCTGACACGGTCAGGCGCCCAACACACTTCCAGAGCCCGCACTTCGGGCTCAAACGGATTCAAGGGGAGCAACAAGATGATCAAACGCAATCTGCTGGTAATGGGCCTCGCGGTATTGCTGAGCGCCTGCGGTTTCCAGCTGCGCGGCACTGGCACCAACGCCTTGTCGATCAAGGAGCTGGACGTTAGCGCCCGCGACGTCTACGGCCAGGTTGTCACTGAGTTGAAAAACACCCTGACCAACAGCGGCGTGCACGTTTACACCGGTGCTCAATACAAGCTGTTCCTGGCCCGTGAAGACGAGACTCAGCGCACCGCGAGTTACGCAGGTTCCGGCAACTCGGCCGAGTATGAGCTGACCACCGTGGTGAAATACGAAATCCACGGCACCAAGAACGTGCTGCTGCTCGATGACAACGTACAGTCCACCAAGACCTACGTGCATGACGGCAACAACCTGATCGGTTCCGACCAGGAAGCCGAGCAGATCCGCAAGGAAATGCGCAGCGACCTGGTGCAGAAGTTGATTGCCCGCCTGCAGCAGCTGTCGCCGCAGCGTCTGGACGAACTGCAAGCCAAGGCTGACGCCGCCGCTCGTGCCCAGGCCGATGCCGAAGCCGCCGCTCAACGTGTTCGCGACGAGACGCCTCAACAGTCTCCGATCGAAATCCCGTCCAAGTGATGGCATCAGGGCCGGTTCGCCGGCCCTGATCTTTTCTGACCCATGAAACTCGCCCCCGCCCAGCTCTCCAAACACCTTCAAGGTGCGTTATCGCCTGTCTACATCGTCAGCGGCGATGACCCGCTGCAATGTCAGGAAGCGTGCGACGCCATCCGATCCGCTGCCCGTCAGCAGGGTTTTGATGAGCGTCAGGTTTTCAGTGCCGACTCAAGCTTCGATTGGGGCACCCTGCTGCAAGCCGGGGCCAGCATGTCGCTGTTCGCCGAACGTCGTCTGCTGGAGCTGCGCCTGCCATCCGGTAAACCGGGGGACAAAGGCGCCGCCGCGTTGCTGGAATACTGCGGTCGTCCGGCTGAAGATACCTTGCTGCTGATCAGCCTCCCCAAGCTGGACGGTGCTGCGCAGAAGACCAAATGGGGCAAAGCGCTGGTCGAGGGACCGCAAACCCAGTTCGTGCAAATCTGGCCGGTGGACGCCAGCCAGTTGCCACAATGGATTCGACAGCGTCTGGCGCAGGCCGGGCTGGCCGCCAGCCCCGACGCGGTGGAGCTGATCGCTGCTCGCGTGGAAGGCAACCTTCTGGCGGCCGCTCAAGAAATCGAAAAGCTCAAACTGATGGCCGAGCAAGGCCAGATTACCGTCGAAACCGTGCAGGCAGCCGTGGCGGACAGTGCGCGTTTCGACGTGTTTGGGCTGACCGACGCGATCCTCAATGGCGAAGCGTCTCACGCGCTGCGCATGCTGGAAGGCCTGCGCGGGGAAGGCGTGGAGCCGCCGGTGATTCTCTGGGCATTGTCTCGGGAGCTGCGGGTGCTGGCGAATCTGGCGTTGCAGTTCAGCCAGGGCGTGCCGCTGGACAAAGCCTTCAGCCAGGCCCGCCCGCCTATTTGGGACAAGCGCAAACCGCTGATGAGCAAAGCTCTGCAACGCCACTCCGCCCGACGCTGGGCACAGCTGTTGATGGACGCTCAACACATCGACGCGCAGATCAAGGGTCAGGCACAGGGTTCGGTGTGGAACAGCCTCAGCCGATTGTCGATCCAGATGGCAGGCCAGCGATTGGCGTTGCCGTCGGAATAGATCTCACAGGGCAACACCGACGAGCTGTGGGAGCGAACTCAATCGCGAGACGTCGTTACCACCCACGCATTTCTGTCGGCCGTCGGATTTTTCGCGAATGAATTCGCTCCCACGGGGATTTCCATAGCTCGGGACTAAGCATTCATAGGACAGATCAATTAGACCTGTGCGCCAATCTGCCCGATCATCCCCGCCGCTCCACCCACCACTCAAAGAGAGTATCGCCATGAGAAAAGCCAAAAAGCGGCCGAACAAGGCCAAATCCATCATTGCCCAGCCCCTGTTCCGCAGCCGTCAGGAACAACCCACCAAGGGCAAAGGCAGCTACCGCCGCGAAGCCTTCCAGTCGAGAGATTGGGAGGCTTCTTCCGTTATGGCAGCTTGAAACATTTCAGGTGACTGACCGGCGCCCCGCCGACAGGGCCGACATGGTAAGGTCTGCACCTTACGGTTTATCCCTGTGGACCCCAGAATGCCCTTTAGTTTTCCCCGTCGTTGGCATGTCCGCCAATTGATCGCCGCCTCCAGCCTCTTCGTACTGGTCGCCTGTGCGGAGCAACCCACCGCTGCCGTCGCCACCCCGCTTCAAGCCGCCCCTCTGAACGTCGCGAAAGCCGCGCCCACGCCTTCCAGCGCTGTGGCCGCTCCCGACGACACCAATTTTGAAATCCAGCCGGCCATGAGCTTCGCCGAATGGCAATCCATGTTTCGCAATCAGGCGTTGAGCGCGGGCATTCGCCCGGACGTCTTCGACAGTGCCTTCGCGGGCGTGACGCCGGACATGAGCGTGGTCAAAGCCGATCGCAGCCAACCTGAATTCACGCGCCCGGTCTGGGAATACCTCGACGGCGCCATATCGGCTGTGCGTGTGCGCAAGGGCCAGGCCTTGCTCGCGCAGTACGCTGACGTGCTGAGCGCCATCGAGCAGCGTTATGGCGTTGATCGTCAGGCACTGATCGCCGTATGGGGCATGGAAAGCAGCTTCGGCCAGTTCCAGGGCACCCAATCGGTGATCCGCTCGCTGGCGACGCTGGCCTATGAAGGACGCCGTCCTCAGTTCGCGCAGGATCAACTGATCGCCGCGCTGCAAATCATTCAGCACGGCGACATCGATGCACCAAACATGCTCGGCTCCTGGGCCGGGGCGATGGGGCAGACGCAGTTCATTCCCACGACGTACAACACCCATGCCGTGGACTTCGACGGCGATGGCCGACGCGACATCTGGAATTCGCCCGCCGATGCCTTGGCCTCTACTGCGCACTATCTGCAAAGCTCAGGTTGGCAGAAAGGCCAGCCTTGGGGTTTCGAGGTGCAACTGCGGCAAGGCTTCGACTACGCCATGGCCGATGCGTCTACCCGCAAAACCATCGCCGAGTGGCAGCAGTTGGGTCTGAAGCTGCCCAACGGCGCCCCCCTCCCCGCCAACCTGCTGCAACAGCAGGCGGCACTCTTGCTGCCTGCGGGCTATAAAGGCCCGGCATTTCTGGTGATGGATAACTTTCGGGCGATCCTCAAGTACAACAACTCGTCGTCCTACGGGCTGGGCATTGGGCTGTTGTCTGAGCGATTCACGGGCGGCGGTTATGTGATTGGCCAGTGGCCGCGCGGAGATCGTCCTCTGAGCCGCACTGAGCGCATTGAACTGCAAACCCTGCTCTCGGCCCGCCAATACGACGCAGGCGCGCCGGACGGCATCATTGGCGCCAATACCCGCAAAGCCATTCGTAGCGCCCAGCAGTCATTTGGCTGGCCAGCGGACGGTTACCCGACGCAGGAGTTGTTGGAGAGTTTGCGTAAGCCATAAGGAAAGCATGGGCCTGTAGGAGCGCGGCTTGTCCCGCGATCGGCGACGGAGTCGTCGAAGCATCGATCACTCGGTTTTCCTGATATCGCGCGTCAAGCGGATTCACTGCTGCTTCGCGTCAGATCGCGGGACAAGCCACGCTCCTACAAGATGGCAGCGGCGTTCCATACAACACGCGCAAAAAAAGGGCCGGATAGCGATATCCGGCCCTTTTCTATTGCGTGCAATACCGAGAAAAATCAGCCCGCGGTCAGCAACGACTTGGTCAGCTTGGCCTGTTCGTCAGCGTGGTACGAGGAACGCACCAGCGGCCCCGAAGCGACATTCTTGAAGCCCATCTTGTAACCTTCCTCGGCGAACCAGGCGAAGGTGTCCGGGTGGACGAAGCGCTGAACCGGCAGGTGGTTACGGGACGGTTGCAAGTACTGGCCCAGAGTCAGCATGTCGATGTTGTGCTCGCGCATGCGCTGCATCACTTCGATCACTTCTTCGTCGGTTTCGCCCAGGCCCAGCATCAGGCCGGATTTGGTCGGAACGTGCGGGACCATTTCCTTGAAGCGCTTGAGCAGGGTCAGCGACCATTGGTAGTCCGAACCCGGACGCGCGGCCTTGTAAAGACGCGGCACGGTTTCCAGGTTGTGGTTGAACACGTCTGGCGGCGTCGCTGCGGTGATTTCCAGCGCGATGTCCATACGACCACGGTAATCCGGAACCAGGGTTTCCAACTGCACGTTCGGCGACAGTTCGCGGATTTCACGGATGCAGTCGGCGAAGTGCTGGGCGCCGCCGTCACGCAGGTCATCACGGTCCACCGAAGTGATCACGACGTACTTGAGTTTCAGGTCAGCGATGGCAACAGCCAGGTTCTTCGGCTCGTCCACGTCCAGTGCTTTCGGACGACCATGGCCGACGTCGCAGAACGGGCAGCGACGGGTGCAGATGTCGCCCATGATCATGAAGGTGGCGGTGCCACCGGAGAAGCACTCGCCCAGGTTCGGGCAGGACGCCTCTTCGCACACGCTGTGCAGCTTGTGTTTGCGCAGCAGGGCCTTGATGCGATCAACCTCGGGAGAAACCGGGATGCGGACGCGAATCCAGTCCGGTTTCTTCGGCAGATCAACCGTAGGAATGATCTTCACCGGGATGCGCGCCACTTTTTCCGCGCCACGCAGCTTTACACCCGCTTCAACTTTCGGACGCGCCGCACGCTCAGGTGTGACCACGTTCACAGTGGGGATCAGGGTTTGCACGGCATCGGCCGTCTCATGCGCAGTAGTCATATCAATCGATTCCGCCCGTTAGGGTCGTCTGCTCAGCGTAGTCGAGGTGTTTGACGAGCTGCGCACGCAGCCGGGCACTAACCTCGGCAAATTCAATCGGGCCTGCCTGTTCACGCAGCTGGGTCATCGCCAGCCCCGCATACCCGCAGGGATTAATCCGTTTAAACGGGTCCAGATCCATGTCGACGTTGAGCGCCAGACCATGGAAGGAACAACCGTTGCGGATACGAAGGCCCAGAGAGGCAATCTTCGCCCCGTCGACATAGACCCCCGGCGCTTCGGGTTTGGCGGCTGCCGTGACGCCATAACTGGCCAGCAGCTCGATCAGGCTGTGCTCGATCCGGGTGACCAGTTCGCGCACGCCGAACCCAAGGCGACGCACATCCAGCAGCAGATACGCCACCAGTTGACCGGGCCCATGATAAGTCACTTGGCCACCGCGATCGACCTGTACCACCGGAATATCACCCGGAAGGAGGAGATGCTCGGGCTTGCCAGACTGTCCCTGGGTGAAAACCGGGGGATGCTGGACCAGCCACACTTCATCGGGCGTCTCGCGAGTGCGGCCGTCCGTGAAGCGTTGCATGGCTTGCCAGGTAGGCTCGTAGTCGATCAATCCGAGATCGCGAAAGCCCAGACGCTCGCCCATCACAGCACCATGTGCACGAAACCTGTGGCCCGCAGCTCGCTGTTGATGTTGTAGAGCTGATCCTGGTCGGTGGCGAGGATATGCAGCTGCACGGTGGTGTACTTGCCGTTGCTGCTCTGGCGCTCATCCACACGCTCATCGTTGATGTTGGCGTGTTTGCCAACGATCTCGATGGCTTTGTCTTTGTTGCCCGCGCCGGTATCGCAGATGATCTTGATCGGATAATCGGCACACGGAAATTCGATTTTTGGTGCTTTAACGTCGGAATCTGTCATGGCAGTAACGGCCTCGTAAGCCGGAAAACGGACAGTCCCCCACCGCGATCAGCGGCGGGGGCATAGGGTCAACGGTCAGTCGGTGAGTAACCCGTGATCAGTTGAACAGACTGTAGAAGAACATGCGAATGCTGTCCCACAGGCGGCGGAAGATACCACCTTCCTCAACGGAGTCCATGGCGATGAGATTAGCGGTGCGCACGACCTTGTCTTCCAGTTTCACTTCAACCTGGCCGATCACGTCGCCCTTGGCGATAGGCGCAACCAGTTTCGGGTTGATGCTCATGCTGGCGGTGAGTTTCTTCATCTCGCCTTTAGGCATGGTCATGGACAGATCGTCAGCCAGGCCGGCCTTGATCTGACGCTCGGTGCCTTTCCAGACCGGCGCTTGAGCCAGTTCGGTGCCCTTCTGGTAGAAGGTCTGGGTTTCGAAGAAACGGAAACCGTAGGTCAGCAGCTTCTGGGTTTCGGCGGCACGGGCTTGTTCGCTGTTGGTGCCGAAGACCACGGCGATCAGGCGCATACCATCACGAACGGCCGAGGACACCATGCAGTAGCCCGCTTCTTCGGTGTGGCCGGTTTTCAGACCGTCAACGGTCTTGTCGCGCCACAGCAGCAAGTTACGGTTTGGCTGTTTGATGCCGTTCCAGAAGAACTCTTTCTGTGAGTAGATCGCATAGTGAGCCGGGTCTTCGTGGATGATCGCACGGGCCAGCAGCGCCATGTCGTGGGCGGTGGCGTAGTGATCAGGGTTCGGCAGGCCGGTCGGGTTCATGAAGTGACTGTTGACCATGCCCAGGTCGCCAGCGGTCTTGTTCATCATGTCGGCGAACGCGTCTTCGCTGCCCGCGATGTGCTCGGACAGGGCCACGCTGGCGTCGTTACCGGATTGGATGATGATGCCGTGCAGCAGGTCGCTGACGGTCACCTGGCTACCCACCTTGATGAACATCCGCGAACCGCCGGTGCGCCAGGCGTTTTCGCTGACGGTCACTGGATCGTTTTCGCCGATTTGCCCGCGACGGATTTCCAGAGTCGCGATGTAGGCGGTCATCAGCTTGGTCAGGCTGGCCGGTGGCAGGCGCTGGTCGCCGTTGTTCTCGACCAGAACGTTACCGCTGTTGGCGTCCATCAGCACGTACGCCTTGGCCGCCAGTTGCGGTGCCGATGGCGTCATCTGCTCTGCCGCAAACACGGCAGGCGCGGTGAAAAGCGGGATTAAAAGGCAAAGGCGTTTTGCAAAGGTGGTGATGTTCATCCGTCTCTCGAAATTGCTAATGGGCAAACATGCCCTCGCGGGCAAAGCGGTAATGCCAGGCTACCCTGGCGAACGAGGTGACATTCTACAGATGCCCCCGTGAAATGCTGCTGACAACGCTCTCTCCGACGCCCAGTCGTCCGTCGGGCAAGTTCTGATCCGGCCTCATTGCCAAGGTTCGAATCATCGATCTTTTTTTACTGATCGGACGTCACGACACTCGGCGACCCCAGGTTCGCCGACCTGACGCTGTTCTGCAGTTGCTGGGCTTCACCCGGCGTGTCGACCGGTCCCATCCGCACGCGATAGAGCGTCTGTTGATTGCGCGCTATCGAGCTCACGAAAACCGGGGCCCGAACCATCCCGCTCAGTTTCGACCTCAGGAGTTCCGCAGCGTCCGGGTTGGCGAAGGCTCCCACTTGGAGAAACAGCCCAGACACTTGTCCGGAAGCGTTTTTTTTTGCGTCGATCGGTACAGGCGATACGGGTGCGGCGTGCTGCTGCGGGGGTGGCGTCCATTGCTCGATGGTACCCGCCGATGCCGTGATCACCGGCGCAGCAGGTTGTGGCCTCGCGGTCGGACCGCTGATCGCAACTTGCGGCTGATCCAGCATTAACGGCGCAGGCTTGCCACGCTGGGCCCAATATTGAGCGGGGTCGATGCCTTCGACTTTCACGCGCGCCGTGCCGATTTCGGCATACCCGAGTTTCTTGGCGGCGGCGTAGGACAGGTCGATGATCCGGTCTGAATAGAACGGCCCACGGTCGTTGACCCGCAGGATCACCGTGCGATTGTTGTCCAGGTTGGTCACGCGAACGTAGCTCGGCAGCGGCAAGGTCTTGTGCGCCGCGCTCATGCCGTACAGGTCATACACTTCGCCGTTGGCGGTGTTCTGGCCATGGAACTTGGTGCCATACCACGACGCGGTGCCGGTCTGGCTGTAGCTCGCGGAATCGGTCAGCGGGAAATACGTTTTGCCGAGCACGGTGTATGGGTTGGCTTTATAAGGGCCAGTGTGCAGGGTCGGCACGGCATCGGGGATGCGCGAAACGTCGACGTCCCACCACGGAGCGCCATCTTTGTGTGCCCGGTTGATGTCCAGTCCCGGCTGCGAGCGGATGATGTTGCCTTGCTGCGTCGGTCGACTGGTGGAGCAACTGACGACGAGCAATGTCAGCGCCGTGAAGGCCATCAGCTTCAATGGTTGTTTGATCGGCAATGACCGCATTACTTGACGCCCCGAGCTTGAACAAGCAGTTCAGACAGCTGATGCACGGCCATGGCGTACATCACGCTGCGGTTGTAACGCGTGATTGCGTAAAAATTCTTCAAACCCATCCAGTATTCAGGGCCTTTGTCGCCTTCGAGGCGAAACGCCGTGACCGGCATATCATCGCGCAGCGCATCATGACTCGCCCACCCCAAGGCTCGCAACTCCCCGACGGTCTTTACCGGCTCGATTCCGGGGCTCAGCCCCTCATCGGCACGGTCACCACGCACGGTCGCCAGACTGACCACCGGCTCACCCGCGACCCAGCCGTGACGCTTGAAGTAACTCGCGACGCTGCCGATTGCATCATCCGGATCGTTCCAGATGTTTATATGGCCGTCGCCGTCGAAGTCCACCGCATAGGCCCGGAAACTGCTTGGCATGAACTGCGGCAACCCCATTGCCCCGGCATACGAGCCCTTGAGCGTCAGCGGGTCAACCTGCTCCTCACGCGACAGCAACAGGTACTCGCGCAGCTCTTTGCGAAAGAAGTCAGCACGCGGAGGGTAATCGAAACTCAGGGTCGATAATGCATCGATCACCCGATAATTTCCGGTATTGCGTCCAAAAAACGTTTCAACACCGATGATCGCCACGATCACCTGCGCTGGCACGCCGTATTCCTGCTCGGCGCGTGCAAGGGTCGCCTCATGCTGCCGCCAGAAATCCACACCCCGTGCGATGCGCGCCTCGGTGAGGAACATCGGGCGGTAATCCTTCCACGGCTTCACCCGTTCGGCGGGCCGAGAGATCGCGTCGAGAATCGACTGTTTACGTTCGACGTTGCGAAACACCTCGATCAACTGCTCGCCCGCGAACCCGTAATCCCGGGTCATGTCGCTGACGAACTGGGCGACCTGAGGCGAGCCTTCATAATCACCGGCAAGCGATTCCTGCACGGACCCGAGGATGCCCATCAGACCGACCAGCGGCGCATATCGAGCAGCCCAGCCACGCACTACTTGCATTGAGTTGTTCACCTTAATCAAACCTGAGCGATCCACTTGCGGTGGGTATGGATCGACATCAAAACCCCAAACGCTGACAGCAGCGTCACCAGCGAAGTTCCGCCGTAACTAATGAAGGGCAACGGCACCCCCACGACCGGCAGCAGACCGCTGACCATACCGATGTTGACGAAAACGTAAACAAAAAACGTCATGGTCAAGCTGCCCGCGAGCAACTTGCCGTAGAGCGTCTGCGCTTGCGCAGTGATCACCAGCCCGCGACCGATCAGCAACAGATAGATCAGCAGCAGCGCGCAGATCCCCACCAGGCCGAACTCTTCACCCAGTACCGCGATGATGAAGTCGGTGTGGCTTTCAGGCAGGAAGTCCAGGTGCGACTGGGTGCCGAGCAGCCAGCCTTTACCGAACACGCCGCCCGAACCGATGGCGGCTTTGGACTGAATAATGTTCCAGCCGGTGCCCAGCGGGTCGCTTTCCGGGTCGAGGAACGTGAGGATTCGCTGCTTCTGGTAGTCGTGCATGAAGAAGAACCACATCGCCACGGCCACTGGCACGGCGGCCGCGATCACGCCGATGATCCAGCGCCAGCGCAGGCCCGCCATGAACAACACGAACGTCCCGGACGCCAGAATCAGCAGCGACGTGCCGAGGTCCGGTTGGCGCACGATCAGAATGAACGGCAGGCCGATCAGCGCAAGGCTCACGGCGACGTGCTTCAAGTGCGGCGGCAGCGTGCGCTTGGAGAGGTACCAGGCGATGGTCGCCGGCATGATGATCTTCATGAATTCCGACGGCTGGAAGCGAATCACCCCCGGAATGTTGATCCAGCGGGTCGCGCCCATCGCGTTGTGGCCCATCACGTCCACCGCCACCAGCAACAGCACGCCGAGGACGTAGGCAATCGGCACCCAGCGCGCCATGAAACGCGGCTCTAGTTGGGCAATGACAAACATCGACACCAGCCCGATACCAAACGACGTGGTCTGTTTGATCAACAGGTCCCAGCTCTTGCCGCTGGCGGAATACAGGACGAACAGGCTGCCAGCCGCCAGCGTGAGCAACAGGATCAGCAGCGGGCCATCGACATGGATTTTCTGCAAGAACGTGGCGCGTCGGCGCATCACGTCTTCGCTGGAGAGGATGCGGTCGAAATTACTCTTCACGGGCCGCGGTCTCCGGAGGCTGTGTGTTGGCGGCGTATTCAGGTTTCAGACGACCTTGCGGGTCCAGCAGCCAGGCATCCATGACCTGTCGCACCACGGGAGCCGCGGCGCCGGAGCCGGATTCACCGTTTTCAATCATGACCGCCACAACGATTTTCGGGTTGTCGGCAGGCGCAAAGCCCACGAACAAGGCGTGGTCGCGGTGACGCTCCTGCACTTTCGAGCGGTCGTATTTTTCGCCCTGACGAATGGCCACGACCTGGGCCGTACCGCTCTTGCCCGCAATGCGGTATTGCGCACCAATCGCAGCTTTGCGTGCGGTGCCGCGCGCACCGTGCATGACCTGTTGCATGCCGTGATTGACCTTCGCCCAGTCGGACGGGTCGCGCAGCACGATGTCAGGCATCGGGTTTTCATCCACTGGCTTCTGGCCTTCAATGGTCCTGGCCAAATGTGGACGGTTCCACTTGCCCTTGTTCGCCACCAGTGCGGTCGCCTGCGCCAGTTGCAGTGGGGTGGCCTGCATGTAGCCCTGACCGATCCCGAGAATCAGCGTCTCGCCCGGGAACCAGGCCTGGCGACGGGTGATGCGTTTCCAGTCGCGGGACGGCATCAGGCCCGGCGATTCCTCGAACATGTCCAGCGAGACCTTTTGCCCGATGCCGAACTTGTTCAGGTAAGTAGACAGCCGATCGATACCGACCTTGTGGGCGAGGTCATAAAAATAGGTGTCGTTGGACCGCATGATCGCGGTGTCCAGATCGACCCAGCCGTCACCGGTGCGGTTCCAGTTACGGTATTTGTGATCGTAGTTCGGCAGCATGTAGTAGCCGGGGTCGAACACCCGGGTGCTGGCGGTGACGACGCCGGAGTCCAGGCCAGCAATCGCCACGGCGGGCTTGATGGTCGAACCCGGTGGGTACAGGCCGCGCAAGATACGGTTGAACAGCGGACGGTCCACCGAGTCCCGCAGTTCGGAATAGGCCTTGAAACTGATGCCTGTGACGAACAGATTCGGGTCGAAACTCGGCTGACTGACCATTGCCAGCACTTCACCAGTGTTCGGGTCCAGCGCCACGACCGCACCGCGACGTCCGGCCAATGCGGCTTCGGCGGCTTCCTGCAGTTGAATGTCGAGGCTCAGGACGATGTCTTTGCCTGGCACCGGGTCGGTACGTTTCAGCACGCGCAGCACGCGGCCACGGGCGTTGGTTTCGACTTCCTCGTAACCGACCTGACCGTGCAGCTCCGGCTCGTAGAAACGTTCGATGCCGGTCTTACCCATGTGGTGGGTGCCGCTGTAATTCACCGAATCGAGGCTTTTCAGCTCTTTCTCGTTGATCCGGCCCATGTAGCCGACCGAATGCGCGAAGTGCGCGCCCTGTGGGTAGTGGCGCATCAATTGCGCCACCACCTCGACGCCTGGCAGGCGGAACTGATTCACGGCGATGCGGGCGATCTGCTCTTCAGTCAACTCAAACAGAATCGGCACCGGCTCGAACGGCCGACGCCCCTGCTTCATGCGTTTCTCGAAGATGATCCGGTCATCCGGCGTCAGCTCCAGCACCTCAACGATGGTGTCGAGCACCTTGGCCCATTCACCACCAGAGCGTTCGCGGGTCATGCTCAGGTTGAAGCTGGGCCGGTTGTCGGCGATGACCACGCCGTTGCGGTCGAAAATCAGCCCGCGGCTTGGCGGGATCGGCTGCACATGCACCCGGTTGTTTTCCGACAGCGTCGAGTGGTACTCGTACTGAATGACCTGCAGAAAATACAGACGCGCCACCAGCACGCAGATCAGCACGATCACGATCACGGCACCGACCACGACCCGGTTGCGCACAAGGCGTGCGTCCTTTTCGTGGTCTTTCAGGCGAATCGGCTGAGACATTTAGGGCGTGTTCACAGTGAAGGCAGCAGCGCTACTTGTGATAAGGGTGACCGGACAATACCGTCCAGGCACGATAAATCTGCTCACCGATGAGGATGCGCACCAACGGGTGCGGCAACGTCAACGGCGACAACGACCAACGCTGCTCGGCGCGGGCGCACACCTCTGGCGCCAGTCCTTCCGGACCGCCCACCATAAGGTTGACCGTGCGCGAATCCAGTCGCCAGCGATCAAGCTCCGTTGCCAGCTGCTCGGTGCTCCACGGCTTGCCGTGAACCTCAAGCGTGACGATCCGCTCGCCCGGTTGCACCTTCGCCAGCATGGCCTCGCCTTCCTGTCGGATCAGGCGTGCCACGTCGGCGTTCTTGCCTCGGGTGTTGAGCGGAATCTCTACCAGTTCAAGGGCCAGCTCGGATGGCAGACGCTTGGCATATTCGTGCCAACCCTCTTCCACCCACTTGGGCATGCGTGAACCGACAGCAATCAGACGCAGGCGCACAACGAACCCTTAATTCTGGTCTTTGCTGAGCTTGTCGAAGTGCTCGTGCGGCGTCTCCGGGCTGTGGTGTGCAGCGCTGGCGGCACGGCTCTGCTCGGCACCCTGCCATAGACGTTCCAGGTCGTAGAACTGACGAGCGGCGGCAGTCATCATGTGTACGATCACGTCGCCCAGGTCGAGCAGCACCCAGTCACTCTCGCCTTTGCCTTCTTCGCCCAGAGGCTGCGCGCCCTTGGCTTTGACGTTCTCGCGAACCTTGTCGAGCATCGCATTGATCTGACGGTTCGACGTACCGGTGGCGATCACCATGTAGTCGGTCAGGCTGTGCTTGTCCTTAACGTCGATGACCAGGATGTCCAGGGCCTTGACGTCTTCGAGCGCAGCCTTGGCCAGTTCAACCAGCGTTTCGCCGGAAAGGGTGATTTTTTGCTGTGTCATAAAAAACTCATTCAGTTTCAATTGGGCGCACGGTACAGCCCGTGTGCCTCGATGTAGGCCAGTACTGCGTCTGGCACCAGAAAACGTACCGACTTCCCGCTGGCCAGCAGGTGGCGGATCTGGGTGGCAGACACCGAAAGCGGTGTCTGCCAGACGAATGTAATGTGTCCGCCAGGCCCTTTCAGGGCTTTCGGGTCACTGACTGCGCGCGCCGCCAGCAGGTTACGCATGGCGTCCGGCGACTCGCTGTCGGCGTCCGGGCGTTGCAGCACCACGATATGGCAGTGCTCCAGCAACTCTTCCCAACGATGCCAGGTGGGCAGCCCGCAAAAGGCATCCCATCCCAGCAACAAAAACAGCTGATCATCGACGGCCAGTTCAGCGCGCATCGATTCCAGCGTGTCGATGGTGTACGACGGCTTGTCCCGCAACAGTTCGCGGTCATCCACCGTCAATGGCGAAACGCCCTGGACAGCACTCTGGACCATCGCGAGACGGTCCTGCGCCGACACACTGGGCGTGTCGCGATGAGGCGGCCTGGCGCTGGGCGTCAGGCGTAACTCATCGAGTTCAAGCAACGCGGCCACTTCCAGTGCGCCGCGCAAATGACCGATGTGCACAGGATCGAACGTCCCGCCCAGCATCCCGATACGTCTCGGCGTGCGTGGGACAGAAACCCCTTCTCCGGCAGGCTCGGCCACAGCGTTCGCATCATTGCCTGCGTGCTGCCGAACGTCGGCCAAGTCAGGCAGGCCCCTGCCCGCGCAGCTGACGACCGTCGCCCACCACGATGTACTTCTCGCACGTCAGGCCTTCAAGACCGACCGGGCCACGCGCGTGAATCTTGTCGGTGGAAATCCCGATTTCAGCACCAAGGCCGTATTCGAAGCCGTCCGCAAAACTGGTCGGCGCGTTGATCATCACCGAACTGGAATCGACTTCGGCCATGAAACGACGGGTCTGAGCCTGAGAGTCGGAGATGATTGCGTCGCTGTGGTGCGAGCCGTAGTGGTTGATGTGTTCGATGGCCTGATCCAGCCCGGTCACGATGCGGATCGAGAGGATCGGGGCCAGGTATTCGGTGTGCCAGTCTTCTTCGGTTGCGGGGATGGCTTCAATCAGCTCACGGGTGCGCTCGCAACCGCGCAGTTCGACGCCTTTCTCGCGGAACTGGGCAGCCATTTGCGGCAGGAAATCAGCGGCGATGGCCTGATCGACCAGCAGCGTTTCCATCGCACCGCAGATGCCGTAGCGATAGGTCTTGGCGTTGAATGCAATGCGCTGGGCGGCCGCGAGGTCTGCGTGGGCACTGACGTAGACGTGGCAGATGCCATCCAGGTGTTTGATGACCGGTACTTTGGCATCGCGACTGACGCGCTCGATCAAACCCTTGCCGCCACGGGGAACGATGACGTCCACGTATTCCGGCATGGTGATCAAGGCGCCCACGGCAGCGCGGTCGGTGGTCTCGACGACTTGCACGACGGCGGCAGGCAGACCGGCTTCATCGAGACCGCGCTGGATGCAGGCGGCAATGGCACGGTTGGAGTGAATGGCTTCGGAGCCGCCGCGCAGGATGGTGGCGTTGCCGGACTTGAGGCACAGGCTGGCGGCGTCGATGGTCACGTTCGGACGCGACTCATAGATGATGCCGACCACGCCCAGTGGAACGCGCATCTTGCCGACCTGAATGCCCGAAGGCTGAAAGTTCATGTCACGAATAGTGCCGATCGGGTCCGGCAGACTGGCGACCTGACGCAAACCGGCGATCATGCTGTCGATGCGAGCCGGGGTCAGGGCGAGACGTTCAAGCAGTGCGGGTTCCAGACCGTTGGCGCGACCAGCCGCCAGATCCTGCTCATTGGCAGCGGTCAGTTCGTCGCGTGCAGCATCCAGCGCGGCGGCGGTGGCGGCCAGGGCGCGGTTTTTCTGCGCGGTGCTGGCGCGGCCGATCACGCGCGAAGCTTCGCGGGCGGCGCGACCCAGACGGGTCATGTAGTCAAGAACGGACTCAGTCATGGTCTCAGAGGTCTTGGCAGAGAAGAAAGCGGCCGATTATAGCTGTCGGGCGTGACGAACGACAGCGGCGACAGGCGGATGGTCGAAATAGGCCGGTTTTGTCGAAGGAATGCACTCGGTTTCCGGAGCTTCTGTGGGAACGATCAATGTGCGAGAACGGCGTGCAGCCATTCAGCTGCAATTAAGGCCGGGGTTGCTATCATCGCCAGCCACACCTTCACGTTGCCCGCCCATGCCCGATCACGCCCACCGCGCCTTGCCCGACAGTTTCTTCAACCGCGATGCCCAGACCCTCGCCCGCGATTTGCTGGGCAAGGTTGTTCGGCACAAGGTCGGCGAATTATGGCTGTCGGCACGCATCATAGAGACAGAGGCCTATTACCTGGAGGAAAAAGGCAGCCATGCGTCCTTGGGCTACACAGAAAAACGTAAGGCTTTGTTTCTGGATGGCGGCCACATCTATATGTATTACGCCAGGGGTGGCGATTCGCTGAACTTCAGCGCCGGGGGGCCAGGCAACGCCGTGCTGATCAAATCGGCCTATCCGTGGGTCGACGCCTTCTCCGATGAAAACAGCCTCGCGCAGATGCAGCTGAACAATCCCGACGCCAGCGGCAATCTGCGAGCACCTGAGCGGCTGTGCGCGGGGCAGACGCTGCTGTGCAAGGCACTGGGTCTGAAAGTACCGATGTGGGACGGCAAGCGCTTCGATCACGAGCAGATTTTCGTGGAAGACGTGGGCCAGCCGCCTGAGCGCATCATCCATGCCACTCGCCTCGGGATTCCCTCCGGTCGAGACGAACACCTGATGTACCGCTTCGTGGATGCCGCGTACGCGCGTTTCTGCACGCGGAACCCGTTACGACGTGGCCAAGTCGAAGGCCGCGACTACTTGATCATCGAGCAAGGAAACTGACCCATGGGCTCATGGCTCGACGGCATTACCTCATGGCTGAGCGCCAACCCCTCCTGGCTGGGCGCAGCGGTCTTTCTCGTGTCGTTTCTCGAATGCATGGCCATTGCCGGAATCATCGTGCCCGGCACCGTCGCGCTGTTCGCGATCGCCGCGTTGGCGGGCGGTGGCATCCTGCCCCTGAGCGAAGCGCTGCTGCTGGGGTTCCTCGGCGGTTTGCTGGGTGACTTCATTTCTTACTTTCTGGGGCGACGTTTCCACCAGAACATTCGACGGCTTCCTGGATTGAGGCACCACCCCGAATGGATCGCGGGGGCGGAGACCTACTTTCAGCGCTACGGCATCGCAAGCCTTCTGGTCGGTCGCTTCATTGGTCCATTGCGCCCCATGCTGCCGATGGTGGCCGGGATGTGCGACATGCCGTTCGTGCGCTTCGCGGCCGTCAGCGTCATCGCGGCGGCGGGCTGGTCGGTGGCGTACATCCTGCCCGGCTGGGCGACCGGGGCAGCCTTTCGCTTGCCGCTGCCGGAAGGCTTCTGGCCCGAGGCCGGCGTTATCGCTGCCGCGCTGGCGGTGTCCCTGGGCGTCGCCATTCATGCCAGCGTGCAAGGCA
The DNA here is from genome assembly GCF_057128705.1 of Pseudomonas salicis. Lineage (NCBI taxonomy): Bacteria > Pseudomonadati > Pseudomonadota > Gammaproteobacteria > Pseudomonadales > Pseudomonadaceae > Pseudomonas > Pseudomonas salicis. The sequence goes on from NZ_JBSKHU010000010.1 coordinate 119,831, forward strand.
AGCCCTACGCCATCCGGCTGATCGCCGTGCTCAGCTTGATCCTGCTGATCGCGGTGTTTCTCGGCTGGCCGTATCTGGCGCACCTCGACCAAGGCGTCATGACATTGGTGCAGGAGCATCGCAGCGCCGCCGCGGAAAACTTCGTGGTGCTGGTGACTGGCTTGGGGGATTTCAGAACCCAGTTTTGTGCAGCTGCCGTGCTGCTGCTCATTCTGGTGGCCACCCGCCAGTGGCGTCATGCGATCTTCGCCTGCTCGACGACGCTGGGTGCGGCCATCCTCAACCAGACCATGAAAAACACCTTCGCTCGTGCCCGCCCCGAGGTCCTGGCCGAGCCACTGGTGACGTACAGCATGCCCAGCGGACATGCCTCGGCTTCGTTTGCGCTGTTCATGACGCTGGCAGTGCTGGCGGGTCGCGGGCAACCGGCGCGATTGCGATTGACGTGGCTGGCGCTGGGGGTGATCCCGGCGGCGTCGATTTGCGTGTCGCGGGTTTATCTGGGCGTGCACTGGCCTACGGATGTGCTGGCGGGGATGCTGCTGGCGTTTTTCACCTGCGCGACGAGCCTGGCGTTCGTGCAGAACAAACAGTCGTTGCCTGCGCTGCCGTTGCGGGTGTGGTGGTTGATATTGCCAGCGATAGTCCTGGTGTTAGGTGGGTTTGCGGCGCATTCGCTGACCCATGGGTTGGTCAGGTACGAATACTGACGCACCGCTGAACATGTAGGAGTGAGCTTGCTCGCGATCAGGTGTGGCAGGCACAGATGTATTGAATGACCTGCCGTCATCGCGAGCAAGCTCACTCCCACAGGGGAGTGCATGCAAGTCAGGCTTGCATATCCCCCTGCATCTCATCGAGCAGGTCCTGAATCGCGTCGAGCCGCTCTTCGGCGTCGTCTATTTCCAGCAGTTCGATCTTGTCTTCTTCCGCGAACGGCAGCAGGTACGCCAACTGGTTCGACAATGATTGCTGCCCACTGGCCGTGAGCCCCATGTTCAATGCCGCCACCATCGGATGTTCGGCCAGAGCGGCCAGCAACGCGACCAGATCGTCATCTTCTTCCTGCAACGGCTTGTCCTGGGGCTCTTCCAGCCACTCGACGTCCGCCAACAACAGGTTGTCGCGCTGGGCCTCGGCGCTGACAACGCGGAAACGTCGACCGCCCACTACGCGAATGCCCAGCAAGCCGTTGTCCTGCTGTTGAAAGTCAGTCACCAGTGCTTCGCAACCGACCTGCGAGAATCCTTCAGGCACGTCACCGACTTCACTGCCCTCGGTGATGCACACCACGCCGAAGCCTTCACCCTGCTTCATGCAGCGGCTGATCATGTCCAGGTAGCGCGCCTCGAAAATCTGCAAATCGAGTACACACCCCGGAAAGAGCACGGCGTTCAGCGGAAACAGCGGCAACGACATAGATCTATCCTCAAGCACCCATCTTCAAGCAACCAGAGACACCGCCAGCGGCAGGAACAGCGCCGTGGCGACACCCATCAAACTCATGGCGAGCGCCGCAAAGGCCCCGCACTCTTCGCCTTCCTGCAATGCGGCCGAGGTGCCAACCGCATGCGCCGTCAGCCCCAACGCCATGCCCCTCGCTTCAGGGCTGTGCACGCCCGCGAGGGTCAGCAGGCCCGGGCCGAATATGCCTCCAATGACGCCGGTGATCAACACGAAAACCGCTGCCAGCGCCGCCACGCCGCCGATCTGCTCGGCCACCAGCATGGCGATCGGCGAGGTGACCGACTTCGGCGCCATGGTCATCAGGATCATGTGATTGGCGCCCAGCCCCCACCCGATCATCAGGCACAAACCGGTCGCCACCACGCCGCCAATCACCAGCGTAGTCAAGACCGGCCAGAACAACTGCCGAATCCGCCGCAGATTCAAGTACAACGGCACCGCCAGCGCCACCGTGGCGGGGCCGAGCAGGATGCTGAGGATTTCAGTGCTTTTACGGTATTCAACGTATTCCAGGCCGCAACCGACCAGCACGCCGATGACAACGATCATCGACACCAGCACCGGCTGCAAAAAGACCCAGCGGGTTTTCTCATAACCCGCCAGCACCAGCTGATAGGCCCCCAGGGTGATCGCGATGCCGAACAGCGGGTGGTGAATCACTGACAGCCAGGCGCCTTGCCAATCCAGACTCATGATGGCTCCCGGCGCGCGGACTGGCGGTCAATGAGTTTCTGCATCAGCCAGCCCGCAAACGTGAGCGAGATCATTAACGACAACACCAGTGACCCTACAATGGCCCAGAAATCGTCAGCGATCTGACTGGCGTAGACCATGACGCCCACGGCGGGCGGCACCAGCAACAAAGGCAAATAGCGCAGCAGACTACTGGCGGCGAGACTGATGGGTTCGCTGACCTCACCCCGGATCATCAGGTAAGTCATCAACAGCACCAGACCGATGATCGGACCCGGCAGTATCGACAGAAACAAATGATTCAACGCGGTTCCCACCAACTGGAACAGCACCAGCCATGTCAGGCCTCTCAACAACATAAAAAACTCCAGCCAATTCGCGGCAACATTATAAGCACGCCGCACACCGGCCTATGAGACGGTATTCGCGGGGTGCAGGATTCTTGACCAACCTCGGGCGGCGTGCTGATCTTTAGCCCGGAGCACAGCATCCCTGTAGGAGTGAGCTTGCTCGCGATAACGGAACATCTTTCGACGGATGCTTCACAACCGGACGGCCATCGCGAGCAAGCTCACTCCTACAAAATCAGCTGCGACGCTTAGAGAGTGAAGCAATAAAAGCGCCGGTCGCCGCGTCAGATTGAAAAACACCACCGATCCACAAGGAGAGTATCGATGCCCTATGTACCTGTTGCAGAACTGAAAGACTATGAAGGCAAGGAACTGGGAAGTTCCGACTGGCTGCTGATCGACCAGGCGCGCATCAACCTGTTCGCCGAAGCCACTGGCGACTTTCAGTTCATTCATGTCGATCCGGTCAAGGCCGCGCAGACGCCGTTTGGGTCGACCATCGCCCACGGTTTCCTCTCACTCTCGCTGATGCCGAAACTGATGGAGTCGCTGCTGGTGATGCCCGAAGGCATGAAAATGGCGGTGAACTATGGGCTGGACAGCGTTCGGTTCATTCAGCCAGTGAAAGTCGACTCGCGCGTTCGTCTAAAAGTTAGCCTCGCTGAAGTCACCGAGAAGAAGCCCGGCCAATGGCTGCTCAAAGCCACCGCAACGCTGGAAATCGAAGGTCAGGACAAGCCCGCCTTCATCGCTGAACCGCTGTCGCTCTGCTTCGTATAAACCTCATAAAACATGAAACAGTCGTAACTGACTGTTTCATGACGCTTCCCGGCTGCGGCATACTCGGCGCGGCTGTGTGAGCGACTGGACACAAGTTCGCGGTCCGATCACGCCGAAATACCTCTTTTTCGGGATTTACCATGCGCGCGCTTGCCCCCCTGGCACTGACCCTTCTGATTACCGCATGCGGTGACGGCGAATCGATATTGCCGCCTGACGCACGCCTGCCCGATGGCGGTCGCTATCGCGGCGAGGTGATCAATGGCGTATTGCAAGGCAAGGGCCGCATCGACTACCCGAACGGCAGTTGGTACGCCGGGGAGTTCAGGAACGGTCAGTGGAACGGCCAGGGCGAGTGGCACGCCAGCAACGGCGACGTCTATAAAGGCGGCTTTCAGGATGGTCTGTTTCAAGGTCCGGGTCAGTTGACCACCAGCGCGGGCAGCTACGTTGGCGGCTACAAACTGGGGCGCCGTGACGGCGAAGGCACGCTCAAAGAGCACGGCATGAGCTATCGCGGTCAGTTCAAGGCCGACCTGTACGACGGGCCGGGTCATCTCGTGCTGGAAGACGGCAGCGAATATCAAGGCGAATTCGCCCACGGTAAACCCAACGGCGAAGGCCAGCGTAGCGATGCCGCCGGGAATCAGTTCAGCGGCAAGTTCGTCAACGGTCAGTTGCAGGGCGTCGGCAACTTCACCAGCGCCGATGGCGACCAGTACGTCGGTGGCTTCCACGACAACCAATTGAACGGACGCGGCCGCTACGAAAACGCCGATGGTGACGTGTGGTCCGGGCAGTTCAAGGATGGCGCCTTTTCGGGCAAGGGCGAGTTGATCGGCGCTGACGGCACCAACTATCAGGGGCAGTTTCAAAATTGGCGTTTCGCGGGCGAAGGCCGTTTGCAGCTCCCTGACGGCAGCGTCTACGTGGGCCGATTCGACAACGACAACTACCAAGGCTCAGGCGTGCTGACCTCGGCGGACGGCAGTGTACAAAGCGGCATCTGGTCCAACGGCCAGCGCGTGCGCGATGCCATGGGCAAGCTGCTGCCCGATCCTCTGGAAACGGGATTGCTGGCCCAAGGCCCGCTTTTGGACAAAACCCTGGCGGCGGTTCCGGCCTCGACACCTGCCGTCGAGCTGTACAGCCTGGTGGTGGGCGGTGACGGGAAGCAGAGCGTGTTCATGCGCGAAGCCGATTACGTCAACAAACTGCTGGCCTCCCGCTTCGGCGCATTTGGGCAGATCGAGCTGGTCAACCACCGCGACCACATGGCCGACCGTCCAATGGCCACCCGCGAGAACATCTCCCGCGCCGTGCAAACCCTCGCGCAGCGCAGCGGCCCTGAAGACTTGATCTTCATTTACCTCACCAGCCACGGCACCCACGAGCACGAACTGGTGCTGGATCAGCCGCGACTGGAGCTGTCGGACTTGCCTGCGAACGAAATGGCAGGGCTCCTGGCCCCGTTGAAGAATCGCGACAAGGTGGTTGTCGTGTCGGCCTGCTATTCCGGCGGCTTCATCCCCGCGATCAAAGACGACAAAACCATGGTCATCACAGCCTCACGGGAAGATCGCGTGTCGTTTGGCTGCTCGGAAGAGGCCGATTTCACGTACTTCGGCGAAGCGTTGTTCGGCAAGGCATTGGTGGAAACCGACGATTTGCAACATGCCTTCGACAGCGCCAAAGCCATCGTCGCGCAGCGGGAAATCGAAGAAAACTTCGAAGCCTCCGAACCGCAGATCTGGGCGCCAAAAGGCGTCATCGCCCACTGGCAGAAGCTGCGCAAAAGCCAGGCAGAGCGGGCGTTGAACACTGTCAAACGTTAACGGTCAGGCAGTCTGGATGAATATTTCACGGCTTTTGTGAAACCAGCCCGGTCGCTGCGCAGTCTGTTCCGTTAGAGCGCCTATGCTTGTGGCGTATCAAGGGAGAACGACCATGTACTTGACGCCGCAACACATCCTGCTTGCCGGAGCGACGGGTTTGACGGGGGAACACTTGCTCGACCGTCTGCTCGCCGAACCCACTGTCAGCCGTGTATTGGCCCCCAGCCGCAGACCGCTGGCTGAGCATCCCCACTTAGAAAACCCTGTCGGTGATTTCACCTCGCTGCTGGCCCAATTGGGCGGCCGGGTCGATATCGCCTTCTGCTGCCTGGGCAGCACGATCAAGCAAGCCGGTTCGCAAGACGCGTTCCGCGCGGTAGACATGGACATGGTCGTCGCTTTCGGCAAACGCGCCCGCGAACTCGGCGCACGCCATTTGCTGGTGATCAGCGCGGTAAATGCCGACCCTGAATCGAGCATTTTCTACAGCCGCGTAAAGGGCGAAATGGAGGAAGCGCTCAAGGACCAGGACTGGCCGCAACTGACCATCGCCCGCCCTTCGCTGTTAATTGGCGAACGTGAGGATCAGCGTCTGGTGGAACAACTGGCGGCGCCCATCGCCAAGTTGATTCCGGGCAAATACGGCGGCATCGAAGCGTGCAATCTGGCTCGCGCGCTGTGGCGTCTGGCGCTGGAAGAACAGGATGGCGTGCGGATTGTGGAGTCGGATGAATTGCGAAGGCTAGGGAAGTAATCAGGCCACTTACCCCGTAGGAGCGTGGCTTGTCCCGCGATCGGCTGCAAAGCAGTCGCGTATCCAGCAAACGAGGTGTGTCTGACACAACGAGTTCGTAGGGTTTACGACTGCTTCGCACCCGATCGCGGGACAAGCCACGCTCCTACAGTGTCGCGACATCTACAGCCCCCCTGTCGCCCCATACCCCACGCCCAGCGCCGTCAGCACGGACAACGGCAACAGCACGGTGTCCAGCAACGCACTGCCGGGCAGGTCCAGCATCGGGTATTCCGGGGCTTCGGCGCCGAACCGGTCCTTTTCGCAGCACCCGCCTTTAATCGCGTACAGGTCCAGCCGAGTGCCGGAATACACCACCGGCGCACCCGGTTGATTGGCGTCCAGCGTGCGAACGGTCGAGCAACCGGTGGCCATGACCAACCCGAGGGTGAGGACAAACAGTTTCTTATTCATCGGCGCCAAAGTGATGCTCGCCCCAACGCGGCAGCATGTCTTGAGGAATGTTCAGCAGATTGAGAATCCGCGCCACTACGAAATCCACCAGATCATCGATTGTCTGCGGCTGGTGATAGAAGCCAGGCGACGCAGGAAGAATCACCGCGCCCATGTTCGACAGCTTGAGCATGTTCTCCAGGTGAATGCTGGAAAACGGCGCCTCGCGAGGCACTAGAATCAGTTGGCGACGTTCCTTCAGCGTCACGTCGGCCGCGCGTTCGATCAGGTTGTTGCAGGCGCCGGTGGCGATGGCCGACAACGTGCCGGTCGAACACGGCACCACGACCATCGCAGCAGGCGAACCCGAGCCAGACGCCACCGGCGACATCCAGTCTTCCTTGCCATACACGCGAATCTGACCGTCGGCCGCGCCGGTGTATTCGGTCAGGAACGCCTGCATCATTTGCGGCTTGGGCGGCAGCGTGACGTCGGTTTCAGTCGCCATCACCAACTGCGCGGCCTTGGAAATCAGGAAGTGCACTTCGCGGTCTTCGCGCACCAGACAGTCCAGCAAACGCAGACCATATTGCGCGCCGGACGCGCCCGTCATGGCCAGCGTGATGCGTTCCGGGCCGCTCATTTCAGCGCCTCGGCCAGTTTGCCGTGCAGCCCGCCGAAGCCGCCGTTGCTCATGATCACCACGTGAGTGCCGGGCTGAGCCTGGCTCTTCACGCGCTCGATGATCGCTTCCAGCGTGTCGCAGACGACCGACGGGGTTGTGCACAGCGCAGCAGTCGCCGCCAAGTCCCAGCCGAGGTTGGCGGGGGCGTACCAGACCACCTGATTAGCCTGATCGACGCTTTCTGGCAAGCCTTCGCGATGCGCGCCAAGCTTCATGGAGTTGGAGCGCGGCTCGACGATGGCGATGATCGGCGCGTCGCCGACTTTCTTGCGCAGGCCGTCCAGCGTGGTGGCGATGGCGGTCGGGTGGTGAGCGAAGTCGTCATAAATGGTGATGCCGCGCACTTCGGCGACTTTCTCCATGCGGCGCTTCACGCTCTTGAACGCGCTCAACGCCTCGACGCCTTGCTGCGGCACGACGCCGACGTGGCGCGCAGCGGCCAAGGTCGCCAAGGCATTCGCCACGTTGTGCTGACCGGTCATGCCCCAATCGACCACGCCTTGCGCGACACCTTCGAATAGCACTTCGAATTTTGAGCCGTCTTCGCTGAGCAGCTTCGCCTGCCATTGACCGCCCTGCCCGGTGGTTTGCACCGGCGTCCAGCAGCCCATCTTGATCACACGTTCGAGGGCTGGCTCAGTGGTCGGATGAATAACCAAGCCTTCGCTCGGGATCGTGCGCACCAAGTGGTGAAATTGACGCTCGATGGCCGGCAAATCCGGGAAGATGTCAGCGTGATCGAACTCAAGATTATTGAGGATCGCGGTGCGCGGGCCGTAGTGGACAAACTTTGAGCGTTTGTCGAAGAAGGCGCTGTCGTATTCGTCGGCTTCGACCACGAAAAACGGCGTGTCACCCAGACGAGCGGACACCGAAAAATTCTGCGGGACGCCACCAATCAAAAAGCCTGGCGCCATACCCGCGTGTTCCAGCACCCAGGCGAGCATGCTGCTGGTGGTGGTCTTGCCGTGGGTGCCGGCAACCGCCAACACCCAGCGACCGCGCAGCACGTGATCAGCCAGCCATTGCGGGCCGGAAACGTACGGCAGACCCTTGTTCAGAACGTATTCCACAGCCGGGTTGCCCCGCGACATGGCGTTGCCGACCACCACCAGATCCGGCGCGGGATCGAGGTGGGAAGGGTCGTAACCCTGCATCAACTCGATGCCCTGCGCTTCGAGCTGTGTGCTCATCGGCGGATAGACGTTGGCGTCGGAGCCCGTGACTTTATGGCCCAGATCCTTGGCGAGCACCGCCAGCGACCCCATGAACGTGCCGCAAATACCCAGAATATGAATGTGCATGACCAACCTCTTAAAACATGGGCGCAGGTTAGCGTAGAAGGTGGGCAGCGCGCACGGGGCAATTGAATCGCGAGAGGATCGCCGAACACATATCCGGGCCGAATTCATTTGCGATGCGATATGGCCGCCGATGAACCCCCGTCGTTTGTGCCGACGTCTCGCGAATGAATTCGCTCCCACAGTGGTTTGTTGTACGCCTCGCTAACGTGAGATCCCATGCTTGCGCAGCTTTCTATATAGGGTATTGCGGCTCACGCCCAGCTCCTGCGCCGCGTGGGTCATGTGCCAGCGTTGGGCTTCGAGGGTGGCGATGAGGGCTGAACGCTCGGCGCAGTCCAGCGGAGATTCGGGGGTGTCGTCAGTTTCAGCCTTCGTTTGTACAACGGCTTGCCGAATGACCGCAGGCAGATCTTCAAAGCCAATGACATCGTCTTCGCACAACGCCGCCAACGTCCTCAACACATTGCGCATTTGCCGCACGTTGCCTGGCCAGCTGAAGCCCAGCAGAGCCTCCCTCGCCTCGGCCTCTATCTGAACCGGATGACCGCCCGCCTCTTCTTCCAGCAAGAAATCGAGCAACTGTGCTTTGTCACTCCGTTCACGCAAAGACGGCAAGGTGATTTCCAGGCCGTTCAGGCGGTAATAAAGGTCTTCTCGAAAGCTGCCGTCTTCCACGCGCCCCAGCAGATTCCGGTGGGTGGCGCTGATGATTCTTACATCGACAGGCTGCGGCTCGCCGCCAATTGGCACCACCAGCCGATCTTCCAGCACCCTCAGCAGGCGCGTTTGCAGCGCCACGGGCATATCGCCAATTTCATCGAGAAACAGCGTGCCGCCATCCGCCTGCTGCAGCTTGCCGCGCATGCCTTCCTTGCGTGCCCCGGTGAAGGTGCCGCCGCGATACCCGAACAGCTCGCTTTCGATCAGGCTTTCCGGGATCGCTGCGCAGTTCAATGCCACGAAAGGTTTGTCCGAACGCTGACTCGCCTGATGCACCGTCTTCGCAAACGCCTCTTTGCCGGAGCCGGTTTCGCCATTGATCAACAGCGGCACGTCCCGTTCGAAGACCTTCAATGCCCGACGAAAGTGAGTTCGCAGCCCTTCGTCTCCCAGACAAATTCCGCTCAATGCAGGTTGCGCGACGGCTTTGTCCACAACAGGCGCCGACAGCACTTTCAGCTCAGGCCGAGATTGCCCACGCAACACGGCGAAGAATCCGCGCCCATCCCGCGTACGCAACGGCCAACTGGCCGCCGCATCGGGTGCCGCACGGCTCATCAGTTCGTCGAGAGAACAATCGAACAGCGCCTCCACCGGCTGACCGATCAGATCGGTACGGGCCAGACTCAACAGGTTCAAGGCACTCTGATTCAACGCGCTGACCCGTCCCTCGCCATCGAACGCCAGCAGACCTTCACTGAACAGCCCGACCGATCCGGCCTGCAAATGAAAACGCAGCAGCCACTGACCATCGAAATGGCGCAGGAAATAATTGCCTTCAATCATCTTCGCGGACAGGTTCACCAGCGCCATGGTGTGAAATTGGCTTTGTCGCGAGACGTCGTGCCGCGCTGACGAAACGTCGAGAACAGCGAGCAATTCGCCATGGGGATCGAACACCGGGCTGGCGGAGCAGGTCAGGCCGGTGTGACGACCGCGGAAATGCTCGTCGCGATGAATGGTCACCGACTGCCGCTCCACCAGACAGGTGCCGATGCCGTTGGTGCCTTCTCGCGCTTCGCTCCAGTCCGCCCCGAGCCAAAGGCCTGCACGCTCGAAAATCTTGCGCTCGCCCGGCTCGGTCACGCAATTGAGGATCACGCCCCGCGCATCAGTCAGCAGCACGGCATTACCGCCCGAGAGTTGCTGATGCAGGCTGTTCATCTCGCCGCCCGCGATGGTCAGCACCTGCTGCAAACGCTCGCGACTTTCCAGCACACGGGCGTGCTCAAGCACCGTCGGCGCCATCGCCTGAGCAGGATCGAGGTGATAGTCCTCAAGGCAACGTACCCAAGAGCGGGCGATGGAGGGGTCGGCGCCAGGGCCGTAACGATGGTGGGATTTGCCTTGGGCGACTGTCAGAACTTGCTGGGCGTGGCGAGCGAAATGATTGCTGTGCATTTTTATTCTTCTTCCAAGGTGAGCGCTTGGGGAGTTGCGAACCAGCATCCTCCTCGCCCGAAGCCATTGCAATGCTTCCAAAGGCGCAAACCCCTCGGCTGTCCCACATTCGATACAAAGTGTCACGCATGCTGTGCCGCAATCGAAACAGGAAGCGCCACCAAGCCACTGATTTTCCGACCAAACCCTTATAAACCGGGCACCAGACGGCAATGGCCCGCGCTTTGCTCTACGCTTTCCATAAGCGCAAGCAGCGCGTTATCCCCACACAATCACAAGAGCAAGGAGATATTCACCATGCGTTATGCCCATCCCGGTACTGAAGGCTCGATCGTTACCTTCAAGTCCCAATACGGCAATTACATCGGTGGCGAATTCGTGCCGCCGGTCAAAGGCCAGTACTTTGAAAACACCTCGCCCATCACCGGCAAGCTGATCGCAACCTTTCCTCGCTCCACTGCCGAAGACATCGACAAAGCCCTGGATGCCGCCCACGCCGCGGCCGATGCGTGGGGCAAGACGTCCGTTCAGGAACGCTCGCTGACCCTGCTGAAAATCGCCGACCGCATCGAGCAGAACCTCGAACTGCTGGCCGTGACCGAAACCTGGGACAACGGCAAGGCCGTGCGCGAAACCCTCAACGCCGACATCCCGCTGGCGGTCGACCACTTCCGTTATTTCGCGGGCGTTCTGCGTGCGCAAGAAGGCACCGCTGCTGAAATCGACGGCAACACCGTGGCCTACCATATTCATGAACCGCTGGGCGTGGTCGGTCAGATCATCCCGTGGAACTTCCCGCTGCTGATGGCCGCCTGGAAACTCGCGCCAGCCCTGGCCGCCGGTAACTGCATCGTGCTCAAGCCTGCCGAGCAAACCCCGCTGGGCATCGCGGTGCTGATGGAGCTGATCGGCGACCTGCTGCCAAAAGGCGTGCTCAACGTGGTGCAAGGCTATGGCCGCGAAGCCGGTGAAGCCCTGGCCAGCAGCAAACGCATTGCCAAAATTGCCTTCACTGGCTCGACGCCAGTGGGTTCGCACATCATGAAACTGGCGGCAGACAGCATCATCCCGTCCACCGTGGAGCTGGGCGGCAAATCGCCAAACATCTATTTCGAAGACGTGATGAAGGCCGAACCGGAATTCATCGACAAAGCCGCTGAAGGCGTGGTGCTGGCGTTCTTCAACCAGGGCGAAGTCTGCACCTGCCCTTCCCGCTGCCTGGTTCAGGAGTCGATCTACCCGCAGTTCATGGAAGTGGTGATGAAGAAGGTCCTGAAGATCAAACGTGGCGACCCGCTGGACACCGAGACCATGGTCGGTGCACAGGCGTCGCAGCAGCAGTTCGACAAGATCCTTTCTTACCTCGAAATCGCTCAGGGCGAAGGTGCCGAGTTGTTGACCGGCGGTAAGGTCGAGAAGCTGGAAGGCTCGCTTGCGACCGGCTACTACATCCAGCCGACGCTGCTCAAAGGCAACAACGCCATGCGCGTGTTCCAGGAAGAAATCTTTGGCCCAGTGGTCAGCGTGACCACCTTCAAGGATGAAGAAGAAGCCATTGCCATCGCCAACGACACTGAGTTTGGCCTGGGCGCTGGCGTGTGGACCCGCGACATCAACCGCGCCTACCGCGTCGGCCGCGCCATCAAGGCCGGTCGCGTGTGGACCAACTGCTACCACCTGTACCCGGCGCACGCGGCGTTCGGTGGTTACAAAAAATCCGGCGTCGGCCGCGAGACCCACAAAGTCGCGCTTGAGCACTACCAACAGACCAAAAACCTGCTGGTGAGCTACGACATCAACCCGCTGGGCTTCTTCTGATTCGGCGATAGCGCTTCAAATGACGGCCTCTTCTGAGGCCGTTTTTTATCCCGCCGCGTCACTCTCCTGTGGGAGCGAATTCATTCGCGAAAGGGCGGTACAGTCGATAAACCTCCATCGGCCAAACAATTTTTCGCGAATGAATTCGCTCCCACAGGGATCTATGGGCCCCGCCCACTCCCGCTTTTGGATTGCGCTTTCTAAACCGCTTAGGCACAGTCCAAATCGTCTGTCCCCGTGCCAGGCGCGTCCTCCCCCTTTCATGAATTGCAAATGAAGCTGAGGCCCAACCATGCGGATCATCCAAGCCACCCTGGAGCACCTGGACCTGTTGACCCCGTTGTTCGTCAAATACCGCGAGTTTTACGGCGAACACCCCTTCCCCGATTCCTCCCGCGACTTTCTGCAAAAACGCCTGAGCCGCGACGAGTCGGTGATTTACCTCGCGCTGCCAGATGATGACGACAGCAAGCTGCTGGGCTTCTGTCAGCTGTACCCGAGTTATTCCTCCCTGTCCCTCAAACGCGTCTGGATCTTGAATGACATCTACGTCGCCGAAGACGCCCGCCGTCAGTTGGTCGCCGATCACCTGATGCAAAAAGCCAAGAAAATGGCCCGGGAAACCCAAGCTGTGCGCATGCGCGTGTCCACCAGCGCGAACAACGAAGTGGCGCAAAAGGTGTACGAGTCGATCGGTTTCAAGGAAGACACGCAGTTCAAGAACTACACCTTGCCGATTAATTGAAGGGTTGTGCTGCCCCTGTAGCAGTCCGGCTTGCCGGCAGTGGCGTGAATGGACCTTCTCCGAAGGCTCACCGCCTCTTATCTCTGTAGGAGTGAGCTTGCTCGCGATTGCGATCTGTCAGATTGAAGTGCAGTAGCCGGTAAACCGCCATCGCGAGCAAGCTCACTCCTACAGGGCCTCATATCCCATCGCTACCAAATGTTTCGATCTGCATAAGGCGCTCGGCAACATCCCGTTTCTTCCCTCTATAATGCCGCCCCACATCAGCAGTACTTATCGACCTCGCACGTGACCCGGTCCGGGTCTCTCAATCAGGTGCCGTACATGGATTTCAACCCGCTTGACCTCATTCTTCATCTCGACGTCTACCTCGACATGCTGGTGACCAACTACGGGACTTGGGTCTACGCGATCCTGTTCCTGGTGATTTTTTGTGAGACGGGCCTTGTGGTCACCCCATTCTTGCCGGGCGATTCACTGCTGTTCATCGCTGGCGCCGTTGCAGCGGGTGGCGGCCTGGACCCTGTTCTGCTGGCCTGCCTGCTGATGGCGGCTGCGATCATCGGCGACAGCACCAACTACGTGATCGGCCGCACGGTCGGCGACAAACTGTTCAAGAACCCTAACTCGAAGATTTTCCGCCGCGACTATCTGACCAAGACACACGAATTCTACGAACGCCATGGCGGCAAGACCGTAACCCTTGCGCGGTTCCTGCCGATCATCCGCACTTTTGCCCCCTTCGTCGCAGGCCTGGGCAAAATGCACTATTTCCGTTTCCTGGGATTCAGCGTGCTGGGTTCGATCCTCTGGGTCGGCAGCCTGGTCACGCTGGGCTATTTCTTCGGCAACATCCCCTTCATCAAGAAAAACCTGACCCTGCTGGTGCTCGCGATCATCCTGATCTCGCTGCTGCCGATGATCATTGGCCTGATCCGCAGCCGCCGGGGCAATTCCGCCGCCGCGCGCTAAACCATGTGGTCATTGGGCGGCTGGCTCAAACGTCGCACGCTGGCGCGGAACCCGATCGACCCGGGCCTGTGGGGCCGGGTCCGTCAGCGCTTGCCGATCCTTGATGGCCTGACCGCTGAAGAGGATCGTTACCTGCTCGACAGCTGCGTGCTGTTTCTCCACGCCAAACACCTCACCGCGCTGGAAGGCGTCGAGCTGGACGATGAGTCGCGCCTGTTCCTGGCTGCGCAGGCGCAGTTGCCACTGCTGGCGTTGGGGGATTTGAACTGGTATCAGGGGTTTCACGAAATCGTCCTGTATGGCGACGATTTCATCAGCCCGCAGCGGCATCGCGACGCCAGCGGCATTGAACACGAGTGGGATGGCGAACACAGCGGCGAAGCCTGGTCGCAAGGCCCGGTGATTCTTGCATGGCCGGGCGTGCTGTCGAGTGGCGGCTGGGAGGCCTACAACCTGGTCATCCACGAACTGGCACACAAGCTCGACATGCTCAACGGCGAAGCCAACGGTCATCCGCCGCTGCACAACGACATGCGCGTCGCCGACTGGGCGCGCGTGATGCAAGCTGCGTTTGATGACATGAACCGCCAGCTGGACGCCAACCCGGACACGGAAACCGCCATTGACCCTTACGCGGCCGAAAACCCTGCCGAGTTTTTTGCCGTCACCAGCGAATACTTCTTCAGTGCGCCGGACTTGCTGGTTGAGGCCTACCCCGAGGTCTACGCCCAACTCAAGGCCTTCTATCGGCAGGACCCTCTGGTACGACTTATGGCGCTTTCAGCTGGCACTTAAGTCGCAAACGCCGGTCTATCAGGCTTGTCACAACGTCCGGAAGACGCCCGCCACGCGTGGCATCGCTTCCGGAATGTGCCTATAATCCGGGCCACTTTTGGCGCTGGACGCCAGATTCTGAATGGTCAACCAAGAGGGGCAAAGCCCAATGAGCTACAGCAAGATTCCGGCCGGTAAAGACGTGCCGAATGACATCTACGTCGCAATCGAGATCCCGGCTAACCACGCGCCGATCAAATACGAAATCGACAAAGAAAGCGACGCTCTGTTCGTTGACCGTTTCATGGCCACCCCGATGTTTTACCCGGCCAACTACGGTTTCATTCCGAACACATTGGCGGATGACGGTGACCCCCTCGACGTGCTGGTCGTGACCCCTTACCCGGTTGCGCCAGGCTCGGTCATCCGCGCCCGTCCAGTCGGCGTGCTGAACATGACCGACGACGGCGGCGGCGATGCCAAGGTCATCGCAGTCCCACACGACAAGCTGTCCCAGCTGTACGTCGACGTGAAGGAATACACCGACCTGCCACCGCTGCTGATCCAACAGATCGAGCACTTCTTCGCGAACTACAAAGATCTCGAAAAAGGCAAATGGGTCAAGATCGAAGGCTGGGCAGGCGCAGACGCCGCTCGTGAAGCCATCACCAAATCGGTCGCTGCCTACAAAGGCTGATCCGGTTCGCCACCTCCGAAGCGCCTGCCGCTTCGAAGGTGGCAACAACTTCCTTCTCGCGATACTCGCTACGCCGCTCCCGGTGTCTCAATATTTGTCTTTTTCTGTTTTTTTCGTCCGTCCGGCCGACAAAAATGTTTAAAACGTTGGCCCTTCAAACATTTTGTTTAGCGCATCAAACGGCACGCCTCTTTTCGGCAACAGAGTTTTCAAGAATGTTCGAAGTTGCGGCTCTATTCCGTACGCTTTCGGCCGAACAGCCCTGAGCCGCGCTACTCAGGCTCTCCAGGCATTGTTGAGCCACTGCAAAACAGTGAATGAATCCCCCTACAGAAACAGTCAGATGTCATAACTTAAATAATCCCCAAACTCTTTGACTGCCTGCGCATTTGAACACTTCGTTCATTTAAACAAACTTGAACCGCACGTAAACTTTGCACCATGAATACATCAGGTGATCGACTACGCGTACTTCTGCGGGAGTGCCATCTCTCCGCAACGGACTTCGCCGCCAACCGCAAGGTAACGCCGCAACACGTGAACAACTGGTTCAAACGCGGCATCCCCATGGCGCGCATGGAAGAAGTGGCCGAACTGCTCAGCGTCAACGTTCGCTGGCTGCGCAGCGGCGAAGGTCCAAAACACCCCGGAGAAGACTGCAGCAACATCGGACTGAACGTCCCAACTAAAACACGGCCCGAACGCACAGGTGCTCGCGATGAACTGGACATGCCATTCTACAGCGAACTCGTGACACAGCCCCCCGGCCAGACCAGCATCGGCGAAATCCATGGTCACGAAGTGCGCTTGGCGCGCCGCGTTCTCGATGCCATGGACGTCCAACTGCATAACGCCATCTGCGTCGCCATGGTCGGCAACAGCATGGCCGACAAGATTCAGGACGGCTCGCTCATCGGCGTAGACCGCGGCCGCATTAACGTCATCGACGGCGAAATTTACGCCCTCGAACACGACGGCATGCTCAGGGTGAAATACCTCTATCGTCTTCCCGGCGGTGGCCTGCGACTGCGCAGCCACAACGCCAGCGAATACCCCGATGAAATCTTCAGCGCCGAACAGATACAGGACCAACACATCCACATTCTCGGCTGGATCTTCTGGTGGTCCACCCTCAACAACCGCCGCCACCCCGCCACCTTGCCCTGACGGATAAAAAGCGGCGCCTGAAAGACTCATGGCAGCGCACCAGGACTGGGCAGACGGAGCAAGAGTGAGTATCCTGCACGCCTTCGTTTCAACACCCATCGGCTACCCGCTAATGGGTGATCGACCAGACGCCGCCCTGTGCGACGCCTCGTCTACCTGACAAGCGCCTGCACGCAGCGCGCACTTTTGCGGATGGGTGCGGATAGCCAAAAACTAACCAAACCTGTCACCGAGAAGCCGGCCACAAGCCGGCTTTTTAATGCCCGCTTACTGGGACTTTGCACGTTTCAGCAGCTTTTCCAGATGCATGCACCGTGCTAGCCTTCCGTCCCCGCTGTATCTCAATGGACTGAGTTCTCAAACAAGGAGTAAGCAATGCGCGCTATCGGCAACTTTCTGTGGTTCATTCTCGGTGGTCTTTTCATGGGCCTGGCCTGGTGGATCATCGGCGTCCTCGCCTTTGTAACTATCATCGGCATCCCATGGGGCAGAGCCTGCTTTGTGATCGGCCAGTTTTCCTTCTTCCCGTTTGGCAAAGAAGCCATCAGCCGCAAAGAACTGCACCTGAAAGACGACATTGGCACCGGCGGCCTTGGCCTGCTGGGCAACATCGTCTGGTTTGTCCTCGGTGGATTGTGGCTGGCATTGGGGCATGTGATGTCGGCTCTCGCGTGCTTCATCACCATCATCGGCATCCCCTTCGGAATTCAGCATTTGAAACTGGCTGGCATCGCTCTCGCACCGATCGGGAAGACCATCGTAGCCAAGGAAGTTGCCGAGATGGCGAGGAAGGCGAATGCTGAAGAGTCGGTGAGAGTGTTGCGAGCTGGCGCGTAAGTGGCCTGGCGGGGGCGGTATCTGACCGCTCCCTTCTCTCACAACACTTGCCTGCCCGGCGCCTTACCCAAACCGCCACTACGACCAAAGACCCCCACTCCTGCCCCCTAAAGAACCATTTAGCCCCCCTCTTCATGCTCCTAGGATGACCCTCACTTGATGAGTGGACCTCCGGCCTCCCGGCCAAATAACCATAAGAAGAGGATTAATCAATGAGCAGCACATTCTTCATTCCGTCTGTGAACATGATGGGCATCGGCAGTCTCGACGAGGCGACAGACGCGATCCGCAAGTATGGGTTTCGTCACGCATTGATCGTGACCGACGCCGGGCTGGCCAAGGCAGGGGTCGCGGCGAAGGTGGCCGGGCTGCTGCAACAGCAGGACATCAATGCCACGATCTTCGACGGCGCCAAGCCCAACCCGACGGTCAGCAACGTGGAGAAAGGCCTGGAGCAACTGAAGCTCTGCGGCGCGGACTTCATCATTTCCCTCGGTGGCGGCTCGCCCCATGACTGCGCCAAAGGCATCGCGCTGGTCGCGGCCAACGGCGGGGAAATCAGCGATTACGAAGGCGTCGATCAATCTGCCAAGCCCCAGATGCCCTTGATCGCGATCAATACCACGGCCGGTACGGCCAGTGAGATGACCCGTTTCTGCATCATCACCGACGAAACCCGCCACGTAAAAATGGCCATCGTTGACCGCAACGTCACACCCCTTCTGTCCGTGAACGACCCGTCGCTGATGGCCGCGATGCCGAAAGGCCTGACCGCCGCGACGGGCATGGACGCACTGACTCACGCGATCGAAGCCTACGTCTCGACGGCGGCAACGCCGATCACCGACGCCTGCGCGCTGAAAGCCGTCGAGCTGATTTCTGCCAACCTGCGCACCGCCGTCGCCAACGGCAGCGACATGCCCGCACGGGAAAACATGGCGTACGCGCAGTTCCTCGCGGGGATGGCGTTCAATAACGCGTCGCTGGGTTATGTGCACGCGATGGCGCACCAGTTGGGCGGCTTCTACGACCTGCCCCACGGCGTGTGCAACGCGGTGCTGCTGCCGCACGTGGAAAGCTTCAACGCCAGCGTCTGCCCGGCGCGCCTGAAAGATGTGGCCACGGCCATGGGCGTTGACACGCAGCGTCTGGACAACGAAGCCGGTGCCGCCGCGGCCATCGCGGCGATCCGCAAACTGTCGGGCGACATCGGCATTCCGGGTGGTCTGGGCGAACTGGGCGCCAAGGCCGACGACATCCCTACTCTGGCGGCCAACGCCATGAAGGATGCCTGTGGCTTCACCAACCCACGCCCGGCGAACCAGGACCAGATCGAAGAGATCTTCCGCACGGCGATGTAAGCAGCCGATGCACTGATAAGGGGTCCGTATGGGCCCCTTATTCATTCTTTACATGGTGCTCGTGCAAGCTATTTGGGTCGCCGGGGTGCCAGCAATTCCGAACGCCCGATTTGAACGCGACCACTCTCTGCGGCGCGCGGCCCTGAAAATTCCGCCTCGCTGATTGCGGCATCCAGTCCTCGCAGATGCGGCGCAGATTTCGCGCTACGCAATGTTTCCATACCTTCGTTCCACGCATGAACCATGTGCTTGGCGACGTCCCGCCAGGCAGGTTCATTTTTCGACGCCTGGATCAGCTCTTTACCCACCTCAACAGCAGACTCGCAAAGCTGCTCGACCATCGCCGCATATTGCCTAGGTGGGATGCCCAGAACACTGTTGAAAAAAACCTCCAGCGTCCGCCCCGGTGTCCAGGTCTGACGCCCGCCCACAGGCAGCCCTGGCGGATTGGTCGCGAAACGGGGATAGGCCTGAGTGGTGACGAGGTCATAGATTGGCGTGTAGGTCACGTCGTCCCGAGAGGTGTAATAAAGCGCGATGTTTTTAGCGTGGCAATCAGCATTGCGAACGACGTAATTGGTCAGGATCTGCCAACCAAAATGCTCCCGCGCATCCCGCATTCGTTCGCTGGGGATATAAGGTCGAGTGGCGTTCCACACCCGCTCGGTAGTGGTTGCGTATTTTTCATGGGGCGGCAGGCCAAGAAGGCCGCAGGCATCTTCCACACCGTAAAGCGGACGCCCTTGCTGGTCGACATCGAAACGGTCCACGACCAAAACGCGGCCATCGTCGGACATTCGGCACGTGGCGACCGGCACGGCCTGTAGCCGCGCAAGCACCTTCATCGTGTAGAACTCGTTGAAACCCAGATAAGGCGTGGTGTCGTCCGAGCCCTTGATGATGTGAAAGCCCGTACGAATCGTCGGTTTTCCGAGCGGGACGTCAGTCGGCTCGACGTCATGGGCGATGAATTTTGGGACCACGCCAGAGACCGCTGCTCGGGCGTAGCGTCGAACCAGCCCTGCGAAATGCTCGGTCGTGTTCTCCGCTTTCAACAGCTGTTCGATTTCCAGTGGGGCCATTTCCACGCCAGGCGCTACGCCTTCCGGGGTCACCGTGACGCGCCCGATGCCCGCACCGCCAATGACAGCGAGCAAGGACAGATCGGTGCCATCCAGAAGCGGCCCAAACTCTTCCCGAATGACGCCGAGAAGATACCCTTCAGGCAGGTTTTGCCGGAAGAATGGAAACAGATCGCGCGGCCAGCGCCACGGCGCCTCCCGAACCGGCAGGGCAAGGCTCACAAAATCTGCAACGGAGGTGCCCGGCAGGTAGTGGAGAACATACTCGTCGCGCTCGCGATAAAGCTGGGCGACCTTATTGGCGCCGACATGCACATCCAGTCGCATCATTCGAACGCCCCTGAACGCTGCTCCGCCAAGATGTCCTCAACCGTCCGTTGATGACCGGCCCTCACCAGTTTCAAGTCATACCCTGCTGCTTCGAGCAGGCGGACTAACGCTGAAACGCTCATATCGCCTTTAGCCAGGGTTTCCATGCGGGCCACGGTCGAGCGCGACACGCCCGCTCGGTTGGCGATGGCTTCCTGGCTCAGTCGCGCCTGACTGCGCGCGTGCTTGAGCATTTCGGCGATATCGAAAAGAGTGGACACGTTGTAGCCCCCAAGCACCAAAAACGTAGGAATGCCTACTTTTGTAGCCCATGAGACACAACAATTCAAGACAAAGGCGTGATCCGAATGCAAACCGAAGAAGCTGAGGCTGTAGCCCACGAGCATCCAACTCAATAAGAAGACGGTTTTTTGTAGCCCATGAGCATCAATCCGCCTGCGGTTCGGCTTTTAGTATGTGCTTGAGAAACAGCCCTGCCGCTGTCGACAGTCCTTCTCTCGACCGCACGCAAACGCTCAATTCACGACTCGCCCACGCTTCATCCAGACGCACCGCCTTTGCACCATCGAGTTTGTAAATCCCGACACTGCCCTCGGGCATGATGCCGATGCCGACACCCGCCTGAACCATCAGGCAGAGCGCGTCGTAGCTGGAGACTTCCATGCGAATTTTCAGGGAGCGGCCGAGATCATTGGCAGCTTTGATCAGTTGGAAGTTGAGGTGGGTGCCGCTGCGCAGAGTGACGTAAGGGTGGTCGAGGGTGTCGTTGAAGCTGACGGTTTCGAGCTCGGCCAAAGGGTGGTCGTTGGGCACGAGCAGGACCAGGCGGTCAGTGCGAAACGGAAAGACTTCGATGTCGGCGCCGTGTGGCAGCCGGGTGAAGATGCCGATGTCGGCGCGGTTTTCGGCGACTGCCTTGGTGATGGCCAGGCTTTGCTGTTCTTCAAGGCTGATGTTGATCAGCGGGTAGTTGGCCATGAAGGATTTGATCAGGCCGGGCATGAATTGGGTGATGGCCGAGATGTTGGCCAAAACGCTGACCGAGCCGCGCCGCCCGTGGGAGTAGTCGCGCATTTGCACGACGATTTCGTTGAGGTTGTTCAGCGCGCTGCGGGCCATGAACAGCAGCGACAGCCCCGCGTCGGTGGGGGTGATGCCTTTGTTGGTGCGGTTGAGCAGTCTGGAGTCGAGCAGTTCTTCCAGTTCGCTGAGTCGCTTGCTCACCGCAGCCGCAGCGATGTGTTCACGCTGGGCGGCGGCCGCGATGGTGCCTTCTTCGACGACACTGACGAAAAGGCGCAGCGAAACGGGGTCGAGCTTCATGAGAGGTACCGGGCGTTGGCCTGCGTGGCCGCCATAGTACCTCGTCATGTCGTGGGTCAGAACTGGCCCGACAGCAGATGGCCGGCGTTCGGCACTTGGGCCTTGAGGCCGAGGCTTTTCAGAATCTGGTAGACCGTGGCGACGGACGCCGACAGCACCGGCTTGTCGAGACGATCCTGTACGACCTGAATCGCAGGCAGCGACGGCATTTGTACGCAGCACGACAGAACGACGCCATCGGCTTGTCCGATGTTGAGCTTGTCGGCGTGGGCCACCAGGTTCATCGGGTCCAGACGACCGACTTCGAGGTTGTCGGACACTTCCAGGCTGATGGAATCGACCACTTCAATGCCCGCCGCTTCGATGTAGTCGATGACCTGTTGGGTCAGGGGCTTCATGTACGGGGTGATGATCGAGATTTTCTTGTAATTGAGCAGGTTGAGGCTGTCGATCAAAGCGCCCGCCGAGCTGAGCACCGGGGCGTTGGACTTGTTGCCGACAACGGTTTTGCCCAGACGCTCCTGCGAGACTTTGTGATAGCCCGCGCCCTGGCACATGATCGCCACCAGACAGGCATAAGCCATGACGTCCACCCGCGCATCGCTCAGCTCCAGCGCGCAACGGTCGCTGTCGATGTCCATCTTTTTCAGCTCTTCAGGGCTGACGTGCATCATGCGCATGCGCGAAGAGTGGAAGGTGAAATGCTCTTCCGGAAACAGACCGTAACGCGAGGTCAGCATCGCCGGAATTTCGGTTTCCATGGTGGTGTTGGAGCTGGGAACGATTTGGCCGATTCGAAAGTTTTTCATGGGTTCTCCTTTCAGTTCGCCGGCAACGACCGGGTAGGCGACCGATGTTAGGAGTGCAGAGTGGGGGCGTATATCAGGCATTGGCGAGCCTGCCATCGCGGATGGCGATGGCAGGTGGATGAGGTGTGCAGTGGCGCGCCACAGATTTCGGGCCGAACCCTATGCCCCTGTGGGAGCGAATTCATTCGCGAAAGATGACCAGGCAACAGGTATGCATCGCCCCAACGCCCCTATCGCGAATGAATTCACTCCCACAGAAAGAGAGGCGTCAGAAAAGTCCAAGGTTGATGTCAGGCGTTGGAGAGTTCACCGACAGGCTGCGCTGCCTCGGTTTTGTGGTTGCCCAGCATGGCTTTGGGAATTGACAGGATCAGGCCCGCGCTGACGAACAGGCAGGCCCCCAGCACGTAGGTGCCGTTGTTGATGTTGCCTGTCAGGTTCTCGGCAACGGCCGTAATCATCGAACCGGTGAAGCCCGAGAGATTGCCGATGGCGTTGATCATGCCAATGCCCGCAGCGGCCGCGACACCTGACAGCACCGTGCCGGGCAGCGTCCAGTAGATCGGCATCAGGCTCAGCACGCCGGACGCCGACACACTGAGGAAGACAATCGACAGCACGACGTTGTTGGCGAAATACGCGCTGAGGATCAGCCCGATGCCACCGATGATCGCGGGAATCGCCGCGTGCAGCCGACGCTCACCGGTCTTGTTGGAATGACGCGCATTGAGGGTCATGGCAATCACGGCGATGCCGTAGGGAATGGCCGTCAGCAGGCCGATGTCCAGTGGGTTGGAGATGCCAGCGCTCTTGATGATCGATGGCATCCAGAACGCCAGGCCATAGAAACCTGTGTTGAAGGTCAGCAGAATCAGCACCAGCAACCAGACCCGACCGTTGAAAAACACTTCGCGCAAGCTCGACGCTTTACCTGTGCTATCGGTCTGCAGGTTGGCCTTGAGCATTGCCTTCTCTTGCGGGGACAGCCATTTGGCGGCGTCGATGTTGTTGGCCATGAAAGCCAGCACTACAAAGGCCATGATCACCGACGGAATGCCTTCGATGATCAACAGCCATTGCCAGCCCGCCATACCCTGCACACCTTGCATGCGAGTCATCAGCCAGCCGGAAATCACCCCGCCCAGTGTCAGACTGATCGGCATGGCCATCAGGAAGCCGGACATTACTCGGCTTTGACGACGGGTCGGAAACCAATAGTTGAGGTAAAGGATGACGCCGGGAAAGAAACCTGCCTCACATATGCCGAGCAGAAAACGCAGCACGTAGAACATGGTTTCCGACTCGATATGGAAAAACTTCGCCAATGGCACCGTGAAGGCAACGGCCATTGAAACGATGGCCCAACTGAGCATGATCCGAGCGATCCAGAACCGTGCGCCGAAGCGATGCAGCAAGAGGTTGCTCGGCACTTCGAAGATGAAATAGCCCCAGAAGAAGATGCTCGCGCCCAATGCATAGATCGTGTTGCTGAATTGCAGGTCGTTGAGCATGTCCAGCTTGGCGAAGCCGATGTTCACACGATCGAGGTACGCCGCCATGTAGCACAGCAGCAGGACGGGAAGGATGCGCAGAATGACTTTCCGGTAAGTGCGATCTTCGAAGCTGGCTTGTTCGGCGCCCGAGGATTCGGGCAGGCGAGCGGATGCGGTTGCCATGGTGGGACCTCCAGGCACTGAACGCGCCTGTATTGTTGTTATGGGGGTCAAGACACGAGCGGATGGTACTGACAACCGACAGATGAAGAATAATGAGATGTTTCCATTGATCGATAACCCGAGGTTATCGAATCACGCCCGAGCATTCTTCGTATGCGCCAGCAGGATTTCGGCAAACTCTGACGCAGCGCCGAGCAGCGGTTCACCTTTGCGGGTCAGGATTCCGTAGTCCTGCGGCGCCAGCTTCAAAGGAGTGTTCAGCACCTTCAGCAGGCCGCTTTCCAGATGGGGCTGAGCCATCGGCGCTGGCAACATGGCGATCATCGGCCCCGATTGCAGCACTTGAAGGAAGGTCTGCATCGAAATGGTGTCGATGGTGTTTTTCGGCAGCGCGATACCCGCCTTGGCAAAGGCCTGCTCCATTCGCGCCCGGATCGGCGTGCCCACCGGGTAGAGAATCCAGGGCCAATTGCCCAGTTCCTCAAGTGGCGTTTCTTTCAACGCGTTCAGCGGATGCTGACTGTTGACGACCATGCAGAAAGGCTCGGGCGCCAATGCCTTGAAGTCATACACTTGCTGTTGGTTCTCGTTGGTGTATCGAGCCACGGCCAAGTCAAGCTTCTTGTCGTCGAGCATTTCCATCAGGTGGTCGCTGGTCTGTTCCACGATCTCGATTGAGAGCAAGGGCCAGCGCTGCTTCAACTGCACGATCGCGCTGGGCAGCACGACGGCGGTGGCAGCGAAGATCGCGCCCACCTTCAGAAACCCGTGACCGCCTTCGCGCAGGCTGCTGATCTGGTCAACGAACTTGTTCGCGTCATTCAACGCAATTTGCGCGTAACGCACGACGTGTTCACCCAACGCAGTGGGCGGCATGTTGCGCGGCAGGCGCTCGAAGAGATCGAATCCCAGCAACCGCTCGATTTCACGGAGCATCTTGCTGACGGCAGGTTGGCTGAGGTTCATGTGCAAGGCGGCGGCGTGCATGTTACGGGTCCGCGCCAAGGTGTCGATCAACACCAGATGCTTGAATTTGAGCCAGTTACAGACTGTCTGAAAGGACAGATCGGACATGGGAGCAGCCTCAATTTTTGATAACCCAGTGTTATCGATAATTGAGCAGATGTCATTGGAGTTTATCGCCGTCGCTGATTAGGGTCGGTAGCAAAAGCACAAGAACCTTCGAGGACTGCCATGCCTATTCAACTGACTCCCGAGAACACGCTGCCTGCTGATGGCCTCAGTGGCACATTGATTGGTCGGGCCTGGGTGCCCGGCAAGGTCAGCGGACCCTCACCCGTGGTTTTGCGCAGTGACGGGGTGTTCGATCTGTCCGAACGCTTCGCCACGTTGAGCGAGTTGTTAGAGGCGCAATCCCCCCTCCAGGCGGTGCGCGAAACCCAAGGCAGGTTGATTGCCAGCCTCGAAGACCTGCTCGCCAATTCCACCGCCACCCCTGACCTCGACAAAGCCTTTCTGCTGGCACCGGCCGACTTGCAGGTGATCAAGGCCGCGGGTGTGACGTTTGCCGCCAGCATGATTGAGCGCGTCATTGAAGAACAGGCTGCGGGCGACCCGGCCAAGGCCGAAAGCGTAAGGGCAATCGTGCAAGGCGCCATCGGCGATAACTTGTGCAACATCAGGCCAGGCTCCGATCAGGCAAAAACCCTCAAAGCACTGCTGATCGAGCAGAAAATGTGGTCGCAATACCTGGAGGTCGGCATCGGCCCTGATGCCGAGATTTTCACGAAAGCGCCCGTATTGGCATCCGTGGCCAGCGGCAGCCAAATCGGCATTCATCCGAAATCGGAATGGAACAATCCAGAGCCTGAAGTGGTGCTGGCGGTGAACAGTCGCGGGCAAATTCATGGCGCAACCCTCGGCAACGACGTCAATTTGCGTGACTTCGAAGGTCGCAGCGCATTGCTGCTCAGCAAAGCCAAGGACAACAACGCGTCCTGCGCGATCGGCCCGTTCATTCGATTGTTTGACGAGACGTTTTCGATGGACGACGTGCGCCATTGCGAGGTCGACCTGCGCGTCAAAGGTGAAGACGGCTACGTTCTCAAGGGCTCCAGTTCCATGTCGCAGATCAGCCGCGACCCGGAAGACATCGCGGCCCAGACCCTCAACGCGAATCACCAGTACCCGGACGGTTTCCTGCTGTTTCTCGGCACCCTGTTCGCCCCGACCGAAGACCGGGATACCGTCGGCAGTGGTTTTACCCACAAATTGTTGGATCAGGTCAGCATCAGCAGCCGGTTGCTCGGCGGCCTGCATAACGAAGTCACCCACAGCAGCCACGCAACGCCGTGGACGTTCGGGGTCGGCGCGCTGTTTCACAACCTGGCGGCGCGGGGATTACTGTCGCGTTAATTCGCGCGCTGACGTCATGCTGCAGTCGTGTTGCCAGATATTCCAATGACAAGAGAAGCCCGAACCATGTCCGAATCACCCAAACGCCCCCTGCGCAGCCAGCAATGGTTCGATGACCCCTCCCACGCCGACATGACGGCGCTCTACGTCGAGCGTTACATGAATTACGGTTTGACCCGGGAAGAACTGCAATCCGGACGCCCAATCATTGGCATCGCACAAACCGGCAGTGATCTGGCCCCTTGCAATCGTCATCATCTGGAACTCGCGCAACGGGTGAAGGCGGGGATTCGAGACGCGGGCGGTATCCCGATGGAATTCCCGGTGCACCCAATGGCCGAGCAGACCCGCCGCCCCACGGCAGCGCTGGACCGCAATCTTGCGTATTTAGGCCTCGTTGAAATCCTCCATGGCTATCCGCTGGACGGAGTCGTGCTGACCACCGGCTGCGACAAAACCACCCCGGCCTGCCTGATGGCCGCAGCCACCACTGACCTCCCGGCAATCGTCTTGTCTGGCGGACCCATGCTCGACGGCCGTCACAAGGGCGAGTTGATCGGCTCTGGCACCGTGCTCTGGCATGCGCGCAATCTGCTGTCGGCGGGCGAGATCAACTACGAAGGCTTCATGGAAATGACCACCGCCGCGTCGCCATCGGTGGGTCACTGCAACACCATGGGGACGGCGCTGTCGATGAACGCGCTGGCCGAAGCGCTGGGCATGTCGTTGCCTGGCTGCGCGAGCATTCCGGCTCCTTATCGCGAGCGGGGCCAGATGGCCTACCTCACGGGCAAACGCATCTGCGACCTGGTGCGTGAAGACGTGCGGCCTTCGCAGATCATGACCCGTGAAGCTTTTGAAAACGCGATTGCCGTGGCCTCAGCGCTGGGCGCATCGAGCAACTGCCCGCCGCACCTGATCGCCATCGCTCGCCACATGGGGGTCGAATTGAGTCTGGATGACTGGCAGCGCATCGGTGAGGACATTCCGCTATTGGTGAACTGCATGCCGGCGGGGAAATACCTGGGCGAAGGGTTCCATCGTGCGGGCGGCGTACCGGCAGTGATGCACGAACTGCAAAAAGCCGGAAAACTGCATGAGGACTGTGGCTCGGTGTCGGGCAAAACCATTGGCGAGATCGTGCGTAACACCCTCGCCCACGACGCCGACGTGATTCGCCCCTACGACGATCCACTCAAGCACCGTGCGGGCTTCATCGTGTTGAGCGGCAATTTCTTCGACAGCGCGATCATGAAGATGTCGGTGGTCGGCGAAGCGTTTCGCAAGACGTATCTGTCCGAGCCGGGCGCAGAGAACAGCTTCGAAGCGCGCGCCATCGTCTTCGAAGGGCCAGAGGACTACCACGAGCGTATCAATGACCCGGCGCTTGAAATCGATGAGCGCTGCATTTTGGTGATTCGTGGCGCAGGCACCGTGGGCTATCCGGGGAGTGCCGAGGTGGTGAACATGGCCCCTCCCGCCGAACTGATCAAGCGCGGCATCGACTCCTTGCCGTGCCTGGGAGATGGCCGCCAGAGCGGCACTTCGGCCAGCCCTTCCATCCTGAACATGTCGCCTGAAGCAGCGGTGGGCGGCGGCTTGGCGCTGTTGAAAACCAATGACCGGCTGCGCGTGGACCTGAACAATCGCAGCGTGAACGTATTGGTCAGCGACGAAGAAATGGCCGAGCGCCGCGCGCGCTTCGAGCCGAAAATGCCTGCCTCGCAGACACCTTGGCAGGAGCTGTATCGTCAGCTGGTGGGGCAGTTGTCCACAGGCGGCTGTCTGGAACCCGCGACGTTGCACTTGAGGGTAATTGCCAGAAGCGGCGAGCCACGGCATTCCCATTGACTTGCTCGCTGACACCCTGATCGCGTGGAAAGGCAAAACCTGTGGGATCGAATGCATTCGTGAAAGATGGATCAGGCCGCCGAAAGGCATTGAGCGTGCGACCCCTTCGCGAATGAATTCGCTCCTACAGGAAGTCCGTGTTTGCCCAGTGACAACATGAGCACTGCGCTTACAACAACGTCGGCAACCCGCTTTCAGACTCCGCAAACCGGCTCTTCAACATCGAATACAACTGCTGCACCGCCGGGGAATATTGCTGACGATGGGGATAAACGAAATTCAGCGGCGCTGGTTCGCCATGGTAATCCGGCAACAGCAGCTCCAATCTTCCCGCCAGCACATCCTCGCGCACATCGACCCACGATTTATAAGCGATGCCCTCGCCCGCCACCGCCCAACGACGAACCAGATCGGCATCGTCGGTCAGCAGCGGCCCCGCGACCGTGAACACCCGCCCGCCCACCGGCCATTTGTCATAAACCCGGCCATGAATGATGTACAGCAGGCAGTCGTGCTGCAGCAGATCATCGGACGCCGCAGGCCGCCCCTTGCGCGCCAGATAATCGGGGGAGGCCACCAATACACGGCGATTCCAGGGGGCCAGCGGCAGCGCGATGTAATTGGCGTCTTCGATCACGCCGCTGCGAATCGCCACGTCCACCGGATCGCGGAAAATATCGGCCACTTGATCGGAGACGAAGAGGCGCAGGTTCAACGAAGGATGTTGCCGACGAAACCCGGTCAGCCATTCCAGCATCACGTTGCGCCCCAGATCCGATGGCATGGACACTTGCAGCGTGCCTTGCAGCTCGGCGCTTTCGCGGCGCAGTTTTTCGCGCCCTTCTTTCAACGCATCGAGCACCGTTCGCGCGGTCGGCAGGTATTGCTCGCCCTCTGCCGTGAGGCGCAGGCTGCGGGTCGAACGGGCGAACAGGCGAATGTCCAGTTCGCGTTCCAGGCGTTTGATCGCCGCCGCCACTTGCCCTGGCAGCAGATCAACCTCCCGTGCCGCGTTGGAAAAACTGCCCAGCGCGGCAGTTCGAACGAACAGCGTCAGATCGTCGATGCGGATCATTTTCACTCCAGCTGTGAAAGTGTTGGTGGAGTGTGCCGGTTTTTCTTTTCGGTAGAGAAGAACAAGATGCGCCCATCGACCTGAACATTCATTTGCATTCATTAAGAGACCGCCATGAAAGCCATCGCCTTTACCCAACACGGCCTGCCCATCAAAGACCCGAAATCGCTGATGGACATGGACCTGCCTAAACCTGTCCCCGGCCCACGGGACCTGCTGGTGGAAGTGCGCGCCCTGTCCGTGAATCCGGTGGACACCAAAGTCCGCGCAGGTTCAGCGACCACCGAACCGAAAGTCGTCGGCTGGGATGCCGTTGGCGTCGTGCGGGAAACCGGCAGCGACGTCACGCTGTTCAAGGCAGGTGACGAGGTGTTCTACGCGGGTTCCATCGCCCGGCCCGGCAACTACAGCGAATTCCATTTGGTGGACGAGCGCATCGTCGGTCGCAAACCGAAAAGTATCGACAACGCCCACGCCGCCGCACTGCCGCTGACGTCGATCACCGCGTGGGAACTGCTGTTCGACCGTCTGGGCGTGAAAGAAGGCGGGGGCGAAGGCGACAGCCTGTTGATCATCGGCGCGGGCGGCGGTGTGGGTTCGATCCTTGTGCAACTGGCGCGTCAATTGACCAAATTGACCGTGATCGGTACCGCGTCGCGCCCGGAAACCCAGGAATGGGTCAAAGACCTCGGCGCCCATCACGTGATTGATCACAGCCAGCCGCTGGTGGCGCAACTGGAGAAAATCGGCGTCGGCCAGGTCAGCCATGTCGCCAGCCTCACCCACACTGACAGTTACTTTCCACAACTGATCGAGGCACTGCGCCCGCAGGGGAAACTGGCGCTGATTGACGACCCGAAAGCCCTCGATGTGATGCCGATGAAGCGCAAAGCGCTGTCGTTGCACTGGGAGTTGATGTTCACCCGGTCGCTGTTCGAAACGCCAGATATGATCGCCCAGCACGAACTGCTTGACCGGGTTTCGAGCCTGATCGACCAAGGCGTGCTGAAAACCACGCTGGGCGAGCACTTCGGCACCATCAATGCCGAAAACCTGCGCCGCGCCCACGCCGTGATCGAAAGCGGCAAAGCCAAGGGCAAGATCGTTCTCGAAGGTTTTTAAGCCCTCGTTCGGAGGGCATCCGCTGTGGCAGCATGGTTTTCGGCGGTGGCCGCCTCAAACAGGCCACCACCGGCAGGCCATGCTGCAGGGCGATCACCCTCCAACTGAGGGAGCGAATTCATTCGCGAAAAGCCGGTACAGGCGGCACATCTCCATCGCCCGGACGCTCCTTCGCGAATAAATTCGCTCCCACAGGGGTATCAGCGCACGGCTTACTGGCGACGACGATCTCAAGCACGCCATCACCGGCAATCCATGCTGCTACCGCTACAATGTCGGCGCCCACAATGCTCGGTGGCATGCTCATATCGCGTAATTGTCGCGGCAATAGACCGGCGCTGAACGCCCTCCGCCCGGCACCTCTCATTTGCCCCAATGCCCTCGCTCTGCTAGTGTCGCGCCGGTTTAACGTCTACCGGGATAGCCGCCATGGCCCGCAAGAAAGCTGCACTGGATTTCGAACAGTCCCTCACGGATTTGCAAACGCTGGTTGAGCGTCTGGAGAACGGCGAGCTGTCGCTGGAAGACTCGTTGACCGCTTTCGAACAAGGCATCCGTCTGACCCGCGAGTGTCAGAGCGCGCTGGCGCAAGCCGAGCAGAAGGTGCAAGTGTTGCTGGAACGCGATGGCGAACTGGCCGAGGAACCCTTCGACGCGGAACAGCCAGAATGATTGCCGAGTATCAGGCACTCAGTCAGGCACGCGTCAATGCGGCGCTGGACAGCCTGTTCAACGCCCCCTCTCCTGAGCTGAACCGTCTTTACGAAGCCATGCGCTACAGCGTCACCAATGGCGGCAAGCGCGTGCGCCCGCTGCTGGTGTACGCAGCCTGTGAAGCGCTGGGCGGCAACGCCGAACACGCTAACGGCGCAGCTTGTGCCGTCGAGCTGATCCACGCGTATTCGCTGGTGCACGACGACCTGCCCGCCATGGACGACGACGATCTGCGTCGCGGCCTGCCGACCACTCACAAAGCGTTCGACGAAGCCTGTGCCATCCTCGCCGGTGACGGCCTGCAAAGCCTGGCGTTCAGCGTGTTGAGCGACGGCAAACTCACTCCGCAAGACGCAGAGACCCGTTTGAAAATGGTCGCCACCCTCGCCCACGCCGCAGGCCCGGCGGGCATGGTTGGCGGACAGGCCATCGACCTTGGCTCCGTCGGCCTCAAGCTGGACCAGACCGCGCTGGAAATCATGCACCGGCATAAAACCGGGGCGCTGATCGAAGCGAGCGTTCGTCTCGGTGCGCTGGCCAGCGGTCATGCCAGCCAGGTGCAACTCGACTCGCTGCAAATCTACGCCCGCGCCATCGGCCTGGCGTTTCAGGTGCAGGACGACATTCTCGACGTCGAAAGCGATACCGCGACCCTCGGCAAGCGCCAGGGCGCCGACATCGCTCGCGACAAGCCGACCTACCCTGCGCTGTTGGGCCTGGAAGAAGCCAAACATTACGCGCTGGAACTCCGCGATCAGGCGCTGGTGGCGCTGCGACCTTTCGACGCGGCCGCCGAGCCATTGCGCGCGTTGGCGCGCTATATCGTTGAACGTCGTAACTGACAGGCTATCCGCCAAACACGCCACCCTGCGGCAGCACGGTATGCCAGCGGCAGCGATCCTGCGGACATGACCGCCAGCAAGCCACGCGGCTACAGCGGGATGTGCCGTTTGAACCTGCCGATTTGAGCACCCATCGATTGCGTTTCATGGGCAGCTCGCGATGCATCAGGTAAACTGCCGCCTCTTTTACTTATAACGATTCGCCTGATGCCCACGACGTTCAAAGAGATTCCCCGCGAGCGCCCGTCCACGCCACTGCTCGACAAGGCAGTGACGCCGGACGGCCTGCGCCGGTTAGGTGAAGCCGAGCTCGAAGCCCTGGCTGACGAACTGCGCCTGGAGCTGCTCTACACCGTTGGCCAGACCGGCGGGCACTTCGGTGCCGGCCTTGGCGTCATTGAGCTGACCGTGGCCCTGCACTACGTCTTCGACACCCCCGACGACCGGCTGGTCTGGGACGTTGGCCATCAGGCGTACCCGCACAAGATCCTCACCGGTCGCCGCGAGCAGATGTCGACCTTGCGCCAGAAAGGCGGTGTGGCCGCCTTCCCGCGTCGCAGCGAAAGCGAGTACGACACCTTTGGCGTCGGTCACTCCAGCACCTCCATCAGCGCCGCGCTTGGCATGGCCGTTGCCAATCGCCTGCAAGGCAACGGTCGCAAGGCCATCGCCGTGATCGGTGACGGCGCGCTGACGGCGGGCATGGCCTTTGAGGCGTTGAACCACGCCCCTGAAGTCAACGCCGATATGTTGGTGATCCTCAACGACAACGACATGTCGATCTCGCGCAACGTCGGCGGGCTGTCGAATTACCTGGCGAAGATTCTGTCCAGCCGCACCTACGCCAGCATGCGCGAAGGCAGCAAGAAAGTGCTGTCGCGTCTGCCCGGCGCGTGGGAAATCGCCCGCCGCACCGAAGAGTACGCCAAGGGCATGCTGGTTCCCGGCACCCTGTTCGAAGAGCTGGGCTGGAATTACATCGGCCCTATCGACGGTCACGACCTGCCGACGCTGATCGCCACCCTGCGCAACATGCGTGACCTCAAAGGCCCGCAGTTCCTGCATGTGGTCACCAAAAAGGGCAAGGGGTTCGCCCCGGCCGAGGTCGATCCGATCGGCTATCACGCGATCACCAAGCTCGACCCGGTCAACGCCCCAGCCGCGCCGAAAAAGGCCAGCGGGCCGAAGTATTCCGGTGTGTTTGGTCAGTGGTTGTGCGACATGGCTGCCGCAGATGAGCGTCTGGTCGGCATCACCCCGGCCATGAAAGAAGGCTCGGACCTGGTCGAATTCAGCGAGCGCTTCCCGGAGCGGTATTTCGACGTGGCCATCGCCGAGCAGCATGCGGTGACGCTGGCGGCAGGCATGGCCTGCGAAGGCGCCAAGCCCGTCGTGGCGATTTATTCGACCTTCCTGCAACGCGGATACGATCAACTGATCCACGACGTGGCGGTGCAGAACCTCGACGTGTTGTTCGCCATCGACCGCGCCGGTCTGGTGGGCGAAGACGGCCCGACCCACGCAGGCAGCTTCGATCTGTCGTACCTGCGCTGCATCCCCGGCATGCTGGTGATGACGCCGAGCGACGAGAACGAACTGCGCAAAATGCTCAGCACCGGCCACCTGTTCAACGGCCCTGCGGCGGTGCGCTATCCACGCGGCACTGGCCCGAATGCCGTGATCGACAACGGCCTGGAGCCGCTTGAAATCGGCAAGGGCATCGTCCGCCGTCAAGGCAGCAAAGTCGCCATGCTGGTGTTCGGCGTGCAACTGGCCGAGGCATTGGTCGTTGCGGAAAAAATCGACGCCACGGTGGTCGACATGCGTTTCGTCAAACCGCTGGACGAGGCACTGGTCCGCGAAATGGCAGCCCATCACGACCTGCTGGTGACTATCGAAGAGAACGCCATCATGGGTGGCGCGGGCGCGGCGGTGAGCGAGTTCCTGGCACGGGAGAACATTCTCAAGTCTGTGCTTCACCTGGGCCTGCCGGACAGCTACGTCGAACACGCCAAACCGGCGCAGATGCTCGCGGAATGCGGGCTGGACGCCGACGGAATCGAAGCGTCGATCAATGCACGTCTGGCCAAAATCTAAACGCCATACGCTCCCCGGTCATCTGACACCCTGCTAATTCAGGATGCCAGATGATCTGTGGGAGCGAATTCATTCGCGATGCGGTATCTCTGTCGATGGAGATGCGTCGCCTGTACTGGCCTCTCGCGAATGAATTCGCTCCCACAGACTTTGCCCTCGAAATAACATGAATTTCTCTCGCGTCGCTCTCCTTCTATCTCTGCTGCCATCCGCCCACGCCTTCGCCGATACCCCCAACCGCGAAGACGCCCTGAAACTCCCCGACGTGCTCATCAGCGCCAATCGCCAAGTCGAGCAGCGCGACGCCAGCACGGCGGCGAACACGGTGTTCACACGAGCCGACATCGAACGCCTGCAACCCACCAGCGTCACTGACCTGCTGAACCGGGTGCCCGGTGTGCAGGTGGCGCAGAGCGGTGGGCGCGGCAGTCTGCCGGGGATTTACATTCGCGGGACCAAGGCCGCGCAGAGTCTGGTGCTGGTCGATGGCCAGCGCATTGCCAACGCCACGTCTGCGGATAGCGCGCTGCAATACCTCAACGTCGACCAGATCGAACGGGTGGAAGTGCTACGCGGTTCACGTTCGGTGGTCTACGGAGCGGATGCCATTGGCGGCGTGATCCAGATCTTCACCCGACGCGGCGCCGAACAAGGCCTGCAAGCGCGGTTGCACACGGGTTTCGGCAATCGCGGCACGTCGCAGAACAGTCTGGGGCTGTCCGGCGGCGATGAGCGCACCCATTTCAACCTGAGCACCAGCCTTGACGAGACCAACGGCATCGACCGCACTGGCCCGTCCTTCGCCAGTGACGCTGATCACGACGCCTACCGTAATAAGTCCTACAGCCTGAACCTCAGCCACTGGCTGAACGATGACGTGGAAATCGGCGTTAACGTGCTGGATAACAAGGGCAAGACCGAATTCGACAACCCGTTCGGTCTGTTCGACCCGGTCACTTTCAACAGCGTCGGGCAACAGCAGTACAGCGATTTCGAGTTGAGCAGCTTGGGTACGTACCTGGATGCACGGATTAACGAGCGCTGGAAAACCCGTCTCGAAGTGGGCCACAGCGAAAATCGCGAGAAGACTGCCGACAAGCTCAGCGACGATCATTACGTCTTTAACACCTACCGCGATTCGGTGAACTGGCAGAACGACCTGACCCTCGACGACCGCAACAGCCTGATGCTCGGCGCGGACGGGTATGAGGATCGCGTCAACAGCAGCACGGCGTTCGACGAAGACAGCCGCTGGAACCGCGCCGTGTTCGTTCAACACCGCTTCAAAGGCGACGGGTTTTCCACTGAGCTGGGGCTGCGTCACGACAAGAACCAGCAATTCGGCAGCCAGAACACATGGAGCGGCGCGCTGACGATCCCGCTCAACGACGCCAATGACGTGCTTTTTTCCTACACCGAAGGCTTTCGGGCGCCGACGTTCAACGACCTGTATTACCCCGGTTTCAGTAACCCGAACCTCAAGCCCGAGCACTCGAAAAGCTACGAGGTGCAATGGCGCAGCCGGTTGAGCGAGACCCGCAAACTGGAAGCGTCGCTGTACCGTACGGACCTCAAAGACGCCATCGCACTGGATGCCGACTTCACCCCGCAGAACATCGGCTCGGCGCGAATCAACGGATTTGAGGCGTCGCTGGAGCAACAACTGTTCGGCTGGACGGGCAAGCTCGGCGCTTCGATCATCGACCCGGAAGATCGCGACACCGGCCACACCCTCAATCGCCGTGCGCGCCGAACGCTGAACCTGGACCTCGACCGTCAGTTCGACCGTCTCGGCGTTGGCGCAAGTTGGCGGGCGGTGAGCAGCAGCTACAACGACGAGGCCAACACCCAGGACATCGGCGGCTACGCCCTGTTAGGCCTGCGCAGCAGTTGGAAGGCCAGCCGCGACGTGAAGCTGGAATTCAAGCTGGATAACGCGCTCGACAAACGCTACAGCCGCACGCTGTACAGCTTTGACGGCAGCAATTATGGCTATCGCGAAGAAGGCCGGACATGGATGTTCGGCGTGACGTGGACGCCGGAGCTTTAGCTAACGAACAACGCTCCCACGGCCTTCGGGCAGAAGCGAAATTGCGAGATGGCCGTACGCCCTTCGGGCAGAATCAACACTGTGCGTTCAACGGTCGGGCGAGAGGGTTTCGCACAGTTTCTGCACCGCTTCCACCATCTGCCCGCTCGGTCGTTCGATGCCTTTGTCTGGCACCACCACAAAGCGGGCTTTCAGCGAAGGCCAGGCTTTCCACATCGCGAGCTGCGATGTCGAGCCTGCAACGACGACTCCAGGGCTGCGCTGCAAAACGGCTTCGAGGCTGACCTGCGGCGCAGGCTGCTTCAGGTCGTCGAACACATTCTTCGCTCCGCACACCTTCAGTGCATCGCTGATGATCTGCTCGCCGCCCACGGTGTACAGCGGCTGATCCCACACCTGATAGAACACACTCACCGGCGTGTCCCGGTGATAACGCGTTCTCAGGTCAGTCAATCGCTGACGAAACGCTGTCGCCACTTGCCTCCCCCGCTCCGCACGCCCCAGACGCTCGCCAATCTGCTCGATCTGATCGGCGAGTTGATCCAGCGTGTGAGGCTCGGCGGTGAAAGTGGGAATGCTCAGGCGCTGCAACTGATCACGCTGAGCCGCGCTGACACTCCCCGGCCA
Source organism: Pseudomonas salicis (assembly GCF_057128705.1). Lineage (NCBI taxonomy): Bacteria > Pseudomonadati > Pseudomonadota > Gammaproteobacteria > Pseudomonadales > Pseudomonadaceae > Pseudomonas > Pseudomonas salicis. The sequence continues at coordinate 156,597 of NZ_JBSKHU010000010.1, forward strand.
CAGCAACAACAGATCCGGGCGCAAGCTGAGCAACTGCTCCATTTCCAGCTGCCCGTAGCGGCCCACTGAAGGCAGCGCCGCGACAGCCAACGGGCGTTCTCCGCCGTCCTGTACGCCCACCAACAGATCGGCAGCGTCCAGTTCAATGACGATTTCAGTCAACGAAGGCGCCAGGCTAATGACCCGCTGGGCAGCGCTGACAGGGCAGGCCGCCAGCAACAGCAGACAGGCGATGAAGCGGCGCATCAGGCCAACTGACGAGGAATGCGATAGAGGTACAGAAGCACGACGCTGGACAGCGCCAATAGCGCCAGTGCCACCGCTTCGAGGTTGGCGAACACGGCCACTGCCGCGATCCACGCAGGCAACCCGGCGGCGAGGAACGCCATGCGCCGGTCGGCCGCAAGCCTGAGCCATGCAGCCGGTTCTTCGGGCGTATCGAGGGCTTTGCCGGTGGAGATCAGCGAACGCTTGTAGACACCGAACGGTTTGAGGCTGACGAACATCGAGGCGATGCCTGCGACGAACAACGGCAAGGCGAAAACCGAAGGACTGTCCGCCTCATCACCACCAAAAAACACACAGACAACGAGCAGCGGCCCCAGCGTCAATGCCAGTTGCCGCCACCACGCCAGCGCCAGACGACGGCGCACGTTATTCCGTGTCACGCCGGATCGACCTCACTTTGGTGCTCATTGCCCATCATGTGGCCGAGTTTGCCTGCCTTTGTGGCCAGGTACAGTTTGTTGTGCGGGTTGTGGCCAGTGTGCAGCGGGACACGCTCGGCGACGGTAATGCCCATGTCTGTCAGCGCCTTGACCTTGCGTGGATTGTTGGTCATCAGACGCAGCGATTTCACGCCCAGATGCTCCAGCATCGGCAGGCAGATCGCGTAGTCACGCTGATCGGCCGCAAAACCCAGCCGCTCGTTGGCTTCGACCGTATCGGCACCGCCGTCCTGCAATTCATACGCACGAATCTTGTTCATCAGGCCGATACCGCGTCCTTCCTGACGCAAGTACAGCAGAACGCCACGGCCTTCAGAGGCAATGGCACGCAGGGCCGCTTCGAGTTGAGAACCGCAATCGCAACGCTGACTGAACAGCGCGTCGCCGGTGAGGCATTCGGAGTGCACGCGACCCAACACCGGAGCGCCGTCCGATACGTCACCGAGGCTGAGAACGATGTGTTCGCGACCGGTTTCCTCTTCGAGAAAGCCGTTCATTTTGAAAGTGGCAAAAGGGGTAGGCAGCTTGGAAGCCGCGACAAATACGACGGGCACCGTGTGCTCCTGATCAGTATGAGGACTGGAAATTAGCAAGGCGGCATTGTAACAGCAGGTTCCGGCAGACGCTTAGGTCGAATTGTCGGCCATTCAGATCAGGAAGTTTGATCATTGCCCACGCTTCGCCTTGCTGAGACCATCACCCGCTTCGAACGGATAGGGCTGTTTCCAACGTGCGAAGATAGGCCGCAGCTTTCCGGACTGCACCAGTTGCGCCATGCGCTGATCAAACAGGTCTCGTAGGAAACGGCCTCGCGAGTTATCAGCGAAGCTTAAATACAACGGGATGTCGGTCAGATACGTCGTACGAAATCGCTGCGGCTCTCGGGTCTGCTTCAGAATGAAGTCAATTTCCGGCTTGGCGTCGATGTAGAGATCGGCACGGCTGTGGTCCAGCATCGACAGGATGTGCTCACGGCGGGCGACCTCGTTGAAATGCTCGACATGGGGTAAGTACTTCTGGAACTGGTAACCGCGCACCCAGGCCAGTCGGTAACTGCCGAGCGTCTTGAGGGTCGGCGCGGGATTGGAGGCCAGGCCCAGCGCGTAGATCTCGTCGGTATCGTAGTGCCATTTGGGGTACAGCGTACCCTCGACCTCGTTCTTGTAGGCCCCGACCCACGCATCCGCTTCGCCCCGCTGCACCAGCCCGACTGCACGGGTGTAGGGTTCGGTGCGCGGCTCGACCTTGATCCCGGCAGGTTCGAACAGTTCGCGCATCAGGTCCCACCCAAGCCCCGTGCCGTTGGCTTCGGTGTAGTCGTTCCAGTGTTCGCTGACCAGAACAATATCGGCGGGTTTCTCCTCAGAAACGTCGGGCAGCGTGTCAGCACGGACAGGATTCGCAGCCACCGCGAAGCCGAGCATCAGCATCGACAGGCACAGCAGCCATTTCATCCCCACGCGACCCATGAACCGTTTCCTATATGACGCCCCACACCCAGACTAGACCCTGCATCGCCAACCACGCAAAAACACCGGCCAGGACATCGTCCAGCATGATGCCGACACCGCCGTGCACGTGTTTGTCGATCCAGTGGATGGGCCACGGTTTGAGGATGTCGAAAAACCGGAACACCAGAAAACCCACCAGCAGCCAGACCCAGCCTTCGGGCACCAGCCACAGGGTGATCCACATGCCGACCATTTCGTCCCAGACGATGCCTTCATGGTCGTGTACGCGCAGATCGTCGGCCACCTTGCCGCACAGCCAGAAGCCGAACAGCATGGTGATGCCGAGCATCAGCCAGTAGCCCCAGTCCGGGAGCATCTGCCACAGCGGAATGAACGGCACGGCGACCATGGAACCCCAGGTCCCCGGCGCCTTGGGCAAGGTGCCGGAGCCGAAACCGAACGCCAGGAAATGCCAGGGATTGGTCCACACCGACGGCGGAACGTTTTCCGCCGGGACCTGATTAGGATGATCTGTCACCGTGTCTCCCGAAAATGTTGGTAACCCCGAGTCAACGGAGTGACGTCCTGCCCCTGTTCGTCGATAAGCGCCACGCCTTGGCCCTCGACCACGCGACCGATCACGAAGACAGGCCAACCCGCATCGACAAGGGTAGCCAGCCATGATGCCGGGAGTGTGAACGCCAGTCTGTAGTCATCGCCCCCACTGAGGGCGGCATTCAACGCTTCGTCTGCGCCGAAAAAGGCCAGCAGCGCGTCAGACATCGGCACCTTGTCCCGCTCGATCAGCAAGCGTACGCCCGATGCCAACGCAATGTGCCCGCAATCAGCGAGCAATCCGTCGGAGATGTCCAGCGCCGAGGTCGCCTTGCCGCGCAACGCCACGCCCAGTTCAAGCTGCGGTTGCGGCGACCAGTAGCGGGCCAGCAAAGCCTGTGTGGTAGACGCCTCGGTGCTGCGCTGGTTCAACACCAGTGGCAGCGCGCCGGCCCCGTCGCCCAATGGCCCGCCAACACACAGCACATCCCCCGGCCGGGCGCCGCCACGCGTCAGCGCCTCGCCCACCGGAACCGAGCCGAACACCGTCACGGTCAGGCTGAGCGGCCCTTTGGTGGTGTCGCCACCAATCAGGCGCATCGAGCAGCCTTGGGCCATTTCATTTAGCCCACGGGCGAACGCTTCCAGCCAGGCGGCGGAAACCTCGGGCAATGTCAGGGCAAGGGTAAAAGCGAGGGGCTTGGCGCCCATGGCGGCCAGATCGCTGGCAGAAACACCGAGGGCACGCTGGCCCAAAAGGAAAGGATCGCAGACGTCGGGGAAGTGCACCCCGGCGACCAGCGTGTCGGTGGACACCGCCAGCTGTTCGCCAGGGGCCACCGACAACAGGGCGCAGTCGTCGCCGATCCCCAATGCAACGCCTTCACCGGGCTGCGCGCAGGGCGCGGCGGCGAAGTAATTGCGGATCAGCTCGAACTCGCCCATGGCGTCAAACGCAGAGGTTCTGGAAATCCAGACGCCTCAGCGCTTGTGAGCCTTCACTTCGGCTTCGCGCAGACGCGGAGCCAGCTTGTCGAGCACGCCGTTGACGAACTTGTGGCCGTCGGTCGAACCGTAGACTTTTGCCAGCTCAATGCCTTCGTTGATGACCACGCGATATGGTACGTCGATACGTTCCATCAGTTCCCAGGTGGACAGGCGCAGAACGGCCAGTTCAACCGGGTCCAGCTCGTCGATACTCAGGTCCAGGCATGGCGCCAGCGCGGTGTCGATCTGGTCTTTCTTCGCCGGAACCCCGTGCAGGATTTCGCGGAAGTAAGCGCCATCGACGTCGGTGAAATCGTTATCGACGCGGAACTGCGCTTCGATTTCGTTCAACGACTGCTTGGCCATGTGCAACTGGTACAGCGCTTGAGTCGCCAATTGACGGGCAGCACGGCGCTTTTCGCTTTTCGATGGCTTGCCGGCGTCCGCTGGGCGCGGATCGCGTGGGTTGAAGCGATCGCTGTCGTCGTTAATCACTTGGCCTCCAACTGCGCCAACAGGCTGACCATCTCGATGGCGGACAGGGCAGCTTCCGCGCCTTTGTTACCGGCCTTGGTGCCGGAACGCTCGATGGCTTGTTCGATGGAGTCGACGGTCAGCACACCAAAGGCGACCGGCACACCGAATTCCATGGAGACTTGGGCCAGGCCCTTGGTGCATTCGCCTGCGACGTATTCGAAGTGCGGGGTGCCGCCACGAATGACAGCGCCCAGAGCGATGATGGCGGAGAACTCGCTGCGTTGAGCGACTTTCTGCACGACCAGCGGGATTTCGAACGCGCCCGGTGCACGGATGATGGTGATGTCGCTTTCGCTCACGCCATGGCGAACCAGGGCATCAACGGCACCGCTCACCAGGCTTTCCACGACGAAGCTGTTAAAGCGGCCAACCACCAGGGCATAGCGACCTTGGGGGGCGATGAAGGTACCTTCGATGGTCTTCAGGGTCATTCGGCTGAGTCTCGTGTTTCGTATTAAAGAGCAAGAAAGCGCGCATCAGGCGCGCGCTTTCAGGGATTTTAGGCCACGAATCGATCACTGCGGGCATAAAAGCCCGCCGGTGTTATTCGGAGGGCACGTATTCTACAACTTCCAGATCGAAACCGGATATCGCGTTGAACTTCATTGGCGAACTCATCAGGCGCATTTTGCGTACGCCCAGGTCGCGAAGGATCTGCGAACCGGCACCCACTGTGCTGTAGGTGGTCGGTGTTTTCACCGGCGCAGCGCCCGCAGTTTCCCGCACATGGGCCAGCACGGCTTCGCCGTCGAGCGGGTGACCGAGCAGCAGCACCACGCCGCTGCCGGCCTCGGCAACTGCGGCCATGGCGGCGCGCAGGCTCCAGCGACCAGGCTGTTTGACCATCAGCAGGTCGCGCAGTGGGTCCATGTTGTGAACGCGCACCAGCGTCGGCTCTTCTGCGCAAATCTTGCCCAGGGTCAGCGCCAGGTGAACGTCGCCCTCGACCGAATCACGGTAGGTGACCAGGTTGAAGTGGCCCTGTTCGGTGTCGAGCGGCTGCTCGGCAATCCGCTGAACGGTACGTTCGTGGATCATCCGGTAATGGATCAGGTCGGCGATGGTGCCGATCTTGATGTTGTGTTCGGCCGCGAAGGCTTCGAGTTCAGCGCGACGGGACATGGTGCCGTCGTCGTTCATCACTTCGCAGATCACGCCGGTCGGCTCGAAACCGGCCATGCGCGCCAGGTCGCACGCGGCTTCGGTGTGACCGGCGCGTGACAGCGTGCCACCGGATTGCGCCATCAGCGGGAAAATGTGGCCGGGGCTGACGATGTCGTCGGCCTTGGCGTCCTTCGCGGCAGCGGCCTGCACGGTGCGCGCGCGGTCGGCGGCGGAGATGCCAGTGGTCACGCCTTCGGCGGCTTCGATGGAAACGGTGAACTTGGTGCCGAAACCTGAGCCGTTGCGCGGTGCCATCAACGGCAATTTCAGGGTTTCGCAGCGCTCGCGGGTCATTGGCATGCAGATCAGACCACGGGCATAACGCGCCATGAAGTTGATGTGCTCGGCCTTGACGCACTCGGAGGCCATGATCAGATCGCCTTCGTTTTCGCGGTCTTCGTCATCCATGAGGATGACCATCTTGCCTTGGCGAATGTCTTCAACCAGTTCTTCGATGCTATTGAGCGCCACGCGGCACCCCCTTCATTCAGGATTTGAGGTAGCCGTTGGCGGCCAGAAAGCTTTCAGTAATGGTGCCGCCCTGCGCGGGCGTCGGGTCGGCGGCCTTGTCACCGAGCAGCAAGCGCTCCAGGTAACGCGCCAACAGGTCCACCTCAAGGTTGATCTTACGGCCCGGACGGTAGTCGCCCATGATGGTTTCGGCCAGCGTGTGCGGCACGATGGTCAGTTCGAATTCAGCGCCATTGACGGCGTTCACGGTCAGGCTGGTGCCATCGACGGTGATCGAACCTTTGTGCGAGATGTACTTGGCCAACTCGCGAGGGGCGCGCATGCGGAACTGGATCGCACGGGCGTTTTCTTCGCGGGACAGCACTTCGCCGACGCCGTCGACGTGGCCGCTGACGAGGTGGCCGCCCAGTCGGGTGGTCGGGGTCAGGGCTTTTTCCAGGTTGACCCGGCTGCCGGTTTTCAGGTCGATGAACGCAGTGACGTCCAGGGTTTCGCGGCTGACGTCAGCCCAGAAACCGTCGCCCGGCAGTTCAACGGCGGTCAGGCAGACGCCGTTTACCGCAATGCTGTCGCCAAGCTTGACGTCGGAAAGGTCGAGTTTGCCGGTCTCAACATAAACGCGGACATCGCCGCCTTTAGGAGTCAGGGCGCGGATGCTGCCGATGGATTCGATGATGCCGGTAAACATGGGTCCTCCAGGAGAACAGAGCCAGCGTTAAGACGATGGCGGGGGATTATACGCTCGGGCCGTGCGCAGGTATCGCAATGACTCGCCAGTCATTGCCCACGGCGCGCATTTCGACGATTTTCAGCTCCAGTGCCTCACTCATCTGCGCCAGCGGCAGGTCCAGCAAAGGCCGTGCGGAAGAACCCATGAACTTGCCCGCCACGAAAATCTGGAATTCATCGACCAGCCCGAGTCGCGTGAACGCGCCTGCCAGCCTCGGCCCGGCCTCAACGAGCACGTCGTTGACGCCGCGCCCGACCAGTTCGACCAGCAGCTTGCGCAGATCGACATGGCCGCCACTGCTCGGCAGTGCGAGCAGTTCGTGGCCCTGATCCTGGTAACGCCCGCGAGCCGAAGCAGCTGCACAGGTCGCGACCAGCGCGTTGCCCGCCTGAAAAAACGGCGCGTCAAGGGGCACTCGCAGGCGACCATCGACCAACACGCGCAACGGCGGACGGGCCACGGCCAGTGCGGTCAGCTCAGCATTGAGGCCCAGTTCGTCCGGGCGCACGGTCAGGCGGGCGTCGTCGGCCAGCACTGTGTCGGCGCCAGTCAGGACCACGCTGGATTCCGCCCGCAGACGCTGCACTGCCGAGCGCGCTTCCGGCCCGGTGATCCATTGGCTCTCGCCGCTGGCCATCGCCGTGCGGCCGTCAAGGCTCATCGCCAGCTTGACCCGCACGTACGGCAGGCCATGTTCCATGCGTTTGAGGAAGCCCTTGTTAATTGCCCGCGCCTCGCCCTCCAGCACGCCGCTCTGCACGGCGATACCGGCGCTCATCAGACGCAACAGGCCGCGTCCGGCGACATCGGGATTGGGGTCTTGCATCGCTGCGACCACGCGACCGACACCTGCGTTGACCAGCGCATCGGCGCACGGTGGGGTGCGTCCGTGATGGCTGCAGGGTTCGAGGGTGACGTAGGCGGTGCCGCCTTTGGCTTTGTCGCCCGCCTGCCGGAGCGCGTGGACTTCGGCATGAGGTTCGTCCGCACGCACGTGCCAGCCTTCGCCCACGACCTCGCCGTCACGTACGATCACGCAGCCCACACGAGGGTTGGGGTGGGTCGAGTAGACGCCCTTGCGCGCCAGTTCCAGCGCCCGCGCCATGTAAAAGGCGTCGAGCACGCTTTGCTCTGTAGAGGACATGCTCACTCTTTCACCGGCTCGCGGGCCAGTCGGTCGATTTCTTCGCGGAATTCGTTGAGGTCCTGAAAACGCCGATACACCGACGCAAACCGGATGTAGGCCACCTCGTCGAGTTTTTGCAGCTCGCCCATCACCAGCTCACCGACGATCAGCGATTTGACCTCGCGCTCACCGGTGGCGCGCAACTTGCTCTTGATGTGGGCCAGGGCCGCTTCCAGTCGTTCGACGCTGACGGGGCGCTTCTCCAGCGCACGCTGCATGCCGGCGCGCAGTTTTTCTTCATCGAAGGGCTGACGGCTGCCGTCCTGCTTGATCAGACGAGGCAGAACGAGTTCGGCGGTTTCGAACGTGGTGAAACGTTCTTCGCAGGCGACGCATTCACGGCGGCGGCGAACTTGGTCGCCTTCGGCAACGAGGCGCGAGTCAATGACTTTGGTGTCGTTGGCACCGCAAAAGGGACAGTGCATGGTGGCAGGCAACAAAAAAAGGGAGGGCCATGGTAGCGCATCCCGCCCGCAAGACAAGTCTCGGGGTTTGAGGTATACAGACGCGCATTCGGTGCAGCGAAATCGGTCAGCCTCGGCGATACTGCGTCTTTCCACCCGTATTCTGTTTTTGCTGGAGCTGTTCATGTCGCTACGTTCGCTTGCTGTCATCAGCCTGCTCGGTCTGCTTGCCGCCTGTAGCTCCACTGAGCCCCCCAAGCCTGCCGCACCCGCCAAACCGGCGCCCAACGCGATCAAGTTGCCGGAGGGCCCTGGGCCACTGCTGCCGTATCAGCGCGAAATCAGCGGTCAATTGCTGGGCGTGCCCGCTGGGGCGGAGGTCGAGTTGGCGTTGCTGGTCATTGACGAGCGCAATCGCCCGCAGAAATTGCTGAGCAGCACCAAGCTCACCGGCAACAATCAGTCGCTGCCGTTTCAACTGCGCTTCAACCCGGAGGCGTTTCCACAGGGTGCGCGGGTTGAGCTGCGCGGTCGGGCCAGCCAATCCGGCCAGTTGATCCTGCACCTGCCATCGGTGTTGATCGCCAGGCCTGAGACCCAATCGGTCGGTCAGCTGCAACTCTTCAAGATGCCATGACGCCACCGGCTCATCTGCAAGGCGCATTGAGCGAACTGCTGGGCGATGCCCGTTTGGTCGCCGAGCCGTTGCCGGGCACAGACCTGAAACTGTGGCTGATCGACGCGGACAACATGGACCGCGCCTTCAACCCGGACGAAACCCGCCGCATTCTGGAAGACCCGCCTTACTGGAGTTTCTGCTGGGCCAGCGGCCTGGCACTCGCGCGTTTTCTGGCGGAACACCCGGAATGGGTCGAGGGCAAGCGTGTGCTGGATTTCGGCGCAGGTTCGGGTGTGGCGGGGATTGCGGCGGTGATGGCCGGAGCGCTGGAAGTGGTGGCCTGCGATCTTGACCCTATCGCCATTGAGGCATGCCAGGCCAATGCGCAGCTCAACGGTGTGACGCTGAGCTATTCGACGGACTTCTTCGCCGAGGAGGACCGCTTCGATCTGATTCTGGTGGCTGACGTGCTGTACGACCGCGCCAACCTGCCCCTACTGGATCAGTTTTTGAGCCGTGGCAAGCAAGCGCTGGTGGCTGATTCGCGGGTGAGGGATTTTCAGCATCCGGCTTACCAACGTCTCGGCATCCTAGACGCGCTGACCCTGCCGGATCTGGCCGAGCCTTGGGAGTTTCGCAAGGTGAGTCTGTATCACGCCCGGAGATGATCACCGTCTTGTAGGAGCGCGCATGCCTGACTGGTATCTGCTGTCGCGCTTCCGACAATCTCCCCAGCCCTTTATAGTTGCCGCCATTAAGCCTTACTTTCGGGACTTGCGATGAGCCAGGACACGCCGTACATCTTCGATGCGACCACTGCCACTTTCGATCAGTTGGTCATCGAGAATTCCTTTCACAAGCCTGTGCTGGTGGATTTCTGGGCCGAGTGGTGCGCGCCGTGCAAGGTGCTGATGCCGCTGTTGAAACAGATCGCCGAGAGCTATCAGGGCGAGTTGCTGCTGGCCAAGGTCGATTGCGATGCCGAGCAGGACATCGTAGGCCGCTTCGGTATTCGCAGCCTGCCGACCGTGGTGCTGTTCAAGGATGGCCAGCCGGTGGACGGGTTTGCCGGTGCGCAGCCTGAATCCGAAATCCGCAAGTTGCTCGAACCTCATGTGAAGCTGCCGCCACCGGCTGCTGCCGATCCGCTGGAAACCGCTCAGGCGATGTTCGCCGAGAGTCACTTCGCGGAAGCCGAGGCGGTGCTGCAAACCATCCTCACCGAAGACAACACCAACGCGGCCGCGCTGATTCTGTACGCCCGCTGCCTGGCTGAGCGCGGTGAACTGACCGAAGCCCGTGCCGTGCTGGACGCCGTGAAAGGCGATGACCACAAGGCCGCATTGGCCGGTGCGAAGGCTCAACTGACGTTCCTCGGCGAAGCGAAAACCCTGCCGGACGCCGCCGACCTGAAAACCCGTCTGGCGCAAAACCCGCAGGACGACGAAGCGGCGTACCAGCTGGCGATCCAGCAACTCTCTCGCCAGCAATACGATGCGGCCCTGGACGGTTTGCTCAAGCTGTTCACCCGCAACCGCAGCTACAACGAAGGCCAGCCGCACAAGACGCTGCTGCAGGTGTTCGACCTGCTGGGCAACGATCATCCGCTGGTCACGACCTATCGTCGCAAGTTGTTCGCTGCGTTGTACTGACGCAGCGATTTGACGCCTGCCACGCCCTGCTCTGGCATGCCGGCCTTGGGCTGTAGGAGCGAATTCATTCACGAGAGGCCAGTACATCCCGCCTATATCCGTCGGATGTACGATTTTTCGCGAATGAATTCGCTCCCACCGGTGAGGAGCGTCGGCGCCGAGTATTACTCCACCCAGTGATACTCCGGCGCATCGCCATGACTTTCGACTCTGACGCTGGAACTGTGGCGCATGCGCACCATCAGGCGCTTGCCTGCTGCCGTACTTCCCGCCAAACCCTCCAACTGCCCCAGCAGATCCGGCCCGCTCATGTGCCCGGCCTTGCGCAGCAAATCCTGCGCGATGTCCCAAACAGCGTCGTTGCGGCTGGCTGGAGGTTTGGCAGCCGTCGCGCTGTCCGGCTTTTGCTCTGCCGATTGCACGCCCAGTTGAATACCCAACTTTGCCCAATCGCTGTCGTCCATTTCCACAGTCAGGTCCACCGGCAAATCGCCGACGGTTCCACGGATTCTCAGCATGGTGTGTGTCCTCTGGTTTTCTGCGGGGCATGGTCCCACAGGACCTGAAGCGTTGCACCCACCCCTGTAGGAGTGAGCTTGCTCGCGATTGCGGTCTACCGACTGGCATTTATGTATCAGCCAGAACGCTATCGCGAGCAAGCTCACTCCTACAGTTATCTGCAGCGCTTGAAAAAGTTAAGAAACGCTACGAAACATTGTTATAAGATCACATAACAAATTTCGACCCCCTCCCGGAGCCCTCCTCATGCGTCGTCTGCTACTCGCTTTGCCCTTCGCGCTGCTTCCCCTGTCCATCGCCCACGCCGCTGACGAGCATGACCACGATCATGAACACGGCAGCCTCGGCGCGCATGTGCACGGTGTGGCGCGTCTGGACATGGCGCTGGATGGCCGCACGCTGGAGCTGGAACTGGACAGCCCGGCGATGAACATCGTCGGGTTCGAACACCCCGCCACCACCGACGCCGACAAGATGAAACTGGCGCTCGCCCGGGAAACCTTGCTCAAGCCTCACGGCCTGTTCAGCATTCCGGAAGCCGCAGGCTGCACCGTTACGAAAGCCAAGCTTGAAAGCCCGCTGTTCGGTGACAAGGACGACGATCACGACGACGGTGATGCGGACGAGCATGAACACGAACACAGCGAGATTCACGGCCATTACCAGTTCACATGCAGCGTGCCCGCCGTGCTGAACAAACTCGACCTGACGCAACTGTTCCAGAGCTTCCCCGCCACCCAGACCATTCAGGTCCAGCTGGTGACGCCGAAACGTCAGATGGGCGCCGAAGTGCGTCCCAGCAACCCGGTCGTCAAGTTCTAAACCTGCGCCTGCACCTGCGACCGGGGTTTTCCCGGCCGTTCACTTTCCAACGTGACTCAGGCCATGACTCAAGCACTTATTGAACTGTCCGAACTGGGCTTCGCCTGGCCAGGACACGCGCCGCTGCTGGACATCCCGGCCTTCCGCTTGGAACCGGGCGAAACGCTGTTTCTCAAAGGCCCCAGCGGCAGCGGGAAGACCACCTTGCTCGGCCTGCTCGGCGGCGTGCAGAAACCCAATCGCGGCAGCATTCGCCTGCTCGGCCAGGAGTTGACGCAGCTTTCGGCAGGCGCCCGCGACCGCTTTCGTGTCGATCACACCGGCTACATTTTTCAGCAGTTCAACCTGCTGCCGTTTCTCTCGGTGCGGGAAAACGTCGAACTGCCCTGCCACTTTTCAAAGCTGCGTGCCCAGCGTGCAACTCAACGCCATGGCAGCGTCGATAAAGCTGCCGCCACGCTGCTCGCGCACCTGGGCTTGAAAGACCCGCAACTGCTCGAACGTCGTGCCGATTCGCTGTCCATCGGCCAGCAACAACGGGTCGCTGCCGCACGGGCCTTGATTGGCCAACCTGAGCTGGTGATCGCCGACGAGCCGACCTCGGCGCTGGACGCCGACGCTCGCGAGGCGTTCATTCAACTGCTGTTCGCCGAATGCCGCGAGGCGGGTGCCAGCCTGTTGTTCGTCAGCCATGACCAGAGCCTGGCGCCGCTGTTCGACCGCAACCTGTCGCTGGCCGAACTCAACCACGCCGCCGTCGCTCCCGAGGTTTGAGATGTATCTTCTTCGCCTGGCGCTGGCCAGTCTCGCCAACCGCCGCTTCACCGCGTTTCTCACGGCCTTCGCCATTGCCTTGTCGGTCTGCCTGCTGCTGGCCGTGGAACGGGTGCGCACCGAAGCCCGCGCCAGCTTCGCCAGCACCATCAGCGGCACAGACCTGATCGTCGGCGCACGTTCCGGCTCGGTGAACCTGCTGCTGTATTCGGTGTTCCGCATCGGTGACGCCACCAACAACATCCGCTGGGACAGCTTCCAGCACTTCGCCAACAGCAAGCAGGTGAAGTGGGCGATCCCGATTTCCCTCGGCGACAGCCATCGCGGCTATCGAGTGATGGGCACCAACGAATCGTATTTCGAGCATTACCAGTACGGGCGCCAGCAGCACCTGGAAATGGCCGAGGGCCGACCGTTCGCCACCGACCCGTTCGAAGTGGTGCTGGGGGCCGAAGTCGCCAATGCGCTGCATTACAAGCTCGGCGACAAGCTGGTCCTGGCCCATGGCGTGGCGGTGGTAAGCCTCGTCAAACACGATGACAAGCCGTTCACCGTGGTCGGGATTCTCAAGCGCACCGGCACGCCCGTGGACCGTACGCTGCACATCAGTCTTGGCGGCATGGAGGCGATCCACATCGACTGGCACAACGGCGTGCCCGCTCAAGGAGCAGGTCGGATCAGCGCGGATCAGGCACGCAACATGGACCTCACGCCCACGGCCATCACCGCGTTCATGCTCGGGCTGAACAGCAAGATTTCCACCTTCGCGTTGCAACGGGAGATCAATGATTTCCGTGGCGAGCCGATGCTGGCGATCTTGCCGGGCGTAGCGTTGCAGGAGTTGTGGAGCCTGATGGGCACCGCTGAAAAGGCGTTGTTCATGATCTCGCTGTTCGTGGTGTTGACCGGTCTGATCGGCATGCTGACCGCGATTCTCACCAGCCTCAACGAGCGCCGTCGGGAGATGGCGATCCTGCGTTCGGTGGGGGCACGTCCCTGGCATGTCGCGAGCCTGTTGATCCTCGAAGCCTTTGCGCTGGCCTTCGCCGGGGCGGTCAGCGGTCTGGCGCTGCTGTACATCGGGATCGCGTCGGCTCAGGGTTACGTGCAGGCCAATTACGGTCTGTACTTGCCACTGTCGCTGCCGACTGCGTATGAATGGACGCTGCTGGGCGGCATTCTTGGCGCTGCGCTGCTGATGGGCGTCGTGCCGGCCTGGCGCGCCTATCGCCAGTCGCTGGCGGACGGTCTGTCGATTCGCTTATGAGGACGTTCTGATGCGCAGGTTGTGGGTGTTGTTGTCGTTGCTGGTCGCCACGTCGTCGTGGGCGCAAGACCTGCGGGTTTTGACGTGGCAGGAGATGATCCCGGCCGATGCGCCACCGGTAAAACTGGTCACGGCGCCGATCCACGACCTGTCGAAGATGGCCGACACCCTGGCGATGGAATCCGCCCCCGCCGCGCACCAACTGGCGCCCCACGCCCCGGTGGTGAAATCCCTCGACGGGCAAATGGTGCGCTTGCCAGGGTACATCGTGCCGCTGGAAGTGAGTGAAGAAGGCCGCGTGACGGAGTTTCTGCTGGTGCCGTATTTCGGCGCCTGCATCCACGTCCCGCCCCCGCCGCCGAACCAGATCGTCCACGTCACCAGCGAACTGGGCGTGAAAGTCGACGAGCTGTACCAACCCTATTGGATCGAAGGCCCGATGCAGGTCAAATCTACCACCAGCGAACTGGCCGATGCCGGGTACCAGATGGAAGCGGACAAGATCCTGATCTACGAGCTGCCGGATCAGTGATTGTCCCCCTGCGTGTAGGAGCGTGGCTTGTCCCGCGATGGACGACGGAGTCGTCCTAAAACCTGAATACGCGTTAATCCTGAAGCACCGTGCTTGGAGAATCTGCGACTGCTTTGCAGCCGATCGCGGGACAAGCCACGCTCCTACAAATTCGTCCATTGTCCGATCGATCAACTTTTCATTGAGCTGCATCAAAAATCCGAATCTGTACTGTTCGTAACATGGGGGCATCCCTTTTCAATGCCCTTCTGGAGCCCCCATGAACAAGTCCCTGCTCGGCGCATCCGTCCTTGCGCTCGCCCTGTGTACCCCGGTCGTCGCCGACGCCCATGAGGCGGGCGATTTCATCGTGCGCGCGGGCGCGGCGCGGGTGGTGCCCAACGAAGACAGCGGTAACCTGAAGCTCGATGGCACCAAGGTCGCGGGCACCAAGGCAACCGCTGACAACTCGACCCAACTGGGCCTGACGTTCGCCTACATGCTCACCGATCATGTCGGTCTGGAACTGCTGGCCGCGACACCGTTCAGCCACACCATCGGCGTGAAAGGCCTCGGCCCTGGCCTCGACGGCAAGCTGGCAGACGTGAAGCAACTGCCGCCCACCCTGTCGCTGCAGTACTACCCGATGGAAGCGTCGTCGAAATTCCAGCCCTACGTCGGCGTCGGTCTGAACTACACCAAATTCTTCGACACCGACCTGGCCGGTGATCGCAAGGACCAGGGCTTCAGCAACCTGAAACTCAAGGACTCGGTCGGGCTGGCCGGTCAGATCGGCATGGACTACATGCTGACCGACAAGATCATGCTGAACGCTTCGGTCTGGTACATCGACATCGACACCAAAGCCAGTGTCGACGGGCCATCGGCCCTGAGCGTCGGCAAAACCAAAGTGGACGTGGACATCGACCCGTGGGTGTACATGGTAGGTGTGGGTTACAAATTCTGACGCCCCACTGACCTGAAGCGTCGCGCACAAAAAAGGCACCTCATCGGTGCCTTTTTGCTGCCTGCGATTCAGCGCCCCAACAACCGCGCCAGCCCGACATTCAACGGCGTCGGCTCAAGCACCTTGAAGCGTTCGAGCAAACGCTGATTGTCAGCGCGGGAGTGCTTGATGTCCCCCGAGCGCGCAGGCAAATAGGTCACGGGCGGCAAACTGCCTACCACTTCGCCGAAAGCCGCCAGCAGCTCGTTCAGCGACGTCGTTGCGTTCAGGCCCACGTTGACTGCGCCCTCGCCCACCACCGGCAATTCGAACCCTTGCACCACAAGATCGACCAAGTCTTCGACGTAGAAAAAATCCCGGGTCTGCTCGCCATCGCCAAACACTGAAATCGGCAGGCCCTTCACGGCGCGCTCGGCGAAGATGCTGATCACACCCGAATACGGCGACGACGGGTCCTGACGCGGCCCGAAGATGTTGAAGAAGCGAAATACCACTGGCTCCAGACCGTGCTGGCGACGATAGAAATCGAAGTAATACTCACTGGCCAGTTTATCGGACGCGTAAGGGGTCAGCGGGGCTTTCGCCGTGTCTTCGGTAATTGCCTCGCCTTCGCCGTTGTTGCCGTACACCGCCGCGCTGGACGCGAACACCACACGCTTGATGCCCGCCTGGCGCATGGCCTCACAGACGTTCAACGTGCCGATGAAATTGCTCTGATGCGTCCGGACCGGATCGTCCACCGACGCCTGCACCGACGCCACGGCCGCCAGATGCGCAACCGCTTGGCACCCCATCGCCGCGCGCGCAACCAGGGCGGCATCGGCGACATCGCCCTCGATCAATTCGACCCGTGGGTTGTCCAGCGGCAGGTTGCTGCGTTTACCGGCTGACAAATCGTCGAGCACGCGCACGGCGTAACCCTTGGCGAGCAGGGCATCGACCAGGTGCGAACCGATGAAACCGGCGCCGCCGGTGATGAGGACAGGAGCATCAGACATGACGGTAGTAGCGGTCCAATAAGCTGGGCAAACCGGCACGCCATGCGCGGGGCTTGATACCAAAGGTGTGAAGGATTTTCTTGCACGCCAGCACCGCGTTCTGCGGCTCTTCGGCGGCATCCGGGCTGGCGGCGTGGGCCTGGGCGGTCGGTGCTTCGATGGCCAGCGGCTTCATCAACCGGGCTTCGGTGAGAATCGCCTGCCCCAACGCCAGCGGCGTGGTCGCCTCGTGACCGGCGTAGTGATAGGTGCCCCACAGCGGTGCCGCGCAATCCAGCTGTTTCAGCACTGAAATGATCACCCGCGCCGCGTCATCGACCGGCGTCGGATTGCCACGGCGATCATCGGCAAGCAGCAATTCATCAGGGGTTTCAGCACGGCTCAAAAACCGCCCGAGCACGCCCTCGGCGCTGTCATCGAGCAACCAGCCGAAACGCACCAGCACATGTTGTGGGCAGGTCGCGCGCACGCTCTGTTCGATCCGCCACAGCGCCTGGCCACGAGAGCCCAATGGCACGGGTTCGTCTTTCTCGCTGTAGGCGGTCGCGCGCGAGCCATCGAACACCCGGTAGCTGGAAGGTTGAACCAGCACGATGTTGTGATGTTGGCACAGCTCAGCCAGACGCTCGACGGAGCGTTCCTGGGTGTCCAGCCTCTCCGCACTCACGCTCTCCGCCTGAAACCAGTCGAAGTAATAGGCAAGATTGATCAAGGCATCCGGGCGGGTGTCATCGAGCAGTTGCGTCAGGCTTGCCGCGTCCCAACCGTCTTGCGGTGGACGCGGTGCGAGGAAGCCAATGTCTTCCTCGGCACCCAGACGAATCAACGCCTGCCCAAGGGCATTCCCGCCGCCCAACAGCATAAGGCGCATTCGCATAGAGTCAGCAGGCTCAGTCTTGGAATTCAAGTTATGAAGATAGGTGAAAAAACGGTCGCAAACATAACACGTTGGGCGGGTAAGTCCCAACCCGTGCTCCGCCGACCTCACCGATCACCGGCCCTTGCATCTGCTCGCCTGCGCCCGCATAAATTCATGCATGAATCTTCCCCAGACTCTCGATCCGGTGCTCGACGCCTTTCACCCGGCGGTCAGCGCGTGGTTCAGCCAGACATTTCCCGCCGTGACCGCAGCGCAGGCGCAGGCGTGGCCGCTGATCAAGCGGCGCCAATCGACCCTGATCGCCGCGCCCACCGGTTCAGGCAAGACGCTCACTGCCTTTCTCGCGGTGATCGACGATCTGGTGCATCAAGGGCTGGACATGGGCGGCCAACTGCCGGATCAGACCTTCGTGGTCTACGTTTCGCCCCTGAAAGCCCTGTCCAACGACATTCAGATAAACCTGCAAAACCCGTTATCGGGCATCACCGAACAGCTCAAACAGCAAGGGCTGCCAGAGTTGCGCATCCGCACCGCCGTGCGCACCGGGGACACGCAGCAAAAAGAACGCAACGCGATGCGCAAGACCGCGCCGCACATTTTGGTGACCACACCTGAATCGCTGTACGTGTTGCTGGGTTCCGATTCGGGCCGCCGCATGCTGTCGAACACGCAAACGGTGATCGTCGATGAAATCCACGCCATCGCCGCCAGCAAACGCGGCAGCCATCTAGCGCTGAGCCTGGAGCGCTTGCAGGCGCTGTGCGAAAAACCCTTGCTGCGCATCGGGCTGTCTGCCACGCAAAAACCCATCGAGCGCGTGTCGCGTTTTCTGGTGGGCAGCGACCCGATCAGTCGGCCGTGTGCCATTGTCGATATCGGCCACGCCCGCCCCCGTGACCTGGCAATTGAAGTGCCGCCCGTGCCGCTGACCGCCGTCATGGCCAACGACGTCTGGCAACTGGTGTATGACCGCCTCGCCGAACTCGCTCGCGACCACCGCACCACGCTGATTTTCGTCAACACCCGGCGGCTGGCCGAACGCATGGCTCGCCATTTGAGCGAGCGCCTTGGCAAAGAGGCCGTGGCCGCGCACCACGGCAGTCTCGCCAAAGAGCAGCGCCTGGACGCTGAACAACGGCTCAAGCGCGGCGATTTGCAAGTGCTGATCGCCACGGCCTCGCTGGAGTTGGGTATCGACATCGGCGACGTCGATCTGGTGTGTCAGATCAGCTCGCCCCGCTCTATTGCGGCGTTTCTGCAACGGGTTGGCCGTTCCGGTCACCACGTGGGCGGTACGCCGAAAGGCCGTCTGTTCGCCATTTCTCGCGACGACCTGATCGAATGCGCTTCGTTGCTGGATTGCGTACGTCGCGGCGAACTCGACACCTTGCAGATTCCCCGCGCGCCGCTGGACGTGCTGGCGCAGCAGATCATCGCCGAGGTCAGTTGCCAGGAATGGGATGAACAGGCGCTGCTCGCGATGTTTCGCAAGGCATCACCCTACGCCGACCTCGATGAGCGGCACTATCAAGCGCTGCTGAGCATGCTCGCCGAAGGCTACAGCGGGCGTCAGGGCGTGCGGGCCGCGTATCTGCATCGCGACGCGGTGACCCACACCCTGCGCGGACGACGGGGCAGCAAGCTCACGGCCGTCACCAACGGCGGGACGATTCCGGACAACGCCGACTACAGCGTGATTCTCGAACCCCAGGCGCTGAACATCGGCACGGTCAACGAGGACTTCGCGGTCGAGAGCATCGCGGGCGATATTTTCCAGCTGGGCAACACGTCGTATCGCATTCTGCGCATCGAGTCCGGCCGCGTGCGGGTCGAGGACGCGCAAGGGGTGCCGCCGAACATCCCGTTCTGGCTGGGCGAAGCGCCGGGACGCAGCGATGAGCTGTCGTTTGCCGTGGCCCGCTTGCAGGCTGACATCGATCAGCGGCTCAGCGAACACCCCGGCCAGCTCAGGCCATGCATCGAATGGCTGATGAACACGTTGGGCCTCGGCGCGGACAGTGCCGAACAACTGGTCGAGTACCTGGCGCGAGCGCACGCGGCGTTGG
The DNA here is from genome assembly GCF_057128705.1 of Pseudomonas salicis. NCBI lineage: Bacteria > Pseudomonadati > Pseudomonadota > Gammaproteobacteria > Pseudomonadales > Pseudomonadaceae > Pseudomonas > Pseudomonas salicis. The sequence goes on from NZ_JBSKHU010000010.1 coordinate 175,885, forward strand.
GCGCATTGCCGTCGCAAGACACGCTGGTAATGGAGCGTTTCTTCGACGAATCCGGCGGCACTCAGTTGGTGATTCACACGCCGTTCGGCAGCCGCCTGAACCGTGCGTGGGGGCTGGCCCTGCGCAAGCGTTTCTGCCGCACCTTCAACTTCGAATTGCAGGCCGCCGCCAGCGAAGACGCCATCGTGCTGTCGCTCTCGACCAGCCACAGCTTTGCGCTCGACGAAGTCTGGCGCTACCTGCATTCCAGCAGCGCCGAGCACATCCTGGTACAGGCCGTGCTCGATGCCCCGTTGTTCGGCGTGCGTTGGCGCTGGAATGCGGGAGTGGCCCTGGCGTTGCCTCGTTACGCGGGCGGTCGAAAAGTCGCGCCGCAACTGCAACGCATGAAGAGCGAAGACCTCATCGCCACGGTGTTTCCGGATCAGATCGCCTGCCTGGAAAACCTCGTCGGCGAACGGGACGTCCCGGAGCACCCACTGGTCGAGCAAACGCTGGACGACTGCCTGCACGAAGCCATGGACGCCGAAGGCTGGCTGAATCTGCTCCGCCGCATGGAATCAGGCGACGTGCGCCTGATCGCCCGCGACCTGCCTGCACCCTCCCCGCTGGCGGCGGAAATTCTCAACGCCAAGCCCTACACCTTTCTGGACGACGCGCCCCTTGAAGAGCGCCGCACCCAAGCCGTGCTGAATCGACGCTGGAGCGACCCGGAATCCGCCGATGACCTGGGAGCGCTCGACGCCGATGCCATCGCCGCGGTGGCCGAAGAAGCCTGGCCGCAGCCGCAAAACATCGACGAAATGCACGAAGCGTTGATGACCTTGGGCTGTGTCAGCGGCCCCGAAGCCCGGGATCAGAAAGACTGGATGAAATGGCTGGAGAGCCTCGCTCGCTCGGGTCGCGCCACCCGTTTGCAAGTCACGCCCGATCAAGCGTTGTGGATTGCGTTGGAACGCCTCACCTGCCTGCAAACGGTTTACCCCACCGCAGAGATGCACCCGCCATTAGCAGCGCTGACAGGGTTCGACGAGCCGTGGAATGAGGACGACGCGAAAGTCGAGGTCGTTCGCGCACGGCTCAGTGGTTTTGGCCCAATGAGCTTATCCGCCATCGCTGAACCGCTCGCGCTGCCCGAAGCTGACGTCGCCCGGGCGCTGGCGCAGCTGGAAAACGAAGGGTATGTCCTTCGCGGTCGCTTCAGCCCCGGCGCCCGCGACGAACAGTGGTGCGAACGGCATTTGCTGTCGCGCATTCATCGCTACACGGTCAAGCGCCTGCGCCGGGAAATCGAACCGGTGTCGCTGCAGGATTTCATGCGTTTTCTGTTCGACTGGCAGCATTTGTCTCTCTCCACTCAGAGTCAGGGCAAAGCCGCGCTGCCGGAAGTGGTCGATCAACTCGAAGGGTTTTCAGCGGCGGCTGGCGCATGGGACAGCGATATTCTTCCCGCACGACTGAAGGATTATTCCCAGAGCTGGCTGGATGACTTGTGCCGGTCCGGCAAGGTGGTGTGGATGCGTCTGACAAATCGCAACAAGGTCGGCGCCGCTGCGTTGCGCAGCACGCCGATTGTGCTGCTGCCGCGCCCACAGGTTCGACTGTGGAGCGGCCTGACCGAGCAACCCGCGCCCACCGAATTGTCACTGCGGGCGCAACGGGTTCACGAAGTGCTGTCGACCCAAGGCGCGATGTTTTTCGATGAACTCACAACCGAAGCCCATCTGCTGCGCACCGAACTGGAAAACGCGCTCCAGGAACTGGTGGGTGCAGGGTTGGTCAACGCCGACAGCTTCGCTGGGCTGCGCGCCCTGATTACCCCAGCCAGCAAACGCGCAGCGCACACCAGTCGACGTCATCGCGGGGCGTTCATCGGCGGGATGGACGATGCCGGGCGATGGGCTTTGCTGCGTCGGGCACCCGCCAACGCTTCGCAACGGTTGGACAGCGAAACCCTCGAACACATCGCCATGACCCTGCTGCGCCGCTATGGCGTGGTGTTCTGGCGCCTGTTGGAGCGTGAAGCCGATTGGCTGCCAAGCTGGCGGGAGTTACTGCGCACGTTTCACCGGCTGGAGGCGCGAGGGGATATTCGAGGCGGCCGCTTCATTGCGGGGTTGGCGGGCGAGCAATTCGCGCTGCCCGAAGCGATTCCCCTGCTGCGGGAGGTCCGCAAACGCCCATTGGATGGCAGTTTGATCGGGGTCAGCGGCGTCGATCCGCTGAACCTGGCGGGCACGCTGTTGCCAGGGCCGAAAGTCGCGGCAGTGGTCGGCAACCGGCTGGTCTACCGCGACGGGGTTCCCATCGCGGCGGTCGTGGCGGGCAAGCCGCAATACTGGGGCGAACTGGACGCCGGGATGATGTTGCAGGTCCGGGACCGGTTGTTTAGATAATCGCGGTCACACCGGGCTCTGCGACCCGTCTTTGTTAACGATCGTCGTCTTGCCCGGCAACGCTTGCTGCTCGTCGCCGTCCTCCATCTGCGAATACTGGCCGTTGTGCGGGCTCATCACCAGTTGTGGATAAGTTTGCGCAAATCGCACGTCTGTGGACTTATCCACAAGGCGCTTGAGTTTGTCGTTGAATGCGCGACTGACCGCATACTGCCCGCCCGACGACGTGCGGAACTGCGCCGTGATCACGATCCCGTTCATGTCCATGCGATCCAGCCCGAACACTTCCAGCGGCCCTTGCAGCTTGCTGGCCAGCAGGAAATCATCGGTGATTGCCTGCCCGGCTTCGCGAATCAGCGAGGTCGCAGAATCCACATCCGAATCGTAGGTGAACTGGAACGAGAAGAACGCGTAAGCGAACTGGCGAGACTGGTTGGTCACCGCCTTGATCTGACCGAACGGCACCGAATGCACGAACCCCTTGCCGTCGCGCAAACGCAGCGTGCGGATAGTCAGACTTTCCACGGTGCCCGCGTGGCCGGAATCCAGCACCACCCAGTCGCCGATGGAAATGGTGTCTTCGATGATGATGAACAGACCGGTGATCACGTCCTGCACCAATTGCTGCGAACCGAAACCGATGGCGAGACCGACCACCCCGGCACCCGCGAGCAGCGGCGCGACGTTGATCCCGAGGTTGGCCATGGTCGTGATTGTGCAGATCACCACCAGAATGATTTTGATCGCGTTGCGCAGCAGCGGCAGGATCGTCTTGACCCGCGTACTTGGCTGACGGGACGAACGCGTGCTGGTCGGCGGCTTGAGGGCTTCCTGAATTGCAGTGTCCATCACCACCCACAGCAGCCAGGTCACCAGAAAGATCAGCCCGATGCTGCTGAGGGAATCACTGATTACTTTGCCCAGCGCATTCCGTTGCGCGAATTCGAACAGCGAAAAACCCCAAATCCGGCCCAACAATTCAATGAACCCAATCGCCAGCGCAATGCGCAGCACAGCGTGCAACAGGCTCAGCAAACGCTCCTTGTAAACCCTTGAGCTGCGCTCCTCCGCAGGCTTGAACATGTGTTGGAACAATGTGCTGAGAAACACCGTGCCGATCAGCAAAACGGTCGTGAGCAAGGCGCAACGCAGGGCTTCCTGGCTGTCCTCGCCTGCGCCGATCAGGTTGACGCCCGAGACCAGAATCATCAGCAAAATAGGCAGGTGCCATAGGCTCGAAAAAATCTTCAACGTTTGCTGCAACGCCGGTCGCGACAGCCGTGCACTCAATGGACGGTTGCGGATCAGATGGGCCACGGGGCGGCGCATGCGAATCACCACGATGCAAAACATGATCGACGCCATCAGCCCAGTAAACGCTGCGACGCTGGTCGTAACGTTGCCACCGATCTGGCGGGAGATCTGTGGGCTGGTCAGCGCGTCACTCAAAGCCGCGAAGAACCCGATGATGAACAGCGGATGCGGCGCGTAGTGACGAATGATGCGAACCGCCGGGCGTTTGTGCCCCGAGTTGAAGAGCACGATCACCGACATCAGCACCGACGTGGAGAAAATGCCGCTGCTCGTCGAATACGCCAGACACAACGCCAGCGCCCGGCCAATCGACAGTTGCATGAAATGACTCACGTAAAGCGTCAGCGGTAGAGAGATCAGAGCCGGAATCGTGAAGGGCAGCACGTAACTCAGCACGCCTTGCACACGCTCTCGCCGGGTCAGCAGCCGATGCCGCGACACGCGATTGACGATGAACGTGCCGATTCGGTTCAAGATCAGGAATGCGCCGATCCAGACCACCGACAGGATCAAGAAGTCTCCCGCAATTGCCCAAGGCGAGCGGGAAGACGGCTTGTTGACCAGCGCCCCCAGTTCATCAGCCGCGCGGTCGGCACGCAAACGCCAGGAGTCGAGCAAATGGCCGTCCAGGTCCAGCTTGTCCTGGACGCTGTCGATACTGGTGCTGATGACGCCGAGTAATCCGCCCTTCACCAGAATCTCTGGTTTAGGGGGTTCGGCTGCGGGTGCTGCATCAGCTGGCGCGGTTGACTGGGCGGTGCTCGTGGGAGGCGCACTGGCTGCGTGCGCGTTGAGGCTGCCGAGACAGATCGTCAGACACAGCAGCAGGACAGATTTGAAATTCGACAAAACGCAGGTCACTCCTTCGGTCATGAGGGACGGCGAAATCAAGGCCCACAGAAACTGATCGAAATTCGCCGCGCAAGTTCGGCGCGGTCGGCAACCTTCATCCGCTTTGAGCTTCGCCCGACCAACGGAAAACATCCTTTTCATAAACGCACTTGACGATGGAGAACGATCGTTCTACCTTAAATCCCATGAATACGACGACCATCGACACACGCGACAAAATTCTCGCGACCGCCGAGCAGCTCATCTATCAGAACGGGATTCACGCTATGGGCATGGATCTTCTGGTGAAGACTTCCGGCGTCGCCCGTAAAAGCATCTACCGTTATTTCGCGACCAAAGACGAGGTCGCCGCCGCGGCGCTCAATGCCCGCGATGTGCGCTGGATGCAGTGGTTCAGAACCGAATCGGACAAGGCGGACACCCCGCAGGCGCGCATCCTGAACATGTTCAACGTGCTCAAAGGCTGGTTTGAATCGAAAGGGTTTCACGGCTGCGCGTTCATAAATACGTCAGGGGAAATCGGTGATCCAAACGACCCCATTCGCCTGATCGCCAAGCTGCACAAACAGAAATTGCTGGATTACACGCTAGAACTGACCGAGCAACTGAACATTGAGCAACCGTCAGCACTCGCCCGGCAGTTGCTGATACTGATGGAAGGCGCCATCACCATGGCCCGCGTCATGGGCGACTACAGCGCCGCCGACAGCGCAAGAGATGTTGCGCAGCTGTTGCTGAAACAGGCCTTGCCCCAAGAGGCCTGAGCTTCGAGAACGCTCCACCCACTGATCTATCCAACTTGCCTGGAGGCTCTGCCATGTCCACTGCCCAAACTCGCCCGCCGCTTCCCCCGTTCACCCGCGAATCGGCGATTCAAAAGATTCGCCTCGCCGAAGATGGCTGGAACAGCCGCGATCCTGAAAAAGTCTCGTTGGCCTACACCCTCGACACCCAATGGCGTAACCGCGCCGAGTTCGCGACCAATCGCGAAGAGGCCAAGGCCTTCCTTACCCGCAAATGGAAAAAGGAGCTGGACTATCGTTTGATCAAAGAGCTGTGGGCTTTTACCGACAACCGCATTGCCGTGCGTTACGCCTACGAGTGGCACGACGACTCCGGCAACTGGTTCCGCTCCTACGGCAACGAGAATTGGGAGTTCAACGAAGACGGCCTGATGCACCGCCGCTTCGCGTGCATCAACGACATGCCAATCAAGGAATCCGAGCGCAAGTTCTTGTGGCCGCTGGGACGCCGTCCGGATGACCATCCGGGGCTGACAGAACTGGGGCTGTAAACGCCAACGCCGATGAAACAACAAAGCCCCCGACAGCTGAGCTGTACGGGGGCTTTCGTTCTAATGCGTTATTGCGTTTGATTCGGATGGATCAGAACGGAATATCGTCATCAAAGCTGTCGAAGTCAGGAGCCGGTTGTGGCGCTTGCTGCGGAGCTGGACGCGATTCGCGCTGTGGCTGTTGTGGTGGAGCAGCCTGTGGACGCGATTGTTGTGGACGAGGTGCGGAATTCTGATAGCCACCACCGCCTTGACCTTGTTGAGCATCGCCCTGTGGACGGCCGCCGAGCAGTTGCATGGTGCCTTGCATGTCCACGACGATTTCAGTGGTGTAACGCTTGATGCCGTCTTTTTCCCACTCGCGGGTTTGCAGTTTGCCTTCGATGTAGACCTGCGAACCTTTACGCAGGTACTCGCCGGCGATCTCTGCGACCTTGCCGAACATCGAAACGCGGTGCCATTCGGTCTTTTCGACTTTCTGACCGGTTTGCTTGTCGGTCCATTGCTCGCTGGTGGCCAGACTCAGGTTGGTCACAGCGTTACCGTTAGGCAAGTAGCGAACTTCGGGATCCTGGCCGCATGTACCGACCAATATGACTTTGTTAACCCCACGGGCCATAACGTTCTCCTAGGCTTCAACCGTTTCCGACGCTGGATTGACCACTTCGTCGAAAGACGCCCGATCCAACAGTTCTTTGTCAAATTTGATATAGATGGCAGCCTCATCGGCTACCACTACTGCATCTGTTACTCCACGTACGGCCAACACGCGATCGGCAAGGCCTGTGTCGCGTTGAGCCTCGGGCGACAACGGCAAGCGAAGGCTGGTTACGTACGGAGGCTCGCGCATGGTAACAGCAAAAGCGAGCCAAATGGCGGCCAGCGCTGCGCCTCCCAAGAAGACCACACCCAACCCACCGTGCTGAAACAGCCAGCCGCCGAGGATGCCACCCGCCGCCGAGCCGAGGAACTGACTGGTGGAGTAAATCCCCATCGCAGTGCCTTTGCCGCCCGCCGGAGAGACCTTGCTGATCAGAGAAGGCAGCGACGCTTCCAGCAGATTAAATGCGGTGAAAAACACCACTGTCCCGATGACCAACGCCCTAAGCGTATTGCCGAACTCCCAGAAGAATAGTTCAGTGAGCATCAGCACGGAGACCGCGCCGAGCAAGATACGCTTCATCTGACGCTTCTTCTCGCCGTAGATGATGAACGGGATCATCGCGAAGAAAGAAATGAGCAACGCGGTCAGGTAGACCCACCAGTGCTGTTCTTTGGGCAAGCCCGCTTTTTCGACCAACGCCAGCGGCAACGCGACGAAACTGGACATGAGCATCGCGTGCAACGCGAAGATACCCAAATCCAGGCGCAGCAAGTCAGGATGTCGGAGCGTCGCGCCCAAGGCTTGACGAGCGAGGCCAGATTCGCGGTGTTGCAGCGTCACGGTGGATTTGGGCACCACAAACGCGACGATCACGATACCGATCAATGCCATGGCCCCTGTCGCCAGGAACAAACCTGAAAGCCCAAAGGCACTGGTCAGGATCGGCCCGACCACCATCGCGATGGCGAACGACACGCCAATCGTCATCCCGATCATCGCCATCGCCTTCGTGCGATGCTGTTCACGAGTCAGATCGGACAACAGCGCCATGACTGCGGCTGAGATAGCACCCGCGCCTTGAAGAACGCGCCCGGCGATAACGCCCCAGATCGACATGGACTGTGCAGCCAGTACGCTACCGAGCGCAAACACCACCAGCCCCAGATAAATCACCGGGCGACGGCCGATGCGGTCGGAGATGATGCCGAATGGAATCTGCAGTACGGCCTGGGTCAGGCCGTATGCGCCAATCGCCAGACCAATGAGCGTCGGGCTTGCGCCTGCCAGGTCCATACCGTAGGTCGCCAGGACCGGCAGCACCATGAACATGCCAAGCATACGGAACGCGAACACCAGCGCCAGACCGCCCGCTGCGCGGGTTTCGCTGCCACTCATGCGCTCGCTGTGAGAATCGTGCATGGAAGAACCTCATGTGAACCGGCGGCGATTCTACCAGTCCCATCGATGTACAGCACATACGACGCTTTGCCGCGCATCGCGGGAATTTTCTTTTTCCCCTGTACGTAGGCCGACTGCTCAATAGTGTGCATCCATCCAGTATTTGGCCGTATACTCCAGCGTTTTACGCCCGCCGTGCGAGGCCACCTTGGACAAGATCCTGATTCGTGGGGCACGAACCCACAACCTGAAAAACATCGACCTCACCCTGCCCCGCGACAAGCTGATCGTCATTACCGGCCTTTCTGGTTCCGGTAAGTCGTCGCTGGCATTCGACACGCTGTACGCCGAAGGCCAACGCCGCTACGTCGAGTCGCTTTCGGCGTACGCGCGCCAGTTCCTGTCGATGATGGAAAAGCCTGACGTTGACACCATCGAAGGCCTCTCGCCTGCGATTTCGATTGAGCAGAAGTCCACATCCCACAACCCGCGTTCGACCGTGGGCACCATCACCGAAATCTACGACTACCTGCGCTTGCTATATGCCCGCGTCGGCACACCACGCTGCCCGGACCACGACATCCCGCTGGAAGCGCAGACCGTCAGTCAGATGGTCGATCTGGTGCTTGCGGAGCCAGAGGGCGCCAAGCTGATGTTGCTCGCCCCGGTTGTGCGCGAGCGCAAAGGCGAGCATTTGGCGGTATTCGAAGAACTGCGCGCTCAGGGCTTCGTTCGTGCACGGGTCAACGGCAAGCTGTGCGAACTCGACGAGCTGCCGAAACTGGATAAACAGAAGAAGCACTCCATTGACGTCGTCGTCGACCGTTTCAAGGTCCGTGCCGACCTGCAACAACGTCTGGCCGAGTCGTTTGAAACAGCACTAAAACTGGCCGACGGCATCGCGCTGGTCGCACCGATGGACGATGAACCCGGCGAAGAGATGATTTTCTCCGCGCGGTTTGCCTGCCCCATCTGTGGACACGCCATCAGCGAGCTGGAACCCAAGCTGTTCTCCTTCAACAACCCGGCGGGCGCCTGTCCGACCTGCGATGGCCTGGGTGTGAAGCAGTTCTTCGATATCAAACGACTGGTGAATAGCGAACTGACGTTGGCCGAAGGCGCGATACGTGGTTGGGACCGACGCAACGTTTACTATTTCCAGATGCTCGGGTCTTTAGCGAGTCATTACGGTTTCAGTTTGGAAGTGCCGTTCAAGGAACTGCCAGCCGATCTCCAAAAAGTCCTGCTCAACGGCAGCGGGAGCCAGAACGTCGACTTCCGCTACCTGAATGACCGTGGCGACATCGTCAAGCGCGCTCACCCCTTCGAAGGGATCGTGCCTAACCTTGAGCGTCGCTATCGCGAAACCGAATCCGCCACTGTGCGCGAAGAACTGGCGAAATTCCTCAGCACTCAACCTTGCCCGGATTGCCGAGGGACGCGACTGCGTCGTGAGGCTCGGCACGTTTGGGTGGGCGAAAAAACGCTCCCGGCCGTCACCAACCTGCCTATCGGTGACGCCACTGAATACTTTGGCGAACTAAAGCTGACAGGACGTCGTGGCGAGATTGCGGACAAGATTCTCAAAGAGATCCGCGAGCGGTTGCAGTTCCTCGTGAACGTGGGCCTGGATTACCTGACGCTGGACCGCAGCGCCGACACCCTGTCGGGCGGTGAAGCTCAGCGTATTCGCCTTGCCAGCCAGATCGGCGCGGGCCTCGTGGGGGTGATGTACATCCTTGACGAACCCTCCATTGGCCTGCACCAACGCGACAACGACAGGCTGCTGGACACGCTCCGTCACCTTCGTGACATCGGCAACACCGTGATCGTGGTTGAGCATGACGAAGATGCCATCCGCCTCGCCGATTATGTGGTGGACATTGGACCCGGAGCTGGCGTGCACGGCGGCAATATCGTCGCGGAGGGCACGCCAGAAGAGGTCATGTCCCACCCGGACTCGCTCACCGGTAAATACCTGTCAGGTCGCGTCAAGATCGAGGTACCGGCGAAGCGCACCCCGCGTAACAAGAAGCTGTCTCTCAAACTAAAAGGCGCGCGCGGGAATAACCTGCGTAATGTCGATCTGGAAATCCCGATCGGCTTGCTGACATGCGTCACGGGCGTTTCCGGATCAGGCAAATCGACGCTGATCAACAACACGCTGTTCCCGCTCAGCGCAACTGCGTTGAACGGGGCGACGACGCTGGAGGCCGCTACGCACGACAGCATCGATGGCCTTCAGCACCTGGACAAAGTGGTAGACATCGATCAGAGCCCAATCGGCCGGACGCCGCGTTCGAACCCCGCCACCTACACGGGCCTGTTCACCCCGATTCGCGAGCTGTTCTCCGGCGTTCCTGAATCTCGCTCTCGGGGCTACGGACCGGGCCGCTTCTCGTTCAACGTCAAAGGCGGCCGGTGCGAAGCCTGTCAGGGCGACGGGCTGATCAAGGTCGAAATGCACTTCCTGCCAGACATCTACGTGCCGTGCGACGTGTGCAAGAGCAAGCGCTATAACCGTGAGACCCTTGAGATCAAATACAAGGGCAAAAGCATCCACGAAGTGCTGGAAATGACTATCGAGGAAGCGCGCACGTTCTTCGATGCTGTTCCGGCATTGGCGCGCAAGCTGCAGACGTTGATGGATGTCGGGCTCTCGTATATCAAGCTCGGTCAATCGGCCACCACGCTGTCTGGTGGTGAAGCGCAGCGAGTGAAGCTATCGCGCGAGCTGTCCAAACGAGATACCGGCAAAACCCTCTACATCCTTGACGAGCCCACTACAGGTTTGCACTTCGCAGACATTCAACAACTGTTGGACGTCTTGCACCGCCTGCGGGACCACGGCAACACCGTCGTCGTGATTGAGCATAATCTGGACGTGATCAAAACCGCGGACTGGCTGGTCGACCTGGGACCGGAAGGCGGCTCCAAAGGCGGGCAAATCATTGCCACCGGTACTCCAGAACAAGTCGCGGAAATGAAACAGTCTTACACCGGGCATTACCTCAAACCTTTACTCGAACGTGATCGCGCCTGATCACCGTGTAAAAACGAAAAAGCCCCTATCATGGCGATCATGACAGGGGCTTTTTTAAGCTGATGAATCAGAACTGCGATTGCAGGTAGTTTTCCAGCCCGATGGATTTGATCAGACCCATCTGCTTTTCGAGCCAGTAGGTGTGATCTTCTTCAGTATCGGCCAGTTGAACACGCAAGATGTCACGACTCACGTAGTCCTTATGCTGCTCACAGAGCGCGATACCTTTGCACAATGCTGCGCGGACCTTATATTCGAGACGAAGATCGCTGGCGAGCATTTCAGGCACGGTAGTACCCACGTCCAGATCGTCCGGCCGCATGCGCGGCGTTCCTTCAAGCATCAAAATACGACGCATTAACGCATCAGCGTGTTGTGCCTCTTCTTCCATTTCATGATTGATACGCTCGTAGAGCTTGGTGAAACCCCAATCCTCATACATCCGCGAATGGACGAAATATTGGTCGCGTGCAGCCAATTCGCCGGTCAGCAGCGTGTTGAGGTAATCGATGACGTCCGGGTGGCCTTGCATCGCCGTGAATCTCCTTCATGAAAGTCGATAGTTTGGACCAACATTGGCGACAGGTCACCTTTCAAGAAGCAGAAAACCGAAGAAAATCACCGAATACGTGACATTTGGTGCCGAAAACATGGGTAAATGAGGTGAGTTCTCTTTATCACTAAGAATCAGCGCAATAACCTGGCGCTCAACTGATAACGCGTTGTATTTAACTAAATGACAGGCAACAAAAAACCGGGCACTAGGCCCGGTTTTTTGTGAAGACTGATGTCTTACTCAGCAGCTTCTACAGAGCCACCGACTGGACGATCAACCAGCTCGACGTACGCCATAGGCGCATTGTCGCCAGCGCGGAAACCGCACTTCAGGATACGCAGGTAGCCACCCTCACGGGTCGCATAGCGCTTGCCCAGATCGTTGAACAGCTTACCGACGATTTCTTTCGAACGAGTACGGTCGAAAGCCAGACGGCGGTTAGCAACGCTGTCGATCTTGGCCAAAGTGATCAGCGGCTCGGCAACGCGGCGCAGTTCCTTGGCTTTCGGCAGGGTAGTTTTGATCAGCTCGTGCTCGAACAGCGACACCGCCATGTTTTGAAACATGGCCTTGCGGTGAGAGCTGGTACGGCTCAGGTGACGTCCACTTTTACGATGACGCATGGTTCATTCCTTACCAAACACAACGTTCGGTGATTACGACGATCAGGCAGTCGCCTTGTCGTCCTTCTTAAGACTTGCAGGCGGCCAGTTGTCGAGGCGCATGCCGAGGGAGAGACCACGAGAAGCCAGAACGTCCTTGATTTCGGTCAAGGATTTCTTGCCCAGGTTCGGAGTCTTCAACAGTTCCACTTCAGTGCGCTGGATCAGATCACCGATGTAGTAAATGTTCTCCGCCTTAAGGCAGTTGGCCGAACGTACGGTCAGTTCCAAATCGTCAACCGGACGAAGCAGGATCGGATCGATCTCGTCTTCCTGTTCGACTACAACAGGTTCGCTGTCACCTTTGAGGTCGACGAACGCAGCCAACTGCTGTTGCAGAATGGTTGCAGCGCGACGGATTGCCTCTTCAGGGTCCAGAGTACCGTTGGTTTCCAGATCGATAACCAGTTTGTCCAGGTTGGTACGCTGTTCGACACGGGCGTTTTCCACCACGTATGCGATACGACGTACCGGGCTGAACGAGGAGTCGAGCTGCAAGCGACCAATGCTGCGGCTTTCGTCTTCGTCGCTCTGACGCGAGTCTGCTGGTTCATAACCGCGACCACGAGCTACAACGAGCTTCATGTTCAGGGCGCCGTTAGACGCCAGGTTAGCGATTACGTGATCGGGGTTGACGATCTCGACATCATGATCCAGCTGAATATCGGCAGCGGTAACCACCCCCGAACCCTTCTTCGACAAGGTCAGCGTAACTTCGTCTCGACCGTGCAGCTTGATAGCCAGACCTTTAAGGTTCAACAGGATTTCAATGACATCTTCCTGTACACCTTCGATGGCGCTGTACTCATGAAGTACACCGTCAATCTCGGCCTCGACTACTGCACAGCCGGGCATGGAGGACAACAAGATGCGGCGCAGCGCGTTGCCCAGGGTATGGCCGAAACCACGCTCGAGAGGCTCGAGAGTGATTTTGGCGCGGGTTGGACTGACAACCTGTACATCAATGTGACGGGGTGTCAGGAACTCATTTACCGAAATCTGCATGGATGCACCTATTTTCTAGCCCTTACTTGGAGTAGAGCTCGACAATCAGGCTTTCGTTGATGTCGGCGGACAGATCACTGCGAGCTGGAACGTTTTTGAAGACGCCAGATTTTTTCTCAGTGTCTACTTCTACCCATTCTACGCGGCCACGTTGGGCACACAGATCGAGAGCCTGGACGATACGCAGTTGGTTTTTCGCTTTTTCGCGAATAGCTACTACGTCACCAGCACGAACCTGGTAGGACGGAACGTTAACGGTTTTACCGTTTACGCTAACCGACTTGTGCGATACCAGCTGACGAGATTCGGCACGAGTAGAACCGAAACCCATACGGTATACGACGTTGTCCAGACGGCATTCGAGCAGTTGCAGCAGGTTCTCACCAGTAGCGCCTTTCTTGCCGGCAGCTTCTTTGTAGTAACCGCTGAACTGACGCTCGAGAACGCCATAGATACGACGGACTTTCTGCTTTTCACGCAGCTGGGTGCCGTAGTCGGACTGGCGACCGCGGCGCTGACCGTGGATACCAGGTGCTGCTTCAATGTTGCACTTCGATTCGATAGCGCGCACGCCGCTCTTCAGGAAGAGATCGGTGCCTTCGCGACGAGCGAGTTTGCATTTTGGACCAATGTAACGAGCCATTCTTTACAATCTCCTGGATTACACGCGGCGCTTCTTCGGCGGACGGCACCCGTTGTGCGGGATTGGCGTCACGTCGGTGATGCTGGCGATCTTGTAGCCACAGCCGTTCAAAGCACGGACAGCAGATTCACGACCTGGACCTGGACCTTTGACGTTAACGTCGAGGTTTTTCAGGCCGTATTCCAGCGCAGCTTGACCAGCACGCTCAGCAGCTACTTGAGCAGCGAACGGGGTGGACTTGCGGGAACCGCGGAAACCCGAACCACCGGAGGTAGCCCAGGAAAGAGCGTTACCTTGACGGTCGGTGATGGTCACGATGGTGTTGTTAAAAGAAGCATGGATGTGGGCGATGCCATCAACCACTGTCTTTTTAACTTTTTTACGAGGACGAGCAGCAGGTTTTGCCATGATTTAATTCCTGTCGATTCGCTGGGGCGATTACTTGCGGATCGGCTTACGCGGACCTTTACGGGTACGCGCGTTGGTCTTGGTACGCTGACCGCGTACTGGAAGACCGCGACGATGACGCAGACCGCGGTAGCAACCGAGATCCATCAAGCGCTTGATTTTCATGTTGATTTCGCGACGCAGGTCACCTTCAGTGGTGAACTTCGCGACTTCGCCACGCAGCTGTTCAATCTGCTCATCGCTCAGATCTTTGATCTTCGCCGCCGGGTTAACCCCGGTGGTAGCACAGATTTTCTGTGCAGTCGTGCGACCAACACCATAGATGTAGGTCAGCGAGATAACAGTATGCTTGTTATCTGGAATGTTAACGCCTGCAATACGGGCCATTCAGTGGGACTCCAATTGACAGCTACCTACGCCCCGGAAGCCAAGAAATAGGGCGCGAGATAATATCGCTGTAATAACAAATAATCAACCCAGCAGCGCACTAGCTGCTGGGCTTTTAGCACAGATCACACTCAGCCTTGGCGCTGCTTGTGACGTGGTTCCGCGCTGCAAATTACTCGAACAACACCTTCGCGGCGAATAATCTTGCAGTTGCGGCACAGCTTTTTCACCGATGCACGAACTTTCATCACCAACTCCTCGAACCTTATGGGTGCTTCAGCGCAGCATGCCGCTGCCGTAGCCCTTCAGGTTGGCTTTCTTCATCAGGGATTCATACTGGTGCGAAACGAGGTGAGATTGCACTTGGGACATGAAGTCCATCACAACCACGACCACGATCAGCAACGAGGTCCCGCCAAGGTAGAACGGCACGTTTGCAGCCACCACCAGAAACTGGGGCAACAAGCACACGGCCATCATATATAGAGCACCGAACATGGTCAGACGAGTCAAAACGCCATCGATATAGCGTGCCGACTGCTCACCAGGACGGATACCCGGAATAAAGGCACCGGACTTCTTCAGGTTTTCCGCTACGTCTTTCGGATTGAACATCAACGCCGTATAGAAGAAGCAGAAGAAAATAATCCCTGCACTAAACAGCAGAATATTCAACGGCTGACCAGGAGCGATCGACTGCGAGATGTCCTGCAACCAGCCCATACCTTCAGACTGACCGAACCAGGCACCCAACGAAGCCGGAAACAGCAAGATGCTGCTCGCGAAAATGGCCGGAATTACACCAGCCATGTTCACTTTCAGCGGCAAGTGGCTGGTCTGCGCTGCGAAGACCTTACGGCCCTGCTGACGCTTGGCGTAGTGAACAGCGATACGACGCTGACCACGCTCAATGAACACCACGAAACCGATGATCGCTACTGCCAGCAAACCGATGGCGACCAGAGCGAAAATGTTGATATCACCCTGACGTGCAGACTCGAAAGACTGCCCGATAGCCCTCGGAAGACCGGCGACGATACCCGAAAAAATCAACATCGAGATACCGTTACCAACACCGCGCTCTGTGATCTGCTCGCCCAGCCACATCATGAACAAGGCACCCGCCACGAAGGTGGTAACCGCCACGAAGTGGAAGCCGATATCTGCAGAAAAAGCGACGCCCTGACCCGCCAAGCCAATGGACATGCCAATAGCTTGAACCAGGGCCAGTACAACGGTGCCATAGCGGGTGTATTGGCTGATCTTACGACGACCAGCCTCACCTTCCTTCTTCAACTGCTCCAGCTGTGGGCTGACAGCGGTCATGAGCTGCATGATGATCGACGCCGAAATGTACGGCATGATTCCCAACGCAAAGATGCTCATGCGCTCCAGCGCACCACCGGAAAACATGTTGAACAAGCTAAGAATGGTCCCCTCATTCTGTCGAAACAGGTCCGCCAGCCGGTCAGGGTTGATACCTGGAACTGGGATATGCGCACCGATCCGATAGACGATAATCGCCAGGAACAGAAAACGCAGACGAGCCCAGAGCTCGGACAACCCGCCGCTTTTGCTGAGCGCTGAGAGAGCACCTTGCTTAGCCATTTATTCCTCGAATTTGCCGCCAGCTGCTTCGATAGCCGCACGCGCACCTTTGGTGGCTGCGATACCTTTGAGGGTGACCGCGCGAGTAACCTCACCGGACAGCATGATTTTCACGCGCTGTACGTTTTGGTTGATCACGTTGGCATCCTTCAGGGACTGCACAGTTACGACGCCTTCCACTTTAGCCAGCTCGGAGGTGCGAACTTCTGCACGATCCATAGCCTTCAAAGAGACGAAGCCGAACTTAGGCAGACGACGATGCAACGGCTGTTGGCCGCCTTCGAAGCCCGGAGCGATGGTGCCACCGGAGCGGGAGGTCTGACCTTTGTGGCCGCGGCCACCAGTCTTACCCAAACCACTACCGATACCACGGCCCGGACGATGCTTCTCGCGACGGGAACCCGGCGCAGGACTCAGATCATTGAGTTTCATCGATTAACCCTCGACTCGCAGCATGTAGTAAGCCTTGTTGATCATCCCACGGTTTTCCGGGGTATCAGCGACTTCTACAGTGTGACCGATGCGACGCAGACCCAGACCCTTAACGCACAGTTTGTGGTTAGGGATGCGGCCGGTCATGCTTTTGATCAAAGTAACTTTAACGGTAGCCATGATCAGATGATCTCCTCAACGTTCAAGCCGCGCTTGGCAGCGATGGACTCAGGAGACTGCATGGCCTTCAAACCCTTGAACGTTGCGTGTACAACGTTGACCGGGTTGGTCGAACCGTAGCATTTGGCCAGAACGTTCTGAACGCCAGCAACTTCCAGGACAGCACGCATTGCGCCGCCGGCGATGATGCCAGTACCTTCAGAAGCAGGCTGCATGTAAACCTTCGAAGCGCCGTGAGCGGACTTCATGGCGTACTGCAGAGTGGTGCCGTTCAGATCAACTTGGATCATGTTGCGGCGAGCAGCTTCCATTGCCTTCTGGATCGCAGCAGGCACTTCACGCGACTTGCCACGGCCGAAGCCAACACGGCCCTTACCATCACCCACCACGGTCAACGCGGTGAAAGTGAAGATACGGCCGCCTTTTACGGTTTTTGCTACGCGATTAACTTGAACCAGCTTCTCGATGTAGCCTTCGTCGCGTTTTTGGTCGTTATTTGCCATAACTTAGAACTCCAGCCCGCCTTCACGAGCAGCATCAGCCAGCGCCTTGACGCGACCGTGGTACTTGAAGCCGGAACGATCAAAAGCCACTTGCGATACACCGGCGGCTTTCGCACGCTCAGCGATCAGCTGGCCAACTTTAGTGGCCGCGTCGATGTTGCCAGTGGCGCCATCACGCAGTTCTTTGTCCAAAGTCGAGGCATTTGCCAGGACTTTGCTGCCGTCGGCCGAAATGACCTGGGCATAAATGTGCTGCGAAGAGCGGTACACGCAGAGACGCACGACTTCGAGTTCGTGCATTTTCAGGCGTGCTTTGCGAGCGCGACGCAGTCGGGTAACTTTTTTGACGGTCATTTGCTATGCCCTACTTCTTCTTGGCTTCTTTACGACGGACGACTTCGTCCGCGTAACGCACGCCTTTGCCTTTGTATGGCTCTGGACGGCGGAAGTCGCGGATCTCAGCGGCCACTTGACCAACCAACTGCTTGTCGATACCACGGATGAAGATATCGGTTTGGTTGGGAGTCTCAGCGGTGATGCCTGCTGGCAATTCGTAGTCCACTGGGTGCGAGAAGCCAAGGGCCAGGTTCAGCACCGTGCCTTTTGCTTGCGCTTTGTAACCAACACCGACCAGCTGGAGCTTACGCTCGAAGCCTTGGCTTACGCCTTGGACCATGTTGTTTACCAACGCACGAGTGGTACCGGCCATTGCGCGAGTCTGTTGATCGCCGTTACGAGCAGCAAAACGCAGCTCACCAGCTTCTTCAACAATTTCAACGGACGAATGAATGTTCAGGTCCAGAGTGCCTTTTGCACCCTTCACCGAAAGCTGCTGACCGACGAGTTTAACTTCGACGCCTGCTGGCAACTTAACGGGGTTCTTAGCTACGCGTGACATGCTTATCCCCCCCTTAGAACACTGTGCAAAGCACTTCGCCGCCGACACCGGCAGCGCGCGCAGCACGATCCGTCATCACACCTTTGTTGGTGGAGACGATAGACACACCGAGACCGCCACGAACTTTTGGCAGATCATCGACGGACTTGTACTGACGCAGGCCTGGACGACTAACGCGCTTGACTTCTTCGATAACCGGACGGCCTTCGAAATATTTCAGCTCGATAGACAGCAAGGGCTTGGTTTCGCTGCTGATCTGATAACCCGCAATGTAACCTTCGTCCTTCAGGACTTTGGCTACAGCCACCTTCAAAGTGGAGGATGGCATGCTTACGACGGGCTTTTCGGCCATCTGGGCATTACGGATACGAGTTAGCATGTCCGCTAACGGGTCCTGCATACTCATGGGCTAGACGCTCCTAATACAAAATAATTAGCCTTACGGCTACTGCTTGTCGCCAAAAAAACGCGGCCACGTGAGGACACGGGCTCTGGCGAGCCGGCAATTCTAGACGTACGCCAGAAACGAATCAAGCCCCAAAAGGGGCTTGATTCCAATTCAAGTGTTACGCCGGTCGGTTTCCGAAGAAACCTGCCCGCATAACACGAGAAGTTCGGCTTACCAGCTGGCTTTAACCAGACCTGGTACGTCACCACGCATTGCAGCTTCACGCAGCTTGTTACGGCCGAGGCCGAACTTGCGGTAAACGCCGTGCGGACGACCAGTCAGGCGGCAACGGTTACGCATGCGCGATGCGCTTGCGTCACGTGGTTGCTTCTGCAGCGCTACGGTAGCTTCCCAACGCGCTTCTGGACTTGCGTTCAGATCGACGATGATTGCTTTCAGTGCTGCACGCTTGGTGGCGTACTTGGCAACGGTGAGCTGACGCTTCAGCTCACGGTTTTTCATGCTCTTCTTGGCCATGGTCCTACTCCAATCAGTTGCGGAACGGGAACTTGAAAGCACGCAGCAATGCGCGACCTTCTTCGTCCGTACGAGCAGTGGTGGTCAGGGTAATGTCCAGACCGCGCAGGGCATCGATCTTGTCGTAGTCGATTTCCGGGAAAATGATCTGCTCTTTCACACCCATGCTGTAGTTGCCACGACCATCGAAGGACTTGGCATTCAGGCCGCGGAAGTCGCGAACCCGAGGCAGGGAGATCGACAGCAGACGATCCAGGAATTCATACATACGCTCACGGCGCAGAGTCACTTTGACGCCGATCGGCCAGCCTTCGCGGACTTTGAAGCCAGCGATGGATTTACGAGCGTAGGTCACAACGACTTTCTGGCCGGTGATCTTTTCCAGGTCAGCAACAGCATGCTCGATGACTTTTTTGTCGCCGATTGCTTCGCCGAGACCCATGTTCAGGGTGATCTTTGTTACGCGTGGAACTTCCATCACGTTCGACAGCTTAAGTTCTTCCTTAAGCTTCGGTGCGATTTCCTTCCAGTAAATCTCTTTCAGTCGTGCCATGGTCTTCTACCTAGCAGTGTTCAAGCATCAACCGCTTTTTGGGTCGACTTGAAGACACGAATTTTTTTGCCGTCTTCAACTTTGAAACCAACGCGGTCAGCCTTGTTGGTTGCGCCGTTGAAAATGGCGACGTTGGAAGCGTGCAGTGGCGCTTCTTTCTCGACGATACCGCCCTGTACGCCCGACATCGGGTTAGGCTTGGTATGACGCTTCACCAGGTTAATCCCACCAACGACCAAACGGTCGTCAGCGAGAACCTTGAGCACCTTACCGCGCTTACCTTTGTCTTTGCCGGCGATCACGATGATCTCGTCGTCACGACGAATCTTTTGCATGTCGGATCTCCTTACAGCACTTCTGGGGCGAGCGAGACGATCTTCATGAACTTCTCAGTACGAAGTTCACGGGTCACTGGCCCAAAGATACGGGTGCCGATCGGCTCTTGCTTGTTGTTCAACAGAACAGCAGCGTTGCCATCGAAGCGGATGATGGAGCCGTCTGCACGACGAACACCGTGGCGAGTGCGGACTACAACAGCAGTCATCACTTGGCCTTTTTTCACCTTACCGCGCGGAATTGCTTCCTTGACGGTCACTTTGATGATGTCACCGATACCAGCGTAACGACGATGAGAGCCACCAAGCACCTTGATGCACATAACGCGGCGAGCGCCGCTGTTATCGGCCACATCGAGCATGGATTGAGTCTGAATCATATAATTTCTCCGACCCCTAGCCCTTAGACTTCCACAGCGCGTTCGAGAACATCAACCAGCGCCCAAGATTTAGTCTTGGCCATCGGACGAGTTTCACGAATAGTGACCTTGTCGCCGATGTGGCATTGATTGGTTTCGTCGTGCGCGTGCAGCTTAGTCGAACGCTTAACGTATTTACCGTAGATAGGGTGCTTTACGCGACGCTCAATCAGTACGGTGATGGTCTTGTCCATCTTGTCGCTGACGACACGGCCAGTCAGCGTACGGACGGTTTTTTCGGCTTCAGCCATGATTACTTACCTGCCTGCTGGTTGAGCACAGTCTTCACGCGAGCGATGTCACGCTTAACTTGCGAGAGCAGGTGAGACTGCCCCAACTGGCCAGTTGCTTTCTGCATACGCAGATTGAACTGGTCGCGCAGCAAGCCGAGCAGTTGCTCGTTCAGTTGCTGTGCTGATTTTTCACGAAGTTCATTCGCTTTCATCACATCACCGTCCGCTTAACAAAGGAGGTGGCGAGCGGCAGCTTTGCAGCAGCCAGGGCGAAAGCCTCACGCGCCAACTCTTCGGAAACACCCTCGATTTCATACAGGACTTTGCCTGGCTGAATCTGGGCAACCCAGTATTCGACGTTACCCTTACCTTTACCCATCCGAACTTCGAGGGGCTTTTTGGAAATAGGCTTGTCCGGGAATACACGGATCCAGATCTTGCCGCCACGTTTTACGTGACGGGTCAGAGCACGACGCGCTGACTCGATCTGACGAGCGGTGAGACGACCACGAGCAACAGACTTCAGCGCGAACTCGCCGAAGCTGACTTTGCTACCGCGCAGCGCCAGACCACGGTTGTGGCCGGTCATCTGCTTGCGGAACTTCGTACGCTTTGGTTGCAACATTTGGCGTACCCCTTACTTAGCAGCTTTTTTACGAGGCGCTGGTGCTTGTGGTTTCAGTTCTTCTTGGCGACCACCAATTACTTCGCCTTTGAAGATCCAAACCTTGACACCGATCACACCGTAAGTGGTGTGAGCTTCGTAGTTGGCATAGTCGATGTCGGCACGCAGGGTGTGCAGTGGCACACGACCTTCGCGATACCATTCAGTACGTGCGATTTCAGCACCGCCGAGACGACCGCTCACTTGGATTTTGATGCCTTTGGCACCAATGCGCATGGCGTTCTGTACGGCGCGTTTCATGGCGCGACGGAACATCACACGACGCTCCAGCTGCTGAGCTACGCTCTGAGCAACCAGCATACCGTCGAGCTCCGGCTTGCGGATCTCTTCGATATTGATGTGCACAGGCACACCCATTTGCTTGGTCAGGTCCTGACGCAGTTTCTCAACATCTTCACCTTTCTTCCCGATAACGATACCTGGACGAGCGGTGTGGATGGTGATGCGTGCAGTTTGAGCCGGACGATGGATATCGATACGGCTAACGGACGCGCTTTTTAGTTTGTCTTGGAGATACTCACGCACCTTCAGATCTGCGAGCAAATAGTCCGCATAAGTCCGACCGTCTGCGTACCAGACGGAGGTGTGCTCCTTGACGATTCCCAGGCGAATGCCAATGGGATGTACTTTCTGACCCATCTCTTCGACTCCGTTACTTGTCAGCAACCTTGACAGTGATATGGCAAGACCGCTTGACGATGCGATCAGCACGGCCTTTGGCACGTGGCATGATGCGCTTCAGCGAACGCCCTTCGTTGACGAAAACGGTGGAGACCTTGAGGTCATCAACGTCTGCGCCTTCGTTATGCTCGGCGTTGGCTACGGCCGACTCCAGCACTTTTTTCATGATCTCGGCGGCTTTCTTACTGCTGAAAGCCAACAGGTTGAGCGCTTCGCCCACCTTCTTCCCGCGGATCTGGTCGGCGACCAAGCGGGCTTTCTGGGCGGAGATTCGAGCGCCCGACAACTTAGCGGCTACTTCCATCGTTCCTTACCCCTTAACGCTTGGCTTTCTTGTCTGCCACGTGCCCACGATAAGTGCGGGTACCGGCAAACTCGCCCAGTTTGTGGCCGACCATGTCTTCGTTCACGAGAACAGGAACATGCTGACGACCGTTATGCACAGCAATGGTCAAACCGACCATTTGTGGCAGGATCATCGAACGACGCGACCAGGTCTTAACCGGTTTGCGATCGTTCTTTTCCGCCGCCACTTCGATCTTCTTCAGTAGGTGAAGATCAATAAAAGGACCTTTTTTCAGAGAACGTGGCACTGTCGTATCCCTCTATTTACTTGCGACGACGGACGATCATTTTGTCGGTACGCTTATTACCACGAGTCTTCGCGCCCTTAGTCGGGAAGCCCCACGGCGATACCGGATGACGACCACCAGAGGTACGACCTTCACCACCACCATGTGGGTGGTCAACCGGGTTCATGGCAACACCACGAACGGTTGGGCGAACGCCACGCCAGCGCTTGGCACCAGCTTTACCCAGCGAACGCAGGCTGTGCTCGGAGTTGGAAACCTCACCGAGAGTTGCACGGCATTCGGACAGGACTTTACGCATTTCACCGGAGCGAAGACGCAGAGTCACGTAGACACCTTCACGAGCGACCAACTGAGCCGAAGCACCAGCGGAACGCGCGATTTGAGCGCCTTTACCAGGTTTCAGTTCGATACCGTGAACGGTGGAACCAACTGGGATGTTACGCAGTTGCAGAGCGTTGCCCGGCTTGATTGGAGCCAAGGCACCTGCAATCAGCTGGTCGCCAGCACTCACGCCTTTAGGCGCGATGATGTAACGACGCTCGCCGTCTGCGTACAGCAGCAGTGCGATGTGAGCAGTACGGTTTGGATCGTATTCAATGCGCTCGACGGTGGCAGCGATGCCATCCTTGTCGTTGCGACGGAAGTCGACCAGACGATAATGCTGCTTATGACCACCACCTACGTGACGAGTAGTGATGCGGCCATTGTTGTTACGACCACCAGACTTCGATTTTTTCTCGAGCAGCGGTGCGTGAGGAGCGCCTTTGTGCAGCTCCTTGTTGACCACCTTGACCACAAAACGGCGGCCAGGGGAAGTCGGTTTGCATTTAACGATTGCCATGATGCACCCCTTCCTTACTCAGCACTGCTGCTGAAATCGAGATCTTGGCCTGGCTGAAGGGAGATAACCGCCTTCTTCCAGTCATTACGCTTGCCCAGACCGCGAGCAGTGCGTTTGGTCTTACCCAGAACATTCAGGGTAGTGACGCGCTCTACTTTCACGCTGAACAGGCTTTCGACGGCCTTCTTGATTTCCAGCTTGGTTGCATCAGTAGCAACCTTGAAAACGAACTGACCTTTCTTGTCTGCCAGAACCGTAGCCTTCTCGGAAACGTGCGGGCCAAGCAGAACTTTAAATACGCGTTCCTGGTTCATCCCAGCAGCTCCTCGAATTTCTTCACGGCCGACACAGTGATCAACACTTTGTCGTATGCGATCAGACTAACTGGATCGGAACCTTGCACATCACGTACATCAACGTGTGGCAGGTTGCGAGCAGCCAGGTACAGGTTCTGATCAACAGCATCCGACACGATCAATACGTCGGTCAGGCTCATGTCGTTCAGCTTGCCCAGCAGGTCTTTGGTTTTCGGCGATTCAACGGCGAAATCCTGAACCACGACCAGACGATCAGTACGAACCAGCTCAGCGAGGATGGAGCGCAGTGCTGCGCGATACATCTTCTTGTTGAGCTTCTGAGAGTGGTCCTGAGGACGTGCTGCGAATGTGGTACCGCCGCCACGCCAGATTGGGCTACGGATAGTACCGGCACGAGCACGGCCAGTACCCTTCTGACGCCATGGGCGCTTGCCGCCACCGGAAACGTCGGAACGGGTCTTTTGCTGCTTGCTACCTTGACGGCCGCCAGCCATGTAGGCCACGACTGCTTGGTGAACCAGCGTCTCGTTGAACTCGCCGCCGAATGTCAGTTCGGAAACTTCGATCGCTTGAGCGTCATTTACATTTAATTGCATGTCAGCTTCCCCTTAACCGCGAGCCTTGGCTGCTGGACGTACAACCAGGTTGCCGCCAGTAGCGCCAGGAACAGCGCCCTTGACCAACAACAGATTGCGTTCAGCGTCCACACGCACTACTTCCAGGGACTGCACGGTCACGCGCTCAGCGCCCATATGACCGGACATTTTTTTGCCCTTGAATACACGACCAGGAGTCTGGCACTGGCCGATAGAGCCCGGGACGCGGTGGGAAACGGAGTTACCGTGAGTATTATCTTGACCACGGAAATTGTGGCGCTTGATAGTACCTGCGAAACCCTTACCCTTGGACTGACCGGTCACATCGACCAGTTGACCAGCGGCGAAGATTTCTGCATTGATCAGATCACCAGCCTGGTACTCGCCTTCTTCAAGACGGAATTCCAGAACGGTGCGACCTGCGGCAACGTTCGCTTTAGCGAAGTGACCTGCTTGAGCAGCAGTCACGCGCGAAGCACGACGCTCACCGACAGTGACTTGCACTGCGCGATAGCCATCGCTTTCTTCGGTTTTGAACTGGGTGACGCGATTCGGCTCGATCTCAATGACCGTGACCGGAATGGAGACACCTTCTTCGGTGAAAATACGAGTCATGCCCGCTTTTCGACCGACTACACCAATAGTCATGTTGTAAACCTCATAAGTGTACGGGGCTTTCACCCGCTATGGCCGCCCATTTCAGAGCGTTACACGACTAAGACCCGAGTCTTAGCCGAGGCTGATCTGCACTTCCACACCTGCCGCAAGATCAAGCTTCATAAGTGCATCAACGGTTTTATCCGTTGGCTGGACGATGTCCAGGACACGCTTATGAGTACGGATCTCGTACTGGTCGCGCGCGTCTTTGTTGACGTGCGGAGAAACCAGAACGGTGAACCGCTCTTTACGGGTAGGCAGTGGAATTGGACCACGCACTTGAGCACCAGTACGTTTCGCGGTTTCCACGATTTCCTGGGTGGATTGGTCGATCAGGCGATGGTCAAAAGCCTTCAACCTGATACGGATTTGCTGATTTTGCATTGGATTTCAGACTCCGGCTGCTATTCCCAGCGAGCGCAATACGCCCGTTAAAAGGAGGCGCAATTCTATAGACGAGCAATCAGGGTGTCAACCCAATAAAAAAGCCCCCGCAAGGCGGGGGCTTTTTTGGCAAATCAACGCTTAGGCGATGATTTTGGCTACGACACCAGCGCCGACGGTACGACCGCCTTCACGGATGGCGAAACGCAGGCCGTCTTCCATTGCGATTGGCTTGATCAGAGTGACGGAAACTTTAACGTTGTCACCTGGCATAACCATTTCGGTGCCTTCCGGCAGTTCGCAGCTACCAGTTACGTCGGTAGTACGGAAGTAGAACTGTGGACGGTAGCCTTTGAAGAACGGGGTGTGACGACCGCCTTCTTCCTTGCTCAGAACGTAGATTTCAGCTTCGAACTGAGTGTGAGGCTTGACGCTGCCTGGCTTGACCAGAACCTGACCACGCTCAACGTCGTCACGCTTGGTGCCGCGCAGCAGAACGCCGCAGTTCTCGCCAGCACGACCTTCGTCCAGCAGCTTGCGGAACATTTCAACGCCGGTGCAAGTCGTCTTGGTGGTCTCACGCAGACCCACGATCTCGACTTCTTCCTGGATGCGAACGATGCCACGCTCAACACGACCGGTCACAACAGTCCCGCGACCCGAGATCGAGAATACGTCTTCGATTGGCATCAGGAACGGCTTGTCGATAGCACGAACTGGTTCTGGGATGTAGCTGTCCAGAGTCTCTACCAGCTTCTTGACGGCAGTGGTGCCCATCTCATTGTCGTCCAGACCTTCCAGAGCCATACGAGCAGAACCGATGATGATCGGAGTGTCGTCGCCTGGGAAGTCATAGGTAGTCAGCAGATCGCGGACTTCCATTTCAACCAGTTCCAGCAGCTCAGCGTCGTCTACCAGGTCAGCCTTGTTCAGGAAGACCACGATGTACGGAACGCCAACCTGACGGGACAGCAGGATGTGCTCACGAGTTTGCGGCATCGGACCATCGGCGGCCGAGCAAACCAGGATCGCGCCGTCCATCTGGGCAGCACCGGTGATCATGTTTTTTACGTAGTCAGCGTGACCCGGGCAGTCAACGTGCGCGTAGTGACGAGCATGCGAGTCGTACTCTACGTGTGCAGTGTTGATGGTGATACCACGAGCCTTCTCTTCTGGAGCGCTGTCGATCTTGTCGAAGTCAACGCGAGCCGAACCGAAAACTTCGGAGCAAACACGGGTCAGAGCAGCGGTCAGAGTGGTTTTACCGTGGTCGACGTGACCGATGGTGCCGACGTTGACGTGCGGTTTGTTACGTTCAAATTTTTCTTTAGCCACGACAGTGAACTCCTAGCCTAAAGGGGCTGAATCAGCCTTGTTTTTTAACGAGAGCTTCGACGATATTCGACGGAGCTTCGGAGTATTTGGAGAATTCCATGGAGTAGCTTGCGCGACCCTGAGACATGGAACGAACGTCGGTCGCGTAACCGAACATTTCACCCAACGGAACCTCGGCGCGGATAACCTTGCCGGAAACCGTATCTTCCATACCTTGGATCATGCCGCGACGACGGTTCAGGTCACCCATCACGTCACCCATGTAGTCCTCAGGTGTTACAACTTCTACCTTCATGATCGGCTCAAGCACCACACCGCCACCTTTGGAGGCAAGTTGCTTGGTCGCCATGGAGGCAGCCACCTTGAACGCCATCTCGTTGGAGTCGACGTCGTGGTAAGAACCGTCAAAGACGGTAGCCTTCAGGCCGATGAGCGGATAGCCGGCAACAACACCGTTCTTCATCTGCTCTTCAATGCCTTTCTGGATGGCAGGAATGTATTCCTTAGGAACAACACCACCAACCACTTCGTTTACGAATTGCAGACCTTCCTGACCTTCGTCAGCAGGTGCAAAACGGATCCAGCAGTGACCAAACTGGCCACGACCGCCGGACTGACGAACGAACTTGCCTTCGATCTCGCAGT
Organism: Pseudomonas salicis; assembly: GCF_057128705.1. Lineage (NCBI taxonomy): Bacteria > Pseudomonadati > Pseudomonadota > Gammaproteobacteria > Pseudomonadales > Pseudomonadaceae > Pseudomonas > Pseudomonas salicis. Next base: position 203,267 of record NZ_JBSKHU010000010.1, read on the forward strand.
TCTTAGTGATCTTCTCACGGTAAGAAACCTGCGGTTTACCGATGTTGGCTTCGACGTTGAACTCACGGCGCATCCGGTCTACCAGGATGTCCAGGTGCAACTCACCCATGCCCGAGATGATCGTTTGACCAGTCTCTTCGTCGGTTTTGACACGGAAAGAAGGGTCTTCCTGAGCCAGCTTGCTCAGAGCGATACCCATTTTTTCCTGGTCGTCTTTGGTCTTCGGCTCAACAGCAACCGAGATCACTGGCTCAGGGAAGTCCATACGCTCAAGGATAATCGGCTTATCCAGTGCGCAAAGGGTTTCACCAGTGGTTACATCTTTCATGCCGATCAAGGCAGCGATGTCACCAGCCAGTACTTCCTTGATTTCTTCACGGGTGTTGGCATGCATCTGAACCATACGGCCCACACGCTCTTTCTTGCCTTTCACCGAGTTCAGAACCGAGTCACCGGAGTTCAGAGCACCCGAGTAGACGCGCACGAAGGTGATCGAACCCACGAACGGGTCGGTCGCGATCTTGAACGCCAGAGCCGAGAACGGCTCGTTGTCGTCTGCATGACGCTCGTCGTGACGAATAGCCGGATCGTCCTTGTCCAGTTCCTTATCGTCCGGGTTGATACCCTTGATCGCAGGAATCTCGACAGGTGCTGGCAGGTAGTCGACGACGGCGTCCAGAACCAGCGGAACACCTTTGTTCTTGAACGAAGAACCGCAAACTGCCAGAACGATTTCACCGGCAATAGTACGCTGACGCAGAGCGGCCTTGATCTCTTCGAGAGTCAGCTCTTCGCCTTCCAGGTACTTGTTCATCAAGTCTTCATTGGCCTCGGCAGCCGCCTCAACCATGTTGCTGCGCCACTCTTCGGCCAACTCTTGCAGCTCGGCAGGGATAGCTTCGCGACGAGGAGTCATACCCTTGTCGGCGTCATCCCAGTAAACCGCTTCCATGGTCATCAGATCGATCTGGCCCTGGAAGTTGTCTTCCGAACCGATTGCCAGCTGAATCGGCACCGGGGTGTGGCCCAGGCGCTTCTTGATCTGGTCGACGACGCGCAGGAAGTTTGCACCGGCGCGGTCCATCTTGTTGACATAAACAAGACGCGGGACGCCGTACTTGTTGGCTTGACGCCATACAGTTTCCGACTGTGGCTCAACACCCGAAGTACCACAGAACACAACGACCGCGCCGTCGAGTACGCGCAGCGAGCGCTCTACTTCGATGGTGAAGTCAACGTGGCCCGGGGTATCGATGATGTTGAAGCGATAGCGGTCTTTATGCTGCTTGACAGAACCCTGCCAGAAAGCAGTGGTGGCAGCAGAAGTAATGGTAATACCACGCTCCTGCTCCTGCACCATCCAGTCCATGGTCGCGGCGCCATCATGCACCTCGCCCATTTTGTGGTTCACGCCGGTGTAAAAAAGGACGCGCTCGGTGGTGGTGGTTTTACCAGCATCCACGTGAGCCACGATACCAATGTTACGGTAGCGGTTAATCGGAGTAGTACGAGCCATAAAGCCCTCGCAAAAATAGTGACGCTGAGATTAGAAGCGGTAGTGCGAGAAAGCCTTGTTGGCTTCAGCCATACGGTGCACGTCTTCACGCTTCTTGACCGCAGCACCTTTGCCCTCGGCGGCGTCCAACAGTTCGCCAGCCAAACGCAGAGCCATAGACTTCTCACCGCGCTTGCGCGCGAAGTCTACCAGCCAACGCATTGCCAGAGCATTACGACGGGATGGACGAACTTCGACCGGAACCTGGTAAGTAGCACCACCAACGCGGCGCGACTTCACTTCGACCAGCGGAGCGATGGCGTCGAGTGCTTTTTCGAAGAGTTCCAGGGGATCGGTACCAGCCTTACGAGCCTTGACTGTGTCCAGGGCACCGTAAACGATACGTTCGGCAACGGCTTTTTTACCGCTTTCCATTACGTGGTTCATGAACTTGGCGAGAATCTGCGACCCGTACTTCGGATCGTCAAGAATCTCACGTTTTGCTGCTACGCGACGTCTTGGCATGATAAGCCCTCAAACGGTCTTCAGGTTCGCTCGGGACAGCGCAGGAAATGCATCGCCCGACCTTACTCTTATCGACACAATAAAATTTATGAACAACTGCAAGACGGCCGAATTACTTCGGACGCTTGGTACCGTATTTCGAACGACCCTGGTTACGACCCTTAACACCGGAGGTATCCAACGAACCGCGAACGGTGTGGTAACGAACACCTGGCAAGTCTTTTACACGGCCGCCACGAATCAGGACGACGCTGTGCTCTTGCAGGTTGTGGCCTTCACCACCGATGTACGAGGAAACCTCGAAACCGTTGGTCAGACGCACACGGCATACTTTACGCAGTGCCGAGTTAGGTTTTTTCGGCGTAGTGGTGTACACGCGAGTGCACACGCCACGACGTTGCGGGCAGTTCTGCAGCGCAGGCACGTCGGATTTCTCGACGATACGCTTACGCGGCTGACGTACCAGCTGGTTGATAGTTGCCATCTACTAGCTCCACTGTTGTCTTGCGACGCTATTGTCTTACAAGAAAAGCAAAATGGCAGGACATTCGTCCCGCCAGATTTAGGGGTACAAGAGTCTAAAGACGATCCTTCCCCCAGTCAAGACAAAGCCCCGACCTCATGACCACCCGCCCTCACAGCAACAGCCTGTCAGTGATGGGCGGACATGAAAATCAGGGCCCTACTCTCAATTACTGCTTGAGTTCAACGCTTCGGTCAGCGCGGCTTCAACTTCGCTCGCACTCACGCGCAACGGCTTGTCAGCATCACGACGGCGCTTACGCTCGCTGTGATAGGCCAAACCGGTACCGGCCGGGATCAGACGCCCCACCACCACGTTTTCTTTCAGGCCGCGCAGGTAATCGCGCTTGCCAGTTACCGCTGCCTCGGTCAGAACGCGAGTGGTTTCCTGGAAGGAAGCCGCCGAGATGAACGATTCGGTAGACAGCGATGCCTTGGTAATACCGAGCAGCACACGAGTGAATTTCGAAATGAATTTCTCGTCCTGCGCCAGTCGCTCGTTCTCGACCAATACGTGCGTCAACTCCATCTGGTCACCCTTGATGAAGCTTGAATCGCCCGACTCGCTGATCTCGACTTTACGCAGCATCTGACGAAGAATCGTTTCGATGTGCTTGTCGTTGATCTTCACGCCCTGCAGACGGTAAACATCCTGAATCTCGTTGACGATGTACTTCGCCAGCGCACTGACACCCAGCAAGCGCAGGATATCGTGTGGATCGCTAGGACCGTCGGAGATAACCTCACCGCGGTTAACTTGCTCACCTTCAAAGACGTTCAGGTGACGCCACTTCGGAATCAACTCTTCGTACGGATCACTACCGTCATTCGGAGTGATGACCAGGCGACGCTTACCTTTAGTCTCTTTACCGAACGCGATCGTACCGCTGACCTCTGCCAGGATCGACGCTTCTTTCGGACGACGCGCTTCGAACAAGTCCGCAACGCGTGGCAGACCACCGGTGATGTCACGAGTCTTGGAAGTCTCTTGTGGGATACGGGCAATAACATCACCCACTCCCACTTGAGCGCCGTCCGCGACGCCGACCAAAGCGTTCGCAGGCAGGAAGTACTGAGCCGGAACGTCGGTACCCGGCAGCAACAGATCCTTACCGTCGACACCCACCATCTTGACCGCAGGACGAATGTCTTTGCCCGCTGCCGGACGGTCTTTGGCATCCAGTACTTCGATGTTGGTCAAACCGGTCAGTTCGTCGGTCTGGCGCTTGATCGTAATACCTTCTTCCATGCCCACGTAGGTCACGGTACCTTTCATTTCGGTAACGATCGGGTGAGTGTGCGGGTCCCACTTGGCTACGATCGAGCCAGCGTCAACCTTGTCACCTTCTTTCACCGAAATTACTGCACCGTAAGGCAGTTTGTAGCGTTCACGCTCACGACCAAACTCGTCAGCAATGGCAAGCTCGCCGGAACGCGATACCGCCACCAGGTTGCCATCCAGACGCTCAACATGCTTCAGGTTATGCAGGCGGACAATACCGCCGTTTTTGACCTGAACGCTGTCGGCTGCAGAAGTACGACTGGCCGCACCACCGATGTGGAACGTACGCATGGTCAGCTGTGTACCTGGCTCGCCGATCGACTGAGCGGCGATTACACCGACAGCTTCACCAATGTTTACCTGGTGACCACGTGCAAGATCACGGCCGTAGCACTTCGCGCAAATACCGTAACGAGTTTCGCAGCTGATTGGCGAGCGCACGATGACTTCGTCGATGCTGTTCAGCTCGATGAATTCAACCCACTTCTCGTCCACCAGCGTGCCAGCCGGAACGATAACGTCCTCAGTACCCGGCTTGAACACGTCACGCGCAATTACACGACCCAGTACGCGCTCACCCAAAGGCTCGACAACGTCGCCGCCTTCAATGTGCGGCGTCATGAGCAGACCTTGCTCCGTACCGCAATCGACTTCGGTGACAACCAAGTCTTGCGCTACGTCTACCAAACGACGTGTCAGGTAACCGGAGTTAGCGGTTTTCAACGCGGTATCCGCGAGACCTTTACGAGCACCGTGAGTCGAGATGAAGTACTGCAGTACGCTCAGACCTTCACGGAAGTTCGCTGTAATTGGCGTCTCGATGATCGAGCCATCTGGCTTGGCCATCAGACCACGCATACCGGCCAACTGGCGAATCTGGGCTGCGGAACCCCGCGCACCCGAGTCAGCCATCATGTACATCGAGTTGAAGGACTCTTGGTCCACAGTCTCGCCGTGACGGTCGACAACCTTCTCTTTCGAGAGGTTGGACATCATCGCCTTGGAGACTTCGTCGTTCGCCTTGGACCAAAGGTCGATCACCTTGTTGTACTTCTCGCCCTGAGTAACCAGGCCGGACGCATACTGGCTTTCGATTTCTTTAACTTCTTCGGTCGCAGCATCGATGATGCGAGCTTTCTCATCCGGGATAACGAAGTCGTTAACGCCGATCGAGACACCCGAAATCGTCGAATAGGCAAAACCGGTGTACATCAACTGGTCAGCGAAGATCACGGTCTCTTTCAGACCAACCACGCGGTAGCATTGGTTGATCAGTTTTGAGATCGCCTTTTTCTTCATCGGCTGGTTGACGACGTCGTACGACAGACCCGGCGGAACCACCTGGAACAGCAGCGCACGTCCGACAGTCGTGTCGACGATACGAGTGTTCTTGACGCTACCACCATCGCGGTCATTGACTGTCTCGTTGATACGAACCTTGATTTTCGCGTGCAGAGCGGCTTCGCCGGCGCGGAATACGCGATCGACTTCTTGCAGGTCCGCGAATACGCGGCCCTCGCCCTTAGCATTGATCGCCTCTCGGGTCATGTAATACAGACCCAATACAACGTCCTGAGACGGAACGATGATTGGCTCACCGTTCGCTGGCGACAGAATGTTGTTGGTGGACATCATCAACGCACGCGCTTCCAGCTGGGCTTCCAGCGTGAGCGGTACGTGAACAGCCATCTGGTCACCGTCGAAGTCGGCGTTGTATGCCGCACAAACCAGCGGGTGCAGCTGGATTGCCTTACCTTCGATCAACACTGGCTCAAACGCCTGGATACCCAAACGGTGAAGGGTCGGTGCACGGTTGAGCAGCACTGGGTGTTCGCGAATCACTTCTGCAAGAACGTCCCAGACCTCTGGCAGTTCACGCTCGACCATTTTCTTGGCGGCTTTGATGGTGGTCGCCAGACCACGCATTTCCAGCTTGCCGAAAATGAACGGCTTGAACAGCTCGAGAGCCATTTTCTTCGGCAGGCCGCACTGGTGCAGACGCAGGGTCGGACCTACGGTAATTACCGAACGACCCGAGTAGTCAACACGCTTACCGAGCAAGTTCTGACGGAAACGACCTTGTTTACCCTTGATCATGTCGGCCAGGGATTTCAGAGGACGCTTGTTCGAACCGGTAATGGCGCGACCGCGACGACCGTTGTCGAGCAGCGCATCCACTGCTTCCTGCAGCATACGTTTTTCGTTGCGCACGATGATGTCCGGAGCGGACAGATCCAGCAGGCGCTTCAAACGGTTGTTACGGTTGATCACTCGACGGTACAGATCGTTGAGGTCGGAAGTCGCAAAGCGACCGCCATCCAGCGGGACCAGTGGACGCAGATCTGGCGGCAGAACCGGCAGAACGGTCAACACCATCCACTCAGGCAGGTTGCCGGAACCCTGGAAGGCTTCCATCAACTTCAGGCGCTTGGACAGCTTCTTGATCTTGGTTTCGGAGTTGGTTTGCGGAATTTCTTCGCGCAGACGGCCAATCTCGTGCTCCAGATCGATAGCGTGCAGCAGTTCGCGGACAGCCTCAGCACCCATGCGGGCGTCGAAGTCGTCACCGAACTCTTCGAGAGCTTCGAAGTACTGTTCGTCGTTCAGCAGCTGACCTTTTTCAAGAGTGGTCATGCCTGGATCAATAACGACGTAGCTCTCGAAGTAGAGAACGCGTTCGATATCACGCAGGGTCATGTCCATCAGCAGGCCGATACGGGACGGCAGCGATTTCAGGAACCAGATGTGAGCAACCGGCGATGCCAGTTCGATGTGAGCCATGCGCTCACGACGAACCTTGGCCAGTGCAACTTCAACGCCACACTTCTCGCAGATCACGCCACGATGCTTCAAGCGCTTGTACTTACCGCACAGGCACTCGTAATCCTTGACCGGGCCAAAGATCTTGGCGCAGAACAGGCCGTCGCGCTCAGGCTTGAACGTACGGTAGTTGATGGTTTCCGGCTTTTTAACTTCACCGAACGACCACGAACGGATCATCTCAGGCGATGCCAACCCGATACGGATGGCGTCGAACTCTTCGACTTGACCCTGGTTTTTCAGCAAATTCAGTAGGTCTTTCAAGGCCTTTCCTCCTGGCGGAGCAGAGAGTGGTCATACCGACCCACTCTCGATTCGCGTCACGTGTTATTCGGTTTCCAGATCGATATCGATACCGAGCGAACGGATTTCTTTGATCAACACGTTGAAGGACTCGGGCATGCCCGGCTCCATACGGTGATCGCCGTCCACGATGTTTTTGTACATCTTGGTACGACCGTTCACATCGTCCGACTTCACTGTGAGCATTTCTTGCAGAGTGTATGCCGCGCCGTATGCTTCCAGCGCCCAGACCTCCATCTCCCCGAAACGCTGACCACCGAACTGTGCCTTACCACCCAGCGGCTGCTGGGTAACCAGGCTGTAAGAACCAGTGGAACGCGCGTGCATCTTGTCGTCCACCAAGTGGTTCAGCTTCAGCATGTACATGTAGCCAACAGTTACCGGACGCTCAAATTTGTTGCCGGTGCGACCGTCGAACAGTTGCATTTGGCCACTGTCCGGCATGTCCGCCAGGCGCAGCATCGCCTTGATTTCGCTTTCCTTGGCACCGTCGAATACCGGAGTTGCCATCGGAACGCCGCCACGCAGGTTCTTCGCCAGATCCAGAACTTCTTGATCAGACAGGTCGTCCAGATTTTCCTGACGGCCGCCGATCTCGTTGTAGATCTCGTTCAGGAACTTGCGCAACTCAACGACTTTACGCTGCTCCTCGAGCATACGGTTGATCTTCTCGCCCAGACCTTTGGCCGCGAGGCCCAGGTGAGTTTCGAGAATCTGACCAACGTTCATACGCGAAGGTACACCCAACGGGTTAAGGACGATATCCACCGGTGTGCCATTGGCATCGTGCGGCATGTCTTCAACCGGCATGATCACGGAGACCACACCCTTGTTACCGTGACGACCGGCCATTTTGTCGCCCGGCTGAATGCGGCGACGAATGGCAAGGTAAACCTTGACGATTTTGAGCACACCCGGAGCCAGGTCATCGCCCTGTTGCAGCTTGCGCTTCTTATCTTCGAACTTGTCGTCCAGCAGACGACGACGATCAACGATATAAGCCTGAGCTTTTTCGAGTTGCTCATTCAGCGCGTCTTCAACCATGCGTAGTTTGAACCACTGCCCATGCTCGAGACCGTCGAGGACTTCGTTGGTGATTTCCTGACCTTTCTTCAGGCCAGCACCACCTTCGACAGAACGACCAACCAGCGCCTGACGCAGACGCTCGAAGGTTGCACCTTCAACGATGCGGAACTCTTCGTTCAGATCCTTGCGGATCTCGTCCAGCTGGCTCTTCTCGATGGACAATGCACGAGCATCACGCTCAACGCCGTCACGGGTGAACACCTGAACATCGATGACAGTACCTTTGGTACCGGTCGGTACGCGAAGGGAAGTGTCTTTAACGTCGCTCGCTTTCTCACCGAAGATCGCGCGCAGCAGTTTCTCTTCCGGAGTCAGCTGGGTCTCGCCTTTCGGAGTGACCTTACCGACGAGAATGTCGCCTGCGCCAACTTCAGCACCTACGTAAACGATACCGGCTTCGTCAAGCTTGTTCAGCGCTGCTTCACCCACGTTCGGGATGTCAGCGGTGATTTCCTCTGGACCAAGCTTGGTGTCACGCGCCACACAGGTCAGTTCCTGGATGTGGATCGTGGTGAAGCGATCTTCCTGAACAACACGCTCAGACAGGCAGATGGAGTCTTCGAAGTTGAAGCCGTTCCATGCCATGAACGCGATGCGCATGTTCTGACCCAGAGCCAGTTCACCCATATCGGTGGACGGCCCGTCAGCCATGATGTCGCTACGCTGGACGCGGTCACCCTTGCTCACCAGCGGACGCTGGTTGATGCAGGTGTTCTGGTTCGAGCGTGTGTATTTGGTCAGGTTGTAGATATCGACACCGGCTTCTCCCGGCTCAACTTCGTCATCGGCAACACGAACCACGATACGGCTGGCATCAACAGAGTCGATCACGCCGCCCCGACGAGCCACGACACAAACGCCGGAGTCGCGGGCAACGTTGCGCTCCATGCCAGTACCTACCAGCGGCTTGTCGGCACGCAGTGTTGGTACAGCCTGACGCTGCATGTTCGAGCCCATCAACGCACGGTTGGCGTCGTCGTGCTCGAGGAACGGAATCAGCGAGGCTGCAACCGAAACGACCTGCTTCGGCGAAACGTCCATCAAAGTGACGTCTTCCGGCGCCTTGACGGTGAACTCGTTCAAGTGACGAACAGCTACCAGTTCGTCGATCAGGTGACCTTTGTCGTTCATGGTCGCCGAAGCCTGCGCGATCACATGATCGGCCTCTTCAATAGCGGACAGGAAGACGATCTCGTCAGTCACCAGACCTTCTTTCACCACACGGTACGGGCTTTCCAGGAAGCCGTACTGGTTGGTGCGGGCATAGGCTGCCAACGAGTTGATCAGACCGATGTTCGGGCCTTCCGGAGTTTCAATCGGGCAAACGCGACCATAGTGGGTCGGGTGTACGTCACGAACTTCAAAGCCCGCGCGCTCACGTGTCAGACCACCAGGGCCCAGTGCAGAAACCCGGCGCTTGTGGGTGATTTCGGACAGTGGGTTGTTCTGGTCCATGAACTGCGACAGCTGACTGGAACCGAAGAACTCCTTGACCGCAGCGGCGACCGGCTTGGCGTTGATCAGGTCCTGAGGCATCAGGCCTTCGCTCTCCGCCATCGACAGACGCTCTTTGACTGCACGCTCAACACGCACCAGACCTACGCGGAACTGGTTTTCGGCCATCTCACCGACGCAACGGACCCGACGGTTACCCAGGTGGTCGATGTCATCGACGATGCCTTTGCCGTTACGGATATCGACCAGGGTCTTGAGGACCGCAACGATATCTTCTTTACACAGCACGCCCGACCCTTCGATCTCGGTACGACCGATACGACGGTTGAACTTCATACGACCTACAGCAGACAGATCGTAACGCTCTGGACTGAAGAACAGGTTGTTGAACAGCGTTTCGGCTGCATCCTTGGTCGGCGGCTCGCCTGGACGCATCATGCGATAGATTTCGACCAACGCTTCCAGCTGGTTGCCAGTCGAATCAATCTTCAGCGTATCGGAGATGAACGGACCGCAGTCGATGTCATTGGTATACAACGTTTCGATACGGACAACCTGCGCCTTGGCAATTTTGGCCAAGATTTCAGGGTTCAGCTCGGTGTTGCACTCGGCAATGATTTCGCCGGTGGCCGGGTGCACGATCGCCTTGGCAGTGGTGCGGCCAATGACGTAGTCGAGCGGAACTTCCAGCGCTTTGATGCCGGCTTTTTCCAACTGGTTGATGTGCCGCGCAGTAATACGACGGCCTTGCTCGACGATGACCTTGCCCTTGTCATCCAGGATGTCCAGAACGGCAATCTCACCACGTAGACGCTGAGGCACCAACTCCAGGCTCAGGGATTCGCCCTGTACGTGGAAAACGTTGGTGGTATAGAAAGCGTCCAGCACTTCTTCAGTGGTGTAGCCAAGAGCGCGGAGCAAAACCGAAGCAGGAAGCTTACGGCGACGGTCGATACGGACGAATACACAGTCCTTGGGATCGAACTCGAAGTCCAGCCAGGAACCACGATAAGGAATGATGCGTGCGGAGTACAGCAGCTTGCCAGAACTGTGCGTCTTGCCGCGGTCGTGGTCAAAGAACACGCCTGGCGAACGGTGCAGTTGGGAAACGATAACACGCTCGGTACCATTGATAACGAAGGTACCGTTTTCAGTCATCAGGGGGATTTCACCCATATAGACTTCTTGCTCTTTGATGTCCTTGATCGCTTTGTTCGACGATTCTTTGTCGAAAATGATCAGGCGCACTTTTACCCGCAACGGTACTGCGTACGTCACACCGCGCAGAACGCATTCCTTGACATCAAAAGCCGGTTCGCCCAGACGATAACCGACGTACTCCAAAGCAGCATTGCCGGAGTAGCTGATGATCGGGAAAACGGATTTGAAGGCCGCATGCAGGCCCACGTCGCGGAACTGATCTTTAGTCGCTCCCGCTTGCAGGAATTCACGATACGAATCCAGCTGGATGGCCAGGAGGTAAGGCACATCCATGACGTCCGGCAACTTGCTAAAGTCCTTGCGGATACGTTTTTTCTCAGTATATGAGTAAGCCATCAGCGTTCCCCAGCTTGGTCACCTGCTTGTTTGGCCTCCCCCGACGGGAGCGACCAGAAAATCGTGCAAACCCCATGGTTTGCGCCACCGTTCGAGGTGGTTGAAGCACGTTAGTGGCGCCGATCTGATCGGATGCCAATAACGGAAAAAGGCCGGTGGCAGAAGCCACCAGCCATCAGCCTTTCGCTCAACGCTTGGGCTGGAGACGCAAGGTCGATGCTTACTTCAGCTCGACTTTAGCGCCTGCTTCTTCCAGAGTTGCTTTGGCTTTGTCAGCAGCGTCTTTTGCTACTGCTTCCAGAACAATGGCTGGAGCGCCGTCAACTACTGCCTTGGCTTCTTTCAGGCCCAGACCGGTCAGCTCACGGACAGCTTTAATGACGTTGACTTTCTTCTCGCCAGCTTCGGTCAGCATGACGTTGAATTCGGTTTGCTCTTCAACAACAGCGGCAGCAGCAGCTGGACCAGCCGATGCAGCAGCAGCGCTAACGCCGAATTTTTCTTCAAAAGCTTTGATCAGCTCAACAACCTGCAGAACGGACATTTCAGCTACGGCGTTGAGGATATCGTCTTGAGAGATAGACATGACTCTAATTCCTGAATTGTGTGAGGGCCTAAGCGGCCTTCGAAATAAACAAAAATACGCGAGAGAGAGTGCGAGCCCTTAGGCTGCTGCAGCTTCTTTCTGTTCGCGAACTGCCGCCAGAGTACGAGCCAATTTGCTGGTAGCGCCTTGAATCACGCTCATCAGCTGAGAAATTGCTTCGTTACGGGTCGGCAAGGTTGCCAGTACGTCGATCTGATTAGCTGCGAGGAACTTGCCCTCAAACGCAGCTGCCTTGATCTCGAACTTGTCCTGACCTTTGGCGAACTCTTTGAACAAACGGGCAGCAGCGCCTGGGTGTTCGTTGGAGAAAGCGATCAAGGTCGGGCCAGTGAACGCGTCGTTGAGGACACTGTATTCAGTGTCAGCAACAGCGCGCTTGAGCAGGGTGTTACGTACAACACGTACGTATACGCCAGCTTCACGAGCCTCTTTACGGAGTCCGGTCATCGCGCCTACTGTCACGCCACGGGCATCAGCCACGACAGCAGACAGAGCGACTTTGGCAGCCTCGTTGACTTCAGCGACGATGGCCTTCTTGTCTTCGAGTTTAATTGCCACGGGTTTAACTCCTGCTTGTTACCGTTTCATCTGGCCGGAGCCGGATGTCGTTTTGGTGTCTGATTCGGTAAGGAACCGGGAGCACCATCTGCGTAGGCTTGTGGTTTAAGACTTGCGTCGCCTACGGTCTTGGATAGCCCCCGCCAGGCAGGGACCCCAATTTTTTTGCTAAGGCGCAGTTCCCTGCACCTTGGCGGTCTTACGCGTTCAACGAACCTTGATCGATGACCAAACCTGGGCCCATAGTGGTGCTCAGGGTAACGCGCTTGACATAGATACCTTTCGAGGAAGCTGGCTTGATACGCTTCAGGTCTGCGATCAGTGCTTCAACGTTCTCACGCAGCTTGTCCGCATCAAAGCCGACTTTGCCAACGGAGGTGTGGATGATGCCGTTTTTGTCAGTGCGATAACGAACCTGACCCGCCTTGGCGTTTTTAACCGCAGTGGCGACATCTGGAGTTACAGTACCAACTTTCGGGTTAGGCATCAGACCACGTGGACCGAGGATCTGACCCAACTGACCTACAACACGCATTGCATCCGGGGAGGCAATCACGACGTCATAGTTCAGGTCGCCGCCTTTCATTTCAGCAGCCAAATCGTCCATACCAACGCGATCAGCGCCCGCTGCCAGCGCAGCTTCAGCCGCTGGACCCTGGGTGAACACTGCTACACGAACGGTCTTGCCAGTGCCGTGTGGCAGCACAGTAGCGCTACGAACAACCTGGTCAGATTTACGTGGGTCAACACCGAGGTTTACAGCAACGTCAACGGACTCGCTGAATTTTACGGTGGACAGTTCGGTCAGCAGAGCTGCCGCGTCGTTGAAGCTATAGGACTTGCCAGCTTCAACTTTCGAAGCGATTGCCTTTTGGCGTTTGGTCAGCTTAGCCATTACACACCCTCCACGTTAAGGCCCATGCTACGAGCAGAACCGGCGATAGTGCGCACGGCTGCTTCCATGTCAGCAGCAGTCAGATCCGCGTTTTTAGCTTTCGCGATATCTTCCAGCTGAGCACGGGTAACAGTGCCAACTTTGACGGTGTTCGGGCGAGCCGAACCGCTGGTCAGACCAGCTGCTTTTTTCAGCAGAACCGAAGCAGGTGTGCTTTTGGTTTCGAAAGTGAAGCTACGGTCGCTGTATACAGTGATGATCACTGGAGTCGGCAGACCTGGTTCAAGACCCTGAGTACGGGCGTTGAAGGCCTTGCAGAATTCCATGATGTTCACACCGTGCTGACCCAGAGCAGGACCAACAGGTGGGCTTGGGTTAGCCTGAGCGGCTTTCACTTGAAGCTTGATGTAAGCGGTAATCTTCTTGGCCATGAGGCACTCCAATTACGGGTTCAAACGCCTCGAAAGGCTCCCCGGTTACTTGCGCGTTTATCCCAGTGACGACAAAACCCCACAGCCCAGGGCTGCGGGGTATGGGATTTCCAGCTCAGCTATGCCTTTTCGACCTGGCTGAACTCGAGCTCCACCGGAGTGGAGCGACCGAAAATGAGCACAGCCACGTGGATCCGGCTCTTTTCGTAGTTAACTTCTTCAACCGTACCATTGAAGTCCGCGAACGGACCGTCGGTCACGCGAACAACTTCACCCGGCTCAAACAGAGTCTTCGGCTTAGGCTTGTCGCTGCCATCGGCCACACGACGCAGTATCGCTTCGGCTTCTTTATCGGTAATTGGGGCTGGCTTATCAGCCGTCCCACCAATGAAGCCCATGACACGCGGAGTATCCTTGACCAAGTGCCAAGTACCCTCATTCATGTCCATCTGAACAAGCACATAACCAGGGAAGAATTTACGTTCGCTTTTGCGCTTCTGGCCGTTACGCATCTCTACCACTTCTTCAGTAGGGACCAGAATCTCGCCAAAACCATCTTCCATGCCTGCCAGCTTTACACGCTCGACCAGAGAGCGCATAACATGCTTCTCGTAACCCGAGTAGGCATGCACTACGTACCAACGCTTAGCCACGGGACACCCTTAGCCGACGATCAAGGAAACAAGCCAGCCGAGCAGGGAGTCGAGCCCCCACAACAGCAGCGCCATAACCAAAACCACAGCCACCACGATTAGGGTAGTCTGAGTGGTTTCTTGACGAGTAGGCCATACGACTTTACGAATCTCAGCGCGAGCTTCCTTGGCCAACACGAAGAAAGCTTTGCCCTTACCCGTCTGCAGCCCTACATAAGCAGCAGCAGCAGCAATTACGAGCAGAGCGAGCACGCGATACAGGATTGGCTGCGCCGAGTAGTATTGATTTCCGACGACACCCACAACGACCAAAAGGACTACGACGAGCCACTTTACGAGATCAAAACGGGAGTCTTGGGCTTCAGCCTTTGGATTCATCTACTAAAATCCTGTGAAAAGAAAGCCAGACACGTTGAACCGAATCTGGCAGGTCAGGAGGGAATCGAACCCCCAACCTACGGTTTTGGAGACCGTCGCTCTGCCAATTGAGCTACTGACCTAAAAGCAAAATCAGGCCGACCATTATGCGGACCTGACAAGAAGATTTCAACAGCTATTCGACGAACCTTTTTGACTCATCAAACAACCGCAGGCCTTCACCTGCCACCTGAATACAACGAAACCAGGCGACTCGCGACACCTAAAACAAAGGCAGATACTTTCATATCTGCCTTAGTAATGGAGCTCTTGAGCGGATTTGAACCGCTGACCTCACCCTTACCAAGGGTGTGCTCTACCAACTGAGCTACAAGAGCAAACCACGTTGCACAACCAACAAAACCTGGAGCGGGTAGCGGGAATCGAACCCGCATCATCAGCTTGGAAGGCTGAGGTTCTACCACTAAACTATACCCGCTGAGCTTGCTGCTTACGCTCAAATTTGGTGGAGGGGGAAGGATTCGAACCTTCGAAGTCGTAGACGTCAGATTTACAGTCTGATCCCTTTGGCCGCTCGGGAACCCCTCCTAAGCGAGCCGACATTCTATATGATGCCGACCTTCTGTCAACCTTTTTCTCAATAAAATCTTGAGGTTACAAACGCTGACTCAAGCTTCGCGTGCATTCCAACTTGTCTTGCACTGCGAAGCGGGCGCCATTCTATGCAAACTATTCTGTAGTTGCAATGCCTTCGCACGACATTATTTTACTTTTTAACTGCTGAAAATCCTGCCTTAACCTTCCTACCAGCACATCATCCACAAGACGCCTACTTTCAGGAGCTACTTTCAACCAAAACACCTCTCCCGAATCGTCCTGCCACCGACCAAATTGGGTCTGTATATCAAGGCTCGTTAGTCGCTGCTCCATTGTCCTGGCATCACCTTGCGAGACCCCACCCCCCAAGTAGATACATTGGGCGCCCACCGCTTTCGTGCCCCCCTCCAGCCGACCCGCTCCAGATTCGCTGAGGAGTCGAATATCCTGCTGAGCGCCCTTATAGAGGGACAGGGGCGTGATCTCCTTGGGCCTGAGAGGAGCCTCCTGTCGATGCCACACGTAATAAAATGCGTTCAACATAACCAACAGCAAAAATACCCACCGCATGACGACCTCACAAACCCTCAGATGCCAGGACAGCTGTCATCCGCACTACGGCCTTACCTAGGACTGCTCACGCAGTCTCAGACTCAACTCCCCACCGCTAAATACGCGAACATCCTCGCCCACTCGCAACCGGAGCCCGCCAACCGCATCCACCCCAAGCACCGTACCCTCAATGGCGTTTGGACCCGAAAGCAATGTCACAGGTTTGTTTTGCCACAAATGATTGCGCTCCCACTCATCTCTAAAAGCGCCAAAGCCTTTCTCACTATGCGCCTCCAGATATTCGGCCAGGGCCACACTCAAGCGGGCTACAACTTGGTTGCGATCCATATCCACCCCCGCCTCAAGCGCCATGGAAGTCCAGGACTGGTCGACCTGATCGGAAGACTGCATATTGACGTTGATACCAATGCCAACCACGACATGACAAACATCAGCTGGATCACCAGTGAGCTCCAGCAAAACACCGGCGAGCTTTTGTCGCCCTACCAAAATATCGTTGGGCCATTTTAGCCCAGCGTCTTCAACTCCCATTTCCCGGAGCATTTTCAAGACGGCAAGGCCCACAAGGAGACTTAAGCCCTCTAATTGCCGCATCCCACCCTCAACCCGTAGCGCCAAACTGTAATAGAGATTTTGGGCGAAAGGACTGACCCACTTGCGCCCGCGCCGCCCGCGCCCTGCTGTCTGTTGCTCCGCTAGAACTAGCAAAGGCAAAGACACCCCTTGAGCCACCAGCCGCATGGCTTCCGCGTTCGTAGAATCGATGGTTTCGTAGACTCGAATATCCCAGCCAGCGACACCCTGATTGTCATTGAGCCATTTCATGTTCAATAGGGAAATGGGTCTAGCCAAGCGATATCCCCGACCGCGCACCTTATGAATCTCGATTCCTGTTTCGACTTGCAGCTGCTGGAGCTTTTTCCATACGGCGCTGCGACTAACCCCGAGCACTTGCCCCAAGTCTTCACCAGAATGGAACGCACCATCCCCCAGAAGCCTCAACAACGTCTGCATTTGTCATACGCCTTGCAATGAGGGACGCATAATATCCGCGCGCACCATCAATGCATAGAAGCCAAATCGCGACCTGGTCTGTTGAGATGTTTTTCCGCGCGCAAAAACAAAACCCCATCTGCTTTCGCAAATGGGGTTCTGGAATTTAATCTTGACGATGACCTA
>NZ_JBSKHU010000011.1:0-58033 GCF_057128705.1 Pseudomonas salicis
AAGGAGTTTTCGGTTCCGACTGCGCCGGAAGTGGGGCGAATTATAGACACATCCGGAGGGGCGTCAAGCACTTATTCAAGCTTTTGTCACAACAGAAGGTTTTTTATGGACGCGACGCGGGATTCGTCTCGCAATCACGGGGATTCTTAGCAATAACAGCAATCCCCCCACAGCCGCATATATCGACCACTCTTTAAGATCGGCCCGCACAATCCACAGCATGTGCAGTAATCCAAGCCCGAGAATCAGATAAGCCAAACGGTGCAGCTTCTTCCATCGCGCCCCCAGCCGACGCTGGCTATAACGATTAGAGGTGATCGCCAGCGTCAGCAGGCACAGGAATGCCAGGCTGCCAACGATAATGTAGGGTCGCTTGACCAGCTCGACGCTCAGCTGAGCCCAATCGAACCCCAAGATAAAGAAGCCATACCCCAGCATGTGCAACAACGCATAGGTGAAACACCACAAACCGAGTTGGCGACGGACATGCACCCACCCCGCCCAACCGGTCACACGCTGAAGTGGCGTCAGCGCCAATGTGATCAGTAACAATATCAACGTGCCCAGCCCAAAGAGATCAACCAGTGCCTTTCCGGGATCTGGCCCCAGGTCGAGTACCCAAGCCCGATCCAACCAGTAAATCGGAGGAATGCAGATTGCAACGAACACGGCGAGGCGCCAAAGCAGATAACGCATCAATAGTTCTTCCGCAAATCCATGCCCGTATAAAGAGAGGCGACCTCCTCCCCATAGCCGTTGAACATTTCAGTGGGTCGGATATTTGGACTGAACAAGCCACTGGGCAGCCGCCGTTCACGGGCCTGAGTCCAACGAGGGTGATCGACGTTCGGATTCACGTTGGCATAGAAGCCGTATTCATTGGCCGCGATACTTTGCCAGGTTGTCTTGGGCTGCTCACTGACCAGACTGATGCGAACGATGGACTTCACACTTTTGAATCCGTACTTCCACGGCACCACCAACCGTAGCGGCGCCCCATTTTGGTTGGGCAGTTCACGGCCATACATCCCTACCGCAAGAATCGCCAAAGGATTCATCGCCTCATCCAGTCGCAGCCCTTCTACATAGGGCCAGTCGATCAGCGCGAAACCGGACCGTTGCCCTGGCATGGCCTTGGGGTCCTGCAGCGTTTCGAACCGGATGTACTTTGCTTTTGCCGTGGGTTCGACCTGTTTGAGCAAATCAGCAATAGGAAAGCCAATCCACGGAATCACCATCGACCACGCCTCTACACAGCGCAAACGGTAGATGCGTTCTTCCAATTGATAAGGTTTGATGAAATCTTCGAGCGCATAACGACCCGGCTTTCCGACCTCACCGTCGATTACAACAGTCCAGGGTTCGGTCTTCAACGAGCCTGCATTTTGAGCCGGGTCCCCTTTGTCGGTGCCGAACTCGTAGAAATTGTTGTAATGCGTGGCGTCCTTGAACGGCGTAATGGCTTCGTTCTGAACCGTTATCGCCTGCCATTTCGTCGAAGGCAGTTTGTCACTGAACCAATGGGGCGCATTTCCGGCCTCAACCCCGGCGTATTGTGAGGCGTCGGCAGCCTGTGCCCATGAAGGCAACGCACTGATCGCGAGCCCGGCCATTGAGGCGCCGAGCATCGCACGACGTGAGAGATAGACCGATTCGGGCGTGACATCCGACTCTTTGCAGGCGGACGCGGAAGGTGTCTTGATAAGCATGGTAACTCCGCAGCCAAGGTGAATGGCTCAACCTTATAGGCTGCGGAGTGCGGTGTGAAATGAATCTGTGGTGCTATTTATGACGACGCAGGCGCAGCAGGTACTGAACAGGACCCGACGCGGCGTAGGCGAGGAAAATCAGCAGCAGAATGCGTGGCGGATCACTGAACACGACCGCAAACACCAACACGACCGCCAGGATCGCCACGAAAGGCACGCGGCCTTTGAGGTCCAGCTCCTTGAAACTGTTGTACTTGATGTTGCTAACCATAAGCATCCCGGCAGCCGCTACCAACAACGCGACGAGGAACGACAGTTTGGAACCCTGAATGCCGTAGTCGCTGAACGCCCACACCGTACCGGCTACCACGCCCGCAGCCGCCGGGCTCGCCAGGCCGATGAAATAGCGCTTGTCAGCCTTCCCCACCTGCGTATTGAAACGTGCGAGGCGCAATGCAGCGCCGGCGACATAGATAAAAGCGACCATCCAGCCGACCTTGCCCATATCACCCAACGCCCAACCGAACGCCAGCAATGCGGGGGCAACGCCAAAGGCGACCATGTCTGAGAGGGAATCGTACTCAGCGCCAAATGCGCTCTGGGTGTTGGTCATCCGCGCGACGCGTCCATCAAGGCCGTCGAGCACCATAGCGACGAAGATGGCGATGGCTGAAAACGCGAAATACTTGCTCGCCCCGGCCGCATCACCTGCGCTCATCGCGCTTTGCGCACTCATTGCACTGATGATGGCGTAGAAGCCGGCAAACAGGTTGGCGGTGGTGAAGAGGTTGGGGAGCAGATAAATCCCACGATGGCGGACTTTGCGCCCTTCGGCATCGTGCCCTTCTTCTATGTGTTCATCGATCGGTAGCAGGCTTTCGGCGTCAGAGGCCTGGTTCGGCTCTTCGGGACGTTCGCTCATGGACAATACCTTGCAGCTATGAATTTTCGACAGATGTTCGCGGCGCCGCTGCGCCGGCAAACGATGCAGCTTTATACCAGATGAGCCCCCATAACGAAAAAGCGCGACCCGAAGGCCGCGCTTTTCGTAAACCGTAATCAGACTACAGAATTTTAGTTCTTGGTCTGATCAACGATTTTGTTCTTGGCGATCCAAGGCATCATCGAGCGCAGTTGCTCGCCGATGATTTCGATGCCGTGGGCCTTGTTGTTGCGGCGCTTGGCGGTCATCGATGGGTAGTTGCTCGCGCCTTCGGCGATGAACATCTTGGCGTATTCGCCGTCCTGGATGCGCTTCAGAGCATTGCGCATGGCCTGGCGGGATTCGGCGTTGATGACTTCAGGCCCGGTCACGTACTCGCCATATTCGGCGTTGTTCGAGATCGAGTAGTTCATGTTGGCGATACCGCCTTCATACATGAGGTCGACGATCAGTTTCAGTTCGTGCAGGCACTCGAAGTAAGCCATTTCTGGCGCGTAGCCAGCTTCGACCAACGTTTCGAAACCGGCTTTGACCAGCTCAACGGTACCGCCACACAGTACGGCTTGTTCGCCGAACAGGTCAGTTTCGGTTTCGTCTTTGAATGTGGTTTCGATGATACCGGTACGGCCACCGCCAACGCCCGAGGCGTAGGAGAGCGCAACGTTTTTGGCGTTGCCCGAAGCGTCCTGGTAGATAGCGATCAGGTCAGGGATACCGCCGCCCTTGACGAATTCGGTACGAACGGTGTGACCTGGCGCTTTTGGCGCGATCATGATCACGTCCAGGTCCGCGCGTGGCACGACCTGGTTGTAGTGAATCGCGAAGCCGTGGGAGAAGGCTAGGGTGGCGCCTTTCTTGATGTTCGGCTCGATTTCGTTCTTGTACAGCGAGGACTGGAACTCGTCCGGGGTCAAGATCATGACCAGGTCGGCAGCAGCGACGGCGGAAGCAACGTCAGTCACTTTCAGGCCGTGGGCCTCAGCCTTGGCGACAGTAGCCGAACCTTTACGCAGGCCAACGGTGACATCAACGCCGGAATCTTTCAGGTTGCACGCTTGAGCGTGACCTTGAGAACCGTAACCGATAATGGCCACTTTTTTGCCCTGGATGATCGAAAGGTCGCAGTCTTTGTCGTAATAAACTTTCATGAAATTCCCCTGTTATCTTGGCTGTTCAGGCCATTCGCTAAATGTATGTAGGTTAGATGCTCAGCACTTTGTCGCCGCGGGCAATGCCCGTGACGCCGCTGCGTACGGTTTCCAGGATGGCGGTGGTGCCAATGGCCTGAATAAAGCTATCCAGTTTGTCGCTCGTCCCTGTCAGCTGCACGGTGTAGACACTGCTGGAAACATCAACGATCTGGCCACGGAAGATATCCGTGGTGCGCTTGATCTCGGCGCGCTGGGCGCCAGTGGCCTTGACCTTGATCAGCATCAATTCGCGCTCGATGTGAGCACTTTCCGACAGATCGACCAGTTTGACCACTTCAACCAGCTTGTTGAGGTTTTTGGTGATCTGCTCGATCACCTCATCATGACCGACGGTGGTCAGCGTCAGACGCGACAGAGTCGGGTCTTCGGTTGGGGCCACGGTCAGGCTTTCGATGTTGTAGTTGCGCTGCGAAAACAGGCCGACGACGCGAGACAAGGCACCCGGTTCGTTTTCCAGCAATAGCGAAATGATGTGCCGCATATTAGGTACGCTCCGTCTTGCTCAGCCACATGTCGCGCATCGAGCCGTCTCTGATTTGCATCGGATAGACGTGCTCGGCAACGTCGACTTGGATGTCGAGGAACACCAGACGATCTTTCATGGCGAACGCTTCTTCCATCTTCGGCTTCAAGTCTTTCAGATCGGTGATCTTCATGCCGACATGACCGTAAGCTTCGACCAGCTTCACGAAGTCAGGCAGCGACTCCATGTAGGAGTGCGAGTGACGGCCGCTGTAGCTCATGTCCTGCCACTGACGGACCATGCCAAGCACGCCGTTGTTAAGCAGGATGATCTTGACCGGCAGGTTGTACTGCAGGCAGGTCGACAGTTCCTGGATGTTCATCTGAATGCTGCCTTCGCCCGTGACGCAGGCAACGTGCGCATCCGGGAAGCTCAGCGCAACACCCATGGCGGCCGGAAGACCGAAGCCCATGGTGCCCAGGCCACCGGAGTTGATCCAGCGGTTAGGCTTGTTGAAGCGGTAATACTGCGCCGCAAACATCTGGTGCTGCCCCACGTCGGAGGACACGTAAGCGTCCCCTTTGGTGACTTCGCACAGAGTTTCGATCACGGTCTGCGGCTTGATCAGACTGCCATCACCGCGGTTGTACGGGAACAGGTCGCCGCCGGCACGCCACTCGTCGATCTGCTTCCACCAGGTCGCCACCGATTCCTTGTTAGGGGTCTCGCCGATTTCCTTGAGGGTCGCGACCATTTCGGTCAGCACGCTCTCCACAGGACCAACGATTGGCACGTCGGCCTTAATGGTCTTGGAGATCGACGCCGGATCGATGTCGATGTGGATGATCTTGGCGCCCGGGCAGAAACGCGAAGCGCCGTTGATGACACGGTCATCGAAGCGTGCACCGACGGCCAGGATCACATCAGAGTGGTGCATCGCCAGGTTGGCGGTGTAGCTGCCGTGCATGCCGAGCATGCCGACGAACTGACGGTCCGTGCCCGGGTACGAACCGAGGCCCATCAGCGTGTTGGTCACAGGCGCGTTCAGCAGTTGTGCCAGCTCGGTCAGCGGCGCAGAACCGTTGCCCATAACCACACCGCCACCGGCGTAGATGATCGGACGCTTGCCCGCGAGGAGCATTTCCACGGCCTTGCGGATCTGGCCCGAATGCCCACGAACCGCCGGACTGTAGGAACGCAGCTTGGCTTTTTTCGGGAAAACGTATTCGAACTTCTCGGCCGGGTTGGTCATGTCTTTCGGGATATCGACCACGACAGGACCAGGACGACCGGACTGCGCGAGGTAGAAAGCCTTTTTAAGGACTTCCGGGATTTCGGACGGGTGCTTGATCATGAAGCTGTGCTTCACGATCGGCCGGGAGATGCCGATCATGTCGGTTTCCTGGAACGCGTCGGTGCCGACCATGGTGCTCGGGACCTGGCCCGACAGGACGACCATCGGGATGGAGTCCATGTAGGCGGTCGCGATACCGGTGATGGCGTTGGTCGCACCCGGACCCGAAGTCACCAATACAACGCCAGCTTTGCCGGTCGCACGTGCATAACCGTCAGCCATGTGAGTGGCAGCCTGTTCGTGACGAACGAGGATGTGGCTCACGGCCGGTTCTTTGAACAGCGCGTCGTAAATATGCAGGAGGGCACCGCCGGGGTACCCATAGATATGCTCAACGCCTTCGTCACGCAAAAAGCGGACGACCATTTCAGCGCCAGATAAAAGCTCCACGTTGTTCACCTCTAAAACGCCAGAATACCGTCCACACAGGAGAAGACGGGTCTTAATAGGTTTACTGCCAGCAGAGCATGAGCGACGGTGGTCGCCGACTACGTCAGCACTGACTGAGCAAGTATTGGGAGCTCCCCTAAGTGTTTCGGGGTCATCCCACCCAGCGCGAGGTAACGCGTTGCGGGTGTAACAGGTCGACGCGGGTGTGCGCCTCATGATCTACCGAGACGGTCTGCTTCTGGCAGTCCCTCTACAGCGAACTTTGGATTGTTCTGATTCGTCCCTCTCAAGTCAAGTCATCGATGCGCTTTCTTCACTCACAGCCTATGAAAAAGCACCGAATGAGGTCGTTGCGGTCGGCTTGTGGTAGGTTTCACCCGTACAGCAAACGAAGTTCTA
Source organism: Pseudomonas salicis (assembly GCF_057128705.1). Lineage (NCBI taxonomy): Bacteria > Pseudomonadati > Pseudomonadota > Gammaproteobacteria > Pseudomonadales > Pseudomonadaceae > Pseudomonas > Pseudomonas salicis. The sequence goes on from NZ_JBSKHU010000011.1 coordinate 6,470, forward strand.
AGGAAGCAGTATGCGCTGGATGATTCTTGCCGCCACACTGACGCTGGCAGCCGGTTCGACCGCCAGTCAGGCCGCCCAGATCTATAAATGGGTCGACGCACAGGGCGTGACGCACTTTGATGCGCAGCCTCCGGTCGGGCAATCCGCCCAGGAACTCGAAACGCAAAAAGCCGTGACGCCGCCACCCGCTCCCCCCGTTCGCACCGAGTCCTCGCAAGAACAGCAAACGGTCGACGCGAAGGTCAAGAAACAAATCGCGGCTCAAGAAGCCAAGCGCAAGGAATACTGCGAGACACAGCGCACCAACCTAGCTCAGTTGCAGAACAACCCGCGGGTGCGTGAGGAAGTGAACGGTGAGTTCAGGCGCTTCACTGAAGAAGAGCGCCAGGCACGTATCGCCGAGGTCAAGAAATCCATCGACGACACGTGTAATTGAGCGTCAGACCGACTCGGTGATCAGTCGGTCGAATTGCGCCAGGAGCGCTTGCAGGTTTCGCGCTTCCTGAGCACGGCTGGCGTAAACCATCTGCGCCATCTCCAGAATGCCCGAAGCGTTTGGCAGTGCGAGGTCCTGCTCCAGAATGACCTTCATTCGCGGCAGGAAAATCCATTGCAGCCACTGATCGAAATCCAGCGTATCGACACAGAACGGCTCGCGGCTCGATAACGCCTCGTCGCTGGGCGGCACTTCTTTCCACCATCCCAGCACACGCAATTCGCGCTCGATCAGCAACAACTGATCGGCGATCTTCGGGAAGCGTTTATCCATTGGCCTTCTGCCGGGCCAGCGCGGCACCCGCTGCGTCGCCTTGCTTCTCACGCGCTTGAGCGATCAATCCCCAAAGACTGGCCTGCAAACTCGCACGACCATTCGCATAGGTCAGGCCACGGCGAGCCAGCTGCTCCGCCTGAGGCGCGTCCCCTTGGGCCAGACGAACCTGTGCCAATTTGTAAAGCACTTGCGGTTCGCGAGGGGCAACGCGCTGAGCACGCTCCAGGCTCGACGACGCGCCGTTCAGATCACCGCTGCTCTGCTGTTGCTGAGCGGTGGTCAGCAGCGCGAGAACCGGGCCGTCCAGTTGCTCATCCGCTGACAAGCCACCGCTGGACGCCGACGGAATGCCGGTGGGCGCTGACGAGGGCATGTTGTAGGTGTTGCTGGTCGCAGCCGGCGGGGTGTAGGTGTTGTTAACCGGCGCGGTGTTGATGGGCGCCTGATTGACGGAAGACGTGTCGATCGGTGCCGAATTGATCGGCGCCGACGTTGGCGGGACGAACGTCGAAATCGGCGCGGCGCTGGCGTTGGCACCACCCGGCACCATCACCGTCACGCCGGAATCCTCTTGGATCGACTGCGTTTGCGTCGGGGCCTGCACTGGAGCGCGATATGCCGCATTGCGATTGGCTGAGACTCGCTCGCTGTTGGACACACGGGAACCCGAGTCCACCACCGGGATATTGCCGCGCGTTTGAGTCGCGCAACCATTGAGCAAAGCCAGAGCCGTTAAAGCCGGAATCCACCACTTGTTCACTTCACATCCTCTTCGCTTAGTTCAACCAGCCTTTGACCCAGTCCATCACCGATTCGGCAGGCGCTGTTGGCCCGCCGCACGTTGGGCCTGGTTGCGGCTCACTGCCACGAATATACGGCATCTGCACGGCACCCGGGCAGCTGGCATCAGTGCCTTGGCCCGTAGACGCGTTGACCCACGCCTGTACCACGTTGTCCGGCATGGCCATGTCCAGCGGAAGCGGGTCGGCCTTCTTCATGAAACTGGTCCAGATCTGCAACGCACCGGTGGCGCCGGTGAACGGTGTTTTGCCGTTATCGTCGCGACCCATCCAGACAATCGCCAGCAGGTCTTGGCTAAAACCGGCGAACCAGCTGTCACGGGAATCGTTGGTCGTCCCTGACTTGCCCGCCAGGTTCAGCGTACTCGGCAACACGTTGTACACCGACTTGCCCGTGCCTTCGCGCATCACGCGCTGCATGGCATTTTGCAGCAGATAAATGGAGCCGGGATCGAAACGCTGCTGGATCTGAAACGGATAACGCTTGAGCGGCTCGCCTTCGGCTGTCAGGACACTGCGGATGCCGCGCAACGGCGTATTGAATCCGCCACTGGCGATGGTCTGGTACATCGTTGCCACTTCAATCGGACTCAGCGCACCGGCCCCCAGCAACATCGACGGGAACGCCGGCCAGTCGCGGGTGACACCCAATTTGGTCAGGGTTTTGAACACATTCGGCACGCCCAGGTCCAGACCCAGCTTGGCGCTGGACAGGTTGTAGGAATGCGCCAACCCTTGATACAGGAAAATGTTGCCGTGAGCCTTATGGTCGAAGTTCTGCGGCTTCCAGATCTGGCCGTCTGCACCCTTGACCTGAAACGGCTCGTCAGGCACCCAACTGGTCAGTGTGTATTGCTGCGGACGTTCGAGCGCGGTCAGGTAAATCGCCGGTTTGACCAGCGAGCCAATCGGGCGAACGGCGTCCAGTGCGCGGTTGAAACCCGCGAACCCGGCCTGACGACTGCCGATCAGCGCTTGCACTTCGCCGGTTTCCGGGTTGGTCACGACCATCGCCGTTTCCATGTCGTCCGCGCCCTTGCGGCCCGAAATCTTAGCGAAGCTCTCGCGAACGGCGGCCTCGGACTTCATCTGCAGAATCGGGTCGAAACTGGTGAAAATGCGCAGGCCTTCTTCGGTCAAGTCTTCGTCACGGTAGTCCTGACGCAGCTGGCGCTTGACCAGATCGAGGAAGTCCGGGAACGAGCTGTCGGCCAGCGAGCCGTTTTTGGTTACACCCAGTGGCATTTTCTTCGCTGCAGCGACAGCTTCAGCCGACGCAACGCCCTGCTGCTCAAGCAGATCAAGTACCAGATTACGACGCTCAAGTGCGCGATCCGGGTTACGACGCGGGTTGTAATAGGACGGACCTTTGACCAGGCCCACCAGCAACGCGACCTGATGCAGTTTCAGCTCCGACAGCGGCTGGCTGAAGAAATACTGGCTGGCAAGGCCGAAACCGTGCACCGCGCGTTGGCCATCCTGACCGACGAAGACTTCGTTGAGGTACGCCTCGAGAATTTCCTGCTTGCTGTAATGGATCTCCAACAGGATCGCCATCATCGCTTCGGTCAGCTTGCGGGTGATGCTGCGTTCGTTGGTCAGGTAGAAGTTCTTGACCAATTGTTGCGTCAGCGTCGAGCCGCCCTGACGCATCTGCCCCGCCGAGGCGTTAACCCAGAAGGCGCGGGCGATGGACTTGGGCGACACACCGAAGTGGTGATAGAAATCCCGGTCCTCCACCGTGACCAAGGTATCGAGCAAATAGGGCGGCGCCTGATCGAGCTTGATCAGGATGCGGTCTTCGAGGTTCTTCGGATAAAGACCGCCAATCAGCAGCGGCTCAAGCCGTGCCACGGCCAGCTTGGAGCCGTTGGCAGCGGTCAGGTCGGCGACATAATCCCCGGAGAATCGGACGTGAATCTGCTGGGCAGGATCTGCGCCTTCATAAAATTGAAAACCGCGAGTATTCAGATCGACGTTGTTGCCGTTGACCGACGCCGCACCCGGGCCGTTGGCTACACTTTCGCGCCGGTAGCCCAAGGCATCAAGCTCGATCAGGAAATCGTCGCGGGACAGTTTCTGGCCGACGAACAGCTCCAGCGGACGGGCGTAAACCTTGGCCGGGATCGTCCAGCGCTTGCCGGAGAATTTTTCCTGAACGATGGAATCGAGATAAACAGCGAAGCAGGCAAGCACCACCAGCCCGACAAGACTGAGTTTCAGAGCCCAGCCCAACAGGCTGCGCAAGCGGCTGTTGGCGGGTTTGGGGGATTTTTTCGAAGCGCGGGATCGAGTCATGGCGGCGGATTATACGCACTTTCAAAGCCACGGGCAGACCACCCTCACGGCGGTTTGCAGCAATGCGCCGAGCGGCCATAATGGCCACCTTTAGTCACATCATTCTCGACTTATCATCTTTCAAGGATCGTCCGTGAGCCAGACACTGATTGCCGCGCTTCAAAATCCTGCCCTGTTCCCCCACCCGGTGGAGCAATTTCAGGTCATCGAGACGCATATTTCCTGGGTGCTGCTCACTGGCCCCTACGTGTACAAGATCAAGAAACCGATGAATTTCGGTTTCCTCGACTTCACCACCCTGTCGGCGCGCGAGCACTTCTGCCAACAGGAGTTGAAGCTCAATCAACGCCTGACCAATGATTTGTATCTGGACGTGTTGCCCATCACCGGGACCGCCGACGCGCCGCAATTGGGCGGTGAAGGTGAAGCTATCGAATTCGCCTTGAAGATCCGCCAATTCCCGCAGGACGGCTTGCTCAGCACCCTGCAGGCCAAGGGCGAACTGACGACGGCACACATTGACGACATCGCTCGCCAGATCGCCGAGTTCCACATGAGCACCCCCCGTGTGCTGTCGGAAAACCCGCTGGGGTCGCCTGAATATGCGATGGCCCCCGTCACTCAGAACTTCGAACAGATCCTGCCGTTTCTCACCGAGAAGGCTGATCTCATTCAATTGAATGCACTGGAAGCCTGGGCGAATGCCAGCTACGAGCGTCTGAAGCCGTTGATGGGCCGCCGCAAGGCCGACGGTTTCATCCGCGAATGCCATGGCGACATTCACCTCGGCAACATCACGTTGATCGACGGCAAGGTCGTGATCTTCGACTGCATCGAATTCAACGAACCGTTCCGCATGACCGACGTATATGCCGACATCGGTTTCCTCGCCATGGACCTGGAAGATCGCGGTCTGAAGAGCCTGTCACGTCGCCTCATCAGCCAGTACCTCGAACACACCGGCGATTACGAAGGTCTGGAGCTGCTTAATTTCTACAAGGCATACCGCGCACTCGTTCGGGCGAAAGTGGCTCTGTTCAGCCTGTCTGCGGACGCCGATCATGTGCAGCGCGCCACTACCCTGCGCCAGTACCGCAACTACGCCAATCTGGCGGAAAGCTACAGCGCGATCCCGTCGAACTTCCTGGCCATCACCCACGGCGTTTCGGCTGTCGGCAAAAGCCACGTGGCGATGCGCCTGGTCGAAGCGCTCGGCGCCGTTCGCCTGCGTTCGGACGTGGAGCGCAAACGGCTCTTCGGCGACAGCCAGGATCTGTACTCGGCAGATGTCAGCGGCAAGACCTACCAGCGTTTGAACGAATTGGCTGCGGTCGTCCTGCATGCAGGCTTCCCGGTAGTGATCGATGCCACGTTCCTCAAGCTCGATCAACGCCAGGCCACCGCAAAGGTAGCCGAAGCCACCGGCGCGCCGTTCCTGATCCTCGACTGCGCCGCACCGAAAGCCGTCATTCAGGGCTGGCTGGCGCAACGTCAGGCACAGAACAGCGACCCTTCCGACGCAACCATGGAAGTCATCGAGGCTCAGTTGGCGAATCGTGAGCCGCTGACCGCCGACGAGACGCTGCGCAGTCGCCACGTCGAAACCAACCTGAGTGGGGATCTGGATAAATTGGTGGATGACATCCGCCAATACCTGCCGGGCTTGTAAGCGGCCGAGCACCAGTCATCGAATCGTGAAGTCTGTCACTTCACGGCTCGATGATAGTGGCATTATAATGGCGTCAGAATTCCAACAAGGTGACGCCAACATGAACCAGCCCAAGCAGCTCGACTCGCCGCTTTTCGCCCTTCTGCGAAAAGATGACGTCAATGCCTTTAATCTCCAACGCCCGAAAGGCGGTCCCATTGACCTCGCGGGCGGTGATTTCCGTGGGCTGGATTTGCGTGAACTCAACGCCGAGGAAATCGACTTCAGCGACGCCTACTTCCGTTCCGCAGATTTGCGCGGTGTCGATTTCCGCACCGCGTCGCTGGAAGGCGCCAGCATCGCTCACGCACAAATCTCAGGTGCTTATTTCCCGGCCGAATTGAGCGCTGACGAGATACTGATGTCTGTCAACTTTGGTACTCGCCTGCGGTATCGCACTCGCTGACACATTCGGCACGCTTCAAACGAGTCACCTGTCCCCTGCCCTGCATGCACAGACATGCCGGGCCCGCGCTGGCGCACTGTCTCCTCACGCTACCGTTCGGCGGCTCATCCGCGAATTCCGCGCGCCCGATTCGAGCAACGCGCTGAGTGGATCTACACTCATTCCATGTCTTGCATCTGCAGTTTTTACAAGGCCAGGAGGTACCCAAAGGGAGCTGTACACACGGAGCGACACCCGCAGGAGGCATCATGGAAGACGAGCTGCTACAGATGAAAAATCTGGGCAAAACCACCGCCCAGTGGCTACACGCCGCGGGCATTCACAACGCTGCTGACCTTCGCCGACTCGGCCCCATCCTCGCCTACAGAGCTGTCAAAGCGCGCGACTTTCGAACGTCCAAAGCCCTGCTGTACTACATTGCAGGCGCACTGAACGACCTGGACTGGCGCGACCTCACCCAAGCAGACAAAGCCCGGCTGGATGGAGAACTGAACAGACTCTGCCCCAATCCGAAGAACGCAGATTGCCAAACCTGGAAATAGTTTGAGATTGCCTGTTGACTTACAAATGAGAATCACTATGATTATCACATCCGGTCGCGAGACTGGCTGGTAACCTGAAAGGCTCCTTGGTTCGGACTCTCAGATTATCTCCTCATCAGGCTAATCACGGTTTTTGACCCGGCTTTTTGCCGGGTCTTTTTTTGCCTTCCGTTTGGGACGTTCGTGGCCGACGGTTCGTGTTGCCCAGCCTTTCAAGGCCGGACCCCCAGGTACGCCAACAGATCATCCAGCAGGCTTGCGCCACTCAGCCGAACCCGCGTGGGCTCGGCCCAGAACGGGCCGAACTTGCGTTGAACGACATCAAGATATGTTCGAGCCTCATCAAGCGTACGAACATTCCCGGACGCCTTGAATCCCACCTGCGCGCCCATCTCGGCAATGGCTTCGATGAGTATCCGGGCCGCTTGCGACGTGGTGCCCGCTGCCTGCTTGCCCGTGCTCGTCTTCAGGAATGACGCCCCCTCTCGAATGGCCGTGCGGCACACCTGATGGATGATCTGCGGATCACGCAAAACGCCGGTCTCCAACGTAATCGTCAGCAATCCACGTTGCCCACACTTGGCCCTGCACGCAGCGATCATGTCGGCGCCGACCGTTTTGTCACCACTCAAATGGGCGTGGAAGGGGTACACCAGATCGATCTCGTCCGCCCCGGTGAGCATGGCTGAATGCGTTTCCGACTCGGCAGCACTGACCGAAGCGCCGCCATTCGGGAAGTTGACCGCTGCCACGACCTTGACTTCCCGCGCCAGCAGGCTATCGAGCGTCCGTCGGGCCAGCCCGGCAAATCGAGGCAGCACGCAGACAGCGGCAACATTCCCTACAGGCGTCAGCGCCCGTTCACACAACGCGACGATGCGCTCCGTCGTGTCATCGAGATTCAACGACGTCAGTTCCAGCAGGCCTATCGCTTTTTGAGCAACGGCTTCGTCACTCTCATACACCCGATCCATCACGCACTCCTCGACAACCTGCGAACTCAAGGTAGCGACGATAATCCAGTCGAAGGCAGCGTGAACGGCCATGCGCGCACCAGAGAGCGGGCCTACGCGACTATCAGAAATATCTTAAGGAAATTGCCTTCGAAAAAGTGGGGGCGGAAGGTTGCACGTCATCGAGCGATGATCAGTGGGTGCCCACGTTCGGGGTGCCGTTGCACCAAGACCTCAAGGCCAAACACTGCCCTCAATGCGTCCGGCACCAGCACCCCGTCCGGAGTGCCCAGAGCAAAAGGGCGACCTGATTCGAGCATTAACAATCTGTCGCAATAACGTGCAGCCAGATTGAGGTCATGCAGGATCACCATCACTGCGCCACCGCGATCCGCGAATCCGCGCACGGCCTGCAACGTGGTGTGCTGATGCAAAGGGTCGAGCATTGAGGTCGGCTCATCCAGCAACAACGTTTGCCCTCCCTCTCCGGGCCATAACTGCGCCAGCACCCGAGATAAATGCACCCGCTGACGCTCACCGCCGGACAGGGCAAGGTAACTGCGATCCATCAGGTGCAACGCGTCGGCGGCTTCGAGAGACTCCCGAACGATCTCGGCATCGCGCTGCCGGCCGGTGTCATGAGGCAATCGGCCCATGGCCACCACTTCCCGAACACTGAACGCAAAGCTCAGCGTCGAACTTTGCGGCAATACCGCCAGACGCCGAGCGCGCTGCTGACCCGTCCAGTACGACAATGGCTGATCATCGAGCCACAGTTGCCCCTTCATCGTTTTCAGCTCGCCGCACAGTGCGCTGAGCAACGTGCTTTTCCCTGCACCGTTGGGCCCCAGTACGCCTAGCATTTCGCCGGGCTTGATCGTCAAATCAACATCGGCCAACACGCATTTTCCATCGCGATGCACGCTGATATTTTCGGCTCTCATCATCAGGCGCGCCCTCTCACCAGCAGAAACAGAAAGAAGGGTGCCCCGATGAAAACGGTCACGATACCAATCGGCAATTCAGCCGGTGCCAGCACCAGACGGGCAAACACGTCGGCGAGCAGCAATAGACTCGCCCCTGCAAGCGCCGACGCGGGCAGTACGACTCGATGATCAGGCCCCGCGATCAGCCGCACCAGATGCGGCACGATCAACCCGACGAAACCAATGAGGCCAGCTGCAGCGACGGCAGCGCCCACCCCCAGCGCGATGCAGAGGATGAGCTCGCGCTTCAGCCGTTCGACCTCGATCCCCAAATGACGGGCTTCCGATTCCCCGAGCAGCAGCGCATTCAAGGCTTTTGCCCGGCGCGGCAGCCAGGCGATGACAAGCCCACAGACCAGCAGCAACGGCCATAGCCTCGCGTAACTTGCACCGTTGAGCGTGCCCAGGTTCCAGAACGTCAGCGTGCGCAATGCCGCGTCATCTGCCAGATAGGTGAACAGACCGATGATCGAGCCGGCCAGCGAGGTCATTGCCACGCCTGCCAGCAGCATGACGCCCACGCTGGTCTGGCCGTCCTGACGACCGAGGCGATAGACGATACCTGTCACGATAAGTCCACCTGCAAAAGCACAGATCGACAGCAGATAAGGGGCGAGTGCTTCCGGTAAACCGCCCAGTGACGCACCCGCGACGATCGCGACCGCTGCTCCCAATGCGGCACCGCTGGACACGCCGACCAAACCGGGGTCGGCCAGCGGGTTGCGAAACAGGCCTTGCATGGCCACGCCGGACAGTGCCAGCACCGCCCCCACTGCCAGGCCCAGCAAGGTCCGGGGCACGCGAATCTGACCGAGGATCAGTTCGGCCTGTTGCAGATTCTCGCCCTCCACGGGAAAGCCCAACAGGCGTAACCCGGCACGCAGGGTGTCCATGAGTGGCAGGCTGATCGGCCCCAGCGCGAGAGACAGCCATATCGCTACCACACAGACGACGCTCAGGACGATGAACAACGCGCGAGGTTGCAGAATGACCCTCATTGAGCGGGCGAGACCTTGGCCTTGAGGTCGGTATCCGTGGTGTAAAACGCTTTGCCGAGGGTCTGCATCGCCTCGGGAAGGCGTGGCCCCAGACCGCCCACCAGCAAGGTCGGGTCCACTTCAATCAGGCGATTCTGCTGAACGGCACGGGTAGCGCCCAACAATGGGTTTTCCCGAAGCAACGCCTCCCGAGACGACGCGCCGTTTTGCGCGCGGTCTGTGAACACCAATACGTCAGGGCTAAGCCCCGCCATCGCTTCTGCAGAAAAAACCTTGTAGCCCGCATGGGTCGCCAGATTCCGACCGCCTGCCTGTTTGATCAGCCAGTCCCCGACCGTACCCGTTCCCGCCACCATCGGCGCAGCGCCCGCATGGCTGACCAACAGCAACACACCTGGCACGGGTTGATGCTGCTGCGCCCGAGCCACCCAGTCATGCTGGACGCCCAGACGTTTTGCATACTGCTCGCTCAGTTCATCTGCCTGCGCCTGTTTGTCGAGCAAGACGCCCAGCTTTCGCAGGTTGCTTTGAAGCGCACTCACGTCAGCACCGGCGGAAAACACCTCGACCTTCACTCCCGCTGCACGCAATTGTTCCAGCACGGGAGGCGGCCCCATTTCTTCCGTTCCCACCAGAACATTCGGACGCAGACTGAGGATGCCTTCAGACGACAACTGTCGTTGGTAGCCAATACTCGGCAGCGATTTGATGGACGCCGGATGCTGACTGGTACTGTCGATGCCCACCAGCTTCGCCTCACCCCCCAGCGCCACGACCCACTCGGTCAGTGCGCCGCCCGCGCTGACCCAGCGCTGCGTGTCTGCCGATACCACATGAGTGAATGAGAGCCCGATCAGGATGCCAGCCAGCTTGGCGAGAAAACGCATGGGGGAGGAGTCCTTTATATAGAAGAAGCGCGTCAGCTGAATCCCCTGGAAAGGCGATCAGTTGGATCGACGCGTCAATGGCGGAGCTGTCAAACTGAGCCGCTTACAACAGTCGGGCAATTTGATAATTATTTGCATTTACCCGTCAAGCAGCAAGGAGACTCCGCTGAAATACCTGTGTGAAAAAACCGATCTTCGCGAAGGCATGAGCCGGGGTTTCGACGTGGATGGCGTTCGGCTGCTGGCGGTGCGGCGCGCGGGGCAGGTTTACACCTACCAGAACCGCTGCCCCCACCGGAACGTGCCGCTGGAATGGCACCCCGATCAGTTCCTCGACGCCAGCGCCAGCCTGATCCAATGCGCAACGCACGGCGCGCTGTTTCTCATCGAAAGCGGCGAATGCATCGCGGGTCCTTGCGAGGGCAAATTCCTGAGCACCGTTGAATGTCGCGAAGATGCTCAGGGAGTCTGGATCAATCTGCCCATTCAGGACTGACCGGACGCTTTTGGGTCAGGTGAATCTCAAGCCGCCGATCAACCCGCACCTCTTCAGGTGTCAGCTGCACGCCATACGCCAGTACTTCGACACCTGCGGCGACGGCATCTGTGAGCGCTTCGGCGTAGGCAGCGTCGATTTCTTCCGCAGGTCGAACGGCCTCGATGCCCGTCAAATTGACGCAATACAGCAGCACCGCGCGCACGCCCTCCCGCGCCAACGCTGCCAATTCACGCAAATGTTTCGCGCCGCGCTGCGTAACGGCATCGGGAAAGGCGGCGACAGCACTGTCGTCGAAACCCAGGGTGACGCTCTTCACTTCCAGAAACAGCGGGCCTGCCGGGTAGTCGAGGCGAAAATCGACGCGGCTGTTTTCCTGCCCATACGGCACTTCCCGCTTGAGCGCCGTGAAGCCGTTCAGCTCGGTGATCACGCCCGCCAGCAGTGCCTCTTCGACCAGCTTGTTGGCGCGGCCCGTATTGACACAAGCGAAGCGGCCTTGCGGCGTTTCGCTGATTTCCCACGTGCCGGGCAGCTTGCGTTTCGGGTCGGTGGAGCGACTGAACCAGACGCGCCCACCTGGCATCATGCAATTGAACATCGAGCCGGTGTTGGGGCAATGGATGGTCAGGCGCTCACCGCTGGCCGTTTCGATGTCGGCCAGAAACCGCTTGTAGCGCTGTAGCAGGCGTCCTTCTTCAAGTTCGGGAGAAAAGCGCATCAGCCTTGCCAGCTCCGCAGCCCACGACCGATACGCTCGACCGCTTCTTGCAAGCGCGGCAGGCTTTGGGTGTAAGCGAAACGCACGTGATGCCCCGCCTGATGACGACCGAAGTCCAGGCCTGGCGTGAAGGCAACGTGCTCGGTTTCGAGAAAATGTCGGCAGAATGCGAACGCATCACCACCAAAAGCGCTGATGTCCGCATACAAGTAGAAGGCGCCCTCCGGCTCGACGGCGATATTGAAGCCCAGTTCACGCAGCGCAGGCAGCAAAAAATCCCGGCGTTTGCCGAACTCGGCGCGACGCTGTTCGAGGATTTCCAGGGTTTGCGGCTCGAAACAGGCAAGCGCCGCAGTTTGCGCCATGCTCGGCGCACTGATGTAAAGGTTCTGCGCCAGCTTCTCCAGATCACCGACCGCCGCCTCGGGCGCAACCAGCCAGCCGAGGCGCCAACCGGTCATGCCGAAATACTTTGAAAAACTATTCAGCACGAACGCATCGTTATCCACTTCGAGCACGCTGGCCGCGTCGGTGCCGTAGGTCAGGCCATGATAAATCTCGTCCACCACCAAATGACCGTCGCGGGCCTTGAGCGAAGCCGACAGCGCCGCCAGTTCGTCCCGATGCAACAGCGTGCCGGTCGGGTTAGCGGGCGACGCGACCAAGGCGCCGACGCTGTCCTGATTCCAGTGTTGAGCAATCAGATCGGGGGTCAACTGGTAACGTACGTCGGGCCCAACCGGCACCAGTTGCGCGGCACCTTCCACCAGTCTCAGGAAGTGCCGATTGCACGGATAACCTGGGTCGGCGAGCAGCCAGTGTTTGCCCGGATCGACCAACAGGCTCGTCGCCAACAGCAACGCGCCAGAGCCGCCCGGCGTGATCAGAATCCGCCCCGGATCAATGCTCAGACCGTAGCGCTGTTGGTAGAAACCCGAGATCGCCTCGCGCAGCTCCGGTAAGCCGCGAGCGGCGGTGTAGCGGGTCTTGCCGGCTGCCAACGCTGCTTGACCGGCCTTGATGATGGGCTCAGCGGTAGTGAAATCGGGCTCGCCGATTTCCAGGTGGATGACGTCGTGCCCCGCCGCCTGCAATTCATTGGCACGGGCCAACAGCGCCATGACATGAAAAGGTTCGATGGCGCGACTGCGCGCACTGTAGGGCTGAGGCATGAGTCTTCCTTTAATAGCAGTGTCGGAAACGATCGGCCGATTCTACCCAACCGCTTTCGCCGCTACAGATTTATCGTTCGGCGCACGATTGATGCCGGTGATCCGCAAAAACGGATGATGTCGCAGGAGGGGCTAGACTGATGGCACTGCAAAATAATATAAAACCGGGCGCTTTGGCCGTGGTCATAGTTCACGGGCGCGTTGCCGGGCCATGCTCGACAACCGGGAGTAGCGCGCTCCGATACGATCTGGTAAGTTCGCCCGCTTGCAGCCGCAGGGCCGGCAGGTGTCGGCGATGGATCTTTACCCTGCGCAATGGCTTAGAAGAGTGAGAGGCGGTCCGTTCATGCCCACCGAAGAAAAGCAAAAAAGCACACAAACGATTAGCGGGTTCGAACCTTACGTCCCGACGAAGGACGAGGAGTACATGGGCAAGCCCATGCGTGCTCACTTCACCAAGATCCTGAACAAATGGAAACAGGACTTGATGCAGGAAGTCGACCGTACTGTTGATCACATGAAGGACGAAGCGGCTAACTTTCCTGACCCTGCTGACCGTGCAAGTCAGGAAGAGGAATTCGCGCTGGAACTTCGTGCTCGTGACCGTGAGCGCAAGTTGATCAAGAAGATCGACAAAACGCTGCAACTGATCGAAGACGAAGAATACGGTTGGTGCGAATCCTGCGGCATCGAGATTGGCTTGCGCCGTCTGGAAGCCCGCCCGACTGCCGACCTGTGCATCGACTGCAAGACGCTGGCAGAAATCAAAGAAAAACAGATCGGTAAATGATCCTGCTTTTCGAGTAAGACAAAAGACGCTTCGGCGTCTTTTGTTGTTTATGGACAGGGCCATCACCGCATTAGACGCACGGCTTTCCGGCAGCAGCGTTGATCCAGACAACACACATGCACCTGTGGGAGCGAATTCATTCGCGAAAACGCCGACAGGAGCGATGCATCTTCATCGCCTGATCTATTTCGCGAATGAATTCGCTCCCACACGGCCAGAGCATCGTTCACCGGCAGCGGTGTCCTACACGAACCGAAGCATCATCCGGTTTTTCGTACATATCATTTCCAGTACCATCATCGCCCATGAAATCCCCTTCTTATATAGGGCGCTTTGCGCCAACCCCCAGCGGTTATCTGCACTTCGGCTCGCTAGTCGCCGCGCTGGCGTCGTACCTCGATGCCCGCTCCGCCGGTGGCCAGTGGCTGATGCGCATGGAAGACCTCGACCCACCACGGGAAGAACCGGGCGCACAGACCGCCATCCTCAATACACTGGAAACCTACGGCTTTGAGTGGGATGGCGAATGTGTGAGGCAAAGCGATCGTCACGACGCCTATCAGGACATCATCAACCGTTGGTTCAGCTATGGGCTTGCGTACGCCTGCACCTGTTCACGCAAGGAGCTGGAAGATTTCCACGGCATCTACCCCGGTTTTTGCCGCAATGCGGGCCACTCGCCTGAAAACGCCGCGATCCGTATTCGCGTCCCGGAGCTGGAATACCGTTTCGACGACCGGGTTCAGGGCACCTTTCGCCAGCACTTGGGCCGCGACGTCGGCGATTTCGTGATTCGACGCCGTGATGGCCTATATGCCTATCAACTGGCGGTCGTCCTCGACGATGGCTGGCAAGGCGTCACCGACATTGTGCGGGGCGCTGACTTGCTCGACTCCACGCCTCGTCAGCTCTATCTGCAGGAATTGCTGGGCCTGCCACAGCCGCGTTACCTACACGTGCCACTGATTACCCAACCGAACGGGCACAAACTGGGCAAGTCCTACCGCTCCCCGCCCCTGCCCGTCGATCAGGCTACGCCTTTGCTGCTTCGGGCATTGCGGGCGTTGGGCCAGCCGGCACCGGAAGACCTTTCGTTCGGTACGCCGAGAGAGGTTCTGGACTGGGGAATCGCCCACTGGAATGCCGATTTGATTCCACGGGTCGCCAGTATCGAAGAAGCTCGAATAGACTGAGCCAGAGCACTTGAGGCCAATAGCGGCATGAAGGTGGCCGAAACGTCGCTTGCAGCCTGATAGCCATCCGTTACCATGCCGCTCCTTCACCCGGCGTCAGTGAACCCAGGAGGCCAAATGTACATTTATCGATTGGTCCTGCTACTGGTGGTAGGCATCTACCTTTTTTCCCCAGCCATCATGGACTGGTGGATCGACGCGACAGGCGCCTGGTATCGGCCTTATATGCTGTGGCTGATCCTGATCGTGGTGACTTTCATTCTGCAGAGCCAACGAGATGCCGATGAGCTTTAGCCTGACCCAGATGATTCTGGTCAGCGCCGCCTACTTGCTGGCGCTGTTCAGCGTTGCATGGGTCAGTGAGCGCGGGCTCATTCCGCGCTGGATCATTCGCCACCCACTGACGTACACCCTGTCGCTGGGCGTGTATGCCAGCGCCTGGGCGTTTTACGGGACTGTCGGCCTCGCGTATGAATACGGTTACGGCTTCCTTTCCAGTTATCTGGGGGTGTCCGGCGCATTTTTGCTGGCGCCGGTGCTGCTGTACCCGATCCTGAAAATCACCCGCACCTATCAGCTTTCGTCCCTCGCCGACCTGTTTGCCTTCCGCTTTCGCAGCACATGGGCCGGAGCGCTGACGACCATTTTCATGCTGATCGGGGTGTTACCCCTGTTGGCCCTGCAAATTCAGGCGGTGGCGGACTCCATCGGCATCCTCACCCGCGAGCCGGTCCGCAACTACGTCGCGCTGGCGTTCTGCATCCTGATCACACTGTTCACCATTTTCTTCGGCTCCCGGCATATCGCCACGCGGGAGAAACACGAAGGGCTGGTGTTCGCCATCGCGTTCGAGTCGGTCATCAAACTGGTGGCCATCGGCGGTATCGGCATTTATTCGCTGTACGGCGTATTCGACGGTCCGGCGAGCCTTGAGCAATGGCTGCTACAGAATCAAAGCGCGCTCGCGGCGTTGCATACCCCGTTGCAGGAAGGCCCCTGGCGCACCCTGCTGTTGGTGTTTTTCGCCTCGGCCATTGTCATGCCGCACATGTATCACATGACCTTCACCGAAAACCTCAACCCTCGTTCGCTGGTCAGCGCCAGCTGGGGCTTGCCGCTGTTTTTGCTGCTGATGAGCCTCGCCGTTCCGCTGGTACTGTGGGCCGGACTGAAACTGGGCGCCACCACCAGCCCCGAATACTTCACCCTCGGGATCGGCATCGCGGCGCACAACCCGGCGTTGGCATTGCTGGCCTATGTAGGCGGCCTTTCGGCGGCCAGCGGGCTCATCATCGTCACGACACTCGCCCTCTCGGGCATGGCGCTGAACCATCTGGTGCTGCCGCTCTACCAGCCGCCCGCCGAGGGCAATATCTATCGCTGGTTGAAGTGGACCCGTCGCGCCCTGATCGTCGCGATCATCATGGCGGGATACGGTTTCTACCTGCTGCTGGGCGCCAAGCAGGATTTGGCCAACCTCGGCATCGTCGCGTTCGTCGCCACCTTGCAGTTCCTGCCAGGCGTGCTGTCGGTGCTGTACTGGCCAGCGGCCAACCGTCGAGGCTTCATGGCGGGCCTGATCGCCGGGATCGTGGTCTGGATGGTCAGCATGCTGTTCCCGCTGATCGGCAATTTCCAGGGCTTCTACATCCCCCTGCTGAACATGATCTACGTGCTCGACGACACCAGTTGGCACATGGCAGCCATTGCTTCGCTTGCCGCCAACGTGCTGGTGTTCACCCTGATTTCGCTGTTCAGCAACCCCAGCCCTGAAGAGGCCAGCGCCGCCGAAGCCTGTGCGGTGGACAACGTGCGTCGACCGCAGCGTCGGGAGTTGCACGCCGTTTCTCCGCAGGAGTTCGCGACGCAACTGGCCAAGCCGCTGGGCGCCAAAGCCGCGCAGAAGGAAGTCGAACAGGCCCTGCGCGATCTGTACCTGCCGTTTGACGAGCGCCGCCCCTACGCACTGCGCCGTTTGCGTGACCGGATCGAGGCCAACCTGTCCGGCCTCATGGGCCCCAGCGTTGCTCAGGACATGGTGGAAACCTTCCTGCCGTACAAATCGGGCAGCGAGAACTACGTCACCGAAGACATTCACTTCATTGAAAGCCGCCTTGAGGACTACCATTCGCGCCTCACCGGGCTGGCCGCCGAGCTGGACGCCCTGCGTCGCTACCACCGCCAGACGTTGCAGGAATTGCCGATGGGCGTCTGCTCGCTGGCCAAGGATCAGGAAATCCTGATGTGGAACAAGGCGATGGAAGAACTCACCGGCATCGGGGCCCAGCGCGTGGTGGGGTCTCGCCTGGAGACCATCGCCGATCCATGGCGTCAGTTACTGCTCGGTTTCATCAACGTGCCGGATGAGCATTTGCACAAACAGCGCCTGGCGCTGGACGGACAAACGCGCTGGCTGAACCTGCACAAAGCAGCCATCGACGAGCCCTTGGCACCGGGCAACAGTGGTTTGGTGATTCTGGTGGAAGACCTCACCGACACCCAGATGCTGGAAGACAAGCTGGTGCACTCCGAGCGCCTGGCGAGCATTGGACGCCTGGCAGCCGGGGTGGCCCACGAAATCGGCAACCCGATCACCGGTATCGCTTGTCTCGCGCAAAATCTGCGCGAGGAGCGCGAAGAAGACGGCGAACTCACTGAAATCAGCAGCCAGATCATCGAACAGACCAAGCGCGTGTCGCGCATCGTTCAGTCGCTGATGAGCTTCGCCCATGCGGGTGGTCACCAGCATGCCGACGAAGCCGTCTGTCTGGCCGAGGTCGCTCAGGATGCCATTGGTCTGCTCGCGCTGAATCGCCGCAACTTCGAAGTGCAATTCTATAACCTGTGCAACCCGAACCACTGGGTCGATGGCGATCCGCAACGGTTGGCGCAGGTATTGATCAACCTGCTCTCCAACGCCCGTGACGCCTCGCCGGCAGGCAGCGCGGTGCGGGTGAAAAGCGAGGCGTCCGAACATACGGTCGATTTGATCGTCGAAGACGAAGGCACTGGAATTCCGAAAGCAATCATGGACCGCTTGTTCGAACCGTTCTTCACCACCAAGGACCCGGGGGAAGGGACAGGACTGGGGCTCGCACTGGTCTATTCCATCGTTGAAGAGCATTATGGACAAATCACCATCGACAGCCCGGCTGACCCCGAGCAACAGCGCGGAACCCGCATTCGGGTGACCCTACCGCGACATGTCGAAGCGACGTCCGCTGTGAACTGAGACCGTCGAGAGTATCGAATCAATGCCGCACATTCTGATCGTCGAAGACGAAACTATTATCCGCTCTGCCTTGCGTCGCCTGCTGGAACGTAATCAGTACCAGGTCAGTGAAGCCGGCTCCGTGCAGGAAGCTCAGGAACGTTTCAGCATCCCCTCGTTCGACCTGATCGTCAGCGATTTGCGCTTGCCCGGTGCTCCCGGTACCGAGCTGATCCGGCTCGGCCAAGGCAAACCGGTGCTGATCATGACCAGCTACGCCAGCCTCCGCTCGGCCGTGGACTCGATGAAAATGGGCGCTGTGGATTACATCGCCAAGCCCTTCGACCACGACGAAATGCTGCAAGCCGTGTCGCGCATTCTGCGAGACCGACAGACCGTGCAAAGCATCCAGGCTGAACGCGTGGCCTCGGCTGGCAAGGCGTCGGGGTCCGACAAATCAGCCCCTGACAACAGCAATGGCGAGATTGGGATCATCGGCTCTTGCCCGCCGATGCAAGACCTTTACAACAAGATCCGTAAGGTCGCCCCGACTGACTCCAACGTGCTGGTGCAAGGTGAATCAGGTACGGGTAAAGAGTTGGTCGCCCGAGCGCTGCACAACTTGTCCCGCCGCGCCAAGGCACCGATGATTTCGGTGAACTGTGCCGCGATCCCGGAAACGTTGATCGAGTCCGAGCTGTTCGGCCACGAAAAAGGCGCGTTCACCGGCGCCAGCGCCGGGCGTGCGGGGCTGGTTGAAGCCGCCGACGGCGGAACCCTGTTTCTCGATGAAATTGGCGAATTGCCTCTCGAAGCTCAAGCCCGTCTGCTGCGTGTGCTCCAGGAAGGCGAAATTCGTCGGGTTGGCTCGGTACAGTCGCAGAAGGTCGATGTGCGCCTGATTGCCGCGACCCACCGAGACCTGAAAAGCCTGGCCAAAGTCGGGCAGTTCCGTGAAGACCTTTACTACCGTCTGCACGTCATTGCCTTGAAGCTGCCGGCCCTGCGCGAACGGGGCTCGGACGTGAACGAAATCGCCAATGCGTTCCTGGCTCGCCAAAGCGCCAAAGCTGGCCGTACCGACTTGCGCTTCGGACCAGACGCCGAACAGGCGATCCGCCACTACTCGTGGCCGGGTAATGTCCGCGAACTGGAAAACGCCGTTGAGCGTGCCGTCATCCTCTGTGAGAGCCCGGAAATTTCCGCCGACCTCTTGGGCATCGACATCGAGCTGAGCGATCTGGACGTCGAGGAGTTCATCGGCCTGGCGCCGCAGCAGCCTTCATCCAGCTCAACGGCTCATGAACCTACGGAAGATTTGTCCTTGGAGGACTACTTCCAGCACTTCGTGCTTGAGCATCAGGACCACATGACCGAGACCGAACTGGCGCGCAAGCTTGGCGTCAGCCGTAAATGCCTGTGGGAGCGTCGTCAACGGCTGGGCATCCCGCGTCGCAAAACCGGTGTAGCCAGCGAAACCTGATCTCAGGAGCAGGCGCGAGGCTCTGGCACGCGCCTTCCGGGACTTGTGAAAAAACTGTTACCTCATCAGCAACACGTAACAAAAGCCGGGGCGTACGGTAACGTAGTCCCGGTTTTTTTTGGCTACACAAAAATAGCGTCGATTTGCCACACCCCCGGATTTAAAGGGCTGTAGCCGTTTCGACAAAAGTTGGCACGCGTTCTGCTATATCCTTAGTACAAGAACAACAAAAATCAGTCACCCGCAAAACACCATAATAAAAATAAGACGTATCGACTCACGCATAATAAAAACAACACGGCGGAGGCGCAGCTAACTGATTCTTTTGGAGAGGCGTTGCATTTGGGACTTGTCCCGCAACCAGGCTGAGAACAACAAAAAACTACCCCCCCAAGGTAGCGCCTGAACTGGTTGGATCGATTGATCACTGCAGCACAGCGACCAAAGCAATCCGTTTGCTCTTGACTCCCGATTGGGAGGTTTCACAGGCGAAAGCCGTGAATTGGGCGCTCAACAAAAACAAAAAGCCCGACAGACAATAAAAATAAGAGCACGCACTTTGGGGGAGCTTCGGCTCCCCCAGTAGCTTCCGAAACAAAACAATTTTCCGGTAGCGTTCGCCAAAAACCGCTCCAAACTCTTCGTAACAACCGCTCCAGCCCCGCCATACCTGCCTCCAGAGCCCGTTCGCGCGGCGTCCTACACCATCCCTCGACTAAATGCTAGAATCCCCGCCCATCATGCGGTCATTCTTTGTCATTGGCCGAATATTCCTTCAAACAGTGCATCCCATGCTGAAGAAGCTGTTCCAGTCATTCCGTACTCCCCTGCGCAAGCCGCAGCAACATACGCGCACCACGCCTGAAGTGCTCAGCAGCAGCCAACACTCGTTGCAACGCGCTCAATTCAGCCGTTACGCGGTGAACATCGTCGAGCGTTTGCAGAACGCGGGCTACCAGGCCTATCTGGTCGGCGGCTGCGTGCGGGACCTGATGCTGGGCATCACCCCCAAGGACTTCGACGTCGCCACCAGCGCCACGCCTGAGCAAGTCCGGGCAGAATTTCGCAATGCGCGCATCATCGGCCGCCGATTCAAGCTGGTCCACATCCACTTCGGTCGCGAAATCATCGAAGTGGCCACGTTCCGCGCCAATCACCCTCAAGATGACGAGGAAGAAGACAGCAATCAGTCGTCGCGCAACGAGAGCGGCCGGATTCTGCGGGACAATGTTTACGGCACGCTGGAAGAAGACGCTCAGCGTCGCGACTTCACGATCAATGCGCTGTATTACGATCCCGTCAGCGAACGCGTGCTGGATTACGCCAACGGCGTACACGACATCCGTAATCGACTGATCCGCCTGATCGGCGACCCTCAGCAGCGTTATAAAGAAGACCCGGTGCGGATGCTGCGTGCGGTGCGCTTCGCCGCCAAGCTGGATTTCGGCATTGAAAAGCACAGCGCCACGCCGATTCGCCCGCTGGCACCCATGCTCCGCGATATTCCGGCAGCGCGGCTGTTCGAAGAAGTCCTCAAGCTGTTCCTGTCGGGTTACGCCGAACCAACGTTCGAGATGCTGGTGGACTTGGAGTTGTTCGACCCGCTGTTCCCGGCCAGCGCCAAGGCGTTGGAATACACCCCGACCTACACGCACACGCTCATCAGCGAGGCCCTGGCCAACACCGATTTGCGCGTGCAGCAGAACAAGCCGGTGACGCCAGCGTTCCTGTTCGCTGCGCTGTTGTGGCCTGCCTTGCCCGCTCGCGTCCTGCGCCTGCAAGAGCGCGGCATGCCGCCGATCCCGGCCATGCAGGAAGCCGCGCACGAATTGATCGCCGAGCAGTGTCAGCGCATCGCGATTCCCAAGCGCTTCACCATGCCGATCCGCGAGATTTGGGACATGCAGGAGCGTCTGCCACGTCGCTCGGGCAAACGTGCCGACCTGTTGCTGGACAACCCGCGTTTCCGAGCCGGTTACGACTTCCTGCTGCTGCGTGAAACCGCGGGCGAGGAAACCGACGGCCTGGGCGAATGGTGGACCGATTATCAGGACGCCAACGAATCCGGTCGCCGCGACATGATTCGTGACCTGGGCAGTAAATCCGACACCACCGGCCAGGGCCCGCGCAAGCGTCGCCGTAGCGGTGGCGGCAAGCGCAAACGCGCTGGCGCCGACGCATCGGAGTAATGGTGATGGAACGGGTGTATGTCGGCATGGGCAGCAACCTCGCTGACCCTGCCGAACAACTGCGCGAGGCGATCCAGTCATTGGGACAGTTGCCTCACACCAGCCTGTCAGGCGTTTCTTCTTTTTACGTGAGCGATTCGTTGCTGCCCGGTCAGCCGCGCTACACCAACGCCGTCGCCGCCCTAGATACCACAATGGAGCCACTGGCCCTGCTGGATGCCTTGCAAGGCATCGAGAACGGTCAAGGGCGCGAGCGGCTTGAGCGCTGGGGGCCGAGGACGCTGGACCTGGACATTCTGTTGTTCGGTGACCGGCTGATCGACGAGCCCCGTCTGAGGGTCCCGCACTATCACATGCAGGCGCGGGCGTTCGTGTTGTATCCCTTGGCCGAGCTGGCGCCCGGGATTACCTTCGCTGATGGCCGCGCGCTGGATGACCTGCTGGCCGACTGCCCGTTTGAAGGGCTGGAAAGACTCTCGGGTTGAATGCCGACGCGCGCGATTCGGGCACATTCTCGATTCATAGCTCGGTACAAATCCTGTAGGCGCGAATTCATTCGCGAGACCTCGGTACAGCCGATGAAGGTGTGTGGATTGACCCGTCCAATCGCGAATGAATTCGCGCCTACAGGGGTAATGCGTCGCGCCGAGCGAAGCGACGTTGCCTACAGATCGTTTGCAGGCACTGCGCGCCGTTACATGTCTCGGTAACATCCCCACCTCATCCGGTAACACCCGGAATTGACTTCCCGCCCCCTCCTCACGAAGATAAGCGTCCCAAAGCCGGACGACCGGCTTGCCAGGTGCCAGACAGGCTTTTTCAAACATCGCGAAACGACGATGTGCCTGCGTTTGCAGAATGAATCACGCGTTGCTCGCCGTCGTATTCACAGCGCCTGTAATGAGGACTTTTTCATGCCAGATATCACCGTGACGTCCCTGTTGGGCCTGAAGCAGAAAGGTGAAAAAATCACCATGCTCACGGCCTACGACGCAACGTTCGCCCACGCAGCTTCACAGGCAGGCGTTGAAATCCTGTTGGTGGGCGACTCGCTGGGCATGGTTTTGCAGGGTCACGACAGCACCCTGCCCGTGACGAACGCCGACATGGCGTACCACGTGGCCAGCGTCAAACGTGGCAATCAGGGTGCACTGATCCTCGCCGACCTGCCGTTCATGTCCTACCCCACCCCGGAACAGCTATTCGCCAGCAGCGCGACGTTGATGCAGGCGGGCGCGCACATGCTCAAGATCGAGGGCGCGGGCTGGCTGGCCGAGTCGATTCGCTTGCTGGCTGAAAGGGGCGTTCCGGTGTGCGCACACATGGGCCTGACGCCGCAGACCGTCAACGTGCTGGGCGGCTATAAAGTGCAGGGCCGTCAGGAAGCGCAGGCGCGGCAGATTCGTGCTGACGCCATTGCCCTGGAGCAAGCCGGGGCCGCGATGCTGCTGCTGGAATGCGTGCCGAGCGAGCTGGCGCAGGAAATTACCCAAGCGGTGAAGATTCCGGTGATCGGCATCGGCGCGGGCAGCGCCGTCGATGGCCAGGTGCTGGTCCTGCACGACATGCTGGGTCTATCCATCACCGGGCGCGTGCCCAAGTTCGTGAAGAACTTCATGATCGGCCAGCCTGACATTCAATCGGCCATCGCCGCCTACGTCAGCGCCGTGAAAGACGTCAGCTTCCCGGCCCCTGAACACGGATTCTCGGCATGAACACTGTAAAAACCGTGCGTGAACTGCGCGCCGCCGTGGCCCGCGCCCGCAGCGAAGGCAAACGTATCGCGCTGGTCCCGACCATGGGCAACCTGCACAGCGGTCATACCGCGCTGGTGACCAAGGCTGCGCAACGTGCCGATTTCGTGGTGGCGAGCATTTTCGTCAACCCCTTGCAGTTCGGTCCTACAGAGGACTTGGCCACCTACCCACGCACGCTGGCGGCCGATCAGGAGAAGCTGCTGCAAGCCGGTTGCCATCTGCTGTTCACGCCCACGGTCGAAGAAATGTACCCCCACGGCATGGCCGACCAGACCATCGTGCGTGTGCCCGTCGTGTCTGAAGGCTTGTGTGGCGGCAGTCGCCCCGGCCATTTCGACGGCGTGTCCACGGTCGTGAGCAAGCTGTTCAACATGGTTCAGCCCGACATCGCGATCTTCGGCCAGAAAGACTTTCAACAGCTGGCGGTCGTGAGCGCGCTGGTGCGCGACTTGAACATGCCGATCCAGATCATTGGCGAGCCCACCGTCCGCGCGGCCGATGGCCTGGCGCTGTCTTCGCGCAACGGTTACCTGACCGAAGCGGAACGTGCGACTGCCCCTGCGCTGTACCGTGTCATCAAACAGATCGGTGACGCGCTGCACAATGGCGAGCAGAACCACGAACAATTGCTGGATGACGGCAGGAAGGCCCTCGAAAGCGCGGGTTTCCGTCCGGACTATCTGGAAATCCGCCAGGCCGTGACCCTGCGCCCCGCGACCCCGGGCGATCAGGATCTGGTGGTGCTCGGCGCCGCGTTCCTGGGCAAGACACGCCTGATCGACAATCTGCACCTGACCACGGCCCCGTAAACGGAACGCCATGGTCTCGGGATTCGCAACTATGCTCAGTCCCAGAACGTTTCATGAAACTTCAGCCCGCGCAGGCTCTATCTGGCTCCGGGCAATGAACTTAGCCACACCCGCAATGCCATACCGGTACAGGTCGCCCCACACGGGCGACACTACCTTGTGAGAAAAAGTACCGAGCAAAGGTAAAGCGAGGCGCAGACATCGGCGCGTCCGAGGATTAGGCTTCGGAGAGCGCACGCATTCGACCCGCCCCTGGCTTTTCAACGTCCAAAGGCAGTTCAAGTACAAGGAAACCCGCAGCGATGGCGTACTACCGCAACCCTCATGACGTCACCACCCTGCCCGCCTGGCAGGCGCTCTCCGACCACCGCAAAGCGATGCAGAATTTCAGCATGCGCGACGCGTTCAACGAAGACCCGCAGCGTTTCAACGAATTCACCCTCAGCAGTGCCGGGCTATTTCTCGACTACTCGAAGAACCTGATCACCGCCGAAACCCGTCAGCTGTTGGTCAATCTGGCCAACGAAGTGGGCCTGAAAGACGCAATCAAAGCGCAATACGACGGCGAGTTGGTCAACTCTTCCGAAGGTCGCCCGGCCCTGCACACCGCGCTGCGCCGTCCAGTGGGCGACAAGCTGTTGGTGAACGGCGTCAACGTGATGCCCGAAGTGCACAAGGTGCTGAACCAGATCACCGACCTCGTGGGCCGCATTCACGACGGTCTGTGGCGCGGTTACACCGAGAAGCCGATCACTGACGTGGTTAACATCGGCATCGGTGGCTCGTTTCTCGGCCCTGAGCTGGTGTCCGAAGCGCTGTTGTCCTACGCGCAGAAAGGCGTTCGCTGCCACTACCTGGCGAACATCGACGGCACAGAGCTGCACGAACTGACCAGCAAGCTGCGTGCGGAAACCACGCTGTTTATCGTCTCGTCCAAGACCTTCAGCACCCTCGAAACCCTGAAAAACGCTACCGCGGCGCGCGCCTGGTATCTGGCTCAGGGCGGCTCCGAGGCGGAGCTGTACCGTCACTTCATCGCGGTGTCGAGCAACAACGCGGCTGCCGTGGCGTTCGGCATCCGTGAAGAAAATATCTTCCCGATGTGGGACTGGGTCGGCGGTCGTTACTCGCTGTGGTCGGCCATCGGTCTTCCAATCGCTTTGGCCGTGGGCATGTCCAACTTCAAGGAATTGCTGTCCGGTGCCTATACCATGGACCAGCATTTCCTGAACGCACCGTTCGAGCAAAACATGCCGGCGCTGCTGGGCCTGCTCGGCGTGTGGTACGGCAATTTCTGGGGCGCGCAAAGTCACGCGATCCTGCCGTACGACCACTACCTGCGTAACATCACCAAGCATTTGCAACAGCTGGACATGGAATCCAACGGCAAGAGCGTTCGTCAGGACGGCGTGCCGGTGAAGACCGACACCGGCCCGGTGATCTGGGGTGGCGTGGGCTGTAACGGTCAGCACGCGTATCACCAGCTGCTGCACCAAGGCACCCAATTGATTCCGGCCGACTTCATCGTGCCGATCGTCAGCTTCAACCCGGTGTCCGACCACCACCAATGGCTATACGCCAACTGCCTGTCGCAGAGCCAGGCTCTCATGCTCGGCAAGACTCGCGCTGAGGCCGAAGCCGAACTGCGCGCCAAAGGCCTGTCGGAAGACGAAGTGCAGCGTGTCGCGCCGCACAAGGTCGTGCCAGGCAACCGTCCGAGCAACACCATCGTCGTCGAGCGCATCAGCCCGCGTCGTCTGGGTGCGCTGGTCGCGATGTACGAGCACAAAGTCTTCGTCCAAAGCGTGGTCTGGGGCACCAACGCCTTCGACCAGTGGGGCGTCGAGCTGGGCAAAGAACTGGGCAAAGGCGTTTACAGCCGCCTCGTCGGCACGGAAGAAACCGTTGCTGAAGATGCGTCCACTCAAGGCTTGATCAATTACTTCCGCGGTCGTCACCGCGGCTGATACCGCCTTGGCGCAACACCCGAAACCCGCCCCCTCGCAAGAGGCGGCGGGTTTTGTGTATTTGGATCACCGAGTCAAGCCGAAAGGCAGAATCAAAAGAGAGCACGACTGAATCCGACCCGCCTGAACCCTGCCGACACGATCGACTCTGATGTCCTATTGTGGCTACACAACATCACAAGAAAAACAGGAGACGCCATGTTCAATATCAGCGATTTCCCACACGCCGACGCGACGCGCAAAGCCGCTCAACTCAGTGCCGATGACTATCAGCGCCTGTACCGGCAATCCATCGAGCAGCCCGACACCTTCTGGGCCGAGCAGGCGAAAAAATTTCTCCACTGGTTCTCGCCGTGGGATCAGGTCCAGCAGTGCGACATCAAGACCGGCAGCGCGCAGTGGTTCAAAGGCGGCACGCTGAACGTGAGTTACAACTGCATCGACCGTCATCTGGAAAAGCGCGGCGACCAAGTGGCGATCATTTGGGAAGGCGATAATCCCTCCGAGTCCGCCGAAATCACCTACAAGAAGCTGCACCACAACGTTGCCCGTCTGGCGAATGTGCTGAAGCAGCGCGGCGTGAAGAAAGGCGACCGGGTGTGCATCTACATGCCGATGATTCCGGAAGCGGCCTACACAATGCTGGCCTGCACCCGCATCGGCGCGATTCATTCGGTGGTGTTCGGCGGCTTTTCCCCTGACGCCCTGCGTGACCGGATTCTCGACGCTGATTGCCACACCGTCATCACCGCCGATGAAGGTGTGCGCGGCGGCAAATACGTGCCGTTGAAACAGAACGTCGACAAAGCCCTGCAAAGCTGCCCGAACGTCAGCACGGTGCTGGTGGTCAAGCGCACCGAAGGCCAGGTCGAGTGGGTCGAAGGCCGCGACATCTGGTATCACGAAGCGCTTCACGGCATCAGCGACGATTGCCCGCCCGAACCGATGGACGCCGAAGACCCGCTGTTCATCCTCTACACCTCGGGCAGCACCGGCAAACCAAAGGGGGTGCTGCACACAACCGGCGGTTACCTGCTGCAAGCGGCGATGACCCATCAGCATGTCTTCGATTATCGCGAGGGCGAGATTTTCTGGTGCTCCGCCGACGTCGGCTGGGTCACCGGACACACGTACATCGTCTACGGCCCGCTGGCCAACGGTGCCACCACGCTGATTTTCGAAGGCGTGCCGAATTACCCCGACACCTCGCGCTTCTGGCAGGTGATCGACAAGCACCACGTCAATATCTTCTACACCGCGCCAACGGCATTGCGAGCACTGATGCGTGAGGGGCCGAAGCCGCTGGAAACGACAAGCCGGGAAAGCCTGCGCATTCTCGGCACGGTCGGTGAGCCCATCAACCCGGAAGCGTGGGAATGGTATTTCCATAAAGTAGGAAAAGCCCGCTGCCCTATCGTCGATACGTGGTGGCAGACCGAAACCGGCGGCACGATGCTCACCCCGCTGCTCAGCACAACGCCCCTGAAACCGGGCTGCGCCACTCAGCCGATGTTTGGCGTACAGCCCGTGCTGCTCGACGAAAAAGGCAATGAGCTGGAGGGCGCGACCAGCGGCTTATTGGCGATCAAGGCCAGTTGGCCGGGGCAGATTCGCAGTGTGTATGGCGATCAGCAACGCATGATCGACACCTACTTCAAACCCTACCCCGGTTATTACTTCACGGGTGACGGCGCGCGTCGGGATCAGGACGGGCATTACTGGATCACCGGGCGGGTGGACGACGTGATCAACGTGTCCGGGCATCGCATCGGCACGGCGGAGGTCGAGAGCGCGTTGGTATTGCATGACAGCGTGGCCGAGGCAGCGGTGGTGGGTTACCCCCATGACGTGAAAGGCATGGGCATTTATGCATTCGTGACCACCATGGCCGGGATCGAGCCGGACGAGGCGTTGCAGAAGGAACTGTTGACGCTGGTCAGCAAGGAAATCGGCAGTTTCGCTAAACCGGAGCTGATTCAGTGGGCCCCGGCCTTGCCGAAAACCCGTTCCGGGAAGATCATGCGGCGCATCCTGCGCAAGATCGCCTGCAACGAAATCGGCAGTTTGGGGGATATCTCGACCCTCGCGGATTCGAGTGTCGTGGAGGGGTTGATCGAGAAGCGCCTTAACCGATAGAGGTAGGAGCGTGGCTTGTCCCGCGATCGGCGGGGAACCCGTCGTAAAACCGCCATACGTGTAGTGTCAGGTGCACTGCTGATCGCAGGCTTTTACTGCCGTTCCGGCAGATCGCGGGACAAGCCACGCTCCTACAGTATTGGCATTCCATCTTTCGACTGGACACCCATGGAATTCATCCGCACCCGCATCGAAACCCAGGTCATGAGCATGACCGGCCTGGCCCTTGGCCAACTGGACATGGAGAACCCCAAGGGCGATCCAGGTCTGTTCGGGCCGCAGGCGGTGTGCTGGCAGGTGCACGGCGATTTCCCGAGCATGATGATCGGCGGCATTTGCGCATTGATGCTGCAAATGCTCCACCCTCGCGTGCTGGCTGGGGTGTGGGACCATTCCAACTTTCGTCAAGACCTGCTCGGGCGGCTGCGGCGAACCGGGCAGTTCATCTCCGGCACCACATTCGGTTCGACCCACGACGCCAATTGGCTGATCGACAAGGTGCTGAGCATCCATTCGCAGATCAGCGGGATCGCCCCGGACGGCACCCCGTACAAGGCCGATGACCCGGCGCTGCTAACGTGGGTGCACGTGGCCGAAGTGAGCAGTTTCATGGCTGCACATTTGCGATACCTCAATCCGGACCTGCCCCTCGACGCTCAGGACTGCTATTACGCCGAAACCGCGCTCGTGGCGGAGCGTCTGGGTGCGCGCGACATTCCGCGATCGGCCGCTGAAATCGACGCTTACCTGCATCGGATGCGCCCGCAGCTGGTGTGTGATGACCGGGCGCGTGAGGTGTTCAGCGTCCTGCAGAATGCCCCGGCACCCAGCCGCATGGCCAAGCCAATGGGGCGTCTGATGATGCAGGCCGGGGTTGAATTGATGCCGGAATGGGCGAGCGGGATGTTCGATATCCGGATGGGGAGTTTCAAACGCCAAATGATCCGCGCGGGGGTTAACCGGACCGCACCGATCTTGAGATGGGCCGTGCGCAATGCGTCGGTGCATCGGGCGCGACGCAGGATGGGAGTTCTCTGAGACCGGCATCACCCTATCCTTCTGTAGGAGTGAGCGTGCTCACGAAAGGGCAGGTACATTCAAAACATTTCAATGTCCTGACGTCAGCATTCGCGAGCAAGCTCACTCCTACAGTTGATCGCATCCCCTGTAGGAGTGAGCTTGCTCGCGAGGGCCGGCACTACCAATACAGGGCTCGCGGGAAGGAACAATCTTGAACAGTCAGCGCAATCAAGAAAACGCTTAAATTACCACCGTCATTCATGCCACCATGTGCCCCTTTGATTTCCCGGCCACGGGCCTCCCTTTTCAGCTTTGTCTCCAGGCCCGGGCGTTACACCCACAACCGTGAGGATTCGTACCATGCAAGACGTCGTAATCGTTGCCGCCACCCGCACCGCGGTCGGCAGTTTTCAGGGTTCGTTGGCGAATGTGTCGGCTGTTGATCTGGGCGCAGCGGTGATCCGTCAGTTGCTGGCCCAGACCGGTCTGGACCCGGCGCAGGTCGATGAGGTGATCATGGGGCAAGTGCTCACTGCCGGTGCTGGCCAGAACCCGGCGCGTCAGGCGTCAATCAAGGCCGGTTTGCCGTTCGCGGTCCCCGCGATGACCCTGAACAAGGTCTGCGGTTCGGGCCTCAAGGCCCTGCACTTGGGCACTCAGGCAATCCGTTGCGGCGACGCTGACGTGATCATTGCGGGCGGTCAGGAAAGCATGAGCTTGGCCAACTATGTGATGCCGGGTGCGCGTACCGGCCTGCGCATGGGCCACGCGACTATGGTCGACACCATGATCAGCGACGGCCTGTGGGATGCGTTCAACGATTACCACATGGGCATCACTGCCGAGAACCTGTCGGAAAAGTACGGCATCAGCCGTGAGGCGCAAGACGCCTTCGCCGCCGCCTCGCAGCAGAAAGCCGCTGCGGCCATCGAAGCCGGGCGTTTCGTCGATGAAATCACCCCGATCCTGATCCCTCAGCGCAAAGGCGACCCGATCTCCTTCGCCACCGACGAACAACCCCGTGCAGGCACCACCGCCGAATCCCTGGGCAAACTCAAGCCGGCCTTCAAGAAAGACGGCACCGTGACCGCCGGTAACGCCTCGTCGCTGAATGATGGTGCCGCTGCGGTCATCCTGATGAGCGCGAAAAAAGCCGAAGAGTTGGGCCTGCCGGTGCTGGCGCGCATTGCCGCTTACGCGAACGCGGGTGTTGACCCGGCGATCATGGGCATCGGCCCGGTCAGCGCCACCCGTCGTTGCCTGGACAAAGCGGGCTGGTCGCTGGATGAGCTGGACCTGATCGAAGCCAACGAAGCGTTTGCCGCGCAATCGCTGTCGGTGGGCAAAGAGTTGGGTTGGGACATGGAGAAGGTCAACGTTAACGGCGGCGCCATCGCCATCGGCCACCCGATCGGTGCGTCGGGCTGCCGCGTTCTGGTGACCCTGCTGCATGAAATGATCAAACGCGATGCCAAGAAGGGTCTGGCGACCCTGTGCATCGGTGGGGGTCAGGGCGTGGCGTTGGTACTGGCGCGGTAATTTCACCCACACCGCAACTCCCCCTGTGGGAGCGAATTCATTCGCGAAAAATGGTTCAACCGACGCACATGTGTTGGTTGAACCAATGCCTCGCGAATGAATTCGCTCCCATAGTCGTTTTCAGCCCGCCGTAGGCATCGGCTTTACCTCACTGCCACCCAAACTTGCGCACGTAGAACCCCTTCACCGCCTGAGTCAGCCCCACGTACGCCAGCAAAATCACCGGCAGGATGACGAAGTACAGCGGTGGCAGCGCCTGCAGTTTGAAGTAGTGCGCCAGCGGCCCCATCGGCAGGAACACGCCCACGGCCATGATCACCCCGGTCATCACCATCAACGGCATGGCCGCGCGGCTCTGCAGGAACGGGATTTTCGGGGTGCGGATCATGTGCACGATCAGCGTCTGAGTCAGCAGCCCCACCACGAACCAGCCTGACTGGAACAGGGTTTGATGTTCAGGTGTGTTGGCGCCGAACACATACCACATCACCGCAAAGGTGGTGATGTCGAAGATCGAACTGATCGGCCCGAAGAACACCATGAAACGCCCCACGTCCGCAGGCTGCCAGCGTTGCGGTTTTTTCAGCAGTTCCTCGTCGACGTTATCGAACGGAATGGCGATCTGCGAAATGTCGTACAGCAGGTTCTGCACCAGCAGGTGCATCGGCAGCATCGGCAGGAACGGAATGAACGCACTGGCCACCAGCACCGAGAACACGTTGCCGAAGTTCGAGCTGGCCGTCATTTTGATGTACTTGAGCATGTTGGCGAAGGTACGACGCCCTTCCAGCACGCCCTCCTCCAGCACCATCAGGCTTTTTTCCAGCAGGATGATGTCGGCCGCTTCCTTGGCGATGTCCACCGCGCTGTCCACCGAAATGCCGATGTCAGCGGTGCGCAGTGCTGGCGCGTCGTTGATGCCGTCGCCCATAAAACCCACCACGTGGCCGTTGGCTTTGAGCAGCCGCACGATGCGTTCCTTGTGAGAAGGCGTCAGTTTGGCGAACACGTTGGTGGTTTCCACGGCCACTGCCAGTTCAGCATCGCTCATGCGCTCAACGTCGCCGCCCAGCAACAGGCCCTGACGTTCCAGCCCCACTTCACGGCAGATCTTCGCGGTCACGCGCTCGTTGTCGCCGGTCAGCACCTTTACCGCCACGCCGTGTTCAGCCAACGCCTTCAGTGCAGGCGCGGTGCTTTCTTTGGGTGGATCAAGGAAGGCCACGTAACCGATCAGGGTCAGGTCGCTTTCATCGGCCAGCCCATAAGTGTCACGCCCCGCGTCCATTGCACGCGCAGCCACAGCCACGACGCGCAGGCCTTCTTCGTTGAATTCCGCCGTGACCTGCAGGATGCGCTCCAGCAGTTCCGGGGTCAGCGCTTCATCCGCATCGCCATGACGCACGCGGTTGCACACGCCCAGCACTTCTTCCAGCGCGCCTTTGCAGATCAGCAGATGCGACTGGCCCTGCTCCTGCACCACCACCGACATGCGCCGACGGTTGAAGTCGAACGGCACTTCGTCGACCTTGCTGAACGCCGTGCCGACTTGCAGCTCGCGGTGGATTTCCACGTGTTCCAGCACCGCGACGTCCAGCAGGTTTTTCAGGCCGGTCTGGTAGTAGCTGTTCAGATACGCCATTTCCAGCACGTCGTCGGACTCATCCCCCCACACGTCCACATGGCGGGCGAGGAAGATTTTGTCTTGGGTCAGCGTCCCGGTTTTGTCGGTGCACAGCACGTCCATGGCGCCGAAGTTCTGAATCGCGTCCAGACGTTTGACGATGACTTTCTTGCGCGACAGGAACACCGCGCCTTTGGCCAGCGTCGAGGTGACGATCATCGGCAGCATTTCCGGGGTCAGGCCCACGGCGATGGACAGCGCGAACAGCAGCGCTTCCATCCAGTCGCCCTTGGTGAAGCCGTTGATGAACAGCACCAACGGGGCCATGACGAACATGAAACGGATCAGCAGCCAGCTGACCTTGTTGACCCCGGCCTGGAACGAAGTGGGTGCGCGGTCGGTGGCGCTGACCCGCTGAGCCAGTGCGCCGAAATAGGTGTGATTGCCGGTCGCTAGGATCACCCCGGTCGCCGCACCGGAGACCACGTTGGTGCCCATGAACAG
Organism: Pseudomonas salicis; assembly: GCF_057128705.1. Classification (NCBI taxonomy): domain Bacteria; kingdom Pseudomonadati; phylum Pseudomonadota; class Gammaproteobacteria; order Pseudomonadales; family Pseudomonadaceae; genus Pseudomonas; species Pseudomonas salicis. The sequence goes on from NZ_JBSKHU010000011.1 coordinate 39,431, forward strand.
GATGTTTTCCAGGTCCAGCGGATTGCCGGTATCGACTTCCTGACGGCGGGCGAATTTCTCCACCGGCATTGATTCTCCGGTCATCGCCGCCTGGCTGACGAACAGGTCTTTGGCAGTCAGCACGCGGCAGTCGGCGGGGATCATGTCGCCAGCCGAGAGCACGATCAGATCACCTGGCACCAGTTGTTTAATCGGCAGCTCGATGCGCTGCGACTTGGTTTCCTGACGACGCAGCACGGTCGCGGTGTTGCTGACCATCGCCTTGAGCGCATCGGCGGCCTGATTGGAGCGGGTTTCCTGCCAGAAGCGCAGCAGGGTCGAGAGCACCACCATGGAGAAGATCACGGTGGCGGCTTTCATGTCCTCGGTCAGCCATGAGATGAAGGCCAGCAGGGTCAGCAGCAGGTTGAACGGATTTTTGTAGCAGTGCCACAGATGTACCCACCAAGGCAGCGGCTGTTCGTGCTCGACTTCGTTGAGGCCATGTTGCTGGCGCAAGGCCAGGGCCTCGTCCTCACTCAGGCCGTCGTGGTGGGTGTGCAGGCGTGCGAGCAATTCAGGCACGTCGCTGCTGGCACCCCGGGTGAGGGTTTGCGCCAGAGTGGGCGGGACTTCGCGGCTGACGGTGGCGTCGGTGAGGCTGTCGAGCATCGCCAGCCGACGGAAGTGCCGGGCGAAGTGGCGAGTGCGCAGGAAGCCTGCGAAGAACTCTTTGAGAAGGGCGAACTTCATGATGGTGTCCCCTGAATTGAAGGGCTTACGGCTCATGGAGATTCAGGAGGCACAGCCGAGCGCACTGCGCGTCGATCAGTGTGAACGGCGCACAACGATAAGCCCGCGCGACCGAAAAACGGCGCACGGTGCCTGGGCGTCAGGGAAGGACAGGAAAAAGAATCGCCTGCCGTTTCTCGCGTTTATCAGCGAGATAACGGCAGTGAAAAGACTGCGCGTTATCTTGCCGAGGATTGGCCGGTCGTCAGAACCGGCTGACGTCTGTCACTCGAACAAGTACCCACTGTGGGTCTCCGCATCTGTTGAAAACGGGCGAAGAATACGCCCGGCTTTTATGAGAGTAAACCGCCATTACGGGACCTGCAGAGACTATTGCGCGGGGATTCAGGGAAGGTTCAGGAAGGGCGTTTCCTACAGGTGACGCGACCGTCTTGCGACTCGTCCCGGGGGAATGAACGACGCCTCAGCACGGACGCCGCCGATCCCTGTGGGAGCGAATTCATTCGCGAGACGTCAGTAAGGTCGACACATCGCTGTCGCCTGACCTATCTTTCGCGAATGAATTCGCTCCCACAGGGTTCCGTGTCGCCTCACTGGCAAGCGCCAGCTGCAACACTGCCGTTGGCCGAACTGTTAAACTCGCGCGCCTTATTCCTGCCCCAAGGCGCCGAGCATGTCTTCCTTGAATCAGGCGCTCAGCGTCGCCCTCGACAACCGTCAAGCCCTGCTCGCCGAGCTGCATTCTGAAGGCACCGACTGCTATCGCTTGTTCCATGGCAGCCAGGAAGGCGCGAGCGGACTGACCATCGACCGCTACGGCCCGCAGTTGCTGGTGCAGAGCTTTCACAACAGCCTGGACCGCGACACCTTGCTGGCGGCCCACGCCACGATCAATGCCCGTTTGGATCTGGACTTGATGCTGGTCTACAACGACCGCTCCCACGGCAACTCGCGGATTGATCGCACAGACGCTGTCTATAAAGCCGACGACGCCGCGCTGAACGATCTGATCGGCCACGAATGGGGGCTGAACTATCGAGTGCGCGGCCGTCATGCCGGTCAGGACCCTCTGCTGTTTCTCGACCTGCGCAACACCCGCGGCTGGGTCAAGGCTCATGCCAAGGGTAAAAGCGTGCTGAACCTGTTCGCTTACACCTGCGGCGTCGGCTTGAGCGCAGCAGCGGGCGGCGCGCGGGAGGTCTGCAATCTGGACTTCGCCGAAGGCAACCTCGCCGTCGGTCGTGAGAACGGCCAGTTGAACCCGCAATTGCCGGAGATGCAGTTCATCCAGTCCGACTATTTCCCGGCCATTCGCCAACTGGCGGGCCTGCCGATTGCCTCCCGTCGTGGCCAGAAACTCCCCAGCTACGTGCGTCTGGAACAGCGTCAATTCGATCTCGTACTGCTCGATCCGCCTGCGTGGGCGAAGAGCGCCTTCGGTACCGTCGACTTGCTGCGCGACTACCAAAGCCTGCTCAAGCCCGCGCTGCTGGCGACCGCCGAAAACGGCGTGCTGATCTGCTGCAATAATCTGGCAAAGGTCAGCATGGAAGATTGGCGCGAACAAGTGCTGCGCTGCGCCAACAAGCTTGGTCGGCCTGTTCGCGACTGGCAGGTGATGACGCCCGGCGTCGATTTTCCGTCGATGGATCAGCAGCCCCCACTCAAGACCTTGATCTTGCAGCTTTGATCTCCCACCCGCTGTAGGGAAATTTCCCACAAGGAATGCAGAGCCGCGACTTCGGAACCAGATTGGCGTGCCATACTCAAAGGCACCTCAGACCGAGAGAGTTGGCGACCTACATGCCCAAAGGATTGAAACGCGCCATCGGCGCCTTGCTGGCCGTCTTCGCCATTTACAGCGTGCTGGGGTTCCTTATCCTGCCCGGCATTGCGTTGCGGGTGATCAACCAGCAATTGGCGAATTACGCCACGGTGCCCGCCAGGCTGGACCGCCTCGAACTCAATCCCTACACCCTGGAAGTAACCCTGTGGGGCCTGAACATCGGCGCACCGGGCAAGGAACAGATCGGCTTCGAACGGCTTTACGCCAACCTGCAGATCGACAGCCTGTGGACCAAGGCCCTGCACCTTCAGGCCGTGAAGCTCGACAAACCCAAGACCGAATTGCTGTTTTCCAAGGACGGCAAACTCAATCTGGCTGGCCTGTTCAAGCTGCCACCCAGCGAACCCGCCAAACCTGACGAACCGCCGAGCAAGCCGTTCCCGCTGCGCATCGGCGAGATCAAGCTGTCTGACGGCTTCGTGCATTTCCAGGACCAGCGCCCCAGCGAGCCCATCGAATTCCTCTACGACGCCCTGAATTTCGAACTGAAAAACCTCAGCACTCTGCCCGAAGACAACGCCGACATGACGCTGGTCGCGGCGGGTCCCGAAGGCGGTCAGATTGACTGGGTGGGCAAAATCAGCCTGGTGCCGATCAGCTCCGAAGGCACGCTGAAAGTCACCGACGGCAAAATGAAAGTCTGGTGGCCCTACGTGCGCGACGCCTTGCCGCTGGTGCTCAAGGATGGCGTGCTCAACCTCAGCACCCATTACACGCTCAATCTGGCCAAGGGAACCGAGCTGCGGCTGGACAACACGTCACTCAAAGTCGCGCCTTTGGCCATCGATGCACCGGACGGTCGCCCGTTGGTGCGCCTGAAAAACCTGGAAGTCAGCGACACATCGCTTGATCTGGCGAAGCAGTTGGTCACCGTCGGGAAGATTCGTAGTCAGGGCCTGGAAACCTGGGCCGCTCGCGAATCCGATGGCCAACTCGACTGGCAGAAGCTGTTTGCCAGCCAGCCCTCGAAGACCGAACAGAAGAAAGCCGACGCCGAAAAGCAGCAACCCGCGACGGCCTCTGGCACCGAAACCACCGCCAGCGCAAAACCTGCTGTGCCGAGCAAGCCGTGGCAAGTGCTGTTGCGCGACACTCAACTGCGCGATTACCGCGTGCACCTGGCCGACAAAGTGCCCAAGGAACCAGTCGCGCTGGAAGTCGGCCCGCTCAATCTGGACCTGACAAACTTCGACAGCCTCAACAAATCGCCCTTCAACATCAAACTCGACACCGGGCTGGGGAAACAGGGCAAGCTGACGGCGGAAGGCGAAGTCAATCTTGACCCCGTGCGCGCCAAGCTCAACGTGACGACCCGCGACATCGACCTGCGCCTCGCGCAGTCCTACGTCACGCCGTTCATTCGCCTGGAAGTGCGCAGCGGCATGCTCAACACCGACCTGGCCGTTGACCTTAAAAGCACCGAGCCGTTGGCGCTGGGCATCACCGGCAAAGCGCAGGTCGATCAGTTGCACACGCTGGACACGCTCAAATCCCGGGATTTCGTGAAATGGCAGCAACTGAACGTTGAGGGCCTGAACTTCCAGCTCGGCGACAGCCTGAGCATCGCCAAGATCAATATTGAACAGCCCTATGCGCGTTTCGTGATCGCTGACGACCGCACCACCAACATCGACGACTTGCTGATTCCGCAGCCTGCCGACGGGGCACCTGCTACGACCAAAGCTGAGGCGAAACCCGCACCGAAACCGAAAACCGCGTCCGCCGAAAAGCCCATGGGCATTCATATCGGCGAGGTGAACATCAACAATGGCTCAGCCAACTTCGCCGACTTCAGCCTTACGCCGAACTTTGCGACCGCCGTGCAGCAGCTCAACGGTAAGATCGGCACCCTTGATAACCGGCAGGACAAACCGGCCCCGGTGGACATTCAGGGCAAGGTCGACCGCTACGCGCCGGTCACCATCAAAGGCGCGCTTAACCCGTTCAACCCGCTGGCCAGTCTGGACATCGCCACCAGCTTCAAGCGCGTTGAGCTGACGACATTGACGCCTTACTCCGGCAAGTTCGCGGGCTACCGCATTCGTAAGGGCCGGTTGAACCTGGACCTGCATTACCTGATCACCAAAGGCCAGCTCAAGGCCGAGAACAAGGTGGTGGTCGAGCAATTGCAGCTGGGTGAAAAGGTCGACAGTCCCGATGCCGTGAACCTGCCTCTCAAACTGGCGATTGCGCTGCTCAAGGATGTGGACGGCAAGATTTCCATCGAACTGCCCGTGACCGGTGACCTGAACAATCCGCAGTTCAGCGTGATGCCGATTGTCTGGCAGACCCTGCGCAACCTGGTGGTCAAGGCTGCCGCCGCGCCGTTCAAATTCATCGGCGGTTTGATCAGCGGTGGCGGTTCGGAAGATTTGGGCACCGTGGCGTTCGCCCCCGGTTCGGACGACTTGAGTGGCGAGGCGCAGGCGTCGCTGGACAAGCTGGCCGCTGCCCTGAAAGAGCGCCCTGCCCTGCGCCTGGAAATCGAAGGCACCAGCGCCGAGGCCAGCGATGGGCCGCTCATTGCGCAACAGCGTCTGGAGCGTGAATACCAGAGCACGTACTACAAAATTCTCCAGCGACGCGGCGATAAGGTGCCAGCACAGGCGGGCGATCTGAAGGTGCCTGATGACGAGAAAGCACCGATGCTCGAAGGCATTTATCGCACCCGCCTCAAACAGCAACCACCGGCGGAATGGGTGGACCTGGGCAAGGAAGAACGTCAAAACAAGCTGCGCGAGGCCGTGCTCAAATCCTGGAGTTCCAGCGCTTTACTGCTGCGCCAATTGGGTCAGGCCCGGGCAGGCAGCATCAAGGACTATCTGGTGGACAAGGGACAATTGGCGGATGATCGGGTCTATTTCGTGGACGCCTCCCTCGGTCAGCCGGAAAAAGACGGACGCGTCATCAGCCCCTTGCACCTGGACAGCGAGTAAAGACTTTTGAAGAGTGTGTTCACCAAGACCGTGGCCATTATCGGTCTGGCAACGTTGAGCGGTTTGAGCCAGGCCGATACATTGCGTTGCGGCAGTCAGTTGATCAGCGTCGGTGACCGGATGTTCGAAGTGCAGCAGAAATGCGGCCAGCCGGTCAGCCAAGACATCGTCGGCTACAAAGAAACCGTCAACCATTTCCGCCAGGTCGATCAGGTGCAGGTCCAGGAATGGGTCTACGGCCCGAACAGCGGGATGTTTCAGTATCTTCGTTTCGAAGGTGGGCGGTTGGTGCGGATTGATAGTAAGCGGGGGAATTGAGTCCTGCGTCCATCGTTCACGCTCCACCGAATCTGTAGGAGAGAATTCATTCGCGATACGGACGCACAACCGACACATCCCCATCGTCCGAAACACCTTTCGCGAATGAATTCGCTCCCACAGTTGATCGCGTCGTTACACGCGATCGCTGCCCTCAAATCCTGAACTGCTTCACCAACCCACCCAACCGATCCCCCAACTCCGTCAGGCTGCGTGCGGTGTAGGCGCCGCTTTGTGCGTCATCCGCCACGGTGTCCACGGCCTGGGCGATCTGGGTCATGCTGCGGCTGATTTCTTCGGCCACGGCGGTCTGTTCTTCCGAGGCGCTGGCGATCTGCGCGTTCATGTCGTTGATGGTCTCGATCAACTGCCCGATGGCGTCCAGTGACGTGCCCGCTTCATTCGCCAGTTCACCGGTGGTTTTGCCGGTGTCGCTGGAGCGACTCATCGCCACGACCGCCTCCTCGGCACCGCGTTGCAGCGAGTTGATCATGTCGTGGATTTCCTGAGTGCTCTGCTGCGTGCGGCTGGCCAGGGCGCGAACCTCGTCGGCGACGACCGCGAAACCCCGACCGGCATCCCCGGCACGGGCCGCTTCGATCGCTGCGTTCAAGGCCAACAGGTTGGTCTGCTCGGCCACCGAGCGAATCACGTCAACGACCGTGGCGATGGATTGCACGTCCTTGCGCAAGTGATCGAGGGACGAGCTGCTGTCGCCAATCTCGCCAATCAGTGCATGAATGCTGTCGATGCTCCTGTTCACCACGTTTTTTGCGTCCAGCCCGACATCACTCGTCTTGCGAGCGGCTTGGGAAGCGCCTTGAGCGCTGATGGACACCTGATGCGCCGCCGACGACATTTCATGAATCGCTGTCGCGACCTGATCGGTTTCCTGACGCTGACGCCCCATGGCCTGTTCCGAGCGCTGGGCCTGAGCCGACATATCACTGACCAGCCCGTTGAGCTGACTGGTCATTTCGGCGATCTGCCGCACCAGGCCATGAATTTTCTCGACGAACAAGTTGAAAGATTTCGCCAGGGCGCCCAGTTCGTCATTGCTGGTTTCCGGGAGACGACGTGTGAGGTCGCCGTCGCCGGCCGCGATGTCGTCCAGGTTCTGTTTGATCACCAGCACCGGCTTGACCAGTCCATTGCCGAAGAACACCCCAATCAGCGCGACGATGATCAACAGGACTGCAACGACGGCGACGATCAACGCCGCTGAAGAACCGATGCGACCCTGTGTCGATGCCTCAATAGCCGCGACTTGCGTGTCGATGTCGTCAAGGTTGGCTTGGGTGCCGAATGCAAGGTCCCACTTCGCGAGGTAGTTGGTGTATCCCAGCTTCGGAATCGGCTTGTCGCTGCCCGGCGTTGGCCAGTCGTAGCGGAAGAAATGAGTGCCGTCTTTGGCCCGATCCACCAGACCGCGGATCACGAAAACACCGTTGGCGTCTTTGGCGTCGGAGAAATTCTTGCCGATATCCAGGTCCTTGTCGGCCCAGAACACGCGCACGTATTGCGAGTTGTAGCCGAAGAAGTAACTGGCCTTGTCGTATTGCAGGCTCTTCAGCACTTTGAGGGCGCGGTCGCGAGCGTCCATGTCTCCCGGTGCAGAAGCGTCGTAGATCGGCTTGATTGCCGCTTCGCCGATCTGCTGATAGTTCTTCAGCGACAATTTGCGCTCTTCAAGCAGCAGCGCGCGGGTCTGTTCGACTTCCTGCGTGGCCAGCTTTTGCAGGACCACCCACGTGATGCAGCTGATGACCGCAGCCAATAAAAGGCTCGGAATGATGGCAAGCAGAATGACCTTACGGCGTAGGTTCAACGTCACGTCGGCGTCCTTGTAGGCGGAAGTATCATTTTCATTGATAGAAAGACGGCAAGCCATTGCTGAGCAGCGGTCATCTAAATGGAGGATTCAGATAACCGTATCGCTGACTTCGTGCATATCTTTAGGAGAGATGTAAGATAAATTACGGGCGCAATATGTTACAAGGCCATCATGATTGATGGGGAATGATGGCGGGATCGGCTGTATCGATTTGATTGATGTATTTTGAAGGGATAAACGTGAGATTGACGTCTAAGAGGGTGCGTCCCAGTGGGAGCGAATTCACTCGCGAGAAACCTCTCAGGCGATACACCCTCATCGCCTGAAACACCGCTCCGCAAATGAATTCGCTCCCACCGAGGCATGTAGCGTTAATCAACGCTCGTGCAACGCCTCGGCGCGAGCCTTGAGCACGGGCTTGAGCAGGTAGCTGAGAATGCTCTTCTTGCCGGTGATGATGTCCACGGAGGCAACCATGCCGGGGATGATCAGCAGCGGGTGCTCATCGGTGCCCAGGTGGCTGCGGTCGGTGCGCAGCTTGATCACGTAGAAGGTGTTCTTCTTCTCTTCGTCCTGAATGGTGTCGGCGCCGATCTGTTCCAGCTTGCCCTTGAGCCCACCGTAAATGGTGTAGTCATAGGCCGTGAATTTGATCATGGCTTCCTGCCCCGGATGCAAGAACGCGATGTCTTGCGGACGAATCCGTGCTTCCACCAACAGTGTGTCATCCAGCGGCACGACTTCGGCGATATCGCTGCCCGGCTGAATCACGCCACCGACCGTGTTGACCAGCATCTGCTTGACGACGCCGCGTACTGGAGAGGTGACCATCGTGCGGTTGACACGATCTTCAAGCCCCTTGGCCGTGGACTGCGCTTTCGAGAGGTTGGTCCGCGCCTCGTTCAGTTGCGTCAGTGCATCGCTGCGGAATTTGCCACGGGTCTCGTCGATCTTGCGTTGCACTTCGGCAATGGCGGCCTGAGCGCGAGGAATCGCCAGGCTGGTGCCGTCCAGTTGACCGCGTGTTTCAACTTCGGAGCGTTTCAAGCGCAGAATGTCCACCGGCGAAACGGCGCCCTGCGCCACCAGCGGCTCGGACATGCCGATCTCCTGACGCAGCAGGTTCAGGCTGTTGCGGTACTGCTCCTGCTTGGAACCGAACTCACGCAGTTCTTGCTGACGCTGAATCAACTGCTGTTGCAACCCGCCAATTTCATCTGCCAATTGCTGACGACGGCTCTTATAAAGAGACTCTTCGTTGGCGGCCTGATTGGTAGCCGACTTGCGCGCTTCCGGGCTGATGTTCAGCGGGCGGTCATCGACCTCAGCGCTCAGACGCTCAACGCGCAGTTCCATCGCCACTCGGTCAGCCTCGGTTTCACCGACGTTAGATGCGAAGCGGGTGTCGTCCAGACGAATCAGCGGCGCACCGGCGTCCACGATCTGCCCATCGCGGGCGTAGATCTGCGCGACGATGCCGCCTTCCAGGTTCTGGATTTTCTGAATTTTGGTCGAAGGGATCGCCTTGCCCTCGCCCTTGGTCACTTCGTCGATGACAGCGAAGTTGGCCCACAGCACGAGAAAGGTGAAGAACAGGATGACGGCCCAGATGGTCAGTCGAACGATGCGCGGCGCGTCATCGACCAGCGCCTTTTCCACCTCGGGCATCGGCTGCCCTTCCAGGGAAGGCGATCCTTTGAAATAGCCGAACAACCCACCGCCGGAATTTGGACCCGATTTAAGCAACACTGATCTGCCCCTTCTTCAACGCTTCCATCACGGCGGCTTTCGGGCCGTCGGCAAGAATCTGGCCACGGTCGATCACCAGCAGGCGGTCGACCAGAGAGAGCAGCGAGGCCCGGTGTGTCACAAGAATCACGGTCTTTTTCTCGATAACGGCTTGCAGGCGCTGCTTCAAGCGCTCTTCGCCGGTGTTGTCCATGGCGCTGGTCGGTTCGTCGAGCAGCAGAATCGGCGGATCGAGCAACAAAGCCCGGGCCAGTGCCACGTTCTGACGCTGGCCGCCCGAGAGGTTCTGCCCACGCTCGCCCACCTGCAGCTCGTAGCCTTGAGGGTGAAGACGGGCAAACTCGTGAACGCCCGCCAGCTCGGCGGCTTGAAGGACCATTTCGTCATCGACGTACCGCGCGCCGGACACCAGGTTGTCACGGAGCGTGCCCGCCAACAGTTGAATATCTTGCGCGACGTAACCGATGTTGTGGCGCAGCTCGCTCACGTCGATCTGGCGAATGTCCACGCCATCCACCAGCAGCGAGCCTTCATCCGGTTGATACAACCCCACCAGCAACTTGGCCAGCGAGCTTTTACCCGAGCCGCTGCGGCCAATGATGCCGATCTTCTCGCCGGGGCGGACCACCAGGTTGATGTTCTTCAGCGCGAGGTTCTGTTGATTCGGGTACGTGAACTCGATGTTGCGGAATTCCATGGCGCCTTGCAGTACCTGACGGCTGAGCGGGCGCTCTTCGAAGTTGCGCTCCTGCGGCAGCTCCATCATCTGGTCTACGGACACCATGGTGACCTTGGCCTGTTGATAGCGGGTCAGCAAACCGGACAGCGCGGCCAATGGACCCAGCGCTCGGCCACTGAGCATGTAGCACGCGACCAGGCCGCCCATGCTGAGGTTGCCGTCGATGATCATGTACACGCCAAAGCAGATCATCGCCACGCCCGCCAGTTGCTGGATCAGCAACGTGATGTTCATGGCCAGACCGGACAGAATCTTGACCCGCAATTCGAGGCGGCTGAGGGTGCCGATGGTGTGTTCCCAGTGGTACTGACGCTCGCTCTCGGCGTTGTTCACCTTCACCGCATCCAGCCCGGAGAGGGTTTCGATCAGGCTCGACTGACGCTCGGCACCCAGCGCCATGGTGCGTTCGAGGGTCGCGGTCAACGGCTTCTGCAGGAAGTGACCGATGCCCAGGGCCAGCGGGAACGCCACGACCGGAATCCACACCAGATGCCCGCCCAGCAGCGCGATCACCAACAGAATGATGAGGGTGAATGGCAGATCGATCAGGCTGGTCAGGGTCAGCGACGTCAAAAAGTCGCGCATGCCCTGAAACTCATGGATGTTCTGGGCGAAGCTGCCGACCCGCGCCGGACGAAACTTCATCGCCATGCCGACGATGCGTTCGAACAGCGTGGCGGAGATGATCAGGTCGGTTTTTTTGCCAGCGAGATCCAGACACAGACTGCGCAGGCCCTTGAGCAACAGGTCGAACAGGTACGCGCCGCAGATACCCGTCGCCAGCACCCAAAGGGTCGCGGTGGCCTGGTTCGGCACGACGCGGTCGTAGACGTTCATCACGAACAGTGGAGCGGCCAGCGCGATCAGGTTGATCACGAAACTGGCGGCAATCGCATCGGCATACAGCCAGCGCGACAGCTTGAGGGTGTCTTTGAACCAGGAGCGCGCCCTTGGGATGAGCGAGCCTTTGGTTACGTCAAATTTATGTTGCGGCTGTGCGAAGAACACCTTGCCGCCGTAATCCTTTGCCAGCACTTCACGCTCGACACGGACTTCGCCGCCGTCGCTTTCGCTGATCAACAGACGCGCGAGGTCGCCTTCCCAACCGAGCAACACCGCGCTGCGGCCTTCCTTGAGCAGCACCATCGCAGGCAGCGCGATGGTCGGAATCTGGTCGAGCCTGCGCACCAGCAGACGCCCCTGCAAACCGGCCCGGGCTGCCGCGCGGGGCAGCAAATCCGGGGTCAGGCGCTGGTCCGGCAACGGCAAGCCGGTGGTCAGCATCGCCCGGCTCGCCGGTTTGTGATGCAGGGCGCAGAGTGTCAGCAGGCCGTCCAGCAACGGGTCATCATGCTGGCTGCGGGGATCATGACCTAATTGAGCCGAAGGTAATTCCAAATCCACGCTGACACTCTCTTTCGTTAAGCAGTTAAAAGAAGCTGGGCCCTAACGGAAGCTTGCTCCGTCAAGAATCAGTTCATACCCGGCAGTTTGACCGACGGCTTTATATCGTTTTGCACAACTGATGCCAGCGGCGCCACGACGCCCTGACTTTTCAGCAGGGTGCCCATGTCGGACTGAATCCGGTATTGGGTGTAGGTTTTCAGGCTCTGCAGCTGCACCAGACGCTGTTGCGCGGTGAACAATTCGTTCTCGCTGTCGAGAAGGTCGAGCAGAGTACGCTCTCCCAGACTGAATTGCTGCTGATACGACGTACGGACACTGGTGGCCCGATCAACGTATTGCTGCGCGATAGGCACCTGAGCGGTGGCGTTGTTGTAGGCGTTCCAGGCCAGGCCCAGCTCTTCATTCAGTTGACGCAGGGCGTTGTTGCGGATGTCCAGTGCCTGCGAGGTCTGATAGGACTTGGAGCTCAGGTCCGCCTTGTTGCTGCCACCGGCATACAGGTTGAACTGCATGCGCACCATCGCTTCCCAGCCATTGTTGTGGCCTTGGTCGCCACCGACGTTGTTGTCGGCGTTGCGGCCCAGCTCGGCATCGAAGCGCGGGTAGAAGGTGGACTTGGCGGTCTCGTACTGCTTCTCGGCAGCGACGATGTCCGACTCGGCCGAACGCAGCACCGGGCTGTTGTCCAGCATCTGGCGGCGAGCTTCGTCCAGCGTGGCCGGCATCAGCGCGAACGGAGCAGGTCTTTCCAGCTGATCGGGCATGTCGCCGACGGCGCTGAGGAAGTTGGTCTGGGCATCGGCCAGGTTGGTCTGTTCAGTGATCAAGTTGTTGCGGGCCTGGGCCAGACGGGCATCAGCCTGGTCCATGTCGGCCATGCGACCCACACCCCGGCTGGTGCGCAGTTTGATCTGGTCATAAATACGTTCGTGGCTTTTGAGGTTTTCCTCGGCCAGACGGACCATTTCGCGTTGCGTCATTACATCGATATATACCTGCGCAACTGTCAGCGCAGTTCGCTCCGAAGTGTTCAACAACGAATACGCCCGAGAATTGGCGGTGGCTTGTTGACGCCCAACTTCGTTAGTTGTTTGAAAACCATCAAACAGCATTTGGCGCAAACGAACACTGGACTCGCCGCGGTTCGAAGTTTGCCAGTCGTTATTACGGCCAGAGGCACGCGTGGTCGGGTTGTCGGAGCCTTCGCGGCCATACCCCGCCAGAACGTCGACACGTGGCAGGTAGCCACCCTTCGCAGCCCGAACGTTGTAGTCCTGCGCGATACGGGCGTTGACGCCTGCCTGTACCTCGGGATGCACGTCCATGGCCTTCTGCATGGCTTCTGGCAAGGTTTGTGCCTGTACGAAACCGATTGAAAGAGCGAAAGGTACAGCGGTGTAAAAAGGCAGGCGCATGCTCGTGACTTCCCGAAAACGGACTGGGTTCAAACGCGGCAAAAGGGCCATTGCCGCGTCGTAGAAAATGACCATTGATGTGTGGGTTATCGGAGTGTTCTGAGCACGCTTGAGGCCGTACAGCAGAATTTGTCGATCTCTTAAAATATCAATGTGACATTACGGGTGCGATTGTTTAGGATGGCGCGAAATAGGTCAATAGTTTGGCGTAAAGTTAATTCAAAACCGGATAAGTAGCAGTTTTGAAATTGGCGTCAAATAACCAGCATCAAGAAAATCAAGTAGTTAGTGTTTAAGTAAAAAAAATCAAACATTCGGACCCTTCATTCCAGCGCCAGATGGCCGATGAAGGAGTCCACAGACGTAGATCCGGAGAGTCACCCCATGAGCAGTGTTGTTGCCATCGTCAAAAGCATTGTTGGCCAAGTAGTCGCAGTCTCCGCTGAAGGGATTCGCCGTGTACTCATCGAGGGTGACCGGCTGCTGGCCGGTGAACAGGTCCTGACAGGCCCGGGAGGCGCGGTCACGCTTGAACTGGCCGACGGTCGTCACCTCGACCTGGGCCGTGACACGCAATGGAGTGCAGACACTCCGGCCTCCAGTTCTACTACTGACCTGGCAGAAGCCACCGCGCAGGCCGCGCCGTCGGTCGCTGAACTGCAGCAAGCCATCGCTGCGGGCGTCGACCCGACGCAAGACCTTGAAGCCACCGCAGCGGGCCAGACCACCGGCAGCACCGACGGCGGCAACGCGGGCGGCGGGCACAGCGTCGTCATGCTGACTGAAACGGCAGGCGTCGTAGATCCAACCATCGGTTACCCCACCGGCCCTATCGGCTCGGGTGCCGCCACCGACACACAACGTACCGCGCTCGATGACCCGTCCAACACCCGGACGCCGTCCACGCTTAGCCTGACCGGCACGCCGACCATTACCGAAGCCGGTGGCGTACTCGTTTACACCGCGACCCTGACCGTCGCGGCGCAGTCGGCCATCACCGTCACCCTGTCCAACGGCGCGATCATCAATATCGACGCAGGCCAGTTGAGCGGCAGCGTCAACGTGCCGATGAACAGCATCAACGATGTCTACCTCAACCCGAGCCAGATCAGCACCACGGTCACCGGCACCACGGGCGGCGACGGCATTGCAATCACCATTGATCCGCAACCGGCCAACACCCAGGTCACGGACACGATTGACACCACCACCGTCAGCCTCTCTGCGGACGCCGCTGCCACTGAAGGCGGTCAGATCACCTACACCGCGACGCTGACCAATGCCGCGCAGACCGCCGTCACCGTGACCCTGTCCAACGGCGCGATCATCAACATCGCTGCTGGCCAGTCCGTGGGCACCATCAAAGTCGATTCCCCGGCCAACGACGTCTACAAGACCACCGCAACAGTCAACGCGACCATCACCGGCGCATCGGGCGGCAACTTCGAACAACTGGCAATCGACGGCAAAGCCGCATCGACCACCATCGCCGACTCCATCGACACTACCCGCGTGACCCTGACCGCTTCCAGCACTGTGGCTGAAAACGGCACCATCACGTACACCGCCAGCGTCTCCAACCCAGTGACCGGCTCCCCCGTGAGCGTCACGCTGGACAACGGCAAAACCATCACCATCGGCGTCGGCCAGAGCAGCGGCAGCACCACCGCCGTCGCCACCAATGACGTGTATGTCGGCCATCCAGCGGTCACTGCCGTGATCACCGGCGTCAGCGGCGGCAACTACGAAAACCTCGCCTTCAGCAATATCCCGGTCAGCACCGCCGTCACCGACGTGCGCGACACCACGCTGATCAGCATTTCCGGCCCTTCGGCGGTCACTGAAGGTGGCACTGCGGTTTACACCCTTTCGCTGGACAATCCGGCGCACGCCACCGTCAACGTGACGCTCAGCTACACCGGCACCGCCAAAGACGGCACTGATTTCACCGCCGTCAAAACTGTGACCATTCCGGCGAACGCCAGCAGCACGAACTTCTCCCTCACGACCGTCGATAACAAAGATGTCGACGGCACTCGCGACCTGACCGTGAAGATCGTCTCGGCCACCGGTGGCAACTTTGAAAACCTGGCAGTCAGCGGCAGCGCTGGCAGCGTCACTACGTCTATTCTGGATAATGATGCGCCGGTGATCGTTCCACCGACGCCAGGCATTCCGCACATTGATCTTGACGGCAACGACTCCAGCGGCGCCACTGGCAGCGATTACAAGACCGTATTCAAAGCTGGCGACCCGGGTGTTTCGGTTGGCGATTCCGATGTTGTGATCACCGATGGCGGCGCAGTCAAAACCGTGACCATCAGCATCGTTAGCCCTGTGAGCGGCAGCGATTCCCTGACTGCCGGCGCTCTGCCAAGCAACATCGTCGCAACACCCTCCACCGATGGCACCCGCATCGAGCTGAGCGTCAAGCCAGGCTCGACCGCCACCCTGGCCGATTTCCAGGACGCCATCAAAGCCATCACTTTCAGCACCACCGATACAACTGTGGGCACGCGCAACGTCAGCGTCAGTTTCGTCGATGACAACAGCCAAACCTCCAATACAGCCACCACCAGCATTGCGCTGAATGGCGGCGTCATCGTGACCCCGCCAGCCGGTCCAACCATCGACTTGGACGCCAACGACTCCAGCGGTGTAACCGGCAACGATTACAAAACCACCTTCAAGGTCGGCGACACCGGCGCAGCGATTGCTGACACCGATGTCACCATCACCGACGGCAGCGCAGTCAAAACCGTGACCATCAGCATCGGTGGCACCCACATTTCGGGCGACGCGCTGAGCGCGGGCACCCTGCCAGGCAGCATCATCGCCACACCGAGCGCCGACGGCAGCAGCATCGTGCTGACCGTGAAAACCGGTTCGACCGCGACCCTGGCCGATTTCCAGGACGCCATCAAAGCGATCACGTTCAGCACCACCGACACCACCACTTCGACGCCTCGCAGCGTCAGCGTGGTAGTGGCCGACGACGCAGGCGGCTCTGCCAGCGCAACGACGACCATCACTGTGGACAATGGCGTGGTGGTCACACCGCCAGTCGCACCAACCATCGACCTGGACGCCAACGACTCCAGCGGTGTAACCGGCAACGACTACAAAACCACCTTCAAGGTCGGCGACACCGGCGCGGCGATTGCTGACACCGATGTCACCATCACCGACGGCAGCGCAGTCAAAACTGTGACCATCAGCATCGGTGGCACGCACATTTCGGGCGACGCTCTAAGCGCGGGCACCCTGCCAGGCAGCATCATCGCCACACCGAGCGCCGACGGCAGCAGCATCGTGCTGACCGTGAAAACCGGTTCGACCGCGACCCTGGCCGATTTCCAGGACGCCATCAAAGCGATCACGTTCAGCACCACCGACACCACCACTTCGACGCCTCGCAGCGTCAGCGTGGTAGTGGCCGACGACGCAGGCGGCTCTGCCAGCGCAACGACGACCATCACTGTGGACAATGGCGTGGTGGTCACACCGCCAGTCGCACCAACCATCGACCTGGACGCCAACGACTCCAGCGGTGTAACCGGCAACGATTACAAAACCAGCCTCACCGTAGGTCACGCAGGTTCTGTTGCCATTGCCGACATCGATGTAAAAATCATCGACACCGATAGCCCGGACCTCAAGTCTGCGACCATCAGCATCAACGGCACTCACATCACTGGCGATGCTCTATCGGCAGGCACCTTGCCTTCCACTATCGTTGCGGCTGTCAGCGCTGACGGCAGCTCCATCGTGCTGACTGCTAAAGACGGCACTGTTGCGTCGCAAGCTAATTTCGAAGCAGCGATCAAAGCCATTACCTTTGGCACAAGCTCCACAGATACCACCCCTCGCACCATCAATGTGGTGGTAAACGACGGTGGCCTCGATTCGGCTCCGGCAATCACCACCGTGACCATGGTCGCCAATGTCGCCCCGGCCATCGATCTGGATGCCAACGACTCTAGCGGCGCAACCGGCAACAACTACAACACCAGTCTGACCGTGGGTCACACTGGCTCGGTTGCTATCGCCGACACCGACCTGAAAATCGCTGACTCCGATAGCCCAGACCTCAAGTCCGCGACCATCAGCATCGGCGGCACGCACATCACCGGTGACGCGCTGGCGGCGGGCACCTTGCCTTCCACCATCTTTGCGAGCGTCAGCGCCGACGGCAGCTCCATCGTGCTGACTGCTAAAGACGGCACCGTAGCCTCACAAGCTGATTTCGAAGCAGCGATCAAGGCGATCACATTCAGCACCTCGTCAGCCGATACCAGCGCTCGGACGATCAACGTCGTGGTCAATGACGGCGTTGTCGACTCGGCCCCGGCCGTGACGACCATCACCATTCAGGGGAACGTCACGCCGACCCTCGACCTGGATGCCAACGATTCCAGCGGTGCAACTGGCACTGGCTACAACACCAGCCTGACCCTGGGTCACACTGGCTCGGTTGCTATCGCGGACACCGATCTGAAGATTGCTGACTCCGATAGCCCGGACCTCAAGTCCGCGACTGTCAGCATCGGCGGCACTCACATCACCGGCGACGCTTTGGCGGCAGGCACCTTGCCTTCCACCATCGTTGCGGCTGTCAGCGCTGACGGCAGCAGCATCGTCCTGACTGCCAAAGACGGCACCGTGGCATCGCAGGCTGATTTCGAAGCAGCGATCAAAGCCATTACCTTTGGCACAAGCTCAAGCGACACCAGCACTCGCACCATCAATGTGGTCGTGAATGACGGCATCGTCGACTCCGCTCCAGCCACGACTACAGTGACCGTAGTTGCGAACGTCACACCGACGATTGACCTGGATGCCAACGATTCCAGCGGTGCGACAGGCACTGGCTACACCACCAGCCTGACCCTGGGTCACACTGGCTCGGTTGCTATCGCCGACACCGACCTGAAAATTGCCGACTCCGATAGCCCGGACCTCAAGTCCGCGACTGTCAGCATCGGCGGCACGCACATCACCGGTGACACGCTGGCGGCAGGCACCTTGCCTTCCACCATCGTTGCGAGCGTCAGCGCTGACGGCAGCAAAGTTGTGCTGACCGCCAAAGACGGCACTGTGGCATCGCAGGCTGACTTCGAAGCGGCGATCAAGGCGATCACTTTCGGTACTTCGTCGACTGATACCAGCCCCCGCACGATCAATGTTGTGATCAACGACGGCATCGTCGACTCCGCTCCAGCCACTACTACAGTGACTGTGGTTGCCAACGTCACACCGACGATTGATCTGGACGGCAACGACTCCAGCGGTGCGACCGGCAACAACTACACCACCAGCTTCACCTTGGGCCACACCGGCGCCATCGCCATCGCCGACACCGATGTAAAAATTGCCGACTCCGATAGCCCGGACCTGAAGTCCGCGACCATCAGCATCGGCGGCACCCACATCACCGGTGACACGCTGGCGACAGGCACCTTGCCTTCCACCATCGTTGCGGCCGTTAGCGCAGACGGCAGCTCCATCGTGCTGACGGCTAAAGACGGCACCGTGGCATCGCAAGCTGATTTCGAAGCAGCGATCAAGGCGATCACCTTCGGTACTTCGTCGACCGATACCAGCACTCGCACGATCAATGTGGTCGT
>NZ_JBSKHU010000012.1:0-5509 GCF_057128705.1 Pseudomonas salicis
CAGCGGTGAAAAAGGTGGTTGACAGCAAGTTGTAACGCTGTAGAATTCGCCTCCCGCTGACATGAGACGCCAAGTCGAACGAAGCGCAAGTGGTTGAAGTTGATAAGGAAACTTTGAAAACTTCTGAAAATAACCGCTTGACAGATTGAGACGCTGCTGTAGAATGCGCGCCTCGGTTGAGACGAAAAGCTCTTAACCAACCGCTCTTTAACAATTGAATCAAGCAATTCGTGTGGGTGCTTGTGCTGTAAGACTGAAGTCAACTGATTATCAGCATCGCAAGTTACTCCACGAGAAATCATGGTTTAACCAACGATTGCTGAGCCAAGTTTATAAGGTTTTCTCAAAACCTAATTGCAGTATTGAACTGAAGAGTTTGATCATGGCTCAGATTGAACGCTGGCGGCAGGCCTAACACATGCAAGTCGAGCGGATGAAGGGAGCTTGCTCCCTGATTCAGCGGCGGACGGGTGAGTAATGCCTAGGAATCTGCCTGGTAGTGGGGGACAACGTTTCGAAAGGAACGCTAATACCGCATACGTCCTACGGGAGAAAGTGGGGGATCTTCGGACCTCACGCTATCAGATGAGCCTAGGTCGGATTAGCTAGTTGGTGAGGTAATGGCTCACCAAGGCGACGATCCGTAACTGGTCTGAGAGGATGATCAGTCACACTGGAACTGAGACACGGTCCAGACTCCTACGGGAGGCAGCAGTGGGGAATATTGGACAATGGGCGAAAGCCTGATCCAGCCATGCCGCGTGTGTGAAGAAGGTCTTCGGATTGTAAAGCACTTTAAGTTGGGAGGAAGGGTTGCTGATTAATACTCTGCAATTTTGACGTTACCGACAGAATAAGCACCGGCTAACTCTGTGCCAGCAGCCGCGGTAATACAGAGGGTGCAAGCGTTAATCGGAATTACTGGGCGTAAAGCGCGCGTAGGTGGTTTGTTAAGTTGAATGTGAAATCCCCGGGCTCAACCTGGGAACTGCATCCAAAACTGGCAAGCTAGAGTAGGGCAGAGGGTGGTGGAATTTCCTGTGTAGCGGTGAAATGCGTAGATATAGGAAGGAACACCAGTGGCGAAGGCGACCACCTGGGCTCATACTGACACTGAGGTGCGAAAGCGTGGGGAGCAAACAGGATTAGATACCCTGGTAGTCCACGCCGTAAACGATGTCAACTAGCCGTTGGAATCCTTGAGATTTTAGTGGCGCAGCTAACGCATTAAGTTGACCGCCTGGGGAGTACGGCCGCAAGGTTAAAA
Organism: Pseudomonas salicis; assembly: GCF_057128705.1. Lineage (NCBI taxonomy): Bacteria > Pseudomonadati > Pseudomonadota > Gammaproteobacteria > Pseudomonadales > Pseudomonadaceae > Pseudomonas > Pseudomonas salicis. Next base: position 1,268 of record NZ_JBSKHU010000012.1, read on the forward strand.
CTCAAATGAATTGACGGGGGCCCGCACAAGCGGTGGAGCATGTGGTTTAATTCGAAGCAACGCGAAGAACCTTACCAGGCCTTGACATCCAGTGAACTTACCAGAGATGGTTTGGTGCCTTCGGGAACACTGAGACAGGTGCTGCATGGCTGTCGTCAGCTCGTGTCGTGAGATGTTGGGTTAAGTCCCGTAACGAGCGCAACCCTTGTCCTTAGTTACCAGCACGTTAAGGTGGGCACTCTAAGGAGACTGCCGGTGACAAACCGGAGGAAGGTGGGGATGACGTCAAGTCATCATGGCCCTTACGGCCTGGGCTACACACGTGCTACAATGGTCGGTACAAAGGGTTGCCAAGCCGCGAGGTGGAGCTAATCCCATAAAACCGATCGTAGTCCGGATCGCAGTCTGCAACTCGACTGCGTGAAGTCGGAATCGCTAGTAATCGCGAATCAGAATGTCGCGGTGAATACGTTCCCGGGCCTTGTACACACCGCCCGTCACACCATGGGAGTGGGTTGCACCAGAAGTAGCTAGTCTAACCTTCGGGGGGACGGTTACCACGGTGTGATTCATGACTGGGGTGAAGTCGTAACAAGGTAGCCGTAGGGGAACCTGCGGCTGGATCACCTCCTTAATCGAAGACTCAGCTTCTTCACAAGTTCCCACACGAATTGCTTGATTCATTGAAGAAGACGATTGGGTCTGTAGCTCAGTTGGTTAGAGCGCACCCCTGATAAGGGTGAGGTCGGCAGTTCGAATCTGCCCAGACCCACCAATTACCGGTGCACCCTGTAGCGATACGGGGCCATAGCTCAGCTGGGAGAGCGCCTGCCTTGCACGCAGGAGGTCAGCGGTTCGATCCCGCTTGGCTCCACCATACCGGTTTTCGGTGGTACAGACAGTTGTCATGCTAAAGCTTAGAAATGAGCATTTCCTTCGGATGAAGGCTGAATGTTGATTTCTGATCTTTGTCAGAATCGTTCTTTAAAAATTCGGGTATGTGATAGAAAGATAGACTGGGCACCTCTTTCACTGGTGCGTGTCCAGGCTAAGGTAAAGTTTGTGAAATGCAAACTTTCGGCGAATGTCGTCTTCACAGTATAACCAGATTGCTTGGGGTTATATGGTCAAGTGAAGAAGCGCATACGGTGGATGCCTTGGCAGTCAGAGGCGATGAAAGACGTGGTAGCCTGCGAAAAGCTTCGGGGAGTCGGCAAACAGACTGTGATCCGGAGATGTCTGAATGGGGGAACCCAACCATCACAAGATGGTTACCTTGCACTGAATACATAGGTGCATGGAGCGAACCAGGGGAACTGAAACATCTAAGTACCCTGAGGAAAAGAAATCAACCGAGATTCCCTTAGTAGTGGCGAGCGAACGGGGACCAGCCCTTAAGTTGATTTGAGATTAGCGGAACGCTCTGGAAAGTGCGGCCATAGTGGGTGATAGCCCTGTACGCGAAAATCTCTTGTCAATGAAATCGAGTAGGACGGGGCACGAGAAACCTTGTCTGAACATGGGGGGACCATCCTCCAAGGCTAAATACTACTGACTGACCGATAGTGAACCAGTACCGTGAGGGAAAGGCGAAAAGAACCGCGGAGAGCGGAGTGAAATAGATCCTGAAACCGTATGCGTACAAGCAGTGGGAGCCCACATTGTTGGGTGACTGCGTACCTTTTGTATAATGGGTCAGCGACTTATTTTCAGTGGCGAGCTTAACCGAATAGGGGAGGCGTAGCGAAAGCGAGTCTTAATAGGGCGTCTAGTCGCTGGGAATAGACCCGAAACCGGGCGATCTATCCATGGGCAGGTTGAAGGTTAGGTAACACTGACTGGAGGACCGAACCGACTACCGTTGAAAAGTTAGCGGATGACCTGTGGATCGGAGTGAAAGGCTAATCAAGCTCGGAGATAGCTGGTTCTCCTCGAAAGCTATTTAGGTAGCGCCTCATGTATCACTGTAGGGGGTAGAGCACTGTTTCGGCTAGGGGGTCATCCCGACTTACCAAACCGATGCAAACTCCGAATACCTACAAGTGCCGAGCATGGGAGACACACGGCGGGTGCTAACGTCCGTCGTGAAAAGGGAAACAACCCAGACCGTCAGCTAAGGTCCCAAAGTCATGGTTAAGTGGGAAACGATGTGGGAAGGCTTAGACAGCTAGGAGGTTGGCTTAGAAGCAGCCACCCTTTAAAGAAAGCGTAATAGCTCACTAGTCGAGTCGGCCTGCGCGGAAGATGTAACGGGGCTCAAACCATGCACCGAAGCTACGGGTATCACCTTTGGTGATGCGGTAGAGGAGCGTTCTGTAAGCCTGTGAAGGTGAGTTGAGAAGCTTGCTGGAGGTATCAGAAGTGCGAATGCTGACATGAGTAACGACAATGGGTGTGAAAAACACCCACGCCGAAAGACCAAGGTTTCCTGCGCAACGTTAATCGACGCAGGGTTAGTCGGTCCCTAAGGCGAGGCTGAAAAGCGTAGTCGATGGAAAACAGGTTAATATTCCTGTACTTCTGGTTATTGCGATGGAGGGACGGAGAAGGCTAGGCCAGCCTGGCGTTGGTTGTCCAGGTTTAAGGTGGTAGGCTGAGATCTTAGGTAAATCCGGGATCTTAAGGCCGAGAGCTGATGACGAGTGTTCTTTAGAACACGAAGTGGTTGATGCCATGCTTCCAAGAAAAGCTTCTAAGCTTCAGGTAACCAGGAACCGTACCCCAAACCGACACAGGTGGTTGGGTAGAGAATACCAAGGCGCTTGAGAGAACTCGGGTGAAGGAACTAGGCAAAATGGCACCGTAACTTCGGGAGAAGGTGCGCCGGTGAGGGTGAAGGACTTGCTCCGTAAGCCCATGCCGGTCGAAGATACCAGGCCGCTGCGACTGTTTATTAAAAACACAGCACTCTGCAAACACGAAAGTGGACGTATAGGGTGTGACGCCTGCCCGGTGCCGGAAGGTTAATTGATGGGGTTAGCTAACGCGAAGCTCTTGATCGAAGCCCCGGTAAACGGCGGCCGTAACTATAACGGTCCTAAGGTAGCGAAATTCCTTGTCGGGTAAGTTCCGACCTGCACGAATGGCGTAACGATGGCGGCGCTGTCTCCACCCGAGACTCAGTGAAATTGAAATCGCTGTGAAGATGCAGTGTATCCGCGGCTAGACGGAAAGACCCCGTGAACCTTTACTATAGCTTTGCACTGGACTTTGAATTTGCTTGTGTAGGATAGGTGGGAGGCTTTGAAGCGTGAACGCCAGTTTGCGTGGAGCCATCCTTGAAATACCACCCTGGCAACTTTGAGGTTCTAACTCAGGTCCGTTATCCGGATCGAGGACAGTGTATGGTGGGTAGTTTGACTGGGGCGGTCTCCTCCTAAAGAGTAACGGAGGAGTACGAAGGTGCGCTCAGACCGGTCGGAAATCGGTCGTAGAGTATAAAGGCAAAAGCGCGCTTGACTGCGAGACAGACACGTCGAGCAGGTACGAAAGTAGGTCTTAGTGATCCGGTGGTTCTGTATGGAAGGGCCATCGCTCAACGGATAAAAGGTACTCCGGGGATAACAGGCTGATACCGCCCAAGAGTTCATATCGACGGCGGTGTTTGGCACCTCGATGTCGGCTCATCACATCCTGGGGCTGAAGCCGGTCCCAAGGGTATGGCTGTTCGCCATTTAAAGTGGTACGCGAGCTGGGTTTAGAACGTCGTGAGACAGTTCGGTCCCTATCTGCCGTGGACGTTTGAGATTTGAGAGGGGCTGCTCCTAGTACGAGAGGACCGGAGTGGACGAACCTCTGGTGTTCCGGTTGTCACGCCAGTGGCATTGCCGGGTAGCTATGTTCGGAAAAGATAACCGCTGAAAGCATCTAAGCGGGAAACTTGCCTCAAGATGAGATCTCACTGGAACCTTGAGTTCCCTGAAGGGCCGTCGAAGACTACGACGTTGATAGGTTGGGTGTGTAAGCGCTGTGAGGCGTTGAGCTAACCAATACTAATTGCCCGTGAGGCTTGACCATATAACACCCAAGCAATCTGCGACCCGAGAGGGCATCAGATTGCGGTGACTGTGAAGACGACAGCAACCGAAAGTTTGCAGCACAGACGAACGACCTGATCACATACCTGATTTGCTGAGGCGAGGCCGCTGGCCACGACTTGGTACCCGAATTTCTTGACGACCATAGAACATTGGAACCACCTGATCCCATCCCGAACTCAGAAGTGAAACGATGTATCGCCGA
>NZ_JBSKHU010000013.1:0-5466 GCF_057128705.1 Pseudomonas salicis
ATCGATCACCAGATAAAGATTCGCGGTTTCCGCATCGAGGCCGGTGAAATCGAGGCGGCGTTGAAGGGTTGCGAGGGTGTGCGGGAGGCGTTGGTCATCGTCCGTGACGGGGCGAGCGGCAAACAGCTGCTGGGCTATGTTGGCGGTGATGTGGCCGGCAACGACCTGAACGACGAGCAGATCAAACAGCAACTGAAAGTGACCCTGCCGGAGTACATGATTCCGGCGCACATCATCGTCATGGCGCGCCTGCCGCAACTGCCCAACGGCAAGCTCGACCGCAACGCGCTGCCGGACCCGCAGGTCAGTTCCAGCGACTATCAGGCGCCGCAAGGCTCGCTGGAACAGCAGCTCGCCGCGTCGTGGCAAGCGCTGCTGGGCCTCGAAGCCGTCGGTCGCAACGATCACTTCTTCGAACTGGGTGGCCATTCGTTGCTGGCGATGCAACTGATCTCGCGCTTGCGCCATGAACACGACCTGAGCGTGCCGCTGCGGGCGTTGTTCGACGCGCCGCGTCTGGCGGATTTCGCCCTGCGCATCGCGCAGATTGAACAACCGGGTAAGCAACTGGCGCTGACCTCGCGTCATGCGACCCGTGCCGTGCAGTCCTTCTCGCAACAGCGGCTGTGGTTCCTCGATCAATTGCAACCGGGCGGCCACGCCTACAACTTGCCGGGCGCCGTGCGCCTGCGTGGCAACCTGAACGAGGACGCATTGCAGTCGGCGTTCGATGGGCTGGCGGCACGTCATGAAGTGCTGCGCACCCGGTTCGTCGCGGGCGACGGCGTGCCGTTGCAGCAGATCGAACCGGCGAGTGCGGTGCAGATCGAACGTCTGGACATCCGCCACGAGGCCGATGTCGAAACCGCATTCAACAAACTGGCGCAGACCTTCGTCAAACGCCCCTTTGATCTTTCGCACAGCCCGGTCTGGCGTCTGGCGCTGGTGCGGGTGGCGGCGGATGAACAGCGGCTGCTGCTGTGCCTGCACCACATGATCTCTGACGGTTGGTCGGTTCACGTGCTGTTGCAGGAATTCAGCGAGCTGTACCGTGCTGCGCTGGAAAACCGTTCGCCGAATCTGGCGCCGTTGCCCGTGCAATATGCAGACTTTGCGGTCTGGCAACGCGAGTGGCTGGCAGCGGGTGTGGGCGAGCGCCAACTGGCGTACTGGACACAGCAGCTGGGTGACGAGCACCCGGTGCTGGAATTGCCCACCGACCGGCCGCGTCCGGCGCAGCAAAGTTATCAGGGTGATCGCCTGCTGTTCGGCTTCAATGCCGCGTTCAGCCAGCGACTGCGCACGTTCGCCAAGGCTGAGGGCGTCACGCCGTTCATGGCGATTCTGTCGGCCTATCAAGTGCTGTTGCATCGTCTGAGCGGGCAGAACGACCTGCGCATCGGCGTACCGATTGCCGGGCGTTCGCGGCTGGAGGTGGAAGGGCTGATCGGCTTCTTCGTCAGCACCCAGGTACTGCGTGCCGAAGTGTCTGCCGAACTGACGTTCCACGACGTGCTGGCGCAGGCCAAGGCGACGACCCTCGACGCCCAGGCCCATCAGGACCTGCCGTTCGAGCAACTGGTGGAAGCGCTGCAACCGGACCGCAGCCTGAGCCACAACCCGCTGTTCCAGGTGGCGTACGACCATCAGCAACGGGACTTCGAGCCGCTCGCCGGTCTGCCGGGCCTGTCCGCCGAGGTGCTGCCGCTGGACGATGGCAGCAGCCAGTTCGACCTGGCGCTGAACACCTGGGAGGACGTGGACGGTTCGTTGGGTGGGTCGTGGAATTACGCAACGGACCTGTTTGATCACGGCAGCGTCGAGCGTTTGCATCAGCGTTTTGTGCAGCTGTTTGAGGGGTTGCTGGCGCGGCCCGAGGCGGCGATTGGCGACTTTGAACTGCTGGATGCTCAGGACCGTGCGCAGTTGGTTCAGGTGAACGATACGGCGCGGGATTGGGATGCTGAATCGTGGGCCGTGCATCGTCAGTTCGAGCGTTTGGCGCAGCTGCACCCTGACCGTGAAGCGTTGCGTTGTGGGGATCAGGTGCTGACGTATCAGCAGCTGGATCAGCGCGCCAATCAGCTTGCCCATTACCTGCGCGGGCAGGGCGTAGGGCGTGAATCGCTGGTCAGCGTGGCGGCGTTGCGCTCGGTGGAAATGGTTATTGCGTTGTACGCGGTGGTGAAGGCGGGGGCTGCGTATGTGCCGCTGGACCCTGAGTACCCGGCGGATCGCCTGCGCTACATGCTGGAAGACGCTGGGATTGGCTTGTTGCTGAGCCATGATCTTGTGATTGATGACCTGCCGGTTGTTGACGGTTTGCAGGTGCTGAATCTGAATCGTCTGGCTCTCGACGATCAACCAGTAACAGCGCCGGTTGTGGAGATTCACCCCGAGCAGTTGGCGTACATGATTTACACCTCCGGCTCGACCGGCCAACCGAAGGGCGCGGGCAACACCCATGCGGCGCTGTTCAATCGTCTGGCGTGGATGCAGGACGCGTACGGCTTGGAGGCCTCTGACGCCGTGCTGCAAAAAACACCCTTCAGCTTTGACGTCTCGGTGTGGGAGTTCTTCTGGCCGCTGATGGTTGGTGCGCGTTTGGTCATGGCCCAGCCCGGTGATCATCGCGATCCTGCGTTGCTCACTGCTCTGATCGAACAGCACACGATCACCACGCTGCACTTCGTCCCGTCGATGCTCGCTGCGTTCATGGCTCAAGAAGACCTCTCCGGCTGCACTTCGCTGAAACGCATCGTCTGCTCCGGCGAGGCTTTGCCTGCCGATCTGTCGCGGGAAACCCTGCAACGTCTGCCCAATGCGGGCCTGTTCAACCTCTACGGCCCGACCGAAGCGGCCATCGACGTGACTCATTGGACTTGCGTGAACGAGCCGGGCGCGTCGGTGCCGATTGGCCGTCCGATTGCCAACTTGCACATTCACATCCTCGACAGCCGCCTCAACCCGCAACCCATCGGCGTGCCGGGCGAGCTGTACATCGGCGGCACCGGCCTGGCCCGTGGTTATCACCAACGTCCCGGCCTGACCGCCGAGCGTTTCGTCGCCAGCCCGTTCGGCAACGGCGAGCGTCTGTACCGCACCGGCGACCTGGCGCGCTGGCGAGCGGACGGCGCGGTTGAATACCTGGGACGCCTCGACCACCAGATCAAACTGCGTGGCCTGCGGGTCGAGATCGGCGAGATTGAAGCGGCGTTGCTGGACCATCCGGCGATCAGCGAAGCGGTCGTGATTGCCCGTCAGCTCGCCACCGGTACGCAACTCGTGGGCTACCTCGTTGCGGATGTGTTCGATGAAGAACACTTGCGCACCCAACTGAAACAACGCCTGCCGGACTACATGGTCCCGGCCCATCTGGTCACGCTGGAAAAATTCCCGCTCTCGGCCAACGGCAAGCTGGATCGTAAAGCTTTGCCCGAACCGCAGCTGCAACAACGCGCCTTCGAAGCCCCACTGGAGGGCGTCGAAAGCGCACTGGCGGAACTGTGGCAAGACTTGCTCGGCATCCCGCATATCGGGCGTCGGGACAACTTCTTCGAACTTGGCGGGCACTCGTTGCTGGCCATCCAATTGGTGGCACAGATCCGGCGCGACCTCATGCTGGAGTTGCCATTGCGGGCGCTGTTCGAGTCGCCGGTGTTGGTCGATCTCGCGCAGTTCCTCAACACCCGCGCCGAGCAAGCGGCCATGCCTGTGTTGTTGCCCCGCGTCGAGCGTGAGTTTGCGCCGCAGTCGTTCGCGCAACAGCGGCTGTGGTTCCTCGCGCAACTGGAGCCGGAGAGCGCCGCGTACAACCTGCCGTGCGTGCTCAACCTGAGCGGCACGCTGAAGGTCGACGCCTTGCAGCGCAGCTTCAATGGGCTGGCGGCCCGTCACGAAAGCTTGCGCACCTGCTTCGCGCCGGGAGAGCAGGGCGTGCCGTTGCAGCGCATTCTGCCGGTCGGTCCCGTGCAGATCGCGCGCCATGACTTGCGGGACAGTGCGCAGCCGGAGGCCGATTTCGCCGAGCTGGCCCAGGCCTTCATGAACCAACCGTTCAATCTCGACGCCGATGTCGCGCCCTGGCGTGTAGGGCTGGCGCGGGTGGCCGATGATCAATGGCGCCTGCTGCTGTGCATGCACCACATCATCTCCGATGGCTGGTCGGTGCAGGTCATGCTCGACGACTTCGCGCAGCTGTACCGTGCGTTCTCCCAAGGCATCGATGCGCAATTGCCGACCCTGACGATTCAATACGCCGACTACGCCGCCTGGCAGCGGGACTGCCTGAGCGGTCGTGAGCGTGAGCGGCAATTGAGCTGGTGGCGCGAAGCATTGGGCGACGAGCAGCCGGTTCTGGAATTGCCGTCTGACCGTTCCCGCCCTGTCGAGCGCGACGGCAAGGGCGGGCGTCACGCCTTCGTCTTGCCGCAGGACCTTGCCGACCGGCTGCGGCGCACGGCCAAGGCGCAGGATGCGACGCTGTTCATGCTGTTTCTGGCGTCGTTCGACACCCTGTTGTATCGCCTCAGCGGCCAGCGCGACTTGCGCATCGGCGTGCCGGTGGCGGGGCGTGCCGACCTGCACACCCAAGGCCTGATCGGCTTCTTCGTCAACACCCTGGTGCTGCGGGCGCAGGTCAGCGGCGGTCAGCCGTTTACCCAATTGTTGGCCCAGGTGAAGGACAACTTGTTGGGCGCCCATGCTCATCAGGACCTGCCGTTCGAGCAATTGGTGGAAGCGCTGCAACCGGCGCGCAGCCTGAGCGTCAACCCGTTGTTCCAGGTGAGCTACAACCATCAGCAACAGCCGGACATGTCGCGCCTGCAATTCGATAGCCTGAGCATTGAAGCGCAACAGTGGGACATCAAGGGTGCGCAGTTCGACCTGGTGCTCGGCACCTTCGAACACCAGGACGGCCGCCTCAGCGGCTACCTTGATTACGCCACCGATCTGTTCGACGCCTCCACGGTGGCGCGTCTGTACGACCAACTGTTGACCGTGCTGAACGCCGTATGCGCCGCGCCGGACACCGCCATCGGCGATCTGCCGTTGCTCAGTGAGGCCGACCTCGCGGCGCTGGATCAATGGAACACGCCGCCGTTCTCGCCATACGTGGATCGGCCGATTCACGAGCTGATTGCCAACCACGCCCGCTTGCGTCCCGAGGCGATTGCGCTGGTCCACGGCGAACAGCGCTTGACCTTCGCCGAGTTCGACCGCCGCGCTAACCAGCTCGCACACGCCTTGCGCGCTCGCGGCATCGGCACCGAAGTGCGGGTGGCAATTGCCATGGAGCGTGGGGTCGATTTGTGGGTGTCGTTCATGGCGGTGCTGAAAGCGGGGGGCGCGTACATTCCGCTCGACCCGGATTACCCGACCGAACGTTTGCGCTACATGCTGGAAGACGGCGGCGTGAAGCTGCTGATCTCCCACGACGCGGCGCTGGACCGCGTGCCAGTGGGC
>NZ_JBSKHU010000014.1:0-3457 GCF_057128705.1 Pseudomonas salicis
GCCAGTACCGTGTAGACATCGGCAGGCTTGACGCCGTCGGCCATGAGGGCGATTTCCAGCGTCATGCGCGCTTGCTTGCGCAGGCCACGCTTGCCGGGCCACTTCTTGACGTTCCAGAAATCGGCCCAGGTTTTCGGGCCATCGCTGGCAAACTTTTTGTTGTCGTAGGTCATGACTTCCGACCAGACAATCGCGCCGACCCCGCACGGTGCGAACTTGTCCGAGGGGATGTCGGCGGCGTTGCTCAGCTTGCTGTGATCCAAGGGTTCCAGCAGGCCTTGCTCGCAGGCCAGGGCCATTTCGTTTTCGTCCATCTGCACCACGTCCCACGTGGGGTTGCCGGACTGGACCATGGCTTTCTGTTTGGCGATGCCGCCATCGTAGGTGTCTTGCACCACAGGTTTGCCGCTTTGTGCTGCATAGGGCTTGAAGTAGGCCTTATCGAACGCTTCCTGAGTGGCGCCACCGAAGCCGACAGCGGTCAGGTCTCGGGCCTGCACGGCGTGGCTGGCAAGCAAAGTGGCGGCGCAAATCGAACAGACCAGTGCGGTGCGACGGAATATCGAGGACATGTTTGTCCCTCCTGCTGTTTGAGGATGTAAAAGGAAGACAAGGTTCACAAACGGGCAGTGACGAACTAAACGGTGTCAGGGATGGTGTGCATGGTTGCCTCTCGGATCGTTATTGTTGTCGAGACTTATCGTTATCGGGTGCAGCGGTGGATCAGCTCAATTCAAAGAGATGGGCGTCGTCGGTACTCCAGTCAAAGCCGGTCATCTGGCCGGGTCGCAGTTGTTTGAAAAGCGCGTTGTTGGGCACTTTCACAATCAGCGCTTGATGATTGCTCAGGCGCAGATGCACCCGCAGGTGGTCGCCGAGGTAAACGGTGTCGGTCACCGTCGCCTGCCAGGGCATGCTTGTCATGGGGCCGAGGCGAATGTTCTCCGGTCGGATGACCAGCTCAACCCGCTCAGGGCGCCGGCCCTTGAGCGCTTTTGTAGAGCCGGTGACCTGCAGGCCGTTTTCCAGGATCACTTCACAGGTCTGCTCATCGCGAGGCCGGGCCGCGCCGATCAACACGTTGTTCTCGCCAATGAAATTCGCGACATAGGCGTTTTCCGGGTGTTCGTACAACGCCGTCGGCGAGCCGATTTGCGCGATGTCGCCCTGATGAAACACGGCCACCCGATCGGACATCGTCAGCGCTTCGCTCTGGTCGTGGGTCACGTAGACGATGGTCACACCCAGGGATTTGTGCAGTTGCTTGATCTCGTACTGCATGTGCTCGCGCAGGTTCTTGTCCAGCGCGCCCAGCGGCTCGTCCATCAGAATGATTTCCGGCTCGAAGACCATCGCCCTCGCCAGAGCGACGCGCTGTTGCTGCCCACCGGAAAGCTCGGTAATGCGCCGTTGCTGCATGCCATGCAGCTGCACCATGTCGATGGCGCGCTTGACCTTGGCCTGTAAGTCCGAGCGATTCAGACCCCGCATTTTCAGCGGGTACGCCAGGTTTTCCTCGACACTCATGTGGGGGAAGAGCGCGTAGTTCTGGAACACCATGCCCATGCCCCGCTGATGGGCCGGTTTCTTCTGGATCGGCGTGCCACCCATGAGAATCTCGCCCCGGGTCGGGGTCTCGAAACCGGCGAGCATCATCAGCGTCGTGGTCTTGCCGGAGCCCGAGGCGCCCAGCAAGGTCAGGAATTCGCCCCGGCTGATGCCCAGATTCAGATCCTTGATAACCAGCGATTTGCCGTCATAGCTTTTCTGAACGCCGTTGAACTCGATCAAGGGCAAGGTGGTTTGAGGGACTGCGGCCTTGGCGTTCATCACAGTGACAACCCGTTAGCCAAAGCGACGACATCCAGCGCGCGCGTCAGGCGGGCGACCAGCTCGGCGATCTCGTAGGCGGTGATGATGAACGGCGGCGCGAGGGCGATGGAGTCCCCCATGTTGCGCACGATGAGGCCGTGTTCCCGGGCTGCCCGCTCGACTTGCGCGCCAATGCCGATGTGCGCCGGGAAGGACGCACGGGTCGTTTTGTCCGCGACCAGCTCCAGCCCCGCCACCAGGCCGATGCCGCGCAGCTCGCCGATCAGCGGGTGTGCCAGCAGCGGTTCCAGTTGCTGGTGCAGCAGACGGCCCAGCTCCTTGGTGCGTTCAGGCAAATGCATTTCCTGGTAAATCGTCAGGGTTTCCAAGGCCACAGCGGCCGCTACCGGGTGGCCTGAATACGTAAAACCGTGGCCGAAACCGCCGAGTTGCTGGCTCTGCTCTTCGATGGCCTGATAGACGTTCCCCGCGACCACCACGCAGGAGATGGGTTGATAACCCGATGACAGGCTCTTGGCGCAGGCCATCATGTCCGGCGTGAAGCCCAGGGTCTGATGACCGAACCAACGGCCCGTGCGTCCAAAACCGCAGATGATTTCGTCGGCCAGGAACAGAATGTCGTGCTTTTTCAGCAGCGCCTGAACGCCTGCGAAGTAGCCCGAAGGAGGGACGATCACGCCACCGGCGCCCATCACCGGTTCCGAGATGAACGCGGCGATGGTGTCGGCGCCTTCCGCTTCGATGCGCGCTTCCAGCTCCCGCAGCAGGCGCCCGGTGAACTGCGCTTCGCTTTCGCCCTCGATGCCGTAGCGATAGAAATGTGGGCATTGCACATGCAAGACGCTGTTTTCCAGCGGCAAGCCGAACGCCGCGTGCATGTTGGGCAACCCCGACAGGCTGGCACCCATCACCGTCGAACCGTGAAAACCTTTCTGGTGGGCAATCACCTTGCGCTTGCTGCCCTTGCCGCGCGCCCGATGGTATGCCCAGGCGAGCTTGATCATCGAATCGTTCGCTTCTGAACCCGAACAGGCGAAGAAAATCTTCGGCTGTTCGAACGGCACCAGGCTGGCAATGCGTTCGGCCAACTGTGCGACCACATTCGGCACCCGGTGGTTGAAGGTGTGGTAGTAGGGCAGCACAGCCATCTGGCGCTGCGCCGCTTCCACCAGCCGAGGGTTGGAAAACCCAAGCCCCGCGCACCACAAGCCCGACATCCCTTCGATGTAATCGCGGCCGTGTTCATCGGTCACGTAAATCCCTGATCCACGCTCGATGACCAGCGGGCCCTGTTGCTGATGCGCCCGCAGATTGGTCTGCGAATGCAGGTGGAAGCGCACGTCCGTGCGGGCCAGTTCGGTTAAGGGAAGGGTGGTTTCCTGCATCATGAAAAGCCTCGTTGAGCGTTACTGATCACTTATAACTTATATGATTGACATCGAAATTGACGCCGCGCAAGTCCTCGACGAGAAAAAATAAAAACGTCAATCGGTGGTTGATTCCACAAAATATAACTTATAAGTTGTAAGAAGAAGGCCGCATCAGGCCTCGATCAACCCACTCAGGAGTGCCCTCATGCCCGCTGAAAATCGCGCGGTTCGTGATCCCGTAACGCCGTTGACGC
>NZ_JBSKHU010000015.1:0-2581 GCF_057128705.1 Pseudomonas salicis
GCCAGTACCGTGTAGACATCGGCAGGCTTGACGCCGTCGGCCATGAGGGCGATTTCCAGCGTCATGCGCGCTTGCTTACGCAGGCCACGCTTGCCGGGCCATTTCTTGACGTTCCAGAAATCGGCCCAGGTTTTTGGGCCGTCGCTGGCGAATTTCTTGTTGTCGTAGGTCATGACTTCCGACCAGACAATCGCGCCGACGCCGCACGGTGCGAACTTGTCTGCGGGGATATCGCCGGCGTTGCTCAACTTACTGTGGTCCAAGGGTTCCAGCAGCCCTTGCTCGCAGGCCAGGGCCATTTCGTTTTCGTCCATCTGCACCACGTCCCACGTAGGGTTGCCGGCCTGGACCATGGCTTTCTGTTTGGCGATGCCGCCGTCGTACGTGTCTTGCACCACGGGTTTGCCGCTCTGTGCTGCATAAGGTTTGAAGTAGGCCTTATCGAACGCTTCCTGAGTGGCGCCACCGAAGCCGACGGCGGTCAGGTCTCGGGCCTGTACGGCGTGGCTGGCGAATAAGGTGGCGGCGCAAATCGAACAGACCAGTGCGGTGCGACGGAATATAGAGGACATGTTTGTCCCTCCTGCTGTTTGAGGATGGAAATGGAAGACAAGGTTCACAAACGGGCAGTGACGAACTAAACGGTGTCAGGGATGGTGTGCATGGTTGCCTCTCGGATCGTTATTGTTGTCGAGACTTATCGTTATCGGTGCAGCGGTAGATCAGCTCAATTCGAATAGATGGGCGTCGTCGGTACTCCAGTCAAAGCCGGTCATCTGGCCGGGTCGCAGTTGCTTGAAGAGGGCGTTGTTGGGCACTTTCACAATCAGCGCTTGCTGGTTGCTCAGGCGCAGATGCACCCGCAGGTGGTCGCCGAGGTAGACGGTATCGGCCACCGTCGCCTGCCAAGGCATGCTTGCCATCGGACCCAAGCGAATGTTCTCGGGGCGGATGACCAGTTCGACCCGTTCAGATCGCAGGCCCTTGAGCGCTTTGGCGGAGCCTGTGACCTGTAGCCCGTTTTCCAGGATTACTTCACAGGTCTGCTCATCGCGATGCCGGGCGGCGCCGATCAACACGTTGTTCTCGCCGATGAAGTTGGCGACGTAGGCGTTTTCAGGGTGCTCGTAGAGCGCCGTGGGCGAGCCGATTTGGGCGATGTCGCCCTGATGGAACACGGCAACCCGATCCGACATCGTCAGCGCCTCGCTCTGGTCGTGGGTCACGTAGACGATGGTCACGCCCAGAGATTTGTGCAGTTGCTTGATCTCGTACTGCATGTGCTCGCGCAGGTTTTTGTCCAGTGCGCCCAAGGGCTCGTCCATCAAGATGATTTCCGGCTCAAAGACCATCGCCCTGGCCAGGGCCACGCGCTGCTGCTGGCCACCGGAAAGCTCGGTGATGCGCCGTTGCTGCATGCCATGCAGCTGCACCATGTCGATGGCGCGCTTGACCTTGGCCTGTAGATCTGTGCGATTGAGGCCGCGCATTTTCAGGGGGTAGGCGAGGTTTTCCTCGACACTCATGTGCGGGAACAGCGCGTAATTCTGAAACACCATGCCCATGCCTCGCTGATGAGCCGGTTTTTTCTGGATCGGCGTGCCACCCATGAGAATCTCGCCCCGGGTCGGAGTTTCGAAACCAGCGAGCATCATCAGCGTTGTGGTTTTGCCGGAGCCCGAAGCGCCGAGCAGGGTCAGGAATTCGCCCCGACTGATGCCGAGATTCAGATCCTTGATGACTAGCGTCTTGCCGTCATAGCTTTTCTGAACGCCTTTGAACTCGATCAACGGCAGAGTGGTTTGAGGGACAGCGGCCTTGGCGTTCATCACAGTGAGAACCCGTTGGCCAGAGCGACGACATCCAGCGCGCGCGTCAGGCGGGCGACCAGTTCGGCGATCTCTTCGGCGGTAATGATGAAGGGCGGCGCGAGGGCGATGGAGTCCCCCATGTTGCGTACGATCAGGCCTTGTTCCCGGGCCGCCCGCTCGACTTGGGCGCCGATGCCGATGTGCGCTGCAAAGGACGCACGGGTCGTTTTGTCCGCGACCAGTTCCAGCCCGGCCACCAGGCCGATGCCGCGCAGCTCGCCGATTAGCGGGTGTGCCAGCAGCGGTTCCAGTTGCTGATGCAGCAGGCGGCCCAGCTCCTCGGTGCGCTCAGGCAAATGCATTTCCTGGTAGACGGTCAGGGTTTCCAGCGCTACTGCGGCCGCCACCGGATGGCCCGAGTAGGTAAAGCCGTGGCCGAAACCACCCAATTGCTGGCTCTGCTCTTCAATGGCCTGATAGACATTCCCCGCGACCACCACGCACGAGATGGGTTGATAACCCGATGACAGGCTCTTGGCGCACGCCATCATGTCCGGCGCAAAGCCCAGGGTCTGATGCCCGAACCAGCGACCGGTGCGGCCAAACCCGCAGATGATTTCGTCGGCCAGAAACAGAATGTCGTGCTTCTTCAGCAGCGCCTGAACACCTGCGAAGTAGCCCGCAGGAGGGACAATCACGCCACCGGCGCCCATCACCGGTTCCGAGATGAACGCGGCGATGGTGTCGGCGCCTTCCGCTTCGATGCGCGC
>NZ_JBSKHU010000016.1:0-1514 GCF_057128705.1 Pseudomonas salicis
CTCGATCAACCCACTCAGGAGTGCCCTCATGCCCGCTGAAAATCGCGCGGTTCGTGATCCCGTAACGCCGTTGACGCCCGAGCAGATCGCTCGTCTGAAAGAGCGCGCACTGTTCGTGCGCCTGGAGACGGTGCGGCTGATTTCCATCGCCAAGGTTGGCCACTACACCTCGGTGTTTTCGTGTGCCGAGATTTTCTCCGCGCTGTACTACGACGCCATGCGCCTGAAACGCGGCGAGCCGAAATGGCCGGGACGCGACAGGTTTCTGATGGGCAAGGGCCACGCTGCCGTCGGCCTCTACCCGCTGTTGGCCGACTGGGATTTCTTCGACAAGGCCTGGCTGGATGACTACACGCGGCTAGGCAGCCCACTGGGCGATCACCCGGACATGCGCAAGGTGCCGGGGGTTGATTTCAGTTCGGGGTCCATTGGCCATGCGTTGTCGGGCGGCCTGGGCATGGCGCTGGGCGGGCGTTTGCGGGGCAATGCATTCGACGTCTACGTGCTGCTGGGCGATGGCGAGATGCAAGAGGGGCAGGTCTGGGAGGCCGCATTGGCGGCTGCGCATCACAAGACCGGCAACCTGATCGCCATCGTCGATCGCAACGGCTATCAGCTCGACGGCAAGGTCGATGACGTCGTGGGTATCGAACCGCTGGCAGACAAATGGCGGGCCTTCGGCTGGGACGTCCGGGAAGTGGACGGCCATGACGTGGCCGCCGTGGCGACGTTGTTCCGCGAGTTGAAAGCCGAGCCTGCGCGGGAACGTCCGGTCTGCGTGATCGCCCTGACCGCCAAGGGCAAGGGTGTGGAGTACATGGAAACCGAACCCGGCTGGCATCTGGGCTGGCTTGCCCCGGAAGACGAAGTGCTGGCCATCGAAGAAATCAAAGCCAATGGAGGTGTTCAATGAGTGCGCCAGTCAACCCGAAAAGCTGGCAGTACCGCCAACTGAACGCGATCAATCCGGGGCTCGATTATTTATCGGAAGGGCTGCTGGATCTGGTTGCCGACGGCCATCCCATCGCTGTCGCGACGGCCGACCTGCAATACTCCAACGGCCTGAACCGCTTCGCCGAGAAACACCCGGATCTGTTTATCCAGTTTGGTATCGCCGAGCAGAACATGGTCAGCGCCGCAGCCGGGATCGCCACCACCGGGACCATGCCGTTCGTGGCGACCTTTGCGTCATTCCTGGCGTTGTTGTGCTGTGAACAGATCCGCATGGACGTGGCGTATTCGGCGTTGCCGGTGCGTCTGATCGGCCATCACACCGGCATCAGCCTCGGCTTTTATGGCACCTCGCACCACGCCACTGAAGACATCGCGATCATGCGCAGCATCGCCGATCTCACGGTGGTTGCTCCGGCAGACGGTCCGCAGCTGGCAGCCGCGATTCGCGCGTCGATTCACCATCCGCAGCCGATTTATTTCCGCATCGGACGCGGTCAGGAACCGTCTGTTTATCCTGACGACGTCACCTTTGAGTTTGGCAAAGCCATCGTGCATGCCGT
>NZ_JBSKHU010000017.1:0-1445 GCF_057128705.1 Pseudomonas salicis
AAAATCCTCACCTCCCGCGTCTACGACGTCGCCATCGAAACCCCGCTACACGGCGCTCGACAGCTGTCCGAACGGCTCGGCAACACGGTCTTGCTCAAGCGGGAAGATTTGCAACCGGTGTTCTCCTTCAAGATTCGCGGCGCTTACAACAAGCTGGCGCAGCTGAGCGCGGAAGAACTGGCGCGGGGCGTGGTCACGGCGTCGGCGGGCAACCATGCACAGGGCCTGGCGCTGGCGGCGAAAACACTGGGGGTGTCGGCCACGATCGTGATGCCGAAAACCACCCCGGAAATCAAAGTCGAGGGCGTGCGTTCGCGCGGCGGAAAGGTCGTACTGCATGGTGACTCGTTTCCCGAGGCGCTGGCGTATTCCCTGAAGCTGGTCGAGGAAAAAGGCTACGTCTACATTCACCCCTACGACGACCCTGACACCATCGCCGGGCAAGGCACGGTAGCGATGGAGATCCTCCGTCAGCACCCCGGCCGACTGGACGCGATCTTCGTCCCGGTGGGCGGTGGCGGGCTGATCGCAGGCATCGCGGCCTATGTGAAATACCTGCGGCCGGAGATCAAGGTGATCGGCGTCGAGCCGGACGACTCCAACTGCCTGCAACAGGCCATGGCCTACGGCGAGCGCGTGGTGTTGCAGCAGGTCGGGCTGTTTGCGGACGGCGTGGCTGTGGCGCAGATCGGCCAGCACACGTTCGACATCTGCAAGGATTACGTCGACGAAGTCATCACCGTCAGCACCGACGAAATCTGCGCGGCCATCAAGGACATCTACGACGACACCCGCTCGATCACCGAGCCTGCGGGCGCTTTGGGGGCAGCGGGGATCAAGAAGTACGTCGAACAGTACGAGGTCAAAGGCCAGACGTTTGTCGCCATCGAGTCCGGCGCCAACGTCAACTTCGACCGCCTGCGCCACGTTGCCGAACGCGCCGAGCTGGGCGAAGGCCGCGAAGCAATCATTGCCGTGACCATTCCCGAACAGCCTGGCAGTTTCAAGGCGTTCTGCGAAGCCGTGGGCAAGCGCCAGATCACCGAATTCAACTACCGCTACCACACCGACCGCGAGGCGCACATCTTCGTCGGCGTGCAGACCCACCCCGAGAACGACCCGCGCAAGGCGCTGATCGCAAGCCTCACCGAGCAAGGCTTCCCGGTGCTGGACCTGACCGACAACGAACTCGCCAAACTGCATTTGCGGCACATGGTGGGCGGGCATTCGGAGCGGGTCAGTGATGAAGTGGTGTTCCGGTTCGAGTTTCCGGAACGGCCGGGGGCGTTGTTCAACTTTCTGAATAAGCTGGGCGGGAAGTGGAATATCTCGATGTTTCACTACCGTAATCATGGGGCTGCGGACGGGCGGGTCGTGGCGGGGTTGGTGGTGCCGGAAGATGAGCGGCATCTGGTGCCGAAGGCGCTGGCGGAGATTGGGTATCC
>NZ_JBSKHU010000018.1:0-1000 GCF_057128705.1 Pseudomonas salicis
TGCGCTACATGCTGGAAGACGGCGGCGTGAAGCTGCTGATCTCCCACGACGCGGCGCTGGACCGCGTGCCAGTGGGCGACGTGCCGTTGCTCAATCTGGATCAGCTCGATGTTTCGGCTGAGCCAGAAACGGCGCCAAACGTCACGATTCATCCGCAACAGCTGGCGTACCTGATCTACACCTCGGGCTCGACCGGCAAACCCAAAGGCGCGGCCATCGCCCACGCTGATATTTCGATGCACATCCAGACCATCGGTGAGCGCTACCGCTTCACCGCCGAAGACCGGAAATTTCACTTCCTGTCGATCAGCTTCGACGGCGCTCATGAAGGCTGGATGATGCCGATGTGTTACGGCGCTCGTGTGGTCTTGCGCGACCAGGAACTGTGGAGCGTCGAACAGACCTACGACACGCTGATTCGCGAAGGCATCACCGTGGCCTCGTTCCCGCCGAGTTATCTGCGCCAGCTCTCCGACTGGGCCGGTTTGCAGGGCAAGGGGCCGGGGGTGAAAACCTATTGCTTCGCCGGTGAAGCCTTCAGCCGCGAAATGCTCCATGACGTGATTCGCAATTTGCAGCCGCTGTGGATCATCAACGGCTACGGCCCGACCGAAACCGTGGTTACGCCGACGTTGTGGCTGGCGTCCTCTGAAACGGCAGACTTCACCACGGCCTACGCGCCGATTGGTGATCTGGTCGGTGACCGTCAGGGTTACGTGATGGACGCGGATTTGAACCCGCTGCCCCAAGGCATCGCCGGTGAGCTGTTTCTCGGCGGCGCTGTCGCACGGGGCTATCTGGACCGTCCGGGCGCCACGGCCGAACGCTTTCTGCCGCACCCGTTCCGAGCCGGTGAACGCATTTATCGCAGCGGCGACCGCGTGCGTCTGAACAGCGAAGGCCTCTTGGAGTACCTGGGCCGCATCGATCACCAGATAAAGATTCGCGGTTTCCGCATCGAGGCCGGTGAAATCGAGGCGGCGTTGAAGGGTTGCGAGGG
>NZ_JBSKHU010000019.1:0-612 GCF_057128705.1 Pseudomonas salicis
CGATGACCGTCGGCGTCGAAGAGATACGCCCCTTCTGCGCGAACGAACGCATAGGGTTGTCCAAGCTTGCGGCTGGGACTGAGATGACCACCTGGCAGCACTTTTTCGGCACGGGCATACCACGCTTGATTAGCCGACATGGCGCTGCTCCTTGCCTGAAACGTTGGCCAAGGCCTCGCGGGTCACCGCTTCGATGCCTGCCGCGTCCAGCCGGTAATGCCGATAGAGATGGGTCGGCGGCGCAATAAGGCTGTATTCGTCATGAATGCCATGGCGAATCAGACGCACACCGGCGCCCTCATCGGCCAGCACTTCGGCCACAGCGCCCCCCAGTCCGCCGAGCACGTTGTGCTCTTCCACGGTGATCAGCAGGTTCGTTCCAGCGGCAGCGTTCACGATCGCCTCGCGGTCGATGGGCTTGAGGGTGTGCATGTCGATCACGCCGACCGCAAGACCGCTTTCGGTCAGTGCTTTGGCGGCTTCCAGGGTCGGGTGCAGCATGCTGCCGGTGGCAATCAGCGTCACGTCGCGGCCTACGGCATGCACGATGGCTTTGCCAAACTCAAAGGTGACGTCGTCAGGATAAACAGACGGTTCCTGACCGCGTCCGAT
>NZ_JBSKHU010000020.1:0-608 GCF_057128705.1 Pseudomonas salicis
GCGACCACCCTCGCTGACGTCCAGAACGCGATCAAGAACATCACGTTCAGCAACACCAGCAACAACCCAAGCCCTGCCGACCGTACCGTGACGGTGAAAGTTGACGATGGCAGCGGCTCGAACGCTGTCGGCAGCGCGACCACCACCGTGAAAATGGTGCTGGTTAACGATGCTCCGGTGATCGACCTCAACGGCCCAACCGCCGCAGGCAATGACTTCGCTGCGACCGCAACTCAGGGTCACACCGGCGTTGCGATTGCCGCGCCGACCACGCTGATCACCGATCCGGATGGCACCACCATCAAAGGCGCCGTGATCGACATCAGCACTGGTTCCAAAACCGGTGACAAGTTGACCGTAGGCACACTGCCAACGGGCATCACAGTCGATGCATCCAAATCGACCGCGACGCACATCGAGCTGACCGGCACCGCTTCGCAGGCTGATTACGCCACCGCAATCCAGCGCATCACCTTCAGCACCACCGACACCACCACGGGCGACCGTACCGTGAAAGTCACCGTCGATGACGGCGGCACGGGCACGCACACCGGTACTGCAAACTCGGTGATTTCGGTCAAGGCCAACGCCGCGCCGGTCATCGACCT
>NZ_JBSKHU010000021.1:0-576 GCF_057128705.1 Pseudomonas salicis
TTCAAGCAAAGGACGGGCTTACTTCGCCGCCCAATTGGTGAAGCGCGCCATCAGGTCTTCCTCGTAGTTGACCCAGAACGGCGTGTCGAGCAACAGGGCGTTTTCCAGGTTCGCGGGGGCTGTGGGCAGATTGCTCAGCGTCTGCTTGTCCAGTGCAGCCTGGGCTTTGGCGTTGACGATGCCGTAGGGGATCGCTTGAGCGAAGGCGGTCTGGGCTTTGGGGCTGACCATGTAGTCGAGCAGGGCGTAGCTGTCTGCGAGGTTTGGCGTGCCCTTGATGATCGTCCAGTAATCCATGCTGTAGAGCTGCTGGTTCCAGATCAGGGGGAAGTGTCCGCCTTGCTGATTGGCGATGGCGATCCGACCGTTATAGGCGGCCGTGACCGCAACGCTGCCGGACGACAGCCATTCAAGGGGTTGAGCACCGGTTTCCCACCATTGGATGTGGGGCTTGATCTCATCCAGCTTGGCGAAGGCGCGATCCTGACCCGCCTTGGTCGCCAGTACCGTGTAGACATCGGCAGGCTTGACGCCGTCGGCCATGAGGGCGATTTCCAGCGTCATGCGCGCTTGCTT